>NZ_JBBCSV010000014.1:0-223 GCF_037148715.1 Microbacterium sp. MMO-10 | reverse complement strand
ACGCCGTACATCGTCGCCGGGCTCTTCTTCGTGATCCTGAGCTGGCCGATGATCCGGTTCACCGACGTCGTCACCGCACGACTGAACAAGCGCGAGCAGGCCGGAGGAATCGTATGACCGCGCCCGTGATCGAAGCGGTCGGCGTCCGCAAGCGCTTCGGCGATCATGACGTGCTCCGCGGCATCGACCTCGCCGTCGACGCGCACGAGGTCGTCGTGCTGAT
>NZ_JBBCSV010000013.1:0-223 GCF_037148715.1 Microbacterium sp. MMO-10 | reverse complement strand
CCCCCCCCCCCCCCCCCCCCCCCCCCCCCCCCCCCCCCCCCCCCCCCCCCCCCCCCCCCCCCCCCCCCCCCCCCCCCCCCCCCCCCCCCCCCCCCCCCCCCCCCCCCCCCCGCCCCCCCCCCCCCCCCCCCCCCCCCCCCCCCCCCCCCCCCCCCCCCCCCCCCCCCCCCCCCCCCCCCCCCCCCCCCCCCCCCCCCCCCCCCCCCCCCCCCCCCCCCCCCCC
>NZ_JBBCSV010000012.1:0-268 GCF_037148715.1 Microbacterium sp. MMO-10 | reverse complement strand
GGTGACCGCCGCGGCCGCGGCGTGGGCGTAGTCGGGTTGCACCTTCTGCTCCCACACCATCCGGCCCACGTTGTCCCAGTCCGTGATCAACGTGCCCGTATACCCCCACTCGCCACGCAGCACGTCCGAGAGCAGCCAGTCGTTCACCGTGATCGGCACCCCGTCCGTGCTCTGATACCCGAGCATGAACGTGCGACACCCCTCCCGCGCGACCCGCTCGAACGGCGGCAGGAACCACGACCGGAGCTTGCGGCGTGAGATATCCGCC
>NZ_JBBCSV010000011.1:0-587 GCF_037148715.1 Microbacterium sp. MMO-10 | reverse complement strand
ACCCCGTCCGTGCTCTGATACCCGAGCATGAACGTGCGACACCCCTCCCGCGCGACCCGCTCGAACGGCGGCAGGAACCACGACCGGAGCTTGCGGCGTGAGATATCCGCCTCCGACGCGTCCCGCCCGCCCTGCGTCTCCGAATACCCCGCGAAATGCTTCGCCGTCGCCAGCACCGCCGTCGGATCCGACAGCCCCTTCCCCTGATACCCGCGGACCATCGCGCTCGCGAGCTCCCCGATCAGGAACGGATCCTCCCCGAACGTCTCACTGACCCGCCCCCACCGCAGATCCCGGGCGATGCACAACACCGGCGAGAACGTCCAATGCACCCCCGTCGCCGACACCTCCTCCGCCGTCGCCCGCGCCACCCGCTCCACCAGCACCGGATCCCACGACGCGGCCATCCCCAACTGCGTCGGATAGATCGTCGCCCCGGGCCAGAACGAATGCCCGTGAATGCAGTCCTCCCCGACCAGCAACGGGATCCCCCACCGCGTCAGCGCCGTCAACCGATTCGCCTCCACGATCCGCTCCGGCGACGTATGCAACACCGACCCCACATGACGACGCAGCACATGATCAGC
>NZ_JBBCSV010000010.1:0-2472 GCF_037148715.1 Microbacterium sp. MMO-10 | reverse complement strand
AGCTTCGATAATGCGATGGCAGAAGCGGTCAACAACCTCTACAAGACCGAGCTGATCCGGCAACGCGGTCCCTGGAGGACCGTGGAGCAGGTCGAGCTCGCGACCCTCGAATGGGTGTGGTGGTGGAACAACTCCCGCCTCCACGGCGAGCTCGACATGCGCACCCCGCTCGAGGTCGAGCAGGCGTACTACGCTGACCAAGAATCAGCCCAGCCGGCCCCTGCCGGACAAAGCTCCCAATAGGAACGAAAGTCAGGCCGATTCAGAGATCATCTCAACAGTTGCCGCGCCGTCTTTGGATACAGCACCTCGGAGGTGATGGGAAATGGGGTCGAATGGGGGCCACATGGGCTGGTGGGGTATGGGCTGGAGTTGGGTCTTCCTCGTCCTGCTCGTGGTGGGAATTGTCACACTGATCGTGGTTCTTGTTCGAGTCTTCGCCGCACGTGGGCCTCGACAGACACCTCATCGCATCGGGACCAGTGGGGCTCGTGAGTTGCTGGATGAGCGCTATGCCCGTGGAGAAATTGACACCAGTGAGTACGACGAGCGACGTCAACGACTCGACGGAGCACCTGACGCATGAAACCGATCACCCGTCGACAGGCGCTCCAGCTCGGGGCTGTGGGAGGGCTCGGTGTCGCTATTGGAGGGATCGGTCTCTCTCAGACAGGTCTTCCCTGGGGTGGGCGCGTGGCTGATGGTGATCTGCTGGTTGAGCCAGAGGTGTTACGCAGCAGCGGTGGTTTGCTGCAGGTGGATCTTGTCGCCGCTCGTCGCGAGGTGACCATCGCCGGGCGACAGGTACAGGCCTTGACCTACGGGGGCACATTGCCGGGGAGAACCTGGTGGGTGCGACCGGGGGACACCATCGAGGTGCAGTTGCGTAACGAACTGGACACCCCAACCAACCTGCATACCCACGGGCTACAGGTTTCTCCCTCGGGGAATAGTGACAACCCCTTCCTCTCTATAGACCCTGGGCAGAGTTTTGGTTACCGGTTTACCTTGCCAGAGGATCACCCGTCTGGTGTGTGCTGGTATCACCCTCATCGGCATGGCTCAGTCGCTGACCAGCTATTCGGCGGCTTGTACGGTGCACTTATCGTCGAGGATGAAAAAATGCCGGTCAGTCGAGAGCGGGTGCTCGTCGTCTCCGACATTTCACTCACCGCTGGAGGACAGATCGCGACCGCCTCGGGGATGGACGTGATGATGGGCCGTGAAGGTGATCTCCTATTGGTCAACGGCCAGCACCGCCCACACATGTCGGCACGACCTGGGGAGCGGGAACGCTGGCGAGTGATCAATGCGTGCACTTCCCGTTACCTACGTTTGGCCTTGCCCGGGCAGCGCCTGGAGTTGCTGGGGATCGACGGGGGTCACGAACAGGCTCCCCGGGAAGTGCGGGACGTGCTCCTGGCTCCCGGTAATCGCGCCGACCTTCTCGTGAGCATGAGCGCCGGTAGTGGTGAGTTTCAGACACTGGGCTACGACCGTGGTGGAATGAGGATGGGAATGATGGGAGGTCGAAACCTCTCCGGAGCTGAGGCCATTGCCACGCTCACTGTCTCCGGGCAAGAGACTTCTACGCCAGATACGGTGCCAGTTCGCTCGCCGGTTCTTCGGGATCTACGCGAGCAGCCTGTTGCGCGGCGGCGGGAGATTGCCTTCACCATGGGAATGGGGTCGATGATGCGCGGTGGCGGGAGCATGATGGATCTCGGATTCGACGGTCGTACTTTCGACATCGACCGAGTTGACCAACGCGTTGCTGCGGGAGCCGTGGAAGAGTGGCTCATCACGAACCCCACACCCATGGATCACCCCTTCCATTTACACGTATGGCCGATGCAGGTGATCGAGACGGACGGGCAACCGGTCAGCGAACAGGTTTGGCGTGACGTCGTCAATGTTCCTGCCCAAGGTCGAGTGCGGGTGCTCATCGACTTCGTTCGTCACCCGGGGCGCACCGTATACCACTGCCACATCCTTGATCATGAAGATGCTGGCATGATGGCCATCGTCGATGTCGGCTGACCAGCTGCAGCGGCGTTGCGGCCTGGCCAAAACCCACCGCTGCCGCGTAGTTTCCGTTACTTGATGTTGCCGGATGCACCACGTATTGTTGAAGTAACACGGCAGGCTCGCTTCTCTAGATGAGACGCGAGCTTGTTCTTTTTCTACCTCAGTGCGAGACACCCAGGCTTGCCAAACGAGATTGGTCGTGAGGAACGAACTGGTGACAGGTTCGGTTTAGGCCGCGAGTGTGAGCGGCTCGGCTAGCTTGGCTTCGAACTCGATGGGCGTCAACCCGCCGAGGGTGTCCTGGGCTCGTTGACGGTGATACTTCCGCTCGATCCAAACGACGATCGCGAGCCGCAGATCCTGCCGTGTTGTCCACCGCTGCTGGTTCAGAACGTTCGTCTGCAGCAGTGACCAGAACGACTCCATGGCGGCGTTGTCTCCCGC
>NZ_JBBCSV010000009.1:0-3438 GCF_037148715.1 Microbacterium sp. MMO-10 | reverse complement strand
TTATCCGGCTAATCGAGGTCGGGGCTGGTTTTGGCCGGGTAATGCTGTCAGTCGCGGGTCAGTCTGCGGAGTTGCGTGTCGTGGTGACGGACGGTGGCGGCGAGAGCCTGGACGGTCGTGCGGAGTGTGGCGAGTTCGTCGGTGATCGCGGTGATCGTGCCGTCGGGCGCGGATCGGCTGTGGTGCTGGATGATGGCGCGCAGTTCGGGGTTGCGGTAGATCGTCGACCTGGCGATTCCGGCATGCTCGGCGACGGCAGCGACCGTGATGGGCTCGCCGTCCTGGGCGAGGTCGGCGCAGGCGCGTTCGATCTTGTTCAGCGTGGGGCTGGTCATCCGGTCTGGGTCTCCGTGTCGGCGATGAGAGCGTCGAGGCGGGCGATGAGCTTGTGATGGCGGTCGGCCTCGTCGATCCATCCTCGCTGTTCCGCGTCACGGGCCAGCGCGGCCGCGTCGACGCGTTGCGCGGCGAGGATCGGCAGGGACGAGGGTTCGGCCGGTAGGAGGGGCAGTGCTCGCAGATGTTCGCGTAGGAGCATGCTCCCTGCGCGGGCGCGCGGAGACAGAACCCGCCGGCCATGCGGGACTTCAGCAGCGGGGTGTCTTTCCAGTCGCGGCCGCCGGTGATGACTGTGAGTGGCAGCTGGGTGCGCCCGGCCAGGTCTCCTGCCGTCGCGGCGGGGGTGTTCTGTTTCGCGAGGTCGAGGGCGCGTTCGTATTCGGCGCGGACAGTCGCGTCGAACAGGCGTCCGTAGCGGAGGCTCATCTCTGCGCTCTGGTGGCCGAGGAGCGCCATGAGCGCCTGGAGGGAGACGCCGGCGTTGACCAGCGCGGTCGCATAGGTGTGCCGCAGCTGGTGGGAGGTGACGTGCCCGAGCCCGGCGGTCTGGGTGGCGTGGTCGAGCTCGCGGCGGACGCCTTGCTGCGTGAGGCGGCGCCCGAGGTAGGTGAACAGGAACTGCGCGGGCCGCCGGTATCGCGGGTGCGGGAGCGGTCTGCCGTGTGAGCGGATCTGGGTGATCCGGTCGATCACTTCGAGGGTCTCGTCATCAAGGGGGACCATGCGTTCGGTGGCTAGCTTGCCCAGCGGAACCTTCAACCAGGCCCCGTTCCCGTCGAGCTCGTGGACGCAGTCCAACTCGAGGTCGAGCAGTTCCCCGATCCGCAGCCCGCAGGCGCGTTGCAACCGCAGCGCCAGCGCGGCCAGCTCGTTGTCGGGGTGCTCAATCAGCGCCGCGGTGAGCCGCCGATCGGCATCGATGGGGAGGTAGCGGGGCAGCACCTGCGGCAGCTTCGGGATGTCGTCACGGAACAGCACCCTCCGCGGAGGGGCGGCGTCCCAGCCCCATTCGGTGATGTCACGGAGGAACGTCGCGACCGCGACGACCCGCCGGTTGCGGTCGCCGATGCTGATCGGGCCGCCGTCTCTGTCGTTGACCGCGTCGACCAGCGACGCCAGGAACGGCTCGACGTGACGCCGCCGATCCAGATCCCTCACCGAGATCAGCGCCGGGTCGGTTTCGGTGATGAAGACCCCGAAGTGTTTCAGCCGGGTCGCCATCGCCGACACGGTCTTGCGGTCGCAGGTCGCGCGTTTGCGTTCCAGGTAGCCGACCAACTCGGCCCGCAACGGCGCGGTGACTTCCGCGAGCCGCTCCTCGTAAGGGACCGGTCCGCCGCTGCGGGGCGGGGAAGCGAGGACGCCGAGATGGAACAGCACCATGTGCGCCATGCTGATCGACGAGAGGTAGTGACGGTGCGAGATGCCCGTGGCTTGCTCGCGGCGCCGACAGGCCGCAGTGAACTCCTCAAGATCGTCGAGGGCGAGCGCGGTGATCGGTCTGCCGGTCTGGATCAGCAGCCGTGCCGGGACCTGGGAGCCGGTCGCGAGCCGCGTGCGGGCGGTGAACCCCAACGATTCCGCCTCGTCAAGGAACCGGTCGATCTCGGCCCGCAGCGGGCTGGTCTGGATCTCCCGCCAAAGCGGTGACAGCTTCCGCGACAGCAGGTAGTCGTATCCCGGCCGCAACCGGCCGTGCAGCATCAAGAACGTGATCACCGGACGCGTCGCCGACCCCGCTGACAATCGCTCCTCGAGCGGCGTCGCCGCCCAATCTTGCGGGTCCGGCCATGTCTCGAAGAACCGAAATGCGGCCCGCTCATAAGAGACGTTGCCGCGACCGGTCGCCGTCAGATGCTGCAGATAAGCGTCCCGCAGTTGATCGCCTCGCAGCGAGGCGATCCCGCCGTCACCGCTGCTGAGCGCGAATGCGTTCGCGTGCCGCATCGAACTCTGCCTTCACGTGAGCGGGAGCGAGGTGGACGTAGCGGGCCGTGGTATCGACATGCGCGTGACCGAGGAGGGCCTGCATCACCGCGAGATCGACGCCGGCCTCGGCCAGCACCGTCCCGAACGTGTGCCGCAATGCGTGCGGATGCCCACCAGTCACCCCCGTCAGCCCGCGGTGGTAGCGGAACACCGTCCGCAACCCCGCCGCCGTCAACGGGCCGCCCCGATTCGGGCCCTTCCCCACCAGGAACAGCATCTCGGAGTCCGACTCGGGACGTTCGGCGAGGAGGTAGACATCGATCACCGACGCGACATCCGGATCCAGCGGGACGCGACGCTGCTTGTCGCCCTTGCCGGTGACCGTCACCCAGCGGCCGCCGATATCGACGTCCTTCACGTGCAGGCCGAGGACTTCCATAGACCGCAGCCCGCACCACAGCATCAGCCCCGCGATCGCCCGATCCCGCCAGGTGCGCAGGCTCCCGACCAGTGTCGCCGCGTCCTGCGGTGACAGCGCGACCGGCAACCGGTGCGGCTCCCGCAGCCGCAACGCCGACCGCGGTGCGGGGCGTCGGACGGTGTGAGCGAGCATCCCCGACCGCTCGCCACTCGTCCGCCAACGCGCCTCCCTGCCCCGCGGGACCGGATTGCGCCGAGCAGGGTCCCGCAGCCCCGCATACGTGAACAGCCCCGAGATCGCCGCCAGTCTGCGGTTGATCGTCGTCGCCGCATACTGATCCAGTCGGCGCCCGTCCATTCCAACCGCGTTCGGTCCCGGCCGACCCGGCAGCGACGCCTCCCGACACGCTCTCAGGAACCCAAGCAGGTCATCGGTCGTGACCTCCTCCAGAGGATGTTCCTGCTCGGTCAGCCAGCGGCAGAAGGCGAGCAAGTCATACCCGTACGAGCGCACCGTCGCTGGCGAATAGTTCCGATCCAGCAGATGCGCGAGATACTCGTCCACCAGCCCGAACCGGTCGGCATACTCCCCGACGAGCACCCACTCGCCGGCATGCCGCTCGAGCCGCAGGACTTCCTTGTCCGTCATGCGACACATGTTGCACCCGCAACCCAAGAACATCACGCACCTCGCCCCGCTCGGCGTGTCGCCGCAAGGGATCCAGGATGGAATAGCCGGTTAAGAGGGAG
>NZ_JBBCSV010000008.1:0-5505 GCF_037148715.1 Microbacterium sp. MMO-10 | reverse complement strand
AGGAGCATCCGATCCTTGAGAACTCAACAGCGTGCACTTGTCAAATGCCAATTTATTCCTCGTCCAGTCTTCGGGCTGGTTGAGAAATTCCTTTGGATCAAAGACCAACTCTTTTTGGGTTGGCATTCGGATGAAGTCAGCAATGATGTCATCTCTTTGGTCAGTTTCAAACTCGCGGCGTTCCGGTTTTCCCCGGTTCGTTTGCTTTTCTTTTTTACGGAGAGTTTGATCCTGGCTCAGGATGAACGCTGGCGGCGTGCTTAACACATGCAAGTCGAACGATGAACCAGGTGCTTGCACTTGGGGATTAGTGGCGAACGGGTGAGTAACACGTGAGCAACCTGCCCCTCACTCTGGGATAAGCGCTGGAAACGGCGTCTAATACTGGATACGAGGCACAACCGCATGGTTAGTGTCTGGAAAGATTTTTTGGTGGGGGATGGGCTCGCGGCCTATCAGCTTGTTGGTGAGGTAATGGCTCACCAAGGCGTCGACGGGTAGCCGGCCTGAGAGGGTGACCGGCCACACTGGGACTGAGACACGGCCCAGACTCCTACGGGAGGCAGCAGTGGGGAATATTGCACAATGGGCGGAAGCCTGATGCAGCAACGCCGCGTGAGGGATGACGGCCTTCGGGTTGTAAACCTCTTTTAGCAGGGAAGAAGCGAAAGTGACGGTACCTGCAGAAAAAGCACCGGCTAACTACGTGCCAGCAGCCGCGGTAATACGTAGGGTGCAAGCGTTATCCGGAATTATTGGGCGTAAAGAGCTCGTAGGCGGTTTGTCGCGTCTGCTGTGAAATCCCGAGGCTCAACCTCGGGCCTGCAGTGGGTACGGGCAGACTAGAGTGCGGTAGGGGAGATTGGAATTCCTGGTGTAGCGGTGGAATGCGCAGATATCAGGAGGAACACCGATGGCGAAGGCAGATCTCTGGGCCGTAACTGACGCTGAGGAGCGAAAGGGTGGGGAGCAAACAGGCTTAGATACCCTGGTAGTCCACCCCGTAAACGTTGGGAACTAGTTGTGGGGTCCTTTCCACGGATTCCGTGACGCAGCTAACGCATTAAGTTCCCCGCCTGGGGAGTACGGCCGCAAGGCTAAAACTCAAAGGAATTGACGGGGACCCGCACAAGCGGCGGAGCATGCGGATTAATTCGATGCAACGCGAAGAACCTTACCAAGGCTTGACATACACGAGAACGGGCCAGAAATGGTCAACTCTTTGGACACTCGTGAACAGGTGGTGCATGGTTGTCGTCAGCTCGTGTCGTGAGATGTTGGGTTAAGTCCCGCAACGAGCGCAACCCTCGTTCTATGTTGCCAGCACGTAATGGTGGGAACTCATGGGATACTGCCGGGGTCAACTCGGAGGAAGGTGGGGATGACGTCAAATCATCATGCCCCTTATGTCTTGGGCTTCACGCATGCTACAATGGCCGGTACAAAGGGCTGCAATACCGTGAGGTGGAGCGAATCCCAAAAAGCCGGTCCCAGTTCGGATTGAGGTCTGCAACTCGACCTCATGAAGTCGGAGTCGCTAGTAATCGCAGATCAGCAACGCTGCGGTGAATACGTTCCCGGGTCTTGTACACACCGCCCGTCAAGTCATGAAAGTCGGTAACACCTGAAGCCGGTGGCCTAACCCTTGTGGAGGGAGCCGTCGAAGGTGGGATCGGTAATTAGGACTAAGTCGTAACAAGGTAGCCGTACCGGAAGGTGCGGCTGGATCACCTCCTTTCTAAGGAGCATCTGGAGGCTTCGGCCTTCCAGGCGCCAGATCAGCACCGAATGTGTGCTGCTGGTTAGCTCATGGGTGGAACATTTGACATGGCTCTTGTTGAGTCTTCTGGTTTTAGTACGCCGCTTGCGGTGGGAACGGACTGGGGGATGAGACGGGGGCCTGCACGCTGTTGGGTCCTGAGGGACCGGGTGTGGGAACACATGCGGTACTTCTGGCCTTCATGCCTTTCACTGCGGTGAGGGGGTGGGGGACCGCCCGTACTTTGAGAACTACACAGTGGACGCGAGCATCTTCGAGACGATTTCGGTCGTCTCGTTTTGATGATCTTAAAGATCATTAGTCAATTTCGAACCGGGCCCTTTTCGGAGGGTTTGGTACCGATTCTTGATGAACTCATGTGATTTCAAGTCTTTAAGAGCAAACGGTGGATGCCTTGGCATCTGGAGCCGAAGAAGGACGTAGCAATCTGCGATAAGCCTCGGGGAACTGATAAGCGAGTTTTGATCCGAGGGTGTCCGAATGGGGAAACCCCGCTGGGCGGCGTGCCGACCTAGTGACTCCCGCCTGAATATATAGGGCGGGTAGAGGGAACGTGGGGAAGTGAAACATCTCAGTACCCACAGGAAGAGAAAACAACATGTGATTCCGTGAGTAGTGGCGAGCGAAAGCGGATGAGGCTAAACCGGGTGTGTGTGATAGCCGGCAGGCGTTGCATGCTCGGGGTTGTGGGACTTTTCTGATTGTTCTGCCGAACTTTCAGCGTTACAAGCAGGTATAGACGAACGGTTTTGAATGGCCGGTCATAGAGGGTGCGAACCCCGTAGTCGAAATGCCTGGCTTGGCGTGAAGAGTATCCCAAGTAGCACGGGGCCCGAGAAATCCCGTGTGAATCTGTCAGGACCACCTGATAAGCCTAAATACTCCCAGATGACCGATAGCGGACAAGTACCGTGAGGGAAAGGTGAAAAGTACCCCGGGAGGGGAGTGAAATAGTACCTGAAACCGTTTGCTTACAAACCGTTGGAGCCTCCTTAGTAGGGGTGACAGCGTGCCTTTTGAAGAATGAGCCTGCGAGTTAGTGATACGTGGCGAGGTTAACCCGTGTGGGGTAGCCGTAGCGAAAGCGAGTCTGAATAGGGCGATTCAGTCGCGTGTCCTAGACCCGAAGCGAAGTGATCTATCCATGGCCAGGCTGAAGCGACGGTAAGACGTCGTGGAGGGCCGAACCCACTTAGGTTGAAAACTGAGGGGATGAGCTGTGGATAGGGGTGAAAGGCCAATCAAACTTCGTGATAGCTGGTTCTCTCCGAAATGCATTTAGGTGCAGCGTTGCGTGTTTCTTGCCGGAGGTAGAGCTACTGGATGGCCGATGGGCCCTACAAGGTTACTGACGTCAGCCAAACTCCGAATGCCGGTAAGTGAGAGCGCAGCAGTGAGACTGTGGGGGATAAGCTTCATAGTCGAGAGGGAAACAACCCAGACCACCAACTAAGGTCCCTAAGCGCGTGCTAAGTGGGAAAGGATGTGGAGTTGCTGTGACAACCAGGAGGTTGGCTTAGAAGCAGCCACCCTTGAAAGAGTGCGTAATAGCTCACTGGTCAAGTGATTCCGCGCCGACAATGTAACGGGGCTCAAGCACGCCACCGAAGTTGTGGCATTGACATTTATGGTAGGCCTTCGTGGTCCAGCCGTGTTGATGGGTAGGAGAGCGTCGTGTGGCGAGTGAAGCGGCGGAGTGATCCAGCCGTGGACGCTACACGAGTGAGAATGCAGGCATGAGTAGCGAAAGACGTGTGAGAAACACGTCCTCCGGAAGACCAAGGGTTCCAGGGTCAAGCTAATCTTCCCTGGGTAAGTCGGGACCTAAGGCGAGGCCGACAGGCGTAGTCGATGGACAACGGGTTGATATTCCCGTACCGGCGAAGAACCGCCCACATGAAATCAGGAGTGCTAAGCATCCCAAGACGCGTGGATCCCTTCGGGGACGATCGTGAGGCGGCATGCGACCCCATCTGGTGGAGTGAGCGTATTAACAGGTGTGACGCAGGAAGGTAGCCCAAGCCAGGCGATGGTTGTCCTGGTGCAAGTGCGTAGGCCGAGAGATAGGCAAATCCGTCTCTCATACAGGCTGAGACACGATGCGGATAAAAAGTGGGTGATCCTATGCTGCCGAGAAAAGCATCGACGCGAGGTTCTAGCCGCCCGTACCCCAAACCGACTCAGGTGGTCAGGTAGAGAATACCAAGGAGATCGAGAGAATCGTGGTTAAGGAACTCGGCAAAATGCCCCCGTAACTTCGGGAGAAGGGGGGCCACCCGCTTATACGGATTTACTCCGAAAAGGGCGTGGTGGCCGCAGAGACTAGTGGGTAGCGACTGTTTACTAAAAACACAGGTCCGTGCCAAGTCGCAAGACGATGTATACGGACTGACGCCTGCCCGGTGCTGGAAGGTTAAGAGGACGGGTTAGCTTCGGCGAAGCTCAGAATTTAAGCCCCAGTAAACGGCGGTGGTAACTATAACCATCCTAAGGTAGCGAAATTCCTTGTCGGGTAAGTTCCGACCTGCACGAATGGCGTAACGACTTCCCAACTGTCTCAACCGCGAACTCGGCGAAATTGCATTACGAGTAAAGATGCTCGTTACGCGCAGCAGGACGGAAAGACCCCGTGACCTTTACTACAGCTTGGTATTGGTGTTCGGTGTGGCTTGTGTAGGATAGGTGGGAGACTGTGAAGCATGGACGCCAGTTCATGTGGAGTCATTGTTGAAATACCACTCTGGTCACTCTGGATATCTAACTTCGAACCGTAATCCGGTTCAGGGACAGTGCCTGGTGGGTAGTTTAACTGGGGCGGTTGCCTCCCAAAAAGTAACGGAGGCGCCCAAAGGTTCCCTCAACCTGGTTGGCAATCAGGTGTCGAGTGTAAGTGCACAAGGGAGCTTGACTGTGAGACTGACAGGTCGAGCAGGGACGAAAGTCGGGACTAGTGATCCGGCAGTGGCTTGTGGAAGCGCTGTCGCTCAACGGATAAAAGGTACCTCGGGGATAACAGGCTGATCTTGCCCAAGAGTCCATATCGACGGCATGGTTTGGCACCTCGATGTCGGCTCGTCGCATCCTGGGGCTGGAGTAGGTCCCAAGGGTTGGGCTGTTCGCCCATTAAAGCGGTACGCGAGCTGGGTTTAGAACGTCGTGAGACAGTTCGGTCCCTATCCGCTGCGCGCGTAGGAAGTTTGAGAGGATCTGACCCTAGTACGAGAGGACCGGGTTGGACGAACCTCTGGTGTGCCAGTTGTTCCGCCAGGAGCACCGCTGGTTAGCTACGTTCGGGATGGATAACCGCTGAAAGCATCTAAGCGGGAAGCCGGCCTCAAGATGAGACTTCCATACCTTCGGGTGAGAGGCTCCCAGCCAGACTACTGGGTTGATAGGCCAGATGTGGAAGCGTGGTAACACGTGCAGCTGACTGGTACTAATAAGCCGATGACTTGATAACACACCGTTCTTGGTGCTTGCGTCCACTTTGTGGTTCTCGACGTACGGTCGAAAACCAAACAACAACACACATGCTTGTGTTTGTTTGAGACACGTCAATAGTGTTTCGGCGGCCATAGCGTGAGGGAAACGCCCGGTCACATTCCGAACCCGGAAGCTAAGCCTCACAGCGCCGATGGTACTGCAGGGGGGACCCTGTGGGAGAGTAGGACACCGCCGGACTTCCTTTAACAGAAAGGCCACCCAACGCAGGGTGGCCTTTCTGC
>NZ_JBBCSV010000007.1:0-32547 GCF_037148715.1 Microbacterium sp. MMO-10 | reverse complement strand
CCGCGCCGCCAACGTGCCCCATCTTCGGAGTTGTACACCAACGTCGGACGGATCCGCGGAAGGGATCCGAAGAACCGGCACATCTCCGAGCAAAGCGCACACGCAGGCCGGGCGCCGTCCAAGCACCGCGCCGGACACCACCCTCGGCGGTCCCGTGCTATCGCGCCGCGAGCAGCTCCCGCAGGCGCACGGCCTCCTCGGCCGGCATGGCGTACGTGTGCTCGGGAGCGGGATACACGTGACCGCGCACCTCGTCGGCATAGGCGGTCACGCCGTCGATCGCCGCCGTGCGCAGATCCGCGTACCGCTTGACGAACTTCGCCGCGCCGCCGTCGTAGATGCCGAGCAGGTCGTGGAACACGAGCACCTGACCGTCGGCGGCGGATCCGGCGCCGATCCCGATCACCGGGATGTGGATCAGCGCCATCAGCGCCTCCGTGACCTCGCTCGGCACCGCCTCGACGACGAGCAGCGAGCAGCCCGCGTCCTGCAGGGCGATCGCGCTGTCGATCACGGCAAGGGCGGCCTCGGCGGTGCGCCCCTGGGAACGGTAGCCGCCGAGGGAGGTGGCGGTCTGCGGGGTGAGCCCGACGTGGCCGACGACGGGGATCCCCGCCTCCACGAGCGCCCGGGCGCGCTGCACGGAGGTGCCGCCGCGCTCGATCTTGACCAGGTCGCAGCCGGTCTCCTTGACGAAGCGCTGGGCCGTGGCGAGCGCCTGCGCATCGGACGTCTCATACGACCCGAACGGCAGATCCGCGACGAGCAGAGGCTTCGTGAGCCCGCGCCGGACCGCCTTCGTGAGCATGACCATCTCGTCGACGGAGACGGGCACCGTGCTGTCGTAGCCGAGCACCGTCATCGCGGCGGAGTCGCCGACGAGCACCATGTCGACGCCCGCGGCCTCGGCGATCTGCGCACCGGGATGGTCGTAGGCGGTGACCATGACGATCGGTTCGCCGGCCGCCTTCTTCGCGGCGAGGTCGCCGAGCGTGAGGCGACGGGTGGGGGCGGCGTGCGCGCTCATGCGAGGGCCTCCGTGAGCAGTGTGCCGACGGCGTCGTCGACCTGGATGATCGTGTTGGTCCGGTCGACGTGCACCACGGTCGGGACGTAGTCGGTGAGGTCCTCGGGGGCGTAGTCGGCGTAGGAGATGACGATGACGGTGTCACCCGTGTGCACGAGCCGGGCGGCCGCGCCGTTGACCTGGATCACCCCGGATCCGCGTTCTCCCTCGATCGTGTACGTCTCGAATCGGGATCCGTTGTCGACGTCGACGACGTGCACCTGCTCGTGCGGGAGGATGTCGGCCGCCTCGAGCAGGTCGGGATCGATCGTGATGGATCCGACGTAGTGCAGATCGGATCCGGTGATCGTCGCGCGGTGGATCTTCGACTTCAGCATGGTGCGTCGCATCAGGCGTCGCCTCTCCTGTCGGCAGAGCGGAGGGTGTGGTTGTCGATGAGCCGCGCCGCCCCCACCTGGGCGGCGACGGCGAGCAGCGCGTCGCCGTCGAGGCGGGTGACCGTCTGCAGGGTCTCTGCGTCGCGGAGCTCGAGGCACTCGGGAGCGATACCCGCCTCGGCGAGTACGGCGTGGGCCGAGGCGATGATCGTTCCGGCGTCCCGCTCCCCCGCGTCGGCGAGTGCCTGTGCGGCGTCGAGCGACCGATTGAGCGCGGTGGCCTGGGCGCGGGCGGCGGGGTCGAGGTAGACGTTGCGCGAGCTCATGGCGAGCCCGTCGGCCTCCCGCACGATCGGGCAGGCCTCGATCCGCACGTCGAGGTTCAGGTCGCGCACGAGCCGGCGGACCACGAGCACCTGCTGCGCATCCTTCTGCCCGAAGTAGGCGACGTCGGGGGCCACGATGCCGAACAGCTTGGCGACGACGGTGGCGACGCCGTCGAAGTGATGCGCGCCGCGGACCGCGCCGTCGAGCACGTCGGTGACTCCGGCGATGTGGATCGTCGTGGCGAAGCCGTCGGGGTAGATCTCGGACGGTTCGGGCGCGAACAGGATGTCGACACCGTGGTCATCGGCCATCGCGGCGTCGCGAGCCTCGTCACGCGGGTAGCGGCTGAGGTCTTCGTTCGCACCGAACTGCGTCGGATTGACGAAGAGCGACACGACCACGAGGTCGTTGTTCCTCCGAGCCTCGTCCATGAGCGACAGGTGCCCGTCGTGGAAGGCGCCCATGGTGGGAACGAGCCCAACCCTTTTGTCCTGGCTCTTCGCCTCGCGGACGGCCTCGCGGACCTCGGCGATCGTGCGGATGATCCTCATGAACGGGTCCTCTCGGCCGACGGGCTCGCCCCCGCCGGGGTCGTCGGGCGAGCGTCCCCCGTGGTCGTCGGGCGGACATCCTCCGGGGTCGTCGGGCGGACATCCCCCACGGCCGTCGAGCGCCCCTCCCCCGGGGTCGTTGAGCGAGCGGAGCGAGACGAAACGCGGTCACCGGCATGTCCGGCGAGCACCCGGGTCTGCGCGATCAGCGCATCGACGACCGGGAGCAGTTCCGGGTCGCCTTCCGCGATGGCCGCCCGCTGCCTCGCGACCGTCACCTCATCGCCGCGAGCGATCGGTCCGGTGAGGGCGTCGGCCGCGCCGCGCTCAGCCCAGTTCTCGATCGTCTGCCGCACGAGGGGTGCGAGAGCCGCTCGCGCCTCCGCAGAGGGAATCCCCGCGGATCTGGCCACCTGCTCTGCCGCATCCAGCACCGCGAGGAGCAGGTTCGAGGCGATCGTCGCCGACGCGTGATACCCGGCGCGGTGTGCATCGTCGACCCGGAACGGGAGCGCGCCGAGCGCGCGAGCGATGCCATCCGCTGCCGCGAGCGCCTCCTCCGTGCGCCCGTCGATCGCCGCGCCGATGCCTCGGAAGACGGCCGGCGGCTCGGATCCGGTGAAGGTCTGCAACGGGTGGACGCTGAAGTCGACGTCGTCGAGCCCCGTCGCGCCGGAGACGTGGCCGACGAGTGCTGCATGCGGGCGCGCGGCCTCCGCCGCGTCGTGGATCGCCGCGTCGGGCACGCAGAGGAGGGCGACGTCGACCGCGGGCATCGCCTCGCCCCGGCGCAGCGGCCCGAACACCGTGAACCCGACATCCCGCAGCGCTCGCGCGAGCACGCCGCCGAGCCGCCCGGCGCCGACGACGGCGATGCTGCGGCCGGGGGCGGCAGGCACGAAAGGGGAAATCGGATTCATTGTTGGACCCCGGTCGGGATCGACGCCCGGGACGGGTCGAGTATCCGCCCGCGAGGGGATCCGGGACAAATCGGAGATCAGTCCGACAAGTGACAAGGAGCTCAGTTGGACTTTGTGCGCTTTGATTGAGCAACTGGCTCAACAGTACGCTCCAGAGTCTCAGTGAGACCTTCGCCCTGCACCGCCCACACCGGCGACGAGTTGTCCCCCGATTCAGCCCCGGAACACACCAGCCATCACACCCCCGTACAGACTGCATGCATGGCGATCCTCAACTGTCAGATCGGGGAACATGCATGCATACTGTAAGCATGCCGAACGTGCTGATCCGCGACCTCGATCCGGCGGTGCACTCGGTGCTGTCCGCGCGGGCCGAAGCGCGCGGACAGTCCCTGCAGCAATATCTGACCGGAGAACTGACGCGGCTGGCGTCCCGCCCGACGCTGCCGGACATGCTTGTCGAGCTGGAGCAGCGGCCACCCCAGCACGTCCCCCGCGCGGCGATCCTGAAGGCGATTCAGGATGGTCGTCGCGGTCGATGATCGTCGTCGATGCCTCGGTCGTCGTGGAACTGATCGGTGAGCACGGTTCCGCCTCTCGACTGCATGAGCGCATCCTGGGTGAGACGCTCCTCGCACCCGACTTCCTGCCCGTCGAAGTCGCCTCAGCCTTGCGGGGATTGCACCTCGGGGGGCACCTCGAGGATCATGCTCTCGTCATCGCCGCCGACGATCTCCTCCGCATCCCCATCGACTTGCACCCGTCTCTGCCGCTGGCTCCGCGGATACTCGCACTCCGGCATAACTTCTCCGCCTACGACGCGGCCTATGTCGCACTGGCCGAGGCCTTCCACTGCCCCTTGATGACACTCGACCGCCGGCTGGCCAAGGCTGCGCAAGCGCACTGCGAAGTCGAGGTCGTGCCCGCCTGAGTGAGCGCAAGACGTCACCGCTCGGCATGGGACCGTCGAGGTTACCGCTCGACCTGGAGGCCTCGGGCGAGGCAGGTCGTTGCACCGACTTCGTCGCGAACACTCCTCGACCGGAGGCAGGATCCGTTAGCCTCGCCCCATGCCGTCCCCCGCCACGCTCGCCGCCCTCCACGACTTCGTCGAGGAGCGCGATTGGGATCAGTTCCACTCGCCGGAGAACCTCGCCAAGAGCATCTCGATCGAGTCCGGCGAATTGCTGGAGTGCTTCCAGTGGGGGCCCGACTTCGACCAGACGCGCGTCGAGGAGGAACTCGCCGATGTCGTCACGTACTGCATCCACCTGGCGAACCGAATCGGCGTCGATCTCGACGAGATCGTGCTGCGCAAGCTCGAATCGACGCGCGAAAAGTATCCGGCCGACCAGGCGCGCGGCCGCATGGTGAAGTACACGCAGCTGGCCGCCGAGCGCGCGGGCGACGCCGAGCGGGCCGATTCCGACTCTGAAGCGTCGGCGAACCCCGAAGGCGCCAAGGGGCTGGGCCTGCCATGACCGGCTTCCGCATCGAGAGCCTGCCGTTTCGACGCATCGTGCTCGATCAGCAGGCAAGAGACGACCCGCGCCTTTCGAATTGGCCTGTCGTCTATGTCATCGACGGCGCCCAGCGGCGGCCGAGACCCGGGCTCTACGTCGGTGAGACCGTGAACGCACACCAGCGGATGGTTCAGCACCTGGGCGGCCCGAAGCGGGATGCGCGACTCGACACGGTCCGTGTCATCGTCGACGAACGATTCAACAAGTCTGCGTGCCTCGACCTCGAGTCGCACCTGATCCGGTGGTTCTCCGGCGACGCGCAGTACGAGGTCCTTAACAGCAATGCCGGACTCGCCGCAGACGCGCAGTACTACGAGCGTGAGTCGTATCGGAAGTCGTTCCAAGACGTCTTCGACGCACTGCGTGCCGAAGGGCTGTTCACACGGAGCATCGCGGACATCGAGAACAGCGACATGTTCAAGTTGTCGCCCTTCAAGGCGCTGTCCACGGATCAGAACATCGCCGTGGACGGGATCCTCAAGGCGCTCATCCAGGACCTCCGTGCACCTGGCTCCGACTCGACCCTGATCGTCCAGGGCGGACCGGGCACGGGGAAGACCATCATCGCGATCTTCCTCATGAAGCTGCTCGCCGACATCAACGCGCACCAGCCGAACGACGATCTCGAGTTCGATTCGATCTTCGCCGACTACTTCCTCGAGGGAAACCGCGAGATTCTGTCCCATCTGCGCATGGCGCTCGTCATCCCGCAGCAGTCGCTTCGCGAATCGGTGAAGCGGGTGTTCGCCAAGACGCCGCGGCTGGACCCCAAGAGCGTCATGACCCCCTTCCAGCTGGCCGAAGCCGACGACGACTTCGACCTCGTCTTCGTCGACGAGGCGCATCGACTGGGCCAGCGGGCGAATCAAGCCTCAGGCGTGCAGAACGGAAAGTTCCGTGACATCAATTTCGCGCTGTTCGGGACCGACGACGCGAAACACACACAGCTCGATTGGATCCGTGCACGCAGCCGCCACCAGATTCTGCTGATCGACGAGGAACAGAGCGTGCGGCCGCACGATCTCTCGACGGCGACCCTTCGAGAGGAAGTCCGTTCGGCGCAGGAGCGAGAGCACTACTTCCACTTGATGACCCAGATGCGTGTCAAGGCCGGCTCGGACTACATCGGCTTCGTTCGCGCCGCGCTGCGCGGCGAGGATCCGATTCGCCCAGATCTCGGCGACTACGAGCTGCGATTCTTCGATGACCTCGGTGCCATGCGTGAGGCGATCCGGGTAGCCGACCGCGCGGCAGGCCTGTCGCGTCTCGTCGCAGGATACGCGTGGGACTGGGTATCGAAGAAGAACCCGGCTGCGTTCGACATCGCCCTCGACGGCGAGCAGATGCGCTGGAACAAGGCCGAAAAGGACTGGATCAACTCTCCGGGCTCCCTCAACGAGGTCGGTTCGATCCACACCGTGCAGGGCTACGACCTCAACTACGCGGGGGTGATCATCGGGCCCGACCTGCGGGCGGATCCGACGACCGGTCGGATCTTCGCCGATCGCAACCGCTACCGCGACAAGAAGGGCAAGGAGAACACCGGATCCTTCGCCGGCGGTTTCTCCGACGAGCAGCTGCTCACGCTCATCCGCAATATCTACGGCGTCCTTCTCACCCGTGGCATGCGGGGAACCTTCGTCTACGTGTGCGACCCGGACCTGCGGGAACGATTGCGGAGCGTGTTCGCCCGCTGAGAGCGACTCCGCGCATTCATCGAGCGGGATGCGCGAGGATGACCCCATGACTCTTCAGCGCACCGTTCTGCTGCACGTGTCCGGACAGCCTGCGGACGTCGCACGGGCCATCGGCATGGCCGACATCCTGCACAGCGAACGCCCGGAGACGCGGATCCGCATCATCGTGAACGGGCCGGCGATCCCCGGAGTCGCCGCCGGAGCCGCACCTCTTCCACCGACCGAGGTCGCCACGGTCGAGGCGTGCGAAGGCGGCCTCCGCGGTCACGGGATTCCGGTCGACCAGCTCCAGCCCGGTGTGATCACGGTGCCTGCCGCGACCGTCGCGCTCAGCGACGCCCAGTTCGATGGGGCCGCCTACATCCGCGTCTGATCGACGTTGCGGATCCGGTCTGCGCCACGCGCGGACGACGCGCCGGGAAAGTCGGTGGACGCTGATTGGCTGGACGGATGGAGATCCCCACTCTGGTCCTGCTCGTCGTCGTCGCGGTGCTGATCATCGCCTTCGCGTTCACGGTGTGGGGTTTGAGCCGCCGCAATCGGCGCGTCAACGACGAGCTGCGGCGCCGCTATGCCGACGAGGAGAGCTCGCTCGTCGAGCGCCAGGCCAGTGCGACGCGTGAATTGCAGAGCACGCACGACGAGACGCTCGCCGGGCTGACCGCCCGCCACGACGCCGAGACGAAGCAGCGTCTCGACGCGCACGCGGAACAGGTGCGCACACTCACCGCCGAGCGCGACGCCGCGATCGCCAACGAGGAGGGCTCCCGGCTCCTCGCCGGCCGCGGTCTGCGCTGGGAGCTCGCATCCCGTGAGGTGCTCGTCGACGCCTGTGAGGCGGCGGGGCTGGATGCGATCGTCGCGACCAACGTCGTGTTCTCGCCGCGTGATGAAGGATCTCTCGCCCCGTACTGCGCGCAGCTCGACCATCTTGTGATCACCGAGAAGGCCGTCGTACTGGTCGACAGCAAGAACTGGAAGGGCCTCATTCTCGACGGCAAGAAGCCCTCGTCGCTCGCGGGAGCGCTCGGGGTGCTGTTCGACGAGAACGCGCTGCCGACGTCATTCGCGATCTCGGTGACGCCGGACGGCACCGAGCGTCTCGACGTCCGCACCCACCTCGGCTCCGATTCCCCCGCCTCGCAGGTGCGGCGGCAGGCGCGTCGTTTCCATCAGCACCTGCTCGCACAACACGGCTCCGCGCCCTACGTGCAGACCTGCGTGTTCTACTCGCACCCCGACGCGCGTCTGTGGACGAGCGGTCTCGACGAGACCGCGCACGCGCAGCCGACGCGCATCACTTCGGTCCGGACGATCCAGAAGGCGCTCCTCGACGCGCAGACCGGCGGCCCCGCCGGCCCTTCGTCGCACCAGCTCACGCAACTCGTCGCGACGGTGCGCGAGCTCGGCGCCGACCTGCACGGCACCGGACGCTTCGCCTCGGAGTTCCGCAGCTCGGTGCCTCTGACCTTCCGGATGCCGGCGCGCGGTGCTCTCTCGCCTGCTGTTGCTGATGGACCGCGGATCCGGGAGTCGCGGGGCGCCCGGACCTGAGTCGCCGAGTATCCGCCGCCCGAGGGGTGGCCGCGCTCAGCAGCCGGGCGCACGAGGCCGCTCCATGCACGTGCCTTCGACGAGCGCGGTGTAGGCCTTGACGACGCGGATCTGCTGACTCGCAGGAGGACCCGTCAGCCTGCCGTTGATCGGGATCCAGCCGGCTCCGAGGTCGATGGCTGCGGAGTAGGTGACCGTAGCCGTCACCGTGAAGATGCCGGGCTTCCTGTAGACGTGGCTCGTGTCGGTGGGGGTGAACTGCGGTTGACCGCTCGCGTCCCAGGCGGCGCCAGGTGTGGTGCTCGTGCGCCGTGCACCGTCGCCGTAATCGAACGCATAACTGACCGGCGTGAATCGGATAGTCAGCGCCCGTCCGAGGACCGACCCGGGAATCGTCTCGGTTGCGGCGCTGCTGACGAAGTTCGCAGGAAGGCCGACGACCGCGACGTTGTCCGGCTCGCCGACGACGGTCGCGGTGGCCGGGACGAAACGAGCGAGGTCGGACATCGTGACACTCCAGCCGGGCGTCGCCGGGGAGGGTTGGCCGACGGGCACACCCACGGGCGTGAGCGAGCGGCAGAAAGCGCTGGGCGGGCCCGGCGTCGCCAGACAGATCTCCTGCGGGGTCGGGGCGCCGCCGCCGGATGCACCTGGATCGCTGGAACCGCCACCGTCGGTGCCGCCCGAGGTGCCGGTTTCGCGGCCCTCCAGAGTGATTCCGTTACCTGTGTTCTCCCCGCACAGGCCCATAATCTGCCTAGCCTCGTCACACTCTGATATTCCTTGGATATCAGCCTGGGCGGCCTGCAACGGGAAGACTGTCAAGAAGACGGCCAGGACCACACTCGGCGATCTTCTTGCTATCGCGCTTCGCATTGAACTGTCCCTGTCATCGAGCTGGAGATGGCGAGCGCCCCACTAGCCGAACGGTCAAATCGCAGAGCCAACGGAACAGTCAGTGGTCTTCCATCCGGCGTCACATCCGACCCGTTCGCATCTTTGATGCGGGTACCAGAGACGTCAACGCAAGCATTTGCTGATACCTCCGAGGCGCGCGAGTCAAATCCGATACCTGAAAACCAGACGAGCTTGATGTCGCCAGACAATGTAAGACCCTGCTTCTGAAGCTCTCGCGCGGAGCTAATGGAAGACTCCAAGGCACTTCCAACTAAGAACTCGGTTGAGTCTGGTGTGTCGATGCCGTTCCGATTCGCATTCGCGGCTTCCACATAATCCCGGTACACCTGCTCCGCCGCTGTGAACGCC
Organism: Microbacterium sp. MMO-10; assembly: GCF_037148715.1. NCBI lineage: Bacteria > Bacillati > Actinomycetota > Actinomycetes > Micrococcales > Microbacteriaceae > Microbacterium > Microbacterium sp. MMO-10. The sequence continues at coordinate 23,305 of NZ_JBBCSV010000007.1, read as the reverse complement.
TCCGCCTCGCTTGCGAAAAGCGGTGTCGGCGTGGGCTGGGGGGCGGGGTCGGGGGTACAGCCGGCCAGGCCGATCGCGGCGCTGACGAGTACCGCTGCGATGCCCGCGCGTAACGTCCCAGCCAACGGGCCTGCGCGTCCGGCCGGGGTTGCGAGAGCTGTGCTCCGAGGTTTCATGCCCACAAGGTAGCCGGATCCGTCGCACGGCCTCGGAAGTTATCCACAGGCCGTCTTTGCGGAACGACGTCGCGTTTCGTCTCGCTTCGCTCGCTCAACGACCCCGAAGCTCACCCCGTTTAACGACCCCGAAGCTCACCCGCTCAAACGACCCCGAAGCTCACCCGTTCGACGACCCGGGGAAGGCGATGCGTTCAACGCGCCGGGAAGGCGGTGCGCTCAATGTCCCGGGATCGGAGCCGCGATCCCTCGCATCACCAGGTCCACGAGCGCATCGACGCGCTCGGCGGGCAGCGGCCGGCCGAGCAGCGCCGCGTACGACGTCGCCGCGACGAACTGGTCGGCGACGACCGCCGCGTCCACGTCCGCGCGCACCGCACCGTCCTCCTGTGCCTGCGCCACGCGGGCGACGATCCACGACACGATCGGATCCGCGAACCGGTGGTTCAAGGCCTCGCCGAGCTGCGGATCCGTGGCAGTCACCGCTATGAGCGCCCGCGCGAGCTCCACGTTCTCGGCGCGGGCGAGATGCTCCGCCGCCGTGGCGAACCATGCGCGAAGGTCGGCGCCGAGGTCGTCCGAGAACGGCAGCACCACGTCGGCCCCCGGCAGCGCTCCCTCGAGCAGCGCCTCACCCAGGATCGCGGCCTTCGACGGCCACCACCGGTAGATCGTCTGCTTCGAGACCCCGGCCTCCGCGGCCAGCCCCTCGATGGTCACCGCGTCATAGCCGTCTGCGGCGAGCGCGCGACGCATCGCCGCCAGGACGGACTGGCGGGCGTTCTCGCTGCGGGGACGGGGCACCCTCCGAGGGTAGCGAGGTGTACGCTCAGGAATAAGTGGACGCACCGTTGCGAAACCCGATCGCACCTCGGATCCGGATCCACGGCGAACGAAGGAGACACCCATGGCCCTGACCGCGAATTCCTCCATCGGCGACTGGCTGGCCGACCCGACCGGCGGCGAGCTGATCCGCGGACTGCTCGCGCAGTCCGGTGCGAGCGCCGACTCGCTCGCCCCCGTGCTCGGCCTGCCCCTGCAGCAGCTCGTCGTGATGAGCCAGGGCGCGATGCCGCAGTCGGCCATCGACGACCTCGTGCGCGCCGCGAACGGCGGCGAGATCCCCGAGGACACCTCCGCCACCGGCTGGACCGAGCAGGTCACCCCCGGCCGCTTCTCCGGGAAGACGGTGATCGTCACGGGCGCCGCATCGGGTATCGGCAAGGCCACGGCATCCCGCATCGCGCGCGAAGGCGGCCGCGTCGTCGCCTGCGACATCGCGGCCGAGAAGCTCGACGCTCTGGCCGCCGAGTTCCCGGGCATCGTGACCGTGGCCGGCGACCTCACCCAGCAGGACGCGATCGATCGCGTCATCGCCGCGGCCGGCGACCGCATCGACGGCCTCGCCAACGTCGCGGGCATCAACGACGACTTCTCGCCCGCCGGCGAGACCCCGACGCCGTCTGGGACCGCGTGATCGCGATCAACCTCACCGCGCCGTTCAAGCTCATGCGCGCGGTCCTGCCGCTCATGGAGGCGGCGGGACGCGGATCCATCCTCAACGTCTCGAGCGAGGCCGGCCTGCGCGGCAACGCGTCGGGCAACGCCTACACGGCCAGCAAGCACGGCATCATCGGCGTCACGAAGTCGGCGGCGTTCATGTACGGGCCCAAGGGGATCCGCGTGAACTCGGTCGCCCCCGGCGGCGTCGCGACCGGGATCCCCATGCCGCCGCATATGTCCGAGTACGGATCCGGTCGGCTCGCGCCGTTCCAGCAGGCGATCCCCACGGTGGCGACGGCCGAGCACCTCGCCGCGTCGATCACGTTCCTGCTCTCGGACGACGCCGTGAACATCAACGGCGCGATCCTCGCCTCCGACGGCGGCTGGTCGGTGCAATAAGGCAGATCTGCCGGGATCAGCCCCGGCACGGTCCGGTGTCACGATCAGCACATCGCGTGACGATCAGCACATGTTCTGGCCTGAGCCGTGTGCTGATCGTCGCATCGTGTGCTGATCGCGACACCGCCCACCGCCCGCGGCGATCCGTCGCGGCGGCTGATGAGCGCTGGACCCGTCTGCGGAGCCGCGCTCGTGCGCCAGGCTCTAGCTGCCGAGCCCGTCGTCGAACACCTGCAGCGCCGACGTGTCGTTCGTCGCGTCGGTGCGCGCGAGGCGCTTGCCGCGGAAGAACTCGGGCGACGCCTTCGCCTGCACGAACATGAGGATCACGCCGAGCCCGAGCACGGTCACGCCGATGATGCCGACCAACCCCACACCGCCGATGTTGCTGCCGGATCCCGCCTCCGGATCCATGGCGTCGATCGTCGTCTTCACGAAGACGATGAGCAGCAGGATCCCGCCGATGCCGGGCAGCACGATCTTCATGAGGATCGACCCGAAGCCCTCGCGGAACGCCGACTTGCGGAAGTACCAGGGGCTCGCGAGCGCGGTGACGCCGTAGTAGAAGCAGACCATCATGCCGAGCGCGGTGATCGTGTCCCACAGGACGTCCTCGCTGATGAAGCGCATCACGGCGTAGAACACCGAGGCGACGATCGACGAGAGCAGCAGCGCCACGTGTGGCGACTTGTACTTCGGGTGCACCTTCTTCAGCGACGGAGGCAGCGCCCCGTAGTGCGACATCGCGAGCAGGGTGCGCGCGGGCGAGATGGCCGTCGAGTTGATCGACGCCATCGCGCTGACGAGGATCGCGAGGGAGAGCAGGATCGCCGCCGGCCCCATGACCGGGTGGGCGAGCGCGGCGAAGACGTTCTCGATGATGTCGGGGTTGCCGAGCCCGGTCGGTCCGTCGCCGAGGCCCGCGAAGGCGACCGTCGCGGTCGCGGTGCCGACGTAGAGGACCACGAGGATCGCGACGAGGATCATCGCCGCCTTGCTCTCGGTCGACAGCCGTCCCTTCGAGGGCTTGGTCTCCTCACCCATGGTGAGCACCGTGTCCCAGCCCCAGTAGACGAAGATCGACACCGCGATGCCGGCGGCGAAGGCGCTGAAGCTCGACACCTCGAACGGGTTGAACCAGCTCAGCTCCGGAAGCTTCGCCTCCTTGTTGGCCGGGTCGGCGGCGCCCACGAACATCGCGACGACGAACCACACCATGACCGCCATCTGGAAGATCACGGTGATGTACTGGAACACCTTGGTCGAGGTCATGCCCCGGTACGAGATGAGCGTCGCGAGCGCCATGAACGCGAGGCACACGGCGATGTTGATGAACTTGTTCGCCGCGAGGTCCGCGATCGACGGATCCCCGACGAGGATGCTGATCGACTGGAACAGGAACTCCACGGCGATGCCCGCGAGATTCGAGAGCACGAGCACGGTCGCGGCGATGAGGCCCCAGCCGGCCATCCACCCGATCCACGGCCCGAACGCCCGGGTGGCCCAGGTGAACGACGTGCCGGAGTCGGGCATCGCCGAGTTCAGGGCACGATAGCCGAGCGCCACGAGCAGCATGGGGATGAAGCCCATGAGGAAGATCGCGGGGGTCTGATACCCCACTTCGCTCGCCGCCGGCCCGACGGCGGCGGTCAGCGTGTACGCCGGCGCACAGGTCGAGATCCCGATCACGAGTGCACCGAGCACGCCGACCGTGCCGGTCGGCAGGCCCTTCTTGCTGATGCCGGTCACCGAATCGAGCGTCCGCGTCGCCGGATCCGGCGCTCCCTGGTCATACTTCACACTCATGCGAGTCCTGCTTCCTGCGCTCCGTCGCGCACCCCAAGTCGGCACGATGCACTGACGGTGCCGCCCCCCGATTCTATGCTTCGGCTGAATCCGGCGTCACGGGGTGCGGGATCCCGTCGTGTCCTTCGGGGTCACGATCTGCACAGCGTGCGACGATCTGCACAGGTTTCGACCGGATCCCGTGTGCTGATCGTCACGACCTGTGCTGATCGTCACGCCCCGCCGGAACCAGAACCCGGGCGCCCGTCGCACCCGCACGCATCGGCTCGACCGGGGGCCGAACCCGGCGGATCCGGATCCCCCGCCGCCGGTAGACTGGATCCTGCCCCGCCTCCCCTCGCTCCAGGAGCCCGCGTGACCACCCCGAACACCCCCACCACCCACGTCCCCGACTCCGTCGCCAACGCCGCGGCGACGCCGGAGAAGGAGCAGCCTTACGCGGCGCTCGGCCTCAAGGACGACGAGTACGCGCGGATCCGGGAGATCCTGGGCCGCCGCCCCACGAGCGGCGAGCTGGCGATGTACTCCGTGATGTGGAGCGAGCACTGCTCCTACAAGTCGAGCAAGAACTACCTGCGCCGGTTCGGGCAGAAGGTCTCCGACGAGATGAAGAAGCGCCTCATGGTCGGCATGGGGCAGAACGCGGGCGTCATCGACGTCGGCGAGGGCTGGGCCGTCACGTTCAAGGCCGAGTCGCACAACCACCCCTCCTTCATCGAGCCGTTCCAGGGCGCCGCGACCGGCGTCGGCGGCATCGTGCGCGACATCATCTCGATGGGCGCCCGCCCGGTCGCCGTGATGGACGCGCTGCGCTTCGGCGCGATCGACGACCCCGACACGGCCCGCGTCGTGCACGGCGTCACCGCCGGCATCAGCTTCTACGGCAACTGCCTGGGCCTGCCGAACATCGGCGGCGAGACCGTGTTCGACGCGGTCTATCAGGCGAACCCGCTCGTGAACGCGCTCGCGGTGGGCGTGCTGCGCCACGAGGACCTCAAGCTCGCGAACGCCACCGGCGTCGGCAACAAGGTCGTGCTCTTCGGCGCCCGCACCGGCGGCGACGGCATCGGCGGGGCATCGATCCTCGCCTCCGACTCCTTCGACTCGGCCGGCCCGACCAAGCGCCCGGCCGTACAGGTCGGCGACCCGTTCGCCGAGAAGGTGCTCATCGAGTGCTGCCTCGAGCTCTACCGCGAAGAGCTCGTCGAGGCGATCCAGGACCTCGGCGCCGCGGGCATCTCCTGCGCCACCTCCGAACTGGCCGCGAACGGCAACTCCGGCATGCACGTGTCTCTCGACAACGTGCTGCTGCGCGACCCCACCCTGACCGCTGAGGAGATCCTCATGTCGGAGTCGCAGGAGCGCATGATGGCGATCGTCGCCCCGGAGAAGCTCGACGCGTTCCTCGCCGTCGTGAACAAGTGGGACGTCGAGACCTCGGTGCTCGGCGAGGTCACCGGCGACGGCCGGCTCATCATCGACTGGCAGGGCGAGCGCATCGTCGACGTGGATCCCTCCACGGTCGCCGTCGACGGCCCCGTCTACGACCGCCCCGTCGCCTACCCGAGCTGGATCGACGCGCTGCAGGCCGATGCGGCCGAGCTGCTCCCCCGCGACAACGACCCGGAGGCGCTGAAGCAGCAGTTCCTGGCACTGCTGGAGAGCCCGAACCTCGCCGACACCCGCTGGATCACCAACCAGTACGACTACTACGTGCTCGGCAACACCGCCCTCGCCTTCCCCGACGACGCCGGCATGATCCGCGTCGACGAGGAGTCGGGGCTCGGCTTCTCGATCTCGACCGACGCGAACGGCCGCTACAGCCAGCTCGACCCCTACGCGGGTGCGCAGCTGGCGCTGGCCGAGGCCTACCGCAACGTCGCCGTCACCGGCGCCGAGCCCACCGCCATCACCGACTGCCTGAACTTCGGATCCCCGGAGAACCCCGAGGTCATGTGGCAGTTCGGCCAGACCGTCGACGGCCTCGCCGACGGCTGCTTCGAGCTCGGCACCCCGGTCACCGGCGGCAACGTCTCGTTCTACAACCAGACCGGCGACGTGCCCATCCACCCGACCCCGCTCGTCGGCGTGCTCGGCATCATCGACGACGTGTCCCGCCGGATCCCGTCCGGCTGGCAGGACGAAGGCCAGAACATCTACCTGCTCGGCACCACCTCGACCGAGCTCTCCGGATCCGCCTGGGCCGACGTCATCCACGGCCACCTCGGCGGCCTGCCGCCCAAGGTCGACCTCGCCGGCGAGAAGCGCCTGGCGGGCCTGATCGGCGCGGCGCGCGACGAGTGGCTGATCTCCTCGGCCCACGACCTGAGCGAGGGCGGCCTCGGCCAGGCCCTCGCCGAGGGCGTCATGCGCTTCGGCGTCGGCGCCCGCGTGTGGCTGACGGAGCTCATGGAGCGCGACGGCGTGGACGCCGCGACCGCGCTCTTCTCCGAGTCGGCCGGCCGCGTGATCGTGACCGTGCCGCGCGAGGACGACGTGAAGTTCCAGGGTCTGTGCGAGGGCCGGGGCTACCCGGTGCTGCGCATCGGCGTGACGGACAGCGCCCCGCAGCTCGAGGTGCAGGACGTCTTCACGATCTCCGTCGACGAGCTGCGCGCCACGGCGCAGGCGACCCTGCCGGCCGCGTTCGGTCCGACCGTCACGGAGCCGGTCGGCGCCTGACGGCCCGCGAGGACGCTCATGAACAGCACTCCCGAGGAGACCGAGGACCTCTCGATCTACAGCGCACGGCGGCAGCGCCGGATCCGCATCACGGCCTGGGTCGTGATCGTCGCCCTCATCCTGGTCGGCGGCGGATCCACCGTGCTCACGGTGCTGCTGGGCTGAGTCCGTCGGCGCCGCTCACCGGGCGCCGCGCCTCGGCACCGCTCACTGGGCACCGCGCCTCGGGCGCCGTTCTGCAGGGAGGCTCGGTCGTTCTGCAGGGAGGCCTCGCCCTTCGGCCGGGCGTCCGAGCCGGAAACAGGGGGGCCGCGGGCGGATCCGGTTCGCTCCCGGCAGACCCCACCCTGCAGAACAGCACCGGGTCCCTGCAGAACGTCCTCCCCGCGCCGGCGACGAGGGCGGCATCGCCGGCCGAGGTCGCGCCGGCGCCGAGGGCCGCGCCCGCCCGCACGGGGTAGGTTCGAGATCATGCGACCCGACCGAGCGGTGACCCTGCAGGACATCGCCGACCGGCTCGGCGTGTCCCGCTCGACCGCGTCGTTCGCGATCACCGGGCGCGGGCGCGTGTCGGAGGAGACGCGCCGCCGCGTGCACGAGGTCGCCCAGGAGCTCGGCTACCGGCCCAACACCGTCGCCCGTCATCTCAAGGGATCGCGGACCGGCATGCTCGCCCTGCGCCTGCCCCCGGACAGCACCACGATGTCGTACTACATGGAGGCGACCTTCGGGATCGTCGAGGAGGCGAACCGCGCCGGCATGACGGTCGTCATGCTGCCCACCGAGCAGAGCGCCGACCGCGCCGACCAGCTCGTCGCCGATGCGGTGATCCTGCTCGACCCGGATCTCAACGACCCCGGCGTGCACGCGCTGCTCGCCGGGCGCCTTCCCGTGGTCACCGGCGAGCCGACCCCGGACGGCCTCCCGGAGCCCCGAGCCTGGGTCACCAGCGAGCACGCGCCCGCGGTGCGCGCGCTCATGGACCACCTCCTCGAACGCGGCATGCGCCGGCCCGCGATGCTCTTCCCCGAGCTGCGCGGCTACTGGGCCCTCACCGTGCGCGACACCTTCGAGGACTGGTGCGCCGACCACGGCATCCGCCCCCGCATCACCGAGCTGGAGCACCCCGCCCCGCCGGAGGTCATCCACGCCGCCGTCTCCGAGCTCGTCGCGGCGGACAAAGAGGATCCGGTGGATGCGATCGTGACGGTCTCCGACGGCACCGTGCTCAGCGTCGTCACCAGCGCTCAGCAGCTCGGCCGCACGGTGGGCGAGGATCTGCTCGTCGCCGCCCTGGTCGACACCGAAGTGCTCTCCCTCACCCGGCCCTCCATCACCGCGATCGACCTGCACCCGCGCGAGTTCGGGCGGCGCTGCACCCTCGCCGCCCTCGCCGTGCTCGACTCCGAGGGCGCCGCCGAGACCGCGCCGCGGCACGACGTCGTGCCGATCACCGTGCACTACCGCGACTCCACCCGCGGGCACGCCTGACGACCCTCGAGGCATCAGCCGGACCTGATTCCCGAAGACCCTCTTGTTTTGCTTTATCGATATTGCTACTCTTCAAGCACCTTGACCCTCTGACCCTGGCGGCCGACGGCGATGTCGCGTCCGCTCTTCAGGAGCCCTCATGTCAACGTCCGACGAATCCCTGGCCTCACCGACCGAACTCACCGCACAGGTCACGGAGGGCCGCTTCAAGCGCGTTCTCGGCGTGCCGTCGCTCGTGCTGTTCGGCCTCGTCTACATGGTGCCGCTGACGGCGTTCACGACCTACGGCATCGTCACCCAGCTCACCGGCGGGCGGGTCGCCGCGACCTACATCATCACGCTCGTCGCGATGGTGTTCACGGCGCGGTCCTACGCGCGGATGTCGGTCGCGTACCCGTACTCGGGATCCGCCTACGTCTACACGCAGCAGTCGTTCGGCGGTGCCATCGGCTTCCTCGCCGGCTGGGCGCTGCTGCTCGACTACCTCTTCCTGCCGATGATCAACTACCTCATCATCGGCCTGTACATGGGCAGCAGCTTCCCGGGCGTCCCGACCTGGGTCTGGATCGTCGCGGCCATCGCCGTCGTCACCGTGCTCAACGTCGTCGGCATCGTCTCGGTCGCCCGCGCGAACTTCGTCATCATCGCCGTGCAGACCGTGTTCATCGTCGCGTTCATCGCCCTCTCCCTCGGTGCGGCGGCGGGGCACGGCGTCGACCCGCTCGTCCCGTTCACCGGAGACGGCACGGTCGCCGGCTTCCTCCCCCTGTTCCAGGGCGCGGCGATCCTCTGCCTCTCCTTCCTCGGCTTCGACTCCGTCTCGACCCTCGCGGAGGAGGCGAAGGACTCCCGCCGCACCGTTCCCCGCGCGATCATGATCGTCACGGTCGTCGCCGGCCTGCTGTTCATCCTGCTCACCTACGTCGCCCAGATCGCCTACCCGTCGAACCGGTTCACCTCCGCCGACACCGCGAGCATCGAGGTCGTCGCGTCCCTCGGCCAGCAGTGGCTGTCCACCCTGTTCATCGCGGGCTTCATCGCGGGCAGCATCGGATCCGCCCTCACCTCGCAGGCCTCCGTGGCGCGGATCCTGTTCGCGATGGGACGCGACGGCGTGCTGCCCCGCGCCGTGTTCGGCCGCCTGAACAAGCGCTTCGGCACCCCGGTGATCCCGATCCTCATCGTCTCGGTCGTCTCCCTCTACGCGCTCTTCGCCGATCTGCTCACGGTGTCGAACATGATCAGCTTCGGCGCCCTCATCGCGTTCTCCTGCGTGAACCTGGCGACGATCAAGCACTACTTCATGGACCGCGGCGAGCGCCGCGGATGGCAGGCCGTGCGCAACCTGGTGCTGCCCGGCATCGGGTTCGCGCTCACGGTCTGGCTGTGGACGAACCTCTCCGGCATGACCTTCGTCGTCGGCCTCTCCTGGCTCGCGATCGGGTTCGTGCTGCTGCTCGTCGTCACGCGGTTCTTCCGCCGCCCCACCCCGACCCTCGACCTGAAGGAGTGACGGTGATCGACACGATCGTCATCGGAGCGCGGGTGCGCTCGCTCGACCCCGGGACCGCCCAAGGAGCCGACGCCGTCGCGATCGCCGACGGACGGATCACCGCCGTCGGGCCCCGATCCGAGATCCTCGCTCTCGCCGGATCCGGGACCGAGCTCATCACCCACGCGAGCGGGACGATCGTCCCCGGCCTCGTCGACGCGCACAGCCACCCGATCTACAGCCTCGGGATCGTCCGCGGACTGGCGCTGACCGGCGTGCACACCTATGCCGAGCTCGTCGCCGCCCTCGAACGCGGTCGCGAGGAGCAGGCCGGGCAGGAGTGGTTCCTCGCCTGGGGGCTGGATCCGAGCGCGTTCGAGGGACGCCCGATCGGCAACGCCGCGCTGCACGAGGTGCTCGGCGCCGACCGCCCGGCCTACATCAAGATGTTCGACGCGCATTCCGGCATCGCCTCGGCGTCGGCCCTGGCCCGCGCGGGGATCGACGCTCCGGTGACGCATCCCGACGGATCGGGCGCGGCGGGGGATGAGCACGGCGTCCTCACCGGCCATCTGATCGAGTTCCCGACGATGGAGATCGTGGAGCGGGCGCTCCCCGCCCTGGGATTCGAGGACCGGGTCGCCCAGCTGCGCGGCCTGCTCACCGACATGGCGGCCGTGGGCATCACCGCCGCGCACGTCATGGACCTGCAGGACGACGACGGGCTCGATCTGCTCGCCGCGATCGAGGCCTCCGGCGACCTGCCGGTGCGCCTGCGGATCTCGCCCTGGGTGACGCCCGAGACGACGGATGCCGAGGTCGACGCGCTCATCGCCCTGCAGGGCCGCGGCGGCCGTCGCTACCGGATCGAGGGCGTGAAGTTCTTCATCGACGGCACGGTCGAGGGCGGCACCGCCTGGCTGGCGTCCCCCGACGCCGAGGGCGAGGGGCTGGCGTCCGCCTGGGCGCCCGCCGAGGCCTACGCCGCACGGGTGCGGCAGTTCGACCATGCCGGCGTTCCGACGGCGACCCATGCGATCGGGGAGCAGGGGATCCGGTTCGTCGCGGAGACGCTCGCCGCGCTGCCGCCCGGCGGCGTCCCCCACCGCATCGAGCACATCGAGTCGGTCGAGGACGACGTCATCGCGCTCATCGGCACGAGCGGCATCGTGGCGAGCATGCAGCCCACGCACTGCACGCACCATGTGCGCGGCGACGGCTCGGACGACTGGTCGCGACGCCTCGGTCCGGAGCGGGCCGCGCGCGCCTGGCTGACCGCCGACGTGCGTCGCAGCGGGGCCGTCCTCGCCCTGGGGTCCGACTGGCCGGTCGCCGCTTTCGATCCGTGGGAGATCATGGCGGACGCACAGGGACGCCGCTCCGTGGCGACTCCGGGATCCGCGCCCGTGCGGGCCGATCAGGCGCTCAGCGCCGCCGAGGCCCTGGAGGGGTACACGACGCACGCGCATCGCGCCGCCGGATCCGACGGCGGCCGGCTCGTCCCGGGCGCTCCCGCGGACCTCGTCGTGGTCGACCGCGACCCACTGACCGTCTCCCCGGAGGAGCTGCTCGAGGCGCGCGTGCTGCTCACCCTCGTCGACGGGCGGCCGACCGGCGGACACTGACGGACGGCCGACCGGCGGACGCTGACGGGCGGACGCCGCGCGCCTAGGCTGACGCCATGACCGCCGACACCCGCGCCCTGCTGCAGCGGCTCCATGCCGAGGCCGTGGCGCAGGTCGGCGCGGCCGATGCCGCGCTTCAGGCGCTCCTGCACGACCGGGAGGGATCCCATGACGACGACGAGCACGACCCCGAAGGCGTGACGCTGTCGTCCGAGTGGTCCCGTCTCTCCGGCCTCGCCGACGCCGCGACGGCCAAGCGACGACAAGTCGACGACGCGCTCGCCCGCCTGGACGCCGGCGACTACGGCGTCTGCCTGTCGTGCGGCAGGCCGATCCCCGCGGCCCGGCTCGAGGTGCGTCCCTTCGCGGAGCACTGCGTCTCGTGCGCCGAGAAGCTCGGACGCTGACCCGCCCCCGCGTCCGGATCCCGCCCGGATCCTGTCCGGATCCCGCTTTGCGGAGTTCTCCGAACTTTTTTGTGACGAATCCGTCCCGGCCACCGTCAATGAGGTGACGTCGCAGAAGGCGGCACGACCGAAGGGGAAGAGCACATGGCGAACGACATCACCACCGGCAAGCAGACCGCGCAGACCGCCACGGGACAGACCGTCGCCGGGCAGACCGGCAAGACCACGATCGAGGACGCGGTCGTCGCGAAGATCGCCGGCATCGCGGCCCGTGAGGTCCCCGGCGTGCACGCGCTCGGCGGCGGGGCCGCCCGGGTGGTGGGCGCCATCCGTGACGCGCTGAACTCCACCGATCTCGCCCAGGGCATCGGCGTCGAGGTCGGCGAGCGCCAGGTCGCCGTCGACGTCACGCTCGTCGCCGAGTACCCGGTCTCCCTGCAGGACCTGGCGTCCTCGGTCCGCACGGCCGTCTACACCGCGATGCAGGAGCTCGTGGGCCTGGAGGTCACCGAGGTCAACGTCACCGTGAACGACGTGCACATCCCGTCCGACGACGAGGACGACGAGGCGCAGGAGGCGCGAGTCCGGTGAACGCGAGCATCATCGGCGCCGCCGTGGGGGCGGTGCTGGCGCTGACCTGGGTCGCCTTCGGCTTCTGGGCCTTCCTGTTCGTCGGTCTCGCGATGCTCGCGGGCGTCGGGATCGCCCGGCTCGTCCGCGGCGACATCGACCTGCACGGACTGGTCCAGGCGCTGCGCGGGCGACGCACCTCGTCATGAGCGCGGGGGTGGCGTCCGCGCCGGCACCGGTCCAGCGCGGACGCACGATCCTCACGGCCCGTGCGCTGCACCGCCTCGGGGTGGGCATCGTCGCGGACGCGTCCGGTGCGGATCCCCGCGAGATCGCGCTGCGCTGGACCGACGCGAACGGAGGGCTGCACGCCGCCGTGACGCTGCCGCTGGCGGTGCGCGACGAGCGAGGGCGCACGCTCGAGGAGCGGGGGGCCGAGCTGCGGTCCTCCCTGGTGGGCGGCATGCGGGAACGGGCGGGGCGACGGGTGAACGGAGTGGATCTGCGATTCTCCGGCGTGCGCCGCGAGAAGACGAGGAGAGTGCGATGAACGAGCGGGAGAGGACCGTGGGCCGGCGCCTGCTGCGCCGTGAGCTCCGTGCCGCGCGTACGACCCCCGCGGTCGTCGTCGCCGTGGTGCTGCTGGCGGCCGCCGCCGCGCTGGCCGTCCTGGCCGTGTGGGCCGGGGTCGACGCGACGGCCGCATCGACGATCGACACCGGCGCCGCGGGTGTGCGGACGGCCTGGGCCGAACCGTCGTGGCGCGCAGCGATCGCCGCGGGGGCGGCGGTCGTGGGCCTCGTGCTCGTGGTCCTCGCCCTCGCGCCCGGGCATCGCCGCCGGCACGGACGCGCGGCGGAGCGGGTGGAGCTCGTCGTCGACGACGGCCTGCTGGCCGACGCCGCGGCCCACGCCGTCGCCGAGCGCTGTGCGCTTCCGGCGTCCCAGGTGTCGGCGACCGTGACCGCGCGCCGGGTGCTCGTGCGCATCCGCCCCGTGAGCGGCGTGCCCGTCGACCGGACGGGTGCGGCCGACGCCGCGGGGCGCGCACTGGGCCGACTGGGCTTCACGGCCCGGCCGGTCGTGACGGTCGCGGCAGAGGGGATCGTCGCATGATCTCCTCGACCAAGATCCTGAACCGCGCGCTGCTGCTGCTGGCCGGCCTGGCCGCGCTCCTCGGCGCCCTGCTCGCGGCCCGTCCGCTCCTGCCGGCCGCGCTCGTCACCCCGTGGTGGCAGCCCGCACTGCACCTGATGGACGACGCGGCGGAGGCCGTGGGGTCGTGGCGGATCGCCCTGCCCGGCGGATCCCTGAACGGGACGCAGATCGCGGTCGTGGGCCTCGGCCTCCTCCTCGTGGTCGCGCTGCTCGCGTTCCTCGGGACGCGTCGCCGTCGCCGCGCCCGCACGGTGCTGCGGTTCGCAGACGACGCGGGCAGCACGGCCGTCGACGAGACGATCGCGGACGCGGTGCTCACGGATCCGCTCCGTCGGCGCGCCGACGTGCTCTCCACGCGCACGCGGGCGTACCGCGTCGCGGGAGCGACGGCCCTGCGGGTCTCGGTCGTCCCGCGCTCCGGTGCGGACCTGACCGCGCTGCTGACGGAGGCGCAGAGCGCTGTGGCCGAGTGGGACGCACTGAGCGGCGCGCGGGCGCCGATCGTCGTGCACCTCGCGGACCGGGGCGGTTTCGATCGGCTCCGCTCCTCCGTCCGAGCACGATGAGCACCCGCGCACAGAGACCATCACGCACAAAGACATCACGACGACCGGCGCCGGACGCGCCGGGTTGAGGAAAGGAACGAGCATGAGTCTGAAGGACAAGGCCGAGGCGAAGGGCCAGCAGATCGCCGGCAAGGCGGAGGAGGCCCTGGGAGAGGCCGCCGGAAACGACGAGATCGCCGATCGCGGCCGTGAGCACCAGGCGGAGGGGCGCCTGAAGGAGGCGGTCGAGGACGTCAAGGAGACGGTCGCGGACGCCGCGGAGAAGGTCAAGGACGCGGCGCAGGACGTCGCCGACAAGGCGGGCCGGTTCTTCAAGAAGTGACCGGCGTCGCCCCGGCCGGAGCCGGCGAACCGAACGGAGAACCGGGGGTCCCCCGGCTTCCTCGTCGTCGGACGGCATCGGGACGCGTGACACGTCGACGCCGTTCCCGCCTCCGCGCGGGACGGCAGGCGATCATGGGGTCCGTGCTGCGGCGCGGCCCCCATGATCGCGACAGGAACGACCGCCTCGAAGGGAGAGTGATCCATGACCGGCCATGAGGGGAGACCGGCCCTCGACGACGCGGACGACCGCACCATCGCGGGTCGCGCCTCCGACGGGGACGTGGAGGCGTTCGCCGTGCTCGTGCGGCGCTACACCCCGCTCCTGCGCGCCTATGCGCGCCGGATCCTCAGCGGGACCGCGAGCGTGGACGACATCGTCCAGGACAGCTTCATCACGGCATGGCAGCGCCTGCCGGAGCTGGACGACCCGGGACGGGTGCGCGGCTGGCTCATGCGGATCGTCAGCAGGAAGGCGATCGACGAGGTCCGCGCCACGCGACCGCACCTGGACCTGGACGGCGTGGAGGGCCTCGAGCTGCCCTCCCGCCCCGGCGACGGCCCCGCGCAGCGCACCGAGCGGCGGGCCGAGCTGACCGCGCTCGCCGACGCGCTGCAGGAGCTGCCCGACGCCCAGCGCGAGTGCTGGGTGCTGCGCGAGATCGGCGGCTGCTCGTACGACGAGATCGCCGAGCAGCTGGAACAGCCGGTGAGCACGGTGCGCGGCCTGCTCGCCCGCGCACGCAAGCACATCATCGTGCGGATGGAGGAGTGGCGATGACCCGCGACGACAGCACAGGATCGCATCCCCTCGGCTTCGAGCCCGAGGATCTCGACGGCCACACCATGGACGAGCTGGCCGACTACCTCGACGCCGGCCGCCGGCCCGCCGACCCCTCGATCGACTCCTCGCCGGGGTGCCGGATCGCCCTCGACGCGCTCGAACGGCTGCGCCGCCTCGGCCCCGCGCTCCTCGACCGGGACACCGCGGCCGAGCCGCAGGCGGACGAGAGCTGGGTCGCCTCGATCATCGGCGGCATCGCCCGCGACGCCCGGGCGGGACGCCGCATCCCCTTCCCGGTCTCCGAGCCGGAGGACGACCTCGGCATCACGGAGGGCGCCGTGCGCGGACTCGTGCGCTCGGCCGGCGACGCGATCCCCGGCGTCCTCATCGGCCGGTGCCGCCTCGACGGCGACGTGACCGTGCCCGGATCCCCGATCCGGATCGAGGCGGAGGTCAGCGTCCCTTACGGCCGGCCCCTCGCCCCCCTGGCCGAGCGCCTGCGCGCCGAGATCGGCGATCGGCTGCGCGGTCACACCGAGCTGAACATCACCGAGGTCGACATCATCGTGCACGATGTGAGAGACCTGCCGACGGGCGGAGGCGACGAGCGATGACCGAAGACGAAGCCGCCGAGCTGGCGGCGCGCATCGAGCGCGACCTGCTCGCCGAGCCCGGGGTGGCCGTGCTGTACCCCGCGTCCGGCGGCGTCCTGCTGCGCGAGGCGGCGGCGAAGCTCGTCGGCGCCGACGACACGGGCCCGCGCGTCGTGGTCCGCACGGGCGAGCCGGTGCAGGTCGACGTCTCCCTCGGCGTCGACCGCAGCCGCCCGGCCGGCGAGACCGCCCGTGCGGCGCAGCGCATCATCCGGAGCACCGCGTCCGTCGCCGTGCGGATCCGCGTCACGGTCGCCCATGTGGATGCCTCCCCCTCCGCCGGAGCTGACACCCCTCACCCGAGGTGACGATCAGCACGCGCTGTCACGATCGGCACACGAACCGCCGGTGCCGCCTGTGCTGATCGTCGCACCGTGTGCCGATCGCGACAGCGCGGGCGGCGTCGCGCACCGTGACGGACCACCAGAATGGATCCATGACCGCCGACGCCGACGTCCTCGCCCGCGCCCTCGCCGCCGACGCCCCGCTCACCTGGGTGCTGACCGGCGACTCCATCACGCACGGGCTCGTGCACACCCAGGGCGGGCGCACCTACGCCGAGCACCTGCACGAGGTCGTGCGCGGCGAGCTCGGCCGCGTGCACGACGCACTCATCGACACGGCGATCAGCGGCTGGCGGATCGTGCAGCTGCTCGACGACTTCGACCGCCGGGTCGCGACGTGGCGCCCGCAGGTCGTGACGGTCATGATCGGCACGAACGACTGCTCCGACGAGGGCGTGTTCCCGGTCCTCTCGCCCGCGGAGTTCGCCGCCTCGCTCACCGCGTTCGTCCGCCGGGTGCGCACGCTCGGCGCGATCCCGGTGCTGCTGACGCCGCCCGCCGTCGACGTGCCGAACGCCCCCGAACGCGGCCGGATCGCGGAGTTCGCGCAGGCGACGCGCGACGTCGCCGCGGCCGAGGACACGATCCTCGTCGACGTGTTCGCCCGCTTCGCCGCCCTCGGCAAGGGCGGTGTGCCGTGGGGGCTGATGAACGACCCGTTCCACCCCAACGCCACCGGCCACGCCGCCCTCGCCCTCGAGCTCGTCGCCGTGCTCGGGCTGGATCCGGTCGACTCGCGCGTGCTGCCGAAGCTGCGCGCCGACGTCGCCGCGGGCCGGCTGAACCCCTAGGCCGCGTGCGCCGTCGCGGAGGGTCGACGGGAGGCGGATCTGACGAGACCGCTGAGACCCGGCGTCCGTCGATGACGGCGCGGATCCGAGCGGCATAGGCTGAGGGCATCATGGATCCTCTGCAGCAGGTCCTCCAGTGGCTCGGCCACTACTGGTGGATCATCTTCCCCGTCATGGGCATCGCCGGCGGAATCGCGCGACGGTGGGAGATCGGCGCTCGCCGCCGGCACGAGCGCCGCATGGAGACCCTGCGCCTCAAGGGCGAACTCAAGGCCGCACAGTTCGCCGCCCGGGGCGGCGTCGCCCCGCAGCTGTCGCCGCGCCGGGCCGCCGCACAGCAGGAGAACTCCGCGAAGGAGCTGCTGCAGCGGCTGTTCGCCGAGCACGACGAGATCACCGCGCGCTGGCTGGACTATGAGCTCGACGTCGCCAAGATGATCGCGTTCCCCGCGATGAGCGACGGTCGTCAGCCGCTGACGGCGGCATTCCTGCGCGCAAAGAAGACCGCCGACGCCCTGCGCCCCTCGTCCGCGGACGCCAAGGTCGCCGAGCAGCAGGTCTCCGAGTACCTCGACGCGGTCGGCGCCTACGCGGTCGCCTTCGAGGTCGCGGAGAAGGACGCGCGGCGCCTGCGCGACTCCACCTTCACCGACGACGAGCGCAAGCGTCTCGAACGCGCCCAGCACATGCTGAAGGTCGCCGTCGATCAGTCGGCGACTCCGGCTGAGCGCCAGACGGCCTATCGACGCGTTCGCGAGGAGCTCGACGGGCTCATCGACCTCTCCGACGCCGCGGTGGAGAACCTCGAGAAGAAGGTGGCTCTGCAGCTCGAACAGGGCCATGCCGCAGCCCCCGCCGCCTCGGCCGAGGGGACCGCGACGGAACCGGTCGCGCACGAGGCTCCCGCCCCGCTCCCGGAACCGCTGCCGGTGCGGGAGCCGCGCACGGATCCGCTCCGGCAGGCCGCCCCGCTGCCGCGCCAGGAGCCCTGAGCCGATGGTGGATCAGGCCCCGCTGCGCGTCGGCCTCATCGGCGCCGGCGGGATCGCCGCCGCGCACCTCGATGCCTGGCAGGCGCTCGGCGCCGACTGCGTGATCTCGTCGCGGTCCCGGCCCGAGGCGCTCGCGGCGCGGTTCGGCGTGGCGATCGCCGAGGACGCCGAGGCGCTCATCGACCGCGTCGACGTCGTGGGGATCCTGACCCCCACTCCCACGCACCTCGATCTGGCCCTGCGCGCGGTCGCCCGCGGCCGCCACGTCGTGTGCGAGAAGCCGCTCGCGACGAGCGCCGCCACGGCCCGGACGATCGCCGATGCCGCGGCCGACGCCGGGGTGCGGCTGTTCCCCGCGCATGTGGTGCGCTACTTCGCGGCGTACCGGCGGATCCAGGAGCAGGTCGCC
The DNA here is from genome assembly GCF_037148715.1 of Microbacterium sp. MMO-10. Taxonomy (NCBI): domain Bacteria; kingdom Bacillati; phylum Actinomycetota; class Actinomycetes; order Micrococcales; family Microbacteriaceae; genus Microbacterium; species Microbacterium sp. MMO-10. The sequence goes on along the minus strand of NZ_JBBCSV010000007.1, from coordinate 5,136 downwards.
GCCGGGACGATCGGAGCGCTGCGCTCGCTGCGGCTGAGCCGTGCCGGCGCGGGCCCGACCACGGCGTGGTTCTACGACGAGGGCGCGGGCGGAGGTCTCATCCGGGACCTGCTCATCCACGACATCGACCAGGCGCTGTGGCTCGCCGGCCCCGTGGCGTCCGTGGTCGCCCGGCAGGATCCGCCGAGCGTCGACGGCCGCCTGTCAGCTCCGGTGACGGCGTCCGTCGAGCTGCGCCATGGGACCGGGGTGACGACCCGGATCGACGGCGGCTGGCTGGGCGAGGGCGCGCCCTTCCGGACCACGATCGAGGCGACGGGGTCGGCCGGGGTGCTCGCGCACGACAGCGCCGCGGCGGAGGCGCCCGCTCGCGCCGATGCCTCCGGTGCGGACGGCGCCGACGCCGGGTACCTTCCGCCGCAGACGGAGGACCACCCCTACCGCGCCCAGATCGCCGACTTCGCGGAGGCGATCCGCACGGGGCGGCCCGCGCGGGTGACCCCGGCCGACGGCATCGCCGCCGTGGCCGTGGTGGACGCGGCCTACGCGTCGATCGCCGCGGGCGGCGCCGCCGTGCCCGTCCCGGCGTAGGGCGGGCCCGTCCCGGCATAGGCCGCGCCCGTCCCGGTGCAGGGCGCAGCGGCGGTCAGGGGATCAGGATCCGTACGGGGTCCGGTAGTCGAACCACCAGCCGCCGCGGAACGGATAGCAGGAGCGGTGCACCTTCGTCCACGACGAGTTGTAGGTCCGCTCCGCCGCCTTGCACTTCGCATAGGTGCCGTAGGGCCCCATCGAGGTGACGGAGTACGCGTTCGCCGGGATGACCGTCCCGAGCACCAGCGCGCCCGACAGCGCACCCGCGAGAACCAGCTTCCTGCCGAGTCCGAGCTTCTTCATGATCTCCTCCGATCGTCCGGGCGGACGCGTTCCACGTCCTGCGCCGAGCCTCCCGCATGGCGTCCGCGCCGCCAATGGGGAGAACTCCCCATCCTCATCGGCGGCACCGCGCGTTCCCGGATCCGGGCGCAGCGCGGGAGCGGATCCCGCGCTGCGCCCGTGCCGCGTGCGCTCAGGGCTGCGGGTAGTAGGCCTTGCTGCCGATGGGGCCGTCGATCGTGAAGGATCCGTTCTTGTAGATCACCTTCGTCACGCCGAGGTTGGGCACGCCGGCCGGCGGCATCGTCGGGGCGGCGCCCGTCGTGTCGCGCATGTCCGGGGCGCCCGCGAAGCACGAGATCGAGAGGCCGCTGGAGACGACGAACACGGTCTTGTCGTTCTTGTTCACGGCCTTGGTGGCGATCTCGGTGAGGGCGTCGGTCATGCGCGCGTCGACGTCCGAGCAGTCCTCGGCCGGCAGACCCAGCTCCGGGGCGTCGGCGACGGCCTTGATCGCCGTCATCATCCCGTACAGGCCGTGCTGGGCGATCGCGATGCCCTGCATCGTCTGCCACCCGCCGTTCTGCCCGTTGGCGTCGGCCGGGGCGAGCGGGGCCGCGTCATGGTCGATCGTGTAGCCGAGATGCTCGGTCGCGGCCGTCCACAGCTCCTTGTTCTCCTTGCCCTCGTACTTGCCGAAGTTCACCTCGCGCAGCCGGGCGTCCTGGGTCACGGTCAGCTTCGACTGCCCCGCGCCCTCCAGCGCATAGGTCGCGGTCTCGAAGTGCCGCTTCCCGTCGGCCGAGTAGGCGGCGGCGAACCGGCCGACGGCGGCGGCGAGGTTCTTTCCCACGGCGGCGGCGAGCGGACGCCCCTCGTCGAGCTTGCCGACCGGCGCCGTCGCGATCGGCTTCGTGCCGACGAGCAGCGGCGAGTCCGACCAGCCCTGCACCGTGTCGGTCTGGTTCAGGATGGTGCGGCCGTGCCGGGTCAGGTAGATCGTGACGACGCGGTCCGGCTTGCTGTTGCCGGCTCCGACGGCGGTCGACGGCTGCGCGGCCGCTGCCGAGACGGCCGTGAGGGTGGTCGCCGCGAGCAGCGCGGCGGTGACGGCCGCGGTGCGGATGATGCTCTTCTTCATTCTTCTTCTCCTTGAGGGTGGAGGATCCGGGCGCGACGGTGCACCCGGATCCCGTTCGGGGGTCTTGCGCGGATCGGCGGCTCAGAGCGCGAGCGGCGCGCTCACACGGATGTCACGGGATGAGGCTCCGACCCGGATCTCGGCGGTGCCGGCCGCCGGCGCCCAGCCGTGCGCGTCGACGTCGTAGTAGGAGACGGTCCTCCGGGGGATGCGCACGGTGACGCGCTCGGAGCCGCCGGGGTCCACCCGCACCTTCGCGAACCCGGCGAGCTGCTGCGGCGGCATCGGCACGGGAGCGACGACGTCGCCCGCATAGACCTGGACGACGACCGCTCCCGGGCGCCCGCCGGTGTTGCGCACGGTCACGGTCGCGGTGCCCGCCTCATCGCCGTCCGACGGCACGACGACGAGATCCTCGAACTCCCACGTCGTGTAGCCCAGGCCGTGCCCGAACGGGAAGGCGGGCTCCAGGTCGTGAGCATCGAACGCGCGATACCCGACGAGCACCCCCTCGTCGTAGTGCACCCGGCCGTCCACCCCCGGATAGGTGCGGGCGTCGCGGGCGGGCGTCTGCGAGAGGGCGACCGGAAGGGTCAGCGGCAGCCGTCCGCCGGGCTCCGCAGCACCGGTGAGCACCCGTGCGAGCGCATCGCCCTGCGCCTGCCCCGGATACCACGCCTGCAGCAGCGCGGCCGGGTCCGCTCCCCACCCCGTGACGTCGACGGGCGCACCGGTCATCAGCACGACGACGGTGCGCGGGTTCGCCGCGAGCACCGCGCGGATCAGGTCGTTCTGGCCGCACGGCAGCTGCATGCTCGGGCGGTCGTCGGCTTCCGCCTCATAGCTGCGCACGACGACCACGGCGACGTCGGCGGCGGCCGCGGCCTCGGCCGCGCGCGCCACGTCGGGCGAGAAGACCCCGGCCGGCGGCACCCAGCCGAGCCGCAGCTTCGCCCCGAGCAGGAACCCCTGGGAGGGGTGGTCGGCGGCATAGGACATCCGGATCCCGTAGGCGCGCCCGGCCTGCAGCCGCACGACGACCTCGTCGACCGAGACGTCGGGCTGCCCGCCGTCTCCGCCCCAGCCGTACGGGCGGGGCTCGTCCTCGGCGGGGCTCTCGGCGGCCTCGGCCGCCACGAGGTCGATCACGGTGTCCGTGTCGGCGACGACCTCGGCGGATCCCGATGCCGCCACCACCCTGCCGTCGAGCTCGAACGTGTACGAGCCGAGCGTCGTGATGACGAAGCGGTAGGAGCCCGTGACCGGCACCGTCAGGGTTCCGGTGTAGCGCGCCGACATCTGCGCGTTCAGCTCCGTCGGGAGCTTCTCGTACCGGGCCGACGCGGCGTTGAAGCCGGGGAAGTTGTGGAAGCCGTGCATCAGCTCGACCTGGCCGTCGATCCGGGACACCAGCGGTTCGCCGTCGAACGAGGGGTTCGCCCAGTACTCGGCCTGCAGGCCGACCTCGCCCGAGGGCGCGCGGAAGAAGCTCGAGCCGATGGGGTCGGCCCCGGGCAGCAGCGCACCGGGGGTGACCGGATCACTGCCGTGCTCCACGACGATGTCGACCTCGTCGCCGAGCGCGCGACGGAGCCCGTCGAGGGGCGACACGCCACGGGTCGGGTTCACCTGGGAGCTGCCGCCGCCCTGCGCGCTCCAGGCGTCGACGTCGGGGCCGATCAGCGCGACCCGGCGCACGCCGCGAAGCGGCAGGATCCCGTCGTTGCGCAGCAGCACCATGCCGTCCTCGGCGATCGCCTGGGCGACGTCGTGGTGCTGATCGACGGCGAACTCGGCGACCCCCACGGGGTTCTCCGCCTGCCCCATCCCGATCAGGGGACGCAGGATGTTGCGCACCTTCTCGTCGACGACGGCCTCGCTCACGCGTCCGTCGTGCACCGCGGCCAGCAGCTGGCCGCCCCAGAAGCCCTCGTTCGGCTGCTCCTGGTCGAGTCCCGCGTTCGCCGCCTCCGCCGTGGAGTGGTTGGCGCCGTAGTCGCTCATGATCCAGCCCCGGAACCCGAAGTCGTCGCGCAGGATGTCCCGCAGAAGCTGCGGATGCTCGCACGCGTAGTCGCCGTTGAGGCGGTTGAACGAGCCCATCATCGAGGCGACCCCGCCCTCGCGGACGAGCGCCTCGAACGGCGGCAGATACAGCTCGTGCATGGTGCGCTCGTCGATCACCGCGTCGACGCTCGACCGGTGGTCCTCCTGGTTGTTGATCGCGTAGTGCTTGGCGCAGGCCTGCACGCCCTGGTCCTGGATGCCGCGCACGACGGCGACGCCGATCGCCGACTGCAGCAGCGGGTCCTCCCCGAACGACTCGAACGTGCGCCCTCCGACGGGCACCCGCGCGATGTCGACGGCCGGTCCCAGTGAGACGTTGTGGTCGGTCGCCCGGCACTCCACCCCGATGACCGTGCCGTAGGCGGACGCCTGCGCCGGATCCCAGGTGGCGGCGAGAGCGATCGGCGCCGGCAGCGACGTGGCCTTGCCCCCGTGCACGTCGCCCTTGTTGATCCGCACCCCGGCCGGTCCGTCCGCCATCTGGATGTCCGGGATCCCGAGCCGCTGCACTCCTTCGGCGAAGAAGCCGAAGTTCCAGTTCAGGTCGCCCGTGACGAACGCGACCTTCTCCTCGAGCGAGAGCTGCGCGAGGATCCCCTCGACGCGCTCGTCGGTGGCTGCGGAATCCCAGTCGGCGCCGGACTTCTCAGACATGTCACCCTCCATCGGGCCTGGCGCATCGCCTCGTTGCGATGCGCGAATGGCACCGAGTCTGGCGTCAATACCTAAACGAGTCAAGTATTCGATCGCGATGAGTCGAACAATCCCTTAATTGCTTAGGTTTTCGATTCAGCTATGCCAGGATGAGCGCCATGACCGCGCCCCTGCCGTTTCAGGACCCTTCGCTGCCGACTGCCGTGCGGGTGGCTGATCTTCTGGGTCGGTTGTCGGTGGAGGAGAAGGTGGGTCAGATGCTGCAGTTGGATGCGCGGGATGATCTCGCTGATCATGTGCTGCGTCGTCATGTGGGGTCGGTGTTGCATACGTCGCCGGAGCGGATCGTGGAGGCGAATCGGTTGACGGCGCTGACGCGGTGGGGGATCCCGTTGCTG
>NZ_JBBCSV010000006.1:0-81184 GCF_037148715.1 Microbacterium sp. MMO-10 | reverse complement strand
CAGCAACGGGATCCCCCACCGCGTCAGCGCCGTCAACCGATTCGCCTCCACGATCCGCTCCGGCGACGTATGCAACACCGACCCCACATGACGACGCAGCACATGATCAGCCAGATCATCCCGCGCATCCAACTGCAGCATCTGACCCACCTTCTCCTCCACCGACAACCGACCCAGAAGATCCGCCACCCGCTCGGCCGTGCTGAGGGCGGGATCGCGGAAGGGCAGGGCGTCGCTCATGCAGTGGTGCTCTCTGTGTCGGATCCGGTCGTCGCCGGGGAGGAGTCGGTGCGCACCGCGGTCACCGCGGCGTTCTGGTCGATGCCCCGCTTGCGCAGGGCGCGGGCGCGCTCCCCGGCGGAGCGGAGGCGGGGGTTGACGTACTCGTCGATGCCGAAGTTGATCAGGGCGAGGGCGACGCCCAGCAGGGCGATGCAGAGACCGGCCGGCACGTACCACCACCAGTAGTCCGGGAAGGCGCTGTTCTGCTGCGCCCAGAACAGGATGGTGCCCCAGTTCAGGTTCGACACCGGGATCACGCCGATGAAGGCCAGCGTGGTGAGCCCGAGCACGGCGGCGGTCATGGTGCCGACGAAGCTCGACGCGATGATCGCCATGAGGTTCGGCAGCATCTCGACCAGGATGATCCGGTGCAGCGGCTCGCCGTTGGCGCGCGCCGCCTGCACGAAGTCGCGGTTGCGCAACGACATCGTCTGCGCCCGCAGCACTCTCGCGCCCCAGGCCCAGCCGGTCAGGCCGAGCACCGCGGCGATGACCCACAGCGGCGGATCCTGGAACTGCGAGGCGATGATGATCATCAGCGGCAGCCCGGGTAGCACGAGGAACACGTTGGACAGCGCCGACAGCGACTCGCTCTTCCAGCCGCGCAGGTAGCCGGCGGTCACGCCGACGACGATCGCCACCACGGTCGCCATGATCGTGGCGAGGAAGCCGACCACGAGCACGCCGCGCGTGCCGTAGACGAGCTGGCTGAACACGTCCTCGCCGATGTGCGTGGTGCCGAGCAGGTGCTGCCAGGACGGCGGCTGCAGCGTCGCGTCGAGGTGCTGCGCGGTGGGGCTGTAGGGCGCGATCCACGGGGCGAAGACGGCGAGGAGCACGAAGACGCCGAGGATGATGAGCCCGGCCGCCGACTTGCGGTTGCCGAACATCGCGAGCGACGCCCTGAGCTGCGAGCGGAAGGTGCGGGCCGGGGCCGGCCGCGACCCGGCGGTGAGCAGGGCGGCGGTTTCCGGTGCGCCGGCGGCGGGCTGCGCGATCTCGTGCGGAGCGGGAATCGTCATGGTCAGGCCTCCGTCTGCCGGGTGCGCGGGTCGAGGATGGCGTAGGCGATGTCGGCGATGATGTTCGCGACGAGCACCGCCATCACCAGCACGAGGAAGATGCCCTGCATGAGCGCGTAGTCCTTCGCATTGGTGGCGCTGAGCAGCAGCAGGCCGATGCCGGGGTAGGAGAACACCATCTCCATCACGATCGTGCCGCCCACGATGAAGCCGAGCGAGAGCGCGAAGCTCTGGATCTGCGGCAGCACCGCGTTGCGCGCGGCGTACCGCCACAGCACGCGGCGGTTCGGCATGCCCTTGGCCTGGGCGACGGTGATGTAGTCCTCGTCGAGCACGGTCAGCATCATGTTGCGCATGCCCAGCACCCAGCCGCCGAGGGAGGCGATGACGATGGTGATCACCGGCAACGCGGCGTGCGAGACGACCTGTCCGATGAAGTCGGCGTTCCAGCCCGGATCCACGCCCACCTCGTAGGCGTGACCGGCGGGGAACCAGCCCAGCACCGACGCGAACACGGCGATGAAGATGAGCCCGAGCCAGAAGTAGGGGATCGTGCCGAGGAACGTCGTCACCGGCACCAGCACGTCCAGCCGTCCGCCGCGACGCCACCCGATGACGGCGCCGAGGCTCGTGCCGATGAGGAAGGAGACGATCGTCGCGAAGCCGACCAGGCCCAGGGTCCACGGCAGCGCCGCGGCGATCGCGTCGCCCACCGGGGCCATGCCCGTGGAGATCGACACGCCCAGGTCTCCGCGCAGCAGCATGCCCCAGTAGTCGAGGTACTGCTGCCACAGCGGCACCGAGTGGTCCAGCCCGAACATGAGGCGCAGCGCCTTCTCGGCGTCCGGGGTGAGCTGGCCCTGGCTGCGGGCCATGTAGGCGTCGACGGCATCGCCCTTCATCAGACGCGGGATGAAGAAGTTGATGGTGATCGCGGCCCACGCGGTGAACAGGTAGAAGGCCGCCCTGCCGCCGATGAAGCGCCACGGCACCCGGATGCCGCCGCGCTCGGCGCGCGTCGCCGTGGTGCCGACGAGCGTGGGATCCCCCGGCGCCCCCTCGGCGGGAGCGGCCCCGGTCGCGGGCGCGGACGTGTCGGCGCTCATCGCGCACCTCCGGTGGTCTGGGCGGCCCGGCGGCGGAAGAACTCCTCCGGGTCGGGCGAGGCGGCGCGCAGCTCGCGCGTGTACGGGTCCCGGGGATGCAGGATGACGTCGTCCGCGGGCCCGCTCTCCACGACCCGGCCCTGGTTGAGCACCAGGATCTCGTCGCTGAAGTGGCGGGCGGTCGCCAGGTCGTGGGTGATGTAGAGCACCCCGAGGCCCTCCTCGCGCTGCAGGTCGGCGAGCAGGTTGAGCACGCCGAGGCGGATCGAGACGTCGAGCATCGAGACCGGCTCGTCCGCGACGAGCAGCGCAGGGCGCGAGGCGAGGGCGCGCGCGATCGCGACGCGCTGGCGCTGTCCGCCCGACAGCTCATGCGGGCGCCGCTCCATGACGGCGTCGGGATCCAGCCGCACCCGCTCGAGCAGGCGGCGCACCTCGGCGTCGACCTCGTCGCGCGGCACCACGTGGTCCAGCCGCAGCGGCCGTTCGACGTGGTGACGGATCGAGTGGTACGGGTTCAGGGACGCGAACGGATCCTGGAACACCATGCGCAGCTGCTGGCGGTAGCGCCGCAGCCCCTTGCCACGGCGCGGGATCGGGGCGCCGTCGAGCAGCACCTCGCCGCGCGTGGGGGTCTCCAGCTGCGTGAGGATCTTGGCGATCGTGGACTTGCCGCTGCCGGACTGGCCGACCAGGCCGATGGTCTGGTGCGAGCTGAGCGTGAAGCTCACCTCGTCCAGGGCCTTGAGCTGACCGGATCCGCGGAGGTTGTAGATCTTCGTGACGTCGCGGAACTCGAGCGTGGTCATCGCACCACCACCCCCCGCTCGCCGGTCAGGCGCGGGAAGGAGCGCAGCAGATCCCGCGTGTACTCGTGCTGCGGATCCGTCCACAGCCGCTCGGCGTCGGCGAGTTCGACGATCTCGCCCTCGCGCATGACGGCGATGCGGTCGCTGATCTCCAGCAGCAGCGGCAGGTCGTGGGTGATGAACACGACGGAGAACCCGAACTCGTGGCGCAGCTGCGAGATCTGCTTGAGGATCTCGCGCTGCACGAGCACGTCGAGGGCCGTGGTCGGCTCGTCCATCACCATGAGCTGCGGTCGCAGCGCGAGCGCCATCGCGATCATCACGCGCTGGCGCATGCCTCCGGACAGCTCGTGCGGGTAGGAGCGCCGGCGCTCCCCGCCCACCTTCACGATCTCGAGCAGCTGCACGACCTCGTCGCGACGCTGCGCCCGGCTCATCCCCGGGCGGTGCACGCGGAACACGTCGTCGAGCTGAGCGCCGATCGTGGCGACCGGGTTGAGCGCGTTCATCGCGCCCTGGAACACCATCGACACCTTGTCCCAGCGGAACCGGCGCATCTGCTCGGCGTCGAGCGCGTGCAGGTCGATGTCCGAGCCGTCGGCGTCGTGGAAGACGACGCTGCCGCCGGTGATCACGGCCGGCGGCTTGAGCAGCCGCTGCACACCGTAGGCGAGGGTCGTCTTGCCGCTGCCGCTCTCGCCGGCGAGGCCGACGATCTCACCGCGGCGGATGTCGATCGTGACGTTCTTCACCGCCCGCACGGGCGGATCCACGTCGTACACGACCGAGAAGTCGCGCACCGAGAGAAGGGGGTCTGTCATGAGGGCGTGCTCCTGTAGCGGTCGTTGAGCGAGGCCGCGCGCAGCGCGACCGAGACGAAACGCGGTGCTCTGCGATGAACGCGTCTCGTCTCGCTGCGCTCGCTCAACGACCGAGGGGGATGGGGCGGTTATTTACCGACCGGCTTCAGGTTCATGATGACCTGCACGGCCGAGGGCTGCGTCGGGTCGGCGGTCGCGTACTGGTCCTTCTCGCTCGGCCACCCCGTGTAGGTGCGGGTGTTGTACTCGCCCAGCTGCGGGTGCGTCCCGATCGGGATGGCGGGGACGTCTTCGACGAAGATCTTCTGGATCTTGTTGAGCGCATCCGTGCGCGTCGCGTCGTCGGAGGCCTGTGCGTACTGCTTCAGCAGCGCCGTCGCCTCGGGGTTGTCGTAACGGCCGAAGTTGTCGGAGACCTTTCCGTCCGCGGCCTGCTCCAGGTACGCGCCGTTCATGACGTCGTCGTAGATGTGCCAGGGGTTCGATCCGGATCCCGACCAGTGCAGCGCGGCGTCGAAGTTGCCGGTCGCCATGTTGGTGAACCAGGTGTCGGCGTCGGGGGTGGCCACCTTCGCGTCGGCGCCGAGCGTGTTCTTGATCTGCGTGGCGACGAGCTGGATGCCGGTGACGTAGTCGTTCCAGCCCTGCGGGTCCTGCAGCGTGAACGAGACCGGGTTGCCCGACGGGTCGATGAGCGCGCCGTCCTTCCACGTGTAGCCGGCGTCGGTCAGCACCTTCTTGGCGCCGTCGACGTCGATCGAGAACGTCTTGTCCTTGTACTCCGGCGCGATGTACTGGTCGCCCGTCGGCTGCGGGATGCCCGTGACGCTGGTGAGCTCGGGGCCGGCGTTGCTGCGCGCCTTCTCGGCGTGCGCCTTGCGGTCGACGACCATGTTGACGGCCTTGCGGAAGGCGACGTCGTTGAACGGCGCCTTCGTCGTGTTGACGAGCACCATGTCGGGGCTGAGCACGTTGGCGCCCCAGAACACGTTGTGCTTCGGATCCTTGTCGACGTAGTTCTTCTGGTAGTCCGTGATGAAGATCTGGGCCCAGTCGGCCTCCTTGCTCTGCAGCGCGCGGAGCAGGCCGGTGTTGTCGTTGTACTCGAGGTACTTGAGCTGGCCCACCGGGACCTTGCCGCCCCAGTAGTCGGTGCGGGCGTTCAGCACGACGCCCTGCGAGGAGAAGCTCTTGATCGTGTAGGGGCCGGTTCCGACGGCCTCCTTGACCGGGTCCTTGGTCGGGTCCGCGATGCTCTTCCACTGGTGCTCGGGCACGATGCTCACCTGCAGCACGTCGCCCTGCTTCACGAACTTGGACTCGGTGAAGGAGAGGACCACGTTCGCGCCGTCCTTCTTGACGTCGGCGAGCTTGAGTCCGGCGAGATCGAGCGCGGGGGTGCTCTTGATGAGGTTGTAGGTGAAGACGATGTCGTCGGCGGTGAAGGGCTTGCCGTCGCTCCATTTGACGTCGGCGCGCGGGGTGACCGTGAGCTGCGTGTAGTCGGAGTTCCACTCCACCTTCGAGGCGAGCCACGGCGTGGTCTCGTTCTTGCCGACCGGGTTGACCATCGCCAGCGGTTCGTAGATCATCCGGTCGTAGCCGAGCGACATGCCCGATCCCGTCGAGATGAACGGGTTGTTGGTCTGCGTCGAAAGGATCGCGGCGCCGTCCGGCTTCGCCACCGTGAGCGAACCGCCGGATGCGCCCGTGCTGGAACCCGACGAGCAGCCGGTCAGCGCCACCGCGCCGATCGCCGCGAACGCGGTCACCGCGATCAAGGTCTTCCTGAGCCTCATTGCTTCTCCTTCTCGTGGGCCGACGTCGTCGTGCGCCCATGTGATGCGGGGTCCCGCTTCTCTGGGGGAATTTACTTACTAGCGGGAAAGTAAGCAAAAGTGAGGTTACCCACCAGTAAGCTGGATGACAAGAAGGGGAAGGGACACGAAATGGTCACGTCCACCTCGAACCGCGTGAAATCGCGGCCGGAGACCGAGCGCAAGCGGACCGAGATCCTGAAGGCCGCGATCGAGATCTTCGGCGCGAAGGGATCCGCGAACGGCACCCTGGCCGATATCGCGGAGCAGGTCGGGATGACGCACGCGGGGGTGCTGCATCATTTCGGCTCCAAGCAGAAGCTGCTGCTCGAGGTGCTCGCCTATCGTGACGAGAGCGACGTCGAAGGCCTCGCCGAGAAGCACATCCCCGACGGCCCCGCCCTGTTCCTGCACCTCGTCAAGACCGCGTTCTCGAACGAGCTGAGGCCCGGCATCGTGCAGGTGTACACCGTGCTCTCGAACGAATCGGTGACCGACGGCCATCCCGCACGCGGGTTCTTCGAGCACCGGTACACCAAGCTCCGCGGCGAGGTGGGCGCCGCGTTCGTCGAGCTGTGCGCCCAGGAGGGCGTGACCGACACGACGGTGATCGCCACGGCGTCGGCGGCGATCCTCGCGGTCATGGACGGCCTGCAGCTGCAGTGGCTGCTCGACCCTGCGGCCGTCGGCCTGGCCGAGGCCAGCGCCTTCGCGATCGAGGCGATCGTGAACGGCGTGCTGCACCCCGGCCCCGCACTCGAGACGTACGTCGCCGAGACCGCCGGCGGATCCGCGTAGGCTCGGCCCTATGACGATCGACCTCGAAGCGCTCTTCATCGACCTGCACCGCAACCCCGAGCTCTCGTTCCAGGAGGTGCGCACCGCCGGCATCGCCGCCGGGCATCTGCGCGACCTCGGCCTCGAGGTCACCGAGGGCGTCGGCCGCACGGGCGTCGTCGGCGTGCTCGCCAACGGCGCGGGACCGGTCGTCTGGGCGCGCGCCGACATGGACGCGCTGCCCGTGGTCGAGGAGTCGGGCCTGCCCTACGCCAGCACCGCCACCGGGATCGACGCCGAGGGGCACGAGGTGGGCGTCATGCACGCGTGCGGCCACGACATGCACGTGACCGCGATGATCGGCGCCGTGGAGGAGCTCGTCCGCACCCGGGACGAGTGGTCCGGCACCCTCGTCGTCGTGATCCAGCCTGCGGAGGAGTTCGGCGCCGGCGCCCGCGCGATGCTCGACGATGGCGCGCTGGACCGCTTCCCCCGACCCGACGTCGTCATCGGCCAGCACGTCACGCCGTTCCCCGCCGGCATGATCGGCGTGCGGCCCGGTCCCCAGATGTCGGCCTCCGACGGACTGCACGTCGTGCTGCACGGCCGCGGCGGGCACGGATCCCGCCCGCACTCCACGATCGACCCCGTGGTCATGGCGGCCGCCACGGTGATGCGCCTGCAGACGGTGGTCTCGCGGGAGGTGGATCCGCACGACCTCGCCGTGGTCACGGTGGGCGCAATCCACGCCGGCACCAAGAACAACATCATCCCGGCCGAGGCCACCCTCGACCTCAGCCTGCGCTACCCGGACGACGCCCTGCGCACCAAGGTGCTGGCGAAGGTGGAGCGCGTGATCAAGGCCGAGGCGATGGCGAGCGGCGCGACCGAGGAGCCGACCATCGAGACGCTGCACACGCTGCCCGCGACGATCAACGACGACGAGGCGACCGAGCGCGCGACGGCGGCCTTCCGCGCCGCGTTCGGCGATGAGAACGTGATCGATCCCGGCCTGTTCACGGGCAGCGAGGACGTGTCGTGGTTCGCCCGCGACGCCGGCGTGCCGCTCGTGTTCTGGTTCTGGGGCGGCATCGCCCCCGCGCGCTACGCCGCCGCGGTGGCGCAGGGGACGGTCGACAGCGAGATCGCCACGAACCACTCCCCGTTCTTCGCGGTCGAGATCCACCCCACGATCGAGGTGGGCGTGCAGGCCCTGACCGTCGCGGCGCGCGAGTTCCTCGGCTGACGACGCGCACCGGATCCGCCTCCCGGCCCGGATCCGCCTCCGACCCTGTCACGATCGGCACAGGTCGTGACGATCAGCACACGGATCCACGTCGATACGTGCGCTGATCGTCACAGGGTGTGCTGATCGTCGCAGGACGGACGGCCGATGCCAGCCGTTCTCATAGCCCGTGGATAGCAATCGGTGCGACGCTGAGCGCGAACCGAAGGCGGTGCGCCATGTCGACATCAGCAGAGCAGTCGCAGACCGATGCGTCGATGCAGGACGGCGCCGTCCTCGCCGTCGACGGCCTCGTGGTGAGATACGGATCCCGCACGGCCGTCGACGGCGTCGCGTTCCGTATCGCGCGCGGCGAGATCCTGGGGCTGCTCGGGCCGAACGGCGCCGGCAAGACGACCACGCTGAGCGTGATCGAGGGCCTGCGCCGGCCGGTGAGCGGATCCGTGGTCGTCGACGGGATCGATGCGCTGCGTCATCCGATCGACGCCCGCGCCCGGCTCGGCGTGCAGCTGCAGAGCTCGGGATTCCAGCCCGAGCTGAGCATCGAGCAGCTGCTGCGGCTGTATGCCGGCCTGTACGGGGTGCGCCTGACCCGCGCCGCCGCCCGGGAGGCGCTGGACGGAGTGGGGCTCGAACAGGAAGCCTCGAAGCGGCTCAAGGGCCTCTCGGGTGGTCAGGCGCAGCGCTTCTCCCTCCTCATCGCGACGCTTCACGATCCCCTGCTCCTCCTGCTGGACGAGCCGACGAGTGGTCTGGATCCGCAGTCGCGACGCAGCCTCTGGCAGCGCATCGAGGCCTCCCGGCGACGCGGGGGCAGCATCCTGCTCACCACTCATTCGATGGAGGAGGCGCAGGCGGTGTGCGATCGCATCGTCATCATCGACCACGGCCGGATCGTCACGACCGGCAGCCCGGCCGAGCTCATCGCCGCGCACCGGGAGGATCCGCGCGTGCTCGCGGTCGCACACGGCGAACCGACGCTCGAAGACGTCTTCATCGCCCTGACGGGAAGTGATCTCCGTGACTGACCTCGCCGTCGCCCGGCCTCCGATCGGGCTGACCCTGCGCTCCCTGCTCGCCGCCGACTTCACCGTCATCCTGCGCAGCAAGCAGACCCTGATCCTGAACCTCGCCGTGCCGATCCTCATGCTGATCGTCACGAACCAGGCCACCCGCCGGGGCGGCGCAGGCTTCGGCGCGGCCGGGCCGGCGCTGATGATCGCCTTGGCCCTGAGCTACGGACTGCTGTCCTCCTCACTGCTGGGCTACTCGATCACCGTCGCACGCGACCGTGAGGCCGGCGTCTTCCAGCGGCTGCGCGTCACGCCGACGCCGACCTGGGCGATCATGCTGAGCCGTCTGATCGTGCAGTTCGTCGCCGCGATCGCCACCGCCGTCGTCGTGATCGTCGTCGGGGGCATCATGCACGGGCTCAGTTACGGCGTCGGCACCTATCTCCTGATCTTCGTGGTCGCGATCTACGGCGCCGCCATGTTCCTCGGGATCGGGCAGGCGGTGGTCGGGCTGCTGCGCTCCTCCACCGCGGTGAACGCCCTCGGCCGGGTGCTGTACGTCCTGCTCCTGCTGCTGGGGATCCTGGGCATCTCGGGCGTGCTCGGCGACACCTTCACCGCCATCGCGAAGTGGTCGCCCGTCGGCGCGCTCATGACCCTGTTCACCGCGGTGCAGTCGACATCGGCCTGGACGAGCGACGACGGCTGGGCGATCGTCGCGATCGGCGCCTATCTCGTGGTCTTCGCGGGGATCGGGATCCGCTGGTTCCAGTGGGAGTCGCGTTAGAGCGCCCGTCGCTCAGGCAAGCGTGAGGAAGAGCTTCTCCAACTCCTCCGGACTGGGCCCGCCATCGGCGTCCGGCTCGGTCAGGCACTCGCGCAGCGCCGTCGAGATCACCAGGAACCCGGCCCGGTCCAGCGCCTTCGTGACCGCGGCGAGCTGCTGGACGACGGCGCGGCAGTCCTCACCGGCCTCGACGGCGCCGATCACCGCGGCGAGCTGGCCGTGCGCGCGGCGCAGGCGGTTGGAGATCTTGCGCACCGCGTCGGCGTCGTGCCCTGCCGGGTGCGTCGCGTCCACGGAGGGGTCCTGGGCGGTTCCGGTGGTGATCATGGATCCAAGCATACCCCCGGGAGTATGTTAGATTGATACTCCCCGGGGTATCCGAGACGTCCGGGCGAGGAGGAGAAGAGATGTGCCGTGCAGTGACGTGCAAGACGTGCGGGAAGACGACCTGGGCCGGGTGCGGCCAGCACGTGTCCGAGGTGAAGCGCTCCGTTCCGGCCGCGCAGTGGTGCGGCGGCCGGCACTCGCAGGCGGAGATCGATGCGGTCGCGTCGACTCGGGGCGGACTACTGTCGCGGATCTTCGGGCGATGAGCGAGACCGTGACGGATCCGACCCGGCGGATCGTGATCGTCGGCGGCGTGGCCGCCGGGATGAGCGCCGCGGCGCGCGCGCGCCGCCTGGACGAGAACGCGGAGATCATCGTGCTCGAACGGGGCGCGCACGTCTCGTTCGCGAACTGCGGACTCCCCTACTACGTCGGCGGCGAGATCGAGGACGAGGCCGACCTGCTCGTCCAGACGCCCGCCACGCTGCGCGCCGCGCTCGCTCTCGATGTGCGCGTGCACCACGAGGTCACCGCCGTCGACTCCGGCCTGCGGTCCGTCACGGTGCGAGGGCCTCAGGGCGAGGAGCAGCTGGCGTACGACGCGCTCGTCCTGGCGCCGGGTGCCGTCGCCGTGCGCCCGCCGCTGCCCGGGCTCGACTCGCCGCGCGTGAGCACCCTCCGCACCGTCGAGGACGCCGTCGACCTACGCGCGCGGATCGACGGACATGCCTCGGCCGCACGGCGGGCGGTGGTGCTGGGGGCCGGGTTCATCGGCCTGGAAGCCGCTGAGGCGCTCCGTCAGCAGGGCCTCGACGTCGATCTCGTCGAGCTCGCACCCCACGTGCTGCCGCCGCTGGAGGCCGAGATCGCCGCCCCCGTCGCGGCGGAGCTGCGCCGGCTCGGGATCACCGTGCACGCCGGGGTCGCCGCGCAGGCGGTCGAGCAGCACGAGGAGCACGACACCGTCGTCCTCGCGGACGGCCGGCGCCTCGACGCGGACCTCATCCTGCTCTCCGTCGGAGTGCGCCCGGACACCGCGGTCTTCGAAGCGGCCGGCGTCGCGTGCGAGCGCGGGGCGATCCTCGTCGACGAGCACGGACGCACCAACCTCCCGGACGTCTACGCCGCCGGCGATGCGGTGCTCTCCGTCGACGCCGTCACCGGCCTGCGCCGGCCGGTCGCCCTGGCCGGCCCGGCGAACCGCGCCGGACGCGGGATCGCGGACCACATCCTCCGCCCCGCGTCGGCGCGCCCCCTTCCGGCCCCCGTGGGCACGGCGATCGTGCGGGTCGGCGAACTCACCGCCGCGCTCACCGGGGCCAACCGGGCCGCCTTGCGCGCCGCCGGCATCGAGGCGCACACCCTCCACCTGCACCCCACCCAGCACGCCGGATACTTCCCCGGGGCGACGCAGATGGCGCTCGTCGTCCACGTCCGCCACGGCGACGGCCTCCTGCTCGGCGCCCAGGCCGTCGGCCTTGAGGGCGTGGACAAGAGGATCGACGTGCTCGCCACGGCGATCCGGGCAGGACTCACCGCCGCCGACCTCGTCGACCTGGACCTCGCCTACTCCCCCGTCTACGGCAGTGCGAAGGATCCGGTGAACCTCGTGGGCATGGTCGGGGGGAACGTCCTGGACGGGACGCTCCGGCTCTGGTACGCCGAGGACTGGGAGCGGCTGCGCGGGGAGACGCTCATCCTCGATGTGCGCAGCGCCGCGGAGTACGCCGCCGGGCACCTGCCGGGGGCTCTGCACATCCCGCACACGGAGCTGCGCGACCGCCTCGACGAGGTGCGCGCGGCCGCCGCGGGACGTCCCGTCCGGGCCCTATGCGGATCCGGCGTGCGCTCGCACATCGCCCACCGGCTGCTCGTGCAGGCGGGCTTCGACTCCGCCTCCCTGTCCGGCGGCATGCTCACGGCGCGCGCGGTGCTCGGGGACGACGTCCTCGTGTCCTGACGCCGCAGGGCGTGAGACGGCGGCCCGGGCGCGGCGGGGCTACCGCTGCGCCCGGCTGCCGACCGGGGCCTCCGCGTCCGGCCCCTCGCCGCCGACCGCGGCGCCGCCGACCGCGTCACCGCCGACCCCGAGGGCGCGACCGGGATCTCCCGATCCCCCGGAGGCGAGCGCGACCCGCGACGCTCCCGTGAAGGCGGACGGCTCGCCACCGGGATGCCGTCGTGTCTGCACCACCAGCAGCACGAGGCCGAGCGCGACGGCCGCCAGCGAGGCCCACACGTTCGCGGGGATGCCGAGGAAGCCGATGCTGGACGGGTCGATGCGGATCGACTCGAGGTAGCTGCGGCCCGCGCCGTACCAGATCAGGTACAGGGCAAGCACCTTGCCCCACTGGAGCGCGAACCGGCGCTCCAACCAGAGGATCACGGCGAAACCGAGCAGATTCCAGACGATCTCGTAGAGGAACAGGGGCTGGAAGAGCGTCCCCGGAGGCATCCCCGGTGGGAACTTCGGGTTGGTCGCCTCGATCTGCAGGCCCCAGGGGAGCGTCGTCGGCAGGCCGAAGAGCTCGTGGTTGAAGTAGTTGCCCAGCCGGCCCAGGGACTGCGCGACGAGCAGCGCCGGAGCGAGCGCATCCGCGACGCTCCAGAACCGCACCCGCGCACGCCGGCAGGCGATGACGATGCCGATGGCGCCGCCGATCAGGGAGCCGTAGAGGGCGTTGCCGCCGTCCCAGATCGCGAACACGTCCCACAGGTTGTCCCCCGGGGCGAAGTAGTCGCCCACGTGCGTGAAGACGTGATAGAACCGGGCGCACACGATGCCCAGCGGTACCGACCAGAGCGCGATGTCGATCGCGAACCCGGGGTCGATGCCGCGCCTCTTCAGGCGATGGCCGAGGATGAGCGTCGCGGCCACGATCCCGGCGATGATGCACAGCGCGTACGCGTGGACGGTCAGCGGGCCGAGCGGGAACTGCGCCCATTGCTCGGGAGGGCTGGGGATGCTCGCTCTCACGGTCGCCTCTCGCTCGGGGTCACGGCCACCGACACCCTAGGCAGGCCAGTGCGGAACCGGCTGTGAACGGCACCTCGCCGCAGCTCCCGCTCAGACGTCGAGCGGGAGATGCGGAAGCGCGGCGAGCGGCGCGTGCGCCTCGTGGTGCAGCCGCTCCATGCGCGCGTCGAGCTCGCTCGCGGCATCGGCTGCCGCGGTGAGGTCGTCGACGAGGTGCGCGGGCACCTGGCCCTGGAACTTGTAGTGGATCTTGTGCTCCAGACTCGCCCAGAAGTCCATCGCGATCGTGCGGAACTGCACCTCGACCGGCACCTGGAGCGGCCCGGAGGAGAGGAAGACGGGCACCTCGAGGATCGCGTGCAGGCTGCGGTAGCCGTTGGCCTTCGGAGTGGCGATGTAGTCCTTCACGATGCGCACCGTGATGTCGTCCTGCGCGGTGAGCAGGTCGAACAGCCGGTACACGTCGGCCACGAAGCTGCAGGTCACCCGCACGCCGGCGATGTCGGTGATGCTCTCCCGGATGGACGCGAAGTCCGGATCCACCCCGCGGCGGGCGACCTTCTCGACGATGCTGTCCGGCGACTTCACCCGGCTCTTGACGTGCTCGATGGGGTTGTAGGAGTGGTGGTGGGTGAACTCGTCCCGCAGGATCGAGATCTTCGTCTCGATCTCGCGCATCCCGAACTCGTACTCGTGCAGGAAGCGCTGGAACTCGTCCCGCAGCTCCCGGGCTTCGGAGAGGGTCTGGTTCAGCGCGTCGTCATCGAGGGGAACCGTGCTCATGCCTGCGACGCTACGCAACCGGTGTTCGGATCTCCTGTGTGTTCGTTCTCAGCGGATCGAAGACCGCGCACGGCGATCCGGTCGGATCGGAGAGCGCTCTCCGCGCCCGCGCGGATACCCGTTTCGGACACGCCCGGGACCGGATCCGGGCAAAGAGTGATCGAACAGTGATGCAACAACCCGCGCGCGAAATTGCATCCGCGCCGTTCCAGGCGTAATTTTGCCGCTCGTGGCAAATGACAGCCGTGAGAGCGCCGACGCCCCGCAGGTAGCCAAACGCATCCTGCTCGGCGAGCCGCTCAGCACAGAGAAGGCGAACGAACAGCTCCTCCCGAAGCGGATGGCGCTGCCGATCTTCGCATCCGACGCCCTCTCCTCCGTGGCCTACGGGCCGCAGGAGATGCTGATGACCCTGGGGCTGGGCGGGCTCGCGTTCCTCGCGTTCGCTCCGTGGGTGGCCGCGGCGGTCGTCCTGCTGCTCATCGTCATCGTGCTGAGCTACCGCAAGCTCATCCAGGCGTACCCGTCGGGCGGCGGCGACTACGAGGTCGCGTCGAAGAACCTCGGCGAGATCCCGGGCGTGGTCGTGGCCGCGGCCCTCCTCGTCGACTACATCCTGACCGTCTCGGTGTCGATCGCCTCCGGCGTCGACAACATCATCTCCGCCGTGCCGCAGCTCGACCCGTGGCGCGTCGAGCTCGCGGTCGGATTCGTGATCCTCATCGTCGTCGTCAACCTGCGCGGCGTGCGCGAGGCGTCGACGTTCTTCGCCGTGCCGACCTACATCTTCATCGGATCGGTCGCGGTCATGATCGTCACCGGTCTGGTGCGCACCTTCCTCGGCGACGCACCGGTCGCCGAGAGCGCGCAGTACTCGTTCCAGCACACCGATCAGCTGGTGGGCGCCGCGATGATCCTGCTCGTGCTGCGCGCGTTCTCGAGCGGCTGCTCCGCCCTGACCGGCGTCGAAGCCGTCTCGAACGGCGTGCAGGCGTTCCGGATCCCCAAGATCGGCAACGCGCAGACCACGCTGGCGATGATGGGCGGGATCGCCATCCTGCTGTTCACGGGCCTCACCGCGCTCGGCCTCATCACCCAGGTGCACTACGCGGAGAATCCC
This sequence comes from Microbacterium sp. MMO-10, assembly GCF_037148715.1. Taxonomy (NCBI): domain Bacteria; kingdom Bacillati; phylum Actinomycetota; class Actinomycetes; order Micrococcales; family Microbacteriaceae; genus Microbacterium; species Microbacterium sp. MMO-10. Next base: position 66,297 of record NZ_JBBCSV010000006.1, on the reverse strand, counting down.
TGCCGGGATCTCGTCGGCTACGCCTGCGGACAGCCGCAGCAGAGCCTGATGGCGCAGGTCGCCTCGGCCACCTTCGGCGCCGGCTCCCTGCCGTTCTTCATCATCCAGGCGGCGACCGCGTGCGTGCTGCTGCTCGCCGCCAACACCGCGTTCAACGGCTTCCCGCTGCTCGGCGCCGTCCTCGCCCGCGACGGCTACGCGCCCAAGGCGCTGAACACCCGCGGCGACCGCCTGGTGTTCTCGAACGGCATGATCGTGCTCGGCATCGCCGCGATCGGCGTGCTGGTGCTGTTCCAGGCGAACCTGACGAACCTGATCCAGCTCTACATCATCGGCGTGTTCGTGTCGTTCTCGCTGGGCCAGGTCGGCATGGTGCGGCACTGGCGACGCCTGCTGCGCGCCGCCCACGGCCAGAACGCCGAGGTCGCCGCACAGGCGCGACGCAGCGCCTACACCGGCCTCGTCATCAACTCGCTCGGCGCCTCCCTGACCATCGCGGTGCTCCTCATCGTGACCGTCACGAAGTTCACGCACGGCGCGTGGATGGTGTTCATCGCGATCCCGGTCCTCGCCCTGCTCATGATGGGCGTGAAGCGGTACTACCGCGACGTGGAGCACGAGATCGCGATCGACGACACGACCCACTTCGGGTCGGAGGGCGACGTCGCCATCGTGCTGGTGAACCGGCTGCAGAAGCCCGTCGTCAAGGCGATCGACTACGCCATCGCCGCCCGGCACGAGAAGACCGTCGCCCTGCACGTGGCCGCCAATCCCGAGGACGGCGTGCAGCTGCAGAGGGACTGGCAGCAGCATCGGATCCCGATCCCGCTCGTCATCGTCGAGTCGCCGTTCCGCGCCTACGCGCAGCCGGTGGAGGCGTACATCAAGAAGTACCGCGCCAAGCACGGGCCCGCAGTGGTCACCGTGTACCTGCCGCAGTACATCGTCGGGCACTGGTGGGAGTCCATCCTGCACAACCGTCGCGCGCGCCGGATGGCGAACCAGCTGATGCTCATCCACGGGGTGACGATCACCCTCGTGCCGTGGCTGCTGGACTCGTCCGAGCTCATCTACGGACGCCGCTCGCGGCCCGTGCCGGGACAGCAGCGCGCCGGCCGCCCGCTCGCCCTCTACGGCGAGGCGAACGCCAAGACGGCCCGTCGCGTGCAGCGCCCCGCCGGGCCTCCCGAGCAGGGCTGACGCCGACCGCCGGACCCGTTTGACAGCGGGGGCCGCCCGGCGGGACACTCGGGCTGACCACGGGCAACGTCCGCCCGTGCGGCGCTGGAAGGACGACGATGCCCGAGACGACTGCACTGATCGACCGGCTCCGCAGCAGGCTCCCCCGGGACGGCTTCGACGACAGGGATCCGCGCGACGTCACCGGGGCCCTCGCGGCCATGGTCGAGCTCGCCGAAGGGCGGCGTCCCGGTGAGACCCGTGCCGCCGTCTTCACGCCGACCATCGCCGAGAACGGCTGGACCTCGCGCCGGACGATCGTGCAGATCTGCACGGACGACGTCCCGTTCCTCGTCGACTCCGTCGCCGCGGCCATCGCCGAGGCCGGACCCACCGTGCACCTGCTCCTGCACCCGGTCGTGACCGTCCGCCGCGACGACCAGGGCCGGCTGCTCGAGGTGGGCGGCCTCGGCGGCCGCTCCGAGTCCTGGATGCACCTCGAGACCGACCGGATCCCCACCGTCGAGCAGCGCGACGCCCTGCGCGAGCGGATCCTCTCCGTCGTGGCCGACGTGCACGCCGCCGTGGCGGACTGGAGCCTGTTGCGCCGGACCTGCCTCGACATCGTCACCCGACTGCGCACCTCCCCGCCCCCGACCGCGGCGCCGGCGGAGATCTCCCACGGCACCGAGTTCCTGAGCTGGCTCGCCGACGACCACTTCACCTTCCTCGGCTATCGGGCCTACGCGCTCGAGTCGATCGACGGGGAGGACGTGCTGCGTCCGATCGACGACACGGGACTCGGCATCCTCCGCGACGCGCCGAGCCGCGTCGTGCATCTGCGCCCGGAAGCACGGGAGACCGCGCGCGAGCCGCGGATCCTGACGATCACCAAGGCGAACTCGCGCTCGACCGTGCATCGCCCGGTGTACCTCGACTACATCGGCGTGCGCTCCTTCGACGACGCGGGCAACGTGACCGGGGAGCACCGCTTCCTCGGCCTGTTCACCTCCATCACCTACGCCTCCTCGGTCACGACCCTGCCGATCGCGTCGGCCAAGGTGTCCGCGGTGCTGGCGGCCTCGGGCCACGCCCCGGGCTCGCACTCGGCCAAGGAGCTCGAGCAGATCCTCGAGGACTATCCGCGCGACGAGCTCTTCCAGGACTCGCCGGAGCATCTGCTCGACGTCGCGACCCGGATCAGCCGACTGCGGGAGCGGCGGGGCTCCGCGATCTTCGTGCGCAGCGACGAGTTCGGCCGGTTCGTGTCCGCGCTCGTCCTGCTCCCGCGCGACCGGTACAACACCCCGGTGCGGCTGCGGATCGAGGCGCTCCTGAAGGACGCCTACGGCGTCGACGCCCTCGAGTACACCGCGAAGGTCGGCGAGTCCCCCCCTCGCCCAGCTGCACGTCGTGATGCGGATGCCGAAGGACCACGACATCCCGGCGGTCGACACCGCCGAGCTCACCGCGCGCCTCGAGGCCGCCCTGCGCACCTGGGACTCCGAGTTCGTCGACGCCCTGCACGGCGCGTACGACGAGGAGACCGCGGGGATGCTGCACGCCCGCTACAGCGAGGCCTTCCCCGAGTCCTACAAGGAGTTCGCGAGCCCGGCGGAGGCGGTCGGCGACGTGAGCCGGCTGGAGCGGCTCGACGAGTCCGGCGGCGTCGCCGTGCACCTGTACGCCGAGGGCGACGACCCGACGCGCCGCTTCCTGACCGTCGTGAGCGTCGACCCCCGTCCGCTCGCGGAGGTGCTGCCCATGCTCACTGCGCTCGGCGTCGAGGTCGTCGACGACCGCCCGCACACGGTCACGCTGCCCGACGGCGCCACCCGGCACATCTCCGACTTCGGCCTGCGCCTGCCGGATGCGGCGCTGTGGGCCGACGAGAACCGCGCCGCGCAGTTCGAGGCGGCGTTCCTCGCCATCTGGACGGGCGCCGCGGAGAACGACAACCTCAACGCCCTCGTGCTGCACGCCGGGCTGGACTGGCGGGACATCGTGATCCTGCGTGCGATCGGCGGCTACCTGCAGCAGATCGGATCCGCCTTCTCCACCGGGTACATCGACCAGGCCCTGATCACGAACCCGGAGATCGCGGTGTCGCTGGTGCGCCTGTTCGCGGCGAGCTTCGATCCGGATCGGGCCGACGCCGATGCGCAGGCGGAGATCCGCGACGGCGTGCTCCGCGACCTCGACGGCGTCGCGAGCCTCGATCACGATCGGATCCTGCGCGCGTTCCTCGGCGTGATCGACGCGACGCTGCGCACGAACTTCTACCAGCACGACGCCGACGGCCGGCCGAAGCCCTGGGTGTCGATGAAGCTCGACAGCAAGGCCGTGCCCGACCTCCCCGCACCGCGGCCGATGGTCGAGGTCTGGGTGTACTCCCCCGAGGTCGAGGGCGTGCATCTGCGCTTCGGCGCCGTCGCCCGCGGCGGCCTGCGCTGGAGCGACCGGCGCGAGGACTTCCGCACCGAGGTGCTGGGGCTGGTCAAGGCGCAGATGGTCAAGAACGCCGTGATCGTGCCGACCGGATCCAAGGGCGGCTTCGTCGGCAAGCGGCTGCCCGATCCTGCCGTCGACCGCGGCGCCTGGCTGGACGCCGGCAAGGACGCCTACCGCACGTTCATCCGCGGACTCCTCGACCTCACCGACAACCGCACCGCCGCAGGCATCGTGCCGCCCGATCGCGTCGTGCGCCGGGACGGGGACGACCCCTACCTCGTCGTCGCCGCGGACAAGGGCACCGCCACCTTCTCGGACATCGCGAACGGCATCTCGCAGGAGTACGGCTTCTGGCTCGACGACGCCTTCGCGTCCGGGGGATCCGTCGGGTACGACCACAAGGCGATGGGGATCACCGCGCGCGGCGCCTGGGAGTCGGTGAAGCGGCACTTCCGGGAGCTCGGCACCGACACCCAGACCGAGGACTTCACGGTCGTCGGCGTCGGCGACATGTCCGGGGACGTGTTCGGCAACGGCATGCTGCTGTCCGAGCACATCCGGCTGGTCGCGGCGTTCGACCATCGGCACGTGTTCGTGGATCCGGATCCGGATCCCGCGGCCTCCTTCGCGGAGCGCCTGCGCCTGTTCCGGCTCCCCGGGTCCTCCTGGGGCGACTACGACCCGGCTCTCCTCTCGGCCGGCGGCGGGGTGTTCCCGCTCAGCGCGAAGTCGATCCCGGTGTCGCCGCAGCTGCGCGCCGCGCTCGGACTCGACGACGCGGTGGGGGCGCTCACGCCGAACGAGCTGAAGCGCGCCGTGCTGCTGGCGCCCGTCGACCTGCTCTGGAACGGCGGGATCGGCACCTACGTCAAGGCGTCGTCCGAGTCGCACGCCGAGATCGGCGACCGCGCGAACGACGCGATCCGCGTCGACGGACGCAGCCTCCGCGTGCGCGTCGTCGGCGAGGGCGGCAACCTCGGCGTCAGCCAACTGGGGCGGATCGAGGCGGCGCGGTCGGGCGTGCAGATCAACACGGACGCGATCGACAACTCCGCCGGCGTCGGCACCTCCGACCGCGAGGTGAACATCAAGATCCTGCTCACCGCGCTCGTGCGCGAGGGAACGCTCGGCATCGAGGACCGCAATGCGCTGCTCGCCTCGATGACCGACGAGGTGGCCGTGCAGGTGCTGCGCGACAACTACGAGCAGAACGTCCTGCTCGGCAACTCCCGCGCCAACGCCGCCATCATGCTGCCCGTGCACGAGCGGCTCATGGAGACCCTGGAGGCACGCGACGAACTGGACCGGGAGATCGAGTTCCTCCCCGACCGGCTCACCGTGCAGGAGCGCGTCGAGGCCGGCGAGGGGCTCACCCGCCCCGAGTTCGCCGTGCTCGTCGCCTACGCGAAGCTCGCGCTGAAGACCGACCTCGCCGCCACCGACCTCGCCGACGATCCCTGGTTCTCCGGAACCCTCGCGGAGTACTTCCCGAGCGCGCTGCGCGAGCGCTTCGGCGAGCGCCTGGGCGAGCACCCGCTGCGCCGCGAGATCATCGTGAACACGGTCGTGAACTCGATGGTCAACCGCGGCGGGATCACGTTCGCCGACCGGGCGGCGGCCGAGACGGGCGCCACCGCGGAGCAGATCGCGCGCGCCTACGTCGCCGCACGGGAGATCTTCGACCTGCGCGGCTTCGTGGTCGCGGTCGAGGCCACCGACAACGTCGTGGACACCGCGACCCAGACCCGCCTGTACCTGGACTTCCGGCGCCTCCTCGACCGCGCCGCGCGGTGGTTCGTGCAGCACCGCTCCGAGGGCGTGGACATCGGGGCGGAGATCGCCCGGTTCGCCGAGCCGGTCCGTCTGCTCTCGGAGCGGCTGGCGGACTTCTTCCACGGCGACGAGGCCGACCAGTTCGCCGCGCGGCAGTCGGCCCTCGCCGCCGCCGGCGTCCCCGCGGCGCTCGCGCAGCGCGGCGCGAGCCTGCTGGAGGCGCTCCGGCTGCTGGACGTGATCGAACTCGCCCAGGCCAGGGGCGGGGATCTCGAAGACCTCGCGCGCACCTACTTCCGGCTCTCCGGCGAGATCGGGTTCGACGATCTGCTGAGCAGCGTCTCGGGGCTCGCACAGGACGACAGCTGGCAGTCGATGGCGCGTGCGTCCCTGCGCGACGACCTGTACGCGGTGCTGGTGGATCTCACCGCCTCGGTGCAGACGCACGCGGGCGGCCTCGCGCTCGATCAGCGGTATGCGCACTGGCTCGCCGGCGGCGGGAGCACGGCGCAGCGGGCCGCCGGCGCGCTGGCCGCCGCCTCCGCGGTGCCGCATCCGGGCATCGCCGTGCTGTCGGTCGCGCTGCGGCAGCTGCGGTCGCTGGTGCGCTGACCCGGGCTGCACCCGGCACAGACCGCGGTAGCGAGATCCGTGCCGGGGTCCCGCGGAGCGGCGGGCGCCTCGCTCGGAGATGTGCGCCTTCTTCGGACGAACTCCGTGAATTCGTCCGATCGGGATGCACATCTCCGAGCGGGGCGCTCGGCGGCCTCCGTCGCCCCGACCGCGGCCTCGCCTCAGGGAGCGGGCAGGGCGAACAGCACCGCGGCGAGGAGGGCGAGGACGAGGCCCGCCCACTGCACCGGAGCGATCCGCTCCCGCAGCACCACGGCGGCGAGCAGGATCGTGCCGGCCGGATACATGGACGTCAGTGCGGCGACGATCCCGAGATCGCCGCTGCGCAGCGCGATGATCGTCAGCGCGTTCGCGATCGCGTCCACGACGCCGCCCACCGTCGCCCACAGGGCGCCGATCGCGACGAGCCGCATCGCCCCCGCATGCGGATCCCCCGCCCCGAGCCCGCGGGGGGCATGGTCCGGGCGGGCGTGCTCGAGGTCGGCGCGTCCCGACGGCGTCGCGCCGAGCTGCGGGCCGGACGCGACGAGCGCCGAGGTCGCCCGCTGCCCGCGCCGGCGCGCCGCGATCATGACCCCGACCACGAAGAGCGAGCACAGCAGGGCGTTGACGCCGCGGTTCACGATGAGCGGCGCCACGCCGGCGTCCGCGTGCGTGCCGCTCATCACGATCATGAAGACGCCGATGCCGAGGCCGGATCCGATCGCCATCAGCACGCCTCGGAGGGTCGGCCGCACGACCTTCTGGCCCGGGATGAAGCCGACGAGCACGGTCGCCGTCAGCGCCAGGGCGAGCCCGGCCAGGGTCATCCCCGTGAGCTGCTCGCCGTTGACGAGCAGTCCCCAGAGCACGGGCCCGATCGCGGCGACGACCGCGCCGAGCGGCGACAGGATGCTCATCGGCCCGATCGCGAGGCATCCGTACAGCAGCGCCACCGCGGCCACGCTGCTCACCCCGGACAGCGCCGCCCAGAGCACGTCGTCGGGGTGCCACACCGGCCGGGCGACGAGCGCGACCACGACCATGGCGAGGAGGCCGCTGAGCGCGGAGACCGCGGTCACGGCGAGCGAGCGCAGGGTCTTGGCCGCGAAGCCGCCGATGAAGTCGGCGGATCCGAAGATGAATGCGGCGACGAGCGCGAGGACTGCGGGCACGAACCCTCCATGCCGAAGGACGGCGCCGCGTTCGGCGCGGGGGTGACCGGGCCGAGAAGACGCTCAGGGGCGACGTCAGGCTAGCACCGCCGGTGCGCGGGCCGGTCGCGGCGCCGAGCGCGGCGTTCCGTGCGGAAGGCGCATGGATCCCGCAGCGGGTCGTGAGGATGTCGTGAGGAACCCGATCCGAGGCCCCGGGAACCGGTTCGATCGGATCCGTGCTCGACATCATCTACGTCGCGGGAACGCTCGCGCTTTTCGCCCTGGTCGCGCTGATCGCCCGAGGGGTGGAGAAGCTGTGATCGTCATCGAGATCGCGGCCGCCGCCCTCGCGGTCATCGCCATCGGCTACCTCGTGGTCGCCCTCGTCGCCCCGGAGAAGTTCTGATGGGCGCCGCGGACGTCTGGCTCGGCGTGCTGCAGGCCGCCACCCTCATCGCCGTCCTCGTGCTCCTGTACCGCCCGCTCGGCGACTACATGGCGCGCGTCTACACCGGGGCCAGGGACCTGCGCGCGGAGCGCGGCATCTACCGGCTCATCGGCGTGGATCCCTCCTCCGAGCAGACCTGGCGGGCCTACGCCCGCAGCGTGCTCGCGTTCTCGGTGGTCGGCCTGCTGCTGCTCTACCTGCTGCAGCGCGTCCAGCAGGTCCTCCCGCTCTCGCTCGGGCTGCCCGCTGTGCCGGAGGGGCTCGCGTTCAACACCGCCGCCTCGTTCGTCGCCAACACCAACTGGCAGTCGTACTCGCCCGAGCAGACCATGGGCCACCTGGTGCAGCTCGCCGGCCTCGCCGTGCAGAACTTCACCTCGGCCGCGGTCGGGATCGCCGTGGCGATCGCCCTCGTGCGCGGCTTCGCCCGCCGCGACAGCGCCACGATCGGCAACTTCTGGGTGGACCTCATCCGCGGCCTCGTCCGGCTGCTGCTGCCCCTCGCCGTGCTCTCGGCGCTCGCGCTCATCCTGGGCGGCGTCGCGCAGAACCTCTCCGGCTTCACCGACGTGCACACCGTCGCGGGCGTCGCGCAGTCGATCCCCGGCGGGCCCGTCGCCTCGCAGGAGGCCATCAAGCTCCTCGGCACCAACGGCGGCGGCTTCTACAACGCCAACTCCGCGCACCCGTTCGAGAACCCGGCGCCGTGGACGAACCTGCTCGAGATCCTGCTGATCCTCGCCATCCCGTTCGCCCTGCCGCGCACGTTCGGCCGCATCGTCGGCGACCACCGCCAGGGCTACGCGATCGCCGCCGTCATGGGCACGATCTTCCTCGTCTCGCTGTTCGCGCTCAGCGCGCTCGAGCTCGGCGGCGGCGGCACCGCCACCCAGGCGGCGGGCGCCGCGATGGAAGGCAAGGAGCAGCGCTTCGGGATCCTCGGATCCGCCCTGTTCGGCACCGCGTCCACCCTCACCTCCACCGGCGCCGTGAACGCCATGCACGACTCGTTCACACCGCTCGGCGGCATGATGCCGATGATCAACATGATGCTCGGCGAGGTCGCCCCCGGCGGCGTCGGATCCGGCCTGTACGGCATGCTCATCCTCGCCGTGATCGCCGTGTTCGTCGGCGGGCTGCTCGTCGGCCGCACCCCGGAGTACCTGGGCAAGCGCCTCGGCCCGCGCGAGATCAAGCTCGCGAGCCTCTACATCCTGGTCACCCCGACCCTCGTGCTGGCCGGCACCGCGCTGAGCTTCGCGATCCCGCCCATCCGCACCGATGTGGAGAAGACCTCGATCCTCAACCCGGGCCCCCACGGGCTCAGCGAGGTGCTGTACGCCTTCACCTCGGCGGCGAACAACAACGGATCCGCCTTCGCGGGCCTCACCGCGAACACGCCCTGGCTGAACACCGCGCTCGGCGTCGCGATGCTGCTCGGACGGTTCATCCCGATCGTGTTCGTCCTGGCCCTCGCCGGATCCCTCGCCCAGCAGCAGCACGTGCCGGAGACGGCGGGGACGCTTCCCACCCATCGCCCGCAGTTCGTCGGGCTCCTCATCGCGGTCTCCGTCGTGGTCACCGCCCTCACCTACTTCCCCGTGCTCACGCTCGGGCCGCTCGCAGAAGGACTCGTCCGATGACCGTCATCACCCCCACGGCCCCCGAGCCTGCCGAAAGGCTCACCCACCCGTCGCCGGAATCCCCCCACGACGGATCCGGATCCCCGAAGCGCCCGCAGCGCGCCTTCGGCTGGAGCCAGCTCGTGCAGGCGATGCCCGGCGCGCTGCGCCGGCTGAACCCCGCACGCCTGCTGCGCAATCCCGTCATCCTGCTCGTCTGGGCCGGCGCCGCGGTCACCACGGTGCTCGCGGTCGCCGAGCCGTTCCTGGGCGCCGGGGCCGCCGCATCGGGCGGCACCCCGGTGCCGAACGGCTTCACCTGGTCGATCGCCGTCTGGCTGTGGCTCACGGTGCTGTTCGCGAACCTCGCGGAATCGGTCGCCGAGGGGCGCGGCAAGGCGCAGGCGGCGACGCTGCGCAAGACCCGCACGAGCACGACGGCGCGCCGGGTGACCGGCTACGACGCGGTCGCGGATCCCGCCGCGGAGCACGCCGCCACCGAGGAGGTCGCCTCGTCCGACCTGCGCCGGGGCGACGTCGTGATCGTGGTCGCGGGAGATCCGATCCCCGGCGACGGCGACATCATCGCCGGCATCGCGACCGTCGACGAGTCGGCGATCACCGGCGAGAGCGCCCCTGTGGTGCGCGAGTCGGGCGGCGACCGCAGCGCCGTCACCGGCGGCACCCGCGTGCTGTCCGACCGCATCGTGGTGCGGATCACCTCGCAGCCGGGCGAGACGTTCGTCGACCGCATGATCGCCCTCGTCGAGGGCGCCGACCGCCAGCGCACGCCCAATGAGATCGCCCTGAACATCCTGCTCGCGAGCCTGTCGATCGTGTTCCTCGTGGTCGTGCTCGCGCTCAACCCGATCGCCTCCTACTCGGCGTCCCCCGTGAGCATCCCGGTGCTCATCGCCCTGCTCGTCTGCCTCATCCCGACCACGATCGGCGCCCTGCTCTCCGCCATCGGCATCGCCGGCATGGACCGGCTCGTGCAGCGCAACGTGCTCGCGATGTCGGGTCGCGCCGTCGAGGCCGCCGGCGACGTCACGACGCTGCTGCTCGACAAGACCGGCACCATCACCTACGGCAACCGCCGCGCCACCGACGTGCGACCGGTGGCCGGGGTCTCCGCGGAGGAGCTGCTGGAGGCGTCCGCGCTGTCGTCGCTCGCCGACCCGACGCCCGAGGGCGCATCGATCGTCGACCTCGCCGCCGCCCGCGGCATCGTGGTCGCCGCTCCCGAGGGCGCCGAGGTCGTGCCGTTCACCGCGCAGACCCGCATGAGCGGAGTCGATCTCATCGACGGAATGCAGATCCGCAAGGGGGCAGGATCCGCGATCCGCGCCTGGATCGAGTCGGAGGGCTCCGGCGACGCCGCGGCGGCGGCCGAGGCCGCGGCGTTCGCCGACGAGATCGCCGCCTCCGGCGGCACCCCCCTCGTGGTGGCCGTGGTCTCTTCGGGGTCGTTGAGCGAGGACGGCGGAGCCGCCCGAGACGAAACGCGGCTTTCCGACGGAGACGGCGTTTCGTCTCGCTCCGACTCCGTCGGCGCTCGCTCAACGACCCCGGGAGAGGGTGCTCGCTCGAACGCATCGGGGGGAGGGGCCCGCATCCTCGGCGTCGTGCATCTCAAGGACGTCGTCAAGGAGGGGCTCGCGGAGCGCTTCGGCGAGCTGCGCAGCATGGGGATCCGCACCGTGATGATCACGGGCGACAACCCGCTCACGGCGAAGGCCATCGCCGCCGAGGCCGGCGTCGACGACTACCTCGCCGAGGCCACCCCGGAGGACAAGCTCGCCCTCATCCGGCGCGAGCAGGAGGGCGGTCGTCTCGTCGCGATGACCGGCGACGGCACCAACGACGCCCCCGCGCTCGCACAGGCCGACGTCGGCGTCGCGATGAACACGGGCACCTCGGCCGCCAAGGAGGCGGGGAACATGGTCGACCTCGACTCGGATCCGACCAAGCTCATCGACATCGTGCGGATCGGCAAGCAGCTGCTCATCACCCGCGGGGCGCTCACCACGTTCTCGCTCGCGAACGACATCGCGAAGTACTTCGCGATCATCCCGGCGATGTTCATGGGCGCCTTCCCGGGGCTCGCCGCGCTCAACATCATGCAGCTGCACTCCCCCGCCTCCGCCGTCACGAGCGCGATCGTGTTCAACGCGATCGTCATCGTCTTCCTGATCCCGCTCGCCCTGCGCGGCGTGACCTACAAGCCGGCGAGCGCGTCGCAGATCCTCCAGCGCAACCTGCTGATCTACGGCATCGGCGGCGTCATCCTGCCGTTCGTCGGCATCAAGCTCATCGACCTCGTCGTCGCCCTCATCCCCGGCTTCTGACGTGCGCACCACGGGGTCGTTGAGCGAGCACCGCCGCAGGCGGCGCGAGACGAAACGCGGTCCGCGACAGACCACCGCGTTTCGTCTCGGTCGCTCCGCGGCCTCGCTCAACGACCCCACATAGACCCTCCCGAAAGGCCCTCCCATGTCGAACCTCCGCGGCACCGTCCGCCTCACCGGCGTCGCCGTCCGCGCGATGCTCGTGCTCACCCTCCTGCTCGGCGTCGGCTACACCCTCGCGATCACCGGCATCGGCCAGCTCGCGCTGCCCTGGCAGTCCAACGGCTCGCTCGTCGACGCGAAGGGGAACCCCACCGGCGGCTGGACCGGCGGCGCGGCCCCCGTCGGCAGCGCGCTCATCGGGCAGTCCTTCGCCGATGCGAACGGCGAAGCGCTGCCGCAGTACTTCCAGCCGCGCCCGTCGGCCGCGGGCAAGGACGGCTACGACCCCACCGCGTCCGGCGGCAGCAACCTCGGACCGAACAACCCCGACCTGGTGAAGGCGATCGCCGAACGCCGCGCGGCGATCGCCGCCCGCGAGCACGTCGCCGAGTCCGCGATCCCCGCCGACGCCGTCACCGCCTCGGCGTCGGGCCTGGATCCGCAGATCAGCCCGGCCTACGCCCTGCTGCAGGTGAACCGGATCGCGGACGCGCGCGGCCTCGACGCGTCCGCCGTGCGCGCCCTGGTGGAGTCTAGGATTCAGACGCGCGACGTCGGCTTCCTCGGCGAGCCGCGGGTGAACGTCCTGCAGCTGAACCAGGCGCTGGACTCCCTGGGCCGGTGAGGCGCCGGGCAGGCGAGCATGTCGGCGCGGGCGAGCATGTCGGTGAGTGAAGGGATGTCGGCGATGGTGGAGGCGCGGCGAGAGGGCGGATCCCACGCCCGCGGTCGCCTGCGCGTGCTGCTCGGCGCCGCACCCGGGGTGGGCAAGACCTACGAGATGCTCGGTGAGGGGCGCCGCCTGCACGAGCTCGGGCGCGACGTCGTGATCGGGATCGTGGAGACCCACGGCCGCGCCGCGACGCATGCGCAGACCCTCGGCATCGAGCAGGTGCCGCGCCGCGCGGTGTCCCACCGGGGCGTGCAGCTCGACGAGCTCGATCTCGACGCCGTGCTGAGCCGGCGCCCCGAGCTCGCGCTCATCGACGAGCTCGCGCACACGAACGCCCCCGGATCCCGCAACGCCAAGCGCTGGCAGGACGTGCAGGAACTGCTGGACGCGGGCATCGACGTCATCACCACGGTGAACGTGCAGCACATCGAGTCGCTCAACGCGGTGGTCGAGAAGATCACGGGCGTAGCGCAGCAGGAGACCGTGCCCGATGAGGTGATCCGCGGCGCCGACGAGGTCGAGGTCGTCGACCTCGCCCCGCAGACGCTGCGCGACCGGCTCTCGGCCGGCCAGGTGTACCCGGCGGAGCGGATCGACGCCGCGCTGTCGAACTACTTCCGCCTCGGCAACCTCACGGCGCTGCGCGAGCTGGCGCTGCTCTGGCTCGCCGACGAGGTCGACAGCGCGCTGCGCAGCTACCGCAGCCAGCATGGGATCGACAGCGCCTGGCAGACCAGGGAGCGCGTGGTGGTCGCCCTCACCGGCGGCCCCGAGGGGGAGACGCTGCTGCGCCGCGGCGCGAGGATCGCGGCGCGCTCGGCCGGCGGGGAGCTGCTGGCCGTGCACGTCACCACGCAGGACGGCCTGCGCGGCGACCGCCCCGGAGCGCTGACCACGCAGCGCGGGCTCGTCGAGTCGCTCGGCGGCAGCTACCACCAGCTCGTCGGCGACGACGTCGCGGGCACGCTCGTCGAGTTCGCGCAATCGGTCGACGCGAGCCAGCTCGTCATCGGCGTCAGCCGGCGCAGCCGACTCTCCGCCGCTCTGACCGGCCCCGGGATCGGCGCCGAGATCATCCGCCGCTCCGGCGACATCGACGTGCACATCGTCACGCACTCCGCGGCGGGGCGGCGCGGACCGCTCCCGACGATCAGCGGCGGAGCCCTGGGGTGGCGGCGCCAGCTCATCGGATTCGCGGTGGCGCTCATCGGCGGACCGCTGCTGTCCTGGCTCCTCTTCTCGCTCAAGGCACCCGGATCCATCACCTCCGACGTGCTGAGCTACCAGCTGCTCGTCGTGGTGGTCGCCCTCATCGGCGGCCTGCGGCCCGCACTGTTCGCCGCCGTCCTGAGCGGGTTCACCCTCGACTTCCTCTTCGTGGATCCGCTGTTCACCGTCACGATCGCGGATCCGCTGCACGCGCTGGCGCTCGTGCTGTACGTCGTGATCGCCGTGCTCGTGAGCATCGTCGTCGACCAGGCGGCGCGCCGCGCGAGGGCGGCCCAGCGCGCGTCCGGCGAGGCCGAGCTGCTCGCCGCGGTGGCCGGCAACGTGCTGCGCGGAGACAGCGCCCCCACGGCGCTCGTCGCCCGGGCGCGCGAGGCGTTCGGGCTGAGCGGGATCCGCCTGCTCTCCCCCGACGGCGCAGTGATCGCCGCCGACGGAGAACCGCTCGGAGGCGCCGGCGACGCCGCATACCCCGCACCCCCCGCACCCCGCTCACCCCGCCGAACCGACCGCGAGACCGAACCTCCGTCCCGAGACCGACGATACGATCCGCGGTCTCGGGCCACGGGTTCGGTCTCGCGGTCACGGCGCGGCGCCCTGCGGTCGCCGGGCGCTCCGGCGGGGGCCGACGTGGCCGCGGTCGAGACCGTGCCGGTCGGCGTCGGGGCCGACGGGCGCCCGCGCGCGCTGCTCGAGCTGCACGGCGGCGACCTGGACGCCGCCGGCCGCCGCCTGCTCGACGCGATCGTGGCGCAGCTCGCCGCCGCGATCGAGCACACCGACCTGCGCGAGACCGCGAAGGAGGCGGCCGTGCTCGCCGAGACGGACCAGGTGCGCAGCGCCCTGCTCTCGGCGCTCAGCCACGACCTGCGCCGACCGCTCGCCGCCGCCGTGGCCGCCGTGGGCGGTCTGCGCAGTGCGCACCGCCTCTCGGCCGAGGATCGCGCCGAGCTCGTGGAGACCGCGGACGAGAGCCTCGCCACACTGTCGCGCCTGGTGACGGACCTGCTCGACGTCAGCCGCGTGCAGGCCGGGGTGCTGGCCGTGTCGCTGGAGCAGGTCGACGCCGGAGGCGGAGTGGTCTCGGCTCTCGACGAGCTCTCGCTGGGCCCGGACGAGGTCGAGCTCGCCCTCGACGCCGCCCTGCCGCCGCTGCGTGCGGATCCGGTGCTGCTGCAGCGGGTGCTCGTGAACCTGCTCACCAACGCCGTGCGGCACTCCCCGGCGGGGGAGCGCGTGATCGTCTCGACGAGCCGCCTCGGCGAGCGCGCCGAGATCCGGGTCGCGGACCGCGGCGCGGGGATCCCCGAAGACCAGCGCGAGAGCGCGTTCCTGCCGTTCCAGCGGCACGGCGACACCGACAACACGACGGGACTCGGGCTGGGGCTCGCCCTGTCCCGGGGCTTCGCCGAGGGCATGGGCGGTACGCTGACCGCCGAGGACACCCCGGGCGGAGGACTGACGATGGTCGTGTCGCTGCCCCTGGCCGGCACGGCCCCGGATCCGGATCCGGGATCGGATCCGGCGTTCCCGGCCCCCGGGGCGGAGTCCCTGCCCGCATCCCTCCCGCTCCCGTCGCAGAAAGTGTCGGAAAGCGGCCCGGGAAGCGACACTTTTCGCGACGGGAGCGTTGTGAACGAGTCCACCGAGGAGGAGCCGCGATGAAACTGCTCGTCGCCGACGACGACCCCCAGCTCGTGCGTGCGCTGCGGATCACGCTGGCCGCGCACGGCTACGACGTGATCGCCGCCGGTGACGGCGCCGCCGCGATCGCGATGGCCGCGCAGGCGCACCCCGACATCGTGCTGCTCGACCTCGGCATGCCGAAGCTCGACGGGATCGCCGTGATCGAGGCCCTGCGCGGCTGGAGCGACGTGCCGATCCTCGTCGTCTCGGGGCGCACCGGATCCGCCGACAAGGTCGAGGCGCTCGACGCGGGCGCCGACGACTACGTCACCAAGCCCTTCCAGGTGGACGAGCTGCTCGCGCGGCTGCGGGCGCTCGCCCGCCGCCGCGGAGGGGCGCCGGCGGAGTCCTCCGTGACGTTCGGCGACGTCGAGGTGGATCTCGCCGCCAAGGCGGTGACCCGCGAGGGCGCGCGCGTGCACCTGACGCCGACCGAATGGCAGATCCTGGAGCATCTGGCCCGGCACCCGGGAGCGCTCGTGACGCGGCAGGAACTGCTCCGCGAGATCTGGGGCACGGAGCAGGTCACCGACACCGGCTACCTGCGCCTCTACCTCTCGCAGCTGCGCAAGAAGCTCGAGCGCACCCCGAGCGCGCCGCAGCACCTGCTCACCGAGCAGGGCATGGGCTACCGGCTGGTACTGGATCCGGCCTGATCGTCCGATTGGGTACCGGACGGCGGGCTGTCTGAGATTCCAGACATCTCCCTCCGGGGGTATGTTGGCATCTCTCCTGCCGAATGCCAGCATGAGGCAACGGCGGTCGAAGACGCCCGCCACCGGCCTTTGGGAGCCACATGTCCACCAACCACACCCCGTCGTCCTTCGGACGCCAGCTCGTGCGCCGCAAGCCGATCATCTTCCAGCGACGGCACCATCAGGGCGAGGAGCTGTCCCGCAATCTGGGGACGTTCCAGCTGATGATGTTCGGCGTCGGCGCCACCGTCGGCACCGGCGTCTTCTTCGTCCTCAGCAGCGCGGTCCCGCTGGCCGGACCCGCGGTCATCCTGTCGTTCCTGCTCGCGGCGGTCGCCGCGGGGCTGTCGGCGCTCTGCTACGCCGAGCTCGCGTCGGCGATCCCCGTCAGCGGATCCAGCTACTCGTACACGTATCACGCGCTGGGCGAGGGTCCGGCGGTCCTCGTCGGCGGCGCGGTGCTGCTCGAATACGGCCTCGCCGTCTCCGCGGTCGCGGTCGGGTGGAGCGGCTACTTCAACGAGCTGCTGCTCCAGCTGTTCCACTTCCAGCTGCCGACGGCGCTGTCGCTGACGTTCATCCCGAATCCGGACGGATCCCCCAACGGCGGGTTCATCAACCTGCCCGCCGTGGTGCTGATCGGCCTGTGCATGCTGCTGCTGATCCGCGGCGCATCGGAGTCGGCGACGGTGAACGCCATCATGGTGTGCATCAAGCTCGGCGTGCTGCTGCTGTTCGTGGTCCTCGCGTTCACCGCGTTCAACTCCGACCACTTCGCGAACTTCTTCGGGCAGGCGTCCGGGATCAGCGGCGCGGCGGGGGTGATCTTCTTCTCCTACATCGGACTCGACGCGGTCGCCACCGCGTCCGAGGAGGTGAAGAACCCGCAGAAGGCGATCCCCCGCGCGATCATCGGTGCGCTGCTGATCGTCACCGCGATCTACGTCCTGGTCTCGGTCGCGGGCCTCGCCGCCGAGCCGGCGAGCTGGTTCGCGACGAAGGAGGCCGGCGAGGCGGGCCTCGCGAAGATCCTCCTGAACGTGACCGGGAGCCCGATCTGGCCGATCATCCTGTCCGCCGGCGCCGTGATCTCCGTGTTCTCGGTGACCCTGGTAACGCTCTACGGGCAGACCCGCATCCTGTTCTCGATCTCCCGCGACGGGATGGTCTCGAAGAAGTTCGAGCGCGTCAGCCCGAAGTTCGGCACCCCCGTCTTCAACACGCTCACGGTGTCGATCATCGTCGCCCTCGTCGCCGGGTTCGTGCCGGCGGACTACCTGTGGGACAGCGTCTCCTTCGGCACCCTGGTCGCGTTCAGCATCGTGGCGATCTCCCTCATGGTCCTGCGCCGCACCCACCCCGAGATCGAGCGGCCGTACAAGGTCCCGTTCGGCCCGTGGGTCGTGCCGATCCTCACCGTGCTGGTCTGCGTGTACGTGCTGACCCAGCTGCAGCCCATCACCTGGATCATCTGCGTGAGCTGGCTCGTGATCGTGTTCCTGTTCTACCTCGCCTACGGGCGCCGCAAGGCCACGCTGAACACCTACACCTCCGACGAGGAGATCTCCGAACCCATCCACCCCGAACTCGAGGACCAGAGCAAGTGACCTACCTCGTCGGCTACGGCCCCCACAACAACGATCGCTCCGCCATCGAGCTCGCCTGCCAGTTCGCCCGCTCCGAACCCCAGCACGTCCGCGCCGTGTCCGTCGTCCCGCAGGGGTGGGGCAACCCGCTCGCCGGCGGCACGGACCGGGAGTTCGAGGACTGGGCGGCGGGAGAGGGCGAGATCACCGCCGAGGAGGCGCGCGCCGACCTCGCCCAGCACCCGGGCATCGACGGCACCGCGGTCTGGGTGAGCGGGCGCTCCGTCCCCCAGGCGCTCATCGAGCAGGCCACGGAGCACGAGGCGCGGATGCTCGTGGTCGGATCGAGCGGCGACGCCGAGCCCGGCCGCATCCGGCTCAGCTCGAAGACCGACCGGCTCGTGCACTCGTCGCCGATCCCCGTGGCCATCGCGCCGCGGGGCTACCGCACCGACAGCGGCGTGACCCGCGTCACGGTCGCCTTCCGCGACGACGACGCCAGCTGGTCGCTGCTCACCGGCGTCGCCGAGATCTGCCGGCGCACGGGGGCGCGGCTTCGGGTGGTGACCTTCGTCGTCGCCCCGCCCCGCCGACCCGTCACCTCCCGGATGGGGCACGCCGAGACCCAGGTGATCGATCTGTGGCGGATGCAGGCGGGCAACGCTCAGCACGAGGCGGAGGAGTTCCTGCGCTCGCAGGGCTTCGACGACGACACGCTCACGTTCACGATCGCCGAGGGATCCGACTGGGCCCGCGCGATCCGCCGGCTCGACTGGGAGGAGGGCGACATCCTCGCGATCGGATCGTCGTCGACGCACCCGATCGCTCGCGTGTTCCTGGGATCGAGCGCGGCCAAGATCATCCGCTACGCCCCGGTCCCCGTCGTCGCCGTGCCCGGTGCGGCCACGGCGGAGTGAGCCGGATCCGACGGTGACCCGCGATGAACGAGGATTCCTCATGTCCGACGAGAAGACCCCCGACTACGACGCCGTCATCGTGGGAGGGGGTCACAACGGACTGACCGCCGCCGCCTATCTCGCCCGGGCCGGCCGCAGCGTGCTCGTGCTCGAGCGCGACGACCACGTCGGCGGGGCGGCCGTCTCGGCGCAGGCGTTCGAGGGCGTCGACGCGCGGCTGTCCCGCTACGCCTATCTCGTGAGCCTGCTGCCGCAGCGGATCATCGACGACCTGGGCCTGGACATCGGCCTCGTCCGGCGGCGCTATTCCTCGTACACCCCGGATCCGCTCGACCCGACCCGCGGCCTGCTGGTCGACCGCGCCGCCGACGCCGAGGGGGCCAGGGCCGACTTCGCCCGTGCCGGGGTCGACGCCTCCGACCTGGCCGCATGGGATGCGTTCTCCGACGAGACCCGGCGGATCGCGGAGGCCCTGTTCCCGACGCTGACCGAGCCGCTGCCGACCCGCGGAGCCGCGAAGGCGCTCCTCGGCGACGACGCCGTCTGGGACGCGTTCATCGAGCGGCCGCTCGGCGCGACGATCGACGCCCGGTTCCGCAGCGACCTGGTGCGCGGCGTCGTCGCGACCGACGGGCTGATCGGGACGTTCACGAGCCTCGACGATCCGGCGCTCGACGCGAACCGCTGCTTCCTGTACCACGTGATCGGCGGCGGCACGGGCGACTGGGACGTGCCGGTCGGGGGCATGGGCGCGGTCTCGGCCGAGATCGCCCGGGCCGCCGCGACGGCCGGCGCGAGGGTGCTGACCGGGGCCGAGGTGCTGTCGGTCGCCCCCGCCGCCGAGGGCCGGTCCGCGACCGTGCAGTACCGCCACGACGGCGAGGTGCAGGCGGCCACCGCCCGCACGGTCCTCTCGAACGTCGCGCCCGCGGTGCTGGAACGACTCCTCGGCGATGCCGGCGCGCTCGGGGCGTCCGGCGCCGCGGTGGCCCGCCCCGAGGGGGCGCAGGCGAAGGTGAACCTGTTCCTCACCCGGCTGCCGAAGCTGCGCGACGGGACCGTCGCCCCCGAGGCGGCGTTCGCCGGCACCTTCCACATCAACGAGCTCGGCGTGCAGCTGCGCACGGCCTTCGAACGGGCGGAAGGGGGCGAGCTCCCGGATCCGCTGCCGTGCGAGATCTACTGTCACACGCTGAGCGACCGGACGATCCTGGGCGAGTCGCTGCGCGACACCCCCGCGCAGACCCTCACGCTGTTCGGCCTGCACGTGCCCGACCGGCTCGTCGACCGGATCGGCAACGACGAGCTGCGGGACCGGATCCGGACCGCGGCGCTCGCCTCCCTGAACTCGGTGCTCGCAGAGCCGATCGAGGACGTCCTCGCGGTCGATGCGGCGGGGGAGCCGTGCATCGAGGTCAAGACGACGCGCGATCTGGAGGAGGCGCTCGCGATGCCGGGCGGCAACATCTTCCACGGGCCGCTGTCCTGGCCCTGGGCCGAGGACGACGCCGAGCTCGACACCCCCGCCCGGCGCTGGGGCGTGGCCACCCGCTTCCCTGACGTGCTGCTGTGCGGATCCGGCGCGGTCCGCGGCGGCGCGGTCTCGGGCATCGGCGGGCACAACGCCGCGATGGCGCTGCTCGAGGCCGACGCCGCGGGCTGAAACCGCCGCCCCCAGCCCGCGCGGTCCGGGGTCGTCGAGCGAGCACCGGCGCAGCCGGCACCCACCCGGGGTCGTCGAGCGAGCACCGGCGCAGCCGGCACCCACCCGGGGTCGTCGAGCGAGCACCGGCGCAGCCGGCACCCACCCGGGGTCGTTGAGCGAGCACCGGCGCAGCCGGCGCGAGACGAAACGCCGCACTCTCCCCCGTCACCGCGTTTCGTCTCGGTCGGCTTCGCCGTCCTCGCTCAACGACCCCGGCGGGCCGGCGACCACCGCCGGCTCACACGTCGCGGGAGCGCCAGAGCAGCCACACGAAGTACGGAGCGCCGAGGACCGCGACCACGAGCCCGGCGGGCAGCTGCGCCGGCGCGATGACCGTGCGGCCCACCGCGTCCGCGAGGCCGACCAGCACCGCCCCCAGCAGCACCGCGACGGGCACCACGCGCGCATGCCGGCCGCCGACCAGGGCGCGCGCGGCGTGCGGGGCGACCAGGCCGACGAAGCCGATGACGCCGACCGCCACCACGCTGAACGCCGCGAGGAGCGCCGCCACGGCGAGGATCAGCAGGCGCGAACGCTCGAGCTTCACTCCGAGCACGCGCGGGGTGTCCTCGTCGAGGGCGAGCAGATCCAGTTCGCGATGGCGCATCAGCACCACCGGCAGGGCGATGATCAGCACCACCGCCAGGGGGACGACCTGCTCCCAGATCCGGCCGTAGGTCGTTCCGCTCAGCCAGGTGTAGATCTTCGGGGTGTCGAACGGGCTCGCCCGCAGCAGCACGAAGGACGTGAGCGCGACCGCCGCCGACGAGACGCCGATCCCGATGAGGATGAACCGATCCGCACTGAGCCCGCCGCGCCAGGCGAGCAGATACACGAGCGCGAACGCGCAGAGCGCGCCGACCACCGCCGCCGCGAGCATGCCGAACGTCGAGGCCGCGGCGCTCGTGACGACGAGCACCGCGCCGAGCCCCGCGCCCCCGGTGATGCCGAGGAGTCCGGGATCGGCGAGCGGGTTGCGGCTCACCGCCTGGGTCAGGCATCCGGCGAGCGCGAGGGCAGCCCCCGCGGTGACGGCGGCGATCACCCGCGGGGCACGCTCGTCCAGTGCGAACGCGATCTGCGGCGGCGCCTGCCCCTGCAGCCAGAGCAGGACGTCCCCGGTGAGCAGCGGCGTCGCCCCCACCAGCAGGCCAGCGACCACGACGGCGACCGCCAGCACGGCCGAGATCCCGACCACGAGCCGGAAGCGCAGCGGCCCCCGCACGCCGAACCGGATCGACGGCGGCCGTCGTGTCGGTCCGGAATCGCGCAGCCGCCGCGCCATCACCACGAGCACGACAGATCCGAGCACGGTCGTCGCCACGCCCGTCGGAACGGCGATGGCCCCCTCGGCGCCGATGAGGAGCCGCAGCAGCACGTCGGCGAGGATCACCACGAGCGCGCCGAGGAGGCCGGAAGCGGGCAGGAGCAGGGCGTGCCGGCCGAGCCCCGGCACGATCCGCACCAGCAGGCGGGCGAGCACGGGGGCGCACAGGCCGACGAACCCGAGCGGGCCGGCGAGCGTGACGGCGGTCGCGGTGAGCAGCACCGAGAGCAGGATCCCGAGGACGCGCGTCGAACGGATCCTCACCCCGAGGGATGCGGCCAGATCGTCGCCGAGCGCGAGGACGTCCAGCCGCCGGGCGAGCAGCAGCGCCAGCAGGCCGGCGACCACGACGACCGGCGCGGCGCGCAGGAACGCCTCGAGCCCGAGCTGCGACAGGCTTCCGCTCCCCCAGGCGAGCAGGCCCTTGGTCTGCTCGCTGAACAGGATCAGCAGCGCCGAGGTCGCGGCCTGGAACGCCAGTGCCAGCGCGGACCCGGCCAGCACGAGCCGGGTCGTCGAGGATCCGGCCCCTCCGGCGAGGCCCAGAACGATCACGGCGGCCACGAGCCCGCCGGCGAACGCGACGATCCCCGAGGCCCAGAACGGGACGGAGATGCCGAAGGCGGCGACCGCGGTGATCGCGAGGTAGGCGCCCGACGTCACGCCGAGCGTGTCGGGCGAGGCCAGGGCGTTGCGCGCCAGCGACTGCATGAGCAGGCCGGCCATGCCGAGGGCCACGCCGACGGCCACACCCGCGGCGAGCCGGGGCAGGCGCGCCCCGAGCAGGATCTCGGGGTTCGCCCAGACCGCCCCGCTCGTGCCCTGGGTGAGGTGCCAGCCGGCGGCAGCGGTGAGCGCGAGCGCGAGGAGGACCAGCACCCCGACGGCGCCGAGGCGCGCGCGGACCCCGATTCCCGGGGCCGCCTCGCGAACCGACGGCGAGACGGAACGCCGCACTCCCGCGGGGATGCCGCGTTTCGTCTCGCTTCGGCTGCGCCGATGCTCGCTCAACGACCCCGAAGGAAGGTCATCGCACCGCCCGCGGCTCACCGGGTGAACGCGTCGACGTACGCGTCGGCGATCTTCTCGGCCGAGCGCGGCCCGCCGAACGTCCAGATCCCGGCCGGGAACGCGTGGATCCGCTTCTCCTTCACGGCCGGGATCGAGGCCCAGGCCGGGTTCTTCTCGGCGGCCTTGATGAAGCTCTCACTGTCCGGGTCGTCGGTGCCGGTGTACAGCAGGGTGGCGGAGCCGACGGTCGTCATGCCCTCGATGTCCGTGCTGCCGAGCCCGTAGGCGGGATCGGTCTCGCCCTTCCACACGTTCGTGAGCCCGAGCTCGCCGCCGATCGCGCCGATGAGCGAACCGGTGCCGAAGGGGCGCAGCGAGACGGTGCCGCCGTCGACCCAGCCGTCGAAGTAGACGAAGTCGGTGCTGGCGGGCGACGCTGCGGCAAGGGCCTTCTTCGCCTCCGCGAGGTGGTCCTTCATCTCCGTCGCGACGGCCTCGGCACGCTCGGTGCGACCCGTGGCCTGCGCGATGAGATCGAAGGTCGCGAGCAGCTGCTTCACCGGATCCTTCGCATCGGCGCCGATCGTCACGAGCACGGGCACGCCGTACTTCTCGAGCTGGCCGATGATCGCATCGTCGCGCGTCTGCGCCTCCACGATCACGAGGTCGGGCTTGGTCTGGAACAGCGCGTCGAGGTTCGGCTCCTGGCGGGTTCCGACATCGGCGACGCCCTCGGGCAGCGTCTCGGCCCTGTCCCACTGGCGGTAGCCGGCCGCGTCGGCCACGGCGACGGGGGTCACGCACAGGGTGAGGGCGTCCTCGACCTGCTGCCACTCCAGCACGGCGACGCGCTCGGCGGGCTTGTCGAGCTTCACGGTGCGGCCCAGGGCGTCGGTCACGCTGACCGGCCCCGTGGCGGTGCGCGTCGTGTCCTTCGCGCACTCGGCGCTCGCAGCGGGGGCGGCGCTGCCGGTGGGCGCGGCGACAGAGGTTGTCCCGCAGCCGGCGAGGGCGAGGGTGCTCGCGGCGAGCAGCGAGAGGACGGCGAGGGGCTTGCGCATGGTTCTCCAGGGTCGGTGGATCGGTGGTCGGGAAGCAGAAGAGGTCGAGATCGGGGATCCGGGCATGCCGGGCGGGGTCGGACGACGATCGTGCGGCGCGGCGGCGTCGGCCCGCGATCAGGCGGGCTGCGGTTCGGGGACGGGACGGCGGGCGGAGTGACGGCCGCGCGGGATCACGCGCACCCGGCCGTCGTCGTCGAGCAGGGTGTCGATGCGCAGCCCGTAGGCCGCGGAGAGGTTCTCGCCGGTGAGCACCTCGGCCGGGGTGCCGCACGCGCGCACCCGGCCGTCGTGGAGGAGCACGACCCGATCGGCGACCGCGGCGGCGTGGTCCAGATCGTGCAGCACGACGCCCAGGGCCGTGCCGGCATCGGCGAGGTCGCGGATGAGGTCGAGCGTCTCCATCTGGTAGCGCAGGTCGAGGTGGTTGGTCGGCTCGTCGAGCAGCAGGATCGGCGTGGTCTGCGCGAGCGCGGTGGCGAGCCAGACGCGCTGCAGCTCCCCGCCGGAGAGCTCATCCACCGGACGCGCCCCCATCGCGTCCAGCCCGGTGAGGGCGAGCGCCCGGTCGATCGCCGCGCGGTCCTCGTCGCGCAGGCCGGAGAACCGGCCGCGATGCGGGTGCCGCCCGAAGGTCACGACGTCGCGCACCTCCAGGCCCGAGGGATGCGGCCGCGACTGCGAGAGCATCGCCACGGTGCGCGCGAACTCCTTCGCATCCAGCGCCGCCGCGTCGCGATCGGCGCCGGCGGCGTCGATCCGCACGGACCCCGCGTGGACGCGGTGCAGCCGCGCGATGGCACGCAGCGCGGTGGATTTCCCGCTGCCGTTCGGGCCGATGAGCGCCGTGACTGCTCCGGGCCGAAGACTCAGCGCGACGTCGTGCACGACGGGGGTGCGGCCGTAGTGCAGGGCGAGGCCCTCTGCCTCGAGCCCGGCCGGCAGGAGGGAGCCGGAGGAATCCCGATTCGTCATGTTAGGGGAGCCTAACCTATCCTTGTGAGCGTGTCACATCACCCCTACCGGACCTACCGCACCACCGTCGCGCATCGAACCCAGCTGTCGCCGAACTTCCTGCGCGTGACGCTGACCGGCCCCGATCTCGTGCACTTCGGCACCGCCGGCCTCGATCAGCGCATCAAGCTCGTCCTGCCGCTGCCCGACGGATCCTTCACCGACGTCGGCCAGTTCGACGAGACGGTGGGGATGATGGAGTGGTATCGCCGCTGGCGAGAACTCCCCGATGAGAGCCGCAATCCGATTCGCACCTACACGATCCGCGCGGTGCGGCCGGAGGTCCGTGAGATCGACGTCGACTTCGTGCTGCACGGCACCGAGGGCCCCGCGTCCGCCTGGGCCTCGGCCGCCGCGCCCGGCGCGCCGCTGGTCGTGATCGGCCCCGATGCCCGCGCCGACGAGACCGGAGGACTGGAGTGGAACCCGGGCGATGCCGGATCGGTGCTCATCGCCGGGGACGAGACCGCGGTGCCGGCGATCTGCGCGATCGTCGAGTCGCTGCCGGCGCACGTGACCGGATCCGTCTACATCGAGGTCCCCACCGAGGCCGACGCGCTTCCTCTCGCCGCACCCGAGGGCGTCGCGATCCGGTGGCTGGCCCGCGGGAGCGCTGCGCACGGGCTGCGCCTGAGCGCGGCGGTGCACGCATGGGGCGAGACCCGAGCGGCCGAGGACGAGCCCGCGGTGACGACGGGAACCGACCTCGCCGACCCGAGCGAGGACGAGGTGCTCTGGGAGGTCCCGGACGCCGCCGTCGGATCCTGCTACGCCTGGCTCGCCGGAGAGGCGTCGACGATCACCGCCCTGCGCCGCCACCTCGTGCGCGACCTCGGCATCGATCGCCGGTCGGTCGCGTTCATGGGGTACTGGCGCCGGGGGCGGGCGGAGGCCGCCTGAGGCGGGCACGGCGTCCGGGCGTCGGCCGCACGCTCCCGCCCGCATTCATCCCGCCCGCGGTCGTTCCGTTCCCGTCGCGAAAAGTGTCGTTCCGACCGCCGGACAGCGACATCTTCTGCGACCTGAACGGGTGGAGCCCGGTGGGAAGGGGGGAAAGCCCACCGGGAAGCCCGACGACGGCTCAGCCCGCGACGCCCATCCCGCGCCGGATGAGACGGTCGAACACGCGCGCGGGCAGGATCCGGTGCGCCAGCACGAGGGGCTTCGCGCCGAAGCCGATGCGGTAGCGCGCACGGGGACGGCGGGCCGTGGCCGCTGTCACGATCGCCCGCGCGACGACCTCGGGCGAGGACGTCATCCTCGCGCCCGGAGCCGAAGTGCGGCCCAGCGAGGTCGCGACCTGCTCCGCCTGCGTGCGGTACGGGCCGTCGCCCGACGTCTCGAGCACCGCGGCGGCGGCGATCGCGCCCCACTCGGTGCGGATGGATCCGGGCTCGATGACGACGACGTCGATGCCGAAGGGGGCCAGCTCCATCCGCATCGCGTCGCTGAGCGCCTCGACGGCGTACTTGCTGGCGTGATACCAGGCGCCGAGCGGCGTCGTGAAGTTCCCGCCCATCGATGCGATGTTGATGATCGTGCCGCTGCGCTGCGCCCGCAGCTGCGGCAGCACGAGCTGCGTCATGCGCGCGAGTCCCAGCACGTTCACGTCGAGCTGGGCCTGCGCCTCGCTGAGCGGTACGTCCTCGAGCGCCCCGTACGAGCCGTAGCCCGCGTTGTTGACGAGCAGGTCGATCCTGCTCTGCTCCGCGAGGATCTGCGCGACCGCCGCCTGCGCGGAGGCGGCGTCGGTGACATCGAGGCTCATCGTGTGCACCCCGGCCTCCCGCAGGCTCGCCATGCGATCCACCCGCCGCGCGGCGGCGTAGACCGTGAACCCGGCATCCCGCAGACGCCGTGCGGCGGCCTCCCCGATCCCCGAGGAGGCACCCGTGACCAGTGCGACCTGTGCTGCCATCACGAACTCCCCGGATCTCATCGCCGTCGGCCCGTGTCTCGGACTCCGGTCTCCAGCCTGACACGCCTCACCCCTGCGCGGCCTCCGAACTCAGCGATGTCCCCGGTCCCCGCGCGGCTCGTGGGCCGTGGTCGGGCCTCAGCGCACGCGCTGGGCGACAGCGGCCTCCGTGCGGCTGGAGACGCCGAGCTTGCGCAGGATCGCCGAGACGTGCACGCTCGCGGTCTTCCCGCTGATGAACAGCCGCTCGCCGATCTGACGGTTGCTGAGCCCCTCGGCGATGAGGTCGAGCACCTGCTGCTCCCGCGCCGTGAGCTCGACGCCCTCCACCGCGCTCGCATCGCGCGCCGCGGTGCGGTGCAGCCCCGCGGCGTCCATGAACTCCCGGGTCTGACGGCGCAGCCGGTCGTGCCCCAGCTCCTCCGCGACCGCGGCGGCCTCGGCCGCCCGCTCGACGGCGGCTGCTCGGTCGCCCGCCGCCACGAGCGCTCTGGCGCGCTCCAGCCGGACGAGAGGACGGAAGACGGCGGGCACGTCGTCGCCGTCGGCCAGCACGACGGCGGCATTGAGCCGCTCCGGATCCGCGTCCAGGAGCGCCATGAGCACGGCGGCCCAGTGCGGATGCTGCAGCTCGGCGGGCAGGGAGTGCCACCGCGCGCGCACGAGCTCGGCCGTCGACTCGGCGAGCGGACCGTGGCCGTCCGCACGGAGGTCGGCGACCACCCGCCCTCCCTCGAGCAGGATCCGCCCCAGCAGGGCGAGCCGCCGACCCGGATCCTCGATCACCGTGCGGAGCACCGCGGCGGCGCGCACCGCATCGCCGAGCCCGAGCGCGATGAGGATCTCGACGTCGTGCAGCGAGTACCAGACCTGCCGTTCGACGGACGCGACGCCCTCGGCGATCGATCGCCATTCGCCGAGCACGCGGACGGCCTCGTCCATCTCGCCGCGCCAGACCAGCGCCCGGATGCGCGACATCGTCGAGTACATCCGGAAGACCTGCAGCGTGCGCACGGCGAGCTCGCGCGCGGAGATCTCCTCCACCCGGTCGATCTCACCGAGCTCGAGGAGGGGTTCGACCATGTTGTGCGAGAGAATCGCGCCGGTCGACCGCTCCACGCCGAGCGTGCGCGAGTGCGCGACGCCGGCTTCGGCGACCTCCACGGCCTCACGGAAGCGCCCGAGCATGTTCAGGCTGTCGGCGTAGTTGACCCGGTAGCGCAGCTGGGCGTCATGGTCGGCCGCGTGCTCCCAGGACAGGCGGAAGTCGGCGAGGCCGGCCTCGACCTCGCCGAGATGGATCCGGCTGCAGCCGCGCAGGTTCGCGGCGACCGACATGACGTTGTCGAAGCCGATCGACTCCGCCATCCGGAACGCCTCGTCGGCGGTCGCGACGGCCTCCTCCAGCCGCGCTCCGATGAGGTAGCGCCCCGCGAG
The DNA here is from genome assembly GCF_037148715.1 of Microbacterium sp. MMO-10. Taxonomy (NCBI): domain Bacteria; kingdom Bacillati; phylum Actinomycetota; class Actinomycetes; order Micrococcales; family Microbacteriaceae; genus Microbacterium; species Microbacterium sp. MMO-10. Next base: position 38,288 of record NZ_JBBCSV010000006.1, on the reverse strand, counting down.
ATAGCCCAGCAGTGCGGCTCTCAGCCGCTCCTGCCCCGGTTCGGACTCGATGATCGCGATCGCCTCGAGGAACAGGTCGGCGGACCCGCCGCGACCGAGATTCTGCAGGTAGAGCGCCTTGTCGCGCAGCAGCCGTGCGTGCACCGGGGGATCGACGACCGCGGGGTCGATCTCGTCGAGCGCGAGCGAGACGACGGCGAGCGCGCGCTCCCCGTCGCCGCCGTTGCGCAGGATGGATCCGACCTGCGCGAGCAGGGGGATCCGCTCGATGCCGGCGACCTGCGCGGCATCGGGCACCTGCTCCCACAACTCCAGCGCGAGCTCGCCGAACCGCGCCGCCGTGGAGAAGGCGTAACTGTTCTTCGCCTCGTGCATCGCGGTGACGGCTGCGGCGAGCGCGCGCGGCGAGTCATGGGCGCGGTGCCAGTGGAAAGCGAGCGTCGACGGCGCCGCACCGGCCGCCTCCAGCGCATCGGCGTACGCCCAGTGCAGGCGGGCGCGCTCCCCGGGGAGCAGATCGTCGTGGACGGCCTCGCGCAGCAGCGCGTGCCGGAAGCCGTAGCTCTCCCGATCGGCGATCTCGACGATGCCCGCACCCATCGCCTCGCGCACGGCCTCGTCCAGTCGCTCGTCGCCGAAGCCCGCGAGTGCGGCGAGCAGGTCGTGCGCGATCGCCCCGTCGGACCCCGAGGCGACCCGCACGACGCGCTTCGCGTCGTCGCCGAGGGCGTCGAATCGGGCGAGCAGCACGTCGCGCAGGGTGTCGGGCATCGGGCCCTGGACGTTGCAGAGCAGCTCCTCGACGAAGAAGGGCACGCCCTCGCTGCGCTCCATGAGCCGGGCGAGGCCCGCGTCGCCCACCGGACCGCGCAGCCGCTGTACGAGATCGCGCACGGAGCTCGCGTCGAGCCGGTCGAGGGTCACGCGATCGAGGAGGCGCGCGCGTTCGGCCTCGGCGAGGAACGTGCGCACCTCGCCGCCGCGGCGCACCTCGTCGATGCGGCAGGTGAGCAGGAACAGCACGGGGCGGCCCGCGAGGGCGCGGAGCAGGAACGACAGCATCGACAGGGTCGCGGCGTCGGCCCAGTGCAGGTCTTCGATCACGACCACCACGGGACGGACGGAGGCGGCCGCCTCGAGCAGATTGGCGATCGTCTCGCGCAGCCCCTCGGGGCGGATCGCCGACCGGTCGACCGGACCGGCGGCGCGCTCGGGCAGCAGCAGCTGCAGGGCGTCGCGACCCGGGCCCGCGGCCTCGTCGGCCCGCTCGCCGAGCTCGTCGAGCACTCCGCGCAGGATCGCGGGGAGCGGGCCGAAGGGCGCCGGCGTGGATCCGTAGTCGAGGCACCAGCCCGTCAGCACCGTGGCCTGGTCGGCTACCCGGCGGCGGAACTCCGCCGTCAGCCGGGACTTGCCGATGCCCGCCTCGCCGCCGACGAGCACGGAGGCGGACTCGCCGGCCTCCACGCGGCGCAGGGCGTCGTCGAGGAGGGCGAGTTCGGCATCGCGCCCGACCATGACGGTCGACGTGGTGGCGAGGGACATGCCTTCATCGTGCCACCCGCCACGGACATCGGGAGCCGCCGCGGGCGCGGCGCCGCTCTCGGCAGAGCCGGCCCCGTTCTCGACGGACGCGGAAGAGCCTCCCGACGGCAGCGGATCCTGTGCCGGATCCGTCGTCGGGAGGCTCTCGGGTGCGACGTCCGCCGTCGACGACAGGGCGGACGGCCGCGTGTCGGACGGGGCCGCGGCGGGCGCCGGGACGGGCGCCGCCGCACTCATGCGGCGTGCGAGACGCAGCCGACGAGCTCGCGCTCACGGGTCTCGTCCGATGCGGACGCGACCTGCGCGGCGGGCTCGATCGCGGGGGCCGCGGCGGACGCCGGGACTGCGGCGGGCGCGGCGGGCGCGACCGTGGGGGCTGCGGCCGTCTCGACCGCGGCGGGCGCGACCGTGGGGGCCGCGGCCGTCTCGACCGCGGCCGTCGCGACCCGGCCGGTCTGCCGCCGCGGGAACATGCGGCGCAGGATCCCGTCGCGCCGCACGATCTGGTCGGCGTGCTCGGCGGCGATCCTCGCGCGCTCGGCGCGGATGGCCGCCTGCTCGATCTCGAGCGTCGAGATGCGGTAGCTCATCGAGGGGTGCAGGTCCATGGTGTCTCTCCTTCTCCGGTACTCATACGCTCGTCGCTAAGGCCCCCTCGCCCCATCGGGCAGATGCCTTAACTTCCGAGCCGGGTACCTCAGATCCGGATCCGGCTCATCCGCGAACGCGCCGTTCTGCAGGGACCCCGCGCCGTTCTGCAGGGTCGATCCGGCGCCCCGAGGGCCCGATCGCCCGCGAGACGCAGGATTCAGGGCCGGATCCACGACCGCGGACAGGGCCGGCCCTGCACAACACGTCGCCTCCCTGCACAACGTCCGCATCCGCCCCGCAACCCGGACCCGGGCACACCCCGGTGGCCCCCGCGCACCCCGGCGACCCCGGGTCAGCCGAGCCGGTCCAGCCAGGCCATCAGCGCGGGGATCGCGAGATAGGCCACCGTCCCGTGGTCGGCGAACGGGATCGCCTCGAACGTGACGTCCATGCCCATCGCCCGCTCATGCTCCGCGAACGCACGGGTGTCGGCGGGGATCACCAGCGCGTCCGACTCGCCCTGGGCGAGGAAGAGCGGCGCGGCGAAGGGTACCGATCCGGCGGAGTTCTCGAAGAGGAGCGTCCGCCAGGGCTCCGTGACGGTCGGATCGGCGAGGAAGAAGGTCCCGACCAGCGGCGTCCCGATGGCGTGGAGCTCGGAGAGATCGCTCAGCAGGCAGAGCCGGTTCATCCGCGGGGCGTCCGCGATGGCGGCAGGGGTGAGGATCCCGTCCAGTCGCGCACCCGGCACCGTGGCGCCGTAGACACGGGCGTAGGCCGGGAAGGCGTACGAGCCGATCGTGACCCCCGAGATGTCGTCGAGATGCGCCTTCACGAGCCGGTCCAGCTGCGCGGCGGGGGCGGCGGCCGCGACCGCGCGGATCCGCAGCTCCGGGGCGTAGGACCCGGCGATCTCCGCCGCGCGCAGCACCGCCTGCCCTCCCTGCGAATGCCCCCACAGGACGACGTCCTCGCCCGCCTGGGCCTCGGGGATCCCCTGGGCCGCGCGCACGGCGTCGAGCACGTTGCGCGCCTCCGTCACCGCGACGAGGTAGGAATCGGGACCGGCCGTGCCCATCCCGGCATAGTCGGTGCCGACCACGGCGTACCCGCGATCGAGCATCGCCCGCAGCCCCTCGGTCAGCAGGAACGGATCGAACTGGTACGAGGGCGCGCACTCCGGCGCGGAGCCCGTCGTCGGATGCCCCCAGGACACGACCGTCCGCCCGCCCGCCGGGGCCGCGCCGAGCGGGACCACGAGCACGCCGGTCACGATCACGTCCGCCCCGTCGAGGTCGGTCGAGTGGTACATGATCCGCCATGCCCGCGTCAGCGGGGGCACCCCGACGAGCTCCTCGGTCTTCACCAGGGCGCCCGGCACCCCGGCCTGCACCGGCGAGGGCTGCGCGTAGAACGCGGCGCGGCCGTCGGCCTCCTCGGCATCGCCGCCGACCCGCATGCCCTCGGCGCCCGCGAGCATGCTCAGCAGCGCGAGCACCACAAGGAACAGGGCTCCCCTGACCCTGCGGCCGCTGCGCGTTCCCCGAGTGCTGCTCACGAATCCATCCGATCCGACGCTGTGCGCGTCACTCTACTGCGGGTCGCACCGCGCACAGCCGCGCGGACTACCGTGGAGTCATGCGTCCGCTCGCCGCCCTCCGCGCCGCACGACGCGCGCCGCTGCTGCAGGTGGCGAAGTCGGCCGCGGCCACGATCGCGGCCTGGCTGATCGCGGGCTGGCTCGTGCCGGGGCACCTTCCCGTGTTCGCGGCGATCGCCGCGCTGCTCGTCGTGCAGCCGAGCGTGAACCAGTCGTTCGCGAAGGCCGTGGAGCGCAGCATCGGCGTCATCGCGGGCGTCGTGATCGCGGTGCTGCTGAGCCTCGCCCTCGGCGGACTCAGCTGGGTCGTGCTGCTCGCGGTCGTCGTGGCGATGGTGGTGGCGTGGTCGTTCAAGGCGACGCCGGGCACCGCGAACCAGGTGGCGATCTCGGCGATGCTCGTGCTCGCGCTCGGATCCGCGAGCCCCGACTACGCCGTGGACCGGATCCTGGAGACCCTCATCGGCGCGGCCATCGGCTTCGTCGTCAACGTGGTCGTGGTGCCCCCGGTGCTCGTGGATCCGGCGCGGCGCGACCTCGCCCTGCTCGGCGGAGAGCTCGCGGCGACCCTCGACCGGCTCGGCGACGCGATCACCGAACCGCAGAGCCCCGCGCGCCTGCAGGAGCTGATGCTCGAGGCACGGCTGCTGCGTCCGATGAAGGACGCCGCCGACGCATCGCTCGGTGCGGGCGAGGAATCCCTCACCCTGAACCCGCGCGGATCCCGGCACCGCACGGAGCTCGCGGCGATGAGCGCGCTGCTCGAACGGCTCGGCCCGATCGTGACGCAGGTCATCGGCATGACCCGCGCCTACGTCGATCAGTACGACGACACCCTGCCGGCCGAACCGTCGGTGCCGGCGATCGCCGAGCAGCTGCACCGCGCCGGGCACGACGTGCGCCTCGCCGTGCAGCTCGCCGAGGTGGATCCGGAGCCCGAGACGCTCACCTCGGCGATCCCGGCGCTCACCTCGGCGCTCGACATCCGTCCGCCGTCGTCGCGCAATTGGGTGCTGATCGGCTCCCTCACCGAGGATCTGCGCCGCATCCGCGCCGGCCTGCGCGACCAGGACTGAGGCGGATCCGGTCCCTGCCCCAGATCCGGTCCCGGCCGCCGATCGGGCCCCGCCCGCGGATCAGGCCGCGGCCGCGGACCCGGATCGGTCGCGAGCCGACGGCGGGCTCGCCTCCCGTCCGTGCACAACTCAGGCTGGAGCTCGCCGAAGGGCCCCGAAGACCGCCGATACCGGCGCGCCCGCGAAGTCCAGCCTGAACTGTGCGCGCGGCCCCTCGCCCACCGGGCACGCTACGACCCGATGAACTCCTCCACCGGGCCGAGGTCGGGCTCCTCGCGGATCTCGACGGCGGATCCGAGCGCGTCGGTGTCGAGCACGCGGATCTCGTTGCGTCCCTCCCGCCACAGCGGGCCCGGCGCGTACAGCGTGACCTGCGGGCCCACGGCACGGGAGCGTCCGAGCAGGAACCCGTTCAGCCACACCAGGGCGTTGCCGGTGCCGGGGAACACGAGCCAGGCGTCGGCGGGGTCTGCGACGTCGAACACGGCGACGGCGAGCCCATCGACCGGCGCTGCGGCCGCCGGGGCCGCCGCGTCGGGCAGAGCCGGATCCGCAGGCGCCTCCTGCGGGACGACACGGTGGGTCCAGCCGTGGGCGAACCGGCGCCCGATCCGCACCCCGGCGAGGATGCCCTTGCGCTCCCCCGTGTGCGGGCCGTAGTTGACGCGCCCCTGGCTCTCCACGACGAGCGTGAGCACGCCGGATCCTCCCTCCGCCGGTAGATCGAGCGACCGCTCCCCGTCCCGCTCGAGCACGCCGAGGCGCACGCCGTCGAGGTGGACGACCGCCCGGTCGTGCAGCACGTCGACGGTCAGCGCGGCACCGGGGGCGTACGTGATCTCCGCCTCGTACACGACCAGACCGTCCTCGGCGCCGAGCTCCTCGAAGGAGAGCGGCATCGGCACGGCAGCACCGGCGGGGACGGCGCGCACGACGTCGAGGAGCGACGCGACCGGGCTCAGCGGAGCCGAGGCGGCCGGCTGCCGGCGCGGCGCTGCCGGGATCGGCGGCAGGTCGCCGTCGTGGAACGGCGCGAAGACGGCCCGCAGCGCGTGGAACTTGTCGTTCAGGGATCCGTCCTCGCCGATCGGCGCGTCGGAGTCGTACGAGGTGACCGTCGGCTGCAGCGCGCCGTCGTGGTTCGCGCCGGCCCACAGGCCGAAGTTCGTGCCGCCGTGCGCCATGTACAGGCTCACGGATCCGCCCTCCGCGAGCAGCTCCTCGACCGTGCCGATCATGCTCGCCGCCGACCGCACGTGGTGCTGCTCGCCCCAGTGGTCGAACCATCCGCCCCACAGCTCGGCGCACATCAGCGCGTCGCCGGGCCGGCGCAGCTTCTTCGCGAGCGCCACTCCGGTGCCGAACGTGAACGACCCCATCGCGCCCTCGACGCTGCCGTTGCGCACCATGTCCGCGGTCGTGCCGTCGGCCGTCGTGAGCAGCTCGACGATGCCGCGCGAGCGCAGGGCGTCCCGCAGGTGCACGAGATAGTCGTGGTCGCTGCCGAAGGATCCGTACTCGTTCTCGACCTGGACCGCGGTGATGGGCCCGCCGTGCGCGGCCTGCAGCGGGGCCAGCCGCGGGATCAGCGCGTCGTACCAGGCGTCGACCGCGGCGAGGAAGACCGGGTCGCTCGTGCGCAGGGCGCCCGTGCGTGCGCTCAGCCAGAACGGGATCCCGCCGTTCGACCACTCGGCGCAGATGTACGGGCTCGGGCGCACGAAGACGTCGAGGCCGACGTCTCCGGCGAGCCGGATGAACCGCTCGGCGTCGCGCCAGCCGGTGAAGTCCGCTTCGCCCTCGACCCGCTCGTGGAAGTTCCACGGGATGTAGGTGTCGACCGTGTTCGCCCCCATCGCCGCGAGGCGGCGCAGCCGGTCCTCCCACTGGTCGGGGTGGATGCGGAAGTAGTGCACCGCTCCCGACAGCATCCGGAACGGCCGACCGTGGCGCAGCAGGGCGCCGTCGCGGTGGGTGAGCGCGGGGCTCGGGGTCTCGGTCATGGCTCTCCTGGGATCGGACGCGATGTTTGCGTCACCATTGTCGCTCACGTGCGGATCCCAGCGCACCTGCGCGCGCGAGGCGGTGTCGAACTCCGTCGATTCGGCGCCTTCCGCGGGCGCACGGTCGAAATCCCCCGGATCGACGGAGTTCGACACACGGTTCTAGGCTGACGGCATGTCCACGACCCTTGCCGACGCCCTCGCCGAGCTCGCCGCCCTGGAGGATCCGAAGGCGCGCGCGGTCAATGAGCGCCACGGCGACGCGCACGGCGTGAACCTCTCGAAGCTGCGCGCGCTCGCGAAGCGGATCGGGACGGATCCGGAGCTCGCCGGTGAGCTGTACGACTCCGGGGATGTGGCGGGACAGCTCCTCGGCATCCTCGTCGCGAAGCCCCGCGCCCTCGACGCCGACGATCTCGACCGCATGCTGCGGTCGACGCAGAGCGCGAAGGCGCACGACTGGCTCGTCGCCTACCTCGTGAAGAAGTCGCCGCTCGCCGAGGAGCTGCGCCTGCGCTGGCTGGACGACGCGGATCCGGATGCGCGTGCGGCGGCCTGGTCGCTCACCTCCGCCCGGGTCGCGAAGGATCCCGACGGCCTCGACCTCGACGGGCTGCTCGACCGGATCGAACGCGAGCTCGTGGCCGCGCCCGCGCGCGAGCAGTGGGCGATGAACGAGACGCTCGCACAGATCGGCATCCACCACGCGGCGCTGCGCGACCGTGCGATCGCGATCGGGGAACGCCTGCAGGTGCTGGCCGACTACCCGACGCCGCCGAACTGCACCTCGCCGTTCGCACCGCTGTGGATCGCCGAGATGGTCCGCCGGCAGGGCTGAGGCCCGGCCGCACTCACCCCCGGGTCCGGCGCCAGCCCGGGAAATCCGGCGCCCGCCCGCGCAATCCGGCGCCCGTTCCGCAATCCGGCGCCCGTTCCGCAATCCGGCGCCCGCCCGCAATCCGGCGCCCGCCTGCGCATGCGCGCACGACCCGGTCCGACCCGAATCCGTCTCGCTACCCTGATCGCATGAGCACGCACATCGCCGCCGCGCCCGGCCAGATCGCCCCCGTCGTCCTCTTCCCCGGAGACCCGCTGCGGGCGAAGTGGATCGCGGAGACCTTCCTCGACGACGCGGAGTGCTACTCCGAGGTGCGCGGCATGCTCGGCTTCACCGGCACCTGGCAGGGGCATCGCGTCTCCGTGCAGGGATCCGGCATGGGGCAGCCGTCCATGTCGATCTACGCCAACGAGCTGTTCCGCGAGTACGACGTGCAGACGATCGTGCGGGTGGGCTCATGCGGCGCGCTCACCGAGAAGGTCGGCATGCGCGACATCATCATCGCGAACGGCGCGTGCACCGACTCGGGGATCAACCGGATCCGCTTCCACGACCAGGACTACGCCCCCGTCGCCGACTTCTCCCTGCTGCGGCGCGCCGTCGAGGCGAGCGAGCGGGCGGACCTCGACCATGCCGTGCACGTCGGCCTGCTCTTCTCGAGCGACCAGTTCTACAGCACCCGCCCCGAGCTGACCGAGCCGTTCGTCGCGCACGGCGCGCTCGCGGTGGAGATGGAGACCAGCGCGCTCTACACGCTCGCCGCGTTCTTCGGCCGGCGGGCCCTCAGCATCTGCACGGTGTCGGACCATCTCGTCACGCACGAGGAGACCACGGCCCTGGAGCGGGAGCAGAGCTTCGGCGACATGGTGCGCATCGCGCTGGAGGCCGCGACCGCGGCCTGACCCGGCGTGCGGGTCGCGGGCGCCGACTGCGCGAGCGGTCGCCCCGGCCCACGACCCCGGGGCGGGGCGGAGCATCTCCCCGTATTCAGGCTGGAGGTCACGGAACCCCGGATTCCGGGACCATTCCGAGGCGGAGCCGATCGTCCAGCCTGAGTTGTGTCGGCCGTGGCCCCCAGACCAGCCGCTCGGCGACTCCGGCGGGTGGGATGATCGATGCATCATGTCTGCGCGCCTCGATCCGTCCGTCGTCCGCCCGGCCGCGGGGGATCCGGATCCTGACGCGGTCTATCTCGCGTTCGTCGAATGGGCCGAGTCCACCGGGATCTCGCTCTACCCCGCGCAGGACGAGGCGGTCATCGAGATCGTCTCGGGGCAGAACCTGATCCTCAGCACCCCGACCGGGACCGGCAAGTCGCTGGTCGCCGTCGCCGCGCACTTCGCCGCCCTCGCCGCCGGGCGCCGCACGTACTACACGGCCCCGATCAAGGCGCTCGTGAGCGAGAAGTTCTTCAGCCTGGTCGAGGTCTTCGGAGCGGAGAACGTCGGCATGGTGACGGGCGACTCCGCCGTCAATGCCGACGCACCGATCGTGTGCTGCACCGCCGAGATCCTGGCGAACCTGGCGCTGCGCGAGGGGCCGGACGCCGAGGTCGGCCAGGTCGTGATGGACGAGTTCCACTTCTACGGCGACCCGGATCGCGGCTGGGCCTGGCAGGTGCCGCTGCTCTCGCTGCCGCAGGCGCAGTTCGTGCTGATGTCGGCCACTCTCGGCGACGTGACCGAGCTCGCCGCGGACCTCACCCGGCGCACCGGCCGGGGCACCGCCGTCGTGACCGGCGTCGAGCGCCCGGTCCCCCTGCACTTCTTCTACGAGACGATGCCGATCCACGAGACGATCGACGACCTGCTGCACACCGACCGCGCCCCGGTCTACATCGTGCACTTCTCGCAGGCGGCGGCCATGGAGCGCGCCCAGGCGCTCGCGAGCGCGAAGGTCGCCACCCGCGAGCAGCGCGACGAGATCGCGGCGCTCATCGGCGGCTTCCGCTTCACCACCTCGTTCGGCAAGACCCTGGCCCGGCTGCTGCGGCTCGGCATCGGCGTGCACCACGCGGGCATGCTGCCGAAGTACCGCCGGCTCGTCGAGCAGCTGGCCCAGCGCGGACTCCTGCGCGTGATCTGCGGCACCGACACGCTCGGCGTCGGAATCAACGTGCCGATCCGCACGGTGCTGCTCACGGCGCTGACGAAGTTCGACGGAACCCGGATGCGCCAGCTCAACGCCCGGGAGTTCCACCAGATCGCGGGCCGTGCCGGCCGCGCCGGCTTCGACACCGCCGGCACGGTCGTCGCCCAGGCTCCCGAGCACGAATCGGAGAACATCGCCGCGATCCGCAAGGCCGGCGATGATCCGAAGAAGAAGCGCAAGATCATCCGCAAGAAGGCGCCGGACGGGTTCGTGTCCTGGGGCGAGCCGTCGTTCCAGAAGCTCATCGCCGCCGAGCCCGAGACGCTCACCTCGCACATGCAGATCACGAGCGCCATGATGCTCAACGTGATCGGACGCGGCGGCGACGTCTTCGCGAATATGCGCGCACTGGTATACGACAACCACGAGCCGCCGGCGAAGCAGCGGATCCTGGCCCTCCGGGCCATCGGCATCTACCGCACCCTGCGGGAGTCGGGCATCGTCGAGCGCGACCCCGACGGCACGATCCGCCTCACCGTCGACCTGCAGCCGAACTTCGCCCTGAACCAGCCGCTCTCCCCCTTCGCCCTCGCAGCCTTCGAACTGCTGGATCCGGAGGATCCGGCCTTCGCGCTCGACATGCTCTCGATCGTGGAGGCGACGCTCGACGATCCCCGCGCGATCCTCAGCCAGCAGGAGTTCGTCGCGCGCGGCGAGGCCGTGGCGGCGATGAAGCGCGAGGGCATGGAGTACGAGGAGCGCATGGAGGCGCTCGAGGAGATCACCTACCCGAAGCCCCTCGAAGAGCTGCTGTCGGCCGCGTTCGAGACCTTCGGCGCGGCGCAGCCCTGGATCCGCGACTTCGAGCTGCATCCCAAGTCGGTCGTGCGGGACATGTACGAGCGAGCCATGTCGTTCGGGGAATATGTCGCGCTGTACAAGGTCGCCCGCTCCGAGGGCGTCGTCCTGCGCTACCTCTCTGATGCGTACCGGGCCGCCTCGCAGACCATCCCCGAGCACCTGAAGACCGAGGAGCTGCGCGACCTCATCGAATGGCTGGGCGAGCTCGTGCGCCAGGTCGATTCCTCCCTGCTCGACGAATGGGAGGAGCTCGTCTCCGGCCATCCCGTCTCGCACGACGAGGAGCCGGTGGTGCCCCCGGCGCCGAAGCGGCTCACGACGAACGTGCGGGCCTTCCGGATCCTCGTGCGCAATGAGCTGTTCCGTCGCGTGCAGCTCGCAGCCCGAGAGGATCTGGACGCCCTGGCGGGGCTCGACCCCGAGTTCGGGACCGCGGGCTGGGATGCGGCGCTGGACGCGTACTTCGCCGAGCACGACGAGATCCGCACCGGCCCCGATGCCCGCAGCGCCGCGCTGCTCATCATCGACGAGACGGGAGGGCCGGGCCACGAGCGTCCGGCCCGCTCCTGGGTCGTACAGCAGATCCTCGACGACCCCGCGGGCGACCACGACTGGCGGATCTCCGCGACGGTCGATCTCGACGCCTCCGACGAGGCAGGCGAGGCGGTCGTCGTCGTGACCGCCGTGGACCGGCTCTGATCCCGCCCCTTCAGGGGATCCGCGTCCGATGTCCGACGTGCGGCGTATCGTCGAAGACACGGAGCGGAACGGAGGGCGTCATGACGATTCACGAGGGCCGCGGAGGGCCGACCGCACACCAGGGGGCGCACCGGAGGGCCGGGCGGACCAGCCCGCTCCGGCACAGCATCATCCCTTCGTATCTCCTGTCGAGGCTCGCGGAGTCGGAGCGCTACACGCAGGCCGCGGAGGCGGCGCGACAGACGCTGATCGCCGCGCCGCCCGCGGCGCGTCGTTCGCAGCTGCGCTTGTCGATCGACGAGAACGGAACCCTGGTCGCCACCGTCGAGGCGGCGCCGAACCGCACCATCAGCGATGCCCACGGCACCGAGACGCTCCCCGGCACGGTCGTGCGCACCGAGGACGAGCCGACCGTCGCGGATGCCGCCGTCAACCAGGCGTTCGACGGGCTGGGGGCCACGTTCCAGATGCTCCTCGACGCGTTCCAGCGCAACTCGATCGACGGCAAGGGGCTGGCCCTCGACGCGACCGTGCATTACGGATCCGGGTACGACAACGCCTTCTGGAACGGCGAGCGCATGGTGTTCGGCGACGGCGACGGCGAGGTCTTCCAGGGCTTCACCGCCTCGACCACGGTGATCGGGCACGAACTCGGTCACGGCGTCGTCCAGTACACCGCGGGCCTCGAGTATCAGGGGCAGTCCGGCGCGCTGAACGAGTCCATCGCCGACGTGTTCGGAGCCCTCACCGAGCAGCACCTGCTCGACCAGACCGTCGATGAAGCCAGCTGGCTGATCGGCGCGGGCATCTTCACCCCGGCCGTGCACGGCAAGGCGCTGCGGTCGATGCTCCATCCCGGGACGGCATACGACGACCCCGAGCTGGGCAAGGATCCCCAGCCCGCCGACATGGGCGGCTACGTGACCACCTCCGACGACAACGGCGGGGTGCACATCAACTCGGGCATCCCGAACAGGGCCTTCGCGCTGTTCGCGGTGGAGCTCGGCGGCAAGGCCTGGGAGGCGGCGGGCTCCGTCTGGTACCGCGCGCTGTCCGGCGGACTGCCGGCGTCGGCGACTTTCGCCCAGTTCGCGGCCGCGACGATCGCCGAGGCCGACGCGGTCAGCACAGCCACCGGCGACGCGGCGAGGATGGCCTGGGCATCGGTGGGCGTGATCAAAGCGACGGGCGATGGGCACTCCGCCGGCTGACCCGCCCGTCGGGATCCCGTCCGAGACCGACACCGACGACGGCGTCGCGATCCGTGTGGCGCGCAGCGGCGGCATCGCAGGGATGACGCGGCGGTGGAGCGTGCAGCCCGCCGGGGATGCCGAGCACTGGATGCTGCTCGTCGACCGCTGCCCGTGGGACGAGAAGCCGCCGCCCGGCACGGGCGCGGATCGGTTCGTCTGGCGCATCGAGGCGCGCATCCGCCGCGAACGGCATGAGCAGGTGATCCCGGAGGAGCATCTCTCCGGCCCCTGGCGCGACCTCGTCGAGGCGGTCCGCGCCGCCGACGGAGGAACCGCTCCTCAGTGACGAGCGCCCCGCGCGCCGGTCCTTCCCGTCTTCCCCGCCCCGCACCGGCTCTCCCTCGCCGGCGCGACACGGATCAGGGGAGGGAACGACACAGCGGGGAGGGTGCGCCCGCGTCGCGGGCCCGCCGTGCGGCTCGCCGTCAGTCCTGGCCGGACTCGTCCGCGGCGACGGCCGGCGCGGGGATCGCGATGCTCGTCGCTGAGGTGGACGCACCGAGGCCGATCCCGAGCGGATCCGCCTCGGGCTCGGGGAGGAGATCGCCTTCGCGATCCAGCGGTTCGCCGGGCAGCGCCGCCCACGCGCTCGGCTCCTGCGGCTTCTGCGTGAACATGCCCATGGATCCATTGTGCGCCCGGCGCGTCGACGAGGCTCGCCCGGGCGTGAAGGCGGATCCGGCACGGAGCCTGCCGGGGGAGGCGCGTCGACGAGCCTCGCCCCGGCGGGAAGCCGGATCGGGCACGGAGCCTGCCGCCGGACGCGCTCCGCCTCAGCCTCGCCAGAGCCTCGCCCGAGCCGAGACCCGGGGAAGGTCCGGCACCAGAACGGCGAGTACGCGGACGAAGGTCGTCATCCAGACAAGGCCCAGCCCCACGGCGATCGCCTCGACTCCCGTGGAGGAGTACAGCCCGACCGGCCAGTGCAGCAGCACCGCCGCCGCCAGCAGCACGCCGAGCCCGACGGTCGCGATCACGAGCGCGCGGGGCGGCCCCGGCAGCGCCGCCGCCGAGGTCATCGCGGCGAGCGCGAACAGCACGAGTGCGCCGACCGCCGCGATCCAGTGCACGACCCTGTTCGCCTCGATCGGCACGAGCCCCACGACGGCGAGGGCGCACCCCGTCGCAGCCCAGAGCGCGACCACGGCGGCGATCCCACGCAGAGCGGCGTCGCCGCGCAGCCGGTGCAGATCGCGTCCGATGTAGGCCCCGACCGTGGCGAAGAGCAGTCCGGCGACCGTGAGCGTGCCGTTGAACGCCCAGCCGCCGGCGCCGAGGCCGAGCTGGGAGAAGTTCCGCTGCCACCACAGCGGATCCCCCGCCGTGCCCATGGCGAACAGGGTGCCGATCGCCAGGAAGCCGAAGAGCAGGGCCGCCAGGTCGCGGGTGCGGATGCCGGCGCCCGCGGTGTACGCGAACCGCCCGCCGATCGCCGCTGCGACACCGGAGATCACGGCGCCCCCGAGCGCCGGGGCCGTGAAGCCCTGCAGCCCGGCCCCGAACACGAGCCCGGCGAGCAGCACGCCCAGGGCGGTGACCGCGGCGAACGCGACCGTCAGCGCGACCGCGGAGATGTGCGAGATCGCCGTCTGCCAGCGGGGCATCGCAGAGGTCTCACCGCGACGGTGCTGCAGGGTGCTGGCGACGAACGCCGCCGCGGCGATGGCCGCGGCGACCACCGCGACCGGCGGACTGAGGGATCCGGGTCCGGTCAGCGGACGAGAAGGGCCGGACAGCACCGCGAGCCCGGCGACCGTCCCCGCGGCGAAGCAGAGCGCCGTCGCCCACACCGTGCGCGTCTCGGCGCGCAGTCGCTCCGCAGTGTCCATGCCGTCATGCAATCACGCCCCGCCGACACCGACGGCGGCATCACGGCGGGAAACCAGATCCTGCAGGAGGCTCACGTGCTGAGGTGATGTCTCGAAACAGAAGTGGTTTCTCGCGCCGGCGCCCCGAGGCTCGCGTCGAGGCCTGCGGCCCGAGGCGCGCGTGCGCGCGTCAGCGCGTCAGGGTGCCGGGTCCGCCGTGCAGCTCGCCGCGCACCGGCCATCGCCCGTTGTGCTGCCGGAACTCGCTGGCGCGCAGCAGCGGAGAGAGGTCGTACAGGTTCGGGCTGAGCCGGAGCCTCGGGCCGGACGCCGCTCGGACGGTGAGCTTCAGCCTCCCGCCGGACGCCTGCACGGAGTAGTCCACGATGTCGGCGTACGCGATCACCGCCTCGCGACCCCACACGGTGCGGAACGCGATCTCATCGGCCCGGGGCTCGACGTAGAAGTTGCGGTACATCACGAGGAAGCACACGCCGGCGAGCACGATCAGCGCCGAGGCGATGCGCATCGGCCACAGCATGCCGTCGGGGTTCGCCGCGGTGAACGAAGCCAGGGCGAGGAGTCCTCCCAGCGCCACGAAGAGCACCCCCACGAAGAGCACCAGCTTCGGCATCCGCTGCCGCACCGGGCCCACGGAGCGCCGTCCGCGCAACCGCGAGATCGCCGCCGCCACGAGGATGAGGACGGCGAGCACGAGAAGGATCTTCACCACGAACGTGGACATCCCCCGAGCGTATCCGCTCGCGACGCGCGGCAGCCGTGCGGGGACGGACCCGGATCCGAGCCGGAACAGCCCACGTCCGTACGCGGACGAGCCCGGATCCGTCCGGGATCCGGGCCCGTCGTGCGGATCAGACGAGGACGAGGTCCTCCAGGCGGGCGTAGGACGTCTCCATGCCGTCGATCATGCCCGTGGCGAGGATCATGTCGCGGGTCTCGGCGTCCGGGTACTCGATGAGCAGGGTGATCAGCGTCGCGCCGTCCTCCTCGTAGAGCGAGAGGTCGTTCAGCGTGACCGGCCCTTCGGTGCCCTGCATGCGCTCCGTGGTGACCGCCCGGCGCGGGGCGTCGACCAGCAGTGCCTCGCCCTCGAACCCGAAGGCCTGACCGGCGCCGTCTCCGACGGGGGCCCAGGAGTTGCGGTAGGTCTCTCCCGCCCGGGCGGCGACGACGCACTCCGTCATCTCCCAGCCGTCGGGTCCGAGCAGCCACTGCTTCATGAGCTCGGGGTCGTTGTGCGCGCGCCAGACGAGCTCCTGGGGCCCGTCGACGAGGCGCGTGATCCGCACGTGGGTGTCATCGAGCACCTCGAGCCGGGTGCCCTTGCCCTGGGCGTAGTCGCGCAGGTCCTGCAGCACGGCGTCGAGCTGGCTCATCGCCATCCGGGTGCCCTCGACGGCGCCCATCGCCACGACCTGCTCGAGTGCCTCGACCGAGTCGAAGTACGACACGTTGGTCATCCGCGTGCCCTCCGCCGACGGCGCGAAGCCGAAGGTCATGCGCATGCTCGGGAAGCCGTCGAGCGGTTCGCCGTCGTCGCCGACGAACGAGTCGAGCACCTCGAAGCCGTGCGGGCCGTCGATGGAGAGGAACTCCCAGGATCCGCTCGACTGCTCGCCGCGCGGGCCGTTCATCGTGTAGCGGGCGCGCCCGCCGACGACAAGGTCGAACGCGGTGAACGTGGCCGGCCAGCCCGGAGGACCCCAGAAGCGCTCCAGCTGACGCGGATCGGAGTAGGCCTTCCACACGCGCTCAACGGGGGCGGCGAGATCGGCGATGACGGTCATCGTCAGGTTCTCGGGGTCGGTGATCACATCGGTGACAGGCATGTCACCCTCCTTCTGGGTCGGTCGAAGCTGTCGGTCTCGGTCAGGGAATGGTGGATCCGCGCGGTGCGGGGCGCGCGTCGGGGTCGTCCTCGGCGAGCAGGTCGTCGAGACGGGCGATCCGGTGGCGCCAGAGATCCTCATAGCGGGAGAGCAGGGCGCGAGCGCGGGCGATCATCTCGGGATTCGCGCGGACGAGCCGCTCGCGTCCTTCGGCGCGCTTGACGATGAGCTCGGCCGCCTCGAGCACGGCGACGTGCTTCTGCACCGCCGCGAACGACATGTCGTAGTCGCGGGCGAGTTCGGAGACGGACTGCTCTTCGGCGATCGTGCGGCGCAGGATGTCACGCCGCGTGCTCGCCGCGAGGGCCTGGAACACACGGTCGATCTGTTCATCGCTCAGTTCATTTCGTACAACCATTTGGTTGTAGATTACGACCGCGCGGATCCGGTGTCAACAGGCATCCTTCCTCCGAACGCCCGCGACCCCTTCCCCGCCACCTCGGAACGAGGTCGGTACGGGAAGGGGTCGCTGCCGATCCGCTATTGGCCAACCGATCGGCGAGGAACTCTGGAGGGGGTAGCCCCGAGAGTTGCCAGCAATTTACACCCTTTACTTATCCCGGCGAAGGGGCGGAAGGCCCGTACCCCACGGGCTCCTCACGCGCCAGACGAGCGGCCGAAACGGAAACATGCCGTCGGCGGAATGTTCCGATCGGCGCGTCGTTCCGCGGCGCCCTGGGGCCCCTAGCGACACCGCCCCACTGGTCACCGACACAGCGACCACAGGCCGCCGCAGGTGGCAAGCGGTTGCTTGTTACCCGATCGTTATCCATCTGGATCCAGATCTCTGGCGTCTGGAATCTTCACAGAATTCAGCACCCCGTCCGACAAATCAACCTATGAAGGGGCTGTACAACGCACCGATATACCGCTAGGAAGTCTCTCAAGGGGGAGCAACGACGCATTGGCCGCGCCGTTGAGCGACTTCCCCTTGTATCCAACGGAGTTCTTCCACGGAGGGGGTAGTTCATGTTTCTGACGAACCACGAGGAGACCGGACGGGGGAGGCCCCCGGGCCGGCGCCGCCGCGGATCGGGTCTCGTCCTGACCGGAACGGCGATCGGCGTCGTCGGCGTCCTGTTCGCGACCAGTGCGGCTTCCGCCGCCGGGCTCGACACATATCCGAACGACAAGGCCGAGGCGGAAGCCAGCATCCTCGACATGAGCCTCGCGGGGACCGATCTGTTCGGTCTCGCGCAGTCCCACGCCGGCTCGACCCAGAGCCCCGGGCCCAACACCGAGGCTTTCAGCGGCGCCATCGGGGGCACCGAGATCGTGGACTTCGGCTCCGGGTACCAGATCCCGCTGGACCAGTTCATCTCCTTCGGTCAGCTCGGCGCACTGCAGAGCCGCTCGACGGCGACGGACGGACGCAACGCCGAGGGCATCGCCGGCATCGTCGGCGCCGACGGCGGTCTGACGCTGGACGGCACCGACAGCGAGTTCGGCGAGGCGCAGATCAACCTGCTCTCGATTCCGGGGGCCTCCGCCGCAGCGCCGGCCATCGACAAGGCCGACCTGAGCTTCGCGCTCGGCGGCGCCTGGGTGAAGGCCATCGACGGAGTCCTCCAGGATCCCGACGGCGGCGTCACCGGCTACGGGCAGTACCGCGCCGGATCCGCGAAGCTCGTGATCCACTCGCCGATCATCGAGCAGGCGGCCGCCGGGCTCAGCGACGCCGCTGGCACGCTGGAGACCTCCGCGGTCGACACGATCAACCAGGGTCTGAACCTGACCCAGCTGGCATCCCTGGTGCCCGGCACCACGCTGACGACCACGGTGTCGAGCACGGTGAAGCAGGACGTGCTCGATGCGGTCATGCTGTCGCCGATCAAGACCAAGGACGGATACGCGGAGATCGATCTCGGCAAAGGCACGATCACGATCGACCTCGGCCGCCTCGGCAGCAACGACCCGAGCCCGAACCACCCGAACGGGATCATCCCCAACCGTCCGGTCGGCCTGAACAACCAGGCTCCGAACACCGAGCTCATCGACAGCGACACCTACCCGTTCATCGCCGGCGACATCCACGAAGCCATCGAGACCGTGCTCTCGGTCGCCTCGGATGCGGCGCTGAACTCGATGAAGGGCATCACCGTGCACGTCGCCGCCACCGTGGCGCCGCCGCTGCTCCCGCCCACCTCGGCCGCGTTCGGCGTCAACCTCGCCGGTCAGGTCGTCGAGCCGTGCACCGGCACGGCCTGCGTCCTGCTCGCGCCGGTCATCTCCGCGGTGCAGCTCGCGATGTCGCCGATCAACCTGATCCTCTCCGACGGCGGGAGCCCGATCTTCGCGGCGTTCACCACCATCAAGACGGATCTGGTGACGGCGCCCATCCGGGCCGCGGTGGAGCCGTTCCTGCAGGCGATCGCCGGGAACCTCTTCTCGGTGCAGCTCAACCATCAGAACGTCACGACGTGTCAGGCGCCGGACGGCAGCACCAAGACCACCGGTGTCGAGGTGTCGGCGCTGAGCTTCGGCGTCGGCGGCGGCACCGCGCGGCTGGGCATCGGCAACGCCGGCGCCCGCGTCGACGCGTGCGGTCTGGCCGCGGCTCCGGTCGTGACCGCGTCGTCGCCCACCCCGGCCGGTGCGTGCACCACGCTCACCTCGACGGGCTGGGCGCCGAACACCGCGGTCGCGTTCCAGCTGACCGACGCCTCGGGCGCCCCGGTGGGCTCCCCGCTCACCGTCACGACCGACGCCACCGGGGCCGTCCCGGCCGGCACCTGCCTCCCGGTTCCGGCGGGTACCGCGCCGGGCGACTACACCGTCGTCGGCACCGATCCGTCCGGCACCACCGGCACGGGCTCCGTGACGGTGTACGACCCGGCTCTCACCGCACAGTCCCCGGTCGCTCCGGGCGACTGCTCGGCCCTGACCTCGACCGGCTGGATCCCCGGCACCACGGTGACGTTCCAGCTGACCGACGCCTCGGGCGCCTCGGTGGGCTCCCCCGTCACCGCGACGGCCGACACGAACGGCGCGATCCCGGCCGGCACCTGCGTGCCGATCCCGGCGGGCACCGCACCCGGCTCCTACACGGTCACGGGCACCGACCCGACCGGCGCCGAGCGCACCGCCCCGATCACGGTCGGCAGCTCGACCGGCACCCCGACGCTGAGCGCGCAGTCCCCGGTTCCCGCCGGTGGCGAGAGCACGGTGACGGGCGGATCCTGGAACCCGAACACGCCGATCACGCTGCAGCTCACGGATCCGTCCGGCGCGCCGCTCGGCACCCCGGTGACCGCGACCACGGACGCGAACGGCGACCTGCCGTCCGGGACCACGGTTCCGATCCCGGCCGACGCGGCTCCCGGCGCCTACACGATCGTCGGAACCGATCCGGCATCGGGTGACACGGCCACGGCGGACGCCGCGGTGTACGCGCCGACCCTGACCGCGTCCTCCCCCGTGGAGGCCGGCCAGTGCACGACGCTCACCTCGACCGGCTGGGCGCCGAACAGCACGGTGGGCTTCCAGCTCGCCGACGGCTCCGGCACGGCGATCGGATCCCCGCTCTCGGTGACCACGGACGCCACGGGCGCGATCCCGGCCGGCACCTGCCTGTCGGTGCCCGCGGGCACCACCCCGGGTGACGACACCGTCACGGGCACGGACGCGAACGGCGCGACCGTCACCGCCCCGGTGACCGTGGTCGCGGCGACGTCGCCCGTGCTGACGGCGTCCTCCCCGGTCCCGTCGGGCGGCTTCACCACGGTCACCAGCGGAGGCTGGGCGCCGAACACGCCGATCACCTTCCAGCTGACCGATCCGTCCGGAGCTCCGGTCGGAGCCCCGGCGACCGCGACGACCGGCACCGACGGCACCGTCCCGACCGGAACCGTGCTGATCGTCCCCGCGGGCAGCCCCGCCGGCGAGTACACGGTCACCGGCACGGATCCCTCCGGCGCCACCGCCACGGACGCGTTCACCGTCTACCAGCCCGCGATCCAGGCCACGAGCCCAGCGCCCGCCGGTGGCACGACGACGGTCACGAGCACCGGCTGGCTGCCGAACGCGCAGGTCGCCCTGCAGCTGACGGATGGCTCGGGCGCCCCGGTGGGCGCACCGACCACGGTCACCACCGACGGGAACGGCGCGATCCCCACGGGGACCACCCTCGCCATCCCGGCCACGATCGCGGCGGGCGCCGTGCTCACCGTGACCGGAAGCGACGACGGTGGCGCGACGGTGTCGGCGGATGTGACGGTGTACGCGCCGTCGCTGACGGGCGGCCCTGCCGCTCCGGCCGGCGGCTGCTACCCGGTGTCCGGTGCCGGCTGGCAGCCGAACACCACGGTGACGCTGCAGCTCACCGACGCCGCGGGCGCCCCGCTGGGAGCACCGGTGACGGCGACCACGGACGCCGCGGGCGCCCTGCCCGCCGGCACCTGCGTGCCGATCCCCGCGGGCACCGCCCCGGGTGACGCCACGGTCGTCGGAACGGACGGCAACGGCGCGACGGTCGAGATCCCGGTCTCGATCTACGCACCTGCGCTGTCGGCGACCTCCCCGGTTCCGGCCGGCGGCACGACCGAGGTCACGAGCGACGGCTGGCTGCCGAACTCCGAGGTGACGCTGCAGCTCGAGGACGCCACCGGCGCCCCCGTCGGCGCTCCGGTCTCGGTCGTCACCGGCGCCGACGGCACGATCCCCGCGGGGACCGTGCTGACCACGCCCGCCGGCGCAGCCGCCGGCACCGCCTTCACCGCCGTCGGCACCGATGCGAACGGCGGCACGGCCTCCGCTCCCGTCGTGGTCTACGTCCCGGCGATCTCGGCGACCTCCCCGGTTCCCGCCGGGGGAACGACGACGATCACCGGCACCGGATGGGCGCCCGTCGACACCGTGTCGCTGCAGCTGACGGATCCCTCCGGGGCTCCCGTGGGCGCACCGGCCACGGCGATCACGGGCGCGGACGGCGCTCTTCCGGCCGGCACCTCGGTGCTGATCCCGGCGGGCGCGGCACCCGGCGACTACACGGTGGTCGCCACGGATCCGCGCGGCGGCACCGCCGAGGCCCCGGTCTCGGTGATCGCGGCGACCACGCCGGTCCTGTCGGCGACCGGTCCGGTCCCGGCCGGCACGACGACGACGGTCACCGGCGGCGGCTGGGCGGCCGGCGCGAGCCTGTCGCTGCAGCTGACGGATCCGTCCGGTGCGGCCGTGGGCGCTCCGGTGTCCACGACCGCGACGCCGGACGGCACCCTGCCGGCCGGAGTCACCATCCCGGTCGCGGCGAACGCGGCGGCCGGCGCGTACAGCGTGGTCGGCACGGACGCCGCCTCGGGCGACACCGCGACCGCCGCGGTCGACGTCTACCGCCCCGAGGTCATGGCGACGAGCCCGGTCCCGGCGGGTGGCGAGTCGGCGATCACCGGTTCGGGCTGGCTGCCGAACACGGCGGTCACGCTGCAGCTCGCCGACGCGGCCGGCGCTCCGATCGGATCCGCGGTGCAGGTCACCGCGGACGCGAACGGCGCACTGCCGGCGGGAGCCGCACTCGCGGTCCCCTCGGCGACGGTCCCCGGCGCTTACACGGCGACGGGCACGGACGCGAACGGCGCGACGGCATCGGCTTCGGTCGAGGTCACCGCGGCGGTCGCCCCCGGCATCGATGCGACCGGTCCGGTTCCGGCCGGAGGGCGCACGACGGTCACCGGCGGCGGCTGGACGGCGGGTCACTCCGTCGCCCTGCAGCTGACCGACCCGTCGGGCGGCCCCGTGGGCGCACCGGTCACCGCGACGATCGCGGATGACGGCACCCTCCCCGCAGCGACCGTCGTGCCGGTCCCGGCCGATGCCGCCGCGGGGGCGTACACCGTCGTCGCGACCGATGCGGCATCCGAGGACGCCGACACGGCCGAGGTCGCGGTCTACCACCCGACGCTCGCAGCCGGCGGACCGGCCGCGCCGGGCACGCAGACCGCGGTGACGGGCGGCGGCTGGCAGCCGAACACCACCGTGAGCCTGCAGCTGACGGACCCCTCCGGGGCTCCGGTGGGCGCGCCGGTGACGGTCACGACCGACGCGAACGGCGGCATCCCCGCGGGCACGGTTCTGCCGGTCCCGCAGAACGCCGCCCCCGGCGCGTACACGGTGGTCGGCACCGACGCCGCGGGCGCCGCGGTCTCCGCGCCGCTCACGGTGTCGGCGGGCACGCAGTCCTGCACGATCGATCCGGTCGTGAAGGTCCAGCCGTCCTCCGTCCGCCCGGGTGACACGATCCAGGTGACCGGTACCGGCTTCGCGGCCGGCACCGCCGCCACGGTGACGATCACCGACGCGTCGGGCTCTGCGCTCGGCCAGTCGGTCATCGTGACCGTCGGCCCCGGCTGCGGCTTCACGTTCACCATGACGGTCGACAAGGGCGCACAGCCCGGCGACTACACGGTGACCGTGAAGGACGACGCCGGCAACACGGGCAGCGGCACGTTCACCGTCGCCCGCACCGGATCCGGATCCGGCACCGGTACCGGATCCGGCACCGGGACCCTCCCGCAGACGGGTGGCGACGCCACCCCGTTCGCGGCGGCGGCCCTGCTCCTGCTGATCGCCGGAGCGGCGCTGGTGCTCGTGCGCCGGCGCTCGGCGAGCGCACGCGAGCACTGATCCGGGAAGTATGAGGGGGCGGCGGTCCGTTCAGGGCCGCCGCCCCTTCTCCGTTCCAACCGATATTCCGGTGCCGATAGGCTGTCGACATCGAGGAAGCACCCGGGGGGGAAGCCGATGATGCGCATCGCTGCGCGGAAGCCGAGGGGCGCATCGCGCGCACGTCTCGCCATCGTGGGAGCGGCCTGCGGCGCTCTGCTGCTGGCAGCCTGCACCGGCACAGCGCCGGAGACGACGGCGACGACGTCCGCGGCGTCCGCCCCGTGCACGGCGCCGGCCGCCGAGATCGGCACCGGCGGCAAGATCGGCCCCGCCCAGCGCCTCACCCGCACCCTCTCCAGCGGCGCGGTCTGGAGCCTCTGCTGGAACGTGGATCCGAAACGGGGGCTGATGCTCTCCGACATCCGCCTCGCGCCGCCCGGCGCCCGGCCAATCCGAGTCATCTCCTCCCTCTCGCTCTCCCAGCTCGAGGTGCCCTATGACACCGGCGACAGCACCACCCACGACATCACCGAGGCCGGTTTCGGCGGCACCAAGATGCTGGCGCTGGACGACGCCTCCTGCACGGGCGACCGGCTGTCCACGGCGCTCCCCGACATCGACGACGGCGCTTACGGGAAGACGCGCACCAGGAAGGTGCTGTGCTCCGAGCAGGTCGACGGCGGCCTCTCCTACCACTCCAGCGCCTGGGCGACCCAGCCCCAGGCCGATGCCCGCCGCACCGACTGGCGGCTGTCCACGATCTCGCGCGTCGGCTGGTACGAGTACGTCACGCAGTACACGTTCGGCGCCGACGGATCCATCGCTGTCCAGCTCGGCGCGACCGGCGATCTCTCCCCCAACGACTTCACCGACGCGGACCACGGATCCGACGTGGGCGATCACGAGTACGCGGCGAGCCACTCCCACAACGCGGTCTGGCGCGTGCACTGGGCGCTCGACGGCACGGGCGGACTCGCCGTGCAGCAGTACGACGCGACCCCGACCGGAGCGGACGGCGCGAAGGCGCCCGTGCTGAACGGATCCCTCACCCCGATCCCGGATCCGGCGCTCGTGCAATGGCAGGACCGCCGCTGGTGGCAGGTGCTGAACCCCGCCGTGGAGAACAGCGACGGACACCCGATCTCGTACCAGATCGAGCTCGCGCGCACCGACGGATTCGTGTTCTCGGACGATCATCGGCACGGTGCGACCGCGGGCTACGACGTCGCGTTCACGGACTTCGACGCCTGCCAGAAGTACGCGACGAAGAACCCGGGCGACTGCGGCAGCGGGGTGCGCGAGTTCGTCGAGCGCGGTGCGGACCGGGCGCTCTCGGACGTGGTGTCGTGGGTGGCGGTCGGGTTCCACCACGTGCCCCGGGATGAGGACCAGTCGCCCATGGAGCTGCACTGGCAGGGCTTCAGCCTGCTGCCCCGCGATCTCACCGCGACCCGTTTCGACGCGCCGCCGGGGTACGACGACCGCAACGGGCGCTACGACAGCCCGTGGAAGAGCCCCTCACCCACGCCCTGAGCGGAGCGTCGCCCGGAGTGCGGGACGCGGTCCGACCTCTCGGGATCGCCGCTCCCCCTCTTGACGCTTCTCCGCACCGGAACCTGGCAGCCCCTCGGCTCGGGGCCTATCCTGACCGCATGACCGAGAACCCGGATCCGCATGTCGTCGCCGAGGGGCTGCTGCCGACGCCGTTCACCGCCGACGAGATCCGCGCCGCGCTGCGCGACGGAGCCGTGATCCGGGTGCGGATCGAAGCCCCCGACGGCACGGCCTCGGAGCGGATCAGCCGCTACTCCGAGGGCCGCGACGAGGACGTGCTGCTGGAGAGCCACCCCGTGGGAGCGCCCGAGACGGCGACCGGCGGACGGGTCTCCTGGCGGGAGCTGCAGGCGCACGCCGCATTCCCCGCCGACCGCACGGCGGTCGCCGACGACACGATCGAGCACCCGCTCGGGCGCCTCGAGTGCCTGCGGTACACCGTGAGCGACGACGACGGCGGCGCGGTGTTCTGGTTCGCGCTCGCGCATCCGGGGATGCCCGTGCGCTATGAGACCACCGATGCGTCCGGGACCACGCGCATCACGGTGCAGGAGATCACGGCGGACTGACCTCGCGCGTCGGGGTCGCCGAGCGCCCCGGTCTCAGGCGTCGGTCGAGCCCAGCACGGCGTCGAGCAGGCCCGGGAACCTCGCGTCGAGGTCGTCCCGGCGGAGCGTCAGGATGCGGCGACGTCCGTGGGGTTCGTTGCGGAGCACCCCTGCCTCCCGCAGCACCTTCATGAAGTGCGACTTCGTCGACTTCGGCAGGTTCGGATCCGTCGCGTGGCACGCCGCCATGTCCAGCGGGCCGTCGACGAGCTGGCGGGCGATCGACAGGCGCTCGGGGTCGCTGAGCGCGAAGAGCACCGCGGTGAGCTCGATCTCGGAGCGCTCCGGGTGCGGAAGGTCGACGGCCCCTGGCATGGTTCGATAATACTTGAACATTCCGAGCCAGGCGAGTAGCGTGCACATCGTTCGAGAATTCTCGAACAGATGAGGAGCCGCCATGACCACCCAGCCGATCGCGACGCCGCGGGTCCCGGAGCCCGCCGCCCCGCCCGGGCGGCCCGTGCGCACGCGCTTCGGGTTCGTCCTCGCGATCGTCGCCCAGATCCTGATGATGGCGGGAGCGAGCGCCCCCTCTCCCTTCTACCCGGTGCTGGCGCAGCATCTCGGCTTCGATGCGATCGTGATCACCGTCGTGTTCGCCGTCTACGCGGCCGCTCTGCTGCTCACGCTGCTCGCCGCCGGGTCGCTCTCCGACCACATCGGACGCCGCCCCGTGATCGTGACAGGGCTCGTCCTGCTCGCGGTCAGCATGCTGCTGTTCGGGAACGCCGGATCCGTGCTGCTGCTCGTGCTCGCGCGGATCCTGCAGGGCGTCGCGAGCGGCCTGCTCATCGCCTCCCTCTCCGCGACGGTGCTCGACCTCGCGCCGCCGGCCCGCCCCGGGACGGCGGCGCTCTGGAACGCGCTGAGCCCCGGGATCGGGCTCGCCGCGGGCGCTCTCGTCGCCGCCCTCGCCCTCGATGCCACGGCAGAGGCGCTGCCCGAGGTGTTCACGCCCCTCGCGGCCGTGTATCTCGTGATCGCCGCGCTCGTGCTCATCGCCCCCGAGACCGCGCCGCTGCTTCCCGGGGCCTGGGCGTCCCTGCGCTTCCGCCTCTCGGTTCCCGCCGGGATCCGCGCCGAGTTCTGGCGGGCCGCGCCCGCGGTCATCGCCGGCTGGGCGACCGGCGGGCTGTTCCTCTCGCTCGGAGCGAGCATCGTCCGCGGCGAGCTCGGCGGCGCCGCGCACCTGTGGCAGGGGCTGGCCGTCGCGCTCCTCGCGGGCGTCGGCGCCGTCACCGCCTTCGCGATCCGGCACCGCTCCGCTCGCACGATCGTGATCTTCGGCGCCGCCGCACTCGCCGCGGGCACCGCTCTCTCCCTGCTCGCACTCGGGCTCGGCTCGCTGCCGGCGTATCTGGTGGCGGCCGCAGTGACGGGGATGGGCTTCGGCACCGCGTTCTTCGGCGTCGTCGGATCCCTCGCCCCGCGCATCCCGGCGACTCAGCGCGCCGACGCCTTCGCGGTGCTGTACCTGCTCGCGTACCTCGCCTTCGGCGTTCCTGCGGTCGTCGCCGGAGTGCTCGTCGCCGAGGTGGGGCTGGGAACCGTCTGCGTCGGTTACGGCGTCGTCGTGATCGTGCTGTCGCTGATCGCGCTCGTGCTGCGCGTCCGCCGAGCCGACTGACTCGCACGCTTGGACCGGGATCGTGCTCCGGCACGGGCCGTGCGCGTCGGCGGTCATCCGCTGTTCACCCGGCCGCAACCAGCCGTCCGCCTCGGCTGGCCAGGCTCGGAGGGACTCCCCTTCCCCCGTTCCCTGGAGACCTCCGTGCCCCTGCTCCGCTCGCGTCGCACGCTCGCCGTCGCGCTCGCCTCCTTCCTCGCCCTCGGCGGATCCGTCCTCGCCGCCGTCCCCGCCTCCGCCGCGGAGACGCCCACCGACGTCAAGGACGCCTCGTGCTCCGTCGGCGACCTCCGCGACCTGTGCGCTCCCGTGGGCGAACTGCTCGACGTGCGCGTCGGCGACGTGCACCCGACCCAGCCCTCGCTCGGCTACGACGAGGTCTACTACAAGCTCGGACGCTACGATGCCGCGCTCTCGAAGGACGCGATCAACAAGAAGTTCGCCGACTGGTGCGAGGCCAACGGCCAGCAGGACGCCGCGAGCGCCCAGCCGGGCGCGACGCTGACGGATCCGTCCACCTTCACCTGCACGGTCCCGGTCGGCAGCGAGACGGCCGACACGATCGCCCCGATGAAGACCGTCGTGATCGGCCCGAAGGGCGTGCTGTACCTCACGGACGGACACCACACGCTCACCTCTTTCCAGGAGAACAGCGGTCCCGACGTGCACGTGCGCCTGCGCGTGCTCGGCAACCTCTCCGGCCTGTCGGATGCGGACTTCTGGGCCGCGATGCAGGCGAACAAGTGGACCTGGCTGCGCGACGTGGACGGCGAGGCGATCACGCCCTCGCAACTGCCCGCGAACGTGGGGCTGTCGAACTTCGAGGACGACCGCTTCCGCAGCATCCTCTACTTCGCGCGCGACATCGGCTACGCCGCCGACGGCGCCGTACCGTTCCAGGAGTTCCACTGGGGCACCTGGCTGCGCACCCGCACAGACATCCCGGTCGCCGGCTGGAACCAGGACGACTGGGCCGGATCCCTCGCGCTCGTCAAGCAGCTCTCCCAGGCGCAGGTCGCGCTCGGCGCCGGCACCGTCGTCGACCCGCAGTCCGGCTACACCGCGGGCGATCTCAGCGTGCTCGGCGCCTGGAACGACGGCAAGGCCGAGGGCAAGGGCGAGTGGGCGAAGCTCGCGAAGCCGTACTCCGACGCCAAGCCCGGCAAGCTCGCGTACATGACCGAGTACCGCCTGCGGAACGTGCCCGCCCCCACGGCTCCCGCCGCTCCCGCCGCTCCGCTCGCCGTCGTCGGCGGGACGTCGCCCGCCGGCTCCCACGTCGCCGTCTCGTGGTCGGCTCCCGCCGACGGCGGCTCGCCGCTCACCGGCTACACCGTCGCGCTCGGCACCGCACGGACGGCCGAGGTCGACGCCCGAGCCACCTCGGTCACGTTCGACGGGGTCGCACCCGGGGCGTACGCGCTCACGGTCACCGCGCACAACGTGATCGGGTCGACCGCCTCCGCCCAGACGCCGGTCGTCATCGCCGACCCCGCTGCGGTGCGGGGCAGCGTCGCGATCATGGGCGCGCTGCGGCCGGGCGGCGTCGTCACGGTCACCGCGAACGGCCTCGCCGCCGATGCCTCGGGCTTCGCGGTCGAGGTGCACTCCGAGCCGGTGTCACTGGGAACCGGCAGCACGGATGCCGCCGGCACCTTCACCCTGCAGGCCGCACTGCCGGCCTCTCTGCCCGCCGGGGCGCACACGGTGACCGTGTCGTTCAACGGCACCCCGGTCGCCTCGGCCGCCTTCACGGTGGCGGCCGCGGGCGGCGGCGACGGAACCGGCACGACTCCCGGATCGGGGTCCGCCGGGTCCGGTTCGGCGTCCAACGGATCCGGATCCGGAGTCTCGGGCACCCTCGCGACCACCGGATCCGCGGCGCCGATCGGGCTCGGCATCGCCGGTGCGATCGTGATCGCCGCCGGTGTGCTGCTGCTCGCACGACGCCGCACCCGCGTCGGCGAGGACTGACGCCGCAACAGCGCGAAGGGCGCACGACCGCGATCCGGTCGTGCGCCCTTCGTCGTGCTCAGAAGAGCCGTTCGTCGCCTGGCCGAGGAGGCAGATCCTCCTCTTGGGCGAGAATCCGCATGAGTCGTGTATTGACGAACAACCGTTCCCGGCCGATCTTGATGTCGAAAAGGAGTTCCCTCTGCACGAGGGCGTTCAACCAACCGGTCGCCGTGGGACGCGAGACTCCGCATCTGGTGACGACCTGATTGATCCTGGCGTACGGGTTCTCGAAGAGGACGTCGAGGAGATCCGCGTTGCTTCCCGCAGAGGTGTGCGCCTTGATGTCGATGCGGAACTCCTCTTGAAGGTCTTGGATGCGGTCGATCTTGCGCAACGTACGTGTCGCGGTTTCGTCGATCCCTCGAAGCAGGAAGCGGATCCATTCTTCCCAAGCGCCTTCGACCGTCACCGCGAGGAGTAGTCGGTAGTACTCGTCCTTGTTCTGGATGATGTAGCGGGACAGGTAGAGGATCGGCGCATTCAGCAACCCTGCTTGCACGAGCTGAAGGACGTTGAGGATGCGCCCGGTTCTGCCGTTGCCGTCTTCGAACGGATGGATGGCCTCGAACTGATAGTGCGCAATCGCCATCACGACCAAGGGGTCGATATCCTCGTTCGTGTTGAGGAACTCCGCCCAGTTGCCGAGCTTCTCCAGGATCACGGACTCGCCCGTCGGCGGGGTGTAGATGGGCGTTCGAGTCCGCGGGTTTCCGATGTAGGTCCCCGGGAGCCGACGCACGCCGATGTCGCGACTGTGAATGTTCATGCAGATCTCTACTGCGGTGTTCACGGTGATCGGGCGCTTCTCAATCGCCACAAGACCCGCGAACAGCGCCGACCGGTAACGAAGGGTCTCCCGCGTCTCCGCGCTCGCGGCGTCGACGATGGGCTCCTCAGCGAAGCGGAAGAGTTCGTCCGTCGTCGTGACGATGTTCTCGATCTCGGAGCTCGCTTGCGCTTCCAGCAACGAAAGCGAGTTGATCAAGACGAGCGGGTTCTGCATGCGTTTGGCTGCTTGGTCGAGCGCCGCCAGCGCCGCTCGGGCCCGGATGGCACCCTTCAGCACCGCCTTCGACTCGTAGTCGACCTCCGGAGGAAGGAGAGGGAGCTCGTTGTAGGGCCTCTCCGCGTTCCGTGTCATGAGTCAAAAATACTCATAGATGCGGAAAACGTGTAAAAATTCTGACTGATTTTTTACACGTTTTCCTGACGGGCGAAGCTGATTGACACGTCGCTAGCGGGGTCCCCGCCGGAACAGCCCCGCGAACAGCGCGTGCAGCAGCGGCAGCGCCGAGACGCTCATCAGCACGGTGCCCAGCACCGGGTTCGCCGTGAGCACCACGGCTCCGCCGATGAGCAGCGCCGCGAACAGGAGCGCCGAGACACCGCGCCGGACGAGTCCGTCGATCCGGTCCAGACGGCGCTCGATCCGCGAGGTGTCGAAGGTGACGGATCCCTCGTCGACCCGGGTGATGATGTCGTCGATCCGCTTCGGCAGCCGCCAGAGGATGCCCGCGTTCGACACGGCCTGCTGAGACAAGTCCCGCACGACGTTGCCGCTCTCGTCGGTCAGCAGCCGGGTGGCGTAGGGCTCGATCGACTCCCAGATGTTGAACTGCGGATCCAGCCCGCTGCACATGCCCGAGGTGAGCGACACCGCCCGGATGAGCAGGAGGAGTCCCTCGGGCAGCTGCACGGGCAGCGAGCGCATCGTGTCGCCGAACTCGTCGGCGAAGCCCTGGAACTCGCGCGGATCCACATCGCGGAGCTCGGCGAAGCCCATCCCGCCGAACCGCGCGAACAGGGCACTGAGCGCCCGTTCGAGCTCGCGATTCTCGGCGGACGGCATGAGCACGCCGATCTCCTGGGCGGCCGCGACCATGCCCTTCCCGTCGCGGGAGGCCGCGGCGATGAAGAGCGTGCGCAGCCCGTGCCGGATCCCCTCCGGAACCTCGGCCATCATCCCGAAGTCGATGAACGTGAGGCGCCAGGCCGGGTGCGCCGCATCGCCGCCGGTCGCCGAGCCCGGCACGGGCGGTGCGGCGCCCGGCATCCCGACCCCGCCCGCGCGGTGCGGCGTCACGAAGATGTTCCCCGGATGCGGATCCGCGTGCACGAACCCGTGCGTGAAGAGCTGGTCGAACATGACCTCGGCGAACACCCGCGCCACGTCGGCTGGGTCGATGCCCGCCGCGCGCAGGGCGTCGACGTCGTTGATCTTGATCGCGGTGACGTCGGCGAGCGTGAGCACGCGACGGGTGGTGCGCTCCCAGGCCACGGCCGGCGCGTCGACCCGCGGATCCCCCGCGAAGTTCTCGGCGAACCGCTCCGCGGCGGCGGCCTCGTGCAGGTAGTCGATCTCCTCGAGGCTGGTCTGCGCGAACTCCTCGACGAGAGCGGGCGCATCGACCCGGTCGGCGACGAACCGGATGCGGCGCAGCCACCCGCCGACCCGGCGGAGGGCGGCGAGATCGGTCGCGACGACCTGATCGATCCCGGGGCGCTGCACTTTCACGACGACGTCGGCGAACCCGGTCACCGCCGCGTCCTCATCGGACAACCGGGCGCGATGCGCCTGGCCGAGCGATGCGGCGGCGAGGGGCGTCTCGTCGAAGGACGCGAACGCGCGCTCGAGCCGCACCCCGAGCTCGGCCTCGGCGAGCGCGCGGATCCGATGCACCGGCACCGCGGGCACCTCGTCCTGCAGGCCGGCGAGCTCGGCGGTGATCTCCAGGGGCAGCACGTCCAGCCGCGACGACATGAACTGGCCGACCTTGATCATGAGTCCGCCCAGCTCGACCGCGAGCACGTGGAAGCGCTGCGCGAGGGTGCGCATCCGGCGCTCCCGGCTCTTCTCGGCGACTCCGGTCAGGCCGAGCCGCGGCAGAGCGAGCTCGAACCACCAGGTCTGCACGAGCACGCGTGCGGCGAACGCGAGGATCCGCCGGTAGCGCGCCCGCAACGGAGGGGCCTGATCTCCGGCCGCGCCTGTGGGCTTCGCCGGGGCTCCCGGGCTCCGATCATCGACCATGCGGATGCGCCTCCCGTCCCATCTTCCCGCGCGGGGACCGCGCGAGCATCCCCGGCACCGTCGCCGTGCCGAGCACCGGGCACAGGGGCCGATCGACGGTGCGGTCGAGCCGGCGGAATCGCGCAAGCACGTCCGGCGAGACCCTCGGGAGCGGGACGGCCGACGCCGCCCCCGCCCTTCGTCGCTCTCCCGAATCGTCCGCCATCAGTCGGCGAGGATCGCGTACAGACGGCGACGCGCTTCGTCGAGCACGTCGATCGCCTGCTGCACCTGCTCCGGAGTGCCGGTGCGCGCGACCTGCGCCGCAGCCCCCGCGAGGTCGACCCCCGCCTTGGGCAGCGCGCCGAACGACGCCGCGCCCGCGCGAGCGCCGGAGCCCTCCCACGGAGGGGCGCCGGCCTCGTCGGCGACGGCGCGACCCGCCTCGGTGAGCGAGTACGTCTTGCGACCGCCCTGCTCGGCGGCCTCGATGAGCCCCTCGTCCGCGAGCAGCTGCAGCGTGGGATAGACGGATCCGGCACTCGGCTTCCAGGAGCCGCCGCTGCGCTCCTCGATCTCCTGGATGATCTGGTAGCCGTGCATGGGCTGCTCGGAGAGCAGCGCGAGCACGGCGGCGCGCACGTCGCCGCGCGCCATGCGCGGGGCCTGAGGGCGCTGGTCGAAGGCGGAGCGCAGGTGCTCCATCGCCTCCCAGAGACCGGCCGTCGGGTTCATCCCCGGGCGTCCGCCGAAGCCTCGCCCTCCTCCGGGACCGAACCCCGGCCCGCCGAATCCGCGCGGTCCATATGCGTTGTCCATGACGACCTCCTCGATTCCCGCTCACCCCGAGCGATAGTCAACGATATGTCGCTATGTATCGGAAGGGAAGAGCAGTCCCTATGAATCGGAGGGGAAGAGCATCTGCAGCGTCTCGATGCGGGAGTGCTCGACGTGCGCGAGCGCCAAGGCCCCCGCCCGCTCGACCTGCCCCTTCACGACCGCGTCGCACAGTTCCTGGTGCTCATGGTGCAGATCCCGGTCGTCCGGCGTGTTCGCCAGATGGAACAGGCGCTTGACCCGGCCGCGGACCGGCAGCATCAGATCCTGCAGCAGCCGACTGCCCGCGAGGTCGACGAGCTCGTCATGGAAGTCGGATGTGGCCTCGGCGAGCTCCCCCTGGACGTGGACGTCCAGGGCACGCGCGGCGAGCGAAAGGGCCTCCGTCAGCCGCTCGCCCGAGACGCCGGACGCGCAGCGGGCCGCGGCCAGGCGCGCTGCGAGGGGCTCGAGCGAGGCGCGGACGTCGAAGAGCTCGGCGACGTCGACGGCTTCCATCGGGGCGACGATCGCCCCCTTGTGCGGCACCGTGCGGATGTACCCCTCGGCCTCCAGGCGGGGGAACGCCTCCCGGATCGGCACGCGGGACACCCCGAGCTGCTCGACGACCTCGCGCTCGCGGACGCGACTGCCCGTCGGCAGCCGACCGTCGATGATGCGGTCGCGGATCCACTCGTAGACCCTCACCCCCTGAGAGGCGCCGGGATGCATCTCCTCCGACTCCGCCGTGGTGCTCTGCGCCATCCACCCATCCCCTTCTCCCCGATGCTTGCATGACAAAAACTACCCGATCTCGGCCATCGAGTCGCTGATTCCCTCTTCTTGTATAACAATCCTTCGTTTTGGTATACAATTCTGAATCGAGCCCCGGCTCGTCCCCGGTCAGCCTTCAGCACAAGGGAGTCTGCGCATGACCACCACCTCCGCCCCGGAACGGGACCGCCCGCGCACCCTGAAGCGCGAGCTCGGCCTGCCCGCATTGATCGCCTACGGCCTCACCTCGATGGGCGTGCTGTCCGTCGTCTCGGTGTACGGCCCCGCCACGAAGATCAGCGACGGCCACCTCCCCGCCGCCTACGTCGCCGCGATCGTGATCATGCTGTTCACCGCGCACAGTTACGGACGCATGGCCGCGCACGTGCCGATCACCGGCGGGGCGTACGCGTACGTCACACGCGGCTTCGGCCCCGCCACCGGGTTCCTCACCGGCTGGGTCATGCTGCTGGACTACCTGTTCCTGCCGATGGTGAACTTCCTGCTGTTCGGCCTCTACTTCAACAGCCTGTTCACCTCGGTGCCGTCGTGGGTCGGCACGCTGCTGTGCATCCTCGTCGTCGCGGTGTTCAGCATCATCGGGGTCAACTGGATCAAGCGGATGAACTCCGTCGTGATCGTCGCATCGGTGCTGGTCATCCTCGCCTTCCTCGTGCTCGCCGTGATGAACGCGCCGAAGCTGAGCCTGGAGGCGGTCGCCCGGCCGCTGTCGATCGGGGACGGCGGGATCCTGCCGATCCTCGCGGCGGCCGCGATCGTCGCCTTCGCCTTCCTCGGCTTCGACGGCGTCTCGACCCTGGCCGAGGAGACGAAGGATCCGCGCCGCAAGGTGCCGAAGGGCATCGTGCTCGCGACGCTCTTCGCGGGGCTCGGCTACCTGGCGTTCGCGATCGCCGGCAGCCTCATCGCGCCCGACTGGACGAAGCTGCAGAACCTCGACGCCGCGGGCACCGAGCTCATGCAGCACGCGGGCGGAGACGTGCTCATGGTCACCTTCGTGATCGTGAACACGGCAGGCATCGTCCTCTGCGGAACGGCCGCGCAGATGAGCGTCAGCCGGGTGCTGTTCGCGATGGGCCGCGACGGGATCCTTCCCCCGGTGCTCGCCCGACTGCACCGCCGCTTCCGCACTCCCTACGTCGCCGCGCTCGTGGTCTCCGTGGTCGCGCTCGTCGCCCTGTTCATCACGCTCGACCAGGCCGTGTACATGATCAACTTCGGCGCACTGATCGCGTTCGCCATGGTGAACCTCTCCACGATCAAGGTGCTGTTCTTCGACATGAAGCTGCGCCGCGGCTGGGGGCTGGTCCGACATCTCATCCTGCCGATCGTCGGATTCGTCTCGATCGCCTGGCTGTGGACCTCGCTGGCACCGTTCACGTATGCGCTCGGCTGCGTCTGGCTCGCCATCGGAGTCGTGATCTACCTCGTGCGCCGGAAGCGACAGGGCGGCCCCCTCGCCCTCCAGCTCGACGACGCGAGCACCGAGGCGATGCCGACGCTCCCCTATCAGGACTGACCTTCCGAAAGGATCCCGCATGCGACGCACCGAGCGACCGGACAGGGACGACGCCACCGCAGGCGCCCGCGCGCACCTGCTGCGCACCCCCGGGTTCGTCGACGCGCACATCCACCCCGACAAGACCTCGTGGGGGCAGCCGTGGGTGTCCCGGTCCCCGGCGACGACGCTCCCCGAGCTGATCGCCGGAGACCGCGCGACCCAGGCCGGTTACGTCACCGGCGTCGAGGAGCGGGCGCACGCGCTGCTCTCCCGAGCGTTCGCGAGCGGCACCCTCGCGGCACGCGCGCATGCGGACGTCTCCTCCGAACTGGGCACCGCGAACGTCGAGGGCGTGCGGGCCGCCGCCGAGCGACTGCCCGGGATGACCGTGCAGATCGTGGCTTTCCCGCAGTTCGGCCTGCTCACGAACCCGGGAACGCTCGACGCCATGACGGCGGCGCTGGGAGCGGGGGCGGACCTCGTCGGCGGCATCGACCCCGGCGGACTCGAGGGCGACCTGCACGGACACCTCGACGCGGTCTTCGGCCTCGCGGACCGCGCCGGGCGCGACCTGGACATCCACCTGCACGACGGCGGCGAGGACGGACTCGCGCAGATCCGCGAGATCGCCCGGCGCACGATCGCGGGCGGGAGGCGGGGGCGCGTGACCATCGGGCACGCCTTCGCCCTCTGCGATGCCGCGCTGCCGAGCCTCGGCGACACCCTGGACCTCGTGGCGGAAGCGGGGATCTGGATCGCCACGTGCGCGCTCGGCGACGACCCCGTGCCCGACCTCGACCGGATGGAGCGCCACGGCGTGCGGGTCGTCGCAGGCTCGGACGGCGTGCGCGACGCCTGGAGTCCGTTCGGCACCGGCAGCATGCTCGACCGTGCGCACCTGCTGGGCTACCGTACGGGCGCGCGCACCGACGCCGACCTCGAGCGCGTCTTCCGGATCGCGACCGTGCACGGCGGGGAGCTGCTCGGGATCCCGGCGATCTCGGACTGGGATCCGGAGAGCGGCACGCGTCTCGAGTTCGACGCCGAGAACGTCGCCCAGCTCGTCGTGGACCGGCCCGCTCCGCGCCGGATCCTCATCGACGGCCACGAGGCCGCGGCGACCTGAGGCCGGGGGCCTCGGGCCGGGGGCCGGGGGTCGAGGGGGCGGGGGCGGGGGCGGGGGCGGGGGCCGATAATCTCGTGGACGCACTCTCAGCAGATCGATAGGATTCGGGGACCCGATGCCGACCGACCCGAACGGCGACTGCGATGCCCGATTCCTCCCCTGCTCCCGCGTGGTACCCCGATCCCGAGAACAGCGCCCAGCTGCGCTGGTGGAACGGCACGACCTGGACGGCTGATACGACCCCGGTTCCGGCGGGCTCGGTGCCGCCACCCGCCCCAGGAGCAGCGAGGGGCGCGTCCCGACGTCGCCCGTGGTGGGTGACCGCTCTCGTCGTCCTGGGAGTCATCATGCTCGGCGGCGTGCTCGCACGGATCACGCCGGCACTGTGGCTTCTGGTGATCCTGGCCGTGCTCGGGCTCGCGGTGTACGTCTTCATCCGCGGCGGCGCTCCCCGGCTCTCGCTGCGGTCGCGCGCCTCGGGTCTGCTGGCACTGGGCGCCGCCGCGCTGCTCCTGATCGGCGGCGGTGCCGCGAACGGCGCCACACGTCCGGCGATGGTCACCGCGGACGTCACCTCCAGCGCGACCCCGCGCTCGTTCGTGGCCGCGGCGCCGACTCCCACGCCCGTCCCGACCACTTACGAGATGGTGGACGTCGTGACGGTGATCCCTTTCGAGCGCTCGACGGTCGACGATCCCGAGCGCGACCTCGGGGTGACGGAGGTCGTCACGGCAGGCGTCGAAGGCTCGAAGGTCACGACCTACCGAGTGACGAAGATCGACGGCAAGGAGATCGGCCGGACCGTCGCGAAGGAGACGGTCGCTCTGCCCCCGGTCACCGAGGTGACGGCGCACGGAACGCGGGAACAGCAGGCCGCGCCGCCCGCACCCCTCGTCGCCCAAGAGCCCGCCGGCCAATGCGACCCGAACTACGCCGACGCGTGCGTCCCCATCGCCAGCGACGTGGACTGCGCCGGCGGCAGCGGCAATGGGCCTGCCTATGTCCAGGGCCCGGTGCGCGTGGTCGGCACAGACATCTACCGTCTCGACAGCAACGGCGACGGCATCGGCTGCGAGTAGCCGTACCGCACGGCTGCCGTGCGCAACTCAGGCTGTATCTCTCTGAAACGCCCTGAAGCACCCGAATCATGGGCACTCGACTGCTTCCAGCCTGAGTTGTGCACGGGGCGGCAACGATAAGCACTCGGACTCGCGCAATTCGGGCCCTGGGCGAACCGCGGGAACTGCGGACTCGCGCCTTCCGGGCCCGCGGCCGCGCCGAGGGTGCCGCAGAAGCCCCGCGCCGTAGCCTCGCCCGACACCCGCCACGCCCGGACCGCGCCTCCCCACGCCCTACGGTGGAGGGATGACGATCACCGCCGCGGCAGACGGATCCGCCCTGGGCAACCCCGGTCCCAACGGCTGGGCCTGGTACATCGACGACGCCAATTGGGCCGCCGGGGGATCCCCGCATGGCACGAACAACCAGGGCGAGCTGCGCGCCGTGCTCGAACTGCTGCAGGCGACGGAGAACGTCGCCGGTGAGAAGCTCGTGATCGAGTGCGACAGCCGGTACGTGATCGACTCCGTCACCAAGTGGATGCCCGGCTGGAAGCGCAAGGGCTGGCGCAAGTCCGACGGCGGTCCGGTGCTCAACCGCGACCTGCTCGAGGGCATCGATGAGGCGCTGCGGGGGCGCGACGTGTCGTTCACCTGGGTCAAGGGCCACGCCGGGCATCCGCTGAACGAGGCCGCCGATCAGCGCGCGAACGCCGCCGCGACCGCATACCAGCGCAAGCAGGATCCGGACCGCGGCCCGGGGTTCACCGCGGCCGCTTCGGCGACGGGCGATGCGCCCGCCGTGCTCGACGAGCCCCTCGTCGCAGCCGCGGTGCCGCTTCCCGTCGTCGCGCCCTCCGCGGCCCCGGCGCCCGCCCTGTGGGCCGAGGCTTCCGACCTGCTCGACGGGCTCGATCTGCCGGCCGACACCACCCCGATCGAACTGCGGGTGACGCTCAGCGCCTCCGAGCATGCGCGCCTCCGTGACCGTGCCGACGCCCAGGGCGTGACCCTGGAAGAAGCGCTGCGCCGCCTGATCTGACCGGGCGCGGGGCCGCCCCCGCGCCGCCAACGTGCCCCATCTTCGGAGTTGTACACCAACGTCGGACGGATCCGCGGAAGGGATCCGAAGAACCGGCACATCTCCGAGCAAAGCGCACACGCAGGCCGGAGACCGGGCGCACGCGCAAGCCGGGCGCGGGGCCGCCCCCGCGCCGCCAACGTGCCCCATCTTCGGAGTTGTACACCAACGTCGGACGGATCCGCGGAAGGGATCCGAAGAACCGGCACATCTCCGAGCAA
>NZ_JBBCSV010000005.1:0-442586 GCF_037148715.1 Microbacterium sp. MMO-10 | reverse complement strand
TGTCCGTCATGCGACACATGTTGCACCCGCAACCCAAGAACATCACGCACCTCGCCCCGCTCGGCGTGTCGCCGCAAGGGATCCAGGATGGAATAGCCGGTTAAGAGGGAGGCGCCGACTCGTCCCATCGATCCGACCATGTCGTGGCGGCGCAGCTCGCGGGCCATGGCCCGGGAGCGGAACTGACTGCCCCGGTCGGCGTGCAGGATGCAGCCGGCGACCTCGCCGCGGCGGGCGACGGCGTTGCGGACCGCGTCGACGGCGAGTTTCGCGGTCATCCGATCCGAGATCGAGTAGCCGACGATGCGGTTGGAGAACACGTCCTTGATCGCGCAGCAGTAGAGCTTGCCTTCGCTCGTCCAATGCTCCGTGATGTCCGTGAGCCAGAGCCTGTTCGGGGCATCGGCGCGGAACACCCGCTGGACGTGGTCGTCGAACACCGGCGGCCCGGCCTTCTTGCCCTTTCCGCGCCGCCGGCGCTGCGCCGACGAGAGGATCCCGGCCTGCGAGCACAGCTTCCACGCCGTCCGCCGACTCATCCGCCACCCCGCCCGACGGGCTTCGTCGGCGAGGTATCGGTATCCGAACGTCGGGTCCTCGTGGTGCGCGTCGTGCAGCGCGTTGATCCGATACGCGCGGAGCACATCCGCGTCGCGGACGGGATCGTTGCGCCACCGGTAGTAGGGCTGTCTCGCGAGCTTCAGGACCCGGCACGACACCGTCACGGGGATCCCCGCGTCGGCGAGCTCAGATACGAGCGGGTACGTCATTTTGGGGAGCCACCGAGGCGCAGATTCGCCTGCGACAGATACGCCGCCGCACGCCGCAGGACCTCGTTCTCCTGCTCGAGCAGCCGGATCCGCTTCTTCAACTCCCGAGCCTCCGCCGCATCAGCCGCGGTCTGACCGGGCCGGTTCCCGTCTTCGACGTCGGCCTGGCGGAGCCAGTTCTGCAGCGTCGCTTCGCTGATACCGAAATCGGTGGCGATCTGTTTGATAGTGACGCCGCTCTCACGGCTGCGGGCGACCGCGACAACGTCCTCGCGGAAGTCTCTGGGATATGGACCGGGCATGATGACATCCTCCCCGCCAGCGCCTCCCGGCACTAACGATCAGTTGTCACCGATTCGTTCCTCACGCCCTGCTCAGACGACCGCCGCATCGGTGCATCGAGGCTAAAGCGCGAGGTTCAACTCCGCGACATGCCAATCACCGACCTCGGAGAGCGCCGCGGGATCCCCCCGGAGCCAGAGCGCACGGGGCGCGTGCGCTCCGAGGTCCGCCAGAGCGACCGGCCATTCCGCGTCCCGGGGCAGCAGCAGCCGTGCCCCGATCCGTGCCGCGGTCCGCAACGCCCCCAGGTGGGGCTCGACGGCGAGGCGGGGCGCCCAGCGCCGGCGCGCATCGCGCAATGCCGCGGCGGCGGGCCGCTCCCCGGCGACATCGCCCTCCGGGTCGTCCCGTCCTCCGTGCGATCCGCCGAACGCGACCTCCAGTGCCTCGGTCGGTCCCATCGCTTCGACGAGCGCCCCGGCCACGCCGTCCCCCGGTTCGACGAGCAGACTCCAGATCACGCTGTCCCGAACCGCGGGATCCGCCGCATCGGGCCGGATCCTGGTCAGCTCGGCGAGGAGGCCCGGCTCATCGCGCAACGTGCGCAGCCGGCGGCGCAGCTCAGCCGGGCCGGGCGTCGCCCCGTCGTGCGGCTCATCGGCAGCGGATCGACCACCACGTGCGGCCGGACTCACGTCGTCGCCCCCTCCTTCAGGTACAGCGCCCGCCCGATGTGGGCGAGAGTGGGAGCGGCCGCACCGGCGAGGTCCGCGATCGACCACGCGAGCCGCAGCACGCGGTCGTAGCCGCGGAGCGTCAGCGCCCCGCGCTGCAGAGCCCGATCCAGCGGAGTCCGGACCTCGGCGGGGAGACGGAACTCCCCCTGTCGCAGCCAGGTGCCCGGCGCGTGCGCATTGAGCCTCCAGGGGGTGTCCCGCCAGCGCCGCGCGGCGCGGGCCCTCGCCTCCTCGACCCGCGCACGCGCCTGTGCGGTCGACAGCGCGCCGCTCGACGACGCCGCGACCGCCGCGGCCGATACCCGGGCGACGCCCACCTCGATGTCGAGCCGGTCGCGGATCGGTCCCGACAGCCGTGCGGCGTACCGCCGGATCGTGGAAGGCGGGCAGATGCACTCCTCGCCGACGACACCGAAGGAACCGCACGGGCACGGGTTCGTCGCCAGTTTTTGGACGTACTTCACGGCGTGTCCAGTGTTCGACGTCTACCAACCCCGATTCGCTTGCCCTATGGAGCTTTCGTCTTCGGTGACCTCAGGACGCTGGCGTCAGTTTCGCCACGATCCATCCCTGTTCAGTTCTCTCGCCGTCAGCTCCGAACCGAAGACCATGCAAGTACTCGATCGAGCGCTCCCTTCGATCCCGCGTGATACTCCTTACCTGGTCTCCCCGGAATTTGAGTACGACGTTGAACTGAACGCGTTCTTCCACTCGGCAGATATGTTGGGCTCCGCGATCTCAACTCGCACGGGATATGCCAGCGATCTCCTTGCCTTTTTCAACTTTCTTCATGTCAACCGCGGGGGAAAAGATTGGAGAACGGCGACGAGCGACGATCATGAGGCGTACTTCGCGTGGAGACGTGAAGACCCCGCAGGACCGCGAGTCGCGACCTCAACATGGGATCGGGAGGTGGCTGCCACCAATCGGTTCTTCAATTGGCAAGTACGCCGAGGGGTTCTTTCCGAGAATCCGATCCCCCAGCGACGACGTCGCGCTCATCGTCAGCGCCGAGTCGGTGGCGTTTCTCGCGAGACGACACCAGCCACGCACTCTCACGGATCCGGGCGGACCAGAGTGGACTGGCTGCCAGCATCCTCCTACCGGCGGTGGCGTGACATCGGGCTTCGCGGTTACCGAACAGACGGACGCCTTGACGACGGATTCAGGGGACGTTGGGCGACGCGAAACGCCACGTTCGCGGACATGATGGTCCGAACAGGACTCCGCCTCTCCGAACAGTCGAACCTCATCGAATCCGAGCTGCCAACTCTTGTCCAACTCAACGGTTTCCATCGGTTCTACCTACCTAGAGTGATCGCCAAGGGCAGTTCTGAGCGCTGGGTCTACGTGCCTTCGACCGTTCTGCGCGCGGTCCGCGAGTACGTCGAGACTGATCGGCGAGAAGTGATCGAACTCGCACGATCGGCCGGTCGGTACCGGCTTACGCCGGACAGCCTGATTCTGGAACCTGACGGGCGACATGCCCGACTGGCTGGATCATCCCAGCGAATCCCGTTTGGCTTGCTGTCGCTCGAGGAGCGACGGCGAACGTTCGTCGAAGGCCGTGACGGCATCGCGCCAGCATCGCTGTGGCTTTCAGAGGCTGGCGAACCGATGTCGGTCTCGACGTGGAAACACATCTTCCGGCAGGCGAACATCCGATGTCGGCGGAACTCACTCGCCCTGTCGGCGAGTCCGCACACGCTGCGACACTCCTTTGCAGTCATCACTTTGGAACAGCTTCAACGGGGCCATATTGCGGCGCTGCGCTCGGCGACTCCCGAGCAACGGGGCTACTATGTTCGGGTTTTCGGGGATCCTCTCGACTGGGTCCGTCGCCTGTTGGGGCACCGAAGCGTCGAGACGACGCAGAAGTACCTGCACGCTTTGGCAGACCTGGAGATGAGCACACGTCTGACACTCATTCCTGAGGAGTGGGAAGACCCTCGCGATCCAACTCTCATAGCCGCAGGCCTCTCATGAAGCCGACCGATCGTCGCGGATCGACTGGAGTTGGCCGACCTGCCCCTATGCCGTCGGGCCACTACGCCAGGATGGCGAGAACGCCAGCCACGGTCCCGTTTGTCGTGCAGTTCGTGGGAGAAGACGGCCGGCAGAAGAGCTTCGACATCGGAACCCTGCCCTTGCCGGGTTGGCATGATGCCCTCGCACAAGGTTGGGCGCGGCGTATCGGTCCAGCGGGGACTTTGAGGACACTTTCGTCGGCAATGGGCGGATGGGCCATCCTGTCTCGCTTCATGCACCAGCTGTCGTCATCGATTGACCCCCCACAAACGCCCGGCGACCTGCGGCCGCGGCATGTCAACGCGCACAGGCAAAGCCTGGAGGCAAGTTCGAATCGTCAAACGGTTGCGAAACATCTCCATGTCATGGGCGTTCTGTTGGATCTCCCACCGCTCTCAGGCCAGATTGACGAAAGCTTGCGGGCGAAGTTCCGTCCCCGGACGCGGAACACACGTGCGAGCGCACCGGGCTACTCCGACAGCGAGCTACGGTCCATCGTGGCAGCGGCACGAGGAGACGTCGCCGCGATCCGCACCCGGCTTCGCATGCCCCCACCAGTCGGAGACCGATCAGCGATTGCAGAGGTCCGACGAACCGGTAGCGTCACGGCAGATGGGGTGCCCTTTCTTGACCGGATGGCGCACCGTCGGCGGTTGGCTGAGCAGGTCTTCGTAACACGCCGCGATCTAATACCGATCCTTGCGTTGTTCGTCTACACGACAGGGTGGAACGTGGAAACCATCAAGGAACTGACCACCGCCCATCGAGTGATCGAAGGGGTCGCTGTCGAAGTGAGTTTGATCAAGCGGCGCCGGGGGCCAGGAAAGTGGCATGACTCGGCCACCTGGGAGATCGGAAAACCCGGTCAAGAGCTTCGTACGCCTGGCGGATTATACCTGTTGTTGCTCGACCTGATGGCGCCGGCGCGGGATCTGCTCGACGACAGGCCTTACTGGGCTGTCTGGCTCGGTGCAGGAAGGTTCGGACCGGACCGGGTAGGAAACCCTTTCCAGGGCGCCCTGAACACGGAGGTCAGCAATCGGGATTGGATCGCTGGCCACAATCTTCGGAGCGACGAGCACCGGCCCGAATGTGGAACGGCCGGTGACACGAGATCTGAGCGCACCGATCTGCGGTTGAGCTTCCCGCGGCTTAAGAAGAGTGTTGATGTGCGCCGGACACGTGCCGTTGGTGGGCACCTTCCGTCGGCAACGCGGTCTAACACCGTCCCCGTGCTGTTCCGCAACTATTTGGCCGGTGACCCGTCGACCATCGACTGGGCCGAAGACATCATGTCTGATGCGGTCGCGGACATGGAGAGGTCTGCATTCGACGCCCACCGGAAGGCGCTCAGCACCAGCGGTCGCACGCGTCTCGCAGTTCACCCGCGCGAGGAGGCTTCCTCTGTCCCTACGAACCGGCCGCTCACGGCGGAGGAGACGGGTTGGTCGTCATGCCAAGATCACGCTCACCACCCGTTGACCGGGCGGCGCTGCGCTCAGTCGTTCCTTGACTGCTTTCATTGTGCGAACAGCGTCGTGACTGCCGAACATCTCCCTGGCCTGCTCGCCCTACTGGATGCGCTTGAGCAACGCCGTGCGCACATGTCGATCGAGAGTTGGTGGCGTCGCTACGGCCCAGTCTGGACGGCGATTCGTCACGATGTGCTCCCTCAGTTCACCGACGGTGAAGTCCACCATGCGGAAGAGCAAAAGCGAGACGACTATTTGCTCGACCTGGTCGAGCCTCGATGGGAGCGTCCCTGATGCGCGCCGAGGCGACGACGGAGGTCGCCACCCGCGATCCATACGTTCTTCACGGACGACCTCTGGTCGAGGGCATCACGCTCTCGGACACGTCACGCTTTAGCGACGACGTGTGGTTGGTAGGACCAGCGGTCTTGCAGCGAAGCGGTCGTTCTCAGAGCCTCCACTTTGCGAACTTCCCCGCGGAGCATAGGGCAGACGCGAAGCTGCTTTGCTACGCGGGGTTGTCTGGCGAGATCCCCGAGGACGAGGATCGGCCGATGGTCGCGACAGTCCTGTCTATGCAAGTGCGTATCCGCCATCT
Source organism: Microbacterium sp. MMO-10 (assembly GCF_037148715.1). NCBI lineage: Bacteria > Bacillati > Actinomycetota > Actinomycetes > Micrococcales > Microbacteriaceae > Microbacterium > Microbacterium sp. MMO-10. The sequence goes on along the minus strand of NZ_JBBCSV010000005.1, from coordinate 436,699 downwards.
CTTCGTCTGGATGAGCAAGTACCGGCCAGGTGCGGCGATTGCAGATCTGCGCCCCGCCGATCTGGACGCGTATCAGACCTACCTTGCAACTACCGTCCGATCAGCATGGCAACGATATGCACTTCGGACCGCCGTCGCATTTCTGTGGCGGTATCGAACGACTCTCGGAGCACGAGCGCTGAGCTTCGATCCACGCCTTACTGAGTACTGGTCAGCGGAGCCCTATCCCGGTAAGCGCACAGAGAATGCGACCTCACGTATTCCGGAGGCTGTTCATGCGCCGCTGCTCGTCTGGTCGATCCGGTTCGTTGATGACTTCGCTGATGACATCCTCAATGGAATCGACCTTTGGCGAGTGCGCAGGAGCCAGGGAACCGCCGGTGACGGACGCCCGGGCCTCACATGGGGGCAAGCACCGGCACTTATCCGTGACTACCTGTCGCGTGCTCGCTTCGCCGGCAGACCGCTGCCAGGCAAAGACGGCCGTGTGAACCTCTCCGCCATCGGGCGAGCGGTAGGGTGCGCTCCCCTCGCGCTTAAGCCTTATCAGGCCGAACTCGCCGAGTTGGCGGTCGAACTCGGCGTATCCGAGTATGCCGACCTCAACCAAACGATCTCTGGGCGACTTGATGGCGAACCCTGGATCGAAGGCTTCCGCACAAATCCAGTCGAGCGCGACTCTCTCTCGACTATGTCGCTCCTTCTCCAAACGGCGTGCTACATCGTCATCGCATTCCTCTCGGGAATGCGCGACAACGAGATCAAACACCTTCGAACCGGTGCGTCGAAGATCGTCGCGGATTCTCAGGGCACCCCCATCCGCTGGGTAGTCCACAGTTTGGCCTTCAAAGGGGAAGAAGAAGCAGCAGGCGTGCCCGCCACGTGGGTCGTCGGTGCGCCGGCGGCACGCGCAATCGCGGTTCTTGAACGGCTTGCATTGGTCTCGGGGGCATCGAGTCCATGGCTCTTCGCACCATTGCTAACGGGGCCTGGACGGGGTTCGGGCGCCCGCAATACCAATGAGGCTCTCACGGTCGGCGGCACGATCCATGCGCTCAACCGGTTCCGGGACTGGATCACCCGCTATTGCGAGGAACGCGGTCGAAGCGACGGCATACCCGACCACAACGGCCAGCCTTGGCGACTCACTACGCGACAATTTCGACGCACGCTCGCTTGGTACATTGCCCGCAGGCCGGGCGGTGCGATCGCGGGCGCCATCGCCTACCGACACCACAGCGTCCAGATGTTCGAAGGATACGCGGGCACGAGCGACTCTGGATTCAGAGCCGAAGTAGAAGCCGAGGCGGCACTTGCTCGTGGTCAGCACTTATTGGAGATGACGGAACGCAATGAGCACCTTCGCCTTGGCGGACCAGCCGCTGGCGAAGCCCACGCTCGCTTGACGGAGTTCAGTTCGAACGGCACGTTCGCCGGAACAGTGCAGACCGATCCGCGACGCTTCCTCCGGCTTCTCAAGGCGCGTGGGCCCGAGGTGTATCCCGGTCGCTACGTGACTTGCACGTTTGATGCGTCTAAGGCTCAGTGTCACAACTCAGCTTCGGCGCCCGACCTCCAGACGTGTCAGCCGATGACGTGCCGCAACGTCGCTCTCACTGCCGACAATCGCGACGCGTGGCGAGCCGAGGTGGCGCTCATCGATGCAGACCTTGCCCAACGACCAGAGCTCCCACCTGTCCTGGCCGACCGACTGCGACAGAGGCGAGCTCGGATCCTCGAGCTGGTGAACGGAGAGTCCGATGTCTCACCGGATTGAGCTGCCCACGAGGCAACAAGTCGAGGCAACGGTTCGCGAGTTGTCCGCTACGGGATCAGCGCCACTTCTCACGGCGAAGGAGCTTGCGCGGCATCTGGGTCTCACCAACGGGACGTTCTGGCGCCACTTCCCCGACATCGCGCAGTCGGTCGCGGACAATCGCCGCCGGCTATTGCGCGGTGAAACCAAACCGACGCAACCCCCAACCCAACAGAAGGTGGTCCCCGAGAGACAATTACGGCTTCAGATCGAAGAACTCAAGCTTCAAGTCTCGGTAGCTGCGGCGCAGATCCAAAGACTCACGTTGGAGAACGAGGCGCTCCGCCGCCAGTTGGAAGCCGAGAATACAATCATTCGGATTCGCGATCGGTGACCGGCATGGCCCCACGACCAACCCGCGAGTCCTCATGGTCATCGACATCGACGGAACCATCACACCGATCCTGCAGGAGCATGAGCATGCCACTCGCTCGTCGTTTGAGGACTGGCGGTCCTGGCTAAGAACCGACGATGCGGTAGTCGAGCAGCTCGACATGATCGCACGACACGCCGAAGTTCGACGTGGCATGGTTCACGACCTGGCCACAGGATCACGGGCGATGGTCGATCGAAGGCCGCTGCAGGGAATGCTCGGCAGCCAATACGTGGCCTGGCGCGGATGGCCGCGCCGCGGATGGCGAATGCGATCACTTGCGTCCTTCGCCGTAGAACCGCTCAATGCCGCAATCGTATGGGGGGACGATCGCGTCCCGGCCGACGCGCAGCGCCGCACACGCGACATCACGGGTATACCAGCGCTCGTGGTGCGACCCAAGACAAGTTCACGGGTCTGCCCCTGGACGACGCGGACCGCAACAAGCACTTTGTGGAGGGGCGGCTCGCCCTTTGAACACTCCCGTGGCATCAGTTCGGGTCGCTGCCGCGCTTGGCACTCGCGTGGACCTCGCATAGCGTCCAGACCCACATCCCGATTGTGTAGGTACGGGCGGGAGCCGCGCATTCTTCGCAGGTTCTCGTACTCTCCCATTCCGCCGCCGTGATCGCGTCGCGAAAGGCATCGTCGTAGTGGTACGGGTCATCAGAAGGCTGTGCATAGAAGCTCAACGCCCCGAACTTCGACTTCACCTGATGGATGATGTATCGCGGTGCGATCGCTGCCAAGCGTCGGTCCAACTGGGCCAGAAGTGGGTACCAGCCTGTGCCGACATCAATTGTCGGTGACCAGCCGGGTGCGATCCTCGCGATGAGGCCACGTATCTCCTCAGGCTCCTGCGTCGTCATCGAATCCTTCTCCTTCTGCGAAGCGATCAGGCGTCAAGGTCGGCGAGCGGCGCGCCGATCTGCCGTACGGAACACTCCAAGAGTCGGGAACTGGTTGCCGGGCGCATGTCTGGCCGTCGGGATAGCTGGCGACTGCGCGACAGCTCTCGGAACGATCTACCCACGCGGAGGCTGCGAGTAACGTCACGGTCCCAATTGATCATGCTTCGGCGTCGCCAATCGATTGCGACGTGACCCCGGAAGCCCGATATGGCTCGACGGCGTTCGACGAACTCGAGACCGTCAGGGAACGGTCCCGGCATTCCGGCGGTGTCAGGAAGCAGGTAGGTGAAGAGCTCCGCGAACGTCGGTCCGCGCCCAGTCCGACGTCGGACCTGTGCAACAAAGATCCCTGCCCCAAGCGCCCAGGGAGCAGCCGTATCGGCGCCGGTGAAGTCCTCGAAGACGTATACCCATTCGGCGGGAGGGGGTACGGAGATTCCTCTCCACCAGATCGGGTGAGGGTTGCGTTCCACAGGCGTCATCACAATCACGGTCGCACGCATGAGCCAGTCCCGAGCTGCGATCGACATGCATCAGGCGGGCAGCACACGTGCAGGAGACAGCGGACGGTGTCCGCGAAGGTGACGATTGTTTCGTATGGCCTCCGAAATTATGCCATATATGTAAGGCCATACGGATGTGCACGCTTCCCCACGCTGGATTGGTGCCCTTCCGAGACGACGAGACTGAGCTGCAGTGGCGGGCGTACTCGCAGCGTCTCGCTACTTCGCTGCGCTCGGCGCGCGAGCGGGCTGGGTTGAGCCAGGAGGACGTGGCCTACCGCTCAGGTCTCACGCGGTACACCTATCAGAAGTACGAGAAGGGCGAGTCTCGTCCTGGTACGCCGTCCAATCCGACGCTGCGTACGATCCTCGCTATTTCGCAGGTTCTCGGCACACCTTTGTCATCGCTCATCCCGGATGACGCCCCTGATCTTCGCACGCGTTGACCGAGGGACAATCGCGGCGTTTGGTGTCGCCTCGACTTGTTGCGGGAACGCTCACGAGCGATCGGAGCGGTGTTGTCCGGAACTTTCGACGAGATCGATTCTGACGGCCTGCCGCGCGGCAAGGACTGCCCCTCTTGCGGATTGCCTCTCGAACCGGGACACGCCGATGAAACGCTCTCAACAACGTGGTTCTGCCCCTCGCATGGCCCCCGTGGTCTTCACGCACGCAGCCGCCGGCGGCGCGACCTGCTCGGCGACGAGGTCGCCCGCAGGGATCGGCTTCTACGGGGCCGACCAGTGGGCCCGGCCGCGACCGAAGATGCGCCTAGCCCACCAAGTTCTTCCGCTCGACCCAATACTCCAAGCTCAGTCCGCTCCGCATGCGCCCGCCGCGAGAGGGATCAGGCAGGCGCGTTCTAAGGGGCCGGGGGCTCGAAGAGGTTCCCTGATGAGGGTGCGAGAAAGGTCCTTGCCGGCGTGACCACCACCGGAATGATGTGCGAGTCAGGATAATCAGCGCGCTTAGAGTCCACGTCCCACTGCTCCAGCGGGACGGGAACTAGCTGCGGGAGTAGGCCGCTATCCCAGAGTTCCTGAAGGTCACCCCCGTCGTTAAGCACGGTAAGAAGCTCAGCTTTCGCCTTTTCGATCTCGTGAAGGAGCAGTTCTTTCACGACGAGTGTGAGCTCATGAAATTGCTGGATCGCCTCCATCGAAAAGGAGACATGCGCGGTTATCGCTAAGGCCTGCGACGCACGTATCGTTCCCGCCGATTCGTCACGCTCGAGGTTCGCTACAGCGTAGGACGGTGTGAGCGTGCTCTCGGAATGGGCGACAGTGCGGTTACGTAGCCGCTTGAGTGCGTGATGTACGTCCGCGTGCGAATCGGGCACGTCAATGATCGTCTCAAGGTTCGGCCGGACGTTTGATGATGTGAAGCACCGCCCGTATGAAACCGTCGCGTCCGACACGAGCGGCCGCACAAGATTCTGCTCCCACGTCTCTTTGGACTCGATCAGGTGGAGTGCGATCGTGAACCCGTTCAGCGCCTCGGCGAGATCCGCGTTGAAGCCAGCGAGCTGCGCGAGCCGGATCGCAGCCGGAGAGCTGGGGGCGATGACCTGCTTCATCTCGGACATGAACCAACGCTAGCTGAACGCTTGTCCGCGAAGCGTTCGGGTCGCGTACTGCCGGAGGAGACTGACGCCGTAGTGGGCCGTGTCGGGTTGAGTATGGCTGATCGCGTTGATTGTGCGATCCAGCGCGGCCCGAGCTGGCGCCTGGTCAAGAGCTTGGAGAATTCCGACCGATGCGCCGGCGCCGCCACCAATGGTGTCGTTGAGTCGTTCCACTAGGACAAGTGCTTCAGGGATGTCGCCAGCGAATCGCACCAGCTGGCGGGCAAGCATCTGCGCGCGCGCTCGAGGAGTTTGCTCGGATGGCTTGACGTACTTCCTCCCTTCGGTCAGCGTGGTTCGAGCCTGTTTCGCGACTGGGCTCATGCCGTCCTTCCGGTCGCTGAGGTACTTGGTCGCGAGATTCGACAGGTTCTTGCGGCTGAGTTCGTGGAGCGCCTCAAGTGCGATCGCGGCTTCGCGGCCAGATTGCGTCAAAGCGAGACTCACCAGGTCGGATAGGGCGCGTGGGAGCTCTGGCGCGGTTTCGGCGAACTGCGTCATGGCGCTACCCAGGAGAGCTCGTCTGACGTTGGGGAACTCCACGCCGAGATTGTCGAGGTATAGGTCGGCGGCCAACGACGCCCCAAGCGTTGTCACCAAACTCTCTGCCACGGCCATGTCGTATTCCGTCGCGATCTTGACCAACTCGTCGGTGAGGTGCTCCCTCCTCTTGACGAGCCTGCCCGCCGCGAGGAGCCAGGCGTTCCGCCAGTGGCTGGAAGGGGCAAGGTGTCGGAGGTTCGCGAGGATCGTATCGTCGGCCCCATCAGTCAAGGCGCGGGCAGCCATGTACTCCTGAAGGGACCGAACTTCGAACTCGAACTTGGCAGGGCGCCGAGAGACGAGCATTACAACCCGCTCCGTCGATAGCCGGAGGAGCTTGTCCGCGATCGTGTCTGATTCTGCCTCATCAAATCCCGCGGCCTTCAGTCGACGGCGGAGAATCCGGCCGATCTCTGTCTTTGTCAGGACCGCATCTGACTTTCCGGGCTGCTCGGTACGCGCCTGCAGCTTGACGCCGGCTTGTTCGTGTAGGTGGTCGATGTGCTGCCGATGGGTTCTCAATTCGACGAATGCTTCACTTTTCGAAAGCTCACGTTCATACACGACCCTGTAGTAGCGGTCGAAAAGCTCGTATCGATCGGAGGGGAGCTCGACGGCATCTTCGGCGAGAGCCGTCATGATCGTCACCTGAAGCGGCGTGGTCATGAGCCTCTGAGTGACGCGTTCGTGCACTGCCGTGATGAGACGTTCAGTAACTTGTGTCGCCAGATCTGGATCTTCGGCGGTCCGGACGGCCGTCAGCGCCTCAGAGTAATTCAACGCCTCATCCTCGGTGAGCTCAAGAAGCTCAAGCTGCTGGCAAGGTAGTGCATCGCCGAACTCGCCACGATAGCCCTGCGGACGCGTCGTGGCGACAACGAGGACATCGGCTCGTTGCGCGCTGAGCTCGCTCACGAGAGCGCTGATCGCGTCGATGAGCTTGGCTCTCACTTTGGCGTCCGGGACCTCATCGAGACCGTCGAGGACAAGGCATGATGGCCAACTCCGCAGCCAATCCAGTAGCGCAGCGGCATCTGCCGATTTCCCTTCGACAACGATCGAGTCGGCGATGTACCTTAGCAACGAGAACGAGCCCTCGTCGCGCGCTATCGAAGTCCCCACCTTCGCGAGTTCCACAACGATCGGCCATCGGCGGCGGCCCGGGACAGGAATCGCCGCAGTCTCAAGGCGGTCCCGAAGACCGTCGAATGCGTGCTTCGCGTTGGCCCCATATCGAGTGATGTCAGTGTCTCTGAGGAATGCGACCCGATACGCGTGGGCGATTACCTGAGCGATCGTACTCTTCCCCTGCCCCGGCCCCCCGACCAGCACGACGCCTCGCGGGCCTGCGCCTTCTTCGCTCGACAGGATGCGTTCACCGATCTCGATCGTTGTGCGCGCTGCCATCAACCGACCTGCTGACAAGCCTATGGGAGGGTCCTTCAACGTGCAGGGCAGATCGATAGCGATGTCAGCCAGCCGCACCTTAGAGGCATCGCTGTAGCCGGCATCTCCCGTACGCACCCACTGTCGGGTAATCAGCTCTGCGACGGCGTGCCCCGCCAACCGGTCGGCTTCCAAAGCTGTCGTCTCTGACAGAAGCGCCTCAAGCTGCACAAGGAAGTCGCCGGTCACGATCAACTCGAGGTACCGCTGACGAACGGCGGAGTGTTGGTCAAGCATCGTGCGGATCTCGCTGTAGTCCCAGACGAACCAGCCCTTTAATCCAAGATCAGCTGCCGCGTTATTGAGCAGGAGTTCGAACTGGTCCTTGCCGCCTGTGTCCTCGACGCCCGACAGCGAGACGTTGGTAGCGAAAAGCAGATACTCCGGACCCCGCTTCCCAATTCGCTTCTTGCCTGCCCACCCCCGCAGCTCGCTCCGGACTTCATCGATGAACCACTTCCAGTCGGCTGTCGTGGTCGTCGGCTTCTCATGGTGCTTTATCTGGATGACACCGTAACCGTTCCACGTGCTCGAGCTGCCAATAGGGAACTGGACTGGCCCATCGAAGGTCGCGTCTCGCTGTCCATCCGGTCCTGATCCAAACGTCCGGACACCGTTGCCCAGCTCCGCCTTAGCTAGGGCTTGGACCATGTGTTCGAATTGTTGCCAGCCCATACGGTTCAGGTCGTAGTGGCCCATAGAGTCTCTTCCTCATGGATGTGCGACAGGAATACGTGCGTGGTCACGTCCTCACCGTACCGATGACCGCCGGACTTGTGTGTCCGCACTGGGGGTGGTGTTGTGAAACTGCGAGAGGGCCGGGGACGACGGCGCGATGCGTCTGGGTTAGCATCCGATCGACGCCCCCACTGGACGCGGCGTCTAGCTTTGTCGCGCAGAATGCGAGCGGCCGATCACACGGAGACCACGATCTCGGGGCCTCCCGCTTGGCCTGCTGGGGGCTCTTCTGAGCCGAGCAGATTCGGCCCGGATCGCGTCCCTTGGCCGACGGTGGCACATCATCCGTTGATTCGGCGCGATGCGCTGTGGTCATGCTCGCGGATCGCGTTTAGGTAGGCTGCTCTCGCGTTGTCGATACTCGAACGGTCATATGGCGTGTGTCCCGGCAGATCGGAGTCTCGACGTATGCGCGGCGCGCGCCATGCTGCTGACATGGCGGCGCCGGCGACCTTCCTGGTCGTCCGAACTAGTTGCTGGTACGCCGCTGCTATCTGATGGTTCGCCGAGATTTCGAGTAGGGCGCATGACATCGCGAGACGCGATTGGATTTCGCTGATCTGTGCGCTCACCGTTGCGCGCGCGTCTTTGCCGCTTCTCCGCCGGACGATGAACGGAGCTTCCGCGTAGTCTTCGACAGCTCTGAGAGCTTCGCTGTACATGACGGCTCGCTTGTCGGCGCGTGATTGCCGCTGCTGCCACGCATAGCCGCCGACGGCCACCAGCGCGGCCAGGAGAGCGGCGACGATCGTTGCGCCGGCTTCACTGCCCCAGAAGCACCAGTCGAGGATCCCGCACACCTTCACGCGGCCTCCTCCGGAATTCCGTGTGGAGCTTGTTCGACCGGCCAGACTTGGTCGTTTGAACGCCAGTAGTCTTCGGCGAAGAGATGGCGCGCGGTGATGTTCAAGAGCTCGTCGAGGCCGTCGTCGGCGACCCAACGCCGATCACGCGGGTCCCCCGGGTAGTACAGACACAGGCTGTCATCGGGCATTCGATGAGGCGAGGCTGCGCCGACGTCCGCGAAGACTCGCGGGTAGTCCATCGGGTGCAGGCCGTAGAGCTCGTAAGGGGGGTTGCGGTGGAACTCGACTCGAACGCTGACCGGATCTCGGGCGATCACATCGATGGCGTCGAACTCGTAGACCAGCGAGTCCCTGCCTTCGGTCCGCGACATAGTTGTGCCGTATCGTCGGCGTGCACGGGACTCAAGCGGAAGAAGCCAGGCGGGAGAGCTGCCCCACCACGGCCTGAAGATGAACCGCGGGTCTGCGTGCACCACCCGATACGTCTCGAGGCACGTCACCGGGCTCCCCAGGAACGCACGGGGGTGGCGGCGGCCGTCGTTGCAAGCGTCGCGGCGCTGGCCGCGGTGACGAGCGCTGGCGCACCAAATCGAGTGGACGGCTTCCCGGGAGGATCGGCGTGGAAGCGGGCACCTTCACGAAGCAGCTCAGTGCGAGAGGGAGGAGCGAGCATCTCAGCATCGTTGAACAGGTCTGCAAGCTCCTTCTGAGCAAGGATCGGAAATCCTGCCAGGTCGTAGGCGATTGCCTTCTCGAGCTTGTCAGCAGCCTTCTCGAGGCGTTGAACGGCCTCGGCTCGAGGCACATTCAAGCTGATCGGCTTGTCACTCACGCCTGCGGGGTCCTCGGTCTCACCGAGCTTGAGTGCGGCGATCGAGTGATCAAACCAGCTACGCATCGACGAGATCAGCGCCGACTCCGTCATCACGCTGCCGAGCGCAAGCGCCTTAATGTTCCAGGTGCAGAGGGGCGCTCCGTTCTTCCTGTTCCAGTGCTTCAGCAGTCGCACCGTCCGGGCGAACGTTGTCTTGGTCCTCGTGTTCGCCTCTGTGATCATTCGCGTGTGCGCTTCGGGATGCGAGCGATCCCAGGAGGTGTAGTTCGGGATGAACAGACCCGGCGCGCTGGGATTGTCGATGGCCGTGATCACGTCCGCGGTGAAGTCCGGCAGACCTGCACGGATCGGATCACGGAATCTGACGAGGATCGACCGCTTCCTGTCGCGGAACTCGATGCGGAGGCCCTCATACGCATCATTCAGACGGTCACGGATCGCGCCCGCTGCACGCTCCTGCAGTTCCAACGGGCCTTTGCGCCCGGGACCATAGCGTCCGTCCGTGTTGGGAATCACAATTCCGAGATCGACGTCCGTGAGGGGTGTGAGCGCGTCTCCGTGGGCGATGCTCCCGTTGAAGTACGCTCGGGCGCCGGAGAATTCTGCCAGCAGAGCGCTCGCGATCGCGGAGCGCCGCTTCCTGGCTTCGTCGAGTTCCTCGTCGGTCACTTGGATTCTCTGGCGAGCATCCTGAACAACCTTCTCGATCGTCGGATATGCGACCATGCCTGACCACCTTCTGTCGAAATTTCTCAGGAGCGTCCCGAGAAAGAAGGCAGGTGACGATCAGCGTCTACGTTGGCTTGATCGTGCGCGACTTTGCGCCTAGGGTCGAACTGTCCTACCACAGACATTCGGCCCCGACCTGCTCAAGCCCCGGCTCTGCAAGTCGGGGCTTCTGTGTGTAGTTATGTGCTCCCCCATTCTACGTTCGGGGTCCGACATTGACGGGTGGCCGATGCCAAGCAGCCCCCTGCAGCCCTCTGATTACTTCGGTGGTGCCAGGTGCTTCCTTCGGCGGTGCCAGGTGCGCCGCCCACGTTCACGGCTACCGCTCCGCTCCTCGTCGCCTCCACTGCCGCTGGGTTCCGACCCGTGCGACCGCACGTGCGAGCGGGCCGGCTGACTGGCTGGTCTCGACTCGGCTGGTGATGACGGTCGCGAGCGGGCTCGCGTATTTCTGGTGCGCTTCTCTCTCATCCTTGACGTCCCGATTCGCTTGGCCCGTTCCATGACTTGCGCGGCGTTGTAGTATCTATGCATGCACGTAGATAAGCAGCCTAATCCAGATCCGGACAATGCCTTCGTCGAGGTCGCTGTGGAGGTATTCCGTCTGCTGGCGGATGCGACCCGGATTCGGATCGTTCTCGCGTTGCGCGAGGGTGAGCTGTCGGTGAACCATCTCGCAGATATCGTGGATCGGAGCCCTGCGGCGGTATCGCAGCATCTGGCGAAGCTGCGGTGGGGCAAGCTTGTTCGGGTCCGCCAGGAGGGCCAACGGGTGTTCTACCGGCTGACGGATGAGCACGCGATGCGCCTTGTCGTTGAGGCGATCCGCCAGGCGGAGCACACGGTCGACGATATCCCGGGGCACCACACATGATCGGGGTGTTGCGCAACGGCACCTATGCGAAGCTGTTCTCCGCGCAGGTGATCGCGCTGGTGGGCACGGGGCTGCTCACGGTCGCGTTGGGTCTGTTGGCGTTCGATATCGCCGGGGATGCGGCGGGGTCGGTGCTGGGCACGGCGTTGACGATCAAGATGATCGCGTACGTGGGGGTCGCGCCGCTGATCGCCGCTCTGGTGGATCGTCTGCCGAAGAAGGCGGTGCTGGCCACCGCGGATGTGGTGCGGCTCGGGATCGCGCTGACGCTGCCGTTCGTGACCGAGGCGTGGCAGATCTACGTGCTCGTGTTCGTGCTGCAGTCCGCGTCGGCGACGTTCACGCCGGCGTTCCAGTCGCTGATCCCGGCGGTGCTGCCCGAGGCTCGTGACTACACGCGCGCCCTCTCGCTGTCCCGCCTCGCGTACGACCTGGAGTCATTGCTGAGCCCGACGATCGCAGCCGCGTTGTTGACGGTGATCAGCTACAACAACCTGTTCCTGGGTACCGCGGCCGGCTTCGCCGGGTCCGCGATCCTGGTCCTCGGGTCCCGACTGCCCACCCAGGCCGGGGAGCCGGCGCAGCTCACGTTCTGGCAACGGCTCCCGCTCGGGGTGAAGGTGTTCGCCCGGACGCGGACGTTGCGATTCCTGATGGTCGCGAACGTGGTCGTCGCGGCCGGCACCGCGATCGTGCTAGTCAACTCCGTCGTCTACGCCCGCGGCGTGTTCCACCTCGACGCGGGGGCCCTCGCGATCACCCTCGCTTGCTATGGCATCGGGTCACTGCTCGTAGCGTTCAACATCCCGTGGGTCGTGGACCGACTGGGGGTGATCCGCACCATGTTCATCGGCGCGATCGTCATCACCGCCGGCATGATCACCGCAGTGGTCGTGACCGTCGCGACCGCGGACGGGACCGGGTGGGGATGGCTACTCGGCACCTGGGCGATCCTGGGTATGGGTACGTCTCTGGTGAATACGCCCTCGTCGCGGCTGCTCGCGGACGCTTCCACCCCGCAGAACCGCAACCTCGTCTACACAGCCCAGTTCGCGCTCTCACACGCCTGCTTCCTGATCACCTACCCCATTGCAGGCTGGCTCGGCGCGGGAAGTCTCACCATCGCAGCGATCACTCTGGCTGTCATCGCGATCGCCGGCACCATTGCCGCGTCCGTCGCGGCCGCGACAGCCCGCCGCATCGGCCCCACCCCCGCAGAGAGCACTTCCGCGCTTTCCCCTGAACCCGAAGCAGCCGCCCAATGAGCACTCCGCACACCGACGATCACGACGCCCCCAGATCCCATGACCACGCCGACGCTGGTTCCCGCGACCACGGTCCCGAACCCCACGAGCACGGAACCAAGCCCCACGACCACGAACACGAGCACGACGATCACGGGCGTGACCACGGCCACGACCACCGCCATTCGCATGGTGAGCATGGGCATTCGCACCCGACAGGGATCAAGGGGTTCCTCTACGGTCTGTTCGTCCCGCACTCGCATGACGCGGCGGATTCGATCGATGACGCGATGGAGGCGAGCAAGGAGGGCGTGCGGGCGCTGATCATCAGCCTGTTCGTGCTCCTCGTGACTACGATCCTGCAGGCCGCCGTCGTCGCCGTCAGCGGCTCGGTTGCGCTCCTCGCCGACACGATCCACAACTTCTCTGACGCGCTGACCGCGGTCCCGCTGTGGGTCGCGTTCATCCTCAGCCGCCGTGCCGCGACCCGCCGGTACACGTTCGGGTACAACCGGGCCGAGGATCTCGCCGGGTTGTTCATCGTGGTCGTCGTGCTGCTGTCTGCGGTCGTGGCTGCGTGGCAGTCGATCGACCGGTTGATCCATCCTCAGCCGCTGCAGAACGTGGGTTGGGTGATCGTCGCCGGCTTGATCGGTTTCGCTGGGAACGAGGCCGTCGCGATTTACCGCATCCGCATCGGCCGCCGCATCGGATCCGCCGCGCTCGTCGCCGACGGTGTTCACGCTCGCACCGACGGGTTCACCTCCCTCGCCGTCGTCATCGGTGGGATCGGAGTGCTCCTCGGTTTCCCGCTTGCGGACCCGATCTTCGGCATCATCATCTCGGTCGCGATCTTCATTCTGCTGATCGGCACGATCCGCTCCATCGGACGTCGGCTCATGGACGGCATCGAACCCGAACTCGTCGACCGATTCGAGCACGCGCTCAGCCACGTCGACCAGGTCCAGAACGTGGAGCATGTGCGGCTGCGGTGGACTGGCCACCGCCTGGAGGGCGATGCGCTCTTGCGCATCCCGGACATGTCCGCCCGCGACGCCGATCAGGTCGCCACCAGGGCGGAAGGATCCGTGCGCTCGCACATGCCCAACGTCGACGTCGTCAACATCCGCACTCGTACCACTACTCCTGACTCGCACTGACCCCGCCGCGGGACGGTCAGCACGATTGCTGAGCGCCATTCCAGAGATCAGCGCGATCAAGGCAACGGCCCCAGAGTCTTCAGTTGATGCCGGCGACATCGACGAGCTGCCCGCGGACCCAGGATCCGCGCGGCTCTGCGGATCTCGAGTTCCGGCGCGTGGCAGTGATCGTTGCGGGCGCTGTTCTCGGATCGGATCGATCGACCTCTCCGAAGCGAGGCCAGTTGAGGCGCTGCCGCCTATTCCGTTGCCCTTGAGGAGCGGGTCCTAGATCGGAACAGCCAGAACGCGCCCGCGATTAGCGCACCAAGGAGGACAACACCTCCGACTATCCCGAGCACAACGAAAGCTTCCCCGTTGGGGTCGGCGGGCTTTTCCGGAGCGGGAGTGTGAGCTGCCTCCGAGGGGCTCGGAGAGGTCTGCTGTGTCGTGGGCTGTCCCGCTGTGGGGCTCGGGGCCGTTGACGGGCTCGGGGCTCCGGGTTGGATGCGGGTACCGTTGTTGCGGCATGCGGGCTGGTCCCATCCGGGTGCGGGTTTGGTTGCGGCGTCTGGCTGGTATTGGAACTGGTATGACTCTGAGATCGGGTGGCCGTCGCTGGAGACCGCGTTCCAGACGATTGTGTAGGTTCCTGCTGGTCCCAGGGCGACCGGGGTGGTGAGGACGTTGAGGTCGATGGTGGAGCAGCTGTTTTCGTAGTAGAGCCCGTCGGGTCCTTGGACTTGGGCGAAGCTGCTTTGGCTGAAGTCGATGAGATCACCGCTGAAGGTGAGCTCGACGTTTTCCAGGCTGGTGACGGTCGAGTCGGGTTCGGGGTTTGACTGTAAGAGGTTGTCGTGCGCTGCTGCAGGTGATGCCGTCAGCAGAGCTGCCGATGCGGCAGCGGTCAGCGCGATGAGCGCGGTTCGGGCGGTTCGTGTCCAGCGTGTCATGCGTGTGTCTTTCGGGTTGAGGGGGCTGCGGGTCTTAGTGGTTGGGGTGAGGCTGGTCGCTTGCAGGGTGCCGTGCTCGGGCGAGTCTGTGGCGGTTGGCCGTCAGGAGTGTGGCCCCTAGGAGAACGGCGGCGGCGGCGAGGGCGATCGCGCCGGCGATGCGCTGATCGGTCATCGGTGTGACACCCCATTGGCGTCCCATCGCGCCGAACCAGTCCGCCAGTATGAGGCCGTGATCTGTGAGGGCCCACGCCCCAATGCCGGCCACCGCAGCCAGAGCGGCGGCGTACGGCAACATCCAGAGCCGCCGCTCGCCGCGATGAAGCGCTGTGCTCGTGGCGGAGCGGAGCAGGATGGCGCCGGCGAGGATGGTGATCACGATGCGCGTCTGGTGTCCGAGTGGGTCGGACAGCGCCCATCGAAGTCCCGGCCCGGTCGACGTGGCGGCGGTGACCAGGACGAACACTGCTCCGGCGACGAGTGGGTGTGAGAGCGCTTTGACGGGTCGTGAGTCGCCGATTCGGATCAACCATTCGCGGGCGCCGTCGCTCCCGTCTGTGCGGATCGGGAGAGCATCCACCGCGAGGCGGTAGGGGGCTGCGGTGACGAGCAGCGCCGGAACCAGTGTGAGGAGCAGAGCGCGTCCCAGCATGTCGATGCTGTGCAGGTAGTCACCGTAGGCAGCGATGGGACCGCTGGTGACCCAGACGAGCAGCGACATTCCCGCGACCCAGGAACAGGTGCGCAGTCGCGGCCAGGTCTCCCCGCGGCGTCGAAGGCGCCGGGCCGCCCCGAGGTATCCGATGATCGTGAGGGCGGCGATGACTAGCCACAGGACGTCCAGGTCCCACTCGGTGAGCCAGGCCATCGGGGTGAGCGGGGGCGGCACGGGCGCTTCGGTGAGAATCTCCGCAGCGGTCTGGAGAGGCGCCGCGGTGGTGTCGGCGGGCGAGGGTGTTCGCGCGAGTGCCGCGGCGGCTCCGCTGGCGATCCCCATGACGGCGAGTTCGACGGCAATGAACGTCCAGAAGACGCCCCCGCCCGTTGCGCTTCTGTTGATGAATCGCCGGCGGTACATCGCACCGCACGCGCCGAGGATCAGGAGGGCCACGACTTTGAGGGCGAGGACCGTTCCGTAGGGGCTGATCAGGTCGCCCGGTTTACTGATTGATGCGATGGTGCGGGCGACACCGGACATAACGACGATGCAGAACGCGATCAACGCGAAGCTCGAGTATCGTTCCACGATCACCGGCAACCTGCGGGCGGGCAGCGTCGGCCGGATGATCACCAACGCGACGAGCCCGCCCAGCCAGACGGCGGCACCGAGAGTGTGGAGCACCAGCGCCATGACGGCAGCGTCGTGGTTGGCGAGGCTTCCCGAGTGTCCTTGTGTTGCCATCGGAACTGCCGCCGCGACCGAAAGCGCCCATGTGGACAGGGCCACCCAGGGGCCCCGTGCGGCGAAGGTCACGATCGTGATCGTCGCCGCGGTGAGGGTGGTGATGAGCCAGACGCGGCCCAGTTCCGTGTCGATGAGGAACCGTCCCAGTTGTTGACCGAACTCTGTCCCGAGGGACAGTTTCGGGTTGAAGGACGACAGGAAGGTCAGGAAGCCTGTCGCCCCGCTGGCCACCGTGAACACGGCGGCACTGGCTGAGGCTGTGTCGAGTGCCCTGGCCGACTCCGCGTCGCGGCTGCGCAGCAGGAAGGCGGCCAGGGTCAGTGCACCGATCATGACGGACAGGGAGAGGTTGGCGACCAGCTTGGCCGCCGGGAGCCCCCACCGTACGAGCGCGCCGGGATCGTTTACCAGGCGTGGGGCTGCTCCCCCGCCGATAGCGAGCCCGAGGATCATGGTGAACAGCGCAGCGGTGACGAGTATGACGGGGCCGGCTGCTCGGAGCGTCGATGACTTCATTGCGATTTCTGCCCATCTGCAGGAGACGGCGTTGGCGTGGGCGTCGCACATCCCGTGGTGGTTGCCGGGAGTTGCTGCAGGGTGGAAGCGAGTGCGGCAGCGACCTTGTCTGCCGAGAGGATCCGGGTATCGACGATGGCTTCCGCTGCGGGCGTGCGGCCGCTCGTGGTGAGGCGCAGCTGGGGGCTGTTCGTCGCGTCGACGGTCCAGTCGACGCCCTTGATGGTGAGGCATTGCAGGGTGGTCTGCGAGGGGGCTTCGACTCCGCATCGGAGGATGGCCGCCTTGTTGCCCCAGGAGGCTGTGGCCTGCGCGTCAGTCCATTGCCGTTTCAGGCCTTCGATCGTGTCGGGAAGGCGCACGGACACGTTCGCGCATCGGGGATCGTTGGCCGCCGGGGCAGGGTCCAACGCGATCGTGGTCGTGCAGCCCGTCACCATCGCTGCGGCGACCATCAGCATGAGGACTCCTGCTGCGGTCCGCCTCCGTACGGGGTGCTGTGTTGTTGTGGGTGAAGCTTCGGGGCGAATGTTGGAACCTCCGGGCAAGGTTGGCGGTGGGGCGGGGCGGATGTCGCGCGCGCTCGCGGCGGGTGGGTCTGGTTGGTGTTCAGCTGGCATGGCCCTCGACCGGTGATCGGCTTTCCGGTGCCGCCGGTGCATCGGCGGGATCCCGCGGACGTCGTCGCCGATGGATGATCCCGAGGCTGAGCATCGCGCCCACGGATAGGAGCGGGAATAGCCCGGTGCTCCGCGGGCCGATGACCGAGGCGGGGGTTCGCCCGGTGCGCAGCGGGAGGGTGGTGACCGTGCCTGCGGCGGTTTCGACGGGGAGGGTATCGATGACGGTGCCGTCTGGGGAGAGGGCTTGGCTCGTTCCGACCGTGGAGATGTTGACGACCGCGCGCCCCGTTTCGATGGCCCGCATCTTGGCGAACACCAGTTGCTGGAGGTTCTCGCTGCTGCCGCGGAAGTCCGCGTTGTTGGTCTGGAAGACATACAGCTGGGCGCCATGGTCGAACCCGTCCCAGATCACGCGGTCGAAGATGACGTCGAAGCAGATCGCGAGGCCGATGGGCACGCCGCGCAGGTTGACGACCGGCGCATTGCTGCCCGGGGTGTATTCGCGCTGGATGAGTCCGACAAGGTCCGGGACGAGCCGCTCGTAGAACCAGCGGTCTGGCACATACTCCCCGAAAGGCACCGGGTTCACCTTGTCGTGGAGTTGACGGTTCGTGGCGTCCGGGTCCCAGAGGAAGGACGTGTTGAAGGTGCGGCCGTCGCGGGTGGTTGCCCCGTTGGCGAGGAGTGGGGCGCCGACCGAGGTCGTGACCTGGGTGAGCGTCGCCGCCGTGTCTGGGGTCGCGAACGCGTCGGAGTCCACGGAGCCTTCTGGCCACACCAGGAGGTCGATGCGGGCACCGCTGATCCGCTCGGAGACGGTCTTCTGCGCCACGAGCACGTCGCCGGGATTCTTCTGATCGAAATAGCCGGCCGGGCCATTGCCCTGAACCCACCCGACGGTGAACGTGCCGGCATCGGTGGTGGGGAACTGAGGAACGATCAGCATCACGGAGACTGTGATCGCGGCCGGAAGTGCCCCACGGCCGAATCGCCAACCGCCCGCGCGCGCCCATTGCAGCAAACCTGCTGCGACCGCAGCGATGAGGAAGGAGAGACCGGTGACCCCGGTCCAGGAGGCGACTTCGCGGAACGGCCCGTCGACCTGCGTCATGCCCAAGCGTGCCCACGGGAACCCGTTGTAGGGCCATGCTCCGATCACGACCTCCCGGCTGACCCAGATTCCTCCGATCAGCAGCGGGACCAGGATCAACTGTGCCGCTGATCGGCGCGTACCCCGGGCCGTCCACCGGTAGGCGAGGACGATCGGCACGGCTCCTGCTGCGGTGAGGAGGGCTTCGAGACCGGACAGTGCGAGACGCGGGATCGGCCCCAGGAACTGGCCGACCCACGCCAGGTGGAGCCCGTAGAACACGGCCCCGAAGACGACGCCGACGAGAAGTGCTGCGCCGACCGATCGTCCGATGAGCGTCGCGAGGGACAGGCCGACTCCGACCAATGCCATCGGCCACCAGCCGGTCGGCTGATAGGCGAGGTTTAGCGCGAGCCCGGCGACTGCGGCAACCGGCAGCGCCAGCCTCAGTCGCATCAACGGGCCCTCCGTCCCTGGCTGTGTGGGCGGGGCGGTCGTATCGGTGGCACGACGGTGCCTGAGCAGCACCATGTCAGCGTCCGTTTCCGTGCAGGTTTCGGAGGTATTCGTTGTAGCTGGCCAGTTCGGTGTCTCCGTGGGCGTCTTTGTACCGGTCGTCCGCCGCGGTCCGGGTCGTGTCATCGCGGAACCAGCGGTGCATGACGTAGAGCAGCATCAGAACCGTCGGCGCCTCCCCGTAGGACCAGGCGAGACCGCCGGCGAGGCGCTGGTCCTCCAACGGGTCAATCCCGAGCGCGGTCGTGGTGGCGGTGAAGTCGACGACGAGCAGGCTGGTCGCCATCATCAGGAACACCCCGAAGAACGCGTGCAGTGCTGCTTCGGCGAACACGTCCAATGCGCGGCCGGGGTGACTGAACTTCGAAGGCAGCGGATCGGACGACAAGACGGGGATCGTGAAGAGGATCCCCGCGACGAGGAAGCCGATCTCCAGCGCAAGATGACCGCCGGGGGTGGCGAGGACGACGTCGGCGAATCCGGCGAGATAGAGCCCGTAGAACGCGGCCAGGTACAGGGGCAGGGTCACCCAGGGGCTGAGCGCCCATCGTGCCGCGGGGTGCCGAAGTCCCGCATGAGCCGTGCGCAGCATCACGACACCGACCCCATGGTGCGGTGTCGCACGAAGGAGCAGGGTTCCCGGGGATCCGAGGATGAGCAGCGGGGGGACGGTCATCATGAGCGTGAGCTGCTGGAACATGAAGACCGACAGCAGGGCATACCCGTACGCTTCGACACCGAGCCCGGTCGTCGCGGCAAGCACCAGGCAGCCGAGCAGGAAGCACACCGTTCGCCAGAGAGGCCACCGTCGACGCTGACGACGAAGACGAACGACCCCGAGCAGGTACGCGATCGCGAGCACGGCAGCGAGCACCGGCAGGGTCGGAAACGGCCCCTGCACGGGCAGGAGGAGGTTCGTCAGCGTCGGCGCGTCGTCCGGAATCCAGGGAGTCATCGGTTCTCGCTGCCCCGACGGTCATCGTGATACTGCCGTGCGTGGTGCTTCGCCAGCGCTGTGACGGCGCCCTGCAGGGTGGGGTCATCGCCGCGGGCGAGCCCGGCATATTCGACCACGATCCCGTCCGTCACGGACCGTGCTTTCACCCACATCCGCCGGCGCGGCAGGAACAGGCCCGCGAACAGTCCGAGGGTCGCGATAATCGCGAATCCCAGTACCCAGCCGCTGCTCGGGTCGTGCTGGATCTGAAGCGACGCGAAACGCTTCACCGGCGCGGCCGACGAGGAGATCTCCCAGGTGACCGTTCCCAGCCCGTCGGGCAGGTCGGCCGAGGTTCCGGGGGTGAGTTTGAGGGCCTGGACGCCGGTCTTCCCGCCTGTTCGTTGGGTGAGGCCTGAGGTGTCGAGCGTGTAGACGGAGCGGGGCGTGCCGTCGTCGATGCCGAGATCTCCGCTGTACACGTTCATGGTGAGGACCGGGTTGATCACGTCCGGGTAGATCGAAGTGAACGCGCCGGAAGGGAGGGTGCCCTGCGTGGGGTAGAAAAACCCGACCAATCCGAGTTGTTCCGGCATCCCGTCGACGACTTTGATGACACCGAGCGAGGTCATGTTCGTGTCTTGCGGCAGGAACGGTTGAGAGTCTCGGTAGACGACGTCCCCGCGGGCGTTTCGGACTGTGAGGGTGGGCGCATAGCCGTTGCCGAGCAAGTAGATCCGGTCGCCGGCGATCGTCAGCGGAGCATTCACCCGTACGGACAGGTCCTGCTTCTTGGCCGTATCGTCGCCCCGCACCGTCACATTCGCCGAGAAGTCCCCCGCCTGACCGGCGCCGGGCGCGCCAGGCAACTGGTAGGCGACCTTGAAGTCGTTGAGCCTGAGCGAGTACGGGGTGAGGCCGGCGCCGTCCACGAAACGTCCCGGGTTGAATGAGGAGTAGTCGCTGAGGGCGTTGACGAACGTCGTCCCCTCCACCACCACCCGTTGGCCGGTGTACGCGAAAGATCCGCCGATAGCGACGGAGACGATGATGCCGACCAGCGCGACGTGAAAGACCAGGTTCCCGGTTTCGCGGAGGTATCCACGTTCGGCGGAGACTGAGCTCCACCCGGGCCCGGCGTACAGCTCGACTCGATAGCCGGCCTTGCGGAGAAGACCCTCGGCGAGTGTCATGGCCCGCTCCGTGCTGTCGTTCTCACCCGCGGTGACGGGGAGCGTCGTCTGCGTGTGGGCGCTGAGGCGTGACAACCGCGCAGGAGTTCGTGGCGGGCGCGACCGAAGCGCTGTGTAGTGGTGGCGGGCGCGAGGCACGACACAGCCGACCAGTGAGGTGAACAGCAGCAGGTAGATCGCGGAGAACCACGGCGACACGTAGACGTCGAACAGCCCGACACCGTCGACGAACGCAAACAGGTCCGGGGTGTCCCGTTTCCATTGGGTGACGCCGTTCGGGTCGGCGCTGCGCTGGGGGAACAGGGAGCCGGGTACGGCTGCGACGGCGAGGAAGAGCAGCAGCACCAGGGCGGTTCGCATGCTGGTCAGCTGCCGCCAGGCCCAGATCGGTATCCCCCGCAGGCCAATCTGGGGCTGCGTCACGTCGACGGGGGCGCTGTCCAGGTGGTCGTCCGGCCGGTGCGGGTCGACACCGACTTCGGTGTCAGAGCGGGAGGGGAACACGGATCACCACCTGTTGCAGAGCCGACATCAGGGCCGTCCACACGCCGGTCACCATGAGAAGGCCCAGCAGAATGAGCATGACCCCGCCAGCGAGGTTGACAACGCGGATATGGCGGCGCACGAAGCCCGCGGAGCGGGTCGTCCATCCCCACCCGACGGCGAGCAGCAGGAACGGGATGCCCAGCCCGAGAGAGTACGACAGTCCCAGCAGACCGGCCCGCCACGGATCGCCAAGGTTCCAGGACATGGAGAGAATCGCGGCCAGAGTGGGGCCGATGCAGGGGGTCCAGCCGAGGCCGAGAGCGACACCCAACAGGGGCGCTCCGATGAGCCCGATCTTCTTCGGCAGTCGCGGTCGGATGGTTCGCTGCGCGGTCGCGAACACGCCGACGAAGACGAGGCCGAGCAGGATCACCACGCCGCCGAGAACGCGGACGAGCACGGCCGTGTACTGCTGCAGCAGGAGCCCGATTGTGCCGCCCAGGATCGTCACGGTGATGAACACCGCCGCGAACCCGAGAATGAACAGCGCCACGCCCAGCAGAAGCCTGCCTCGTGAGCGCGTGCTGGTTGCCGGTGCGGTGGAGCTTCGGGGCGAGGGGTCGCCGCCGAGGGCACCCACGTATCCGAGGTATCCGGGCACGAGCGGCAGCACGCAGGGCGAGACGAAGGAGACAAGACCGGCGAGAGCCGCGAGCGGCAGTGCGATCCACAAGGCACCGTCGACGATGATCTGACCGGAGTTCACCGCGACTCCGCGAGGGTGTCTTTGACCAGACTGGCGAGTATCGAGGAGCTCGGCAGCTGACCGATGATGCGGGCGGCGACCCGCCCTTGCCGGTCGAGGACGACCGTCGTGGGTGTCGCCTGGATGGGTGTCACCCGGGCGAAGGCGAGCTTGACGGTTCCCTCATCGACGTCCATGACGCTGGGGTACGTGATGCCGTTGTCGCGGGCGAACGACAGCGCGGTGGCGGGCTGGTCGTAGGTGTTGACGCCGAGGAACCCCACGTCCTGCTCTTTGTACTTCTGCCACACCTTCTCCAGCAGCGGCGCTTCGACGATGCACGGACCGCATGCCGCGTACCAGAAGTTGACGACGAGGACTCGTCCCTCAAAGTCGCGGCTGGAAACGGTCTCTCCGCGCTCGGTTCTCCCTTCGAAGGTGACCGGGTCTCCTCGCTCGGCACGGGGAATCTCAACGACCTGGAAGTTGCCCGCGATGTACCCCTTCTCGTTGCCGCCGCGGTACTGCTCCGTCAGCGGCCCATTTGCTGCGCAGCCGGTGAGGGCGAACAGGAGAACTGCTCCGGCAACCGCGGCTGCTCGTCGAATACTCACGGGTGCCTCGTCTTGATCACGGCGCCCGCGGCGAGGAACACCAGTGCGGCGACAGGTTGAGCGATGTCCCAGACGATGCCTGAGAACGGGAACGGCAGCACGGGGTTCCACACCACCGCGATCGCGACGAAGATCAACACCCATGCCCACTGTCGGGCTCGGAATGCGAACCATCCGACGATCAACGCCAGGATCGCCGTCGCGAACAGCGCCACCAACTTCCAGGATCCAGCCGGCAGGATCGGCGAGAGGAACAGCACCACCGCCGCGATCAGGGACGGGGCAAGCGCGTTGCGTTGGAAAGGTGCCGGGTCACGGGGTTTCATACACGCTGGCCTGAGTTCGGGGACGTGGCACGGTGCTCGAGCGCGGCGCTGACCGCCTGGTTCCTTGATCGGCGTCGTAGCCAGGCGCCGACGCCGATCACCAAGAAGCCGACGCCGAGCGCGATGTCCGCGAGGTTTCCGATGAACCATGTCCCGTAGGCGAGGAAGTCGGTCACATACCCGCGGCCGAACGCGGGGGGCGCGAAGACACGATCGATCAGATTCCCGATCGCTCCACCCAGCAGGAACCCGATGCCGATGGCCTGGGCCCGTGTGCGGGTGCGAAGAGCTGCGACGAACAACAGCACGGTGACTCCTGCGCCGAGCAGGGTGAGAAGACCGGTGACACCCGATCCGAGGGAGAGCAGGGCGCCCGGGTTGAAAGCCAGGGTCAGCCCGAGGAAGTCACCGAGCAGAGGGATCCTCTGTTCGGTGCTCAACCATGTCATCGCGGCTACCTTGGTGGCCTGATCGATGACGGCGACAAGGCCGGTGACGACGCAGACGATGAAGAACCGGCGTGCTTGTCCGTGTGTCATTGCTGTGCCTTCGCTGGTGTGTCCGTGTCGACTTGTTCGGCACGGTCTCGTTTGCGGCGTTGCCATCCCGCGTACATCACGACGCCGGCTGAGGCCCCGAGAATCGCCCCGAAACCGAGAACGGTGAGCACACCGATCTGCCCCAGGTCCTCCCGCGGCGGGGCCTCCTGGTAGGGGACGTCGTCTGGTTCAGGAGAGGGGGTCGGTGATTCGTCCGCCGCGGGAACGGTGTTCGTTGCCGCAGTGACGTCGTAGGTGAACGAGTCGGTGACGGTCTTGCCATCGCGCCCCATGATTCGCCAACGCACGGTGAAGGCACCGGTGCTGCTGGTCTTGCGGACGGGTTGGATGACCGTTCGATCCTGGATCCTGGGGTTACCGTCGGCGAGCTCCTGACCTGCCGCATCGGTCACTTCGACGACGATGTTGCTGTCGAGGGCGTGCATGAGTCCGGTGAACGTCAGGGAGATCTCGGCCGGTGCGACGTCGATTGTGGTGCCCGCGGCAGGTGTCGATGATTCCAGCCCGTCTTCCGCGGCTGCGGGAAGGGCGGCCGACATGGCGAGGGCGACGCCGAGCAGCGTCGCCGTCCCGCCGGCAATGACACGTCGAGGCCATTGCCGGCGGGACGAGTGCGCTCGTGGCGACGCGTGACTCT
Source organism: Microbacterium sp. MMO-10 (assembly GCF_037148715.1). Lineage (NCBI taxonomy): Bacteria > Bacillati > Actinomycetota > Actinomycetes > Micrococcales > Microbacteriaceae > Microbacterium > Microbacterium sp. MMO-10. Next base: position 412,517 of record NZ_JBBCSV010000005.1, on the reverse strand, counting down.
CAGAAATCAAAGAGGTCACCGAATCGCCGCCGCCCGCCATGGTGCCCTTCACGGCTGGCGTGATGACCGTTGCCCCGGTTCTGCCCTCGGTCGTAGGTGGGCATGGGTGGGGCGTAGCCGTTGCTCGCCGGCGGTGCGGGCTCGGTGAAGCCTGTGCTGCGCTCGATGATCTTGTCCAGCTCGCCGCGATCGAGCCAGACCCCGCGGCACTGTGGACAGTAGTCGATCTCGATGCCTGACCGGTCTGCGATAAGCAGGTCGGTGGCGTCAATGGGGCATTTCATGGTGACTCCTTCGTTTTTTCCGGTTGCGCGTCCTGGTCGGTGCCAGTCACGCGTGGCTTACGTGTTCTTCCGGGTGTGAGCGGGGCTCGAGCTGGAACGTCGAATGCTCGACGCTGACGGGGAAGTGTTCCGCGACGCATTCCTGCAAGGAACGCAGCAGATCGGCGGATTGCTGGGCGGTGAGCCCGTCGTCGACGACGACGTGTGCGGTGAGCGTGGGCAGGTCGGTGGACACCTGGGACGCGTGCAGATCGTGGACCTCCGCGACGTGGTCGAGCTCCTTGAGGTGGCGGCGCACTTCGTCCAGGTCCAGCCCCGGAGGGGTTGCTTCGAGAAGAACGCTCGCTGAGGCGCGCAGCAGGATCAGAGTCCGGGGGATGATGAGCGCGGCGATCAGGATTCCTGCGACCGCGTCCGCCTGGTACCAGCCGAAAACGGCGATGAGGATGGCGCTGATGATCACGGCGACGGAGCCGAGCGCGTCATTGACCACTTCCAGGAACGCGGCCCGCATGTTCAGGTTGTGCTTCCGGCCGCCGAGCAGCACGATCAGCGACGCCACGTTGGCGAGCAGGCCGATGATCCCGAAGAAAAGCAGGCTGCCCGATGCGATCTCGGGCGGTTCGAACAGGCGCCGGATGCCCTCCACGAGAGCGAAGATGCCGACCGCGAGCAGCAGCGACGCCTGGGTCAGGGCGCCAAGGACCTCTGCCCGTCGAAGACCCCAGGTGTGCTTCTGGGATGGCGGACGGTTCATCAAATGCGCCGCTGTGACGGCGAGAGCGAGACCGATGACGTCGGTCAGCATGTGCGCTGCGTCGACGAGCAACGCCAGGCTCCCCGTGATGATCGAGCCGACGACTTCGACCACAAAGAACGAGACCGTGATCCCGAACGCTATGAGGAGGCGCTTGCGTGGGGTCGTCTCGCCTGCGTCATGGCTGTGTCCTGCACCCATGATGGTTTCCTTTCACCAGGTGGCGGATCGGGCCGGGGTGGCGACGGTTCGCCACCCCGGACGTTGAGGTCAGTTCTTGTTCTTCGTCGCGGAGGCGACGGCGTTCTCCAGGTCGTTCTGCTTCTGCAGCTCCAACCGCTTGCCGTCAAGGAAGAACGTCGGGGTGCTGTTCACGCCGAGGTTCTGGCCGTCGTTGAGGTCCTGCTCCACTCGCGTGATGGTGGCGGGGTCCGCGACGGCCTTGTCATAGGCCGCCATGTCCAAGCCCAGCTCGGTCGCATATCCACGGAACACGTCAGCGCGCGACGTTTTCGCTTCGGCCCAGTCGGGTTGGGTCGCGAAGAGACGGCGATACATGTCCTCGAATCGTCCCTGCTGGGCAGCCGCCTCGGCGGCGACAGCGGCGTTCGTCGAGTTGAGGTGGCCGGGCAGGGGGAAGTAGCGGACGACGTAGGTGATCTTGCCGGCGTAGGTCTTTCGAAGCTCTTCGACGACTGGGTACCAGGCGCCGCACGCCTCGCACTCGAAGTCGAGGAACTCGACCAGCGTGACCGCCCCCTTTCCGCCCTCGTCGAGGACGTGCGAGTTGGGTCTCTGGACTGGGGGCGGCCCGGCCGTGGGATCCGGGGCGGCCTGAGCTGACGGGCGTGTGAGGGCAAAGACCAGCACGATGATCAACAGGACGACGATCACGGCGGCGGTCACGATCGTCGCTTTGACGGACGTTCTCATTCGGGGTACTCCAAACACAGGTACGGCGGCAGAAACCTCGGAGGAAGCTCCGGGGTTCGAGGCATCATCGGCAGAGGATGATGGCCGTACTCAGGTTCGGGAAAGACCCAGCTGTGACAGGGACGGACCGGTCGTGCGCGGGAGAAGGTAGCGCATCATCGACAGACGGAACGGAAGCTCTCGCCGAGGGGCGAGAAGACCGACGAGCGTACGCCGTCGCAGCAGCCCCCTCAGCGCGAGGGCAAGGATGAGGCCGCCCAGCGCCCCCAGAATGCACAATGCCCCGGCGCTGAGGGAGCCGTACTCTCGCTCGGACGCTGCAGGAGCGTCCGAGGACGATTCCGCCGCCGCGGCGTGCGTCATCGCCGAGTTCGGGAGTGCGCTGCTGGTCGCCGTGTTTGAGGGGGCTTGGCCGCCCTCGAGGTGCGATGCTGCGGCGATGCCGGTGACGAGCAGTATCGCCAGGCCGAGGATGCTAATGATTTGCATTATCAGCGCCGCGTGACTCCGCTGCTCGCACTGGGTTCCAGCCGAGAGGGTCACATGCCAGATGATACCCGGTCGTCCCACGAGAACCTGATGAAGGAGCCGATAATCGGACGGGCAGCGGCGCTGAGACCGCCCGTGCGACCTGCGTCGAGCACCCGGCGGCTTCCCGTGAGAGAGCAGCCAGGATCTCGACCATCCAGAATTCACCCTTCGCTGTATAGTCAGTGCATGCTGACTATTGCTTCCCGTCTAGATGTGATGAACCGGCTGGGGAGGGCGATGGCGGACCCGACCCGAGCCAGAATCCTTTTGGAGCTCTTGGACCACCCCGGGTATCCCGCGGAGCTCGCGCGGGACCTCGACCTCACGCGCACCAACGTGTCCAACCACCTGGCGTGCCTGCGTGGCTGTGGTCTGGTCGTCGCGGCGCCGGAGGGGCGCCGCACCCGGTACGAGATCGCCGACCCGCACCTGACGATCGGACTGCGGCACCTCCTCGAGGCCGTGGTTGCCGTCGATGAAGGGGTCAGTTGCGTCGACGAGAACTGCGAGTGCTGCGCATGAGCGAAGAGTGCTGTGGTTCTGATGAGCAACGGCAAACCGTTGGGCGCAAACGTGTCGAGCTGCGACGCTCACAGGCAGGAGGCGACGCCTGCTGCGCGGTGAGCTCGGCGACTGACAGCGTCGATCTCGCCTCTAGGTCGTCTGAGGCCGATGCTTGCTGTGGTCCGGATGGGGCCGCGGTTGCTGCGGTGGCCGATGTGGCCCGCCCGTCGTGGTGGCGCGACTCCGCGCTGCTGCCGTCTGCCCTGTCGGGGGCGTTCCTGGCCGTGGGGTACGGGCTGGAGTGGGCGGGCTTGCTCATCCCTGCGTTGGTGTTGCAATGGGCGGGTCTGCTCGTCGGCGCCTACACGTTCGCCCCTGGGGCGATACGTCGTCTGATGCGTGGTCGTCTTGGTGTCGGCCTCCTGATGACGATCGCCGCGATCGGTGCGGTCTTGCTCGGCCGCGTCGGTGAGGCCGCAGCCTTGGCATTCCTGTTCTCCCTCGCCGAGGCACTCGAGGACCGGGCGATGGACCGCGCCGAAGAGAGCCTGCGCGCCCTGCTTTCGTTGATTCCCGACACCGCCCGTATCTCCCGGCTGAGCGGAGACCTGACGGTCCCTGCCCAGGATGTCCGAGAGTTGGACATTCTGGTCGTCGGTGCCGGTGAACGCGTACCGACGGACGGTGTTGTCGTCGAGGGGCGCTCCAGCCTGGACGCCTCGGCGATCACCGGTGAGTCGATCCCGGTCGAGGCAGGACCCGGCGACTCGGTCATGGCCGGATCCGTGAATGGGGCGGCGACACTGCGGATCGAAGCGACCGCGGACGGTCGTGACAACTCCTTGACCCAGATCGTGTCCCTGGTGGAGCAGGCGCATGCTCGCAAAGGCAACAGGGCACGTCTAGCCGACAAGATCGCCCGACCTCTTGTCCCGGCCGTTCTGGTCGCGTCAGCACTCGTTGCACTGTTCGGGATCCTGATTGGCGACCCGTGGACGTGGATCGAACGTGCTCTCGTCGTTCTCGTCGCGGCCTCACCCTGTGCATTGGCGATCGCGGTCCCGGTCACGGTGATCAGTGCGATCGGAGCCGCGTCGAAGTTCGGTGTCGTGGTCAAATCCGGGGAGGCCTTCGAACAGCTCGGGACGATCCGCACTGTTGCCTTCGACAAGACCGGCACCCTGACCCGCAACGAGCCCGCTGTCGCCGAGATCTTCCACACTCCCGGTGTCAGCAACGACGAGCTCCTCGCATGGGCGGCGGCCGTCGAAGCGAGCAGCACCCACCCGCTGGCCGCGGCGATCACCAAAGCGTCCTCCTGCCCCGGAATGGCGACGGGGGTGGTCGAAGACGCCGGGCGCGGTGTATCCGGGACCGTGGACGGGCGGCGGATCCGGATCGGGAACGTGCGATGGATCGATCCCGGTCCTGCTCGCGACGTCGCGGAGTCGATGTCCGCACGAGGCATGACCGTCGTCGTCGTCGAAGCGGACGGAGTCATCGCCGGGTTGATCGGCGTGCGAGACGAACTGCGCCCGGAATCGGCCGAAACGATCCGAATGCTGCAGGAGCTGGGGATCGATGCGGTCATGCTCACCGGTGACAACGCCCGCACCGCCCGGGCGATCGCATCGGAGGCAGGCATCATCGATGTCCGCGCTGAGCAGCTCCCCGCCAACAAGGCCGCGGCCATCGACACTCTTGCCGAGACGCAGCCGACCGCCATGGTGGGCGATGGCATCAACGATGCCCCCGCCCTCGCGGCCGCGACGGTCGGGATTGCAATAGGCGTGAACGGCTCGGCCGCCGCAATCGAGTCAGCCGATGTCGCATTCACCGGACACGATCTCCGCCTCATACCCGACGCACTTGCCCATGCCCGCCGCGGCCGCCGCATAATGACGGCCAACATCGGTCTCGCCCTGGCCGTGATCATCGGACTCTTCCCGCTCGCGCTCCTCGGTATCGTCGGGCTCGCCGGCGTGGTGTTGGTGCACGAGCTTGCAGAGATCGTGATCATCCTCAATGGCCTTCGAGCGGCCCGCCGCCCCAAGCCCGACCGCCGGATGTCACCGCTCGCCGAACTGTCGCCGAGGCTTGCCACGGATAGTGTCGACGTGCAATAGCCGCCCCCGGCTGCGGGTCCGTGATTCGGCCAGCCTCCGAGGGCTCATCGCACAGATGTCGACCCAACGCGATGTGTTGCGGTGCCACGGCGGGAGCGTGGGACATTTCTTTCATCGAGCTGGGAAAGCACCACCTTTGGGCGTGCCGACCGCGAGCCTTCGCGATGCCCGGGACTATGGAATCGTCGGAGGCTGCCAGAACACCGAGCACCGTTCCCTCCCGACGTGACACGCCGCTCCAATCGCCCACCGAAAGGGCAAAGTGAACGACCAGACTCCGAAACACCCCCGACGGGAAGCTGAGCCGCGAGGATTCGGCTCCACGACGACGGCACGCGACTCTGTTTGGAAGTTGCACGTCAGCCGACGCGGGGCCCTGGGAATCGGAGCACTGAGCCTCGCGGCCTTCTCCTCGCTCGGCATGGGTATCCCCGCCGCGTTCGCATCGTCGTATCCCAGTTGGGACGACGTACAGCGCGCAATGAACGACGAGGGCGCCAAGGCAACAGAGGTCGCTCGCATCCAAGCGCTCATTAGCGACCTGACGCAGAAGGTCGCCGACACTCAATCCGCCGCCGCCGCAGCCTCGGACCAGTTGTATGCCGCTCAGCAACAGTTCTTCGCCGCGATCACCAAAGCAGATCTCCTGCAGGCGCAAGCTGACTCGAGTGCACAAGCCGCAGACCAGGCGGCACGCAAAGCGAATCAGGTCGCCGCGCAGCTGGCCCGCGACGAGGGCAACGACCCCTCCCTCCGCCTTTTCTTCGCCGGTAACGCGGAGAACACCGATGACCTGCTCACCCGTCTGGGCACGATGGACAAGTTCCTCGACTACAGCCGGTCTGTCTACGAAAACGCAGTCTCGACGCGGAATACTGCGCAATCGCTCGCCGACCAGGCGAAGGTCGCCCGAGACGAGAGAGACCGGCTCAAGCAGGCCGCGGAAGAGAAGATGAAGGCCGCGCAGGCAGCAGCCCAAGCAGCCAAGGCGGCCCTGGACGAGCAGGCTTCCAATGTCGAGACCCTGAAGGCGCAACTCGCGGCGTTGAAAGACACGACGACCAACACCGTCGCGGGGTACCAGGCTGGCGTTGCTGCCCGAGCGGCGGAAGAGCAGGCACGACGTGAACGCGAAGCGGCCGAAGCCGCAGCGAACGGAGGTGGCGCGGCAGCCGGATCAGGCGGATGGGTCCGACCCCACGGCGGCGCACGCAGCTCGAGCTACGGCCCCCGCACACCCGACTGCGGTCCACAGGGCTGCTCCTCCAGCTACCACTATGGCGCTGACCTCGCGAACGGGTGCGGAGCCCCCATCTATGCCGCCAACTCCGGCACGGTGGACTACGCCGGCCGCAACGGAAACTACGGCAACTACATCCGGATCCAGCACGGCGCAGGCATCAGCACCGGTTATGCGCACATCATGGATGGCGGCATCATCGTCGACAGCGGTCAGCAGGTCAGCTCGGGGCAGGTCATCGCCTACGCCGGCGACACCGGACGCTCCTTCGGATGTCACCTGCACTTCGAGGTCTACATCGACGGCGGATACACCAACCCCATCCAATTTATGGAAGACCGCGGAGTCTACGTCTGACCTCAACGCACTCCACGAAGCAGAGCTCGCAGTAGATCTCAGAGACGCGTTGTCGCCGAGCAGCGTCCACCCGCAGAACGGCCCGCTTCGCCGACTGATGGGCGCCTTCTCGCTCGCTTGACGCATGCAACCTTCCGCAGGCTGTGACACCGGAGTGCGCTCCGTCCTCGTTGATTCTGCGTCTGGGTTCGAGGTTGCTCGCCGGTCCGACGTGCCGTGGTCGCCGAGTGACTACTGGACAGTGTCGAGACGTACACAATGGCTTACCAACTGGAAACGGGCGGGGAACCGTGCTGTGAAACCCGCGCGGTGGATCTCGATGGATCCCGACTCCAGGGGCTGACGCAGGGCATCGAGCACCGCGCCGGGGGCTTCGGCGGCCTCATCGAGGAAGAGCAGTCCGCCATGCGCCCGCGCGATCGCGCCAGGACGTGCGGTGCGCGAGCCCCCGCCGATCATCGCCACCGCGGAGGCGCTGTGGTGCGGGGCCACGAACGGCGGACGCAGCTCCAAGCGGCTCAGCGTCTCGCCGGCGAGCGACCGGATCGACGCGGCCTCCAGCGCGAGTCCCTCGTCCAGATCGGGCAGTATGCCGGCAAGCCGCCGCGCCAGCATGGTCTTGCCGGCCCCGGGTGGTCCTCGAAACTATATGTGATAGATCGAGTCGCTAATTCAATCCTATGTCGAATACCTAGACGAATGCAAGCTCGGATTGCATACGACATTTGAAGCGAACTGACTTACGCAATCGCGTTCCGAGCGAGTGGGATACGGGCGGCAAGCAACCTTGGTTACCGAGACGCAGTGCGCCCCAGGGAGCCGGGGTCTGCCTACGACTCAGTGCGCGGCACCAGCGGAAGGAGTCAAGAGATCGAAGGAGGCAACGCCGAGTTGCTTTGCGAGTGCGTCAACCGAGTCAAGCGTGAGGTTCCGCTCTCCCCGTTCGATACCCGCCAGGTATCGGGGCGTTACAGCGAGCTGTTCAGCGAGCTTCTCCTGAGTCAGACCCCGGGAACGTCGAAGGTCGCGCACGCGTGCGCCGAGAACCTTCTTGAGCGTCGCTCCCACTCATTCAGGCTTTCGTGAGGAAACGATCACTTCCAGGTAGTTATAGCTTCCGGTAACGTCTGTTCATGAATGCACGGCACGTGCTCCGCTCCCCCGCAGATCACCATCAGAACACCAACCCTCCCGATGCGACCAGCCTCGACTCAGCCGACCAACACGAAGACGCGACGCGGAAGGCCGCCCGCACCGCGATCGCCAGTAGGCCGATCCCTCAGGAAACGATCGAGCGTTCAGCCGCAGTCACTGCAGAGATCGCCCGGCACCTTTACGACGGAGCCCACCGGAAAGCACTGGAGCATCCAAACACCGAGGAGTAACGTGCAGCTCCCTCCCGCCAAGCCGCTCCCGCACCGCTTGCAGATTCACGAAGGACGACGATGAAGAACTCGACCTCATGGACCGCGTCCCTCCCGACCGAGGAGAAAGCACGCCTCCTTGAAGAGTCGGCGGAGATCTTCTCGTCGTGCATGACCGCAGGCCGATACGACGCCTTCTTCGACCTACTCGAGGACTGGATGAACACGGCCCGGATCCACTCGGATCTCACCCTCGTCAGCGCGCTCTCTGGCGACATCGAGGATCCAACCGGGCAGTACGTTGTCTAACCCGGTCGGCTGATCTCAGTACGTGGCGACGGGCGGTTCGGATCGCTGCGGAGTGATCAAGACAAAGTCCTCTCAGTAGCGGGCAGCTCTCGGTCCAAGCATCACGGGCATCAGGACTGCGAGAATATCTAGATGACTGGCAACTCCGAGATCCTCGCCCACAGCTTCGGCGGATGGGTGCCGACTCGGGAACTCACAGCCAAAGAACGCGACATCCTCGTCGCGCTCGAGTCGCAGCGACCGCACTTCGATCTGGCGGCCACGGAGGAGCTCAATGAACGGCGCGCTGCGATCGAGGGAGACCTCGTGCCCGTATGCGCATGCGGGTGGCGCGGGGCGCCGGAGCCGTGGCAGCCGAAAAGCTCCCGGAGTTCGCGCGGCGGACAACAGCACATCGAGCACAAGCACCATGCGCGCCTCAATGCGATCAATGGAGCGTTCGCCGCGGAGATTGCCGCCGCGGCGCTCCGCCATGCTGCGGACGCGGCGACTGACCCGAGCGTTGCCGCCTGGCTCGAGGATCGCGCATCACGCGTCGAGCAAGTCGGACAGTACGACGGTGAAGTCTGGCCCGCATAACTCGAGTCGCTGGGCGACACGACAACCGTGCCGTTCTCGTTCTCGACCACAACCGAGCGAATGTTGCACAGTCCTGACTTCTGCAACATGATGACCCCATGGCGCGATCACAGGCGATTCGATTCACCTTCGCCATCGCGTCAGGCGACAACGCAGGTCTCGGAGCCGGACAGTTTCGCGTGTGGTGCCACGGTGACGACACCTACATCGCCGACGCCGGTGTTCCGCAGTGGAAGACTTCCCTGCACGGCGAGATCGCTTGGCGTACCGCCGAAACCGCAGAAAGCCATTCGTCACCCGAAGCGCGACTTCCGGGCGAAACAGATCGTGCACCTTGGAAGTACACGCCGCCGGACTTCGTCGACGGTCAACGACTCGCCTTCGTGGTCGGCGCGACTCGTGCAGCGCTCGCACCGTGGTCGGTTCCTGAGCGATATCAGCGCATCGAAGTCCGTGACCGATGGGACGAACTCACCAAGGCCAACATCTGGATGACACAGGCAGATGCCGAGGTGCCGGACCACCCCTTTCGTATCGGGCCGATCCTCGAACTGGCAAGCGGTACACGCGTGTGGGCGTCCGTCGGTCGTGAATACTTGGAGCCCATCGACCCCGAGCCGGCGCCGACCTCGACGATGCTCGAGCCCCAGATTCCTGGGGTGCACGACGTGACCGCACCTGGGGTGCTGATCCGTGGGGTCCATCTTCCCGGTCGGTCGACAGACGCGAACTGGTCCCAGCTTCTGCGTAGAGTCGTCGAATGGAGTACGAGTACTTCGACGGCGCCGACGGCCTCGAGATCCGCGTCCCGAAGAACGAGGGTTACCGGACATGTGCCGAATGCGGGGCGGACTGCTTGCCCGAGCCGACCGACATCGAGGACGCTGGCATTCGGATCGCGTTCGTCTGCCCAGACCACGGTGTGAACTCCTTCATCGATCCATTCGAAGGGCGACGATAAACGGGCCACAGCATCGATGAACTTGTGACGTTGGCGGGCTGGGAGCCTCTTCAACGCTGACCGAATCCGCGGATCCCGCCCATTCTTGTCATGACTGCCGGAAAACCGGAATGCCCACTAGGTTGTGTTGCTAAGCGCGGTTCGCCCGCCCGCCGCAGGCGCAGATGTCGATGGCATCGATGTTGGCGGAGCAGGGCATGCGGCATCCACTCTCCGCCCGCGTTACGCTGGCTGCATGGCGCAGTTAACCCGTCATGGCTCCGAAGCCGTGGTCACTCTGTCGGTGTTCGAAAGGGTCGAAGGATTGCTCGCGTCGACTCGCTTCTCGTTGGGTAACGTCATCTCCGTAGAGGTTGTGGACGACGCTCATGAGCAGGTCAAAGGGTGGGGAAGAGACTTCAAGCTCGCCGGCCGATATGTTCCCAACACGACCGCAGTTGGAACCTTTCGCACGGGTGAAGGCCGCGGCATCACGCTCGCTCTTGTCCACTCCGACACCCCACGCGGGCTGCGGATCGAGCTGTCTGGTGAACCCTACAGCCGCGTGGTGATCGGCCTTGCGGATCCTGAAACCACGAAAGCCGAAGTTTTCGGCGATTAGCAACTATTGCTTCGGGGTGCTGGAGACCCAGTGGAGGGCTGCGGCAAGGCAGAGGCCGGCGTGGTAGTTGCGTGCCGTCTTTTCTGAACGCATCGCGATACCGCGCCATTGCTTGAGCTTGTTGAAGCACCGCTCGACCACGTTGCGGCCTTTGTAGCGTTCGCGCTGCTGGCCGCCGAAATCGGGCGGCCTTGCTTCTTCCGACGATGCGCGACCTGATCCTCACGCTCTTGGATCGTCGCCGCGATGCCGCGCTCACGCAACCATGCCCGGTTCGCTCTGGACGGGTAGCCCTTGTCTGCCATCACCCGGTCCGGACGAGTCCGAGGCCGGCCGCGACCGGCCGGGACACGGATCTGCTCAAGCATGGCTGTCAGCATGCTGGTGTCCGCGGCTTGACCGGGCGTGAGGATGAACGTGAGAACACGTCCCTTCCCGTCGCAGACCAGGTGATTCTTCGTCGTCAGCCCGCCGCGGGGGCGGCCGATCGCGTGATCGGGTGGTTCGTCACCGAACTTCTTGTAGTTCGACAGCGCCCCCTGTGGTGCGGGGAAGGGTCGCGCCGCGCTGATGCACGCGCACGATCGTTGAGTCGATCGACGCGACCCAGTCCAGATCCCCGGACTGCTGCGCAAGCGTCTGCGTCTTTTCCAGCGCACGCGCCCACACACCCTGCTCAGACCACCGGTTGAAGTTTTTGTATATCGTGTTCCAGTTCCCGAACCGCTCCGGGACGTCCCGCCACGGCGCACCCGTCCGGAACCGCCACGCCGTCGCCTCGACCACCATGCGACGATCCACAGGTGGCCGACCCGAGGCTTTCACGGTCGAGAACAACGGGCCGATCACAGACCAAGCCTCATCGGAGATCACATCACGCGACACAAGATTCAGAATCGCCGAGAGCCACCAGAACGGGTTTAGCAACACGGCCTAGTGCCACAGCTCAGCTCAGCTCCAAGTGATGGTCACCGAGCCGTGGCCGCCGCCCAGGTTGCCGTTTCCGGGGATCGACGACTGGCTCCGGTTGCCCGCGCTGGCGACGGCGCCCGCCGCGAGCGCCGTGTCGACATAGCTGGATCCGGCACCGCCGCCCCCGCCCGCGCCGAAGTACATGCCGCCGTTCGGCGCGCCCGGGTGGTCGTCGAACTCGGAGACCACGGCGCCGCTGCCGCCTCCGGCGTAGCCACCGCCACCGCCGCCGGAGGTCGCGCCCGAGTCTCCGGGAACCGTGATGCCCGTGCCGCCGACGGTGCCCGCGCCGCCGTTCCCGGGCGTTTTCGTGAAGTCTCCGGTCGCCGTTCCGCCGTCGCCGGGCACGGCGCCGGCGGCGCTCCGGCCGCCGCCGGCCGTCCCCGAGCCCTCCTTCCCGCTGATCGGGAGGTAGGCGGCCGACCCGTCGGCGCCGTTCAGCGGAGACGGGCCCGCGTTGCCGCCGGCCGCGGCCGACGCCGTCGACTGGGCCTCCAACGGGCCGCCGGAGGGACCGAAGAAGGACGCCTGCGCGTTCGAGGCGCCACCGCCGCCGCCGGCCACGACCAGCGGACTGCCCGCGAGGAGGATCGCCGACCCGGCGCCGCCAGCGCCGGAATCGTTCGTCGCCACGCCGTCGAGGGTGCGGCTGCCGCCCAGGCCGCCGGCCCCGTAGCCCTGCGGCGGCGCGCCGTAGTCCGCCAGCGGCCAGCCCCGACCCCATCCGCCCTGACCGGCGACCAGGCTGAGCGCCATCGCCTGACCGGTCGGCACGATCGTTCCCGTCACCCGTGCGCCGTGACCGGCGAACTGAGCCGCGTTCCCTCCCGCGCCGCCGATCACCGTGAACGCGATCGCGGTCGCGCACGCGGGGATCGTCACGACGCCCGTCCCGGCGCCGGTGGCGTCCGCACTGATCGTGATCGTGCCGCCCTCGCAGCCCGACGCCACGGCGGCCGGCGCGGCGGCGGCCATCGCGACGGCGGGCACCGACCACGCCGCGCCCTTCATCAGCCTGCGCCGCGACAGCCCGCGGTCCATCGAACCGGCTTGCTCCAACTCCTCGACCATGAGCCCCCCTCTGCTGATCATCGCGCCCGAACAGGCTTAGGCGCGCTGCTACCGTCGTACGGAATCCAGGATCCAGGACTCCGAAACCAACATATGGGATGCGGACTAGGCCTATATGTCGATATGTTGCCGCTCGGCGACGACACCGCGCTTAGGCCGCCGGATACTCCGCTGACCAGCTCAGCGCGGCTGTGGCACCTTTGTACCTGAAAAGGCGAGGTACGCCGAGACCTCTCGAGTAGGATCTCGCGGCCCGCTCGGAGCGCGCGTCCCTTTCACGGTCCGAGGCTAAGAACTGAGGGTCATCTGGCTTGTTAGCCATGTCGGCGACGAACCTGGTGGGGCTGCTGCGCGGAGGTGTCGGTTTTGGTTAGGCCGCGAGGGCAAGGTTCTGGTTCAGGATGGTCACGATCTCGTGGTCGTCCGACCGACCTGCGCGTGTTCGCGGAAGTACTTGGCGATGTGGTGGGTGCCGGTCGGGAGCCCGACGGCGTCGGTGGCGAGTCCCTCACCGAAGAAGCGGATCAGGTTGCTGATGCGCGGGCTGATCCGATCGGCGATCCATTCGGCGGATCGCAGTACCTGCCCAGGAACGCCGATGCTGTGCGGCTTCTTGCCGACGGCATCGAAGGCCAGCTCTTCGAGCTGCCGATACGTGAGGGTGTCGGGTCCTCCGACGTCCCATCGGCCGGGAGCATCGGGCACTCGGTCGGCGATGAAGTGCGCGAGGTCGGCGCCGTGGATGGGGTTCAGCTTCGTCTCGCCGGTCCCGGGGTGCAATGACATGCCGGCCCGGGCCATGGTCAGCAGATCGGTGAGGTCGGAGAAGTAGCCGCTGGGGTTGATGATCTGCGCGGCGACGCTGCTGCGCCGGACGACTTCGGAGAAGGCCGTCTTCGCGCGCATCGTGGCGGATGTGCCTGTTTCCGAGTGCAGGACGCCCACGTAGCCGAAGGAGCGGATCTTCGCGCGTTCCGCGTCACGGAGCACAGCCAGGTTCCCGTGGAAGTCGATGTCCCAGGGGTCTGCCTTCTGTCTCGTCACGCCGAGGGAGGAGACGACTCGATCCACGCCGTCGCAGATGCCCGCGGTGGTCGAGGGGTCGGTGACGTCGCCGATGATCCAGTCGTCGACCAGGTCCGTGAGGGCGGGTGATCCGAAGGGGCCGTCGGCCTGGGCGCGTTCTCGGGAGCGGGCCAGGACGCGCACGCGATAGGCGCGCCGTTTCAGTTCTGCGACGAGGTGGCGGCCGAGGTAGCCGGTGGCGCCGATGACGAGGATGTGCTCGGTCACTGTCGGTCCTTTCGGGGTGTCAGTGGGCGTCGGGAAGCGCGGGATCGAGGCTGTGCAGGGTGTAGTCGAGTTCTTCGGTCGTGAAAAGGCCCGGATGGCGGACCAGCACGCTCCCGGTCGGCGACAGGATGACGGTGTACGGAAGCTCGCTGACCCGGAACCGGGCCGCTTGTGTTCCCTGCGGGTCGCTGACGGTGGGGATCGTGAAGTGATTGGCCACGGCCGCCGCGCGCCCGGTCGCGGGGGCGTCGCCGACGTCGACGCCGAGAAAGGCGATGGCGGTGCCGAGGCTGTTGGCTTCGGCCTGCGTGTCGGGGAGCTGGACGCTGCAGGCGGTGCAGGTCGATGACCAGAAGTCGAGCACGGTGAACCGTCCTCGTGACGCGGCACTGCTGGTGCCGGATCCGATGAGGCTCTGGCCGGTCAGCGGGGCGGGGGTGTCGCCGATCTCGGTTCCGCCGGGGATCGCCTTGACGAGGTCGGCTCCGGCGATGGTTCCCCGCTCAGACGCCGGGAGTGCGTCGTTCGCGAGGGTCGCGAGGCCGTGCCCGAAGGGGTCGGTGTCGGCCGATTCGACGCCGAATGCCGCCTGTTGGACGATGCGTCCGGACGGGTCGATGACGAAGATCTGGCTGCCGTGCGCGACCGAGCGCGTCGCAGGATCGAGCTGGATGGGGACGTCATAGGCTTTCGCGGTGCTGGCGAGCTGCGTCGGGGTGCCGGTGAGGAAGTACCAGTTGGGCAGGTGGCCCAGTCCGTGCTGGTCGGACCATGCCTTCACGTCGGAAGCGTTCGGGTAGTAGGGGTTGGCGTTGATCGAGACGAACGCGACCCGGGAGCGTGCCGCGGCGGGCAGATCCCGATCGGCGGCGACGATGTCGGCGGCGAGCATGGCGCACTGGTCGGCGCATTCGTCGTCGTTGAAGGTGAGCACCACCGCCCGGCCCCGAAGGTCTCGCTCGTCGAAGGCGTGACCGTTCTGGTCGGTGAGCGTGTAATGCGGGGCGGGTACGGAATCGCCCGGTACCGGCACCACTCCGAGAAGGTCGGCGGTCTCCTGGTTGAGCCCTTGCGGCAGCGAACCGGCCGGTGTCGAGGTCGACTGCGGCGCTCCCGTTCCTGCCGCGACCAGCAGCACGACGACCACGATCAGCAGCCCGGACAGGATCCACAGCACGACCCAGCCGCGGATCCCGTGAGACCGCTCCTTCTCATTCTGCGATGCCACCCGTTTTCCTTTCCTCAGCCTGCTCTGCCGGCAGGACGACGGCGGCCGCTGTCCGCGCTCTCACCGCCGCCACGATCAGAACCGTCAGCACCATCACGACCAGTGCTGCTCCGAGCGGCATCCACACCGCCTCGATCAGCGAGGAGGCCGCGCTCTGCAGCCGGTCGAGGACGCGGGTGACCGGAGCGGCGATGTCGGGGGCGCCGATCCGGCTGCCCCAGGACGCGAGCAGGTACACCCCTATGAGGATGCACAGGCCGCCGGCGACCCTCGGGATGAAGGACGCGATCGGGCGCAGCACGCGAAGCGCTGCCGCATCCGCCCACGACACCACGAGTGCCGCGACGACGGCGAAAAGCCCCATCCCGAGCCCGTAGGCCGTCACCGTCGCAGCGATCCCGAGCGTGGACGATGTCGCGAGCGCCCCGCTCACCGCGGCGACGAAGACCGGCAGGGTGCAGCTCAGGGACCCGATCGCGTAGGCGATGCCGAAGCCGATCATCGCGAGGAAGGCCCTTCCGGTACGGAACCGCGGCGCGCTCCGGATCGAGAACGTCCTGCCCGCCAGTCCCCACCCGCCGAACACGATGATGCCCGCGCTGACGGCGAGCATGATCCACGGCGCCGTGGCTTCGATGAGGCCGTGCAGCGACGCGATCACCGCCGCCGCCACGGCGAACACCGCGAGAAAGCCGATCGTCAACGCGGCGCCTGCCCGCAGCGCGCCAAGGGAGCGAGAACCCCAGCGGCGATCGACGGTCTCCACGAACACCGTCAAGTAGATCGGCAGCAGGGGGAATCCGCAGGGGTTCAGCAGGCCGATCATCCCCAGCGCGAACGCGTACCCGACGACTCCGCCCGTCATCGTCCTCGCCTCGCATCTCGCGCTGCCAGCTGCTGCAGCTGCTCGTTGTAGGCCACGAGGTCCGCATCACCGTCCCGTAGCGCCTTGCGCTCCGCCGCTGCGGTGTGTCGCGCATCGCTGCTCTGCCACTGCAGGAAGAGCACGGTGAGCACGAGGAGGGTGGGGAGTTCGGTGAAGCCCCAGGCGATCCCGCCCGCGGTCTGCTGGTCGCCGAGGGCGGTCACCCCGAGGAAAGCCATCGGTGCCGCGTAGAAGCTCACCACGACGGTGCTCGCCATCATCAGCACGACGCCGAAGAAGGCATGGAACGGGACCGGGATCGCCATCTCCGCGATGCGTGCGACGGGGCCGGCAGCCGCGCCCATGCGGTTCCCGCCGCGTCTCGGCGAGGGGTCGACGCCGAGGACGCCCCAGAAGTAGAGCATCCCGATCAGCAGGAAGTGGATGAGCATCAGGTTGTGGCCCCACATGGTGCTCATCAGTGCGGTGAAGGCGGGGGTGAAGTAGAGCCCGTACAGGCTGAACAGGAACAGCAGCCCCGTCACGATCGGGTTCGCGAGAAAGGCCGCCGGTCGGGAGTGCAGGACCCGCAGTACGCCCGACCGGATCCTGCGACGCCGCCGTCCGCCACCGCTGAGTCCACGCAGCAGCAGGGTCACGGGCGCACCGAGGGCGAGGAAGATGGGCGTGACCATGCTGAGCGTCATGTGCTGCACCATGTGCACGCTGAAAAGCTCCATGCCGTAACCGTCGAACCCCGTCGCGGTCATCAGCTCGAGGGTGAGCACCCCGATGATCCAGCAGGCGGTGCGCGTCAGCGGCCATGCGTCGCCGCGGCGACGGAGCACCACGACGCCGACCCCGTAGCCGAGCAGCAACCCGAGCCCCAGCAGAGGCAGGACGGGGATCGGCTGGGGATGCACCGCGAACAGCCGTGAGACCGTCACCGGCAGAGTCGGCATCCACATCACGCCCGTCATGCCACCCGGTCCACCGGGCGGCGGGACGAGCCCCAGGAGGGCGTGCACGGCGATCAGAGTCCGAGCACGAGCAGATCGGCTGCCGCGGGTTCGCCGGCGGCGGCCGCGAACGCGGTCAGTGCGTCGCCGAGCTGCTGCCGATCCGCAGGAGCCATGCGCAGCAGCACATCCTCGATGAGCAGACGGCGGTGCTCGGTGACGGTGTTCACCAGTCCCCGACCAGCGTCCGTGAGGGCGAGCAGCACCTCGCGCCGATTGTCCGGGTTGGACTCACGGCGTGCCCACCCGCCCGTGACGAGGCGATCAGCGGTGCGCGTGAACGTGGAGATCGTCACGCCGAGCTTCTCCGCGAGAACACCCATCCGCAGCGGCCCGGAGGACGACAACACGACCAGCACACGGAACTGCGGAAGCGACACGCTCTCCAGCGCCGGGACCATCGATCGGGCGATGATCCCTAGGAGCGCTCGCGATGCCGTCACCGTCGCATCGGTCTCGGGAAGATCCCCGCCCGCCGCATCCGCTGGTCTGCTCTGCATGTCGTCATACTCCCCGGTCAAGATGCTTGCATGCATACAATGCTTGTGTGATAGCAAGTGTAGCGCGTGTGGCGACCTGGCTGCGGAAGAACAGGTACGGCCTGCTCACTCTGGCCCTCATCGTTGGAGTCGGCGCCGGGCTCGGAGCCCTGGCATTCCGCGCGCTCGTGCTCGGCATCACCTGGGCGACGACCGGAAGCACGGAGTTCGGGCAGGACGGCCGCGTACCGAGCGCCCATCTGCCGTGGCTGGGCCTCGGCTTCTACGTGCTCATCCCGGTGATCGGCGGGCTCGTCTACGGGCCGCTCGTGTATCGGTGGGCGCGGGAGGCCCGCGGTCACGGCGTTCCCGAGGTGATGATCGCCGTCGCAGAAGGCGGCGGCCGCATCCGCCCGCGCGTCGCCGTCGTGAAAGCCCTGGCATCCGCGCTGACGATCGGCACCGGCGGGTCCGTGGGGCGCGAAGGTCCGATCGTGCAGATCGGCGCCGCACTGGCTTCAGCCCTCGGGCAGGGCACCCGTCAGCCCGTCGGACGACTGCGCATCCTCGTCGCCTGCGGTGCAGCCGGCGGGATCTCGGCGACGTTCAACGCGCCCATCACCGGCGTGTTCTTCGGCGCGGAGATCATCCTCCGCGAGATCTCCGCAGGATCCCTGTTCGCCATCATGCTGTCCGCCATGGTCGCCGACGCCATCGTGCGGCCGATCCTCGGCGCAGATGCCTTCCTGAGCGGCTTTCCGCACGACGCGGCGCTCGGGCATTCCGTCGACTATCTGCTCGTGGCCGTGCTCGCGGTGCTCGCGGCGCTGGTCGGCCAGCTGTTCCGATACGTGCTGTACGCCGTCGAAGACCTCTGCGACAAGCTCTGGGGATCACGTCCCGAATGGGCGCGCCCGGCCGTGGGTGGGCTGCTGCTCGGCCTCCTCCTGCTCGCCGTACCCCAGATGTTCGGCGTCGGGTACCCGGTGATGTTCCAAGCCCTGCACGGCGACTACGGGTTCTGGATGCTGTTGTTCTTCTGCTTCGCCAAGATCCTCGCCACCTCGCTGAGCCTCGGCATCGGCGGATCCGGAGGCGTGTTCGCCCCCTCCCTGTTCATCGGGCTCATGCTGGGCACCGCCTACGGACTCCTCGCCCACCAGCTGTTCGGCGACGCGGCCGGCGACCCGGCCGTATACGCCGCGATCGGCATGGGCGGCGTGTTCGCGTCCGGAACGCGGGCGCCGCTGACCTCGTTCGCCTCCGTCGTGGAGATGACCGGCGACGTCTCGCTCGTACTTCCCGTGATGCTCACGAGCGCCATCGCCACCGTCGTGTCCCGTTCGGTGTCCTACGGCACCATCTACACCACCAAGCTGCTCCGCCGCGGGCAGGACATCGAAAAGCAGCAGGACCGCGAATACCGGCGCATGCTCGGCGGCGGAAACGACCCCTCGGCGGCCTGACACGACGGCCGTCACGCGAAAGAACGGAGAATCGTCATGAAGGTCCTCATCGTGGGCGCCGGCATCGCCGGCCCCACCCTCGCGTACTGGTTGAAGAAGACAGGGCACGTCCCGACCCTCGTCGAACAGGCCCCCGAACTACGCCGCGGCGGCTACGTGGTGGACTTCTGGGGCACGGGCTTCGACGTGGCCGAGCACATGGGCATCTCCCCCTGGCTCCTGGGCCAGGGATACCGCGTCAAAGAGGCGCGAGAAGTGACGCGAAACGGACGCCGGATCTCGCGTCTGAACCCGCTCAAGGTCATCGACGGGGCAACAGCCGGCCGATACGTCAGCATTGCCCGATCCGACCTTTCGCGCATCATCTACGATTCGCTCGGCGGCGACGTCGAGACGATCTTCGCAGACACCGTCGACTCGTTGGACGACGACGGCGAACAGGTCCATGTCGGCTTCCGCAGCGGCCTCGTCCGTGACTTCGATCTGGTCATCGGCGCCGACGGTCTCCACTCCCGAGTCCGCGAGCTCATCTTCGGGCCGAGTTCACAGTTCGAACGGTCTTTGGGCATCACGGTCGCGGCCTTCCAACTGGACGGCTACCGACCTCGTGACGAGGACATGGCGATCATGCACACCACGGTCGGTGCGCAGGCCCTGCGGCTGAGCCTGCGCGACGATGCCACGATGTTCTGCTTCACCTTCCGCAATGAAGGACCCGTCGTCCTCCACGACATCACGGCACAGCAGGACCTTCTCCGGGCCGCCGTCCGTGACATGGGATGGGAAGTGCCCGCGATCCTCGAACGGCTTCCCGAAGCGCGGCCGTTCTACATGGATCAGGCGAGTCAGATCCTGATGCCTTCCTGGTCCCGAGGGCGCGTCGCCCTCGTCGGAGACGCAGCCGCGTGCCCGTCGCTGCTCGCCGGGCAGGGATCGGCACTCGCCATGGTCGAGGCATACGTCCTCGCGATGGCGCTGCACGCATCGGGCGGTGACCATCGCGTCGCATTCGACCAGTACGAGCATTCCCTTTCGACGATCGTCCGAGCCAAGCAGGACGCGGCGATCGGGCTCGGCTCCGCTTTCGCCCCGCGCACTCGCGTCGGACTGCTGTTCCGTGATGCCGTGTTCGGGCTCATGGGAATCCCCTTGGTCACCCGCCTCGCGGTCGGACAGAGCCTGCGGGATCCGATCGAACTGCCCGCCCCTCCGACGGAAGCCGCGGTGTGATGAACGCCGCCGGTGACCGCACGGCAGCCGGATCTCGATACGCCGAACCGCCCGCGCGACCCTTGCCACGGCGGATCGCGCGGGTAGCGTGGAGGACTCACTCCGCGAACGAAGCGCCGGCACCTGACAAGGTTCGCGCAGGCAACGGAAGGACCGACGATGACGATCAACGATGACCGATCCAGCGGTACGCAGCCCACGCGGGGCCGCACCGCCACGAAAGCCTTGCTCAAGGAAGTGACTCACCCTGCGCTGATCCCGGGCATCGGCGTGGAGGACACGCCTCGGGTGTTCCGAACGAACTGGACCGTGTTCGGCGTCGCGGGCGCCTCGGTGCTGGCCGTCGTCGTCTGGGGCTTCCTCTCCCCCGACAGCATCAGCGCCGCCGGCGCCGCGTCGCTCGACTGGGTGACGACGAACTTCGGCTGGCTGTTCTCCCTTCTGGCCGCCGCCACCATCGTCTTCATGTTCGTCCTCGGCTATGGCCGCACCGGCGGGATCCGGCTCGGCGCCGACGACGAGTCCCCAGAGTTCTCCACGGTTTCCTGGATCGCGATGCTGTTCTCCGCCGGGATGGGCATCGGGCTGCTGTTCTGGGGGCCGGCCGAACCGCTCAACTACTTCAACGACGTCCCACCCGGGTTCTCCTCGGAACCGGGCAGTCGCAACGCGATGCTGGACGCGCTGGCGCAGTCCATCCTGCACTGGGGGCCGATGGCCTGGGCCTTCTACGCCCTGGTCGGAGGCGCCATCGCGTACGCCGCCTACCGGCGCGGCCGCGCGCCGCTCATCTCCGCGATCTTCCGCCCCATCTTCGGGGAGCGCACCGAGGGCTGGATCGGCGCTGTGATCGACGTCTTCGCGATCATCGTGACGCTGTTCGGCACCGGCGTAACGCTCGGGATGGGCGCGCTCCAGATCGCCAGCGGCGTCGAAGTCGTCACCGGCATCGGCCCGCTCGGCAACACCGGGCTCATCGTGATCATCACCATCCTCACCGCGGCATTCGTCGCATCCGCCGTCTCCGGCATCAAGCGCGGCATCCGGGCGCTGTCCAACATCAACATGGTCCTCGCCGGAGTGATCGGCGTCTTCGTCTTCATCGCCGGACCCACCCTGTTCCTGCTGAACATGCTGCCGGCCAGCGTCGCGGCCTTCTTCGCGGATCTGTGGACGATGCTGATGCGCAATCCGGCCCAGGGCGGCGACGCGTCCGCGTTCATGGCCAGCTGGACGAACTACTACTGGGCCTGGTGGATCTCCTGGACCCCCTTCGTCGGAATGTTCATCGCGAAGATCTCCCGTGGCCGCACCCTGCGCGAGTTCGTCACCGTCGTGATCGTCGTCCCCTCGGTCGTGTGCGTCGTGTGGTTCGCCATCATGGGCGGGACCACCATGTTCCTCGAATCCCAGGGGCGCCCGATCAGCGACGCCGGCTCGCCCGAGGCCATCCTCTTCGCGGTCTTTCAGGAACTCCCCTTCGGGGTGGTCCTGTCCGTGCTCGCGATGATCTCGATCGTGCTGTTCTTCGTCACCTCCGCGGACTCGGCGGCGATCGTGATGGGCTCGATGAGCCAGCGGGGAAAGCCCGAACCATCGACCTGGGTCACCATCACCTGGGGGTTGCTGCTCGGCGCCGCCGCGCTCGCCCTGCTGCTCGCGGGCGGGCAGACCGCCTTGTCCGGGCTGCAATCGATCATGGTGGTGTCCGCACTGCCGTTCGCCGTCATCGTGATCGGCATCATGTTCTCCTGGGCGAAAGAACTGCGCACCGACCCCTACATGCTCCGCTACCGGTATGCGCGGGCCGCGATCGCACAGGGCGTGCGTCGAGGCATCGCTGCGCACGGCGACGACTTCGTCTTCGAAGCAGCAGAAGTCGCCGCCTCGGAGGGCGCTGGAGCGGGCATCGACACCGACGACCCCGCACTCACCGAATGGTACGAGACCGCCACGGGACAGATCCCCATCGTCACCGCAGAGGATGTCACCCGGACTCTCGAGCCCGGGCACATCCAGCGCAAGGGGCCCACCGACCCGTCGCACACCGCCTCCGGGGACCTTTCGCTCACCGCCGGCGAGCACCGCCGCGACAGATCACCCGCCCCCGACGCATAAGTCACGACGACAGAGGGGATCGCCTAGGCTGAAAGAGGCGCGTCGGGAAGTCTGGTCGACACCGACGTCGGCGTACCCGTCGGCGTCTCCGACCAGAGGAGACCCATGACCCGCCTCGCCCGCGCCCGCAACGCCCGCCGCCGACTCCGCGGCTGGGCGACGAAAGAGACCACCGGCGGGATCCTGCTGCTCGGCGCCGCGGCGCTCGCACTGCTCTGGGCGAACTCCCCCTGGCGCGAGAGCTACGCAGCACTCTCCGACCTCACTCTCGGGCCCGCCGCACTGCACCTGCAGCTGCCGCTTTCCGCGTGGGCCGCCGACGGACTGCTGGCCGTCTTCTTCTTCGTGGTCGGCGTCGAGCTCAAGCACGAACTCGTCGCAGGAAGCCTGCGCCGTCCGCGGGAAGCCGCCGTGCCGGTCCTCGCCGCTGTCGGAGGCATGGCGCTACCGGCCGTGCTGTTCACCAGCGTGATCCTGCTCAGCGGAGACCGTGAGGCACTGCACGGATGGGCCGTTCCGACCGCCACGGACATCGCGTTCGCCCTCGCCGTGCTGGCCATCTTCGGGCGAGGACTGCCCAAGGCGCTTCGCACGTTCCTCCTGACACTGGCCGTGGTCGACGACCTCCTCGCCATCGTCATCATCGCGATCTTCTACACGTCGGGGATCAACCTTCTCACGCTAGCGGCCTCGGCCTGCGCCGTGTTCCTCTTCGGAATCGTGGTCCGCTCCCGCCGTCCGCGATGGTGGCTGCTGCTGCCCCTCGCCCTCGTCGCATGGGGCTTCATGCACGCCTCCGGAGTCCACGCGACCATCGCCGGCGTCCTTCTCGGATCCACCGTGCCCGCGCGCGTCCTGCACGGCGAGACCGAACCGCGCACGCACCACTACGACGAAGCCCTGCGCCCCTTCTCCTCTGCTGTCGCGCTGCCCGTCTTCGCGTTCTTCTCCGCCGGTGTCTCACTGATCGACGGCGAAGGCCCCCTCGCCGTGCTCGCGCAGCCCGTCGTCCTCGCGATCGTCATAGGACTCGTGATCGGGAAACTCGTCGGGGTGCTCAGCATGACCGCGATCGTCACACGACTCACCCCGTTGCGCTTGCCCGACTCGATCGGCATCCGCGACCTTCTCCCGGTCGGGCTGCTCACCGGCATGGGGTTCACCGTCTCACTGCTCATCGCGGAACTCTCCTTCCCGGACGGCGCCCACACCGCGGGCGCCAAGATCGCGGTCCTCGCGGGCACGATCATCGCCGCCAGCGCGGCCGCCGTCCTGCTCCGCTGGGATGCACGCAAAACACGCAAGGCCGACATGAACGACGACGGACTTCCGGACCAAGACACCGGAACGATCGGCTCGATCCAGGCAGACAGCTAACTTTGCGCGCCAGGAGGTTGCTGACGGTGTTCTTATCAGCAGGCTGAAAGTGTGATGGGCATGACGGACGAACGCTTCCGAATCGCTTATCCGTTGCATCGGGCGGACCGTGTGCTGGACATTGCTCGATGAAGCGGTTCGGCCGCTCGGTATCACGGCTGCGCCAGCGAATGCGCTGCTGTACCTGGACCGAAGCAGTAGGCCGGACCAAGACCCGTGGAGCGAAGACCCGCTACAACCTCCTCCACTCCGCGATCGATAGGTACTCGAGACTGGCGAACACCGAGGCACTACCCGACGAGAAGGCGACCACGGCCATCGCCGTCCTCGGCCGTGCACGCGCATGGTTGGCCGCTCACGACATCGCCTCGATTGAACGAATCGTCACCGAGAACGGCGCCTGCTATCGTGCGCAGGCAATCGCCGACGCGATGGCCGGATGCAGGCATCAGCGAATCACGCCCCACACGCCCAGGAACAGCGGGAAAGTCGAGCGCTACAACCGCATCCTCGCCAATGAGTTCCTCTACGCGACCACCTGGCATTCAGAAGCCGAACGCGCCACCGTGCTCGAAGTCTAGAACCGGCACTACAAATTGCCACCGACCCCATGGAACGCGCGACGCCCGACAGCCAGCTTCCGCAACTCCATCACGCGTCAACAACGCCCTTGCCTCCTACGCAATTGTCGACACCGCCGGTCGCGCCACGCGCAGACGATTCTCCGCCGCAGAAGCTGCCTCGCGACTGCGAGGATCATCTCCGAAGAGAGGTGGGTGGCACTCGTTCAAGACAAATGACAGAGGGTATTGGGCCGATCCCAAACGTCACGATCTGACGCTGGGGTGTCACCGTCACGATTGCCCAAACTTCCGAAATCTCACCGAAAAGATCACTCGGTAAGAGCTCACCATCGACGATCACTTCGACTTTCCGGCTGCTTTTGTTGGCGAGAGACTCGTCGACTCGTCGTCGATGTAGGTACGCCCGTATTAGGCGCTCCGGGGAGCCCTCGCTCAGCGTATGCACCTCTTCTCTGGGTGTATTTGTAGTCGAAGAAGTCATGGTGATGTAATGACTTGTCATCCCTGGGGCTCGCATGGTCCCTCGACGGATATGTGAGGCATCCATCTCAGCAGTCCGGTACAAAGGCGGAAGTTGGCCGCTTTCGTAGAACACCCGGACCTGTTCGGCGCGAGACAGGGTCTCCTCGGGAGGAACACTCGTTGCGCGCATGGGCATTGAACCCTGATCCATAGTGCCACCAATTTTCTTCGGAAAGTTCCGACCTTAAGAGATGTACGCGCCCGAAGCGGGATCAAGCACCGTGCATGTATAGAGAAGGGTCTCGACTGTTCCGGTGAGATCGGCGCTTGCGGACCCTGTCCCCGTGTACACGGTTGCAGAGTTCTCATGTTCGAAACCGGGCCACCACCCGTCATCTGGAACAACGCCGCTATCGGCTTGTCCATCGTAATGGGCATACAGGTCGTAGCTGATGATCTCGCCGACAGACGAGGTTACGCCCCACTCGATGTCAGCGTCAGCGTAATAGGAACTGTCATACATGTAGATATGTGCCTCGCCGCAGCTGTTGTCAATCGAGTCCAGAGGGGTGATCGTGGAGCCGCTCTTCTTCGATAGGATCCCGCAGATATTGACGTTATGGTCAACTGCGTACTTTCGCCCGGCTTGGGTCACGGTTGAACAGTCGATCTCCAGCGGAACTGATTGCGCGGACGTTGGCACGGTACCCGACTGGTGAATTATCTTCTCGCTTGCATTCGCTGGGGATGCGCCCAAGCTGAACAAGATTGCTAGCGCTGAAATCGCGATGGTCGCGAAGAACTTCTGAACTCGCATAGTACCCCCGTGAGAAATTGCGCGGCGCGCAACCAAGGCAAGCTATACGCTTCGCGCGTACTCATGTCAAGGTTCCGCTCGCTCCTCGTAGAGCATCCATAGCGAGAACGACAGGTTGATTTGCCGACGCACCGTGTATGGAGGATGTGCGCTCACTGGACGCCGGTTCACGGACGATGCTCGACAACCTGTGCTCCCTGCTCGCGCTGGATGGACGCACTCTGCGCCCTGGCCCTCAATGTGCGAGTACACGAATCCACGCCGACGGACGGCACTCACTAGACCTCGGTGAGTCTTGACAGCGAGTATCGATGAGTTTCGAGAGCATCCCGGCGTGCGTCGTCGACCTGCCCCGCCTGTGCCGCGTTCCACCCGCCGGGTCCGGACAGGAATCCGACGCTCGCCTCGTCAGCCGCGTGCCTAGTTGTAACTCGACGACACCGTTCGAGGGCGCAACATTCGGCGCTGACAGTGCGCAGACACGCCGATACCACGCCACCGCACGGGCAAGGTTGCTGACAGGAAACCCCACGGTCACGCCCTACACATCGATGTGTCGTATTCTCGCCGAAGGGCGAGACGGGTAGAAACCACGCTGTCAGTCCGGCATAGCGTGACCTCGATCCCAAGACGACGCCACGCGTTAGAGGCCCGCGTCTCGGTGCTGGCCGCGCTGGGCTCCCTGGCCAGAATTTCTGATCGAAGAAACTCTGCCAATAAATCGACAACGCTCCGGCCTTCGGGCAAAGCCCGCGCACCTTCCGTCAAGTGGGTGCACAGCCAATCCCAACCCTCGCCCGGCGTCAGAAGAGTGAACGGTTGTACACCAACACACGTTCGGACATCGTTGAGCTTTGGCCTTCAGGTGAGAATCATCCGTTCGACCGCGTCGATGAGCCAGGCGAGGTAGGCCTCGGGGGACCATCCCGCCTCCCGCACGAGCTGCTCGTGACTCTCCGGCGAGATGAGGAACGAAAGCGCTCCGGCGAGCTCGTCGTCGGGGCGCGCGCTCCGGCACATCCCGCGGTCGCGGAGCAGCGCGACGGCCGCCTCCAGGTCGCGGCGGCGGTTGTGCTGCAGCGCCGCGACGCGCTTGCCAACCTCCGCGTCGACCAGCGCGGCCTCCAGCACGCGAGGCCAGAGCCGGGAGATGCGGCTGTTCGCATCGGCGAAGAACGCGAGCCAGCCGGAGAGGAACTCGTCGTCGGGCAGCGCGCGGATCCCGTCCAGTGACGGGCGCTGGTGCAGCGGGGTGTCGTCCTCGGTGCCGGTGAAGGCGTGCCCGAAGGCCGCGAGGAGCAGGGCGGCCTTCGGGCCGTTCTGCTTGACCGTCTCGAGGGAGACCCCGGCCGTACGGGCGATCTGCGCCAGCGACGCGCCGGTGTAGCCGGACGCGCTGAAGACCGTCACGGCGGCGTCCAGGATACGTCGTCGGGTCTCGGCGGCCTGCGCCTCGCGCAGCGGGGACACGTAAGGAGACATTGACTTTCCTTTGAGGGTAGTTAATACTTCAGGAGTGCTATCAACATCCTACCCGGCCGCTCCTTTGAGCCTGCTGGTCTGCTCCACGCCGGTGCACGGTCATGTGACCCCGCTGCTGGCCGTCGTGCGCACGCTCGTCGCCTCAGGGCACGAGGTGCGCTTCCTCACGGGCGCCCGCTACCGCGAGGCCGTCGAGGCCACGGGCGCGATCTGGAAGCCGCTCCCCGCCGACGCCGACTTCGACGACCGCGACATCGACGCGGCCTTCCCAGGCCGTGCCGGCCTGCGCGGGGTCGACAGCGCCAAATGGGATCTGCGCCACATCTTCCTCGATCCCGCGCCGAGCCAGCTCCGGGCCGTCGACTCCCTACTCGCCGAAGCGCCGGTCGACGCCGTGCTCACCGAGAGCATGTTCTTCGGAGCGCTCCTGCTGCTGTGCCGCCCGGCCGGGCAGCGTCCGCCGGTCGTGAACCTCGGCATCGTCCCGCTGGCCCTGCGCAGCCGCGACACCGCGCCGTTCGCGCTGGGGATCCCCCCGCTCCCGGGGGTCGTCGGACGGATCCGAAACGCACTGCTGAACTGGAGCACCGAGCGGCTCGTCTTCGGCGACCTCCAGCGGCAGGCGCAGCTGCTGGCCGCCGAGGTCGGGGACCGCGCCCTGACGACGCATGCCATGAACTACCCGGCCCTCGCCGACGCGATCGTGCAGTTCAGCGTGCCGGAGTTCGAGTATCCGCGCAGCGACCTCGCCGTGCCCGTCCACTTCGTCGGGCCCGTGTCGCTCGCGAGCGCGTCCACGACGCCGCTGCCGGAATGGTGGGACGACCTGGACGACAGGCGCCCCGTGGTGCACGTCACGCAGGGCACGGTCGCGGACGCCGACCTCGAGGACCTCGTGCTGCCGACGCTGCGCGCGCTCGCGGATCGTGACGTGCTGGTGGTCGCCTCGGTCGGCGCGCACCGGCTGCAGGCCGGATCGCTGCCCGCCAACGCCCGCGTCGCGCCCTACCTGCCCTACGACCGGCTGTTCCCGCGGCTGTCGGCGCTGGTCACCAACGGCGGCTACGGCGGAGCGCACTACGCGCTCGCCCACGGCGTGCCGATCCTCGCGACCGGGAACACCGAGGACAAGGCCGAGGTCGCCGCCCGCGTCGCCTGGAGCGGTGCCGGCCTGCGGCTGAAGCCGCGTTCCGGCCGCGTGGACGAGCGCAGCGTCGGCGCGGCCGTGGACCGGCTGCTGAGCGAGAGCTCCTTCCGGGGGAACGCCCGGCGGATCGGCGACGCGATCGCCTCCGCGCCGGGGTCGGCGGGCGTCGAGACGGTGCTGCGCGGGGTGATCCGCACGGCGCCGCCCGCGCGCAGCGGGTCCGCGACGCCCTGAGCCCGCCGCCGACGCCACACGGACCCGACCTCCGCCCCCGCAGGAGCCGGGCCGGATCGAGATCGCGGGGGCGACGATCAGCTCGACCGTCGGCGCGAGCCGAGCCGGCCGAGCCGGACGGATCCGGCCCGGACCGATCCTGATCACGATTCCGCGCAGCACCGATCACCGAAGGACGACATGAAAACCGACAGCGACCTCACCGACGCCACGACCGCGCACCCCGGGGTGCTGCCCGGCGAGCACCTGCACGCCCTGGGCGCCCGTCTGCACGGCGACCTGATCCTGCCCGACGACGCGGAATGGGACGCGGCGCGGCGGGCCTGGATCCTGTCCGCCGACCAGCGCCCTGCCGCGATCGTCGTGGCCGCCGACGAGCACGACGTCGCCGAGACCGTGCGCTCGGCGCGCAAGCTGGGGCTGCGCGTCGCCCCGCAGGGCACGGGGCATGCGGCGGGGGCGCTGCCGCCCCTGGGCGATGCGATCCTGCTGCGCACCACGCGGCTGGCCGATGTGACGGTGGATCCGCACGCGCGGACGGTCCGGGTCGGTGCCGGCGCGGTGTGGGGCGATGTCGTCGCCGCGGCGGGCGGGCACGGGCTCGCCGCGGTCTGCGGGATGTCCCCGACGGTCGGGGTGGCGGGGTTCACCCTGGGCGGCGGCCTCGGCTGGCTCGCACGCTCGCACGGCCTGGGCTCGCAGAGCCTGCGGGCGGTCGAGGGCGTCGACGCCCGCGGCGAACGGGTGCGCGCCGACGCCACCCGGAATCCCGACCTGCTCTGGGCGGCGCGGGGCGGCAGCCTGCCGCTGGTCGTGACGGCGCTCGAGCTGCAGCTGCACTCGATCGCCGAGCTCTGGGCCGGGGGCCTGCTGTGGCCGATCGAGCGCACCGCCGAGGTCGTGCACGCCTGGCGGGCGTGGAGCGACGGACTGCCCGACACGGTCACCACCCTGGTGCGCGTGCTGCGCTACCCGCCGATCCCCGAGATCCCCGAAGCCGTGCGAGGCCGGGCGTTCGTCGGCGTCGAGGCGGCCGTGGCAGCGGACGCGGAGAGCGTCGCCGCGCTGCTCGCGCCGCTCAGGGCGCTCGAGCCCGAGCTCGACTCGGTGCGGCCGATGGCGCCGGCCGAGCTCGGATCCGTGCACGGCGACCCCGTCGACCCGGTGCCCGCCTACGGCGACGGGCTGCTGCTCGCCGAGCTCTCCGCCGAGGCCGTGGAGGCCTTCGTGCGGGCGGCGCTCGCGCCGGAGAGCGGGCCGCTGCTGTCGATCGAGATCCGCCTGCTCGGCGGGGCGGTGACGCCCGGCCGTGACGCGTCGGTCGACGGGGTCGGCGCGGCGGTGGACGGACTCGACGGCGCCGCGCTGGTGCACGCGGTCGGCATCACGCCGGCGCCGGAGGCGCGCGAGGCCGTGCGCGCCGCGGCCGAGGCGCTGCGCGGCGCGCTGGCGCCGTACGCATCGGATCGCTCGGTGAAGACCTTCGCCGAGCGGCCGGCGGATCCCGCCGCGCTGTACGGGGACCGGGTCGGTCGGATCCGATCCCTCGCCGAGGCGTGGGATCCGGAACGGCTGATCCTCACGGGTCATCCCCTGGGCTGACCCGCCCGGATCCCCTCCGCTGCGCCCGTCCGTCCGAGGACGGGCGCACGCCGGCCGCCCGATCGGGGCGCGCCGGTCCTCGCCATGCCCTGACACCACGGGAGTGACCATGACCATCCGCCTCCGTCCATCGCCCTCGACGCCCCGCCGGGGCGTCCGCCGCCGCGTCGCCGCGGTCCTCGTCGCCGCCCTCGTGGCCGGATCCGCGGCGATCGCCGTGGTCCTGCCGGCCGCGGCCGCCGAGGAATCCGCCGAGGTCGCGCATCCGGCGGACCCCGGCGTCGCCTCCGTCGACTTCGCGCCGAACGGCGGGCTGCCGTACCTCGACAAATGGATCGTGGTCGCGCCCGAGGGCACCCAGCTCGACCCCGCGACCGGGCACTCCACCGCCTGGGTCGACGGCATCAACGATCGCGGCGAGATGTACGGCCAGTCCGGGCGCGACGAGAACCGCACGCCGATGCGGGCAACGCGATGGAACGCGGACGGCACGATCGCCGAGGTCTGGGGCATCGGCTCGACCGCGAAAGACCTCAACGAGGCCGGCACGATGGTCGGCACTGTCGCGGACGGCGATGCGCCGGCGCACGCCGCCGTCTGGAGGGACGGCGTGCAAATCCTGCTGCCCGACGACGGCGCCGAGGAGTCCGCCGCGGACGACATCAACGACAACTCTTGAACGACACCGAAATCGATTCCTGTTCCTCGGGCACCTGCCGAAGGTAGTACTCGATGGTGAACGGGGACAGCAAGGCGTAGTACGGCACACACTTCCCCTTCGCGTTCACCGCGACATAGAAGTAGAGCACACCACCATCAGCCTGGAAGGCCTGAAGATCCGTCCGTGAGATTCCGAAGGCAAGCTCCGCTTTGCGTTTCGTCGATCTAGTTCGACCTTTCACCTGCACGGACACCCGTCCATGCCAGTCGCTGTTCTTCCGACCGAGTCCGCGATAGACGTCGACATGGCCGTCTGTCAATGGCGTCTTGTCGTTCGTCGTGATGAACGGCTTAAGGTGCGGGCAACGCGCGATCATGCTCTGAACCTTGGCCACGGCCAGTTCTTCGACCTCCATGCCCCGATCCTTCCAGAAGCATGCGACATCGTGTCGGCGTGCCCGAAAGTGAGGTCTGGCCCTCCCTGCTGGACTCAACCGCGAGGCCGCGTTGCTAGAGCTCGGCTGTGCACTGGTGCCTCAAAGCTCGTGTCCCTCGGTTGGCGCTTGGGTCTGGACCTGAGCCACGCAGGCTCTCTAGCTCTGGGAGGGGTTTAGCATCGGCTTGACCCACCTTGTCTTGAAGGCACGGTCCAATCTGCGTGATTCGTTGAGTCGGAGAGCGAAGGGCATAAGTTCTTTGCGGATGTGGACGCCCCGTCGACCGAAGGTTGGCGCCGTGTGTCTCAGGACGAAGACTGCGCTCTCTTGGTCCCAGCGATCGCCGCGACACAAGTTCTCGAGGAGATCGATCACCGCCGGAGCGTTGAGAGCATACGACTTACCCAACGCGATGTGACCTGCGCGACGAAGTTCACCGCCAAGACCTGCCCGCCACTCATCTTCGTTGAACCACCCGCGCGCCGCCAAGAGGTCAAACGCGTGCTCTGCACCGAGTTGATGAATCAGATCGGGCACGAGGGCGTCCACGAGGTGGAGAACGAGCGGTGCGGCATCTGGTCGACCTGCATCTCCCGCACCGGATGCCTCTATCTCTTGTTGCGTGTAGTTGGCACCCTCCCGCATAAAGTTCTCAACTTCTGCCAGCAGACTTTCGGGAGAAGTCGCTGCCGCGGAGGCAGAGACCCATCGCGTCGCGAACTCGGCCCCGGCGCGAGCTTCTTGTATTCCGTCCGCCGTCATCAAGAGCTCCCGTCGCATCGGCGCGGTTGCGACGTCTGGACCCGAAAGATGTCGGATGAAGCGATGAAGCACGACTTGAAGCCCGTTCTCCCCGATCGTGCTGTAGTCAGGTCGGACTGCCTTGAGACCATCAGTGAACGACAGTTCTTCCTTTCCAGTCTCGATGAGGCGCAACAGAAGATAGGCTCCGTGCGGAGAAGAAGATCGAACCCGGCCAGGCGCGCTACTCAGCGTTACAAAAGCAGCCGCCCTCACGTTGAAATCAGTTAGGGCAGCGACCCAAACTCCCGTTTCCTGCGCCGGAGTTGCCGATAGAAACTTACGAACGAGGCGCGCAAGTTGCATCGGTACGCTTGCCTCACGGAGCAGCAGAACCGCAACTAGTGACTCGATAGTATCTGGATCGAATTTTGAGATTGACGAAATGAGTTCCGCTAGCTCGCGATTAGTCAGCAGACCTGCTTCCGAGGGGAGAAGGTGCCGCGCGAGACCTCGAGCCCAAAGCGGGGCACTCGCGATCGAAACGCTTTCGTCGGACGCAAAGTCGATGAGCCGAGATTCAGCAAGCACCTCAAGTGCTTCATCGACTGCGTCCTCAGACACACCTGTGATGCACTCGTGGACGTCGCGAACGTCTACTGGACCCCCGAGCGAGCCGAAGAACAGTTGCTCCAACACCAACTGAACTGCCCGACATGCGCGGCGCTCCTCTCTGGTTGAGGTGAGTGAGTTGACAACCTCGTTCCAGTACGCCTGATCAAAGCCCGCTAGCGCCCGAGGAGGCGTGGTGTCCGCGCGAGCCACGTCGATATAGAGCCAGGCGTTGAGAGGCACGCGAAGCAACGACATCATGGATTCAGTGGTGTCTGGATGCGCCCGCAGCTCCCGCTGGATGAGCTCCGCCCCGACGGACGCCGAGGCATCGAGGTCGATCCACGCCGAAACTGTTGCTGCGTGGCGTGGGAACGCAGCGATCCGACTCCACCGTGGCGTGCTTTCCGGCGATAGAACGCGGTCGAGATGCCAACTGTCGACAGTCAATACCCAGCGAAGCCGATCATCTTCGGTCAGATCGAGCATTAACTGCGTGAAGCGATCCAATTCAAAACGCGTTGGAAGGAATTCTGCGATGTCGTCGACAAGAATCACAGCGCGCGCGTTTACGCTCTTTAGGTCATTTCGAAATTCTAGCAAGGATACGTATGAACGACCTGTCGCTATTTGTGCCTCATTGAGAACCGCTGTGTCGAGAGTCTGTCCGTTGCCGGGCAAGGGGCGCAGCAACACCTGTCGACCGGGTTGAGAGGCGACTTCTGCCGCGATCTCGGCCAGCGCACGGCTCTTTCCAACTCCCCACCGACCAGTAAGCATTACGGCAGTTCTATATTGAGGCTCGTTTGCCTCCCACCGAAGGCGACCTAGCGCTTCCCTCGCAGGGCGTGGAAGGTCGTCAAATTCAGGCGACTGGTGAAAGAGGAAGGCAGCCTGACGTAGTTCGCTGTGGACAGCATCATATCTGCCGCGCAAGTTGATTCCATTGATCTGGCTGGCAAGCCGTGACCGACGGTCGGCCTTGGCAATTGCACCAGCAAGCTCGACGCGTTCCCGACTTAGGTAGGTGCGCCAGGCTTCCGAGGGCGTCACTTCGGCACCTAACCGGGTTCCGCTGGTGCTGTAGAGCTTGCGCGACTCGTGCATGCTGGCGAGGGAAACGAGACGCGCAATCGTGTGCTGGCCAAGATCCCGCTCGAGTTGCTGGGAACGAACACGTGCGGCAGTCTCGGCATTGTGAGCGACGTCACGCCTAAGCTGCTCCTCGAGCATTACCGATTCAGCGGTAGCCCACATGACCGCGCGATCAACTTGCTCCTCGAAACTGGGGACAGCCGCTAGGGTGATGAGCGCGACCTGGAGCACATGTGTCGCAACCATTGCTTCGGCGTCTCCGCTGAGCCCCAGTGCCTCAACCATCGCCTGCGCAACCAACTCTGGTTTGCCCCTGTATTTCCGAGCTATGTCAGCGTACTTCTCCGGCGACATTGCGCCTACCGCACGCTCTGCGACCCCGATGCCCTCGAGGAATTCATCGGCGGTAACATGCTCAGACTGTTGCCAAGCTCTTAGCTGACCCGAAGCCCGTCGAATCGCCCGACGAACAGCCGCATCCTTGCGTCGCCGCATCTGACCGACAACGTCCAACCCACTCTTCGTCGCCGCGGTCCAATTTAGAGTCACTAGGTCAACTACGAGTTTGCCTAGAGCGACTCCCCAAGATCTGTTCATGCGATCTACCCCCCAAGAAGACGTCCCGCTCCTGCTAGCCAGCGCAGTATTTCAGGGAATCGACGCCCGCGCATAGATCCGTCAGCCGAGCGCCGCCAGCGACAACGATTACCTCGAGCATAAAGGCAGTCCAGGAGGGTCTGCCATGTTTGGTATTTGGGCAGTACCACCGCGAGCCTCAAGCGGTCCCTTCCACGGCATGGACAGACACCGCAGTCGCGTTGCCGTGCCCTCCGGAGCCTTGCCGGCCCGGGGCGATGTAATCCTGCTCCACACAACACACCATGCGCATGTGACGGCGAATCCGCACGCGCGGACGGTCCGTGGCAGCACCTGTGCGGTGAGGCGATGTCGTCGCGTCGACGGGCGTGCGCAAGCTCGCGTACCTTGAGACCCGGACTCGCTTCCCTCGGAGAAAGGTCTCCATGGCGTCGTACACGGCGGAGCGGGTGAGCGGCTTCGGCCCCTCCGAGGTCGCCGACGGGTGGGCGATGACGTCCACGGAACGGGCAGCCCCAATCACGTCGTTGAGCTCCTTCACGGCGTTGCGGAGCTTCGAGTGTTTGTCGTTGAACTCCTTCGCACCCTGACGCGCGAGCTCGTGCACGACGACGTCCGGGACGATGATCCGGATGATGCCGAGCCTCGAGAGGGCGAGGAGGCTGCCGAAATCGGCGCCGGACAGGGTCTTCAGGCCATGCAGCGGGTTGGCATCGAAGATCACGACGGGCTTCATGGATCCACCGTATCGGCGACGTCGAATCACACCGGGACGTCGCGCTGACGTCCCGTGCGCGGCGCATGACCGCATTGCCAGCGGGTATCGCGTCTCGTGGGCGGGTCGACCTGGTCCGACCATAGCTCGAATCGATCTCGAGGTCCAGGCTTCCTGGGCACGCCGTTGAGGCCCACCTCGAGTGCCCCTCACCAGGCATAGGCTCAGCAGATGGATCTCGAGGAGATCGGCGATGTCGACGGCGTCCCCGTCTGCGGGTCGACCGACGATGACTACCGCGTCTGCTCGGTCTGCGGCGGGGACTGTGAACCCGACACGGCGCTCAGTGCCGACGGGACTGGGGTTCGGATCGCGTTCGTCTGCCCCAAGCACGGTGTGCAGAGCATCCTCGACCCGTTCGCCGCCCTGCGGTGACGTCCAAAGCCCGTCAGGCCAGGTAACGCTTGGGACCGATCATCGGGAGCGGCCCGGTGCGCGGCGTCGGATGCCGCGGCTCTCCCCCGGCGGTCGGCGGGTCGAAGCTGAACAGCTTCACGCCGAGCGACGAGAGCTGTCCGAGCACGCCACGCTTGGCGCGGCGGATGGTCGCGTGGGCGAGGCCGCCCCAGGCGCCCAGCACCTCCGTCACGCCGTGGGCCGCGAGGACCTCGGCGATCGCCGTGCAGTTCGCCGCCGACAGGCCAACGTCGTACGGCCGCAGATCCTTCGGCTTGGTCGCCCGCTCGGGGTAGAGATTCAGCATGATCCAGCCCGAATAGCCGAGCTCGAGGCTCGCGCGGATGACACGATTCACGGTCTTGTCGGCGACTAGATCATCGGCATACGACGGATTCATGCCGATGGTGACGAGCGGAGCCGCACCAGCCGGCAGACTTGCAGCGCGCCCGAGCGCGAACCGGTGAGTGCGCTCGCTCGGATCGGGCGTCCAGAACGTCGGCTCGTGTCCGGCGAGATACTCCATACTGCTCCTTGCCCTGTCGTGGCCCGTCCGCGGATCAGTTTGCCGTCATGCGAAAGGCCCTCGGCGTCGACTTGGTGACCTCATCTGCACGAGAAGTCCAGCGGGATTACCCGTTGAACATCTCCGGGGTAATCTCTTCAGCAGCGTGCCGGGGTCGACGTCGAGCGCGCACGCGATCCGGACCAGCGATCGCACGTTCATCATTGCGCGGCCGCTCTCGTAGGAGCGAATATTCGACGAATCGATCTTCGTGGCCACCGCGAGCTGGTCCACAGTCATCGACGCCGTCTTGCGGAGCATCGCAATCCGGCTCCCAATCTGCGCGGCGGCGGGCGAAGCGTTGCGAGGCATCTCACCAATATCGCTGGTGCAAGCGTCGACCGGCGTCCAAGATCGACACGGACGAATCAGGTCGGAACCCGATCGGCGAAGGTCTTCACACACCAGGTGCATTCCGACTTGGGCTCTGGCGTCCTGACCACGACTTCGAAAACATCAACGCGGTCAGTGCCACGGGCGCTGGGGATCGACATCGATGTGTGCCTCAGCCCTCAGTCGCGCGGGCCGATCAAGCACCCTGCGGATTGGCGATCCCGCGGGGTTCAGTAGTGCTTGAGGATGTACGTCCAGGCAGACTCCATCGGCTCCCCCGTGCGAGGCAGCGAGTATTTCTTGAACAGTGCGTTCAGCTCACGCTTGACTGCTTTCATCGACGAGTCCTTGGTCGTCCATTGAGGGTGCACTGCTTGGCTGACCAGCTTGTCGACCTCTGCGGCGATCTGGCTCACCATCACGGTCATGCCCGTCGGCTTGTGCTCCTCGAAGATGCGGGTAAGCATGCCCACGTTGGGGTCGGGTAGGTCCGCGAGGACGCCGGACTCTTCGGCCTCCTCAAGAGTCTTGAGGTCCGTGCCCACCTCAAACAGCTTCGTCAGCCACGCGATCGAGTCATCCGCGCTTGCGATCATCTGTTCGCGCAACTGGTCCAGCCGATCAGCGATCGACTTGTAGACGGCGGCATTCGTTCCGCCGCCTTCGAGCTTCTTGCGGATCCGCGCGGTGAGGCCGTCGACGATCTCCTGAGCAGATTTGCCCTCGTATTCCTTCGGCACAGGCGGTAGCTGACCGGCCGCGGTCATCTTCTGGATGGTTTCGGCGTCGGCGATCACCACGGCAATGTTGCGGTCATCCACCCGGACGTTGCGCATGTGCGCGTGCACGAGTTCGCGGGTCTTGGGCCCGATTCGCTCCCAAAGGATGTCGTCATCGTCGCCGTCGTTGGGGATCGCGGCGTACACCTGTGCGTACCAGCGGTAGTCACTCTCCCAGTCCGAGAGCTGCGCGTCCGGTGCGATGGTCTCCCACAGTCCCTGGGCGTACAGAAACTCGGCACGGTACTCGGCGCGATCTTCACTGTCTTGCGGAAGCCGCTCCAGTGCTTGTTGCAGCGAGTCCATCGAGCCGTCCCGGTTGATGCCGACGAAACGGCGGCGCATCTCTTTCAGCGCGGCTTCGAGGCTCTCTAACAGGGTTGCCGTCTCCAGTTCCCGCTGCACATGATCCGGGTCGCTGGGCGCGATGGCTCGGGCGAAGGCGCCGCCGAGCCCCACATAGTCGACAATCGTGCCGAACTGCTTGGTGAACCCGGTCTCAGGATTCCGCCACGGCCTGTTCGTCCGGGTGATCGTCTGGAACAGGGTGTGCAGCTTCAGCGGCTTGTCGAGGTAGAGGACCCCCTCGATAGGGGCGTTGAATCCGGTGCCAAGCTTCGCGGTGACGACGAGAAACTTGAGTTCGTCATTGACATCGCGGAAGCGGTCCAGCACGGCTTCCTCTTCGGCTTCGCTGAGCTTGAACGCGTCGAACTCGGTCTTGCCGGTAGCGGAGATCACCACTGCTACCTGGTCGTCGCGGCCGGTCGCGATGAGCGCTTCGCGCAGCGCCTGGTCGTAGAGAACGCAGAGCTCCTGGTCGGCGACGACCACCTGTGCCTTCATCCCGTGCGGGTCGATCGCCTTGTAGAAGTGGTCGACGATGTCCGCGGCGACCTTTCGGATCCGCTCGGGGTTGTGGAAGACCGCACGGGCGTTGGCGACCCGGCGCGCGAATGTTTCCTTCTGGGTCTCGCTGAGCTCTTCCTCGTCGGCAAGCGCATCGAAGGCCGCGTCGAGCTCATCCTTTGCGACGTCGAACTTCACCGGCCGCGGGACAACCCGCATCGGTACGGTTGTGCCGTCGGCGATCGAACGGTCCGAGTCGTATGTGTCCAGTGTCCAGCCGGGATCGCGTTCGTCACCGAACAGCTGGTAGGTGTTGCGGTCCAGGTCTGCGATCGGGGTGCCGGTGAACCCGAAAAGGTGCGCGTTCGGCAGCGCCTTACGCATCTCGGTCCCGAGAGCGCCTTCCTGGGTGCGGTGCGCTTCATCCACCAGCAGCACGATGTTCTCCCGCTCGGAGAGGACCCCGGCGCCGGCGAACTTGTGCACCGTGGTGGCGATGATGCCCCGCTCTTCGCGCTTCAGTGCTTGCTGCAGTGCCGCCGTGCTCCCGGCCTTCACCGGGGCGGGGACGCCAGCGGAAGCGAACTGGGCGAAGGTCTGCCCGACCAGCTGCGTGCGGTCGGCGACCGCGACGACGGTCGGGTTGTGCATCCGCGGGTCGAAGTAGAGCCTCGTCGCCACCCACGACATCGTGAGCGTCTTCCCAGAACCCTGCGTGTGATAGATCAAGCCCCGCGATCCTGCCTCGCCCGTCGCACGCTCGACGATCTTCTCCACCGACTCGTACTGGAAGTAGCGCGGCAGCAACTTGATCGTCCGAGCCGCACCGTCGCCGACTTGCCGGTCGTACATCGCATAGTGCTCGATGAGGTTCAGCACCACCCGCGGGGTGAGCAACCCATCGACGCTCATGATGACCCGGTCCCAGCCCTCGATGGTCGCCGGCGCCGAGCTGGAGCCCCAACGCCGCCAGTGATCCAGCGGAGTACAGACGCCGGCGTAGCGGAAGTCTTTGCCCTCGGTCGCGAACGACATCAGGTTGCTCGCGAAGAACGCCGGCTGATGCTCCTCGTAGCTCGAGTAGATGTCCTTGGCGCCGTTCTTCCACGAGATCGACAACGACACCGGCGTCTTCGTCTCGCCGACCACCACAGGGATGCCGTTGACCCACAACACCACGTCGAACCGGGCCCCTTGGTAAGACACCTCGTCCGACACCAACAGCATGTTCCGCTCGGGGCGCTCGAAGTCGATCGGGCTGTACGGCTCGTCGTGGTTCGTGTCCGGCATGAGCACGGTGCCGCCGCCGCGCAGCAACTGAGTGAACTGCTCGTTGGCGACCATGAGCCCCTCGGACGCCGCAGACAGCCCGACCGACCGGACCTGAGCGAGCACTGCATCCGAGCGGCCGACGAGGGTCGGGTTCAGCCGCTCGACGGCGTCGCGCAAATCCGACTCGATGAAGACCTGCTGCGTGGTTCGGGGTAGGTCTTTGCCCTCGACGTGGGTCCAGCCGGCATCGACGAGCATCTCGATGAGCGCCGCCTGCACGGTGTTCTTCTCGTTGTAGCCGGTCATGCTGCGGTGCCCCGTTCGGTATCGAGGTTCAGGAGCTCGTCGTAGCTCGCGGGGATCTCGTGCTCACCGGAGAGCAGAACCGTGAGCAGGTTCGAACGAAGGATCTTGAGGGAGTCGGCGGTGGCTCGGGCCGCCTCTGCCGCGGCCCAATGCGCCTGGAACACCTCAGCACGTTCGACACGAGCTTCCGGCTTCTCGGGCCACGGCACACTCATCTCGCGCAACTTACTGGCCGCGATGTTCCCCAGCCCCGTTGAGCCCGATGATGCAGCTGTGATCCTCGACTGCATCGACGGTCGACTCAGCATCCAAAACAGGAATGCCGAGTCCGCCTGCTCCACCGGTTCGATGATTAGTTGGAACGCAGAGACTGCGGCACCGGCGTACTCTTCCGGGACCCTGTAGACGTTCCCGATCCGCTCGTGGTTTCCGTTCGTTCGGATCGCAACGATGGAAGTAGGCGTAAGCCTCCCCGTCTTCTCGGTCAGGCCCGCAACATAGGTCGGCTCACCCGCTACAGAGCCGTCGGGCTTGGTGTTCGCGATGGTCAGCACGGTGGACACGTCGCCATCCATGGAAGATCGCACGTCTGCTTTCGCCCACGAAGCACCTGAGCTGATCGACGCGATGGTACCAACCCGTGCAAAAGCGGCCGTCTCAAATTGATCCAGGACAGAGTTCAGCAAGGTTGTGGAGATCATCGCCTCGCTTTCCGCGGTCCGGATCGCGTCATCGACGGCCGCTATCAGATCCACGATCCGCCGCTGCTCGTTGACTGGCGGAAGAGCAACCGGCACGTGCGAAAGGTTCGAGATCGACAGCGAGACGTTCGCGGTTCCTTTCATCCGCGTGACGATGAGGTCGTCCTTGAGATGCTGCAGGTAGTGGAACAGGTACGGGGTATTCACGCCGCTCGAGGGGTGAGGCAGACATGCGGCGATGATGTTCGCAACAGCGAACTGCCCCGAGGCGTAGTG
Source organism: Microbacterium sp. MMO-10 (assembly GCF_037148715.1). Classification (NCBI taxonomy): domain Bacteria; kingdom Bacillati; phylum Actinomycetota; class Actinomycetes; order Micrococcales; family Microbacteriaceae; genus Microbacterium; species Microbacterium sp. MMO-10. The sequence goes on along the minus strand of NZ_JBBCSV010000005.1, from coordinate 372,131 downwards.
CACACGCTTAAGCGATGCATGCCCGTGCCCCGTCGAGGACACGAGAGGGACACACACTGCCTCGCCATCGAACTGAAACTCGTCAGATGAGCTCGGGGTCGGACCGGTGACGATCAGCGGATACTGACCGGGAGGGGTCTTCAGCGTCGGGGAGGATCCCTTCGTGATCTTGCAAACTTCGCCCAGCGTGACCTCACGCCACCCCTCACGCATCGAAACCTGCCACCTTTAACCGAACGTCAAGCGCTGCCCTCGCGAGATCCATAGCCTCCTGTGCCTCCCGCAGCGCCACCAGCGCCGCGTCGACGTCAGCCTCCGCCTTCGTTTCGGTCTGGATGTAGCGCCCGATGTTCAGGTCGTAGTCGAACTCGCGGATCTTGTCGCGGTGCACGAGCTGGAGCGAGAGCCCGCCCTCACCGTCCATTTCCTCGCCGCGCTTGTAGGCCGCGTCGATCGCTTCGACGTCGTCCTCGCCGAGCGTGTTCTGGCTCTTGCCCACTTTGAACCGCGCGCGAGCATCGATGAACAACACCTGGTGCCGACGCCCGACGGGCTTCTCGTCGCGGAAAATCAGCAGGCAGACGGGGATCGTGGTCGAATAGAAGAGGTTGTTCGGCAGGCCGATGACCGCCTCGAGCTTGTCCTGCTCGATCACCCACTGCCGCATCTCGGCCTCGCGGCCGCCACGGAACAGGACACCATGAGGCATGACGACGCCTACACGTCCCGTCCCCAGCTGCATGACCGAGACCATGTGCTGGATCCACGCCCAGTCGCCGTTCTTCGTGGGCGGCACAACGCCGCCGAGAGCGCGCTTGTGCGGATCCTTCGCCCAACCGTCCGCGCCCCAGTTCTGCAGGCTGAACGGAGGGTTCGCGATGACTACATCGAACTTCCGGAGACGCCCGACCTCGTCGAGAAGCTTCGGCTCGCGGAACGTGTCGCCGCGCTTGATCTCGAAGTCGTCCACGCCGTGCAAGTGGAGGTTCATCCGGGCCATGCCTGCGGTGGTGAGGTTATACTCCTGCCCGTAAAGGAACAGCGAGCGCGGGTTCCCGCCGGAGTGCTTGACGGCCTCGACGGTCTCCACGAGCATGCCAGCAGAGCCACAGGCGGGGTCGCACACGCTCTCGCCGGCTTGCGGGTCGAGAATCTTCACCAGAAGGTGTACCACATGCCGCGGTGTGAAGAACTCGCCGGCTTTCTTCCCGGACGCTTCAGCGAACTCCCGGAGCAGGTACTCGTACGCCGATCCGAGCATGTCGCCGGAGACATGGTCCGGATCCAGTGTCAGCTCGGGGTCGTTGAACACGGTCAACAGGGCCCGAAGTGCGCTCAGCGGGATTCGCTCGGTGTTCGACCAGTTCACGTCGCCGAAGACGCCGGCGAGCTTGCCGGGGTTCGCCTCCTGGATCGCGACGAGCGCCTTGTTCAGGGCCTTGCCGGTGTTCTTGGTTGTCTCGTACGTGTCGTCCCAATGCGCGCCGTCGGGGATCAGGAAGGTCTGATAGTCCTCGTCTTCCTGGGCCTGTGACCACTCGTCGCCGAGGTCATCGAGTGCCTGGACATGGTTGTAGTCGTAGACGTCGCAGATCCACTTGTAGAACAGCACCGGGAACACGTACGCCTTGAAATCGCCCGGGTCCACCGGCCCGCGCAGTGCGTTCGCGGCCGACCACAGCGCCTGCTCCAGCTCCCGCTGTGTGAGATGGTCAGGGTTAGCTGGCGCGAGCGTCATCGGGTCTCCTTCTCGGGCACGGAAAAGCGCAGAGTGCCCTTGCCCACCATCTCTACCGTATCGCCAGGTGAGGGCATCCCAGGTGACGCGGTCCCGCCGTACGCTCGACCTATTGGGCACCGGAGGGATCTTTCCGACACTCACGCCGCCCCGACTCGTTGACCCCGCAGCGGCATAAGTCAACGCGAATGTCGGTGCGCACTCGTATCGTTCGATGCAAACGAAAGGATGCGCCCAATGCGAATCGATCGAGCTGAGCGTCTCCGCATGATTGCGTTGACGCACGCCGTGTCGGGCGTCATCAAGTCGGGGGCGTGATGTCGCTGCTGGATGATCTGATCGCTCAGGCCTCGGATGGAGAAGCATCGGCGATGCTCCGGAAACTGATGATCGTCGCGCACCGCCTCGAGGCCGCACCGCTACTGATGTGGGCCAAGCAGGAACTGAACGGCTACGAGGACGACGACAGTCTTCCTTCATACCGGGGTCCGATGGCGGTGCAAGTTCGCGCGCAGATCGTCGGTCCCGGCGGCGCTCAGGGTACGAACTATCTCACGTCGCACGGGATTCCGGATGGCTTCGATGGTTTATTCAAGGCGGCCTTCTCCGAGCCGCTTGCGGGCATTGAGAGCTTGAGCCGCTCTGACGAGGGCATCCACATCCCTTGGGATCCAGTGGCGGTCGGATTCTACAACAAGTGGATCGATGAGCGACGGGTGCCGTTCATCCCGCTGTGGGGTGTGTACAGCGCTTCGAAGACCGTGTCCTCCTCCGTTCTGCAGAGCATCGTTGACGTCGTGCGCACGAAGGCGCTGGAACTGGCGCTGGATCTCCAGTCGGCGTTCCCCGATGCGGGTGAGGTTGGCGGCCCCACGATGCAAGATCCCGCTGTGCGGTCGACGGTCATGCACATCACCAACAACATCTACGGGCCCGTGAACGGGCTCGCCCAAGGGCACGTAGTGCGCCCGAAGGTCGTCATCAGACAAGGTGACCTGGTCGGGGCGCTGACGGCGGCGCGGGCGTTCCTGACCGACAGCAGCATCGTCACCTTGTCCCAAGTTCTCGCCACGGACGGTAGCGACGATGAGAAGCGAGGGAAGCTCGATCAGCTGATCGCGGGAATCAAGTCCGGTGCGATCGCGATCGCGGGTGGCGTCGCTACCGATCTCGCCGCGGAGGGCGTGATCGACTTGGTACGTCAGTTCTTCGGATGGTGAAGCCATTCGCGGCCCGATCGCACTTTCTCGACGCCGATTGAATTGGTGATTCGTGCGCTCAACCCACGGATTCGAGTCGGGTCTGAGTACATCACAAGCGGGGCGCGACTTCGGTCGGCCGTACAACAGGGGGACGAGGCGCTGATGCGGCTATCCAGAGTTGAGATCCGTAATCACAGTCGGATCGACGATCTTGATGTCGAGGTCCGTCGGCATGCCGTCATCGTCGGGGCGAACGACGTGGGGAAGTCGTCGCTCCTGCGCATGCTGAATCTGGCTGTCAGCTCCACTACCAGCGCCCTCTATCAGACGCTCGGCCGAGAGGACCTCCGAGACGTCGAGAATCCCCTCGTCGTCAACGTCTGGTGGTCCGGCTTCACTCAGGAGAATCGACGCCCCTTCCCGTCGGAGATCACTATTGAACCGGATCTTGTGAGCGAACACCTCTGGATGCAGATGATCGTCGAGACCGATCCTGATGATGATGAGGCGATCACCGTTCGTCGCTGGTTCCCGGAAAGCGGTCATGAACGCGCACCCAATCGCAACCAACTGGACGAGTTCGGCTGGCGTTACCTCCGAGCAAATCGGGGCTCGTCGATGATGGAGGGGGCGCACAGCCCGGTGCGAACGCTGCTCGCCGCCGCGGACCTCGGGTCGAACGAAGAAGCCCTGAAGACGCTGCTGACCCAGTTCAACGAACAGCTGTCCGGAAACGAGTCCGTCGCTGATCTCCTGGATCGCGTCGCGAAGCACCTCAGCCGCGCGATGCCGCGCGCGGTGACCCGAGAGGACTTCGCGGTACGGAGCACGACGGATCCGAAGAGCGACGTACTCCAGGACGTGTCGATCTTCCTCAATCGCGGAGATGCCCAGGTACCACTCATGGAGCAGTCCGACGGCGCCCGTCAGTTGATGTCGATGACGCTCTTCGATTTGGCCGAGGGCTCTGCCAACGTCCTAGCGATCGATGAGCCGGAGTTGCATCTGCACCCAACCAGCCAGCGGACGGCCGCAGATCTCCTCAGCGGCGAAGGCAATCAGAAGATCATCGTCACCCATTCCCCGTACATCCTGCACCGCTTCGAGCCCTCCGAAGTCATCGCGGTCGATCGGCACGGGGTGTGCCACCAGATCAAGGACACCCAGCTGTCCAAGATTGAGAAGGTGCGCGCGCACTGGTGGTCTCCGCGACTATTGGAAGCGCTCACTGCGCGTTTCGTGATCGTAGTTGAGGGAGCCGCAGACCGAATTGTCGTCGAGGCCGTCGCCGGAGTTCTCGGCATCGACCTCGACCGCCTCGGCGCTGTCGTGCTCGAGCTCGACGGCGCCTACAAGTTCAAGAACATCTTCCCGCTCCTCGGGCCAGACGGCTTCGGGCCGACGATGCTCGGTTTGGTCGACCAAGCCGAGAGCGGAGCATGGGTGAATGCGTTCGGCGGGAAACGCGACACGGTGGTCGACCAGAAGGTCTTCATCTCAGAGACCGACCTCGAAGACGAGTACACCCGTGCGCTCGGCGGCCCGTCAGCGGCGAGGGCCCTTATCGACGGCGACTTCTGTCAACAAGACGGCATCATGAACGCTGCGAAGGCCGCTTCCCTCGATGAGCTCGATCCCGGAACCGTCGCGAAGTTCTGCCGGGACCGCGGAAAGGTGGAGGCCGCCACCTGCATCGCCGAAGTCCTCACCCCGGAAAGCGCGGAGAAGATCGGCAGCGTGTCACGGCTGCTGTACGTGCTTGACGAGCTGAGCAGATCGTGACAGGGCTCCTGCTGAGCGACGAGCAGCGCACCGCCGCTCTGTCCGAGCGGGCGCACGTACTGATCATCGCGCCGCCCGGCTGCGGCAAGACCGAGGTCCTCGCGCACCGGGCTGCGCATCAGATCGATCTGCTCGAGAAGAACCAACGAGTACTCGCACTCACCTTCACCAAGCGGGCGCGATCGAACCTCGAGGAGCGGCTGCGGTCCGTCGTCGGGCATGCGCAAGCCCGCCGACACGTCCTCGCTCGCAACCTTCATGGATTCGCCACTGAGGTTGTGCTCGCCCACGGTCGCACTATCGGCCTCGACATGGACAGCCTGGCACTGCCGAAGACCAGCACCGTGCGGAAAGCGATGGAGGCTGCCGGAGGAGGTAACGCGATCTACGACGCGGAGCGCATGCTCAGCGAGATCAAACGCAGCCCCGCACCGACAGCGACGTGCTGACGGCGATTCTCGCTCAGCTGACCGGACCGGCGCGCAACTTGGCCGAGAACGTCGAACGCGCCCGCCAGGATGCGAATCAGCTCCACTACGACGACGTCCTGCGCCATGCGCAGCGTCTGCTCCTCATACCCGCGGTCGCACGCCTTTACCAAGCTCACTTTGGCGCCGTGCTGGTGGACGAGTTCCAAGATCTTTCAATGCAGCAGCTCGACCTCGCGCTGCTCAGCTGCACGGCCCGACGGACCTTCGCGGGTGATCCTCTCCAGGGCATCTACTCCTGGGCAGGAGCAGCGCCCGCCGAGGTGGAGTCATCGGTGCGACTGAGCTGTGGGGAACCGATCCGATTGCACGAGTCATACCGGTCTTCCCCCAAGGTCCTCGAAACCGTCAACTCGATCAGCGAGCGTATGGACCCCGAGTCGAGCCTGGTCGCCGCCGACCCTGACCGGTGGGCCGGCGGCGGATGCTCGGCCTCGCTTGCATTCCGCGACTTCGCCAGTGAGGCTGAGGCCTTGGCGACACTGGCAGGGCTCATCATGCGACAGAACCCGAGTGTGTCGATCGGAATCATCAGCCGAGCCGCGTGGCGCCGCACAGAGATCGACAAAGCCTTCGGAGGCGAGCAAGATTTCAGCGTCCGTCGATGGGATCTCGCGATCGATGACCCGACTATCGTCACGCTCATCCAGTCGACTGTCGCAGCCCTTCCGCCGGCAACCAGCATCGAGGACGCCCAACGCGCCGTGCTCGCGGCGGTCGATCCCGCCGACATCGACACGCGCGAACTGATCGACGACGCGTTCGACACCTTGTCGCACAGCGATGCGAGCACCGCGCGAGAAGCCGTCCGGTCGATCCGAGTCTCGGATCCGAAACAGCACGTCGGCCCTGGTGTCCATCTCCTCAACGCCCACACCGGCAAAGGGCAGCAATTCGACTGGGTGATCGTGATCGGCGTAGAGGAAGGTCACCTCCCAGGAAAGCGAAACACCCAGGGCGACGCGCTCGTCGAGGAGCAGCGCATCCTGCTCGTGATGCTCTCCCGCGCGCGCCACGGGCTGATCGTCACCCGAGCACGCCAGTCAGACGGATGGTACGGGCCTCGTCCGATCACCGAGAGCCGGTGGTGGCCCGAAATCCAGACGGAGCTCTCGTCGCTGGACGAACTCGAGGGACAAATCAGCGCGCACCCGAGCAGCTGAGCGCCTCGGGCGCGCGCGACGGGGAGCGGGAAGCAATACGCGTTTCGAGGATCTACGCGAACAGCTCGCCGTCCTGGGTGGTTGCTTCCGTCGGTATCTCGCCCCGACCCATCGCGCACATGTGGAGGCGCGCCCGCAGCTCTTTTCGGTCCGGCCGGCTGAGCCCGCGGAAGTCGACGAAGCAGTGCCCGGGCGCCCGCTTGCCGCTGTGCGGCGGTGGGCATGCCGAGTCGTCCACGACGTAACGGCCGGCCACGATCACCTCGCCGACGGTGACACCCCAGACGCCCTGCGATGGACTCGACGCGTTCCGGGTGTGCCAGTCGCGTGCCTCCTGCGGCGACACGACACTCGACCGGGCATAGGAGGGCATGTCGTTGTCGGACGAGTTCGGGCCGAACGCCGTGGATGCAATCTTGCCGTCGTCGACGAGCATGTGGGGGGCGATCTGGCGGTAGATCAGTTCCTCGGCGGTGCTGACGAGTTGCTCCCCCTCACGCAGCGTGACGTCGGCGATCATGCGCGGATCGCCTCCGCGAACGCGATCGCCTTCGCGACGTCGTTCGTTTCGGAGTGTTCGCCGGACTGCTGCCCTTGCAGGAGTACGAACAGCTCGAAGCCGCCATCGGCGAGGATCTCGATGCTGCGGATCCCGGCAGGACTCGACCATTCGATCAGCACCCCGCCCTCATCGGTCGGGAACACCCCAGGGGCCTGGAGCTGCGCACGATCAACGCCCTGAAGAAGCTTCTGTGCAGCGTCGAGCGCGGTTGCGGAGATCTGCAGCGCGCTGCCACCGTCCCAACCCGCGCGTAACGCGGTGAACTCGCGCAGGCGTGCGCCCCACGCGGTGTCATCGAACTCGACCTGCTCGACGGACGACGTCTCCCAGAACCGGAAGAGCTTGGTGCCGCGGGTCTGGAGGTCACCGGTGATGCGAGTCAACGGGCCTTCGGCAGTCGAGTTGACGAGCTTGCGGAAGTCCTCGAGAAGACCGGGCAGGTTCTTGTAGAAGCCATGCACTTCCTCTCCATCAGCGAGCGTGAGGGTGAACCTCATCCGGTCCGCGTCGAGCGCAGTCACCCGTCCGACCAGACTCTCCTCTGCCACTTCGAGGCCGGGCTTCTGCTCGCTCGGCGCGGGCTCAACGAGGAAGTCCTCGATGCCGGACAGCCGTACGACCGCGTCCTTGTGCGTCTCGATGGTGATCGACACTGGTGACGAGTCCGTGCCGTCGGGATAGAACTCGATGCTCTGCCCCTCGACAAGCGTCGACCCGATGCTTGCGACCACCTCCCGGAACTCCACGTCCTGCTTCGTCGTCAACGACGGCAGGTCCGGAATCGGTGCATCAGAGTAGGCGGCGACGATAATCGCGTCAGCGGCGTCCTGCGCCTCGACCTGATACTCGACGTACACCTGGTGCTGTTCGAACGCGAGGAAGACGTCTGCACTGCCCTTGTCGATGCGCTCGATCGTCAAGCTCACTGATTCGCTGAAGTCATCCGGGAGCTGCTCGCCGGGATGCGCCTGCAACCACTCCGCCTCAGCAGCGATCCGGACAACCTGCTGATACTTCTGCAGTTCCGCGAGCGAGTCCACAGGTAGACGACCGGCCTCGAAACGGGCACCGGTGAGGCGCACACGCTTCAGCCCAGGCTCCCGCTCCTCCATCCGGCCATGCTATCGGGAGGCCCGGACGCCATGAAACACGACATCGAATGCCCGCCAACGCCCGTAATACCGGCTCAATCCACCACATGCTCGCTTAAGAGTTCATACCCGGTGGGCCGGAGAGCAGAAGGTGGTGCCCCCCGGCCGCCGCCACGACCAGCGCGGCCACGGCATCGTCCTGCCCGATCACGTCGGCGAGCTCGAGAGCGGGCGCACTCGTCTGGGGAGTGGCGGCGGACAGCACCGGCTCCGGCTCCCCCAGCTCCGGGACATCCGCTCCGTGCAGGAGGGCCACCTGCGCGAGGCTGACCGCCGCGTGCACCTCCATCCCGGGCACGAGACGCGCCTCCGCCTCGTTCGCGAACGGGACCACGGTCCGCTCGAACCCGGCCTCGCGCGCGGCGTGCAATGCGGGGAGCACACCCGGGACCGGCCGCAGCCTGCCGTCGAGCCCCAGCTCGCCCAGATGCACGGTGCGCGCGAGGGACACCGGATCGAGGACGCCCCCGGTGCCGAGAGCGGCGATGGCGATCGCCACGTCGAACGCCGAGCCGTGCTTGGGCAGACTGGCCGGTGACAGGTTCACCGTGAGCTTGCGGCGCGGCAGGTCGAGTCCGCTGTTCCTGCAGGCGTTGTGCACGCGCCGCGCCGCCTCTCCGAGCGCACGGTCCCCCAGGCCGATCAGGTCGAACCCCGGTGTCTGCTGCGACAGATCGGCCTCCACGTCGACCATGTGCCCGTTCAGGCCGGTCAGCGCGACCGCCCAGGTGCGCGCGGTCACCGCAGATCCTGCAGGTGCTCGAGCGCCCCGTGGGCCGGATCCGCGCCGACGATGCCGATCGCCTCGAGTCGCAGGACGGCCCCGGGAGCCGTCGCCGGATGCGCGCGCACCCAGAGCTGCGCGAGTCGCCAGAGGCGTCGGCGCTTCGGGCGGTCGATGGCCTCGAACGGGTGCCCGTAATCGAGCGTCCGCCGTGTCTTCACCTCGACGAAGGCGAGCGCGTCCCGATGGTGCGCGACGATGTCGAGCTCACCCTGCTCGCATCGCCAGTTCCGGTCGAGGATCGCGTATCCGCGCCCGATCAGGTACGCGACGGCGCGGTCTTCGCCCGCGCGTCCGAGTTCGTCCTTGGCTGCCATGATGGACAGCCTGATCGAGCGCGCAGCTCCTCGGCGCCCTGATCCCGCAACCGGTGGGAAAGTCCGCAAGAGGTCGACCTGTGGAGGACATCACCCTCTCGGTCGGCACCGCCGATCGGCGAGCGTCCCGCCCCGCCACCGCGGGCGAGAAGACTCGGCGGGCGCCTCCTGCGTCACTCGCCGTCGAGCGACAGCTCCTGCGGGAGCTCGAACTCGCGGCGGGACAGCTCCTCGACGTTGACGTCCTTGAAGGTCAGCACCCGCACCGACTTGACGAAGCGATCGGCCCGGTAGATGTCCCACACCCAGACGTCGTTCATCGCGACCTCGAAGTAGAAGTCGTGCTCGGTGTCGCGGCGGACCACGTTGACCTCGTTCGCGAGGTAGAAGCGACGCTCGGTCTCGACCACGTACTGGAACTGCAGGACCACATCGCGGTACTCGCGGTACAGGGCGAGCTCCAGCTCGCGGTCGTAATCGTCGAAGGCGTCGTCATCCATGATCCCTCCATCCTACGAGAGGCCGCCGCATCCCGAACGCGCGGCTCAGAACAGCGTCGGCGCGTCTGCGATGGCCCAGGAGGAGCGGTGGTGGCGGGTGAGCCCGCCACGCCGGATGGCGTCACGGTGCTCGATGCTGGCGTACCCCTTGTTGCGCTCCCACTGGTAGTCGGGGAACTCCCCCGCCAGCTGAACCATGAGCGCGTCGCGCGCGACCTTCGCCAGCACCGACGCCGCCGAGACGGACGCGCAGTCCCGGTCGGCCTTGACGATCGAACGCACGGTCAGCGCACCGGGGTGCACCGCCGACACGTAGTCGTGGTTGCCGTCGAGGATCACGAGCCCGGCCGCGGGATCCCAGACGTCTCCGCAGGCAGCGATGATCGCTCGCGACGCGGCGAGGCCGAGGGCGCGCATGATGCCCACATCGTCGATCTCCGCGTTCGACGCCCAGCCCACCGCGCTCGCGGGCGCCCACGCGCCGGCCCGCGCCGCGACCTCGGGGCGCCGCTTCTCCGGGACGAGCTTGGAGTCGCGCAGCCCCTGAGGAACCCGCCGTCGCGCTGCGGCCGCGTCCACGACCGTGGCGCCCACGGCGACCGGGCCGGCCAGGGCGCCGCGTCCGACCTCGTCGAGGGCGATCACGTGCGTGTGCTCGCGCAGCAGCCGCCGCTCGAGCACCAGGCTAGGCTCGGCGACCGCCACGGCGGCGCCCCTGCGGTTTCGGATTCGAGACCCCGTTGAACACGGCGTAGTGCCCGTCGACCAGGCCGAACCTGTCGAAGGGCCAGGTGATCAGGAACGCCCGTCCGACGATGTTGTCCATCGGCACGAAGCCGCCGCCGGGCTGATCCTGGTGATACCGGGAGTCCTCGGAGCGGGTGCGGTTGTCGCCGAGCACCCAGATGGCGTTCTTCGGAACCGTGACGTCGAACGGGATGCTGGACGCCCGATCGTCGCCCACCCCCTGCTTGAGATACGAGGACTCGTCGATCGGCGCGCCGTTGACGGTGAGCTGGCCCAGGGAGTTGCAGCACACCACGTGGTCTCCCGGCAGTCCGATCAGGCGTTTGACGAGATGGTCATCCGAATCGGGTGCGGCGATGCCGATGAGCGTCAGGAACCATTCCCCCGCCTCGAGCAGGGGGGATCGGGGCGGGACCTGCGGCGCGGGCGGAAGCCAGCCTCCCGGATCCTTGAACACGACGACGTCGCCGCGGTGGTAGCCGTTCCAATGCGGCGTGATCTCGTCGACCAGGATGCGGTCCTTGACGAGGAGCGTGTTCTCCATCGATCCCGAGGGGATGTAGAAGCTGCGGACCACGAACGTCTTGACGAGGAAGGACACGAGCACGGCGATGAGTAGGATCACCACGATGTCGCGGAGGAAGACGACCCAGCCGCGTCTGCGCGGCGCCGCCGGCTCCCGCACTGCGTCGACGGGTCCGGCCGCGATCTCTTCCGTCATGCGTCATCCTTCACGGCTCGGGCCGTCGGACGACGGCGCCCTCCAGCTTCTCATGCCCGGTCACGAAGAAGCGCCCCGGGACGCGTGTCCCGGGGCGCTTCTTCTCACACGGAGAGGGATCAGCGCGCGTCGCGCTTCTCCTTGATCTTCGCCTTCTTGCCGCGCAGGCTGCGCAGGTAGTAGAGCTTCGCGCGGCGCACGTCACCGCGGGTGACGACCTCGATGTGGTCGATCACCGGGGAGTGCACCGGGAAGGTGCGCTCGACGCCCACCTGGAAGCTGATCTTGCGGACCGTGAAGGTCTCGCGCACGCTGTCGCCCGAGCGGCCGATGACGACGCCCTGGAAGACCTGGATACGGGAGCGGCTGCCCTCGATGATGTTGACGTGCACCTTGACGGTGTCGCCGGGGAAGAACTCGGGGATGTCGGAGCGGAGCGAAGCCGCGTCGACGACGTCGAGGATCTGCATGATCGTCTCTCTCTGCACTCGCCTCAGGTCGCATGCATGTAGGAAGGGATGAAGGTGTGGTGTGTGCCGAACGGAGCGCTGAGCGTCCGCGGGCTCCCCTGAGGCAGAACCGGGTCACGGCACAAGGAACAATTCTGCCATGGATCCGGGTCCGCGCCAAAACCGGACGCGGCGCAGGACCCGACGGCGTCAGCGCTCCGGACGGTCCCCGTCGGACTGCCCCGTCTCGGTGATGACGATGACGTCGCCGTTCCGGCTCGCCCGCTCCCGCACGGGGCCGCTCGGATCCCCGTAGACGGGGGGACGCATCGCGTCGCCGTCGATCACGAAACCCGCCCTTCCGCGCTCCGCCACATCCTTCCAGAGCTGCCAGAGCGTCGACCAGAACAGGCCGAGGAAGGCGACGATCGTGCCGGTGAGGAGCCAGCCGAAGGCGCTCTCGGGGAAGAACCCGAGCGCGATCGTGAGGCCGTGCCACACGGTGAAGCCCAGGACATCGCGCCAGGAGACGGCGCGCTCCGCACGCACGGTCGGGCGAGCGCGCACGAGCAGCCCGAGCGCCACCTCGCCGACGAGCACGGACGGCAGCGCGATGAACAGCACCCAGAGGAACGCCCACCCCCCGGCGTGGAACACGCCCCAGCCGATGAAGAGCCACAGCGGCAGCACGAGGGCGGCCGGGAACAGCCAGGAGAAGAAAGCGCGCCGGATCCACATACCGCGATGGTACGTCGGGGGCGCCGGCCCGGATCCGGGCGTTCGCTGTGAGCGTCGGCCCGCAGAGAGGTAGGAGAGAATGGACAGGACGAGAGGACTGGGAATGATCGAACTGCGCACCCCCGCCGAGATCGAGGAGATGCGGGCGGCCGGACGCTTCGTGGCGGAGACGCTGGCGACGCTGCGCGCCGAGACCAAGGTGGGCACGAACCTGCTCTCGATCGATCGGCGCGCGCACGACATGATCCGCAAGGCCGGTGCCGAGTCCTGCTACATCGACTACCACCCCTCGTTCGGCGCCAGCCCGTTCGGGAAGGTCATCTGCACGTCAGTGAACGACGCGGTGCTGCACGGTCTGCCGCACGACTACACGCTGCGCGACGGCGATCTCGTCTCCCTCGACTTCGCGGTCTCCGTCGACGGCTGGGTCGCCGATTCCGCGGTCTCCTTCGTGGTGGGCACCCCGCGCGACGAGGACCTGCGCCTCATCGACACCACCGAGCGCGCACTGGACGCCGCGATCGCGGCGGCCGTGGTCGGCAACCGCATCGGCGACATCTCGGCCGCGATCGCCGGCGTCGCGCACGGCGAGGGCTACTCGATCAACACCGACTTCGGCGGGCACGGCGTGGGCCGCATCATGCACGGAGACCCGCACGTGCCCAACGACGGCCGCCCCGGACGCGGGTTCCCGCTCCGCGCGGGCCTGGTGATGGCCCTGGAGCCGTGGTTCCTCGCCACGACCGATGAGCTCGTGACCGATCCGGACGGCTGGACGCTGCGCAGCGCGGACGGCTCGCGAGGCTCCCATTCCGAGCACACCGTGGCGATCACCGAGGACGGCCCCCTCATCCTCACCGACCGCTCCTTCCTCGGCGTCGACTGACGCCGTTCACACCGCCCGGTACACGTACACGTCCGTGACCTGCGGCAGCTCGAAGGCGTCGCGCCCGGCCGTCTCGGGGTCCTCATCGAGGATGCGCTCGACCCGCGCGACCATGCCCGCGCGCACGTCGTCGTCGGCGGCGAGCAAAGAGCTGACGGTCAGCCAGCGGGCCACGTAGTCGGCACGGGTGATCGTCTCGCGCCAGGAGACCTGCGTGAACCTCGGCGGCGCGAAGCCCGGCAGCAGCTCCTTCGTGACGTCGTCTCCCGAGAGCCCGCCGCTGAGCGCCGGGTGCGCGACCCGCGTGCAGGCGCGATCCCAGCTGCACGACGGATCGGAGTGGTTCCAGACCAGGCCCAGCACGCCATCCGCGGTCAGCACCCGTCGGATCTCGGCACTGGCGGCCTCCCGGTCGAACCAGTGGAACGCCTGCGCGACGGTCACCACCTCGACGCTCCCATCAGGGACCGGGATCCGTTCCGCAGATCCGTCGAGGGCCTCAACCTCCGGCAAGCGGCGCCGGAGCACGTCGAGCATGGCGCGGGACGGCTCGACGGCGATCACCCGTTCCGCGAGTGCGGTCAGCAGAGCCGTGAACTTGCCGGTCCCCGCACCGAGATCGAGGATGGTCCGCACCGGGACGGGGACGATCTCATCCGCGGTCGCCGCGGGGAAGCCGGGCCGCCTCCGGTCGTACTCCTCGCCGATGGTGCGGAACGATTCGGCCAGACGGTGATCCACCATGCCGCCGACGCTACCGCGTACGGCCGGAGAAGCGCCGTCGCCCGGCGCCGGAAGGAAGGCGCGGGGCATGCCGCTCGGCGGTGGCACGCGCTGCCACCCTGCGGAGCCGAGGTGTGCCATTCTGTGGACATGTCCCGACACGACCTGCGGATGCCGGAGCGCCTGTTCCTGGCACGGCACGGCCAGACGGCGTGGAACCACGAGCATCGGCTGCAGGGGCGGCTCGACTCGCCTCTGACCGACGCCGGCATCGGGCATGCGCGCGAGATCGCCCACCGGCTCGAGGGCGCCGGCGTCGGCATCGTCTGCACCAGTCCCCTCGGGCGTGCCCGCCGGACGGCGGAGATCGTCGCGGAGCACCTCGGTGCAGAGATCGTCGTGGTGGACGAACTCGCCGAGGTCGATCACGGCTCCTTCGCGGGCCGCACCTGGGCCGAGCTCGAGGAGGCGTACCCGGGCGTGCGCGCCCTGCGGTCGGAGAATCGGTACGGCTGGGCCTTCCCCGGCGGCGAGAGCTATGCATCGGCCCGGCCGCGGGCTCTGCGCGCCCTCGAGGAGTGCGCGTGGGCCGGCACCGGCACCCCGCTGCTCGTCACGCACGAGATGATCGGCCGGCTTCTGCGCGGGGCGATGCGCGGATACGGCCACGGGGACACGCTCGCGCTCCGGCACCCGCACGGCATCGTCCTCGAGGTCTCTCGGGCATCCGAGCGCGTGCTGTGACCCGAGACCCCTGTCCCGCGTGCCGTCGGCGCTCTAGGATCTGTGCTGTCCGTTCCATCGCGATGAAGGAGAGAGCGTCATGACGTACCCCGAGCAGCCCGGCCAGCCCTCTCCGCAGGGCGGGCAACCTCCGCAGTACCCCGCCGCCCCGGTGCCGCCGGCCGGACCGGTGCCCCCGGCCGGACCGGGATACGCCCCCGCTCCGGCGCAGGGCGGCTATCCGGCCCAGAACGGCTACCCGACGCCGCTGCCCAACGCCGCTCCGGATCCGTACGGCGGGCAGGTCCCCGCGTATCCCGCAAGCCAGGGCCCCTACGCGGCCCCGGTCCCCGGCAAGGGTCTTGCGATCGCCGGACTCATCCTCGCGTTCCTGCTCCCGCTCGTCGGGTTCATCATCAGCCTCGTCGCCCGCGCCAAGCTCAAGAAGGCGAATGCGCCGACCGGCCTGGCCGTCGCCGGCATCATCATCGGGGCGGTGCTCACGGTGCTCGCGATCATCGGCATGATCATCGGCGGCATCGCGATCGCGAACGTCGTGTCGATGTGCGCGCAGCTCGGCCCGGGAACGTGGCAGGTCGGCGGGGTCACCTACACCTGCGGCTGACGACGGTCGGCGACCACGCCCGGAGGCGGGACGGAGTCAGTCCTCGTCGCCCGGGAGCAGATCGGGCCGGCGACGCCGGGTCCGCTCCCACTGCTGCTCGCGTCGCCAGGCGGCGATGGCGCCGTGGTTGCCGCTCAGCAGGATCGGCGGCACCTCCCGGTCACGCCACACCGACGGCTTCGTGTACGAGGGGTACTCGAGGAGGCCGTCCTCGTGCGACTCCTCGACCAGGCTTTCGGGGTTGCCGACCACACCGGGGATGAGCCGGCCGATGGCCTCGATCATCGCCATGACGGCGACCTCTCCCCCGTTCAGCACGTAGTCGCCCAGGCTGATCAGCCGCACCTCGCCGAGGGTCGCGGCTTCTTCGAAGACCCGTTCGTCGATGCCCTCGTAGCGGCCGCAGCCGAAGATGAGGTGCTCCCGATCGGCGAGCTCGCGCGCGGTCGTCTGATGGAAGACCTCGCCGGCCGGCGACGGGAAGATGATGGTGGGGCGGGCATCGGCGGAACCGGCCGACGAAGCCGTACCCCTGGACGCAGCCGTGAGGTCGTCGAGCGCGAGGCCCCAGGGTTCCGGCTTCATGACCATGCCGGCTCCGCCGCCGTAGGGCGTGTCATCGACCGTGCGGTGCCGATCGCCGGTCCAGTCGCGCAGATCGTGGACGTTCAGGTCCAGGATGCCGTTGCCCTGCGCCTTGCCGAGCAGGGAGAGGGTCAGCCCGTCGAAGTACGACGGGAAGATCGAGACGACGTCAATCCGCACCGGGAGCGTCCTGCTCGGCGGCATCGTCTTCGGCGAGCTCTTCGAAGAGCCCGGCCGGAGGGGTCACGACGATCCTGCCCCCGGGGATGTCCACCGTCGGCACGATCGCCGAGACGAACGGCACCATGATCTCGGATCCGGTCCCCGTCGCGGGCCGCACGATGAGCAGGTCCTGTGCGGGGAGGTGGTCGACTCGGATCACACGGCCGACGACGACATCGTCGCGGACGACGTCCAGCCCGGTGAGCTGGTGGTCGTACCAGGCGTCGTCCTCGGGCTCTTCTGCGTCGTCCTGGTCGATCCAGAGGATCGCCTTCACCAGGCCCTCGGCCGCGGTGCGATCGTCGACGCCCTCGAAGAACACGACGGAGCTGCCGTTCATCATGCGGTGCTCACGGACGGTGATGGACTTGCCGTGCCACGGAGATGCCTCGGGCACCTGCAACGTGAACTCGGCTCCGGGCACGAAGCGCCCGGCGGGGTCGTCGGTGTAGAGCTCCAGCTTGAGTGCGCCCTTGAGCCCGTGCGCCTTGACGAGGCGCCCCACGCGCAGCTGGTTGCGTCCGGAGGGGCGATCGGTGACGGCCACGCTCAGTCGTCCGCGACGTCGACGCGAACGCGACGTCCGTCCGCGAGCGCGGTGATCAGCGTCCGGAGGGCCTTGGCGGTGCGGCCGCCGCGCCCGATCACGCGACCCCTGTCGTCGGGGTGCACATGCACCTCGAGGACGTCGCCGCGGGGCGACGAGGTGGCGGTGACG
This sequence comes from Microbacterium sp. MMO-10, assembly GCF_037148715.1. NCBI lineage: Bacteria > Bacillati > Actinomycetota > Actinomycetes > Micrococcales > Microbacteriaceae > Microbacterium > Microbacterium sp. MMO-10. The sequence goes on along the minus strand of NZ_JBBCSV010000005.1, from coordinate 355,307 downwards.
GTCACGTCGTCCGGGTGATCGACGATCCCCGAGACGATGTGCTCGAGCGCGGCAGCCAGCACGACGGATTACTCCGCGTCGGCCGCAGCGTCGGCTGCGTCCTCGGCGGGGGTCTCGACGGGAGCCTCCTCGGCGGGAGTCTCCTTCTTCTCGACCTTGGGCTTGATGACCGACTTCTTGGAAGAGTCGGCCTCGAAGGCGACCTTCTCGCCGGCGACCTTGAGGGTGGACTTCGCGTCCTTGTCACCCTTGAAGATGCCCCAGTCGCCCGTGATCTTGAGGATGGCGGCGACCTGCTCGGTCGGCTGCGCGCCGACGGACAGCCAGTACTGCGCCCGCTCGGAGTCGACCTCGATGAACGAGGGCTCCTCGGTGGGGTGGTACTTGCCGATCTCCTCGATCACACGACCGTCGCGCTTGGTGCGCGAGTCGGCGACGACGATGCGGTAGTAGGGCGCACGGATCTTGCCCAGGCGCTTGAGACGGATCTTGACAGCCACGATTCTCCTGAATGGTGTGGAAGGAAGACGAACTGATCACCGACCGCGTGGGGTGCACATCCGGTGGAAGCTCTGAGGGTGGATCACGGCCGGATAGAGGGTCGAGCGGCGATCCAGCTATCCATTCTGCCAGATCCCGGGCGAACCCGCGAAACCGCCCCCGGCCCGTGTCGCTCCGGGCAGGGCCCTTCCATGTACTGCATGACATATTACAGATAGGGTCGGGGCATGACCGATGTGATCGGATCTGGCGGTCGGCCGCACGAGCCGTCTCCGCTTCGATCCTCCGCCCGACCGGATGGGCACCGCGCCGCGTGATGCGCACCCGCACCACGCACCCTCACCACGAACACAAGGAGCCCCATGCGCACCGGATCCCTCAGCATCCTCGGCGCCGCCGTCTGGGACGGCGAACGCTTCACCGACCGCGACGTGCACATCGTCGACGGGGTCGTCGCCGATCGCCCGCTCGGCGATCCGGTCTCCATCGACGGACGCGGCCGATCGCTCATCCCCGGCCTGATCGACGCGCACTTCCACGCCTACGCGACCAGCCAGGACGGGCTGGAGGACGAACGGGGCCCCCTCAGCTACGCGGCCATCAACGGCACCCGCCGGCTCCGCGCGGCCCTGCACCGCGGCTTCACGACGGTGCGCGACGTCGCCGGCGGCGACATCGGCCTCGCCCGCGCCGTGGACGGGGACCTGTTCGACTCGCCGCGCTATCTGTTCACCGGGCCGGCGCTGAGCCAGACCGGCGGCCACGGCGATCCGCGTTCGGCGCACGTCGACATCTGCTTCGCGCACGGTCACCTCAGCGAGATCGTGGACGGGGTGGATCCGCTGCGGATCGCCGTGCGCAACCGTCTGCGGACGGGAGCGCACGCGATCAAGGTCATGGCGTCCGGAGGCGTGTTCTCGCTGACGGATCCGATCCGGGTGCCGCAGTACTCGGATGAGGAACTGCGCGCGGTCGTCGAGGAGGCCACCCGCCGCGGCTCCTATGTCGCGGCGCATGCGTACTCCTCCGAGGCCGTGCTGCACGCGATCACCAACGGGGTCCGCTCGATCGAGCACGGCAACCTCATCGACGCGACGACCGCCGGTCGCATGGCGGACGCCGGCGCGTTCCTCGTGCCGACCCTCGCCGCCTACGACGCCATGGACAGGCGCGGCGCGGGGATCGGCCTGAACGCGATCTCCCTGGCCAAGAACGCCGAGGTGCTCTCGCAGGGACAGGAGGCCGTGGCTCTCGCGCTCGCCGCCGGCGTGCAGGTGGGCTTCGGCACCGACCTCATGGGCGAGCTGGAGGACGACCAGCTCTGCGGAGTGCGTCTGCAGATCGAGGCGAGCGACGCGGCGACGACGCTGCGGTCGATGACCACGGTCAATGCGGCGCTCATCCGCGATCCGCGCGCCGGGCATCTCGGCGTCGGCGCCCACGGCGACGCCGTGCTGCTGTCCGCCGATCCGATCTCCGACCCCTCGGCGCTCTGGGAGCAGGACGCCCGCGTCGCCGTGGTGCGCGGCGGCATCGTGTTCGACTGAGTCCCGGCACGGAGAGCCCCCGTCCGGCGAGGACGGGGCGCACGCAGTAAGGAACCGGCGGAGAACCCGCGCGCCGAGCTTCTGGCGAAGGCGCGGGCGTGATGAGCGCCTCCGCTCGGGCCCGCTCCGTGCCGAGAACGGGCGAACTGACCGAGATCAGGTGGATCCCTGTGGATTCTCCTGATCTCGGTCAGTCGACCTTGTGCCGGTAGAGCCGAAACGCGGTGCGCCATGGGCGATGAGCGCATGAGCGCCGACACCCCGATCTTCGCGATCGCGGTCGCCGCCGAACTGGCCGGCATGCACCCACAGACCCTCCGCCAGTACGGACGGCGTGCTCAGCGCGAGAGGGCTCCCCACTCGGTGGAACGGCCTGCAGCGCTGCGGTGCTGCGGCACGCGCCACGGATTGTCGTCCCGCAGCGGTGGAGGAAGCAGCTCCTGAGGCGCGTTCTGATAGGCCACGCCGCGCAGGAACCGGGTGATTCCCGCGGTGCCGACGCTGGTCGCATCGGTCGTCGTCGCCGGATACGGCCCGCCGTGCTGCATCGCCGGAGTGACGGAGACCCCGGTGGGCCAGCCGCCGAACAGCACCCGGCCGCTCGTCTCGGCGAGGGCGTCGACGAGCGCATCCAGGGAGCCGTCCGTCAGCTCCCCCGGGCGCGCGTGCACGGTGGAGGTGAGGTTGCCCGGGAACAGCTCGCGATGCACCGCAGGCAGATCCGCGACGCCCTCGTAGCGCACGATCACCGACAACGGCCCGAAGGACTCCTCGAGCAGTTCGTCGCGGTGGGTGCGGAGCGTGTCCAGGTCCACCGCCACGACCGTCGGCGTCGCGTGCCGCTGACCGTCCTCGTCCTCGCGGATCCCCCCGGCCGCCAGCACCGTGGCGCCGTCCGCGGCGAGCACCGCGGCACGGCGTCCCTCGAACGCGCGGCCGATGCCCGGGTTCAGCAGCCGGTGCTCGGCGACGAGGTCGGCCGCGGGTGAGACCGCGGAGAGGTCGGCGTCCGCGGGCACGAAGAGGAAGCCGGGCTTGGTGCACAGCTGCCCCGCGGAACCCGCGACGGAGGCGACGAAACCCTGCAGCAGCGTCTCGTCGACGTACGTGGCGTACACCGGGTTCACACTGCCGAGCTCGCCGAAGAACGGGATGGGACGAGGCCGCGCGGCGGCGATGTCGGCGAGCAGGCGGCCGACGTGCGTGGAGCCCGTGAACGCGCCGGCGCGGATCCGCTCGTCCTGCAGCAGCTCGACGCCGTTCTGCTGCCCCTCGATGAGCTGGAAGACCCCGCGCGGCATGCCGGCGGACTCGAGCGCCTCTGCGACGATCGCCGCGGTCCGCCGGGACAGCTCCGGGTGTCCCGAGTGCGCCTTCACGATGACCGGGCACCCCGCGGCCAGCGCCGCCGCCGAGTCCCCGCCGGCGACCGAGAACGCGAACGGGAAGTTCGACGCGGCGAAGTTCAGCACGGGCCCGACCGGTTCGAGCACGCGACGCACATCGGGTCGCGGGCCGATCGCGTAGTCGGGATCCGCGTCGTCGATCCGCACGTCCAGGTAGGCGCCACAGACGATGGTGTCGGCGAAGAGCCGCAGCTGCCCCGTGGTGCGTCGCACCTCGCCGGTCAGGCGCGGCTCGGTGAGTCCGGTCTCCCTCATCGCGATGGCGACGAGTTCGGCGGCGTGGGCATCGAGTGCGTCGGCCGCGGCCACGAGAGCTGCGGCGCGCTCGCGCGGAGAGGTGGCCGCATACGGCCCGGCGGCGCCCGCGGCGCGTGCCGCGGTCTCGGACACGGCGATCGTGCTGTCGGTCATCTGTCCTCCTAGAAGACGAAGCCCTCGGGGAACGGATCGTTCTCGTCGAGCATGTACTGGGCTGTGCCGGTGATCCAGGCGCGCCCGGTGATCGTCGGGATGACGGCGGGGCGTCCGCCGACGGTCGTCTCGCCGATCAGCCGTCCGGTGAACTCCGTGCCGATGAAGGACTCGTTCACGAACGGGGCGTCCAGCGCGAGCTCGCCGCGCGCGTGCAGCTCGGCCATCCGCGCGCTCGTACCCGTCCCGCAGGGCGAGCGATCGAACATGCCGGGGTGGATGGCCATCGCGTGCCGTGACCGCACCGCGTCCGATCCCGGCGCGATGAACTCGACGTGGTGCACGTGGTCCGTGCCGTCGATCTCCGGGTGGTGCGGGGGCCGCTGCGCGTTGATCGCGTCCATGATCGACAGGCCGCAGCGGAGGATCTCGTCCTTGTGCGCGCGATCGAACGGCAGGCCGACGTCGTCGAGCGAGACGAGCGCGTAGAAGTTGCCGCCGAAGGCGACCGAGTATCCGATCTCGCCGTAGCCGGGCACGTCGATCCGCTCGTCCAGCCGTTCCACCCAGCTGGGCACGTTCTCGATGGTGACGGCGGTCGCCCGGCCGTTCTCGACCGCGACGCGTGCGATCACCAGCCCTGCGGGCACGTCGAGCCGGATCTCCGTGACGGGTTCGGTGACCTCGACCATCCCGGTCTCGACCAGGACGGTGGCGACCCCGATCGTGCCGTGCCCGCACATCGCGAGGAACCCCGAGGACTCGATGAAGACCACACCCCAGTCGGCGTCCTCGCGGGCCGGCGGCTGCAGCAGCGCACCGGACATCGCCGCATGCCCGCGCGGCTCGTTCATGAGGAGGCGGCGGAGACCGTCGAGATGCTCGATCGCGTGGATCCGCCGCTCCCCCATGGTCTCGCCGGGGATGCGCCCCACTCCTCCGGTGATGACCCGCACCGGCATGCCCTCGGTGTGCGCGTCCACCGCGTGCAGGATGCGGCTCGTGCGCATCAGGCGACCACCGCGCGGCGGGCGGCGAGGGCAGCGAGAGCCCGCTCGGTGTCGGCGGTCACCTGCGCGTGCTGCTCCGCGCTCAGCGGGCCGCGCGGCGGCCGCGTGGGGCCGCCGTAGGAGTTGCCGCAGATGTCCATGGAAAGCTTGATCGCCTGCACGAACTCGGTACGCGAATCCCAGCGGAACACCGCGACGAGCTGCTCGTACAGCGACCTCGCCTGGTGCCATTCGCCGTCCCTGCAGAGGTTGTAGAGCTCCACCGCCTCGCGCGGGAAGGCGTTCGGGTACCCCGCGAACCAGCCGACCGCTCCGTTGACCATGAGTTCGAAGAGCACGTCGTCGGCGCCCGCGATGATGTCGATGTCGCAGAGCTCCTTGATCTCGTAGACGCGTCGCACGTCGCCGGAGAACTCCTTGATCGCGACGACCTCGGGGATGTCGGCGAGCTTGGCGACCAGCGACGGCACCAGATCGACCTTGGTGTCGTAAGGGTTGTTGTACGCCATGATCGGCAGACCCGCCTTCGCGACCTCGGCGAAGTGCGCGACCACCTCGCCCTCGTTGGCGCGGTAGAGGGTCGGCGGCAGCAGCAGCACACCGTCCGCACCGTCCTCCCGGGCGAGCTCCGCCCACTTCCGCGCCTGGTGGCTCCCCACGCCGTGCACACCGGCGATGACGATGCCCCGCCCGTCGACCGCGTCGACCGCGACCTGGATGACCTTGCGCCGCTCCTCGTCGGTGAGCGACGAGTACTCCCCGAGCGAGCCGTTCGGGCCGACGCCCCGGCAGCCGTTCGACATGAGGAAGTCGACGTGCTCGCCGAACCTGTCGTAGTCCACGGCGAGCCCCGCCGGGGCCGCGGCGTCCTCGGTGAAGGCCAGCGTCGTGGCGACGACGACGCCCCCGAGATCCATGGTCTGCTCAGTCATTGCGTTGTCCGTGCTCTCTGCTCGTGGCCGCTCAGGGCCGATTCTCGTCCAGGATCCGGGAACCGTTCCGGCTGTCGCCGTGACGTCCGACCGGAAGTCGCACCGAGGACGACTTCGTCCTCGGTAATACGTAACATATCACCCACTACTTGCCGATATCAAGGGGCGGGGCCCCGTCAGGCCCCGCTCTCGGGCCGGATCGCAGCGAGCTCGCCGACGCGGACCGAACCGAGCACGGGGCGCCGATCGAACCCCACCGTCTCGCCGACGATCTCCTCCACGCTGCGTCCGCAGGTGCGCCCCTGGCAGGCGCCGAGCCCGACCCGCGTCGCCAGACGCACGGCGCGCGACGACGCGCCGGCGAACCCGTCGAGCGCGCTCCTGCGCACCGACTCGCACCGGCAGACGACGGTCTGCGCATCCAGCCAGCCGGTCCAGCCTGCCCCGATCCGATGGGTCGCCAGCCTGCCGGCGAATGCGCGCATCCGGCGACGCTCGGCGAGCGGGCGGCGGTACCGGAGATCGGCGGGGGCGACGCCCGCCGCCGCGAGCCCCGCGACCGCACCCTCGGCGAGAGCCGCATCGGCACCGCCGATGCCGGTGATCTCGCCGGCCGCGTACACGCCGACCGCGCTCGTCTCCTGCTGCAAACCGACCCGCACGAAACGGTCGGGCGCGATCTCGCAGCCCGCCTGGATCGCCGCCTCGAGCCGGGGCGTGAAGCCGTGACCGAGCGCGACCGAGTCGCACTCCACGGTGCGCGCCGTGCCCTCCACCGGGCGCCAGTCGGCGTCGATCCGCTGCACCGTGACGGCCTCGACGGCGGAGCCGCCGTGGATGCGGGTGACCGCCGCGCCGAATCGGTACGGCGTGCGCCGCGCCGCGAGGGATCCGAGATAGGAGGCGAGCTCCCCCGCCTTCGCCGCGGCGGCCGCGAGCTCCCAGGGACGGCGCCCCCAGCCCCTCAGCACGGCGCCGGGTGCCGCCGCCTCCACGATCTCGGCGACCACGCCGCCGACGAGGCCGATGCTCTGCGCCACGGGCAGCAGGAAAGGGCCGGCGCCCGCCACGACGGTGCGGGATCCGAGCCGTGCGCCGTCCCGCTTGGCGAGCGCCTGCGCCGCGCCCGCCGAGGCGACCCCGGGAAGCGTCCAGCCCGGCACCGGCAGCACCCGGTCGTGGGCACCCGTGGCGATCACGAGGGCGTCGGCCTCGATCGTCTCGCCCCGCCGCTGCGCGGCATCCGCGGGGCCGACGAGGACGTGCACGCGCACGGGTGCCCCGGGCTCGATCCGCCACACCACGGCCGAGGAGACGACCCTGGCTGCCACGATCTCGTCCTGCAGTCGACGGAACCGGCCGGTCTGGTGCTGCAGACGCGGATCCGTGAGCTCCGGATGATGGCGCCAGAACTGCCCGCCGATGCGCTCGCCCTCGTCCAGCAGGGTGACCTCCGCCCCCGCGGAGAGGGCCGCAGCGGCGGCCGAGAGACCGGCGGGCCCCGCACCGATCACGACCACGCGTCGCGACGTCATGCCCGGACCTCCCGCTCGACGACGTCGCCGTCGCACGCCGCGCGCTGGCAGGCGCGCACGCCCTCGACGCCGTTGACCGTGAGCACGCAGTCCTGGCAGATGCCCATCCCGCAGAAGATGCCGCGCTCCTGACCCGCCGTGGTGCGCCAGGTGCGTCGCCCCGCGCCGAGCAGGACGCCCGCGATCGTCTGCCCGTCCCGTCCCTCCAGGTCGACCCCGTCGACCGTGATCCGCACGCTCATGCCGCGACCCCCTTCCCGTGCCGCGCACCCGGCTGCGCACCCCGGCCGTCGGCGCCCCGGCCGTCCGCCCCCTGCAGCGTCGCCCGCGCGGGCAGGAAGGGCGTCGGGTCCAGAGGCGCCGTCGTGCCGAGCAGGGCGTGGGCGATGAGGGCGCCCGTCGTCGGGGCCAGGCCTATGCCCGCCCCCTCGTGGCCGGCCGCATGGAACAGCCCGGCGACCGTGGCGTCCGCGCCGATCGCGGGGAGGTGGTCCGGCGCATACGGCCGGAACCCGTGATAGGTCCGCAGCAGCATGGTGTCGCGCAGGAAGGGGAACACGCGCTGCGCCTTCGCCGCGATCTCCGACAACGGGGCGAGCAGGCCCTCGTCGGAGAAGCCGACGCGCTCGCGACTGGATCCGATGAGCACCGTGCCCGACGGCGTCGACTCGACGACGGTGGACGTCTGCAGCGCCGCGTCCCCGGATCCGACGGCGCCGACGTAGTCCGCGTCGTAGACCTTGTGGAAAACCCGCTGCGGCATCGCCGCGGTGACCAGGATGGTGCCGCGGCGCGGCCGGATGTCCAGGATGCTGCCGAACAGCGCCGCCGCCTCACCCGACCAGGGACCCGCGCAGTTCACGACGGCGTCTGCCTCGATCGCGCCGGCGCGGGTGCGCACCCCTGAAGCACGGCCGGCCACGACGACGCCGGCGACGACCTCGTCGACCACCAGGCGGGCGCCGAGGTGCACGGCGCGCGCCAGCATGGCCTGCGTCGCGAGACTCGGCTGGACCTGCGCGTCGTCCGGGTAGTGCATCCCGAACGCGATCTCGGGGCTGAGGTGCGGCTCCGCTTCGCAAAGTGCCCGCGCATCGAGCGCGTCGGAGCGGATGCCGATGGCGCGCTGCGAGAGGGCGAAGGATCCCAGCGCCTCGGCGCCGGCGCCGAACGCGACGACGATGCCGCCCTTCGCCTCGAACTCCGTCGCCGGCTGGCCGGGCACCCGCTCGGCGTCGAGCCGTTCCGCGAGCGTCCGCCATGCTCGGTTCGCCTCGATCGCCAGCTCCGCCTCGGGTCCTGGCTCCTTGTCCGAGACCAGGATGTTGCCCTCGCACCGGCTCGAGGTCTCCCCCGCCACCCCTGCGCGATCGATGACGACCACCTCGGCGCCCGCTTCGGCCAGGGCCAGCGTGCACGCCGCGCCGATGGCTCCGGCGCCGATCACGACGACCTTCATCCGCGCTTCCTCCCCGCTGCGGAGCGGAGCACGGACCCCGGCGTCCGGGGTGACATCTTCGTCCTCATCCGTCGCGTCGCCGAGCAGGACGGAGGTGCGATGAGCGTTGAATGTGCATGGCGGATCTCCTGGCTGCGTGACCGCACGAGTGATCTATAACACGTGACATATTACCTGCTCGGCGTCCGAGCCGGAAGGATCGGTCCTGCCTGCAGGACTCTCAGTGCTCCTCGTGCCCGCTCCAGACGCCGCCCACATGTCCGATGTGCCGGCGCATCAGCTGCTCGGCGCCCTCGCCGTCACCCGCGACCAGGAGGTCGACGAGCTCGGCGTGCTCCCGCGCGGTGGACACGAGCGTGTCGGAGTCCGCCAGCTGGACGAGCCCGACCAGCCGCGTCTGCTGACGGAGCTCCCGGACGGTCTCGACCAGCTTCTGGTTGCCGGTCACGGCGAGGATCCGGAGGTGGAACGCCGTGTCCGCCTCCAGGTACTCCTCGAACTGCCGGTCCTTCGCCGCGGTGACGATCCGATCCGCCAGCGCGCGCAGCTCCGCCTCCAACGGCGCACCGACCGTGCCGGCGATCCGGCGCATGGGCGGCGCCTCCAGCAGCAGACGCACGTCGGTGAGCTGATTCAGCTCCTCCGGCGACACCTCCGTGACCTGGAAGCCGCGATTGCGGATCGGGCGCAGGAAGCCGCGGCGGGCGAGATTGAGCATCGCCTCGCGCACCGGCGTCGCACTCACCCCGAAATCACCGGCGAGAGTGGGAACCGTGAGCACCTCCCCCGGCGGCGTCTCCCCCGACACGATCCGTGCGGCGATCATGCGCTCGACCTGCTCGCGCAGACTCTCGGCAGGCACCAGAATGGACCCGGCGCTCATGCCCTGAACCCGTCGCAAAACGTCATACGGCACATGCTAGCGCCGGGCGTGCGATCATTGGCCGACGATCTCCCCTCCCGAATCGAGGTCCCATGCCGATCGAGTTCGCCTCCTCGCGGCGTTCCACCGTGGGCCTGGAGTGGGAGCTCATGCTCGCCGACCCGGCATCGGGTGATCTCGTGGGCCGAGCCCCCGAGCTGCTGCAGGAGCTGGAGCAGGCGAGCGCGGACGAACGGCACACCGTCACCGGGGAACTGCTGACGAACACGATCGAGGTGACGAGCGGGGTCGGATCCAGCGTGTCCGCCGCGGTCGGCGACATCGCCGCCGCGATCGCCGCCGTCCGGGCCGCGACCGATCCGGCGGGCATCGAGCTGCTGTCCGCCGGGAGCCACCCGTTCGCGCAGTGGTACGACCAGCAGGTCACGGACAAGACGCGCTACCACTCGCTCATCGAGAAGACCCAGTGGTGGGGTCGCAACATGATGATCTGGGGCATCCACGTGCACATCGGGGTGGAGGACCGCGCCAAGGTGCTGCCGGTCATCGGCGCGCTCACCTCCTATCTGCCCCACCTCCAGGCCCTCGCCGCATCCAGCCCGTTCTGGGCCGGCGAGCGCACCGGCTACGCCTCGAACCGCGCGCTCGTGTTCCAGCAGCTCCCCACCGCGGGGCTCCCCTGGCCGCTCCCCGACTGGGCCGCGTACGAGGCGTACCTCGACGACATGGCCCGCACCGGCGTGATGTCCGACGCGACCGAGGTGCGCTGGGACATCCGCCCCGCGCCGCGCTGGGGCACCATCGAGGTGCGCGCCTGCGACGGGATGTCCACGCTGCACGAGCTCGCCGCCGTGGCTGCGCTCACTCAGGTGCTGGTGGAGTCGTTCTCCCGCGATCTCGACGAAGGACGCGTCCTTCCCGTGCTGGCGCCCTGGTTCCACCGCGAGAACAAGTGGCGCGCGGCGCGCTACGGTCTCGACGCCGAGGTGATCATCGCCCCCGGCGGCGCACAGCGCTCGGTGCGCGCGCACCTCGCGGATGAACTCGACCGGCTCGCTCCCGTCGCGGCCGATCTGCAGTGCTCCGCGGAGTTCGCCGGTGTGGCGGACATCCTCGAGGGTGGCGCGAGCTACGAGCGACAGGTGGCGGTCGCCGATGCGACCGGTGGCGACCTGCACGAGGTGGTCGATCACCTCATCCGCGAATTCCGCTCCGGACCCGAGACTCTCTGACCCCCGGCCCGCGGTGCCGCCTCACCCCTCCACGAGCTGACGGGCGAGCCCCTCGTCCAGCACGACGTCGGTCACCAGTCGAGCCCCGATCGCCGCGCGCAGCGACGGCAGCTTCTGGGCGCCGGCGACGACGCAGAAGCGCCGGGCGACGCGGCGCAGCCGGTCCAGTCCCGGACCCGTCGCCCGGGCGTTCACGGCGATGTCCTTCCAGGTGCCGTCCGCACGGAAGAAGACGGTCGCGACATCGCCGATCGCCCGATCCTCGCGCAGGCTCCGGTAGTCGTCCCGGCCGAGATAGCCGCCCACGTACACGCGGCTCGGCACCTCCGCACTCGGCGAGCCCACGCTGAACACCGCGAGATCCATCTTCGCCTGCAGGTCGAGCACGCGCAGCGTGCTGCGCTCGCGCCACATCGCCTCCCGCGTGCGCGGGTCGTCGAAGAACGCCGGCACGGGGAACTGCTGCACCTGCGCCCCGAACGCCGAGCCGAAGCGCTGCAGGATCTCACTGGAGTACTCCACCCCACTGGTGAGCGTGTTGCCCGCGCCGTTGAGCTGCACGATCGTCGTGCCCCGCGTCTCCTTCTGTCCGAGCTCGCGGCTGACCGCGCTGATCGTGGAGCCCCACGCCAGGCCGACGACCATGTTCGAGTCGATGACCTGGGTGAGCAGCCGCCCGGCGGTGAGCGCCACGCGCTCCAACCGCTCCACCTCGGTCACGCTCTCGGGCATCGGCACCACGTGCGCGGTCACCTGCAGCCGGTCGTGCAGCTGCTGCTCGAGCTCGCCGGCGTGCTCGAGCGGCGAGTTGATCCTGATGTCGACGAGTCCCACCTCGCGCGCGTAGCTCAGCAGGCGTGACACGGAGGATCGCGATGTGCCGAACTCCTCGGCGATCACGTCCATCGTCTTGTCCTGCAGGTAGTACAGGCGGGCGGCCGTGAGAGCCGCGACGGCCTTCGACTGGCGCTTCCGTTCAGACATTTCGGACCCTTTACATATCGATTCAGGCGATTCTTGCACATTCGTGCAGCTTGCTTGACCATAAGGGCGGCTGGGGGAATGCTGTGAGAAATCGGGAAGGAGACGATGATGACCGATCACATCCACAACGCCGCGGAACGCCCTGAGGTGACTGAGGTGCGCGAGGCAGGACGCACCACGGTGCTGGTGATCGGCGGAGGGATCAACGGCATCTCCACCTTCCGCGACCTCGCCCTGCAGGGCGTCGACGTCGTCCTCGTCGAGCGCGGCGACTTCGCCTCCGGCGCGTCCTCGGCCTCCAGCCACATGATCCACGGCGGCATCCGCTACCTGGAGAACGGCGAGTTCCGCCTCGTCAAGGAGTCGGTGACGGAGCGCAACGGCCTGATCAGGATCGCGCCGCACTACGTCAAGCCGCTCGAGACCACGATCCCGATCTACTCGACCTTCTCCGGGATCCTGTCCGCACCGCTGCGCTTCCTCACCCACAAGTCCGGCAAGCCGCAGGAGCGCGGGGCCTTCCTCATCAAGATGGGCCTGACCATCTACGACACGTTCTCGCGCGACGGCGGAATGGTTCCGCGGCACAAGTTCCTCGGCCGCAAGAAGTCGCTCGCCGAGCTTCCCGCGATGGATCCGAAGATCAAGTACACGGCGACCTACTACGACGCCTCGATGCACGACCCCGAGCGACTGGCTCTGGACGTGCTGCAGGACGGCCGCGCCGCGCACCCCGGCGCACACGCGCTCAACTACGTCGAGGCGATCGGCCACGACGGCGACGCCGTGCTCGTGCGCGATCGCGAGAGCGGCACGGAGTTCCCCATCGCCGCGGACGTCGTCGTCAACACCTCCGGCCCGTGGACGGACCTCACGAACGAGGCCATGGGCGAGCTGACCCGCTTCATGGGCGGCACCAAGGGCTCGCACATCGTGCTGGACAACCCCGAACTGCTCGCCGCCACCCGCGGCCGTGAGATCTTCTTCGAGCATTCCGACGGTCGCATCGTGCTCATCTACCCGCTCAAGGGCAAGGTCATGGTCGGCACGACGGACATCGACGCCGACCCGCGCGAGGTGCCGCTGTGCACCGAGGAGGAGATCGACTACTTCTTCGACCTCGTGCACCACGTGTTCCCGAGCATCGACGTGAACCGGGACCAGATCGTGTACCGGTTCAGCGGGATCCGTCCCCTCCCCCGCCATGAGGACACGGCACCGGGGTTCGTCTCGCGCGACTACCGCGTCGAGGTGGACGACAGCCACGCCGTTCCCCACCTCAGCCTGGTGGGCGGCAAGTGGACGACGTTCCGCGCCCTCGGCGAGTCGCTCTCGGACAAGATCCTCGAGCTGCTGGGCCGCACCCGCGTCGTCTCGACGCTGGGACGGGCGATCGGCGGCGGCAAGGACTACCCGCAGAACGATGCCGCTCGTGCCGCCTGGATCTCGGCGCACCTCGCGGGCGCCGGAGAGCGCGCCGAGCTGCTGCTCAAGCGCTACGGCACCCGAGCCGCGGACGTGTGGCAGTACGTCGAGCAGGGTCCCGACGCGCCCCTCGCGGCCGGGCAGCTGTCCACCCGTGAGCTGGAGTGGATGGTGCAGAACGAGCTGATCGTGCGCCTCGAGGACGTCATCCTGCGCCGCACCAGCCTGGCCTTCACGGGCGACGTCACCGAGGAGATCCTCGAGGAGGTCGCCGAGGCCCTGGCTCCGCTGAAGGGCTGGGATCGCGCCAGGACCGCGCGCGAGATCGACCTGACCCGGGAGCTGCTCAACACCCGGCACGGACTTTCCCTCACCGCCCGCACCCACGGGTAACGGGTTCCACCGCCGCCCTCATCGGCGTCCATCTCGAACACCGCATCGGCAGAGGGGCCGATGTCTGCGAAAGGTCAATGGAGACATGACTGAACCGAATCTCGGACTGTACTTCCTGTCCGAACTGGTCGGAACGGCGATGCTGCTGCTGCTCGGCTGCGGCGTCGTCGCGAACGTCGCCCTCGCCAAGAACAAGGGCAACGGCGGCGGATTCCTCATGGTCAACTGGGGATGGGGCCTGGCAGTCTTCGCCGGTGTGCTCGTCTCGGCGTACTCGGGTGCCATCCTGAACCCGGCTGTCGGAATCGGCCTGCTGGTCGCCGGCAAGATCACCTTCACGATGTTCCTCGTCGCCACCGGCGCAGAGCTGCTCGGCGCCATCATCGGCGCCGTCCTGTGCTGGCTCGCCTACAAGCAGCACTTCGATGACGAGCCCGACCCGGCCAACAAGCTCGGCGTCTTCTCGACCGGCCCGGCGATCCGCTCCTACGGCTGGAACCTCGTGACCGAGATCATCGGCACGTTCGTCCTCGTCTTCGTGATCTTCGCCTTCGCGGACTACGGCGACGTCAAGGTCGGCACGCCCGGAGGCCTCGGCCCGCTCACGGCGCTCCCGGTCGCCCTCCTCGTGGTCGCGATCGGCGCCTCCCTCGGTGGTCCGACCGGCTACGCGATCAACCCCGCCCGTGACCTCGGCCCGCGCATCGCGCACGCGATCCTGCCGATCAAGGGCAAGGGCTCGAGCGACTGGGCCTACTCCTGGGTGCCCGTCGTGGGCCCGCTCATCGGCGGCGTCCTCGCCGCGCTCCTCGCACCGGTGCTGCTGCACCTCGTGAAGTAACCCGACCCTGATTCAAAGGAGAACAGCACATGGCTGACTACGTCATCGCCATCGACCAGGGCACGACCTCGAGCCGCGCCATCATCTTCGACCGCAAGGGCAGCATCATCGCCACCGGTCAGAAGGAGCACGAGCAGATCCTGCCGCAGGCCGGCTGGGTCGAGCACGACGCCTCGGAGATCTGGGCAAACGTCCAGGAGGTCATCGGTCTCGCCCTCACGCGCGCGCACCTGACCCGCCACGACATCGCCGCGGTCGGCATCACCAACCAGCGCGAGACCGCGGTGGTCTGGGACAAGACCACCGGCAAGCCGGTGTACAACGCCATCGTCTGGCAGGACACCCGCACGCAGCCGATCGTCGACCGCCTCGCGGCGGACGGCGGCGTCGAGCGGTTCAAGCCGATCGTCGGCCTGCCTCTGGCGACCTACTTCTCCGGCACCAAGATCGCGTGGATCCTGGAGAACGTCGAAGGAGCGCGCGAGAAGGCCGAGGCCGGAGACCTGCTCTTCGGCACGACCGACTGCTGGGTGCTGTGGAACCTCACCGGCGGCGTGAACGGCGGCGTGCACGCGACCGACGTCACCAACGCCTCGCGGACCATGTTCATGGACCTCGAGACCCTGCAGTGGCGCGACGACATCCTCGAGGCGTTCGGCGTCCCGAAGTCGATGATGCCGTCGATCCGCTCCTCCTCCGAGGTGTACGGCGCGGCGGAGGACTCCTCGCTCCTGCGCGAGACCCCGATCGCGGGCATCCTCGGCGACCAGCAGGCGGCGACCTTCGGCCAGGCGGCGTTCAACTCCGGCGAGAGCAAGAACACCTACGGCACGGGCTGCTTCCTCATCTTCAACACGGGCGAGGAGATTGTCCACTCGAAGAACGGACTGCTCACCACCGTCGGCTACAAGCTCGGCGACGGCCCGACGCACTACGCGCTGGAGGGCTCGATCGCGGTCACCGGATCCCTGATCCAGTGGCTGCGCGACCAGCTCGGCATCATCGACTCCGCGCCTCAGGTCGAGGAGCTCGCCGACAAGGTCGAGGACAACGGCGGCGTGTACATCGTGCCCGCGTTCTCGGGTCTGTTCGCACCGTACTGGCGTCCGGACGCCCGTGGTGCGATCGTCGGCCTCACCCGCTACGCGAACAAGAACCACATCGCCCGCGCGGCGCTGGAGGCCGTGGCCTTCCAGACCCGCGACGTGCTCGACGCGGTCAACGCCGACGCCGGCGTGGACCTGACCGAGCTCAAGGTCGATGGCGGCATGGTCGCGAACGACGCTCTCATGCAGTTCCAGGCGGATGTGCTGGGCGTGCCGGTCGTGCGCCCGGTGGTCGCGGAGACCACGGCTCTGGGCGCCGCCTACGCGGCCGGCCTCGCCGTCGGGTTCTGGACGGGTCTGGACGACCTGTCCGCGAACTGGCAGGAGGACCGTCGCTGGGAGCCGAGCATGGACGTCGCCGAGCGCGACCGCCAGCTGCGCCTGTGGCACAAGGCCGTCACCAAGTCGATGGACTGGGTCGACGAAGACGTGAAGTGATCTGACACGACGAAAAGGCGGGCCCGGAGGAGCGATCCTCCGGGCCCGCCTTTTCGTCTCCGATGCGCGAGGCTTCTTCGTCTCCGATGCGCGAGGCTTCTCGCGATGCCCCGCGGCCGCGGTCAGTTCTTGCCGAAGAGCTTCTGGATCTCCGCCATGTCGGCTTCGGACGGGGCCTTCTGCCCGCCGAGACCGAAGCCGGTGCCGCTCGGCGCCTGGCTCGTGGCGAGCCCGGAGTTCTCCGCCGCACGCTTGGCGGGGTTGCCGGAGCGCGATCCCGCACTCTTGCCCTTCTTGCCGCGCTTGGACGACGCGCCGGGGCGGCCCATGCCGGGCACCGACCCCATGCCGGGGATGTTCGGGGTGCCGCCGCGGGCGACGGTCTTCATCATCTTCGCGGCCTGCTCGAACCGCTGCACGAGCTGATTCACGTCGGTCACCGTCATGCCGGAACCGCGCGCGATGCGCAGGCGGCGGGAGCCGTTGAGCACCTTCGGGTTGCGCCGCTCCCCCGGGGTCATCGAGCGGATGATCGCCTCGGTGCGATCGATCTCGCGCTCGTCGAAGTCCTCGAGCTGCTGCTTCATCTGGCCCATGCCCGGGAGCATCCCGAGCATCTTCTTCATCGAGCCCATCTTCTTCAGCTGCTGCATCTGCTCGAGGAAGTCCTCCAGCGTGAAGGTCTGGGTCGCGAGCTTCTCGGCGACCTTGAGGGCCTCGGCCTCGTCGAACGCATTCTGCGCCTGCTCGATGAGGGTGAGGATGTCGCCGAGGTCGAGGATCCGGCTCGCCATCCGGTCGGGGTGGAAGGGCTCGAGATCCTCGAGGCGCTCGCCCGTGGAGGCGAACATGATCGGGCGTCCGGTGATCGAGGCCACGGACAACGCGGCGCCGCCTCGGGCGTCGCCGTCGAGCTTGGAGAGGACGACACCGGTGAAGTCGACGCCGTCCTGGAACGCCTTGGCCGTGTTCACCGCGTCCTGGCCGATCATCGCGTCGATGACGAACAGCACCTCGTCCGGGTCCACAGCACGGCGGATGTCCGCCGCCTGCTTCATGAGCTCGGCGTCGACGCCGAGCCGGCCCGCGGTGTCGATGATGACGATGTCGTGCTGCTGGCGGTGGGCGTGCTCGACGCCGTCCCGCGCCACGCGCACGGGGTCGCCGATGCCGTTGCCCGGCTCCGGCGCGAAGATGGTGGCCCCGGCCTGCTCCGCGACGACCGTCAGCTGGGTCACGGCGTTGGGGCGCTGCAGGTCGGCCGCGACGAGCAGCGGGGTGTGCCCCTCGCCCTGCAGCTGCTTGGCGAGCTTGCCGGCGAAGGTCGTCTTGCCGGATCCCTGAAGACCGGCGAGCATGATGACCGTGGGCGGGTTCTTCGCGAACTCCAGCCGGCGCTGCTCGCCGCCGAGGATCGCGATGAGCTCCTCGTTGACGATCTGCACGACCTGCTGCGCGGGGTTGAGCGCCTTGTTGACCTCGTCGCCGAGGGCGCGCTCGCGCACCTTCGCGGTGAAGTCCTTGACGACCGGCAGCGCGACGTCGGCGTCGAGCAGTGCGCGGCGGATCTCGCGGACGGTGCCGTCCACATCGGACGCGGACAGCTTGCCCTTCGTGCGCAGATTGCGGAAGGTCTCGGTGAGCCGATCGGAGAGCGTGCCAAAAGTAGCCATGGTGCTGCAATTCTACGCGAGCGGATCCGCCGCCCGTGCAGGGCGCTCAGCCCCAGTGCAGGTCGGTGATCCGCGGCAGGGCGTGCTGCAGCTGCGCGAGCGGCGAGCCGTGCCCCGCACCCCCCTCGGCCCACACCCGCAACGACGACAGGACGGCCACAGCGTAGGCAGCGCCCAGCACGTCGGCCCGGATCCGCTCGACGCCCGCATCCCGCGCAGCCGCGGACAGGGCTGCGGCGAGCCGGCCCTGACGCAGTGCCGACTCCCGCTGCAGCTCGTCGGCCAGCCCCATCGCCTGGACGTTGCCGAACGCGAGCGCGAGCGGATCCGGCTCCAGTCCTTCCAGGATCGCGGCGAGCACCGCGGCGATGGCCGCGGGACTCTCGCCGGCGCCGGGCTCGGCCAGCGCCGCCACGGCGCGGTCGATGCGCTCGTCCAGCCCCGACCAGAGCACGTCGCTCTTCGAGGAGAAGTAGTTGAAGAAGCTCGACCGGCTCACTCCGGCCCGCTGCGCGATACCCGCGATCGAGGTGCCCTCGTAACCGGACTCGAGGAACAGCTCGCAGGCCGCCTCGGCGATCGTCTCGCGCGAGGAGACCCGGGGACGGCCGACGCCGCGGGCGGGGATGCTCACCCCGCCACCGTATCGCGCGACGCGCCCGCCGCCGTTCGGGGCTATTGTTGAACTGCATTCAACAACTCGATCAGAAGGATCGGTCATGCTCGACATCCAGACGGTGGGCCTCGCCCCCGACTACGTCCCGTACCTCGAGGGGTGGGATCTGCAGCGACGCGTCCACGCCGACGTCGTCGCGGGTTCGCGCCCTGACACGCTCCTGCTGCTGGAGCACGAGGCCGTGTACACGGCCGGCAAGCGCACCGAGCCTCAGGAGCGCCCGCAGGACGGCACTCCCGTGGTCGACGTCGACCGCGGCGGCAAGATCACCTGGCACGGTCCGGGACAGCTCGTGGGCTATCCGATCGTGCGCCTGCCCGAGCCGATGGACGTCGTGGCGCACGTGCGCCGGCTGGAGCGACTGCTCATCGACGTGCTGCGCCCGCTGGGCGTGGACGGATACCAGGTCGAGGGCCGCAGCGGCGTGTGGGTGCGCCGGCCGCTCAGCGAGGACAAGGTCGCGGCGATCGGCGTGCGCGTGCAGCAGGGCGTCACGATGCACGGCTTCGCGATCAACTGCGACAACACCCTCGCGGGCTTCCGCGGGATCATCCCGTGCGGCATCACCGACGCCGGAGTGACCACCGTGAGCGAGGTCGTCGGCCGCGAGACCTCCCCCGCCGACATCGTCGACGCCGTCGCCGCGGCGTTCGCCGCCGAGTACGCGACGGAGGTGGCCGCATGAGCGCCGCCCCCGAGGGCCGCAAGCTGCTGCGCCTGGAGATCCGCAACGCCGAGACGCCGATCGAGCGCAAGCCGGAGTGGATCAAGACCAAGGCCCGGATGGGGCCGGAGTACAAGGCGCTGCACTCGCTCGTCAAGGACGAGGGCCTGCACACGGTGTGCCAGGAGGCCGGCTGCCCGAACATCTTCGAGTGCTGGGAGGACAAGGAGGCGACCTTCCTCATCGGCGGATCCCAGTGCACACGACGCTGCGACTTCTGCCAGATCGACACCGGCAAGCCCGACGCCTACGACACGGACGAACCGCGCCGCGTCGCCGAGAGCGTGCAGCAGATGGGCCTGCGCTACGCGACCGTCACGAGCGTCGCCCGGGACGACCTGCCCGACACCGGCGCGTGGCTCAATGCCGAGACGGTGCGCAAGATCCACGAGCTCAACCCGAACACCGGGGTCGAGCTGCTCGCGAACGAGCACAACGCGGATCCGGCGTTCCTCGGGCAGATCTTCGACGCCCGGCCCGAGGTCTTCGCGCACAACGTCGAGACCGTTCCGCGCATCTTCAAGCGGATCCGCCCGGCGTTCCGCTACGAGCGCTCGCTCGACGTGATCACGCAGGGCCACGAAGCCGGCCTCATCACGAAGTCGAACCTCATCCTCGGCATGGGCGAAGAGCCGGAGGAGGTCGTGCAGGCGCTGCAGGACCTGCACGACGCGGGCTGCGACATCATCACCATCACCCAGTACCTGCGTCCGACGCCGCGGCACCTTCCCGTGTCGCGCTGGGTCAAGCCGGACGAGTTCGTCGCCTTCAAGCAGGAGGCCGAGCGGATCGGCTTCCTCGGCGTGCTCGCCGGCCCCCTGGTGCGATCGTCCTACCGCGCCGGCCGCCTGTGGGCGCAGTCGATGATCTCGAAGGGCCGGGAGATCCCGCCTCACCTCGCGCACATCGCCGAGGGCGCCGACCTCGGCTTCGCGCAGGCCGTCTGAGACCCGGATCGCCGGACGGGCAGCAGGGGGGCCACTCCCGTCCGGCGGTTCGTCATTCCGACGGGCCGGCTCCTCAGTCGGCGCTCATGACCGACAGCACGGCGCCGTCGGATCCGAAGTTCACCAGGAGCACGTCGTCGTCGCCGTCGGCGTCGAGGGCGTACTCGAGCACCGCGAACGGCTCGCTGCCGCCGTGCTCGTCCACGAGCAGCGTCATGCTCATCAGGCGCAACGACCGGATGATGTCGACGGCCGCGTCGCCGCTGACGTCGACGAGGTAGTCGTTCAGCTCGTCGCCGTACTCCTCCTGCTGCTGCAGGATGTACTCGGTCACCTCGCTGGTGCGGTCGTCGACCTCGGACAGCATTCCGCGGCGGGCCTTGTCGTCGATGGCCTCGAGACCCGAGACGAAGGCGGCCGCGATGTCGAGCGACTCCCGCGACACGTCCTCCTGGTCGGGCGCGGTCAGGTCCACGGTGAGGGCATGGTCGCCGAACTCCACCGTCTCGGACCAGAAGATCGATCCGTCCGGTCCCGAGGACAGCAGTCCGAAGAAGTCGTGTTCGATCGCCATAGGCCTATAAAACCAGCCTTGCGGGCGGGACGGTAGTCCGCGCGGCGCGTGCCGGGAATCGGCTCGGATCAGGAGCCCACGAGAGCCTGCACGAACACGTGCGGCGTGAAGCCGGTGAGGTCGTCGATGCCCTCGCCCTGCCCCAGGAGCTTGACCGGGATGCCGGTGCGCTCCTGCACTGCGAGCACGAAACCGCCCTTGGCCGAGCCGTCGAGCTTGGTGAGCACCAGGCCGGTGACGCCGGCGTGCTCGAGGAATGCCTCGGCCTGGAGCACGCCGTTCTGGCCGGTCGTCGCGTCGAGCACCAGCAGCACCTCGCTGATCGGCGCCTGCTTCTCGACCACCCGGCGGATCTTGGAGAGCTCGTCCATCAAGCCGCCCTTGGTGTGCAGGCGGCCCGCCGTGTCGATGATGACGATCTCGGTGCCGTTGTTCTTCGCGTACTCGACCGTCTGGAAGGCGACCGAGGCCGGATCCTGCCCCTGCTGCTGGGGACGCACGATCGCCGCTCCCGCGCGCTGCGCCCAGGTGCCGAGCTGCTCGACCGCCGCGGCGCGGAAGGTGTCGGCCGCACCGACCACGACGGACCGCTGGTAGCCGCGGAGGAACTTCGTGAACTTGCCGATCGTGGTCGTCTTGCCCACGCCGTTCACGCCGACGACGAGCACCACGGCCGGACGCTCGGTGAGCTTGAGCGTCGTGTCGAACTTCGCGAAGTGCTCCTCGAGCGTCTCGCGGAGCATCCGCTGCAGATCCTTCGGATCCGTGGTGCGATACCGCTCGACCTTCGCGCGCAGCTCGTCGACGAGGCGCTCGGTGATGTCGGGCCCGAAGTCGGCGGTGAGCAGGGCCGTCTCGAGGTCGTCCCAGGTGTCGTCGTCGATCGTGGGCTTGACGAACATGCCGCGCAGCGCGCGGCCGAGGGACCAGGACTTCTCCGCCATGCGTCCAGCCTACGGGGAGCAGCCCGGCGAACCCGGCGTGTTCGCCGAGGGCGCGCTGTCGCGGACGCGCGTGCGCTCAGGCGGTTGCCGCGGCAGCGCGGTCGCCGACCCTCTGGCCGACGACCGCCGAGACGCCGTCCTGCCGCATCGAGACGCCGTAGAGCGCGTCCGCGATCTCCATCGTGCGCTTCTGGTGGGTGATCACGAGCAGCTGCGAGCTCGCGCGGAGCTGCTCGAACACCGTCAGCAGACGCCCGAGGTTCGCGTCGTCCAGCGCCGCCTCCACCTCGTCGAGGATGTAGAACGGGCTCGGGCGCGCCTTGAAGATCGCCACGAGCAGGGCCACGGCCGCGAGCGACCTCTCGCCGCCGGAGAGCAGCGAGAGCCGCTCGATCTTCTTGCCGACGGGGCGCACCGCGACCTCGATGCCGGTGTTCAGCAGGTCGTCGGGGTTGGTCAGCGAGATGCTTCCGGCGCCGCCCGGGAAGAGCAGCGGGAACACCTCGCCGAACGCCTGCCGGGTGTCCTCGAACGCCGACGCGAAGATCGTCTGCATCCGCTCGTCCAGCTCGGCGATGATCGTCAGCAGATCCTGACGCGTCTTGGTGAGGTCGGCGAGCTGCTCCGTGAGGAAGGCGTGCCGCTGCTCGAGAGCGGCGAACTCCTCGAGCGCGAGCGGGTTCACCCGACCGAGCTGCGCGAGCTTGCGCTCGGCCTCCTGCAGCCGGCGCTGCTGGATGCGCCGATCGAAGGGGATCCCGGTGGGGACAACATCCGCCTCTGCGGCGTCCGCCGCCTCGACGAGGTCGTCCGGCTCGGCGGCGAGAAGCACCGCGTCACGGGGAACCAGCTGATCCGGGCCGTATTCCGCGACCAGGATGTCTTCGTCCAGGGCGAGCTCCGACTGCACGCGCTCGAGGAGGCTGGTCAGGTGCAGCTTCTTCTCGTGGATCTGCAGCTCGAGCCCGTGGACGCTCTCCGTCAGCCCTGCCAGGCGTTCGCGGATCGACGAATCCTGCCGGCGCAGCTCGCCGAGCTCCTGATTCTGCGCCGAACGCGCGGCTTCCGCCGCGGCGAGGGCGACGCGCGCCTCGGCGACCGAGCGGTCGATCGAATCCAGGATCCGAGGCAGCTCCGCTGCGACCCCGGAGGCCGTCTCGCGCTGGGCGCGCCGGATCACCGCGCGGCGGGCCGCCTCCGCGGCCGCCTCGCGCTCCCGCTCGCGCTGCCGCTCGAGCGACGTCACCCTGGTCTGCGCGGCGCGCACGCGCTCCCGCAGGGTCTCGATGCCCAGGCGCGCCTCCATCTCGGTCTCCCGCGCCGCCTCCAGCGCCTCCAGCAGCCCCTCGCGGGCGGAGGCGTCCAGCACCGGCCGGGGCGCGGCCTCCGCGGCGGCCAGGGCGTCCTTGGCGGCATCGGCGTTCGCCTCGGCGTCCGCGACGGCGGACTGAGCCTGCTCCAGGCCCGCCTCGAGGCGATCGCACTCCGCGATCGCGGATTCGTGCTGCACGCTGACGCGGTTCACCTGCTCGGTGTGCGCGGCCAGGGCCGCATCGTGCTCGCGCAGGGTGCGCAGGGCGTCCCGGGAGACCCGGCGCGCCGTCTCCAGCGCCTGGGTTCCGTCCTCGCGGGCCTCGCGCAGCGAGTCGACGACGACGCGCACCTCGCCCAGCCGGTCGACGGCGGCGTCGCGCTCCGCGACCAGCTCGAGCCGCGACCGCTCCCCTCCCGATCCGGTGTGCAGGGTGTGCGCGGTGAGCACCTCGCCCGCCTTCGTCACCGCGGTGAGCGGCACGCCGGCCGCGGCGACCGCGGCCGCGTGCGCCGATCGGGCCGCCGTCAGGTCCTCCACGATCACGACATGCGACAGGATGCCGAGGACACCCGACGGTGCCGTCACCACCTCGGTCGCGGGAGTGGCCCCGGCGATCCGGGCATCAGACACCGCCGCGGCCGCGCCTTCGGCGATGACGATGTCGTACGCCCCCGCAGCCTCGCCGTCGGCGGCGACGGCGAAGGCCGCCGCGACGTCGTCGACCAGGACGCCTTCGGCGAGGGGCCCGAGCACGGCCGCGATCGCCGCTTCATAGCCGGGCGTGACCTGCACCGCATCGCCCACGAGTCCGCGCACGCCGGCGAGCCCCGCGGCGACGATCTCGGCCGCGCCGCCCGTGACGGCGATCGCGCTTCCCAGCGCCGCGGCCTTCGCCGTGAGCGCCTCCGATTCCCGCTCGGCGGCGTGCAGCCGCTCGCGCAGGCCCTCGAGCTCCCCTTCTGCGGCGACGGCGCGAGCCTGCGCCCGCTCGTAGGCCTCGGCATGCTCGGCGGCGGTGCCCTCGGGGGCCTCGCCCTCCTCGATCCGCTCCCGCGCCTCGGCGGCTTCGCGGCGACGCTGATGAGCCGCTTCCAGGGCGTTCTCCTGACGCAGCACAGCACCGCGGACGGCGGCCAGGGCCGAGGCCGCGGCCTCCGCCTGTCCGCGCAGCGTCGTCAGGCGCATGTCGTGCGCCGACACGAGGGCGCTCTGCTCGGCGATGTCCACATCGAGGGCGTCGAGTTCCGCACGGGCCTCGGCGACGCCCCGCGTCGCCTGCTGGGCGGCGTCCTGTGCACGACCGATGCCCGAGGAGATCTCCTCGACTTCGTCCTTGGCCTCGTCGATCGTCGCCTGGGTGACGGTCACCGCGGTCACCGCGTCGTCCTCATCGGTCCCGAGCAGCGCAAGACGCTGGTTGGCGAGGGTGAACAGGCCGCGCGTGCGCTCCTGCACCTGCTCGAGACCGAACGCGATGCGGCGCGCCTCGTCGACCGCGGCCGAGTTCTGCAGCCCTTCGAGCCGCGTGATCTCCGCGCGGATGAGGTCGCCCTGCTCGCTCAGCACGACGCGCTCCGCATGGCGCTCGTGCTCGTTGCGCGTGTGATCGGCGAGGGCCGAGCGCAGGGTCACCACGTCGTCGGCGAAGATCCGGGCCTTGGCGTCCCGCACGACGGCGGCGATGGTCTGGGCCTCCCGGGCGATCTCGGCCTGGCGCCCGAGCGGCTTGAGCTGACGGCGGATCTCCCCGGCCAGATCGCTGAGGCGCGTGAGGTTCGTCTCCATCGCGTCGAGCTTGCGGAGGGTCTTCTCCTTGCGGCGCCGGTGCTTGAGGATCCCCGCCGCCTCCTCGATGAAACCGCGCCGGTCCTCCGGCGAGGCCTGCAGCACGGTGTCCAGACGCCCCTGGCCGACGATGACATGCATCTCGCGTCCGAGGCCGGAGTCGCTGAGCAGTTCCTGGACGTCGAGCAGGCGGCAGCCCTCGCCGTTGATGGCGTACTCGCTCGATCCGTTGCGGAACAGGGTCCGGCTGATCGTCACCTCGGCGTATTCGATCGGCAGCGCGCCGTCGCTGTTGTCGATCGTGAGCTGCACCTCGGCGCGCCCCAGCGGGCCCCGCGTCGACGTACCGGCGAAGATGACGTCCTCCATCTTGCCGCCGCGCAGGGTCTTCGCCCCCTGCTCGCCCATGACCCAGGCAAGCGCGTCGACGACGTTGGACTTCCCGGAGCCGTTCGGTCCGACGATGCAGGTGACGCCCGGCTCGAAGGCGAACGTCGTCGGCTGCGCGAAGGACTTGAACCCCTTGAGGGTCAGGCTCTTCAGATGCATGGGCACGCTCGACGTTCGGCGGAGTTCACGGCCTCTACGCTATCGCGGCCGCTCCCCGCCTCCGCGCGGGAAACGCCCGAGGTCCAGGGATTTCTGAGTGTCGGCTTGACGCTTCCTGTGAAGCTCCGCTAGCGTGACAACCCGAGCCGAGAAAGGAGGTTGCCGAACATGATGAACATCCGCATTGCATTCACCCCATCCCGTGGGATCGATGCGTCCTCGGCGACTTCCGCCGGCCTGCGCGTGCGTTTCGCCGCGTAACAGGCGCATTCTCCCCCGCTCCGGCTTGAGGCCGGCCTGACGCCTCGTGCGTCCGCGATCCGATCCGCGATCCTCGCGTCGATCTCCGATCGCCTCACCTGATCCGGGACACCTGTCTCCGGATCCACGCCGATCCGGACACCGCGTCCTGGATCCGGCTCCCTCACCCGTGACACGTCGCGGCACCCCACCGGGCGACCGCGCCGTGGAGCGAAACCGCCTTCCGGCACGACCAACGAAAGCGAACCACCGTGAACACCGCATTGCACGCTTCGCCTCCCACCGAGTCGACGCAGAGCGCTCTCCCCGAGCGCGACCTGTCCATCCAGCTCCCCCGCGAGGAGGAGCTCCGCAACCTGTCGTTCGCCCAGCGGGTGGCCCTGCGCGTCGCCCTGCACCTCATCGTGCGGACACGTCCTGCGGCGCAGGACCGGGCTCGGGCCGCTCAGGCCGCGTCCCGTCGCCTCCGCCTCCTGGAGCAGTACGAGGCCGACCGCCTGTCCCGCAGCGCGACGCGGCAGGTGCTCTGATGACCGACGCCGGCACCGCCGACCCGATCATCGCCCTCACCGCCGGCGCGACCCTGCATCCGCTCGTGCTCCCCGCACGGGCGGATGCGGGGTCCTCCCCCGCGTTCCGTGCCTATGCCGAGGTCCGCAACCGCTGCCTCGAGGAGGCCTCCGGCCGCGACGACGACAGCTTCACCGCCGACGAGCTGCTTCCGCTGCTCACCTCGGACGCCCACACGCACCGCCGCCAGTGGCGGATCGTCCGTGGGGAGCGCACCATCGGGGTGGCCTTCCTGAACATCTCGCGCGACGGCGCCGGAGACACCGCCATGTCGGCGATCAGCATGCTCCGCGAGGAGCAGGGCCGGGGCATCGCGACCGCGGTCGCCGGCCACCTGGAGCCGCTCGCGCGGGCCGAGGGCATGCGCACCCTCCAGATGTGGACCGAGCACCTCCCCTCGGGCGAACCGGCCCTGGAGCCGCCGACGGGCTTCGGCAGCGTCCCCCGCGATCACACCGCGCGCTTCCTCCTCGCCCAGGGCTGGACCCTGGAGCAGGTCGACCGCGTCAGCGAGTACCGCTGGGACGGGGACGACCGCCTCCTCGGGCTGCGAGCCGCCGCGGAAGAAGCCGCATCCGGCTACCGCGTCGTGCAATGGCTGCTGCCCACGCCCGAGGCCTTCGTCGACGGGTACGCGTGGATGAAGTCCCGCATGTCCACCGACGCCCCGGACGCCGACATGGACTCGCCGGAGGAGACCTGGGACGCCGACCGCGTCCGCGAGCAGGACTCCCGCTGGCTCGACATGGGCCACACCGTTCAGGTCACCGCGGCCCAGCACATCGAGACCGGCGAGCTCTGCGCGTACAACGAGCTCTCCCTCAAGGGCGCCGACGACAGCGTGACCCAGCAGAACGACACCCTCGTGCTCGCGGAGCACCGCGGCCACCGGCTGGGCCTGCTCGTGAAGACCGCCGGTCTGCTCTCCTGGCATGAGCGCCACCCGCGCTCGCAGCGCGTCGTCACCTACAACGCAGAGGAGAACCGCCCGATGCTGTCCATCAACGAGCAGCTCGGATTCGCGCCGATCGGATACGGCGGCGCCTGGAAGAAGGTGCTGGACTGATCGCTCGCCAGGATCATCCCGCAGGATGACGTCCCGGCGCGATCCTCACTCCCCGGACCGATGATCCGCCCGACGGCGCCGGCCAGGCTGGAGGCATGAGCACAGCAGTCGTCGAAGCACAGGGTCTGATCAAGTCGTTCGGATCCACCCGAGCCCTCGCCGGGGTGGACCTCCGGATCGCCTCCGGCGAATCCGTCGCGATCATGGGAGCATCCGGATCCGGGAAGACGACCCTGCTGCACGTACTCGCCGGGATCACCCGGCCCGATGGGGGCCGCGTGACGTTCCTGCCGCCCGCCGGGGGCGTCGTCGAGGTGAGCGCACTGAGCGAATCGGCGCGGTCCCGGCTGCGCCGCGAGTCGTTCGGGTTCGTGTTCCAGCAGGGGCTGCTGATGCCCGAGCTCACCGCCGTGGAGAACGTCGCGCTCGCGGCGATGATCACCGGGGTCTCCCGTGCCGAGGCGACGCAGCGCGCGGCCGGGTGGCTCGCGGCTCTCGGACTGCAGGGCATGGAGGATCGCCGGATCGGCGAGCTCTCCGGAGGCCAGGCCCAGCGCGTCGCGATCGCCCGCGCCCAGGTCACGGGGGCGAGCGTCGTGTTCGCGGACGAGCCGACCGGCGCGCTGGACTCGACGACGTCGTCGGAGGTCATGGACGCGCTGCTCTGGTCGACCACCGGGCAGGGCCGCACGCTCGTCGTCGTCACGCACGACCCGCAGGTCGCCGCGCGCTGCTCCCGGACCATCGCGGTCCGCGACGGTCGCGTGCTGGGCTCGGCGGTCGCCGCATGAACGCCGCGACCCTGCGTCTGCTCCTGCGTCCCGCACCGGGTTCCGCCGGAGTCGTCGTGATCCCCGCGGTCGCGTTCGCCGTGGTCTCCGCACTCGTGCTCACGGTCGTGGGCGGTGCGCAGGCGTTCTGGGGATGGACGGACGAGTACGCGATGATCTACCAGATCCTCGCCGCCGTCGCGCTGGTGCTGCTGGTGCTGCCCCTCGCCTCGCTCGGCGGGGCGGCCGCCCGGCTCTCCGCCCGCCGGCGGGACGAGCGGCTCTCGACGCTGCGGCTGCTGGGCGTCAGCGGGTTCGGCGTGGGCGTGGTGGCGGTCGTCGAGGCGACGCTCGTCGCCGCGACGGGTGTGCTCGCCGGGGTGCTGCTGACGATCGGGATCGCGCCGCTCGTCGGCCTCATCCCGTTCCGCGGCGCTCCGCTCGGATCGGCCGTGATGCTGCCGCCACTGCTGACCGCGGCGATCGCGATCGGGACCGTGCTGCTCGCGACCGTGAGCGCCGTGATCGGGCTGCGTCGGGTGGTGATCTCACCACTGGGCGTGCGCACCAGGACCACTCCCCGCACACCCCATTGGGTGCGCGCCCTGATCGCCGTCGTCGTCATCGCGGCAGGGTTCGCGGCCGGCCGGATCGTGCCCGGCATGGGCGAGGCGATCGCGATCATCACCGGCCTCGTCGCCATCTTCGCCATCGGCCTCCTCGTGCTGAACCTCATCGGGCCGTGGGTGCTGACGGTCGGCGCGCGGATGCAGCTGCGTCGCGCCGGGACTCCCGCACGGCTCATCGCGGCTCGCATCGTGCTCGACGACGCGAAGGGCGCCTGGCGTCAGGTGAGCGGCATCGCGATGTCGAGCTTCATGGCGGTGTTCGCCGGCACCGGCGTCGCCCTCATGAATGTGATCGGCAGCGAGAACACCCGCACCGACGACGTCGAGCTCGTGACCGACATGCGCACCGGCCTGATCATCACACTCGTCGCGTCCTTCCTGATGGTCGCCTGCTCCGTGGCGGTGACCCAGGCGTCGGACATCCTCGACCAGCGCGAGCTCCATCGCAGCCTGCACTATCTCGGCGTTCCCGCGGACACGGTCGACGCGGCGCGGCGCCGCGCGGTCATGTCGCCCCTGCTGGTGACGTCGATCGGCTCCGCACTGTGCGCGGCCGTCCTCATCTTCCCGCTCCTCGGGATCGCCCTGATCACCGCGCCGGCTTCGCTCCTCACGATCGCCGCCGTGCTCGCCACCGGGGTCGCGCTCGTCTGGATCGCGACGCGACTCACCCGTCCGATCCTCCTGCGGGCGTTCGCGGGCTGACCCTCAGGAACCGGTGGCGGCCGTCAGGAACTCCTCGACGGCCGCGACCGTCGTGGCGTTGTCGCGATGCACGATGCCGCGGATCCCGACCCGGGCGGCGCCGTCGATCTGCTGCTGCCGATCGTCGATGAAGAAGACCTGTTCCGGGGTCGACTGCATCGCCCGGAGCGCCGCCTCGTAGGCCTCCGGTTCCGGCTTGTTCGCGCCGATCTCGTGGCTGTAGCAGATCGGGTCGAAGACGGCGGAGAATCCGTGCCGACGCTCCTCCTCTTCGCGCGCACCGTCGGCGGAGTTGGAGAGGATCGCCACTCCCGCCCGCCCCCGCAGCGACCGCGCGTACTCGATCAGTTCGACGTTCGCCTCGCCGCAGTAGGCGTCCTACAGCTCCTGCACGGCTTCCTCGCGCTGGACGTCGGTGAACCTCAGCGCACGAGCGAAGCCGCTCCAGTACGCCTCGGCCGTGCCCGGCTCGACATCGATGCGCGGCAGGTCCGCGACGGCGAGCCGCTCGTCGTACTCCGCGCGGGTGAGTCCGGCACGGGTCGCCCACCGATTCGCGAGCTCCTCCTGCCAGATGCCGTCCTCGACGAGCTCGAGCACGCCGCCGATGTCGAACAGGATCCACGGCCTGGGCTGGGTCATGGTCCGACGCTAGCCGACGCCCGTGAGGCCGGCGATGGGGAGCGCTCCCCCGGTCGATCTCGCCCGCGGCGGGGTGCTGCAGGAGAATGAGAGGATCACCGCCTCCTGGAAGGACTCCGTATGAGCAGCGTCGTCGACTTCGCCACCGTCTCGACCACAGGACTGGAGGCATCGCCGATCGCCGAGGCGCTCGCCGGCCTGCGGGCGAACGAGGCACGCTACATCACCAACAAGTACGGCACGCCGTTCACGGTCAGCACGCCCGGGGAGGATCCCGAGACCCTGGCCTGGGTCACCGAGATCCTGCAGGAGGAGCGCGGCATCGTGATCGCGAGTCCCGCCCTCGAGGTCAGCGGGTTCGAGGCCGACGGGATCCGGTTCGGATACGTCTTCTACGCCTCGGGGCTCGCGATCAACGTGATGTACACGCTCGACGACGCGGGCAAGCGCGCGGTCGGCTTCAAGCTGTCGCTCGGGATGGAGATCCCGGAGGAGCTGTCGGCGTTCAAGTTCGCCCGGCAGCGGTCGAAGCTGGCGGGAGAGATCCGCGGCTCCTATTTCGTCATCAAGGGCGAGCACTGACGGCGACCGCCCGCGCCGGGCGCCGGCACGCGGTCAGCGTCGTCGCTGACACCGCGGGCAGAAGTGCGAAGAACGGTTCATGAAGGACTCGCGCCGGATCGGTCCACCGCATCGCGGGCAGGGCTGATCGCCACGACCGTACGCGTTCAGCGAGTGCGCGAAGTAGCCCTACTTCCCAAGATAGATGCATTCACCTCTTTTCGAAGTGCAGGGAAAGCGTTTGTGCTGGTCAAAGGCCACTTTTGCGCTACAAGTCTACCGGCGGGGAACGAGCATTCCGGACCAGCGGACGGCCTGAAGACGAAGAGCCGGTTCTCCGTGTCGAAGGGCGAGTTCAGGCGTCGGTGCGATGCCCGTCGCTGCTAGGCGACCCCGGGGCCCCCGCACCTCGTCGTTTGGCATCGCGTTCCCGGATGTGGTCCAGGAAGACCTTGCGAATCACTGCTGCTTGCTCTTCGGTGAACGGAGGCGCAGCCTCACGGATCGCGCGGACGTGCGCGTCACGAACAGTCCAGCCGAACGCGTCGTTCAGGTCAGAGACGCGGATCAACGTCTTGATGACCGGGCGTCCGTCGCGTCCTTCCACTTTCTCTTTACGCGCGGGAAGATTCCCCTGTCTGATACGTCGCCAGATCGTCTGCGTGCTGCAGTGGTGACGGTTGGCTGCGGCGACCACGTCGATCGACTCATCTTCGGACATCAGTCTCCTCCAGATCCCCGAACACCCAGAGACGGGCTCGATCGCTGACGCCACCGCGAGCACGCCGATGTGACTCATAGTCCGTGGACTCATGATCAGCGTACCGAGAGCGTTGATGCATGACTAGATCGGCGCATCGCATCGCGTTTGGACAACGCCTTCGCGACCTGCGCCAGGAGCAGGGCTGGGCCTCCCAGGAAGCCTTCGCTCACCACGTGGGACTCGACCGCACCTACGTCAGCGGGCTGGAACGAGGAACTCGCAACCCGACCCTGGACGTGCTCGTCAAGCTCGCCCACGGACTCGATGTGAAGCCATCGGAACTGCTGTCAACGGTCTAGTAACCGCCGCGTCAGTACATCGCTCCTGGATCACCTTCTTCCCCAGACTTCCGCACCGCCGTCTGACCGAGGCGCTGATCATCACGTGCTTTCAGCCGAAAGCATCGGACCCAGGTTCTCGACGACTTCGAGCCGACACTGGGAAAATAGGCGACATGGGCAACGATCTGAGGGAGGTCGCCGCGCAGGCACGGCAGGGCCCGCACAACGAGGTCTCCCTATGAATGCCGACGACGAGATCCGCATGATCAAGGACGGCTGGCGACTGCTTGGCAACGACGTTCAGGCAGAACTGGTCGCTCGCGGCTGGGCAGTCACTGATCTCGACGTCGCAGACGACGAACCTCTGGAGTTCTTCTGGCCCCCGACCGCGCCGGTCGGATACGGCGGCCTGCCGGAATGGAACAACGAGGCGATGGCGAAGCGGCCGCGGATGTACGGCCCACGACCGTGTCCCTGGCTCTCGCCGACGCGGATCGCACGTCACGGCGAGGGATGGAAGGTCGTGTTCGGCGCGGCCATCGCTCAGGAACCGGATGAGCCGATCGAACTCGACGACGAGGAACTGCACCGCCAGCTCGAGCGGATCGAGTGGTGGCCGATGGCCGTCGAAGAGGCGAAACAGCTGCAGATGGAGCGGCTGATGACCACCATGCGCGCCGCCGCCCACGACGACCACAGCCTCGGATACATGATCCGCACCGAGCCCTACGAGGGTCGAA
Organism: Microbacterium sp. MMO-10; assembly: GCF_037148715.1. NCBI lineage: Bacteria > Bacillati > Actinomycetota > Actinomycetes > Micrococcales > Microbacteriaceae > Microbacterium > Microbacterium sp. MMO-10. The sequence goes on along the minus strand of NZ_JBBCSV010000005.1, from coordinate 323,029 downwards.
TACGCGAGATCTACGAGCGAATCGCCTCTGGACAGAGGATCAACATGGGGCAAGTGATGGCCGGCGACCGAGAGGCGCTCCGTTGGAAAGGCGACTTGCGCGCTCGGGCGAGCCTCATCGAGGCCGAGGCTTGGGCCTCTGCCGTCCGCTCGGCGCGTGCCGGCGGCGAGGGCTGGGACGTGAGCGGGCCGACAGGATGACTCCGACACTCGCGTAGTCGTCGCCGCCTGCGTCAGATTCTTGTCGAGAACGAAGCCGTGATCAAGTTGCCAGACGTCGGCGAGGCGGAGCTGGATCTGCACCCCGAACTCGTTGAAGTGTCAATAACCTCGAGGTTAGGAACGCACCGGAGGAGCCCGTTGAGGTAGCGCTACGGCTTTGCAAGTCCACGGGCACCCAGGACGGTCGAATCCTCGCAGTAGATCGGTTTCCCAATCACTGCTGCGCCATGAGGGTCCGCGCTGCGGCCTCGATGCGCGCGGCAAGTCGACCGGGATCGTCACCATCGTTGAGATCCAGCTCGAGGCGGCCACCGTCCATCCGCTCGACGGCGATCGTCACGACAGGGTCGCGATAGTGGGCCGCCTGCAGGACCACGACTCGGATGCCGTCCGGGACGTTGGCCTGCCGTCGGGCATAGAGAACTAGGTTCTTCGGATGCTGCAACCCGACATGAAGAGACGACCAGGGTGGGTACTCCGGTTGCTCCGGATCTGCGGCGGACATGTCTCGACTCCCCTCTCCCGAGACCACGACTACTTAGAACGGCGCAAGCGGGTAGAGAGCGTCCAGAGACTGTGAGCATCCTGGTCGCAAGTGCACTTGCCTGCCGAGAAGCCCGGCATGCGCGCTCGGTCTGACGAGCAATCTCAGACCTCGCTCTCCCCCACCAGCGCGAGCAGATCCTCGGTCGCGAGCTGCTGCTCGACGCCCGCGCGGCCGTCGGCGAGGTTGACGCCTTCGGAGCGGAGCACGTCCGCGGGGTTACGTCGGTCTTCGCCGTCGGTCCAGCGGAAGTCATTCGCGATGCGGCCGTCCCAGGTCAGGACTCGGTACGCGTTCTCGCAGGTGCGACATGTCGACAGGTGCCGTGCGGTCGCCTGGGCACCGGTGCCGACCGCTTCTGCGAGAGCGTTGTAGCTCGTCCAGCGTCCTGCTGGAAGTGCTGCGAGGATCGAGTGTGTGAGTGACCAGTCGAAGCGGCGCGAGTCGTCGAACTTCTGCCGGTACTCCTCCAGCTCGGACTCACTCAGCGCTGGGCGGGGCCAGATCGTGATCGCCTGCTCCGCCAGTCGTTCTGCACGCCGCTCGATGTTCGTCGCGTCCCAGCGGTCGAGCTGTCCCAGTCCCTGGTTCAGTCGGAGCGGGCTGTCGCGGAACCCGCCTTCCATGTCGCGCTTCTCGTGGAACGGGCGGTCGGAGTACTCAGGGTTGTAGCCCGTGAGCGTCAGATTGCCGAGGGTGTGCAGGTAGCGGTCGTGAAGCAGTTCCCAGTCGGGGCCGAGGGTTCCCTGCCAGACCGGGTTCGCGTTCTGCGGCATGATGTGCTCGATCGTGTACTCGGCCGTCGAAACCTCTTCCTTGCGACCGTGGTTCTCCATCGCGCGGAAGAAGTAGCCTCGGCGCTTCAAGTGGTACAGGTCGGTCGACGTGAGCGCCTCTTTGAACTCCTCGTCGGACGGGAACCGCCGGTAGTCGGGAAGCGTCAGCAGACGTCCGCAGATGCTGCCGACGTAGTCCTCGGTGTCGATCGCGGCGGCGAGGGTGGCGAAGGTCTTGTTCAGGCTGTTGGTGGGGATCCGGCAGACAGCCCGTCGGAACAGGCAGGCGATGATCGTGTCGAGGATTTCTACGAACTCCGTGCTCGTCAGCTTGCCGTCGGCGTAGTCCGCGTAGAGACGAAGCTGGAACGGGTACGCGACCGTCGCCAGCTGGTCGAGCTCGCGGAATCGCTTCGCCAGTGACCGATCCGGTTCGGTCTCGAGCGCCATCGCGGCGAACCAGCCGGCGTTGCGGCTCAAGTCGACAACCAGCTCTTCCCGGGTCACACCGTGCTTCGCCTCCCCCGCGGCGTAATCCTTGAAGGCGTCGTAGATCTCATCGAGTCGCGGGATGCTGAGGGTCTTCACCGTGAGGAAGTGACGGACGAACTCGTCGAAGCGGGGCTCGTTCGTCCCTTGGAACTCCTTCTCCATCGGGAACCAGTAATCCTCGTACAGCCGCTCCTGCTGGGCCGGCGGAAGATCCATGAGCACGAAGTTCCGGATCAGATCGGCCTCGGAGAGCTTCTTGCCCGTCGCGTTCATCGACTCGAACACGAGTTGCGGGTCATCAGTGCCGCGTGTGAGTTTCACATCTACGACGACGAGCTTCGAGAGGCCGCGGCACACATCGACGACGGTCTCCGCATCGGCCCGGCTCAGCTGGTCCACGAAGAACTGGTAGTTCTCGATGATCCTCGAGTCCGACGCCGGCAGCGGCACGTTGCGGACGACGGCCTTCAGCGCGTCCTTGTCGCGCTTAGAGAGCATGAGCTTGAAGAACTCATCGCCCGACTCGTACGGATTCGTGAGGTACAGGCCTCGAATCTTCTGCGGCGCGAACCCCGCGACCGGCTCGCGCGCGTCCTCGGGCAAGGTATCGAGGTGCGCGGCGAGGGCCGCGAGCACCAGGGTCACTGTCGTTACCCGCTGCTGCCCGTCGATGATCAGATCGGGCTCGCGGGACGTCGTGGTGCCCTGGTCCTTCTCGATGTAGACGATCGAGCCGGTGAAGTGATTGTTGAGACCGTTTCGGGCTCCGGCGCGGACGATGTCGGTCCACAGCTGGGCGCATTCCGGGATCCCCCACGAGTACACCCGCTGGTAGATCGGAACGATGAAGCGCTCGCTCTTCTTCAACAACTCCAGCAGATTGGCATCGACAGCCTTCACAGCACCCTCCCTCGATCCGCGATCAGCGCGCCAGTGCGGCGATGCACGGTTGAGATCGAGAGTATCGCCAGCGGTGGGACTCACAGCTTCCGGCAGACAGAGGTCGCCGAAGTCCGATGCGGAGGCGCTGCTCCGGCTTGCCAGAATGGGAGAATCGACGTCATGGCAAACGACGTCGCAACCTCGGTGAGTGCTTCCACCGAGCCTCCGTTGTTCGATACCGACATCGTCCCGCTCGGCGAGCGCGCGCTGAGGCGCATCCTCGAGCACGTGGTGGCGATCGGCGACGAGGCAGAGACCACATATCTCGAGGTCAAGAGCGACATCGACCTTGGTAGCAAGCTCGGCATCGCCAAGGTGGCGAAGTTCCTCCTCGGTGCCGCCAATCGTCGCCCCCAAGATGCAGCTCGACACTTCCGCGGATACGCGGTACTGGTGATCGGTGCGAAGAAGGGGGAAACCGTTGGCGTCCCTCGCGGGTCCGAAGCCCACGAGCTCGAAGACAGCCTCCGGCCGTATCTGGGGCCGCACTTTCCCATGTTCGAGTTCGGGCGCATCAGCGTCAACGACGAGAAGGAAGTGCTGTTCGTCATCGCCCAGCCGCCGGAGCCCGGGCAGTCCATATTTCCCTGCCACAAAGAGTTCCAAGGTGATGACCGGAGAGACAACCTTGCGGATGGCGCGATCTACGTGCGCGGTACGAGCAACTCTCGACCGGCCCGTGCCGGCGAAGTCCTCGGCTTGGTCGAACGTGCGCGAGGCGGCGGCAAGCCTCCGATATCCCTCAGTGTGAGCCTCGTCGGCGAGATCCACAGAGTCGATCGAGTAGACGAGGTCCTACAGACGCTGCGAGACTTCGAGGAAGAACAGTTCCTCAAGGAACCTGTGCTCGCGGAGGACGCGTTTGCGAGGAACTCGATCATCCTGGCGAACAGGGTGTTCGGTGGCACCGCGCACCTCACCCAAGCCGACCGAGACAACGCCCTCGCGAAGTGGCGTAGTCAGACGAACGAGCACCTCCGCTCAGCGAGAGAGCACCTGCTCGGTTTAGCCCTTGGAGGCGCAGGGATCAGCGTGGTGAGCCATGACCGTTTCATCGCAAAGCCTCACCTCATCGTCACGTTCCACTGTTGCGAACTCCTCGACTACGTCGGCCCGGATGGGGCTGATCACGAGAAGGCGACGATTCCCGTCCTGCCATCCCGAAATTCACTCATTCCGGATATGGATTTCTCCGCAATACGCCCGGCCTTGCGGAACTACCCAGTGGCATGGAGCAACAGCGGCGGCGATGCACGAGTGATCCTCACTCCGGAGTCTTTTCGCCCGGATGTGCCATGGACCACTGATCGTGACGACTACGTTCTCATCGCGAGAGATCAACAGGCGGACACCATCGAGGTCAGCTGGGCGCTCACCGAGGACGGAAGCGATGCGACCACCACGGGCAGCTTCCAGGTATCGACAGCCGCTCTCGTCGATGCCGCAGACCTCTACACCAGCGCTTTCCTGTCGGAACACTGACCTCTGCCCCGAACCAGTGTCCTTCCCCGCGGTTCCGGCCGCTCACGATAGGCTTCGCACAGGTGCGCAGCGTCGCAAGACCCCTGCTCAGTTCGGATTCGTGACGTCAGGGGGCGCAGTGGACGAAGAAGCGTCAATCATCGAGCGATTCCAGGAACTCCTACGCGGGGAGAATCGTTCGCTACTCGACTTCCTCCCTCCGTTCGAAGACGCCGTGACTATCCCAGAAACGGCCACGGTTGTCCGGACTCATTTCCTAGCTCACGACGCGAACGGCTCCCCCGTTGTCGAACAGCTTGCGGGTGCCATGGCCGATGCGGCTGTGGACTTCTGCATTCCCCGTCGGAAGATCGAGCGGGCATTGGCCGACTGCGCCAAGACCGGTACAGCGGCACCGATAGTAAACCTCAACGAACAAGCGCGGGATCTCTTCGTGAAATCTACTGCCTCGGGGGAGGGAGGAGAACTGCTTCTCTTCCTCCTCCTTGAGCGGGTTCTCCAGCGTCCGCAACTCATCTCGAAGATGCCGTTGAAGACGAGTTCCGCGATGCACGTGCATGGCTCTGACGGTATTCATGCGAGTCTGGCCGACGACGGGGTTCTGGATATCTACTGGGGCGAATCGAAGCTGTACCAGTCGAGCTCGGCCGCGTTCAAGGATTGCCTCGAGAGCATCGCGCCCTTCCTGCGAGCGGATGGGGTCGAGGCACGCAAGCGCGACCTGTTGCTCGTGAGGGATCATCTGAACGTGCCGCAGGTAGAACTCGCCACGCACCTGCTCGAGTACTTCGACGAGTCCAGTTCGAAGAACATGCAGGTGCGCTGGAACGGCGTCTGCCTCGTGGGTTTCGATCACGCGAGCTATCCGAACGTGCCGACGTTAGACACTCAACAGCGCCAAGCGCTAGCAGATCAGGTGGGCCGCTGGCATACGAGCGCGGGAAACCGAGTTAAAGAGTTCGAACTCGTGGCCGTGAACATCGACCTGTTCTGCATCCCTATGCCGAACGTGAACGCTCTGCGCACCCGAGTCCTTGAACGTATGGGGGCGAAATGACGGACGGAATCGACCTCGAGGAAGTGGTCTTCGGCTCCCAGAAATTCCGAGACACTCTCGAAGCCTCGCGGAAGCTGACGGTCCGAAACGAGTTCGCGACTATTCAGTGGCATGAGGATCCTCCGGCGATCGACTGGAACGTCGCCCTGCTCTACGCGAGCGCCATCACCTCAGCGCGGTCAGAACGCGCGCAATCAGCCATCCTCCGGATCGCCACTGCGTGCATGTTCGCATCCGACGCGGAAGCGGCGCATCGCGCAGCTGCGACCGCCCTGCTCGAACGCAGCGGCAACCACATCGCGGTCGAGCTCGCGGAGGCCAGAGACCGCGTTCCTCCCGACGCATGGCTGAAACTGCCGGCAGCGCTTCAAATGGAGGTGGTCCGAAGCCGCATCGATCATTCCGTCAGCCTGTCCGACGGTCGGATACTGCCAGTCAACCCCTTCCAAGGGAAGTTCTGGGACGCGGTCGGGAGCAACGACTGGCTCAGCGTCTCCGCGCCAACATCCGCCGGGAAGTCAAAGATCATCCGGGAACATTTCCTCGAGTTTACGCGCAACAACGACTCCTTCACGCTCGTGTACCTGGTACCCACACGGGCTCTCATCGAAGAAGTCTCGCGAGACCTCCGCGCGGAAGCACCTGCCGAGGTCGGCGTCTTCACGATGCCCTGGGATCCAGATTTGGCAGAGTCGACCAGATCAATTCTTGTCGTGACACAGGAACGGCTACACCTCACCCTGGAGCTGATGCCCGACTTGACGGTGGATCTGCTGTTCGTCGACGAAGCCCAGTCCTTGGCTGGCGACGCACGCGGAGTGCTTCTTCAGCAAGCGATCGAGCGCACCGTACGACGCAGCCCAAAAGCTCAGGTGCTGTTCGCCAGCCCGCTGAGTTCCAATCCCGAACTCCTCATCGAGGATGCGGCATCCGGCCGACGATCTAGTTACTTCGTATCGGAGACCGTGACGGTGAACCAGAATCTCATCTGGGTCGAGAGTGCCTACCGCAAACGTCAACGCCGGTCCGTATCTCTTATCTCGAATGGCAACCGTCATCAGTTGGGTGAGATCGAACTCGCCCAACGCGCGATCAACATCCCGATGCGAATCGCTCTGGTGGCTCATGCACTCGCGGGGAACACCCCGGGCAACGTGATCTATGTGAACACGGCCAACGATGCCGAGAAGGTCGCGAAGGCCGTGTACGAGCAAATCTCATCGACGGGCGCGCCTGACGCCGAGATCGATGACCTGCGCGACCTGATCAAGACGGCGGTGCACAGTAAGTACTTGCTCGCGGATGTCCTAGAGCGCCGCGTCGCCTTCCATTACGGGAACATGCCGCTCGTCGTACGGTCTGAGATCGAACGCCTCTTTGGCGAGGGCAAGATCCACTACCTGGTCTGCACGTCCACCCTGCTCGAGGGCGTCAACCTGCCGTGCCGCACGATCTTCATGCGCAATCCGCAGAAGGGTGTCGGCCATCCCCTCAGCGATGGAGACTTCTGGAACCTCGCCGGGCGCGCCGGACGGTGGGGAAAGGAATTCGAAGGCAACGTCGTGTGCATCGATACGGACGACGACACCATCTGGCCAAATCTTCCTGTCGCGCGCAAGCGGTCGCCGATCATTCGCGCCGTCAACACCGGGTTGGTTGAGACTTCGGGTCTCCTGTCGTTCATTCGATCTTCGGATGAGGTACACAGCGACAGCACCGCCGAAGGACTCTTCGCGTACCTTGCGTCGCGACGCCTTGAGGGCGATCCGATCAGTGAACTTCTCACCCGCGTCCCGCTCGAATCCGAGCGGGACGAGATCGAAGCGGCGATCGAGCGGTCCACAACCGAATCGGCGCTCTCAGTAGACCTGCTGACTCGTCATACCGGGATCTCATCCATCTCGATGGAGAGGCTTCTGACGAGCTTCCGAGAGTCCGGGAGAACACCGGCGGAGCTTGAGCTTCCTCTCCCCGAGGACCCCGATGCAAGGCCCCGCTTCCAAGAGGCGTTTGTGAGAATCGGTGCGACTATGACCGATGTCTTCGGCACGCCACAGTCTGGGGAAGACCGCCGAAAGTGGCAGTTGGCCAACCTCGTGGTCAACTGGATGAAAGGCATGCCGTTGGCGCGCCTCATCGAACAGCGAATCACTTTCTCCAACGTCGCCGTCGCCAAGGCGATACGTGATGTCATGCGAGACATCGAGTCCATCGCAAGGTTCCATGCTCCCAAGTACCTCGCCTGCTATTCGGATTTATTGGCTCACTACGCCGACGAACTCGGTCTAGAGCCCACGGATCGCCCCGACTACGCAATGATGCTCGAGCTGGGAGTGTCGCGCGCCAGTGAGGTCGTGCTCATGTCGATGGGCCTGTCACGGACGGCGACGGTCACGATCGCCGAGCACATCGGCGTCGATTCCTGGTCGACGGCCGAGGCTGTGACGTGGCTCGCCGGTCAGAATTTCGACGGCCTGGGCGTCCCGGTGCTCATCCAGAAGGAGATCGCGACCGTGCTCGAAACAGCCGAGCGGCGAAGGAGAGATGCGTGAACGCGCCCGCGCGAAGGCTCTGCTCGTTCAGGGAGAGGTGACCTTCGCGCGAGCATGCAAGAGCTGGCAAGGGGCGCAGTACCTCCGGGACATAACGAGGCCCCTCGAATCCAGGCGGCAGCGGACGGGCTGATTACGGATCGCCCGAGGCTGCGAGAGTGAATGGGATGGGCGCGCAGCCGCGGGCGAGCTCGACCCGATCGCGAACCTCCAGCAACTCGATGACGGGGTCTTCAACGCGGAGCCGTCAGCAAAGGACCTGCAACCGCATATGGCGGGATGGGATCCTCAGCGCCGCACAAGGAGTACAGCATCGGTCGCGCCTTGCACGAGGCCCCGGCCAAGCATGCGCCTGAGCCGCGGGTGTGGCACCCGCACGTGCGCGATCGCGCCAGTTGGTGGCGTCGCTATGTCCGACGACTCAACCGTCCGCTGACGAGCGCGTCACTGCAGGTCGGTCAACGCCGCGAATCGCGCCATATACATTCAAATCCGACCACAACCTGGATGCCCTTACGCATTCACATACAGCGAGTCGAGGCGGGCATCTAACCGTGCCAAACCCGCCCGCGCTCAGCACAGACAATCCGTGGCGGCGGACTCAGCGTTTTCGCTGGCAGACCGGGCAAAAGTGGCTCGACCGGTTCATGAACTTCTCCCGTACAATAGGAGTCCCGCAACGCTGGCACGGGTGCCCGGCGAGCCCATAGACATGAAGTTGCCGGGAAAAATACCCGGCCTGGCCGTTGACGTTGACGTACTGGGCGTCGAAGCTCGTGCCGCCCTCGGCCAGCGCCTTCTCCAGCACAGCGCGCACCTCCGCCAGCAACCGGTTCACCGCGACGGTCGACAGCGCGGAGGCCGGCGTCTCGGGATGGATCCGCGCCGCCCACAGCGACTCGTCGGCGTAGATGTTGCCGACCCCGCTGATCACGGCCTGATCCAGGAGAACCCTCTTGATCGCGCTCGACCGCGTGCGCAGGATCTCACGGAAGAGGCGGTCCTGGAACGCGTCGTCCATCGGGTCGCGGGCGATGTGCGCCACCTGCGAAGGGATGAGCGGGTCCTCGCTCCCCCATCCGGCGGCGCGACCGTCGTTCGTCGGCACGAGCGCGTCGACGGCCAGGGATCCGAACGTGCGCTGGTCGGCGAAGACGACGGCGAGCTCCCCATGCCGGGGATGCTCGATGTAGATCCGCACCCGCTCGTGCCGGTCCGCGGCCGCGTCCGGTCTGCGCAGCAGCAGCTGGCCGGACATGCCGAGGTGTCCCACCACCGCCGAGCGCGCTCCCTCCCACGACGCGAGCGGCATCCAGAGGAACTTGCCGCGGCGCGCCACGGTGGAGACCTCGGCCCCCTCCAGCCGTGCGGCGAAGTCGGCCGCGCCCGCCGGGTGACGGGTCAACGCGCGCTCGTCGTGGACGGCCACGGAGACGATGCGCGACCCGGTCATCGCAGGAGCGAGCCCGGCGCGGACGACCTCGACCTCGGGAAGCTCAGGCACGGTTGCTGAGCACGTGCCAGGCTGCCAGCGCGGCAGCCATCTCGGCCGTCTTCTTGCTGGTGCCGGTGCCGGTCGTCGTGACCTCGCCGGTCGTCACGGTCGCGGTGAAGCGCCGGTCGTGATCCGGGCCGGTCGACACGACCTCGTAGACCGGAGCGCTGAGCCCGTGCCGGGCGGACATCTCCTGCAGCGCGGTCTTCGGATCCATGGCCGCGCCGTAGCGCTCGGGGTCGGCGAGGAGCGGTTCGATGAGGCGCAGCACGAGCGAGGTGGCCTGCTCGGGGCCGGCCGACAGATAGGTGGCGCCGAAGACGGCCTCCATCGTGTCGGCGAGGATCGAGTCCTTGTCGCGACCGCCGGTGCGCTCCTCGCCGTTGCCGAGCAGGATGTGCGCGCCGAGGCCGATGCCGCGGGCGACCTCGGCGAGGGCGACGGTCGAGACCACGCTCGCTCGGCGCTTCGCCAGCGACCCCTCATCGAGGTCGGGCAGGGTCGTGTACAGCATGACGGTGACGGCCTGGCCGAGCACCGAGTCGCCGAGGAACTCGAGGCGCTCGTTGTGCGGGATGCCGCCGTTCTCGTACGCGTACGAACGATGCGTGAGCGCAAGCTGAAGCAGCTCGGGGTCGATATCGACCCCGAGCTGCTCAGAAAGTGGGACCGTCCCAGTGGGGACTGATGCCATGATCGACCGATCGATCAGACGTCGGCGACCTTGCGGCCCTTGTACTCGAGGAACAGCTCCGTGCCCTGCGAGTCGGTGACGACCTTCGCCTGGTGGGGACGGCTGTAGACGACCTTGCCGTTCTCGATGGTCTTGACGAGGGCGGGAGCCTCAGCCTTCCACTGCGCGCGACGCGAGCGGGTGTTGGAACGGGAGACCTTGCGCTTCGGGGGGTTACCGGCCATGGTTGCTTACCTTCTGTGTTCTGGGCGCGCAGCTATTCCGCTGCGTTCCCGTGGTCTGTGATCTGCTGGAGCGCGGCCCATCGAGGATCGACGGGAGCGTCATGCTCTTTCCCGGCGCTTCCGGTCAGCCGCTCGCCGGTCTCGGGATCGAGTCCAGGGCAATCCGGCTGACACACCGGCTGAAACGGGAGCGCCAAAACCACCGCGTCCCTGACCAGAGTTTCAAGATCCACGTGGTCGTCTTGAACCTCGAAGTCGTTCGCTTCCTCTCCAGGGTACGCGAAAAGCTCCTGAAACTCGACTTCGACAGGCGCTTCGATCGGATTCAGGCATCGTCCGCACTCTCCGCGGTACGTCGAATCGACCTCGCCGGTGACGAGGATGCCCTCGTGCACGGACTCGAGACGCACGTCGATGTCGAGCTCCTCGCCCTTCGAGACGGCGACGAGGCCCTCGCCCCATTGCTCGGCGAGAGGGATCGTGAGCCGGTGCTCGCGCATCTCGCCGGGTCGGCGAACGATGTCGCGCACGGGCAGCACGAAAGGTCCATTGCGTCGGGTTTTCACCCCGCAAGTCTATCGGCTCCGCCTGGACGACGGCCCGACGCCGCGGCGGCTCTCACCGGTCGCACCCGGTCGCAGGGACGGAGGTCAGAGGCCGCGCGCCCCCGTGTCGAGGAACCGCGACACCGCAGGCGGCACGAACGGCGACACGTCGCCGCCGAGGGCGGCGACCTGCCGCACGAGAGAGCTGGACACCAGCGCGTGAGCGGGATCCGGCAGCAGGAACACCGTCTCGATGTCGGCGAGGTGCCGGTTCACGATCGCCATGGGCGATTCGTACGCCACGTCGATCTGCGAGCGGATGCCCTTGACCAGCACCCCCGCGTTCACGTCGCGCGCGTAGTCGACGAGCAGTCCCATGCTCCAGGATCCGACGATCACGGATCCGGAGACCCCGGCCTCGGCGATCGACTCCTCGAGCAGCGCGAGCCGCTGCGCGACCGGCAGCATCGCCTGCTTGTCGGGGTTGTGCACCACGAGCACGTGCAGCTCGTCGTACAGGGCGGCCGCACGACGGATGACGTCGAGGTGGCCGAGGGTCGGCGGGTCGAAGGAACCGGGGACGACGGCGATCCGAGCGCTCACTTCGTCTCCTCACGTCGCTCAGTGCATCGCATGGGACCAGCCTAGCGGCGGGCTCCTCGGTACGAGCCGAGCGCAGGCCTCGCCCAGCGCTCAGTTCTTGGCGAGCGCGGCACGGTCCTCGATGGTCAGGCGCTGGGCCATCGCGTCCCGGAGACCCTCGTGCTCCTCGAGCGCGGGATCCTCCTCGATGATCCCCTCGGCGATCGCCCTGGCCTGCGCGATCAGATCCGCGTCCTTGATGACCCGCAGGAGCTTGAGCGACGATCTGGCCCCCGACTGCCGGGCCCCGAGCACGTCGCCCTCCCCGCGCAGATCGAGATCGACCTCGGCGAGCACGAACCCGTCCAGCGTCGCCGCGACCGCGTCGACGCGGTCGCGGGCAGGCGTCCCCTGCTCCGCCTCGGTGACGAGGAGGCAGAGACCGGGGACGCCGCCACGACCGATGCGGCCGCGCAACTGGTGCAGCTGCGAGACCCCGAACCGATCGGCCTCGAGGACGATCATCGTGGACGCGTTCGGGACGTCCACACCGACTTCGATCACCGTCGTCGCCACGAGCAGATCGATGTCGCCGCGGGCGAAGGACTGCATGATCGCGTCCTTCTCGTCCGCGGCCATGCGCCCGTGCAGGCCGGCGATGCGCACCGCGCTCAGCGACGGATGCGTCGCCAGCGCCTCCTGCAGCTGGACCACGCCCCACCGGGGACCACGGCTCTCCTCCTCGTCGGCGAAGCGCTCCTGGTCGGCCTCCTCGGCGCCGTCTGCCGTATCGATCGCCGCGCACACCGCGAACACCTGTCGCCCCTGCGCGATCTCCTCCGCCGCGCGCTCCCACACCCGCGCGAACCAGCCGGGGTGATCGGCGAGCGGGGCGACGAAGGTCTCGATGCCCGCGCGCCCGCTCGGCATCGTGCGGATCACCGAGGTGTCGAGATCGCCGAAGACGGTCATCGCGACCGTACGCGGGATCGGGGTCGCCGTCAGCACGAGCGCGTGCGGGCTGGTGCCCTTCGCCCGCAGCGCCTCGCGCTGCTCGACGCCGAAGCGGTGCTGCTCGTCGACCACGACGAGCCCGAGGTCGGCGAAGGTGGTCTTCTCGCCGAGCAGCGCGTGCGTGCCCACCACGATGAGAGCCTGCCCCGCCGCGACGCGCAGAGCGGCCTTGCGCCGTTCGGGCGCCGACATCTGCCCCGTGAGCAGCGTCGGCATCACGAGCGGCGCGAGCTGAGGGCCGAGCATCTTCGTGATCGAGCGCAGGTGCTGGGCCGCGAGAACCTCGGTCGGTGCGATGAGCGCCGCCTGACCGCCCGTCTCGGCGACCTGCAGCATGGCGCGCAGCGCGACCAGCGTCTTGCCGGATCCGACCTCTCCCTGCACCAGCCGGTTCATCGGCGCACCGCCGATGAGATCCGCCGCGATCGTCTCGCCCACCGCCTTCTGGTCTGGCGTGAGCTCGAACGGCAGTGCGGCGTCGAAACGCTCCAGCAGGCCCCCGGGCTTCGCCGGCCGAGCCGTGGCGTCGAGCATGCGCACCAGGTAGCGCTGCTGCATGAGCGCCGTCTGCAGGGTGAGCGCCTCGTGCATCCGCAGGGTGCGGATCGCCGGCGCGATCTCGTCCTTGGTGCTCGGCCGGTGGACGCGCTCCAGCGCCGTGCGCGCATCGAGCAGGCCGTCCTCGCGGCGCACCTCGTCGGGCACCGGCTCCGGCACCGGGCCCAGCGCGTCGAGGACCGTGCCGATCATCTTCTCGATCTGCCAGGTCGTGAGGCTCGCCGTCGCCGGATAGATCGGCAGCGGGGTGGTCACGAGCACGTCGGCCTGCGTGCGCGCGCGCAGCTCGTCGTCGAACATCTCGTACTGCGGATGAGCGAACTGGGTGACGCCGCGGTAGTCGCCCACCTTGCCCGTGAACACCCCGCGCCGGCCGATGCGCAGCTCCTTCTCGCGCCATTCGAGCTGGCCGCGGTACTTGGCGAAGAACGTCAGCACCATGCGCCCCACCCCGTCGCCGATGTCGACGGTCATCATCGCGCCGCGACGGTTCTTCATGTCGCGCACGTCGACCTTCATCACCTCGGCGACGATCGTGACGGTCTCCCCCTTCGGGAGATCGAGGATCGGCGTGAGCTCGCCGCGGTTGGCGTAGCGACGCGGGTAGTGCGTGAGCAGGTCGGCGACCACGGACATGCCGAACGCCTTCTGCAGGGTCTTCGCATTGCCGTCGCCGACCGCGACGGCGAGCGGCGAATCGAGACGGAGCGGCATGCTCAGAATTCTAGAGCGGGGCCCGGACGCCGCCGCGCGGCTGTGCACAACCCCGCCGCCGCGCGACCCGGATCCCGGCTGCTCAGCCCTGGAGGAAGGCGAGCGCCGCCTCCCGGAACGGCTTGGATCCCGGCGCGTTGAAGTGGTGCCGTCCGGGGATCTCGAAGAACGTCCCGTTCGGCGAGGCGTCCGCAAGACGCCGCGAGCCCTCGATGATGGGGTCGTCGGAGCCGGTCGCGAACAGGATCGGCTGGCCGGGGGCCGTCGCCGGATCCGGATCGATCGTGCGGGACTCGCCGCGCATCCCCAGGGCCAGCGCGAGCATGACCTCGAGGTCGTTGCCGGGCACCCGCTCGGTGAGCGCGATGTAGTCGCGTGTCGCGGGGTCGGACACCGGCGCCCCGTCGGCGATGTACGCGCGGACCTCGTCGACGTCGAGCCGCTCCAACGGCCGGCCGTCCGGAATGCCGCCGAGCACCGCGCGCGGGATGCGGTCGCCGAGATCGCGCAGCACCTCCCAGCCGACGCGCGCGCCGAGGGAGTAGCCGACGTAGAGGGCCTCGTCGACGAGATACGTGTCGAGCACCTGCTCGATGTCGGTCGCCAGCGTCCGCATCCCGTAGTCCTCGGGCTGGTGCGGCTTCTCGCTGGCGCCGTGGCCGCGCTGGTCGATCCCGAGCACCCGATAGCCGGCGCGTTCGAGCATCCTTGCCCAGCCGGTGAGCACCCAGTTGTCGCGCGTGCTGGACGCGAAGCCGTGCACGAGCAGCACGACGGGCGCCTCGGGCTCTCCCCAGGAGTACGTCGCGAGGCCCACCCCCTCGCCCGCCTCGATGATCTGGGGACGGGGCATGCTGATCAGCTCTGCAAGAGGTTCGGCCACTCCCCTATCCTGCCCCTCCCCGCGGGTCGCGGACGGATCGCGACACCCGCGGCACGCCCCATAGGGTGAACGGGTGACGAGAATCATCGCGGGCTCGGCGGGCGGCACCCGCCTGGAGGTGCCGGGCCACGGCACGCGTCCGACGAGCGACCGAGTGCGCGAATCGCTGTTCGGCGCCCTCGAGTCCATGGACGCGATCGATGACGCGCGCGTGCTGGACCTGTACTCCGGATCCGGCGCGCTCGGCCTGGAGGCGCTCAGTCGTGGCGCACGCGGCGCGGTGCTCGTCGAGCGCGGACGTCCGGCCGCCGCGATCATCCGCCGCAACGCCGGCGCCGTGCGCAAGGCGCTCGCCGCGCCGAAGGGGCCGGACGCGGATCGGCGCGAGGCGGTCGTCGTCGAGAGCGCCGTCCAGGCGTACCTCGGCCGCGCCGCCGGGCCGTTCGACCTCGTGTTCACGGATCCGCCCTACGACCTGTCCGATGCGGACATGACCGCCGACCTCGTCGCCCTGACGCCGCTGCTGTCCCCCGACGCCGTCGTGGTCATCGAACGGGCTCGGCGTGCCACCGCCCCGGACCTCGACGCCGCGGGACTCGCGCTGATCCGCGAGCGCTCGTACGGCGACACGGCGCTGTGGTGGGCGGAACCGGCGCACCGCTGACCGGTGGGGCACCGGCGGGTGGCCCGCCGACGGGTAGCCCGCGATCTCGGCTCGCGCTCCGGCTCCCTGCCGCTCAGGTGCCGACGTCGGCGCCCGCGTCGCGGTACGGGTCCCAGCCGAGGGGTCCCACCGGCTCGCCGTCGTACAGCACCGGCGCGCCCTCCGACGCCGGCACCACGGATCCGATCCGGCGGAAGCCCGGCGGCAGCGCGCCGGCGGGGAACGTCGCGAGCAGCGCGTGGTCCTCGCCTCCGGCCAGTGCACGACGCGGATGCGCGCCGAGGGCCGCCTGCTCGAGCGCGATCGTCACGCCGGAGGCCTCCGCCATCCGCCCCGCGTCCAGGGCGAGGCCGTCGGAGACGTCCATCATCGCCGTCGCGCCCGCGACCGCTGCCACGGGGCCGAGCCCGATGGGCGGCACCGGGCGCACCTGCGCGGCGATCGCCTCCGCCTCACCCTCGGCGAGCAGCGCGGGATCGACGGGCACCGCGGTGCCCGCCGGATGGAAGCGGCCGAAGAGCACCGACAGTCCGTGCGCGGCATGTCCCATCTCCCCCGCGATCGCGACGTCGTCACCGACCCGAGCCCCGGCGCGGGTGACCGGCGCCCGCCCCTCCAGATCTCCGAGCGCCGTGACCGCGATCATCAGCGTCGCCGACACGGTCAGGTCGCCGCCGACGACCGCACAGCCCGGCGCCAGAGCCGCGCAGGCGTCCCTGAATCCGTCGGCCAGGGCCGCCACGAACGACAGGCGTCGATCCTTCGGCACGGCGAGGGCGACGAGCAGCGCCGTCGGCCGCGCTCCCATCGCGGCGACGTCGGCGAGGTTGACCGCCGCGGACTTCCAGCCGAGGTCATAGCCCGTCGACCACGCCGCGCGGAAGTCCGGCCCTTCGACGAGGGTGTCGGTGGTCGCCACGACGGAACCCGAGGGTGCCGCGATGACCGCCGCGTCGTCGCCCGGGCCGAGGAGGGCGTCACGACCCGCCGGGGTCCGCGCGAGGATCGTCCGCAGTACGCGGCCCTCGCTCACCTCGCCGATCGTCGGATCCTCTGATCCTGCCGCGACCGCGTCGGGGCCTGGAGCTGAATGGTCCACCATGGTGTCAACGGTAGCCTGGAGGGATGCCCCGTCGTCTCGCCGTCGTCACCGTCCTCGTGCTCGCGGCAGGGCTCCTCGCCGGCTGCAGCTCGACCGTTCACCTCAACCCGGCGGACGACGCGAACGACCCGCGCTGCGCCGATGTCACGGTGCGCCTCAAGAACGTGCCCTCGATCGACGGTCACGACCGGCGCTGGACGGACGCGCAGTCGACGGCGGCGTGGGGCGACCCGTCGGTGGTGCTGCTCACCTGCGGTCTGCCCGAGGCGGAGCCCACGAGCGCCCTCCAGTGCATCACCCGGCAGGGCATCGACTGGCTCGTGGACGACTCCCGGAGTCCCAACCTCACACTCACGACCTACGGTCGCAAGCCGGCCGTGCAGCTGTTCATCAACAGCAAGCCGGGATCCGGCGTGAGCGGCAACGACGTCATCGACAACAAGAGCCTCGCCGCCGCGATCGCCACGATCCCGGCCACCCACGCCTGCATCGAGCGGCCCGGGGCGGATCCGACACCCGCCCCGAGCCCGTCGAATTAGCGGCTCCGTCGCTCCGGGGAGCGCGTCGGACTAGCGACGCAGCCCCGCCTCGATCAGCTCCGTGATGAGGTCCCGGTAGCTGAGCCCGGAGGCGATCCAGCACTTCGGGAACATCGAGATCGGCGTGAAGCCCGGCATCGTGTTCAGCTCGTTGACGACGAGGGTGCCCTCCGCGGTCAGGAACATGTCCACGCGCGCCAGGCCGCGTCCGTCGACCGCCTCGAACGCGCGGATCCCGGCGTCCTGGATCGCTGCGATCTCGGCGTCGGCGAGCTCGGCCGGGCAGACCACGTCCACGCCGTCGCCGCCGAGGTACTTGCCCTCGAAGTCGTAGAAGCCGCGCGAGGTCAGCACGATCTCACCGGGCACCGACGCACGCGCGCCGTCCGCGCCCTCGAGGATCGCGACCTCGATCTCGCGTCCGACGACACCGCTCTCGATGAGCACCTTGTCGTCCTCGGCGAGGGCGATGCGCATCGCCGCGTCGAATTCCGCGGGATCCGTGACCTTCGAGACGCCGACGCTGGATCCGGCCCGAGCGGGCTTCACGAAGACCGGGAGACCGAGCTCGGCGGCCGCCGCGCGCACGCCCTCGGCGTCCTGCGCCCACTGCCGTGCGCGCACGGTGATCCACGGCGCCACGGCGATGCCGGCCGCCTGCAGGGCGATCTTCATGAAGTGCTTGTCCATGCACAGCGCCGAGTCGAGCACTCCGCCGCCCGCATACGGCACCTCGAGGGTGTCGAAATAGCCCTGCAGCGTGCCGTCCTCGCCATGCGGGCCGTGCAGCAGCGGCAGCACCACGTCGATCGTGCCGAGGTCGTCCACCGCGCCGTCGGCGCGCGTCACGCGCAGCGTGCGGACCCCGCCGGGCTCCGGCCACTGGATCCGGGTGCCGTTGTCGGCGACCTCGGGCAGATGCGCGGCGTCGAGCGGGAACTTGTCCGGCTCGTCGTCCTCGAGGACGAAGGCGCCCGCACGGGTGATGCCGACCGGGATGACGTCGTACCGCTCGCGGTCAAGCGCCCGCAGCACCCCTCCCGCCGTGGCGGAACTGATCGAATGCTCGCTGGAGCGCCCTCCGAAGAGCACCACCACCGTCTGCTTGTCCATTGCCCGTCCCTTCCCCCTGAGGGGTGTCGTCGTCGGTGGTCAGATGGGGGGCGATGTCGCGCGGGTCCATGGCGCCGTCCAGCACCATCTTCACCTGCTCGACGATCGGCATCTCCACGCCGGCGGCGCGGGCCAGCTGCAGCACCGGAGCGACGGACGCGAGTCCCTCGGCCGTCTGCTGCATCTGCTTGACCACGTCCTGGAAGCTGTATCCCTGACCGAGCAGGCGCCCGGCCGTGTTGTTGCGGCTGAGCGGCGACTGGCACGTCGCGATCAGGTCGCCGAGGCCGGCGAGACCCTGCAGGGTCCCCGGCTGCGCGCCGTTCGCCACCGCGAAGTCGGTCATCTCGACCAGTCCCCGGGTGATGATCGACGCCTTGGTGTTCTCGCCGTAGCCGACGCCGTCGACGATGCCGATGGCCACCGCGATGAGGTTCTTCAGCACGCCGCCGAACTCTGTGCCGATGACGTCGGTGTTCACGAAGCTGCGGAAGTAGCGATTGCGCGCGGTGCGCGCGACGATGTCGGCCGTCTCCTGGCTGTTCGAGGCGATCACCGCCGCCGTCGGCTGTTCGCGGGCGATCTCGAGGGCGAGGTTCGGTCCGCTCGCCACCGCGATGCGGTCGGGATCGCAGCCCAGCTCCTGCTCGATGACCTGGCTCATCCGCAGGCCGGAGCTCTTCTCCACGCCCTTCATGAGGCTGACCACCGGGATGTCGGAGCCCTGCAGCAGCGGACGCAGCGCCTTGAGGTTCTCACGCAGGGTCTGGCTCGGGACCGACAGGTACACCTGCTCGGCTCCGGCGACGGCCTCGACGAGATGATGCGTGGCCGTCATGTTGCGCGGCAGGTTGATCCCGGACAGGTACTGCGAGTTCCGCTTGGCCTCGGCGATCTCGTGGGCCAGCTCCTGGCGGCGCGCCCACATCGTCACCTGGGCGCCGCCGTCGGCGAGGATCTTGCCGAAGGTCGTCCCCCAGCTGCCGGCTCCGATCACGGTGACCCTGGGCCCGAGCGGGATCGAGGCCGTGCGGGGCTGCGCGTTCCTAGGAGTCAAGGCGCCCCGTCTCCTTCTGCCCGTGCTCGGCCGGGTTCCACCGCTGGGCCGGGGCCTTCTCGCCGCGGACCTCTTCGAGGAGGGCGGTGATCGCCGCCATCAGCCGCTCGGTCGCCTCGATCAGCGCGGCGTTCTCGCCCGCGCGGTCGTACAGGTCGGAGATGTCGACCGGATCCCCGATCACGACGTCGATCTTCTTGCGCGGCGGCCAGAGGCTGAGCCCCTTCTGGTAGCGGCCCATGATGTTCTGCGTGCCCCACTGCGCCATCGGGATCAACGGGATCCGCCCGGCGAGGGCGAGGCGCACGGCGCCCGACTTGCCGCGCATGGGCCACAGCTCCGGATCGCGCGTGAGCGTGCCCTCGGGATACACGATCACACCGCGACCGTGCTCCACGAGCTCCTTCGACTGCGCGATGGTCTGCTTCGCCGCGGCCACGGATGTCGCCCGCGCCACGGGGATCATGCCCGTGCCGCGCAGCGCCCAGCCCAGCACGGGCACACGGAACAGGCTCTCCTTCGCCATGAAGCGCGGGGCGCGCCCGAGCCGCCAGACCGCGACGGCCACGATCAGCGGGTCGAACTCGGAGTAGTGATTCGGCGCCAGCACGAAGGCTCCGGAGCGCGGCAGCTTCTCGGCGCCGCGGAAGCGGATCTTCGCGAGGAAGGAGACGAAGGGCACCACGAAGACCGCCAGGAACCAGAACAGGCTCGGGCGGGTCTTCTCGGCGGTCGCGCGCATCTCAGCCGATCACGTCGAAGTCGGCACCCAGCGCGGTGAGCTTGTCGAGGAACTTCTCGTAGCCGCGGCTGAGGATGTCGACACCCGAGACCTTGGACTCGCCGGTCGCCGTGAGCGCCGCGATGACGTGGCTGTAGCCGCCGCGCAGGTCGGGAACGACGATGTCGGCGCCGTGCAGCGGGGTCGGGCCGGTGATGACGGCGGCCTGCTCGAGGTCGCGGCGGGCCACGCGGCGAGGGCCGTCCTGCAGACCGTGCGGGTGCACGACGATGTCGGCGCCCATCTTCACCAGCGCGGCCGTGAAGCCCATCCGGTTCTCGTACACGGTCTCGTGCACGACCGAGCGACCGGGTGCCTGCGTGAGGGCGACCACGAGCGGCTGCTGCCAGTCGGTCATGAAGCCGGGGTGGACGTCGGTCTCGACGATGACCGGCTTCAGCTCGCCGTCGCGGCGGAACAGGATCCCGTCCTCGCGCACGTCGAACCAGCCGCCCGCCTTGCGGAAGACGTTGAGGAAGGTCAGCATCTCCTGCTGCTTGGCGCCTCCGACGAAGATCTCACCGTCGGTGGCCAGCGCTGCGCAGGCCCAGGAGGCCGCCTCGTTGCGGTCGAAGATCGACCGGTGGTCGTAGCCGCGGAGCGTCTCGACGCCCTCGATGAGGATGACCCGGTTCGGCTCGTAGGAGATGATCGCGCCCATCTTCTGCAGCACCGCGATGAGATCCATGATCTCGGGCTCGATCGCCGCGTTGCGCAGCTCGGTCTGGCCCTGGGCGCGCACCGCGGTGAGCAGCACCTGCTCGGTCGCGCCCACGCTCGGATACGGCAGGTGGATGTTCGCGCCCTTCAGGCCGTTCGGCGCGGAGAGGCGGATGCCGCTGGGCAGCTTCTCGACGACCGCGCCGAACTTGCGCAGCGCGTCGAGGTGGAAGTCGATGGGGCGGTCGCCGATGCGGCAGCCGCCGAGGTCGGGGATGAAGGCCTGGCCGAGACGGTGCAGGAGCGGGCCGCAGAACAGGATCGGGATCCGTGAGGCCCCCGCGTGCGCGTCGATCTCCTCGAAATGCGCCGACTCGACGTCGCTCGGGTCGAACACGAGCGCGCCGGGCTCGTCGCCCTCGGTGACGCGCACGCCGTGCACCTCGAGCAGCGAGCGCACGACGGCGACGTCGCTCAGGTCGGGGACGTCGCGCAGCGTGCTCGCGGTCTCGCCGAGGAGGGTCGCGACCATCGCCTTGGTCGCGAGGTTCTTCGCGCCCTTCACGTCCACCCGGCCGTGCAGTGGACGTCCGCCGCGGATTGCCAGTACGTCGCCCGAGGGCTTCGAAGCGAGCGTGGTCTCGTGCAGCGGTGTCGTCATTCAGGGCCTCTTCTTGTGGAACGGGCGCGGCCGGAGCCGCCGGGCGGATGCCCTGGGCTCACGGCCGCGTCCGGTTCAGAGAACAGGAAGCGTACGTGGCCGCCACGACTCGCGGCGGGCCTCGAACTGCGCGATCTTGTCTTCGTTGCGCAGCGTGAGCCCGATGTCATCGAGCCCTTCGAGGAGCCGCCATCTAGTGTAATCGTCGATCCCGATGGAGGTCTGGAAGTCGCCGATCGTGGCGGTGCGCGCCTCGAGATCGACTGTGATCTCCCGGCCGGGATCCTCGTCGATCAGCGCCCAGATCCGCTCGATGTCGGCCTCCTCGACGGTCGCCGCGAGCAGGCCCTGCTTGCCGGAGTTCCCCCGGAAGATGTCGGCGAACCGGGGGCTCAGCACGACCGCGAAGCCGTAGTCGCGCAGCGCCCAGACCGCGTGCTCGCGGCTGGATCCGGTGCCGAAGTCGGATCCGGCGACGAGCACGGACGCGTTCCGGAACGGCTCCTGGTTGAGCACGAAGTCGGGATCCTGACGCCAGGCGTGGAACAGCGCGTCGTCGAAGCCCGTCTTGGTGACGCGCTTCAGGAACACCGCGGGGATGATCTGGTCCGTGTCGACGTTGGAGCGCTTCAGCGGTGCGGCGACACCGGTGTGGGTGGTGAACTTCTCCATGATCAGGCCTCCTGCCCGTTCTCGACGAGGTCGCTCGGGCTGGACAGCGTGCCGCGCACGGCGGTCGCGGCCGCGACCAGCGGCGACACCAGGTGCGTGCGTCCGCCCTTGCCCTGTCGGCCTTCGAAGTTGCGGTTCGAGGTGGACGCGCAGCGCTCCCCCGGGGCGAGCTGGTCGGGGTTCATCCCCAGGCACATTGAGCAGCCGGCGAAGCGCCACTCGGCGCCGAAGTCGGTGAAGACCTTGTCCAGTCCCTCGGCCTCGGCCTCGAGGCGCACGCGGGCGGATCCGGGGACCACCATGACGCGCACGCCGTCGGCCTTCTTCTTGCCCTGGATGACCGAGGCGAAAGCGCGGAGATCCTCGATCCGGCTGTTCGTGCACGATCCCATGAAGACCGCGTCGACCTTCACCTCCTTGAGCGGGGTGCCCGGAGTCAGGTCCATGTACTCGAGCGCACGCTCGGCGGCGCTGCGCTCGTTCGGGTCGACGATGTCGGCGGGGTCCGGCACGTCCGCGGACAGGGAGACGCCCTGACCGGGGTTCGTCCCCCAGGTGACGAACGGCTCGAGCGCGTCCGCGTCGATGAACACCTCGGCGTCGTACGTCGCGCCCTCGTCGGTGGGCAGGGTGCGCCAGTAGGCGACCGCGTCGTCCCAGTCCTGCCCCTGCGGCGCGTGGGGCTTCCCCTGCACGTACGCGAAGGTGGTCTCGTCGGGCGCCACCATGCCGGCCCGGGCGCCGGCCTCGATCGACATGTTGCAGATCGTCATGCGGCCCTCCATGGAGAGGGCGCGGATCGCGCTGCCGCGGTACTCGAGCACGTAGCCCTGTCCCCCGCCGGTGCCGATCTTCGCGATCACCGCGAGGATGATGTCCTTCGCGGTGACACCGGGGCGCAGGGTCCCCTCGACGGTGATCGCCATGGTCTTGAACGGCTTCAGCGGCAGCGTCTGCGTGGCCATGACGTGCTCGACCTCGCTCGTGCCGATGCCGAAGGCCATCGCGCCGAACGCACCGTGCGTGGACGTGTGCGAGTCCCCGCAGACCACGGTGATGCCGGGCATGGTGAGACCGAGCTGGGGTCCGACGACGTGCACGATGCCCTGCTCGGCGTCACCCAGCGAGTGCAGGCGCACGCCGAACTCCTCGGCGTTGCGACGCAGCGTCTCGATCTGGGTGCGGCTGGTGAGGTCGGCGATCGGCTTGTCGATCGCCAGCGTCGGAGTGTTGTGGTCCTCGGTGGCGATGGTCAGATCGAGGCGGCGCAGCGGGCGCCCCTCGGTGCGCAGGCCGTCGAAGGCCTGGGGGCTGGTGACCTCGTGCACGAGGTGCAGGTCGATGTAGATGAGATCGGGCTCGCCGTTCTCGCCCTTCACGACGAGGTGGTCGTCCCAGACCTTCTCGGCCAGGGTCCGGGGGCGGGGGGCTGCGTCATTCATGCGTTGCTTCTCCAGAGGGTCAAGGTGCGGCCCACGCGAGACTCCGCGGCGAGAGAGGCCTAGATCGAGGTCTCGCCGCGGCTGCTAAGGAGAAGCACCGCCTGCATGGCCACGAGCTTACCCCCGGTCAGGGTGGGTGTTTCCCACCCACCCTGACCGGCGCTGGAGGCGTGCGGTCACTCGGCGAGGGCGCGCTCGCGGCGCTTCTCGCGGCCCGACGCGATGAGGCTCGCCCCGGTCGCGCCGAGCATCGCGACGACGATCACCGTGAGCGACAGCCAGATCGGCACGTCGGGCGCCCATTCGATCGGCTTACCACCGTTGATGAACGGGACGCTGTTCTCGTGCATCGCGTGGAGCACGAGCTTCACGCCGATGAATCCGAGGATCACGGCGATGCCGTAGTGCAGGTAGCGCAGGCGGTCGAGCAGGTCGCCGAGGAGGAAGTAGAGCTGGCGCAGGCCCATCAGCGCGAAGATGTTGGCGGTGAACACCAGGAAGCTGTTCTGCGTGATGCTGAAGATCGCGGGGATCGAGTCGATCGCGAACATCAGATCCGTGACGCCGATCGTGACGAACACGATGATCATGGGCGTCCAGACGCGCTTGCCGTCGACGACCGTCCGCAACTTGGGGCCGTCGAAGTCGTCGCTGACGGGGACGAGCCGGCGGACCAGGCGCACGGCGAAGCCCTCCTTCGCCGCGGTCTCGTCCTCCTGCTCCTTCTCCGGCATGGCCTGGCGGATCGCCGTCCAGATGAGGAATGCGCCGAACAGGTAGAACACCGGGGCGAAGTTCTCGATGATCGTCACGCCCAGGAGGATGAAGATGCCGCGCAGCACGAGGGCGATGATGATGCCCACCATCAGCACTTCCTGCTGCAGCTTCCGCGGCACCGAGAACTGGGCCATGATCAGCACGAACACGAAGAGGTTGTCGATCGAGAGGCTGTACTCGAGCGCCCACCCGGTCAGGAACTCGCCGGCGTGCTGTCCCCCGGCCACCGCGAGCAGGAGACCGGCGAAACCGAGCGCGAGCGCGACGTAGAAGACGACCCAGAGGGTGGACTCCTTGGTCGAGGGGATATGCGGGCGCCACCGCACGATGAGCAGATCTCCGATGAGGATCAGCAGCAGGACGGCGAGCGAGACGACTTCGAACCAGACGGGAACGTCCACAGGGGCCTTTCGGAGGGGTCGGTCAAACGGCCGAAAGTCTCTCCCTCCGCCGCACGGCGGTCACACGCCCGGAGGCCCGGCGGCGGGCCTCGTGATGACGATCGTGTGAAGTCGGAATACTCCCCTTCGCGGAATCAGTCTACCGGACGCACGCGATCGATGCGTCGTGTCCGCACCGGCAGGATTCGCGGATCGTCCTCCACAATCGGCCGTTCGGCGCAATTCTCCACAGCTCGGAACATATCGCTGATCAGGGGATTCGAATGTCGGTGGCCCCGAGAAGAATCGGGGTATGACGACGTTGGAAGCGATCGCGGCACTGATCCCGACCCTTGCGGGGCGGATCCGTGCCGGCGCGAGCGCGTCCGACGTTCAGGAGGTCATCGCGGGACTCGGTGATGCGGAGACGATCGCGGCATGTCAGGAGGCGGTCGAGATCGGCCGTCTCACGGAGCAGATCCAGCTGCTCTGCGCCGGGCAGATCGCACGCCGGTCCAGCCGATCGGCGGGGCACGCAGGGCTGGCGCAGTCGCGAGGGCACCGCTCCGCGGCGTCGTTGATCCAGGAGCTCGCCGGCACAACCAAGAGCGAGGCGGCACGCCAGGTGCGCGTCGGAGAGGCGCTCCTCGAAGACGAGGTGCGCGACGACAGCCCGGCGGAGACCGGCGATGCCACACGGTCGTCGGAACCGCCGTCGTCAGAACCGTCCTCGGGCGATTGGCGGGAGCCGCTCCGAACCGGGCTGCGATCGGGAACGCTGACCTCCGCCCAGTTCGACGCGATCCGCAGCGGACTCGGCGATCCGCCGGAGGACGCCGCGGCCGCCTGGGCGCAGGCCGCCGCGCAGCTCATCGAGGAGGCGCCGCAACGCACCGTGGAAGAGCTGGGGGCGTCGGCGCGAGCGATCCGAGACCTGCTGGACCCGGAGGGCACCCAGGCGCGATTCAACGCCCGATACGAGCGCCGCTCGTTCCGGACCTGGTTCGACCATGAGGGCGTACGGCACGCCTCGGCGGTCTTCGACGACGAGGGCGGAGCTTTCGTCGATGCGGTCTTCGCGTCTGCACTGCGTCCGCGCCGGGGCGGCCCGCGGTTCGTCGACGCCGACGAGAACGCACGAGCGGCGGACCTCACCGCCGACCCCCGCACGAACGAGCAGCTCTCCTACGACCTGCTGCTGGATCTGATCCGCGCCGGCGCGCTCGCCGAACCGGAAGGCGTCTTCGGCACGCGCCAGGCCGGGCTGCGACTGGTGCAGACCGTCGACCGGCACGGCGATTCTGCCCCGATCGCGATCAGCGAGGACGGACTGACGGCGCTGCCGGCGGCCGTTGCAGAACGGCGGATCTGCGAGGCCGGCACCGTTCCCGTGACCGTAGACGGGTGCGGGAATCCCCTCGACGTCGGTCGCGAATCGCGGCTGTTCACGCCCCGGCAGCGCAT
The DNA here is from genome assembly GCF_037148715.1 of Microbacterium sp. MMO-10. NCBI lineage: Bacteria > Bacillati > Actinomycetota > Actinomycetes > Micrococcales > Microbacteriaceae > Microbacterium > Microbacterium sp. MMO-10. The sequence continues at coordinate 296,942 of NZ_JBBCSV010000005.1, read as the reverse complement.
CGGCCTCGCGATCCGCGACGGCGGATGCCGGTGGACCGGCTGCGATCGGCCCGCGTCATACTGCGAGGCGCATCACATCGACGAGTGGGCACGCGATAACGGACGCACCGACATCGACCGTGGGATCCTGCTCTGCCGCTTCCACCACATGCGGTTGCACCACGGCGGATGGCGGATCACCCGTATCGGGACGGACGACTTCGTGCTGCACGACCGCGGCGGTGAACGCACCACGCTCCGACCGAGGCTCCCCGTCCGCTACGCCTGGGGCGACGTGGATCCTCCTCCGAGGCGGTTCCACCCCGCCGCCTGACGTGCCCCGGCACCCAGCGATCCGACGGCCGGCTCAGACCTCGTCGAGCGCGTCGGGCGTGTCGACCGCGCCGCCGAAGCGACGGTCACGGGAGAGGTAGATCCCGATCGCACGCCACAGCTCCTCGCGCGAGAAGTCCGGCCAGAGCGTGTCCAGGAAGACCATCTCCGCATACGCCGACTGCCAGAGCAGGAAGTTCGACGTGCGCTGCTCCCCCGAGCTGCGCAGGAAGAGATCGACGTCCGGCATGTCGGGGATGTACAGGTGCCGGCGGATCGCCTTCTCCGTGATCGCACTCGGGCGCATCCGCCCGGCCTTCACGTCCTCGGCGATCGCGCGCATCGCATCCACGAGCTCCACCCGGCCGCCGTAGTTGATGCACATGGTCAGCGTGAGCGTGTCGTTGCCGCGTGTCAGCTCCGACGCGTACTCCAGCTCCTTGATGACGGATCCCCACAGGCGCGGTTTGCGCCCCGCCCACCGGATCCGCACTCCCCACTCGTTGAGCTGATCGCGGCGCCGGTGCAGCACGTCGCGGTTGTACCCCATGAGGAAGCGCACCTCCTCCGGGGAGCGCGCCCAGTTCTCGGTCGAGAACGCGTACACGCTCAGGTGCTTGACGCCGGCCTGGATCGCCCCGGCCACGACATCGAGCAGCACCTCCTCCCCCGCCTTGTGCCCCTCGATGCGGTTGAGTCCGCGTCGGTTCGCCCATCGGCCGTTGCCGTCCATGACGATCGCCACGTGGTTCGGCACCGCTGGGAACGCAGGCGGTTGAACGCCGGTCCAGTCCAGCGGACGGTACGGGACGGCGTCCTTGTGCGTGTACGGCTTGGGGCTCAACGGTTTCCCTCCACGAGCGAGAGCGAGCGGATCCCCCGCTCGAGATGCCACTGGGCATAGGCGGCGATGACGCCGGACGCGGCCGCGGTCTCACGGTCGGACGCGGCGTCCACGCGCTCCCAGTCCCCGGCGAGAAGGGCGCGGAGCACCTCGATCGCCGTAGCCGGGATCCGCGGACTGCCGACGGGAGCGCACTCGTCGCAGACGATGCCCCCCATCTGCGCCACGAAGACCGTGTGCGCTCCGGGCTTCGCGCACCGGGCGCAGTCGCTGAACGACGGGGCCCAGCCCGACAGCGCCATGACGCGCAGCAGATACGAATCGAGGATGCTGCGGCTCGCGTGCTCGCCCCGGGCGAGGGCGCGCAGGCCCCCGACGAGCAGCAGATACTGCTCGGGCGTCGCCTCCGCGTCGTTGAGCCGGTCCGCCGTCTCGACCATGGCGTTCGCCGCCGTGTAGCGGTCGTAGTGCAGCGCGATGTCGGCGCCGTAGGAGCCGAGCGACTCCGCCTGCTGCACGATGTCGAGCGAGCGCCCCTGGTACAGCTGCACGTCCGCGACCATGAACGGCTCGAGGCGCGAGCCGAACTTCGACGAGGTGCGCCGCACCCCCTTGGCCACGGCCCGGACCTTGCCGTGCGCGCGCGACAGCATCGTGACGATCCGGTCCGCCTCACCGAGCTTGTGGGTGCGCAGGATCACCGCTTCGTCTCGGTAGGTGGGCATTCCTCGATCATCCCACTCCCGGGGACAATAGAGCTGTGACCGAACCGACCTTCACCATCCCGCTCTGGGCCGATCTGCTGGGCGTGGGCCTGGGCGGCGTGCAGGGCGCGATGTTCGCGAGCGGCTTCCGGGGCGAGCGCCGCCTGGACCTTCTCGGCGTGGCCATCATCGGCATCATGATCGGCATGGGCGGCGGACTCATCCGCGACATCCTGCTGGGGCAGCCGCCCGCATCCCTCCAAAGCAACGGGTATCTGCTCACCGCCGGCGGGGCAGCTCTCGTCGGAATGCTGCTGGCCGGGCTCTTCCAGCGGCTCAACGCCGTGGTCGTGGGGCTCGACGCTGTCGTGATCGGCATGTTCGGCGCCTTCGGGACGAGCAAGGCGATCGCGTTCGGTTTGCCGGAGGTTCCGGCGATCTTCATCGGGGTGTGCGCCGCCGCCGGCGGCGGAGTGCTGCGCGACGTGCTCATGGGCCTGCCGGTGTCGATCATGCACGTGGGTTCGCTGTACGCGGTCGCCGCAGGGGCCGGTTGCGCCTTCATCGTGATCGCGCACGGTCTGGGGATGGGGATCGTGCTCGCGGCCGTCATCGGGATCGTCGTGACCGCCGTGATCCGCGTCCTCGCCGTCGTCTTCGATCTGTCGCTGCCGGAGCAGCGCGCCCTCTACCGTCGCCGTGTCGCGGCCGAGACGGGCATGATCCCGATCATCAAGCCCTGACCCGCGTCGCGGCTCTCCGGGAGCAGGCCGAAAGACCCGGGCAGACGTCTGCGCCCCGGTCCCGGCAGATCTGCCGGGAACGGGGCGCAGGCGCAGTCACGCGTGCTGTGGCGCCGCGGACGTGTCCTCCGCACACGGGGTGACGGTGCGGAGAAGCGTGGTGGGGCCGCTCAGGCCGTGACGAGGTCCGCGTCGGCGGCGACCCGGGCGCGGATGGAGCGGTTCACGCAGGAGACGATGGCCTTGAGCGACGCCGTGGAGATGTCGCCGTCGATGCCGACGCCCCAGAGGCGCTGATCGCCGACCTGCAGCTCCACGTAGGCCGCAGCCTGCGCGTCGCCGCCGGTCGAGAGCGTGTGCTCGACGTAGTCGTACAGCGAGATGTCGAAGCCGCGCTCACGCAGCACCTCGATGAACGCCGCGACCGGACCGTTCCCCCGGCCCTGTGCCTCCACGCGCTCCTCGTCGTCGCGCAGCACCACATCCAGGCTGACCTCGCCGGACATGTCGCTGTTCGTGCGGGTGCCGAGCAGCTCGAACCGTCCCCACTTCGCCTCGTCGGCGGACGCGGGCAGGTACTCGTCGGTGAAGATGTCCCAGATCTGCTCGCTCGTGACCTCGCCGCCCTCGGCGTCGGTCTTCGCCTGCACGACGCCGGAGAACTCGATCTGCAGCTTGCGCGGCAGATCCAGCGCGTGGTCGGTCTTCAGCAGGTACGCGACACCGCCCTTGCCGGACTGCGAGTTGACGCGGATGACCGCCTCGTAGGAGCGGCCCAGATCCTTGGGGTCCACCGGCAGGTAGGGCACGCCCCACTCGATGTCGTCGACCGTGACGCCCTGCGCCTCGGCCTGCGCGGCCATCGCCTCGAAGCCCTTCTTGATCGCGTCCTGGTGCGAGCCGCTGAACGCCGTGAAGACGAGGTCGCCGGCCCAGGGGCTGCGCTCGGGCACGGGCAGCTGGTTGCAGTACTCGACCGTGCGCTTGACCTGGTCGATGTCGCTGAAGTCGATCTGGGGATCGATGCCCTGCGTGAACATGTTGATGCCCAGCGCGACCAGATCGACGTTGCCGGTGCGCTCGCCGTTGCCGAACAGGCATCCCTCGATGCGGTCGGCGCCGGCCATGTAGCCCAGCTCGGCGGCGGCGATCGCGGTGCCCCGGTCGTTGTGCGGGTGCAGCGAGAGGATCACGTTCTCGCGGTGGTTCAGGTGCCGGCTCATCCATTCGATCGAGTCGGCGTAGACGTTCGGCGTCGCCATCTCGACGGTCGCGGGCAGGTTGATGATGACCTTGCGTCCCGGGGTGGGTTCCAGGATCTCCAGCACCTCGTTGCAGACCTCGACCGCGTACTCCAGCTCGGTGCCGGTGTAGCTCTCCGGCGAGTACTCGTAGTACACCTCGGTGTCGGGGATGCGCCTCTCGAACTCGCGGCACAGCCGGGCGCCCTCGAGGGCGATCTGCTTGACGCCCTCCCGATCCGAGCGGAAGACGACCTCGCGCTGCAGCACGCTCGTGGAGTTGTAGAAGTGCACGATGGCCTGCTTCGCGCCGGCGATCGCCTCGTAGGTGCGCTCGATCAGGTGCTCGCGGCACTGCGTCAGGACCTGGATCGTGACGTCGTCGGGGATCAGGTTCTCGTCGATGAGCTGGCGCACGAAGTCGAAATCGGTCTGGCTCGCCGACGGGAAGCCGACCTCGATCTCCTTGTAGCCCATGCTGACGAGCAGCTCGAACATCACGCGCTTGCGCTCGGGCGACATCGGGTCGATGAGGGCCTGGTTGCCGTCGCGCAGGTCGACCGCGCACCAGCGCGGCGCCTCGGTGATGCGGGCGGACGGCCAGGTGCGGTCGGGCAGGTCGACGCGGATCTGCTCGTGGAACGGCCGGTACTTGTGGACCGGCATGGCGGTGGGGCGCTGGTTGTTCTTCATGAGGGTGTGCTCTTCTCGTCGCTTCAAGTGTGGGGGCGGGCCAACACGAACACCGCGACGAGTGGGGCCCTCAGATACGGGACTCGTCGCGGCAGCTAAGAAGGAGCAGACCGCCTGCGCGCATGCGGCCATGCTAGCACGGCCCATCGGGTGCCCCTCTCGAGGCGTCACGCGGGGAGAGAAGGACCGAGGAACCTGCGACAATCGATGGACGCGGATCCGCGCGCGTGCGGGCGGATCCGAGACGCCCGACTTTTATCGAGGAGCAGCCGTGCAGTACATCTCCACCCGCGGCGGCGGGGAGCCGAAGACCTACAGCGAGGCGCTCCTGGAAGGCCTCGCCATCGACGGCGGCCTGCTCGTGCCGGAGCGTCTTCCGGTGGTGGACGCCGCGACGCTGGAGTCCTGGCGCGGGCTCGGCTATGCGGAGCTCGCCACCGAGGTGCTGGGGCTCTTCGCCACCGACATCCCCCGCGACGACCTCGCCGCACTGTGCGCCGCCGCCTACTCCCCCGAGGTCTTCGCGGCTCCGGTCCCGCTCACCCCGATCGGGGACGGGATCTCCCTCGTGGGTCTTTCCGAGGGGCCCACACTCGCGTTCAAGGACATGGCGATGCAGTTCCTTGGGCAGGCGCTCGAGTACGCGCTGGAGCGCACCGGCGGCGTGCTGAACATCGTCGGCGCGACCTCGGGCGACACCGGTTCCGCGGCCGAGCACGCGCTGCGCGGCAAGGACCGGATCAGTGTGTTCATGCTCTCGCCGCAGGGACGGATGAGCGCGTTCCAGCGTGCCCAGATGTACTCGCTGCAGGACGCGAACGTGCACAACATCGCGGTCGACGGCGTCTTCGACGACTGCCAGAACCTCGTCAAGGACCTCGCCGGCGATCTCGACTTCAAGAACGCGCAGCACCTCGGCGCGGTGAACTCCATCAACCTCGCCCGCATCACCGCCCAGGTCGTCTACTACTTCTGGGCCTGGCTGCGGGCCACCGACGCCGTCGCACCGTCCGAGCGGGCGGGCTTCGAGGTGTCGTTCGCCGTGCCGTCCGGGAACTTCGGGAACATCCTCTCCGGCTTCTTCGCCCGTGGGATGGGCCTGCCGATCCGCCGGCTCGTGCTCGCCGCGAACGAGAACAACGTGCTGGACGAGTTCTTCCGCACCGGGGTCTACCGTCCGCGCAGCGCGGCGCAGACGCTCGCGACGTCCAGCCCGTCGATGGACATCTCCAAGGCGTCGAATCTGGAGCGCTTCATCTACGACCTCGTCGGCCGGGATGCGGAGCGCGTCCGCGCGGCGTGGAGCGATCTCGCATCGAGCGGCAGCTTCGACTTCACCGCGGATCTCCACCGCTTCGCCGACGAGTTCGGGATCGTCAGCGGCACCAGCACCCATGCCGACCGGCTCGCCACGATCCGCGCCGTCCACGAGGAGACCGGCACGATCATCGATCCGCACACCGCGGACGGCGTGAAGGTCGCGCGGGAGTTCGTCGAGGACGCCGTGCCCATGCTCGTTCTGGAGACCGCGAAGCCCGAGAAGTTCGGGGAGACGATCACCGAGGCGCTCGGGATCGAGCTGCCGCTCTCCGCAGAACTGCAGGCTCTGCTCGCCGCCCCGCAGCGCGTCACCGAGATCCCGAACGACGAGGCCGTGCTCCGCGAGATCATCGAGACGAGCGCTCTGCACTGATCCTCGCCCGAGCAGGCCGGAATCGGGAGCGACTCTCAGGCCGACGGGATCCCGCGGCGGCCGGCGTGGCGGATAGTCTGGCTCGCATGACGGCTCGATCGCGCGCCCGCCTATTCGCCCTGCTCGGCGCCTTCGCGCTCGTGCTGGCCCCTCTGCTCGCGGTCCCGGCCGCGCACGCCGACGCGAACGACTTCTCCTACGCCTCCTGGGACGCCCGGTACGACCTCGGTCGAGACGCCTCCGGCCGGGCGACCCTCGCGGTGACCGAGACCCTGGTGGCGGACTTCCCGGAGTTCGATCAGAACCACGGCATCATCCGCGGCCTGCCGACCTGGTACGACGGCGCACCGCTCGGCTTGCACATCGTCTCGATCACCGACGGCTCCGGTCGTGCGCTGCCGTACGACGACGGCGACACGGAGAACGGCGAACGCCAGATCCGGATCGGCGATCCCGACAGCTTCCAGCACGGTCCCACCACCTACGTGATCCGCTACACGATGCGCGACGTCGTGCACCGTCCGACGGACCGCCGGATCGACGAGTGGTACTGGAATCTGCTGCCGTTGAGCTCGCAGCAGCCGATCGCCCGCTTCTCCGCCACCCTCGGCATCGCGCCGGAGCTGGCGTCGGCGAGCATCGCGGCGCCGTCCTGCTACATCGGGGCGATCGGATCCACCACGCCGTGCACGCTGTCCGCCGGCGCTGACGGCGCCTACTCCGTCTCCGCCGAGGACCTCCCCGCAGCGAGCGGCGTGACGGTGGCGTTCCCGATGCGTGCCGGCACCTTCGCCCCCGCGCCGGCCCGCCAGCCCGACCCGATGACCGACGTCGTCCCGTATCCGGTCGCCGGAGCCGGAGTGCTGCTCGCGATCGGCGGCCCGATCCTGGGGATCGCCCTGCTGCGGCGAAGGGGACGCCGAGGCGGACGCGGGATTGTGGTCGCCCAGTACGACGTGCCGGCGACGCTGCCGCCGCTGCTCGCCGCCGAGATCGAGGGACGCCGGTCCGTCGCTAACGCCGCGGAGATGGTGCACCTCGCCGTGCACAAGGCCCTGCGCATCGCCGACGGGGAGAGCAAGCCGGTGCTGGAGCTGAGGGATCCGACGATCGCCCCGGATCCGCTCGACGCAGCAGCGCTGCAGGCGCTGTTCCCCTCGCAGCCCGTCGGCACGACCCTCGCCCTCGCGGTTCCGGACGACGCCCTCGTCGGGCGCCTGAAGGCCCTGGACGCTTCCGCCCGCGCCGCCGCGTTCGACCGCGGACTGCTCGTGCGGCGCCGGGCGGCGCTCGCGATCGGACTGAGCGCCCTCGGAATCGTCGCGGGCCTCGCCGCCGTCGCCCTCGCCGTGCCGGGTCTGGCGGTCGGCCGCCCGGCCGCGATCGCCACTTTCGTCGTCGCCATCGTGGCGACGGTCGTCGCGGTCGTGTCGCTCATCGTCTCGCTTCCGCGGCGCGCCGTGCTCACCCCGCAGGGCGCCGAGACCCGCGAGGACCTGCTCGGCGTGCGCGAGTACATCCGGCTCGCCGAGGCGGACCGGATCCGGATGCTGCAGTCGTATCGCGGCGCCGAACGCCGCGCGGACGGCAGCGTGGATGTCGTGGTGCTGTACGAGCGGCTTCTGCCGTACGCGATGCTCTTCGGCCTGGAACGCGAATGGGGCGAGGTGCTGACCGTGCAGTACGAGCGCGACGGCACCGTGCCCGGCTGGTACCCCGGCTATTCCGGAAGCAGCTTCGCCGGCTCGCTGTCCGGCATGAACAGCTCGCTCAGCGCCACCCCGACGCCCAGCTCTTCGTCGTCATCGTCGAGCGGATCCTTCGGCGGCGGTTCGTCGGGAGGGGGCGGCGGAGGCGGATCGTCCGGCGGATGGTGACGGGCGCCTAGGGGATCAGCGCGAGCTTGCCGCCCGGATGCTCCTCGGCGAGGAACCGGGTCGCCTCGACGGCGTCCGCGAGCGGATAGGTCCGCGCGAGCGGAACCACGAGGAGCCCTTCGTCGGCGAGCCGGACGAGTTCGCCGCGGATCCCGTCCCGGAACGCGGCGCTCGCCGGCTGCGATCCGGCGATGCTGAGGAAGCCGTGCTCGGCGGCGCGCGCGGGGGCCGCGATCGTGACGATCCGGGCGCGGTCCGCGACGAGCGCGAGGGACACGTCCACCGCCTCGTCGGTGCCGACCGCATCGAGAGCCGCGTGCACCGGGAGATCGAGCGCCCGCACCCGGCCGAGGAGTCCCTCTCCGTACGCCACGGGGATCCCGGCGAAACGGCGCACGCGCTCGGCGCCCGCCGCGCTCGCGGTGCCGATCACCCGGATGCCGCGCAGCGCGGCGAGCTGCAGCACCATGACGCCGACCGCACCCGACGCGCCGTGCAGGAGGATCGTCTCCCCCGCGCGGGCCTGCACGCGCTCGAGCATCTCGGCGGCCGTCGTACCGGCGAGCAGCAGATTCGCCGCCTCCGCGTGCGACAGAGGGGCCGGTTTGCGGAACGCCTTCTCGGCAGGGAACGTGAGCGAGGTCGCATAGCCGCCCTGCACGCGGAACGCGATCACCTCGTCGCCGAGCCGTGCCTCGCCGGATCCGATCGTCGTGCCGGGACCGATCGCGGTGATCTCGCCCGAGATCTCGTAGCCGATCGGCACGGGGAGGGCGACACCCGCGCGAGGGGCCGCGACGTGCTTGCGGTCCGCCGGGTTCATCCCCGCGGCCCGCACGCGCACCGTGACCTCCCCCGGACCCGGTGCCGGCACCGTCGCATCGACGAGGCGCCACTGCTCCGGCGGCCCCCAGACCGGGGCGATCCACTGCCGCGCCGCGGAGCCCATGTCAGAAGCCCAGCCGGCCGAGCTGCTTCGGATCCCGCTGCCACTCCTTGGCGACCTTCACGTGCAGCCCGAGGAACACCCGGGTGCCGAGCAGCTCCTCGATCCCCGCGCGGGCGGTGGCGCCCACCTCGCGGAGCCGGGCGCCCTTGCGTCCGATGATGATCGCCTTCTGGCTGTCGCGCTCGACCACGATCGAGGCGTGGACGTCGGTCAGGTCCGAGTCCTCCCGGGGCGAGATGTCGTCCACGACGACCGCGATCGAGTGCGGCAGCTCGTCCCGGACGCCCTCGAGCGCGGCCTCTCGGATCATCTCGGCGATGCGGTCCTCCGTCGACTCGTCGGTGACGACGTCGTCCCCGTACAGCGACGGCCCCTCGGGCATCAGGGACAGCACCTCGTCCGCGAGCACGTCCAGCTGCACCCGCGTCAGCGCCGAGAGCGGGATCACCGCCGCCCAGTCCTCGCGCAGGGAGTCCACCTCCATGAGGCGCTCGGTGATCTCGTCGCGGTCGGCGACGTCGACCTTGGTCACGATCGCGACCTTCTTCGCCCGCGGGTAGCCGTCCAGCGAGGCCGCGATGCGGCGGTCGCCCGGACCGACCTTCTCGGTCGCCGGCACGCAGAAGCCGATCACGTCGACGTCGCCGAGCACCTGCTCGACGAGGTCGTTCAGCCGCTCGCCGAGGAGCGTCCTCGGGCGGTGGATCCCGGGGGTGTCGACGATCACGAGCTGCCCGTCGGGGCGGTTCACGATGCCGCGGATCGCGCGCCGGGTGGTCTGCGGCTTCTCGCTGGTGATCGCGATCTTCTCGCCGACGAGGGCGTTGGTGAGCGTCGACTTGCCCACGTTCGGGCGGCCGACGAACGTCACGAAGCCGCTTCGGTGCCCCGTCTCGTCCTTCGCTTCGCGCTCATCGCTCATCGTGGTTCTCCTTGCTGGACCGGTCGGATCCGTGCTGATCCTCCGCGAGCGGCTCCTCGGCCCGCTCGACGAAGACGTACTCGATGCCGCGCCCGCGTCCGCGCGAGGCGCCGCCGGTGAGGAGGAGCCCGCGCACGACGGCCGTCGCGCCGGGAGTGGGGATGCGGCCGAGCTCCTTGCCGAGGAGCCCGCCGATGGAGTCGACGTCGTCGTCCTCGAGCTCGACGCCGAACAGCTCCCCGACGTCCTCGAGGTCCATGCGGCCGCTCACGCGGTAGCGACCCGGCTCGAGCTCGACGACCTCGCTGCCGGGACGGTCGTACTCGTCCGAGATCTCGCCGACGAGCTCCTCGATGAGGTCTTCGAGCGTCACGAGTCCGGCGATGCCGCCGTGCTCGTCGATGACGATGCACACGTGCACGGCATCGCGCTTCATCTGCTGCAGCAGGGTCTCGGCCCGCATCGACTCGGGGACGAAGACGGCGGGGCGTGCGATCTGCCGCACGGACGCCGCCCGCCAGCTGAGGTCGTCGCGGTAGGCGAACTGCACCAGGTCCTTGAGGTAGAGCACGCCCACCACATCGTCGGCGTCGTCGTCGACCACCGGGATCCTCGAGACGCCGCGGCGGAGGAAGAGATCCATCGCCTCGGACGTCGTCGCCGCGGCATCGACGGTGACCATGTCGGTGCGAGGCACCATGACCGCACGCACGAACTGGTCCGTGAAGTCGAACACGGAGTGGATGAGCTCCCGGTCGTCGGCCTCGATGAGATCGTGCGAGGCGGCCTCGTCGACCATGCTGAGCAGCTGCGTCTCGCTGGCGAAGGTGCTGCGACCCGCGCCCGGCGTCACGCGGCTGCCGAAGACCGCGAGGCCCTGCGCGATGGGACCGAGGATCACCCGGACGGCGCGGATCGTCGGCGCGCACACCCGCAGCATCGCGTCGGCGTGCTGCCGGCCGAAGGAGCGCGGGCTGGCGCCGACGAGCACGAACGTGATGCCCGTCATGATGACCGCCGCGGCGAGCATCGCCCACCAGATCTGGTCGTCGAAGAGCAGCACGAGAGCGACCGTGACGAGCACCGCGGCCGCCGTCTCGACGAACACGCGCATGAACGCGACGGCGTTCGCGTGCGGCTCGGGATCCGCGGCGATCCGGGCGAGGGCCGACGCGTTTCGTCCCTCCGCGCCCATCTCGACGAGATCGGCACGGGAGGTCACCGAGAGCGCCGCGTCGATCGCCGCCATCAGACCGCCGAAGGCGACCAGCAGGATCGCGCCCGCGAGCAGCAGGAATGGAGTCATCGACCGTGGGAGCGCTCGTCGGCCGCGAAGCCGGCGATGAGCTCGCGCTGCAGGCCGAACATCTCCTTCTCGTCCTCGGGCTCGGCGTGGTCGAACCCGAGGAGATGCAGCAGACCGTGCGTGGTGAGCAGGATCAGCTCGTCCATGAGGGTGTGCTTCGCGGTGGCGGCCTGGGTCTCCGCCACCTGGGGGCACAGCACGATGTCGCCGAGCAGCCCGGGCGGCGTCGGGCGGTCGATCGTGCCGGGGCGCAGCTCGTCCATCGGGAAGCTCAGCACGTCCGTGGGACCCGGCTCGTCCATCCACTGCACGTGCAGCGCCTCCATGGCACCCTCGTCCACGAGCACGATCGCGACGTCCGCGTCCGCGCTGACGTTCAGCTCGGCCAGGTTGCGCTCGGTGAGGCGCAGCAGCACCGTCTCGTCGATCGCGATGGCCGACTCGTTGTTGATCTCGATCATTTCAGGCCTCGTTTCGGCATGCGGTCTCGGGGGCCGGGGCGCTGCTGCCCCGCTCTGCGCTCCGCCCGGTTGGCGAACTCGGCGGCCTGCTCCCGCTCGGCGCGCACGGCGGTGCGCTGCTCGTCGTACTCGGTGTAGGCGTCGACGATGCGGCCGACCAGGGAATGCCGGACGACGTCGTCGCTGGTGAGCCGGGAGAAGTGGATGCCGTCGATGTCCTTCAGCACGCGGGTCACGACCCGGAGACCGGATGCGGCGGTGGGCAGGTCGATCTGGGTGATGTCCCCGGTGACGACCATGCGCGTGCCGAACCCGAGGCGGGTGAGGAACATCTTCATCTGCTCGGGCGTCGTGTTCTGCGCCTCGTCGAGCACGACGAAGGAGTCGTTGAGCGTGCGTCCGCGCATGTACGCCAGCGGCGCGACCTCGATCGTTCCGCTCGCCATCAGGCGGGGCACGATCTCCGGATCCATCATCTCGTTCAGCGCGTCGTAGAGCGGGCGCAGATACGGATCGATCTTGTCGGTGAGGGTACCGGGGAGGAAGCCCAGCCGCTCCCCCGCCTCGACCGCCGGGCGGGTGAGGATGATCCGCTCGACCTCCTTGCGCTGCAGCGCCTGGACGGCCTTCGCCATCGCGAGATAGGTCTTTCCGGTGCCCGCGGGGCCGATGCCGAACACGATCGTGTTCTCGTCGATCGCGTCGACGTACTCCTTCTGACCGAGGGTCTTCGGACGGATCACGCGTCCTCGGGTCGAGAGGATCGCCTCGCCGAGCACCTCGCTGGGTCGCACGCCCTCGCGCTCCAGCATGCGCGCCGACTGCGCCACATCGCTCGGGGCGAGCGCATGGCCGGACCGCGTGAGCTCGATGAGCTCGTCGACGAGCTTCCGCGCCGCGCCGACCGCGCCGGGATCCCCGGTGAGGGTGACCTCGTTGCCCCGGACCAGCACGTCGACCGCGGGGTGCTCCTTCTCGAGCATGCGCAGCAGCCGGTCCTGCGGGCCGAGCAGCTGCACCATCGCGACGCCGTCCACCTCGATCCGCGCCGAGATGACGGATTCAGCCGTTTCGTCAGAAGCCAACGAGCTTGTTCTCCTCGAGATCGCCGAGCACATGGGCGTGCACGTGGAAGACGGACTGCGCGACGCTCGCGCCGTTGTTGAAGATGAGGCGGTACTCGCCGTTGGCGTGATCGACCGCGATCTGCTTGGCCGCGGCGACGATCTTCGCCAGCAGGGCGGGATCCCCCGCGGCGAGCTCGGTGACGTCGCGATACTGCTCGGACTTGGGGATCACGAGCACGTGCAGCGGCGCCTGCGGGTTGATGTCGCGGATCGCGAAGACGTCATCGGTCTCGAGCAGGATCTCGCCGGGGATCTCCCCGTTCAGGATGCGCGTGAAGATCGAGGGTTCGCTCATGCCATCAGTCTATCGGCGCGGTGCCGCGGGTCGGCGGACCTACCAGCGTCCGCGGGCCACGTTCAGCACCGCGAGCGCGGCCGGGCCGGCCGTCGACGTGCGCAGCACCGTGTCGCCGAGCAGCACCCGCTCGGCGCCCGCGGCGACGAGGCGCTCGATCTCCTCCGGCGCGACGCCGCCCTCCGGCCCGACGACGAGCACGATGTCGCGCTCGTCCGGCACGACGCGGGACAGCCGCTCCGAGGCGGAGGGATCCAGGATCAGCACCCGCTGGGCCCCGGCGCGACGCACGAGATCCGCCGTGGACTCGACGGCGACGACCTCGGGGATCCAGGAGCGGTGCGCCTGCTTCGCGGCCTCGCGGACGATGCTCGCCCAGCGCTCGCGGCCCTTGGCCGCCTTCGCGCCCTCCCAGCGCGACACGCTGCGCGTGGCCTGCCAGGGCACGATCCCGTCGACGCCGAGCTCGCAGGCCGCCTGGACGGCGAGCTCGTCGCGATCGCCCTTCGCGAGCGCCTGCGCGAGCAGGATCCGCGGCGTCGGCAGCGGATCCTCGCGCCGGGCCAGAACCCGCACCTCGACGAGCGACGGCGCGGCCGCGACGACCTCGGCGTCCAGCCAGACGCCGGCGCCGTCACCGAGGGTGATCGGCTCGCCGACGCGCACCCGGCGCACCACCGCGGCGTGCTTGGCCTCGGCGCCGGTCAGGGCGATCGTGGTCCCCGGTCGGGCCGAGGTCGCCTCGGGCGTGACGAAGTGCAGCGCCATGTCCGTCAGCCGCGGAACCGGTCGCGCAGCTTGGAGAACAGTCCCTGATGGAACTCGGCGAGCCGCGGTGCCGGCGCCTTCGTGCGCTTGGCGAAGTCCTCGATGAGCTGACGCTGCTTGTGGTCGAGCTTCGTGGGGGTGAGCACCTGCACGCCCACTCGCAGGTCTCCGCGCTGCGTGCCCCGCAGCGGCGTGACCCCACGGCCCTTGATCGTGAGCACGTCGCCGGACTGCAGACCCTGGCGGATCTCCAGGTCCACCGGGCCGTCGAGCGACTCGATCGTCGTCGTGGTGCCCAGGATCGCGTCGCTCATCGCGACCTCGAGGGTCGCGAGCAGGTCGTCGCCCTCGCGGCTGAAGCGCGCGTGCGGCGTCACCGTGACCTCGACGTACAGATCGCCGTTCGGACCGCCCGCGCGGCCCACCTCACCGGAGCCGGGGAGCTGCAGGCGCAGACCGGTCTCGACGCCGGCGGGGATGTCGAGCCCGACCGTCCGGCGCGAACGCACCCGGCCCTGGCCGTTGCAGGTCTGGCACGGGAACGGGATCGTCGTGCCGAAGCCCTCGCACGACCCGCAGGGCGCGGTCGTGAGGACGTTGCCGAGCAGGCTCCGCACCTGCTGCTGCACGTGCCCGGATCCGCCGCAGATGTCGCAGGTCACGGGCGAGGTGCCCTCCGCGCAGCAGGAACCCTGACAGGTCTCGCACAGCACCGCGGTGTCGACCTCGATGTCGCGGTGCACGCCGAACACGACATCGCCGAGGTCGAGCGTCACCCGCACCAGGGCGTCCTGGCCGCGCTCCCGGCGTGAACGGGGCCGGGCGGACCGCGCCCCTCCGCCGCCGAAGAAGGTCTCGAAGATGTCCCCGAAGCCGCCGAAGCCGCCGAACCCGCCGTTGCCGTTCTGGTCGCCGCCCATGTCGTAGCGGCGTCGCGAATCGGCGTCGCTGAGCACGTCGTAGGCGTGCGTGACCGACTTGAACCGCTCCGCGGCCTCCTCGCTCGGGTTCACGTCGGGGTGCAGCTGCCGGGCGAGCCGTCGATACGCCTTCTTGATCTCGTCCTCGCTCGCGTCGCGCGAGACGCCGAGGACCTCGTAGTGATCCGTCACCATCGCCTTTCCGGGCCGCCCTGCGGCGGCGTGTCTGTCGTGCGGCCGGTCACCGGCCGGACTCGTCCTCTTCGAGCAGCCGGGACAGGTAGCGGGCCACGGCCCGCGCCGCCGCGAGGTTGCTCTGGTAGTCCATGCGGGTCGGGCCCATCACGCCGACGCGTGCGGTCCCGGAGTGGGTGAGATAGTCGCTCGCGACGATCGAGGCCTCGCCGAGACCGAACGCGGCGTTCTCCGTGCCGATGCTCGCCGCGAGCCCGTGCTCGTCGACGCGCATCTCGCTCATCAGCCGCAGCAGCGTCACCTGCTCCTCGATCGCCTCGAGGAGCGGATGGATGCTGCCGCGGAAGTCGTGCTCGCGGCGTGCCAGCGTGGCGGCGCCCGCCATGACCAGGCGCTCCTGGCGGAACTCGGCGAGCTCTTCGGCCACCGCCCGCAGCAGCGCGGCCCGCGCGGCGTCGACACGGGGGCCGTACGAGGTCTCTCCCGCCGCCTGGACCCGCTCGGCGCCGCGGCGCACCGAGTGTCCGGTGAGCAGTTCGGTGATCGCGGCGCGGAGCATCCCGAGCTCGGACTCGTCGAGCTCGACCGGCAGCGGGACGATGCGCTGCGACACGCCGCCGGCGTCCGTCACGAGCACGATGAGCAGGCGGTTCGGGGCCAGCGCGACGAGCTCGACGTGCGTGACATGTGCGCGCGCGAAGGACGGATACTGCGCGAGGGCGACCTGCCCGGTCAGCCGGGTGAGCACGCGCACGGTGCGCACCATGAGGTCATCGAGGTCGGCGGGGTCCGCGAGGAACGCGGTGATCGCGCTGCGCTGCGCCGCGGAGAGCGGCCGCACCTGCGCGAGGTGGTCGACGAAGACCCGATAGCCCTTGTCCGTCGGCACCCGCCCGGAGGAGGTGTGCGGCGCCGCGATGAGGTCCT
Organism: Microbacterium sp. MMO-10; assembly: GCF_037148715.1. NCBI lineage: Bacteria > Bacillati > Actinomycetota > Actinomycetes > Micrococcales > Microbacteriaceae > Microbacterium > Microbacterium sp. MMO-10. The sequence goes on along the minus strand of NZ_JBBCSV010000005.1, from coordinate 280,965 downwards.
CGTCCTCGAGCTGGGCCATGTCGTTGCGGATCGTCGCGGCGGACACGCCGAAGGCGTGCCGCTCCACGATCGACTTGCTGCCGACCGGCTCATTCGTCTCGACGTAGTCCTCGACGATGGCGCGGAGCACCTGGAGTCCCCGTTCTGAGACCATCGCCCCTCCTCACCGCTGGCACTCGTGCATCCTGAGTGCCAATCCTATCCTGCCGGGCCTCCCGGCGGGCTCAGGGGCCGCGGACGCCTCCAGAACCGCGGGAGCGCCCGGGCCCGGAGGCCGGGGACGCGGTTCTGCCTAGGATGGCGCCATGGACCACGACGCCGTGCGCACGCGGATCTCCACCGGCGAGCTCATCGGACGCCGCATCGACGGCGTCGACCGCCATCTCGGCATCCCGTACGCCGCACCGCCGTTCGGGCCCCGCCGCTTCCGCAGCCCCGAGCCGCCTGAGGCGTGGTCGGCGCCGCGCGATGCCTCGGCGTTCGGCCCGACCGCTCCGCAGCTGCCCTACGCCGGGGCGACGGCCGAGATCCTCGGCAGCCTCCGCATCGACGGCGAAGACATCCTCACCGCGAACGTGTGGGCCCCGGTCGGCGCCCGTTCCGCACCGGTCGTGCTGTGGATCCACGGCGGCGCGCTGGAGCGGGGAACGGCGGCGCTGTCCCTCTACGACGGCACCGCGTTCGCCCGCGACGGGATCGTGTTCGTCAGCATCAACTACCGGCTGGGATCCGAAGGCTTCTCGGTGCTCGACGGGGCGCCGCGCAACCTGGGGCTCCAGGACGCGGCGGCGGCCCTCCGCTGGGTGCACGAGGAGATCGCCGCGTTCGGGGGCGACCCGGATCGGATCACCCTCATGGGCGAGTCCGCCGGCGGGGCGCTCGTCGCCGCGCTCCTCTCCCGCCCGGATACCCGGGCGCTCGTGCGCGGCGGCATCATCCAGTCCGGTCCGCTGCTGGCGTCGTCCCCGGCGCGCGGCGGCAGAGTGACCCGGCAGCTCGCCGCACGTCTCGGAGTGCCCGCCACCGCGGAGGCGTTCACCGCCCTCGCTCCGGACGCGCTCCTCGAGGCGCGGCACGCCCAGTCCGCCGGATCCTCGCCGCTCGGCGGCGCACCGGGGTTCGCCCTCGTGATCGACGAGGAGACCCTGCCGAGCTCGCCGCACGAGGCGCTGCGGGACGCCGATGTGCCGATCCTGATCGGCACCAACACCGACGAGTACCGGCTCTGGTTCCCGCCGGAGGCGCTCACCGCCATCCGTCCGGCGAAGCTGCTCCTCGCCCGGCTCGCGCTGCGCATCCCCGCGGCGGCGGTCCGCGCCGTGCGGACGGATCACCCGGGCGCGAGCACCGGCGAGGTGTTCGGCCAGCTCGCGACGGACCTGCTGCTCCGCGCGCCCGCCACCCGGGCCGCACAGGCGCGGTCCGGCACGGCGACCCACCTCTACGAGTTCTCGTGGCCGAGTGCCGTGCGCGACCTCCGCGCCGCCCATGCCCTCGAGATCCCGTTCGTCTTCGACGTGCTCGCAGACCCGGAATCCCTCCGGATCGCCGGCGCCGACGCACCGCAGTCCCTCGCCACGACGATGCACGACGCCTGGGTGCGGTTCATCCACGACGGCGATCCCGGCTGGCCCGCCTACGGCGCGCAGCGGACGGCGGCGCTGTTCGCCGGTTCCGGCGGCGATCCCGTGGTCGGCCCGCAGCGCCGCACCGTCGTGGTGGATCTGCTGCCGACGCCCCGGGCCTGAGCTCCGAGACGATCGGCCGGTCCCGGGTCAGTCCGTCAGCGCCCGCACCACGGCGTCGGCGAGCAGGCGCCCGCGCCGGGTGAGGACGAGCGTCCCCCGCAGAGCCGCCCCTGCATCGACCAGGCCGTCGGCGATGAGCCCCGCGACCCGGGTCCTCGCCTCAGGGGCGAGGTCGTCCAGAGGCAGGCCCTCGGCCATCCGCGAGCGGAGCAGGATCCGCTCCAGCTGGGCCGCCTCCGCGTCGGGACGCTCGGTGCCGGCCGCCGGGGACTCCCCCGTCGCGAGTCGCTGTGCGTAGGCGGCGGGATGCTTCACGTTCCACCAGCGGAGCCCGGCGACGTGGCTGTGCGCACCGGGACCGAAGCCCCACCAGTCGGTGCCGCGCCAATACGCCATGTTGTGGCGGGAGCGCCGGTCGCCGCCGCCCTTCTCCGAGCCGGCGTCGCCCGTGCTCCGCCGGGCCCAGTTGCTCACCTCGTACCAGTCGAATCCCGCGTCCGCCAGGGCGGTGTCGGCGAGCTCGTACATGTCGGCCTGCAGGTCGTCGTCCGGCGCGGGCACCTCGCCGCGGCGGATCTGACGCGCGAGCTTCGTGCCGTCCTCGATGATCAGCGCATAGGCGGAGATGTGATCGGGACGCAGGTCCACCGCGGTCTCGAGCGAGGCGCGCCAGTCCTCCAGGGACTCCCCCGGCGCCCCGTAGATGAGATCGACGCTGACCGCGAGCCCGGCGGCGCGCGCCGCCTCGACCGCGGTGCGCACGTTCTCCGGCCGGTGCGTGCGGTCGAGCGCCGCCAGCACGTGAGGCACGGCGGACTGCATGCCGATCGACATCCGGGTGACGCCCGCGGCGGCGAGCTCCTCGGCGACCGCCGGGGTGACGTTGTCGGGATTGGCCTCCACGGTGACCTCGGCGCCGTCGACGATGCCGAACGCGTCGATCGCGGCGCCGAGCATGCGCCCGAGATCGCCCGCCGGCAGCAGGGTCGGCGTGCCGCCGCCGAAGAACACGGTGCTCAGCGGACGCAGCGGGGCGTGCTCGGAGAGCACCGCACGCGCCAGCCCGATCTCCCCGATCAGCGTGTCGGCGTAGGCGTCCTGACGTGCGCCGCGCAGCTCGGACGCGGTGTACGTGTTGAAGTCGCAGTAGCCGCAGCGCACGCGGCAGAACGGCACGTGCAGGTACGCGGAGAACGGAGCGGCGGGATCGATCGACAGGTCGGCGGGCAGACGTCCGTCCGCCGGTGCCGGATCCCCGAGCGGGAGCGGTCCGGCCATCAGAGTCGGACCATCAGACGGGAGTCGCGTACAGCGGCGAGATCGCCCGCAGGTAGCGCGCGAACAGCTCACGGCGACGGCGCTTCACGAGATACGGCACCGTTCGATACAGGAAGCTGTTCGGCCGATCGAAGGCGCGCACGGTGAACCACACCTCGTCGGCGTCGTTCCACTCGATGTCGAAGGACTCCTCGCCGCTCACGACGGAGCCGTCGACCGTGCCGAGCACGAAGCCGATCCGGTGCGTCTGCTCGGTCACCGAGATCACCCGCAGCTCGGCGTCGGCGCGCATGCCGCCGACGCGGCCGTGCAGCTTCAGGGTCATGCCGGGACCCGCCCACGGCGTGCCGTCCTCGTCGTAGCGCGGCTCGACCTCGGCGTGGCTCGGCGCGATCGGGTTGCCCTCCGCGTCGAAGCTGACACCGGCGTACCCGGGGCTGGAGGCGGGGCGCACATCCGTCAGCTGCAGACCCGCCGCGCGCTGCGCCGTCCACGACAGCAGCGCGTCACCGGCCGTGCGGAACCGCTCCTCGCCGCTTCCGAGCCGCCAGGGCTCCTCGGCCGGGATGCTGCGCTCCGGCGGATACTGCATCAGGTCGGGCGCGTGGGTCGCCCCCACGGCGGCATAGTCCACCGTTCCTTCTCGGAATGTCCCGCGACGCATGACAACCAGACTACTGGCCGGGCCCGACGGACTCACCCAGGTTCTCCCAAGGCTGGGATGCTGTTCACACGGGCGCGCGCGTCGTCCCCGTTCCCGGAACGGTCGGATCTCGCCGCGAGAGGGCGGTCGTCACCGAGTCGCAGCGCAGAGGCGGCCGCCCCGAGGACCAGCCCGGCCACGCCCGCGACGGACAGCGGCTCGCCCAGCACGATCAGGGCTGCGACGGCGGTGGCTGCCGGGATCACGCTGAACAGGATCGACGCGGCATCCGCGCCGACGCCACGGACGAGCGCCGAGTACAGCACGGTGCCGCCCAGGCCGATCGCGACGATGCCGCCGAGGAGCGACCAGGACGCGAGGCCGGCGGGTGGACGCGCGGGTTCGGTCAGCGCGAGCGCCCCCGCGACCGGGGTGGAGACGACGACTCCGATCAGTGTGAACATCGCGGGATGGACCCGGCGCAGGGACCGCCCCTGCCAGAGCGCCCCGAGCGAGACCGCGAGCAGCGACCCGCCCACGGCGAGGATCGTCGGCCCGATCCGCGGATCCGCGAGCACGGCCGGCAGGCAGGCGACGATCACGGCCGCGGCTCCCAGCACAGTGGACAGCAGCGCCCGGCGGGAGGCCCGCCGTCGCAGGATCCACCGGGAGAGGAGCGCGGTGACGACGGGATTCATGGCGATCACGAGCGCGGTGAACCCCGCGCCGACGCCGTGCCCGAGCGCCCAGTAGGTGCCGACGAACTGCCCCGCCTGCGAGAGCAGCCCCGCACCGGCCGCGGCGGCCAGCAGGCGGCCGCGCGGGACGGGTGTGCGCAGCAGCGCGCAGACCACGAGCAGCACCAGGACGGAGAGGGCGAAGCGCAGCAGGAGCAGCAGGAAAGGACTCGTCGTGCGCAGGGCGAGCGAGGTCAGCGCGTAGTTCACGGCGTAGAGGGTCACCTCGCGACGACGGCGGGCGAGTCGCGCACGGTCGTGCGCGAGTGCCTCGACCTCTCGAGCGTCCTCGCGACCGTGCGCTCCGGGGCGGGCATCACCGCTCTGCCCGCCTTTCACCGGACCGAGTCGCAGCTCCGCGAGCTCGACCTGCCGGCTCCCCCGCCGCTGCCGCTGACGATGGTCGCGTCAGACCGCATCCCCGCCGATACCCGGAACGCCCTGATCGAAGCGCTCCGACGCGCGGTCGCGAGTGTCTGAGGCTGCCGCCTACTTCTTGTCCTTGCCCTCGACGTCGCCGGAGAGCGCCGCGATGAACGCCTCCTGGGGGACCTCGACGCGGCCGACCATCTTCATGCGCTTCTTGCCCTCCTTCTGCTTCTCGAGGAGTTTGCGCTTGCGGGTGATGTCACCGCCGTAGCACTTGGCGAGCACGTCCTTGCGGATCGCGCGGATCGTCTCGCGGGCGATGATGCGCGCGCCGATCGCGGCCTGGATCGGCACCTCGAACTGCTGGCGCGGGATGAGCTTGCGCAGCCGCTCGGCCATCATCGTGCCGTAGGCGTAGGCCTTGTCCCGATGCACGATCGAGCTGAACGCGTCGACCTTCTCGCCCTGCAGCAGGATGTCGACCTTGACCAGGTCAGCCTCCTGGGATCCGCTGGGCTCGTAGTCGAGCGAGGCGTAGCCCTGGGTCTTCGACTTGAGCTGGTCGAAGAAGTCGAACACGATCTCGCCGAGCGGCATGTTGTAGCGCAGCTCGACGCGCTCCTCGGAGAAGTACTCCATGCCCAGCAGCGAGCCGCGCCGCGACTGGCACAGCTCCATGACGGTTCCGACGTAGTCCTTCGGAAGCAGGATCGCGGCCTTGACCATCGGCTCGGAGACGGATCCGATCCGCCCGTCCGGGTACTCGCTCGGATTGGTCACCGTCACCGTCTCGCCGGTGTCGCTCGTGAGCACCTCGTAGATCACGCTCGGCGCCGTCGTGATGAGGTCGAGGCCGAACTCGCGGCTGAGGCGCTCGGTGATGATCTCCAGGTGCAGCAGTCCGAGGAATCCGCAGCGGAAGCCGAAGCCGAGCGCGACCGAGGTCTCCGGCTCGTACTGCAGCGACGCGTCGGAGAGCTTGAGCTTGTCCAGCGCCTCGCGCAGCTCGGCGTAGTCGCTCCCGTCGATCGGGTAGATGCCGCTGAAGACCATCGGCTTCGGGTCGGTGTAGCCGGCGAGAGCCTCGGCCGCGGGCTTGCGGGCGTGGGTGATCGTGTCGCCGACCTTGGACTGGCGCACGTCCTTGACGCCGGTGATGAGGTAGCCCACCTCGCCGACGCCCAGGCCCTTGGAGGGCACGGGCTCGGGACTGGAGACGCCGATCTCGAGGAGTTCGTGGTTGGCGCCGGTGGACATCATCTGGATCCGCTCGCGCGGGGCGAGCTTGCCGTCGACCATCCGGACGTAGGTCACCACGCCGCGATAGGCATCGTAGACGGAGTCGAAGATCATCGCGCGGGCCGGGGCGTCGGCGTCGCCGACCGGGGCCGGGATCTCCTGCACCAGCCGGTCGAGCAGGTCCTCGACGCCGGCGCCGGTCTTGCCGGACACGCGCAGCACGTCGTCGGGGCTGCCCCCGATGAGGTCGGCGAGCTCCTTCGCGTACTTCTCCGGCTCGGCCGCCGGGAGATCGATCTTGTTCAGGACCGGGATGATCGTGAGGTCGTTCTCGAGCGCGAGGTAGAGGTTCGCGAGCGTCTGCGCCTCGATGCCCTGCGCCGCGTCGACGAGGAGGATCGCGCCCTCGCAGGCTGCGAGCGAACGCGACACCTCGTAGGTGAAGTCGACGTGTCCCGGCGTGTCGATCATGTTGAGGGCGAACGTCTCGCCGTCGATCTGCCAGGGCATGCGCACGGCCTGGCTCTTGATCGTGATGCCGCGCTCGCGCTCGATGTCCATCCGGTCCAGGTACTGCGCGCGCATGTCGCGGTCGGAGACCACACCGGTGATCTGGAGCATCCGGTCGGCCAGGGTCGACTTGCCGTGGTCGATGTGGGCGATGATGCAGAAGTTGCGGATCTGCTGCGGGGGCGTGGCAGCCGGCTGCAGCGGAGTGAGGGCGCGAGGTGACATGGGGTCCTGAACGATGCGGGGTCCGGCGGGCGGATCGGGCTTTCCCGGAGCGAACCGGGTATCCCATCGATTCTACGGGAGCGCCGGGACGCCCGCGGTGGCCGTTCCCCTCCGCGGACGGGACACGGCGGGTGGCGCGTCCGATATACGGGCGAGCGTGCGGCCGGTGATAGTCTCGCGAGGTTGCCGCGATCCGGAACCGGGTCTCAGAGTCGGCAGCACTCCGTCCCGCGAAGCGCGGACGGAGCACCGCGTCACCGGTCTCGGGTGGTGTTGAATGACATCGACCCAGCGCTGCGTCGGAGATCCCGTGCGGCGTCTGTGACAAGAGAGAGAACACCATCTTGATCAAGTTCCTGCTGCGCCGAACCCTCGGCTGGCTTCTCATGATCGTGGTGGCGACCAACGTCACGTACTTCCTCGCATGGGCCTTCCTGGATCCGCGCAGCAACTACATCGGACGTCGCCCTCCGCTGAGCGAAGACCAGATCAACCGCCTCCTCGAACCCCGCAACCTCAGCGACACCGTGCCGTTGCTGCAGCGCTGGTGGCACTGGTTCACGGACATCCTGCTGCACTGGAACTGGGGCGTGAGCCCGGTCGGCCAGTCGGTGAACGCGCAGATCGCGTACCGCATGTGGGTCTCCGGAGAGCTCGTGCTCGGCGCGACGATCATCGCCGCCGTCCTCGGGATCGGGCTCGGCGTCTACACGGCGTCCCGGCAGTACAAGCTCGCGGACCGCGTGTGGCAGGGCATCTCGATCGTCACCATGAACATCCCAATCGTCGTGGCGGCGCTCGTCATCGTGCTCGGCGCGATCGCGATCAACGACGCCCTCGGCTTCCGGCTGTTCTACGTCACCGGCGCCAGCAGCGACGGGGTGACCGGGTTCTTCCCCGTGCTGATCGACACGCTGCAGCACCTGGTCCTGCCGACCATCGCCCTCGTGTTCATCGGCTACTCCAGCTACCACTTCCTGCAGCGCTCCCTGCTGCTGGACAACATCAAGGCCGACTACGTGCGCACGGCGCGCGCGAAGGGCCTCACCAAGCAGCAGGCCATCCGCAAGCACGCGCTGCGCACCTCGATGATCCCGGTCGCGACCCAGCTCGCGTTCAACATCCCCGCGGTCTTCACGGGCGCCGTGCTGACCGAGACGATCTTCGCGTGGAACGGCATGGGCCGGTACTTCGTGCAGACCATCGGAACCAACGACGTGCACGGTGTGGTGGCGATCGCCGCCTTCACCGCTGTGCTCACGGCGATCGGCGCCATCCTCGCCGACATCGCCGTGGTGATCCTCGACCCACGAGTGAGGGTGAGCTGACATGACCTCCGCAACCGTCCAGCCCCCCGTCGGGCCCGACACGACCGCCGCGCGCATCCCGCGCAAGCGCATCGGCACGTTCCGGCTCTACTACCGCCGATTCGTGCGCAACCGCCCCGCCGTCGCGGGCGTGTTCATCTTCGCGCTCCTCGTGCTGTTCGCGGTCTTCGGCCCGCTCGTCGCACGCTTCAGCTTCAGCGAGCTCGACTTCCTCTCCCTGGGCACCCCGCCGGACGGCACGCACTGGTTCGGCACCGCGGCGGACGGCGGCGACCTGTTCGCCCAGACGACCGTCGGCCTGCAGCGCTCGCTGATGATCGCCCTGACGGTCTCCATCGGCACGACCGTCATCTCCGCCGTCGTCGGCACGGCTGCGGCCTACTTCCGCGGCACGACCGAGCGGATCATCCTGCTGATCATCCACTTCCTCATGGTGGTGCCGACGTTCCTGATCCTGTCGCTGGTCTCCTCCAGCGCGGGCGGCGACTGGCGCGTGATCTCGCTCGCGATGATCTTCATCAGCTGGTTCGTGCCTGCCCGCGTCATCTGGACGCTGTCGCTGTCGCTGCGCGAGCGCGAGTACGTGCACGCCGCGCGCTACATGGGCGTTCCCGGCATGACGATCGTGCTGCGCCATCTGCTGCCGAACATCGGCTCGCTGCTCGTGATCAACTTCACCCTCGGCGTCGTCGGCGCGGTCATCACCGAGACTGGACTGTCCTTCATCGGCTTCGGCGTGAAGATCCCCGACGTCTCGCTCGGATCCCTCATCGGGATCGGCGCGAACTCGCTCGCGAGCGCCCCGTGGACCTTCTACTTCCCCGCCGCCGCGCTGACGCTGCTCACCGTCTCGATGGCGCTCATCGCCGACGGCCTGCGCGACGCGCTTGATCCCACCTCGGCGGCGGGAGGCCGCGCATGACCGCTCCTCTTCTCTCCGTCCGCGATCTGCACGTCAGCTTCGCCTCCGAATCCGGACGCGTCGACGCCGTCCGCGGCGTCTCCTTCGACCTCGAGCCGGGCCGCACGCTCAGCATCGTCGGCGAGTCCGGCTCCGGGAAGTCCGTCACCTCCCTCGCGATCATGGGGCTGCTCGACGAGAACGCCAAGGTCACCGGGTCGATCATGTTCGACGGGATCGAGCTCGTCGGCAAGAGCGACAAGGAGCTCTCCGCGCTGCGCGGCAACGGCATCGCGATGATCTTCCAGGATCCGCTCACCTCGCTCACCCCGGTGTTCACCGTGGGCGACCAGCTCATCGAGGCGCTGACGGTGCATCGCAGCATGTCGAACGCGGACGCCACGGCGCGCGCGATCGAGCTGCTCCGCCTGGTCGGCATCCCGAGCCCGGAGCGGCGCCTGAAGTCGTTCCCGCACGAGTTCTCCGGCGGCATGCGCCAGCGCGTCGTGATCGCGATCGCGATGGCGAACAACCCCAAGCTGATCATCGCCGACGAGCCCACGACGGCGCTCGACGTGACGATCCAGGCGCAGATCCTCGATCTCATCGCCACGGCGCAGCGGGAGACCGGCGCTGCGGTCATCATGATCACGCACGACATGGGCGTGGTCGCGAAGACCGCCGACGACGTGCTGGTGATGTACGCGGGCAAGCCCGTGGAGCAGGCGCCGGTGCGCGAGCTGTTCCACGAGACCCGGATGCCGTACTCCATCGGGCTGCTCGGTGCGATCCCGCGCGTCGACAAGGCCGAGAAGCAGCCGCTGGTGCCGATCAAGGGCAATCCCCCGCTGCTGATCAACCTCCCCGACGAGTGCCCGTTCGTGGCGCGCTGCCCGATCGCCACCGAGGCATGCCGCGCGAAGGAGCCCGAGCTGCGCGCCATCGCGACGAGCGAGGGCGGCGACCACCGGGTCGCGTGCGTGCGCGCCGACGAGATCGAGAACGGCCTCATCGGCGGCGTGCCGGTGTACCCCGTCCCCGAGCTGCCCACGAGCGCCCTGGACCGCGTGCCGCGCGAGGCGCGCGCGGTGACGCTCGACGTCCGCAACATGCAGAAGACGTTCCCGCTCACCAAGGGCGCGTTCCTCAAGCGCAAGGTCGGCGAGGTGCACGCTGTCAAGGGGCTGACCTTCGACGTCCGCGAGGGCGAGACGATGGCCATCGTCGGCGAGTCCGGCTGCGGCAAGACCACGACCCTGCTGCAGATCATGGATCTGGCGAAGCAGTCCGACGGCGAGATCACGATCGCCGGCACCAAGGTGTCGGAGCTGCACGGCGGCAAGGCCGAGCGCACCGTCCGCCGCGACCTGCAGATCGTCTTCCAGGACCCGATGGGCGCCCTCGATCCGCGTCTGACCGTCGCCGACGTGATCGCCGAGCCGCTGCGCGCGATCGGCGTGCCGCGTGCGGAGGCGGATCTCAGAGTGGACGAGCTCATGGATCTCGTGGGTCTCGACCCGGCGCACGCCAGCCGCTTCCCCGGGGCGTTCTCGGGCGGCCAGCGCCAGCGCATCGGCATCGCCCGTGCGCTCGCCACGAACCCGAAGATCGTCGTCCTGGACGAACCGGTCTCGGCGCTGGACGTGTCCATCCAGGCCGGCGTGATCAACCTGCTCGACGAGCTCAAGGTGAAGCTCGGGCTGTCCTATCTGTTCGTCGCGCACGACCTCTCCGTGGTCCGCCACATCGCCGACCGCGTCGGGGTCATGTACCTCGGCGAGTTCGTCGAGCACGGCGACGTGGACGAGATCTTCGACGACCCGCAGCACCCGTACACGCAGGCGCTGCTGTCGGCGATCCCGGTGCCGGATCCGGACATCGAGCGCACCCGGGAGCGCATCGTCCTCCAGGGCGATCTGCCGAGCCCCGCCGACCGCCGCGCCGGCTGCTCGTTCACGTCGCGCTGCCCGCTGTACAAGATGCTCCCGGAGGAGCAGCGCACCCGCTGCGAGACCGTGGCTCCGGCCCTGCACGGCGCGGACGCGCACGCGAACGCCTGCCACTGGCGCTGAATCCGCCCGCGTCCGTTGAACTCGAAACGGTAACGGTTGCCTCGATGTGCCGGGAAGTTCCGGTTCACGCAGGTTAACTGTCCCCTGTCCCCAAAAAGCCGAAAGGCATTCGAAGGAGAACCATGAAAAGGCAGCACAAGCTGTGGGGCGTCATCGCCCTCAGCGGGGCGCTGGCAATCGCCATCAGCGGTTGCTCGGCGACCGGAGGATCGACCGGCGGCAGCACCGACAAGCCGGCGGAGACCAAGACCGCGGACTACAATCCGCAGCCGCGCGAGAACCTCAAGCAGGGCGGCGAAGCGCACTTCTGGATCAGCGAAGTTCCGGCGCAGATGAACTTCATGAACGGTGACGGCACCGCCGACACCTCGCGTCTGGCTGCGTGGTACACCCCCCAGGTGTTCCTCATGGACCCGGACGGCACCGTCAAGGCGAACCCGAACTACCTCGACAAGTGGGACACCACGGTCAAGGACGGCAAGACGGTCGTCACGATGAAGATCAACGAGAAGGCCGTCTGGAACGACGGCTCGCCGATCGACTGGACCGCCTTCGAAGCCACGTGGAAGGCCAACAACGGCACCAACGAGGCCTACAAGGCCAGCGCGACCGACGGGTACAAGGACATCGAGTCCGTCACGAAGGGCGACACGGACAAGGACGTCATCGTCACGTTCGACCGCGAGTTCGCCTGGCCGTCGATGCCCTTCCTCACCGGCATCCTGAACCCGCACGTCAACACCCCGGAGATCTACAACGAGGGGTACAACGGCAACGCGCACCCCGAGTGGGGCGCCGGCCCGTACAAGATCACCAACTTCGACGTGAACGGCCAGAAGGTCACCCTCGAGCCGAACGACAAGTGGTGGGGCGACAAGCCGCTGCTCGACAAGGTCACCTTCACGGGCATGGACCGCGCCGCATCGCTGAACGCCTTCAAGAACGGCGAGATCGACCAGGTCGAGACCGCCTCGGCCGACGCGATCAAGCAGGTGAAGGACGTCAAGGACGCCGTCATCTACCGCGCTCAGCAGACCGCCAAGACCGTCATCCAGCTCGACGGCTCCAAGCCGCAGCTGAAGGACCCGAAGGTGCGCCAGGCGTTCTTCATGGCGATCGACATCGACCAGCAGAAGAAGGTCGCCTGGAACGGTCTCGACTACACCGAGCCGTCCGCCGGCTCGCTGATCCTCTACCCCTTCCAGAAGGGCTACGAGGACTCCTTCAAGGCCGCCGGCCTGAAGTTCGACGCCGCCGGCGCCAAGAAGCTCCTGGACGACGCCGGCTGGAAGGCCGGCTCGGACGGCGTGCGTGAGAAGGACGGCGTCAAGCTGACCGTCACCTACCCGGTGTTCAGCGACAGCCCCGTCCAGGCAGCCCTCGCCAAGTCGCTGCAGCAGCAGGAGAAGGCCGTCGGCATCGACCTGAAGATCGACACGCGTGCGCCGTCGAACTTCTCGAACGACGTCGCCACGAAGAACTGGGACGCCCTCGGCCTCCGGTTCACCGACTCCGACCCGTTCGGCCCGGCCTGGTTCTGCCAGATGTACTGCTCGGACAGCAGCCTGAACCTGTCCAGCACCGGCACCAGCGCGATCGACGACAAGATCAAGAAGGACGTCGAGTCGCAGACCACCGCCGAGGCGTGGACCGCCGCGGCGATGAAGCTCGAGCCGGAGATCATCAAGGAGACCTGGGGCGTCATCCCGCTCTACAACGGTCCCTCGATCCAGGTCGCGAAGAAGGGCCTCGCCAACCTGACCCCGGAGACCTACGTCGGTCTCGACCTCTACCGGGTCGGCCCGGTGGAGAACGTGGGCTGGGAGAAGTAAGCACCCGCGGTACCGGAGCGGGGTCGGTGGTTCGCCACCGGCCCCGCTTCTGCGTGCACGGGCGGCGCCGCTCCCCTCAGCGCCGCCTAGACTGGCGCCCATGTCCCGCCTCGCCGATGCCCCGCCGGCGTCCGTGGTCTTCGTGCACGGGATCCGCACGTCGGCGACCATGTGGCGCGCACAGGAGCAGTACCTCGCGGAGCGCGGCACCGCGTTCGTCGCCGTGGATCTGCCCGGGCACGGCACGCGCATGGACGAGCGGTTCACGCTCGCCGAGGCGCTGCGCACCGTCGACGAGGCGGTGCGCGCAGCCGAGGGCCGGGTGCTCCTGGTGGGCCACTCGATGGGCGGGCTGCTCTGCACCGCGTACGCCGGGGCGGAGGCGACGCCCCCGATCGCCGGTCTCGTCGCCGCGTCGTGCACCGCGCTGCCCCGCGGCGCCGGACTCGCCGCGTACCGGGTGCTGGCCGGAGCGCTCAACGCGATGCCCGACCGCGGGATGTGGCTGAGCCGCCAGGTGCTGGATGCGACCCTCCCCGCCTCGACGCGGGACGACTTCGGCGCCGGCGGTTTCGCGATGGATGCCCAGGACGAGGCGCTGCGCGCGCTGGCGGCGCTGGACCTGGTCTCCGCTGTGCCCCGGATCCGGGTGCCGACCTGGTTCGTGAACGGTCAGTTCGACCAGCTCCGCACCCACGAGACCCTCTACCGCAGGCTCGCCCCCGACGCGGAGTTCATCATCGTGCCGCGGACCACCCATCTCGTCACGGCGATGCGCCCGCGCGTGTTCAACGCGGTGCTGGAACTGGCGCTGACGACGCTGGAGACGTCGTCCTGACCGCATAGGTCATCACGGCGCCCACGAGCGACAGCACCGCCGCCGCACCGAACAGCAGCCAGAATCCGCCGACGAGGGCTACGAGGCCGGCGCCGAGGAGCGGGCCAAGGAGCTGCCCGAGCTGCGCCGACACGTTGACGAGTCCGAGGTCGCGGGCGTGGTCGTCCGGATCCGTCAGCAGATCGGTCGCGAAGGCGAGGCTCACGGCCATGTAGGCGCCATAGCCGGCGCCCATGATCGCCGCCGCGACGGAGGTCATCACGAGCGACGGGCTGACGAGGATCACGACGCCGGAGATCGCCTGCACCACGGCGGACACGGCGGTGAGCGCGCGCCGGCGGCGCAGCGGATTCGCGGCGGCGCGGTCGGACAGCATGCCGGCGACGATCGAGGCGATCACCACGAACACCGTGTAGATGACGATGAGCAGCAGCAGGTCGTCCTGCGCTTCCATGGAGGGGACCTGCACGCCGTACAGCAGGAAGAACAGCAGCAGCGAGGTGCCGAACGCGTTGCCGATGTTGACGACGAGCCGGCTGACCAGCAGCCAGAGGAAGTCCCGGTCCCGCCAGGAGGCGCGGCGGGAGGCCGAACGCCGGGCAGGCGCCGCGAACTCGTGCGCGGGGGCGTCCGGCAGCAGCACCGCGGTGCCGACGCCGACCACCGCGATGATCGCCGCCAGCAGCAGATACGCGGGCCAGATCTCCAGTCCCAGGAGCACCACGGCGCCCACGCCGACGACGATCCCGACGGCCTGCGCCGAGCTCGCGGCGGCCGAGGCCGAGCCGCGCTGGACCGTCAGCTGATCCGCGATCATCGCCGTGAGCGCCGCCATCGCTACCGAGACGCCCACCGAGACGACGATCCAGGCCCCGCCGACGGCGACCGGTCCCGTGGCGAGACCGGTGAGCACGAGGCCCACGGCGGCGAGCAGGGATCCGCCGATCGCCCAGGGGCGCCGGCGTCCCCAGCGCGAGCGGGTGCGGTCGGACCAGCGGCCCGACACGGGACCCGCGATGATGCCGACCAGCCCGCCCACCGAGAGCACGATGCCGGCCCAGACGACACCGGCGATCCAGTCGTGCCCCTGGCTGTTCGTGTCCAGCTGCAACGGCAGCAGCAGCTGGATCGGCGTGAGCTGGACGGTCCAGATCGCCAGCCAGGCGAGGGTGAACAGTGTCATCCAGAGCGGACCGACCCGCTTCGCCGTCGTGTCCGCGTGCCGTCCGTTCACGATCGTGCCTCCTCGATGAGCGCGCGATACCAGGCGTAGGAGGCCTTCGGGGTGCGCTGCCCCGTCGCCATGTCGACGTGGACGAGACCGAACCGCTGGGTGTAGCCGTCCGCCCACTCGAAGTTGTCCAGCAGCGACCACACCGTGTACGCGTCGACCCTCACCCCGGCGCGCACGGCGTCGAGGACGGCCGCCAGGTGCCCGTGCAGGTACGCGATCCGGTCGCCGTCGTGGAGCGGACCGGCGACGTGGTCGGGCTCGGGGAACGACGCCCCGTTCTCGGCGATGACCACGGGCGGCAGCGCCGCACCGTAGCGCTGCTTCGCGTCGACGAGGAAGGCGGTGAGCGCCTCCGGAACGATCGGCCACAGCGGACCGAACCCGGTCACCGGTGCTCCGGGCGTCGGGACCACCTCGAAGGGCACGGGACCGTCCGCGGCGGCGACGGTCGTCGGGTTGTAGTAGTTGACTCCGTAGACGTCGCAGGGAGCGCTGATGAGGGCGAGGTCGCCGTCCTGCACCGGAAGGGCCGGGATGCTCGGATCCAGGTCGGGGTACCGGCCGAGCAGCACCGGATCCGCGTACATGCGGTTGTGCAGCAGGTCGTAGAGGTACGCCGCCTGCAGATCCGCGTCCGAGCCGGAGGCGGGGAGCACCTGCGTGTGGTTGTTGACGATGCCGACCGTCGTGGCGCCGCGGCCGCGGAGGATCCGCACGGCGTATCCGTGCGCGAGCAGCTGATGATGCACGGTCGGGAGGGCGTCGAAGAGCAGGGTCCGTCCTGGCGCGAGCTCGCCGATCGCATAGCCCTGCAGCGTGGTCGAGACGGGTTCGTTGATCGTGTACCAGTGCCGCACGCGGTCGCCGAGGGTGTCGGCCACCACCTCGACGTACTGCGCGAAGCGTTCGGCCGTGCTGCGGTTCAGCCACCCGCCCTGCGCCTCCAGGCGGGACGGCAGGTCCCAGTGATAGAGCGTGGGTGTCGGCGTGATCCCGGCGTCGAGGAGGCGGTCGACGAGGCGGTCGTAGTACGCGAGGCCCTGCGGGTTGGGGCGCCCCTCCGGCAGCACCCGCACCCAGGAGAGGGAGAACCGGTACTGGTCCACCCCGAGGTGCGCGAGCAGGGCCACATCCTCCGCGACCCGGTGGTAGCTGTCGGGACCGGGATCCGCCGTGCTGCCGTCGCGGATCCGCCCCGGGATGTCGACGAAGTCGTCCCAGATCGATCGCGATCGTCCGTCCTCGGTTCTCGCCCCTTCGATCTGGAAGGCCGCAGTCGCGGCCGAGAACTCCAGACGGCGCAGCAGCGCACGATCGAGCGGGGGCATGCCGGAGGCAGCGGGTGCGGGCATGGACGACTCCTTCGGGTCCTCCGCCAGCATGCACCATGCCCTCGCCGCCTCACGCGCGCGACGCGCCCCGATCCGCGCGATCCCGCACCCGATGCGTCGGTTCGGCGCCGGAGCGGATCCCTGATAAGATCGGTGATTGGCTTGCGTGTCAGGTCCCACCCCTGCACGCTGCCGGAGGCGCCCCTCTACCGCCATGCCGGCACGACCATCCATCACTCGAACGAAGGTTCCATCCGTGGCGAACATCAAGTCGCAGATCAAGCGCAACAAGACCAACGAGAAGGCGCACGAGCGCAACAAGGCCGTCAAGAGCGAGCTGAAGACCGCCGTCCGCAACACCCGCAAGGCGATCGCCGGTGGAGACAAGGCCGCCGCCGAGGCCGCCCTGAAGACGGCGACCAAGAAGCTCGACAAGGCCGTCAGCAAGGGTGTCATCCACTCCAACCAGGCCGCGAACCGCAAGTCGTCGATCGCGAAGCAGGTCGCCGCTCTCTGAGCCGGACCCGATCCTAACGAAGGCCCGTTCCCGCTGGGAACGGGCCTTCGTCGTCTCCCGCGGTCTTGGTCGCCGGAGCGTCCCGCCCCGCAGCTCCGCAGGATGATGACGACTCCGAAGGACGGATCAGCCGGAATCATCCTGCGGAATGGCAGACGTCCTGCAAAGTTGCCGGGCCCGCGACGCACATGCGGATCCAGGACCGTGCGGATCCGCGTCAGCGCGCGGTCTCGCCGTAGGGCGCCCGCGTGGCGATCACGGTGATCATGCGCTCCAGCGCGAAGATCGGGTCACGCGCCGCCCCCTTGACGTCGGCGTCGGCGCGCGCGGTCGCCTGGATGGCGAGACCGAGCGTGCGCTCGTTCCACCCGCTGAGATCACGGCGCGCCCGGTCGACCTGCCAGCCCTTCATGCCGAGGCGCGCGGCGAGGGCCGCGTTCGACTCCCGCGACCCGGCGACGCGCGCCATCGACCGCAGCTTCATGGCGAACGCGGCCACCATCGGCACCGGATCCGCTCCCGACGCCAGCGCGTGCCGGAGCGCCACCAGCGCCTCGCCGAGGCGGCCGGCGATGGCCGTGTCGGCGACGACGAAGGCCGAGACCTCGACCCGCCCGCCGTAGTAGCGCTCGACCAGCTCAGGGGTGACGTCGCCCTGCACGTCGGTGATGAGCTGCTGACAGGCGGCGGCGAGCTCCGTGACGTCGTCGGAGAAGGCCGAGACCAGCGCCCGCAGCGCCTGCGGCGCGATGCGCCGGCCTGCCGCGCGGAACTCCCCGGCTGCGAAGTCGGCCTTCTCGTCGTCGCGCTTGATGGCGGGGCAGGCGATCTCGATCCCGCCGCCGGTGCCGGCGCGGATCGCGTCGAGCAGCTTCTTGCCGCGCACGGTCGCACCGGTGTGGCGGAGCACGACGGTCGCCCCCTCTTGAGGATGCTCGAGGTAGGACACCGCCTCGGCGAGGAACGCATCGCTGCAGCGTTCCACCCCCGACACCCGCAGCAGTCGCGGCTCTCCGAAGAGCGACGGGGATGCGAGGCCCAGCAGGCTCCCCGATTCGTAGTCGTCGGCACGCAGATCGCTGACCTCGAGTGCCGGATCCTCGGCCCGCAGGTATGCGCGGATCCCCGCGATCGCCCGCTCGGCGCAGATCTCCTCGGGCCCGGAGACGAGCACGATCGGGGCAGGACGAGGCTCGCGCCAGGACACCTGCGGGATGTTCGTCGCCTTGCCCCCGCGTCGGGCGGCGGAGGACGAACGCGGTGCGGGCATTCTCCCAGCGTACCGGCGGCGACCGACGTTCACGGCGCCCTGGCCGTCGACGGCGGCGTCGCTCTCGGCCCCTCGACCGGCGCCGGCCGCTCGCTCCACACGCGCAGCCCCTCCCCGCCCTGGGAGACGAGGATCGTGCCCCGCTCGTCCGTGCGCAGGATCGGCGCGCGCAACGCGCGCAGCATGTCGAGGGTGACGGCCCGCGGGTGACCGTAGTCGTTTCCCGCACCGACGGAGATCAGCGCGAGCGCCGGATCCAGATCCGCGTAGAGTTGCGGATCCTGATCCGCGCTGCCGTGGTGCGCGACCTTCACGACGGTCGCATGCCGAGGATGCGCGATCCGCCTCAGCATGCCCTGCGAGAGGGCGGAGAGGTCGGCGAGGAACAGCGACCGCGGGACTCCTCCCCCGGCGACCTCGAGGATCACCCCCGCATCGTTCCCCGGCGGGAACACCCTGTCGTCCCGGCGGGGCCACAGCACCCGCCAGTCCGCCGCGCCCAGCCGCCCGGTCATCCCGGCCGATGCCTGCACGAGCCGCGCTCCCCCGCGCCGGAGACGCTCGAGCTGCGCCCGGTGCGCGGCCGTGTCGACCGGTCCGTGCAGCACGACATCGGCGCGGCCCACGAGCACGTCGGAGGCGCCCGCATGATCGTGGTCGAAGTGCGTGAGCACGAGTGCGTCCAGCCGTCCCACGCCGAGATCGGAGAGGCAGCGCCGCAGCGGCTCAGGATCGGGCCCGGTGTCGATGAGCAGTGCGTGCGTCTCGCTGCGCACCAGCACGGCGTCTCCCTGGCCGACGTCGCACAGGCCGATTCCCCAGTCCGCGGGGCGCTGCAGCACGGCCACCGGTCCGGTCACGATTCCCCATCCGGTCACCGAGCCGAGCACCACCGCGACGAGTCCGCCGACCAGCGCCCGCCACGGGCCACGGAGAGGGCGATGCGAGGCGATCGCCCAGAACGTCGCGGCGCTCAGCACCGCCATGATCAGGGCCATGCCGACCCCGGCCGGCGCCTCGATCGTCGCCAGCGGGAGGCCGGCGGTGACGAGTGCGGTCTGGGCGATCCAGGCGGAGGGCAGCCAGGCTGCCGCCGCGAGCAGATCCGCGAGCGGCGGTATCGGCATGGCGAGGCAGGCGAGCAGTCCCAGCACCGTCGCGATCGGCGAGGCGGGCTCGGCGAGCAGATTCGCGACCACCGAGATCAGGGACTGCTGCGCGGCGAAGAGCGCGATGATCGGCCCGCACGCCAGCTGGGCCGAGAGCGGCACGGCGACAGCGAGGGCCACCGGGCGCGGCAGCCACCGCGCGAGCCCTGCGGCGAGCGGCGGGGCGAGCACCACGAGACCCGCGGTCGCGGCGGCCGAGAGCGCGAACCCCGGTGCGGCCGCGAGATGCGGATCCGCGAGGAGCAGGACCGTCACGGCGAGCAGCAGGACCGACAGGCCCGCGCGCGGTCGTCCGAGCAGCAGCGCGCTCAGGGCGACGCCCGCCATGGCCGCGGCCCGGATCACGCTCGGCTGCGGGGTCACGAGCACGACGAACCCGGCCAGGGCGACCACCGCGGCGAGGACGCGCAGCCGCCGTCCTCCGCCGCACAGCGCCACGACGCCGAACGCCGCGGCGGCCACGAGCGCCAGGTTGCTGCCGCTGACCGCGGTGAGGTGGGAGAGGCCGCTCGCCTTCATCGCGGCGTCGAGCTCGTCGCTCACCGCGCGGACGTCGCCGACCGCCAGTCCGGGCAGCAGCTCGGATCCTGGCTCGGGCAGCAGCCGGGCGCGGGCGATGAACGCGGCCCGCACGTCGCCCGCGAGCGTCTCGATCGGCCCTCCCCGGGACACCTGCACCACCGCTCCGCGCGCGAACAGCACGGCGGCCGCCCGCTCGCCGGCATCGGCGCCCTTCACCTCGGCGGTGAACCGCAGCGCCGTCCCCGGCCCGAGCGTGGCCAGGGCAGGGCCGGGCGGCACTCCGATCCGCACGGGGACGGACAGCGCTCCCGGGTGTTCCCCCGGACCGATCCGGATCGTGTCCGCGTCGGCCCAGAGACGCCCGTCGGCGCCGACCGACGGCAGCGACCGCACGTTCACCTCCGCGGTCACCGCATGCCCCGCCAGCGTCGCCGCCTCCGCTCGTGCCGGGGCCGCCCACGCCGCCGAGAGCCCTATGGCACCGGCTACGGCGAGGCAGACGGCTCCGAGAGGCGCGGCACCGACCACGACCGCACGCAGCCGCGCACCGCCTCGGCACCACCGGAGCACGACGAGTGCCGAGACCGTCCCGAGCACGGACCCGCCGATGAGGAGTCCGGCAGACCACGGGAGGAACGAGACGAGCAGCGCGACCGCCCACGCGGTCACGGCCACCGGCACCATCCGCACGTCCCGCAGCCTGCCCGGTGCGGGCGGCCGGTGCGCGCGCGGACCTCCGGGGTGCACCTCCGCACGGCCCCCGGTGCGCGCGTTCACACCCGCACCCGGTCGCGGATGCCGGCGAGCAGCTTCTCGCCGATGCCGGACACGCCGAGAAGGTCGTCCACGCTCGTGAACCGCCCGTTCGTCGGGCGCCACTCGACGATGCGCTGGGCCAGAGCCGGCCCGATCCGCGGCAGCTCCTCGAGCGCCGTGGCGTCGGCGGCATTGAGGTCGAGGAGCCCTCCGGCCCCCGCGCTGTGTCCTGCCCCGCCTTCGGCTGCGCCCGACGGCGCGGCCCCGATCGCGGGGACCAGGATCTGCTCGCCGTCGACGACCGCCCTCGCCAGGTTCACCGCCGTCAGATCCGCCGTGGGCAGCGCGCCTCCCGCCGCCGCGAGGGCTTCGGCCACCCGCGCGCCCTCGTCGAGCACGTAGACCCCCGGCTTCGCGACATCGCCCAGTACGTGGACGTACGCGCTCCCCGCCGAGATCCCGATCGATGCGCTCGGCTCGGGTGTCACGGCGATCTCCTCGCCCGCGGTCGCCCTGCCCAGCAGCCCGATGCCCACGACGATGGACACCGCGGTCAGCGCCAGCACCACCGCGGCCCCCAGGCCGAGGCGCAACCGGCGCGGCGCGGGCACGGGTCCGGTCCTGGGCCGTCGGTCTTCGTCTGCTCGCTCACACGACGACGGTAGGCTTCCGCGACGGCGGGCGACGCCGGGCCAGCGGAACACGGGGAGAACGGCCGGCCCCGCTCCCCTGTGGAGGCCGGAGGCGGGGTCGGCGATCGTCACGTCACAGGGACTCGAACTGACCGCCGAACGACGCCCGGAACGGGCCTCTGCGAGGAAAGCAGGGCGGACTACTCGTCCCGGCGGCTGTGCACCCTCCGCCCCGTCGCGCCGTCTCCGCGATCCCCGGGGGCGACGAGGATGCGGACGGGCCGCTCGTCATCCGAGCGAAGCCGATCGATCGCGGCGGCGATGTCGTCCAGCGCGACGACATCGCTGATGGAACCGCTGAGATCCAGACGCCCGGTCTCGACGAGGCGCAGCAGGGCGGGGATGTCCGAGTTGCGGTACCCCAGATGCCCGAGCACCCTCTTCCTGGTCACCGCGAACGTCGCACTCGGCCCCAGCGGCACCGGGTCGGCACTCAAGCCGATGAGGACGAGACGGCCGTCGTTGCGGATGCTCGCCAGCGCCTGAGTCATGGTCGCGGTGATCCCCACGGAGTCGAACGCCACGTCGACGCCGGCGCCGCGCGTCAGCTCGTCGAGGCGGGCGGGGGTCGACGGATCGCGAGGATCCAGAGCGTGGTCGGCCCCGGCCTCCAGCGCGCGGGCGCGGACACGCGGATCGACGTCGAGCGCGATGATCGGTGCAGCGCCGACCAGCCGGGCGATCTGGACGAGGTGCGTCCCAACGCCGCCGATGCCCCACACGGCGACAGACTCGCCCACGCGCACGTTCCCCGTGTGGACGACGGCGCCATACGGCGTCGCCACGGCGTCGGCGAGAATCGCCGCCTGATCCAGCGGCACGGCCTCGGGCACCCGGCTCAGGCCTCCGGCGTGGACGACCGCGTACTCCGCCCACGCGCCGTCGAACTGGAAGGCCATGACATCGGGGCTCGCGCAGTCTCCCTGCTCCTGGAGACAGGAGCGGCACGTGCGACAGGGCCGGCCTGCGGGCAGCACGACGCGGTCGCCCGGCGCCCAGCCGCGGACGCCCTCCCCGATCTCGGCCACGATCCCCGACGCCTCGTGGCCCTGCGTAATGACGGGAAGGGGCGAGGAGAGCACGCCATCGATGAGGCTGAGGTCCGAGTGACAGATGCCGCAGTACGCGACGCTCACGAGGACCTCGCCCGCGCCCGGGCGCGGAAGGGGCACCTCCTCCACGGCGAACGTGTGGGTGACGGTGTTCAGGCGCTGTGCGCGCATGCTGCGCATGATTCTCCTCGTCGAGCGATCGCGGGATGCGGGTGCACCCGCATCCCGTCGTAACACCCGTCGGCTCGGCCGCACAACTTCGGGACACCAACTACCCCGAGCATCGCGCAAACCTTGTGCGCGGAAGCCATACCCGCGACACGAATTGGTTTCCCGGGGACATGGTTCGACGCGAGTCCGATTCCTAGCGTTGGGGGATCCCCTTCCCCGAACGAGGAGCAATGATGCTCGATCCGCAACTTGCCGCCGTGATCGCTCCCGGCGCCGGCCCGCGCCTGGAGGACGTGACGCCCCCTGATGCCCGCCTGATCTACCGCGAACAGTGCCAGGCCCTCGCCGCAGCCGTTCGGGACGTCGCTCACGTCGACGTGCAGGACTTCACGGTGCCCGGCGCCGAGGGGCCTCTCGCCGCGCGTGTCTACCGGACGCCCGAGGAAGGATCCCGGCCCACCATCGCCTTCTTCCACGGAGGCGGGTATGTCGTCGGAGATCTCGACTCCCACGACGCGATCGCCCGTGTTCTCGCGCGGGACCTGGGCGCGGTCATCGTCTCCGTCGCCTACCGGCTCGCTCCCGAGCACCCCTTCCCCGCTGCGGCGGAGGACGCGATCGCCGCCGCCACCTGGATCGCCGAGCACGCGGCCGGCCTGGGCGGGGAACAGGCTTTCGCCGTCGCGGGCGACAGCGCCGGCGCGGCCCTCGCCGCGGTGGCGGCGCTCGCCCTGCGCGACGACGCAGCGGCCGTGGCCGGCCAGCTGCTCTTCTATCCCGCCGCCGATCCGGCGACGGAGTACGCATCGGTCCGCGAGAACGCCGAGGGGTACCTGCTGGAGCGGGCCACGATCGCGTGGTTCCTGTCCCACTACGCACCGGAGGCGCAGCCCGACGACCCGCGCCTCGCACCCCTGCGCGCCGACGCCCTCGCCGGGGTCGCACCGGCCGTCGTCGTGGTCGCCGAGCACGACCCGCTGCGCGACAGCGGCGAGGCCTTCGCCCTCGCCCTCGAGGCGGCCGAGGTACCCGTCACGCTCCGCCGCTGCGACGGCATGGTGCACGGATTCCTCTCCTTCGCGGGGGTCTCCGATGCCGCAGCGGCGCACACGCACGGTGCACTGGCGAGCTTCCGCGAGATCCTCGACGCGGCCCGGGAAGGTGCAGAGCGATGAGCGTCTCCCGGCCGGAACACGTCGACACCCTCATCGTCGGAGGCGGCCTCTCCGGAATCGGCGCCGCCTGCCGCCTCCAGCAGCGCTTCCCCGGACGCTCCTACGCGGTGCTCGAGGCCCGGGACGCCGTCGGCGGAACCTGGGATCTCTTCCGGTACCCGGGCGTCCGGTCGGATTCGGACATGGCGACGCTCGGCTATCCGTTCCGTCCCTGGCGTGACGTCAAGACGCTCGGCAGCGGCGCCGGCATCGCCGAGTACATCCGTGACACGGCGCACGACACCGGGGTCCTCCCGCACATCCGCGTCCGTCATCGGGTCATCTCGGCGCAGTGGTCCACCGCCGACGCCCGCTGGACCGTCGAGGTGGACACCCCGGGCGGACGCCGGACGATGACGACCCGATTCCTCCTCCTCTGCAGCGGCTACTACCGCTACGACCGGGGATACCGAACCGACTTCGCCGACGAGGACGCCTTCCGCGGCTCCGTCATCCATCCGCAGCACTGGCCGGAGGACTACGACTATCGCGGGAAGCGCGTGGTCGTGATCGGCAGCGGAGCCACGGCGGTGACGCTCGTACCGGCGATGGCGCAAGACGCCGCACATGTGACCATGGTGCAGCGTTCGCCCACCTACATCGTGTCGGCGCCGTCCGTCGACCCGGTCGTGGTGCGCGCGCGGCGCTGGCTCCCCCGTCGCCTCGCGTCCTCAGTGGTGCGCTGGCGCAGCATCATCCAGGGACAGCAGCGCTATGCGTACCTGCGCGCCAACCCGGAGAAGGGCGCCGCCGCCATCAAGGCGGGCGTAGCCGCGCAGCTTCCCGATTTCGCACGCTACGAGGCCGACTTCACCCCGCGCTACCGGCCCTGGGATCAGCGCCTCTGCCTGGTGCCGGATGGCGACCTCTTCGCGGCGATCCGGGATGAGCGCGCCTCGATCGTGACCGGCCGCATCGAGCGGTTCACCCCGTCCGGTCTACGGCTGGAGGACGGACGCACGATCGACGCGGACGCCATCATCACCGCGACCGGGCTGGAGATGCACGCGGGCGGCGGGATCCGCCTCGAGGTGGACGGGCGTCCCGTCAGCCTCGGGGATTCGATGCTGTACAAGGGCGTGCTGCTGACCGGCATACCCAACGCGGGCTTCTGGCTGGGGTACGTGAACTCCTCCTGGACCCTCCGCGCCGACGCATCGGCGCGCTACGTCTGTCGGCTGCTCGCCCATCTCGACCGCACGGGATACGACTGGGCGGTGCCGGTTCCCGAGGGAACGCAGCACACGCACCCGGCTCTCGACCTCGCGTCCGGCTACGTGGAACGCGGATCCGCCGCGTTCCCGAAGGTCGGCGAGAACGCGCCCTGGACGCGCAGTCACTACGTCCGCGACGTCATCGAAGCACGGTTCAGCCGTGTCACCCGATCGATGTCCTTCGGACGCCGCGTCCCGCACGCGGCCTCCCCCCGCTCCTGACCCGGCTGCGGGATCGCCGGGCGCCGCGTCCGCCGATCCCGCAGCAGAATCCCGACCCTCATCCGTTTGCCGAAGGAGACAGACATGACCACCCTTTCCCGCACGAAGAGAAGGACGCAGGTCAACGCCGGCGCCGGCGGACCGACCGGCTCGCGTCGCGCGTGGGCGATCACCCTGCTCCTGCTCGGGTTCATGCTCGTGAACTTCGGCGACCGGGCGGTGCTCGGGCTCGCCGCGGCGCCGCTGATGAAGGAGACCGGGATCAGCCCGAGTCAGTACGGACTGATCTCGAGCGGCTTCTACCTCCTGTTCAGCGTGTCGGCCATCGTCGTCGGCTTCATCGCGAACCGGGTGTCGAACAAGGTCCTCATCCTGATCATGGCGATCGTCTGGTCGCTCGCTCAGCTGCCCATCCTGTTCGTCGCCAACGTCGGCGTCCTGCTCGCGAGCCGCGTCGCGCTCGGGGCGGCGGAAGGGCCGTCGGCGCCGGTCGCGATGAACGCCGTGCAGAAGTGGTTCCCGGACCACAAGCGCAACGCGCCGACAGCGCTGCTGAACTCCGGATCGGCTCTCGGCGTGGTGATCCTGGCCCCCGTGCTCGGGGTCGTCATCGGCCAGTTCGGCTGGCGGGCGGCCTTCGGCGTGATGTGCGCCCTGGGCGTTCTGTGGGCCGCTCTGTGGGCGGCGCTCGGCCGGGAGGGCACGGCCGACCGCACGCCCGGGCCCGCGACGATCGGCGAGACGGAGACCGGCGGTCTTCGCGTGCCCTATCGACGGATCTTCCTCACCGGCACCGCGCTCAGCGTCGTGTTCTCCGGCCTGGCGCTCTCCTTCGGCCTGGCGACGCTGGTCTCGTGGATCCCGGTGTATCTCGCGGGTCCGCTCGGATTCGACGCGGGCACCGCCGCCCTCCTCATCATCCTGCCCTGGCTCGCCTCCGCCCTCCTGATGTCCACGCAGGGCGCCGTGAGCGACGCGCTCATGTCGCGCGGCGTCCCTTCGCGCGTGGCCCGCGGAGTGCTGGGAGCCTGCGGAATGCTCGCCGCCGCCGCCTGTCTGGTCGGTGTCGTCGCCGCGCCGTCCCTCCCGTTCAAGATCGTCTGCATCACCCTGGCGTTCTCGGTCTCCGGGATGCAGTTCACCATCGGCACGACGATGATGGCGGAGCTCGCACCGCCGCGTCAGCGCGCCGCGGTCCTCTCGATCGTGGCAGCCATCACGGCGCTCGCGGGTCTCGTCTCCCCTGCGATCACCGGCGTGCTCGTCCAGTCGCACGGCATCGCCTCTCCGACGGGATTCCACCAGTCCTTCCTGCTCAACGCGGCCCTCCTCGGTGCGGCCGGACTGGTGGCGCTTCTCCTCGCCCGCCCGGCGCGGGACGCCGCCCGCATCGCGGCCCGCTGACGTACTGAAAGGAACAGAGATGCCCTTCTCCGGCCCCTATCCCGACCTCGTCATCCCCGAATGCAGCGTCTACGACCTGCTGTTCGCCTCCCTCGAAGGAGCCGACGAAGGACGCACCGCGTTCATCGATGCGACCTCGGGCGCCAGGACCACCTATGGCCGCCTGCGCGAGCAGGTGGATGAGCTGGCGATGCTGCTGGCGCGGAACGGCATCCGCCCGGGCGACGTCGTCGGGATGCTCTCCCCGAACTCGCCCCGCTTCGGCGTCGGCTTCCACGCGATCCTGCGCGCGGGGGCCGTCGCGACCACGCTGAACGCGATCTGCACGGCGGGTGACGGCGCGGCGCAGCTGACGGACGCGAAGGCGTCCGCCCTGCTCACCGCGGAGGCGACCGCGGAGACGGCTCGCGCCGCGGCCGCCTCCGCCGGCATCCCGCCTCATCGTGTGTTCGTGCTCGACGGAGCCGACTCCGTCATGGAGCGGGCGCGGACCGAACGCGACGCGGTCGTGGACCTGCCCACCGTGACGGCGGGCGATCTCGCGGTCCTGCCTTACTCCTCCGGTACCACAGGCCGCCCCAAGGGCGTGATGCTCACCCACGGCAACCTCGTGGCCAACGTCTGCCAGGTCGAGCCGCTCTTCCCCGTCGCGCGAGAGGACGTCGTCAGCGCGATCCTGCCGTTCTCCCACATCTACGGCATGACGATGCTGCTGAACGTGTCCCTCCGCGCCCGCGCCGCGCTGGTCACTCTGCCCCGGTTCGAGATCCAGGCCTTCCTCGGCTCCATCGAGACCCATCGGTGCTCCCTGCTCCTGGTCGCCCCGCCGGTCGCCGTGATGCTCGCCAAGAGCTCGGCCGTCGAGGAGTACGACCTGACGTCGGTGCACACCGTGTTCTCCGGCGCGGCACCGCTCGACAGAGCCCTCGCCGGTGTCGTGGCCGAGCGTCTCGCCTGCCGCATCCGGCAGGGCTACGGCATGTCCGAGATGGCACCGGTCAGTCACCTCGTGCCGTTCGAACGCGATGACGTCGATCCGAACTCGGTCGGCTTCACGGTGCCCAACATGACCTGCAAGCTCGTGGACATCGAGACCGGCGAGGAGATCCGCGTGCCGGAGGAGGGATCCAGTCCGCCGGGTGAGCTGTGGTGCGCGGGGCCGAACGTGATGTCCGGCTACCTCGGCAACGACGAGGCGACGCGGCAGACGATCGATGCCGAGGGGTTCCTGCACACCGGCGACATCGCGACGGTCGACGCTCGCGGAGTCGTCACGATCGTGGATCGCCTCAAGGAGCTGATCAAGTACAAGGGCTATCAGGTGCCGCCCGCGGAGCTCGAGGCGCTGCTGCTCACGCACCCTGCCGTGGCGGATGCGGCCGTCGTGGGGGCACACGATGCCGATGGTGAGGAGGTCCCCAAGGCGTTCCTCGTGCGTCA
Source organism: Microbacterium sp. MMO-10 (assembly GCF_037148715.1). Lineage (NCBI taxonomy): Bacteria > Bacillati > Actinomycetota > Actinomycetes > Micrococcales > Microbacteriaceae > Microbacterium > Microbacterium sp. MMO-10. The sequence continues at coordinate 253,037 of NZ_JBBCSV010000005.1, read as the reverse complement.
GCCGGGCGGAGACCTCAATGCGGACGAGATCCTGCGGTTCGTCGCCGAACGTGTTTCCCCTCATAAGAAGGTCCGTGCTGTCGAGTTCATCGACGAGATCCCGAAGTCGCCGTCGGGAAAGATTCTGCGCCGCGAGCTTCGCGCGCGCGAATCGGTCGTGGCCTGACGACTGAAGGTGGTTCTGGCGGTGCTACGGCACCGCCAGAACCACCTTCCCCAGCAGACGGCAGGTGCGCAGTGCGAGTTCGACATCCGGCCGCTGCGTCGCGAGCGGCTGGGGCAGCATCCGCCTCGCCTGGTCGACGCGGTATTTGACGGTGTTTCGGTGCAGAGTCAGCTCCGCGCCGGCCGCGACGAAACTCTGATCCAACCGCAGGAACACGGCGAGCGTTTCGCGAAGACGCGCGCACGTCGTCGTGTCGAGAGCGAGATCCCCGAGTGCGGATGCTACCCAAGCCCGCGTCACAGCGAGATTCTGGGAGAGAATGCCTACGACCCCGGCATCCGCGAACGTGACCGCGTTCGAGGGGGCATCCTGACCCGCGGCCTCGAGGACGGAGAAAGCAGTCAGCGCCTCGGAATGAGTGAGACGGAACCCGGAGAGGTCCGCGTGCACACCTCCGGCGGCGAGTCTGAGCAGATCATTGCCGGTCCATCCGGATGCCGCGAGGACGAGATCGTCGGCATCCGCATCACCGAACCACGCCCACGCAGTGGTCTCGTCTTCCAGTGTGACGAGGGGGGAGGCCGCCCCGATCTCCGTGGCGAGGCGTCCGACCGCTGACGTCAGCGCGGCAGAATCGGAACGACCGTCCCCGAGACGCGCGACGATTCCGACATGCCGGCGTCCGAGGCGGTAGCCGAGTGCTCGTTCGGCGTCGACCGCATCCGTGGGGGAACCAGAGAGCAACTGCAGCACCCTCGCTTTGTGGGCGGCTACCCGTGTCTGCGCGAGGCGGTCGACTTCTGCGTCGTAACTGCCGGCGATCTGCAGCAGGAAGACTCGCTGATGCAGTTGGGAACTCAGCTCGTTGATTCGCAGAACTCCAGCGATGGCCAGCTCGCGGGACGGGCTGGCGGCATCGATCCGCTCGACATATTGCCGCATCAGCAACGAGTGCTCCAACTGGTAAGCGCGCAAGATCGAACTCAGCGGATAGCCCCGCTGAGCGACGCGACGCGCCCACATCGTCACTGATGGTGGAGCATGAACGTCAGCGGGATCGATCCCGTGCGCAACGACCTCGATCTCAGTCGACAGCGTGTCCCGCACCGTCGTGCGCATGAGAGCCAGCAGCGGCGGGTCTGCGGCGATCCCCGGAAAGGCATCGAGCTGCATCCTCAGATGCTCGTCTTCGAGCGCGCCGAGGTCATCGCCCATCGACCGCGACACCCCCATGAGGAGCGAGTCGACGGCCGAGACTTCCACGATGCAAACATAGCGTTCTCGGGTGCGGACGCGCGTGCTCGGATGCGCGGCCCGCCCGAGGACAACCCGAGCCCGCGGTCAATCGCCGCGCCGCTGCCGCCGGAGCCCCAAGGAACCAGGTGTGCGAGCGCGCACTGACATCGGCACCTGGTTCGTCCGCCGGGCGCTCGCCGCGGATCGCTCCTCGCCGCCTCCCCATAGCCCGCATCCTGCTTCTCCGCTCGAGCCCCGCGATCTGCGATCTGCGATCTACGATCTGCGATCTGCGATCTGCGATCTGCGATCTGCGATCTGCGACATGCCATATCGCACAGGTAGTGCAACAGGTAGAAGTACGGATCGACCCCGATGGCGCTCAACGCGAGCATTGAGGCTGATCGTGTGCGTCGTTCGATCTCCCGCCTGGAGCGGGGCGGAGGGCGCATACGGACACCGCCGACGCGCAGGGATTGTTTCGTCCCGCGTCAAGACGAATCGAAGGCTCAAGGGGAAAAGTATGTCCGACGACCAGCACGCAACACAGCCCGCATCCAAGAAACACGACATGATACGCCGGCGCACGATCGTCAAGGGGGCGGCGTGGAGCGTGCCAGTCATCGCCGCCGCCGCTGCCGCACCGATGGCGGCAGCCAGCTGCGGCACGTCCTCAGGCACGTTCACGACGCCGTCAGCGGGGGAATTCGCTGTGACCATCCCCGCGTGCGCCACCAGCGTGACCTTCGTCGTGGCCGGCGGCGACGGGCAGCGCATCTCCGCCACAGACGTCGGCCGCGGCGCCGTGATCTCTGGCACGCTCGCGCTCACATCCGGTACCTCGCACGTCATCACCCTCATCGCAGGCGAGTCGCCGAACGGAGGAGCGATCCCCCGTGTCGGCGGCATCGGCTTCGGGAACGGCGGCACAGGTTACGGAGCAGTCGGTGGTGGCGGCGGTGGGAGCGCCATCCTGCTCGACGGCGTCCCGAGTGTGGTCGCCGGTGGAGGCGGTGGCGGGGGAAACCCCAACGTCACGGCAGGAAACCCGGGCGACAGCGTCATCCGGTTGCTGGCACCTGAATCCGGCGTGAATGCCGGGAAGGGAACGGCGGACGACCCTGCGGGAACGTCCACGGGTTATGGCAACAAGAGCACCTACAACGGCGCACTGGTACTCGCCGTGGGTGGCGGCGAGGGAGCGACCGGCAGCACGGGAGGCGCTGCCGCGGCACCCGTCGTCTACGGTGCAGGAGCTGCGGGAACAGAGTATCCGGGCACGGCCGGCGGAAATAACGGGACGGGGAACCACGGAGGCGGCAACGGCGGCGACGACGGGCTCGCTTCGCTCCCGTCGGGCGCGGGGGCCGGCGGCGGGGGCGGCGGCTGGGCCGGCGGCGGCGGCGGCCGCGCGGTGAGCAAGACCGCAGGGGGGAACCCCACCGGCGTCCTCTACCTCGGCACTCAAGGAGGAGCAGGCTCGAGCTTCGTCGGCGGGACCGGGGTGACTGTCGCGAGTGACGGCCCTCGGACCGATGCGCGCGGAAACGGTTCGATCGTGATCAGCTGGTCCTGAACCACGCCAGCAAGTCGCACACCCCGGAACCGCCCGTATCCGGTGGCGGATCGGGAAGCCGCCGCCACCGGATTGGCAGTGTTCCTTCCCCGTTCTCTTCGATCCACCCGTAAGAGGTGACCCGTGCGGCGGGTGCGCTCGTGGGGAGAGCGCGCCCGCTCGCTTTCAGAACCGTTCGCTGGAAGCTGTTGGTAGTTTCTTGCTTGTCTGCCGTCACGGTTGCTTTCGGAAACACAGAACACGCGTGAGTTGCAGACAGGGGGAATCAGCAACCACGACGAAGCTAACGAAAAGCCTTCTCGGTTCGCCGTGACTCTCCTAGCTGTTCCAGGTCGAGTTATCGACGAGCATGAATGATGGGAGTTCCCTCATGCCGTTACCGTTCGCCGGCAGGATCGCTGCAGATGTTCGAGAGTCGGAACCGGACTGGAAGCCGTATCTCGAACCCACGGCCCCAGAGGGTGCTCCGAACGTGCTGTTCGTGGTGTGGGACGACATCGGTTACGGCGCCTGGGACCTCTACGGCGGCCTTATCGAGATGCCGACGATGCGGCGCATAGCTGAGCGGGGTGTGCGCCTGTCGCAGTTTCACACCACTGCTCTGTGCTCGCCGACTCGCGCCGCTCTTCTGACGGGACGCAACGCGCAGAGCAACGGCATGGGAACGATCGGCGAGATGGCCGACGGGTTCCCCGGCCTCAGCTGTCTGATCCCGCGGGAGAACGGCATGCTGCCCGAGGTGCTGCGCGATCGGGGCTATAACACCTTCGCGATCGGCAAGTGGCATCTGAGCCCGGCCGTCGAGATGGGAATGGGGGCTTCCAAACGCACCTGGCCGCTCTCCCGCGGCTTCGACCGGTTCTACGGCTTCCTCGGCGGTCTGACCGACCAGTGGTATCCCGACCTCACCTACGACAACCACCCCGTGGATCCGCCGTCCCGTCCTGAAGACGGCTACCACCTGTCTGCGGACCTCGCGGACAAGGCGTTGGAGTTCTTGCGCGACTCCCTCTCGGCAGCCCCCGGCAAGCCCTGGTTCGCATATCTGGCACCCGGCGCCGGGCACGCCCCGCACCACGCCCCGCGAGCGTGGAGCGACCGATACGCGGGGGCCTTCTCGATGGGCTACGAACGCTACCGCGAGATCGTGCTGGAGAACCAGAAGCGCCTCGGCCTCATGCCCGAGAGCACGGTGCTGCCTCCGGTGAATCCCTATTCCGACGTGGTCGGGCCCGCAGGGCAAAGCTGGAACGAGAGCGATCGGGTGCGCGAATGGGATTCGCTCTCACCCGACGAGCACCGCATGCTGGAACGGCAGGCCGAGGTGTTCGCCGGGTTCCTCTCGTACACGGACGCCCAGGTCGGTCGTGTCATCGACTTCCTCGAACAAAGCGGCCAACTCGACAACACCGTCATCGTCGTGGTCAGCGACAACGGCGCGAGCGCGGAGGGCGGGCCCACCGGTTCCGTCAACGAGAACCGCTGGTACAACGGAGTCCCAGAGGATCCCGACCTGAACCTCTCCCTCCTGCAGGATCTCGGTCTGGAGAACACCCACCCGCATTACTCCAACGGCTGGGCCATGGCGTTCAACACACCCTTCAAGATGTACAAGACCCACGCCTCGTTCGAAGGAGGAGTCGCAGATCCTGCCCTTATCTCATGGCCCGCTCGCATCCCGGCGCGCACGGATCCGATCACGGCATACGCCCACGCGATCGACATCGTTCCCACCGTGCTCGAGGCGATCGGGATCGAGGCTCCTGAGGGTATCGCAGGTATCCCGCAGTCCCCCATCGAAGGTGTCAGCTTCTTCCGCTCGCTCCTCGACGAGGGAACGGCCACCACCAAAGCGCATCAGTTCTACTCGATGCTCGGCACCCGCGGAGTCTGGGCGGACGGCTGGCATGCCAGCGCAGTCCATCCCCCCACGCCCTCCGGTTGGGGGCGCTTCGACGAAGATCGTTGGGAGCTTTACCACCTGCCCTCCGACCGGAACCAGCTGCAGGACCTCGCAGCCGAGCGGCCAGCGAAGCTCGCCGAGCTCGTGCGGCTTTGGGATGAGCTCGCCACGAAATACAACGGCTACCCCCTCGACGACCGCAACTCCGAGGAAATCCTCGCGGTCGAGCGGCCCAACATGACCGGCCTTACCGACACGCTCGTGCTCTATCCCGACGGTGCGCCGATCTCCGAACACGGCGGAGGCCCCGAACTGCCGCATCGGTCATTCTCGATCACCGCCGATCTCGACATCGAGGACGCACAGGCCGCGAAAGGGGTCATCTACTCCCTCGGTGCGCGCTTCGGCGGACACGCACTGTTCCTTAAGGAGAACCGGGTCCGCTACGTCTACAACTGGCTCGGCGAGCAGGAGCAGGAACTGGCCGCTGCGGCGCCGGTATCTGCGGGCCGCCACGTCATCGAGGTGCGCTACGAAATCGACGGCTTCGCCGGCATCGTCCCCGAGGGCGTCGCGACCTTGACGATCGACGACGAGATCGTCTCGCAACGCCGGATCCGCACGCAACCCGGCTACTTCAGCCTCTCCGGCGAGGGGGCGACTGTCGGCCGCGAAGTCGGACAGCCCGTATCGACGACATACAGTCCCCCGTTCGCTTTCACCGGGGGCGCCATTGACCGGGTCGTCGTCCGCCTGATCGGAGACCAGATTCCGCGGGATCCTGCGGCGCAGATCAACGAAGCGTTCGGTCGCGACTGATCCGATCCGGCGAAGCATGATCCGAGGGCGGCGTTTCCTTCGGATGGGAAACGCTTGACACAAGAAATCAAACCGGTTTACCGTCAAGGTATCAAACCGGTTAACCACCCGGTTTGAGAATGGTAGGGGGACGCCATGAGCAAGGCCACGATCGCTGACGTCGCGCGCATGGCGGGCGTCACCAAGGCGACCGTCTCGCACGCCCTCAGCGGCAATCGGCCCATCTCGGAGGAGACCAGGGCCCGGGTCCTCGCCGCCGCGGAGGAGCTGAACTGGGTTCCGAGCCAGAGCGCACGCGCACTCGCGACCCGCCGCGCGAACGCGATCGGGGTCGTGCTGGCGCGGGATCCGGACGTCATCGCGAACGACTCGTTCTTCGCCGCGTTCATCTCGGGCGTCGAGTCCGTGCTCGCCGAGACGGAGACCGCCTTGATGCTCCAGGTGGTCCCCGATCGCGCGGCCGAGGAGCGCGCCTACCGGACGATGATGCACGGACGCGCCGACGGCGCGATCCTGCTGGACCTGCGGGTGGACGACTGGCGCGTGCCGCTGCTCGAGGAGCTGGATCTGCCGACGGTGATCGTCGGCGCCTACGATCAGCGCCACGACTTCTCCTGCGTGCGGACCGATGACGGCGCGCCGATCCGCGAGATCGTGGAGCATCTGAAGGCCCAGGGGCATCGCCGCATCGCGCATGTCTCCGGTCCGCTGGACTACGTCCACTCGCGCGTGCGAGCGGCCGCATACGTCGGCGCCGTGGGAGATGCCACGCTGCTGCGCGAGGGCGACTTCACGGCGCGCAGCGGTCGAGAACGGACCGCGGAGCTGCTCGCGCTCCCCGAGAAGCCGTCGGCGATCCTCTACTCGAACGACACCATGGCGATCGCCGGCCTCTCCTACGCGCGGGCACAGGGGCTCGTGATCCCCCGTGACCTCGCCATCTCCGGCTTCGACGACGATCAGCTGTCCGCCTACCTCTCGCCGGGGCTGACGAGCGTGTCGTCGGATCCGGCCGCCCGAGGACGTGCGGCTGCCCGCCTGCTCCGCGCCGAGATCCTCGGGGCCCAGCCGCGCACGGAGGTCGTGGACTGCAACGTGGTCCATCTCCGCGAAAGCACCCAGGGACCCGCGGCAGCGGGCCCCGACATGTCAAGGAGGACATCATGAAGAAGCTCTGCGCCGCGGCGGTCATCGGGGCCGCGGCCCTCGTCGTCACCGGCTGCTCGGCCGGCAACGGCCCGGCGCAATCGTCCGACGGCACCGGCCCCATCGACGTCTGGCTGTCGAACAACGAGCAGGAACTGGCCTGGGGCCACTCGGTGGTCGACGCATGGAACAAGGCGCACCCCGATCAGAAGGTCAAGGCGCAGGAGATCCCGGCGGCGAAGTCGTCCGAAGAGGCGATCACCGCCGCGATCACCGCCGGGACCGCGCCCTGTCTCGTGTTCAACATCGCTCCCGCGGCGGTCTCCGGCTGGGTGAAGCAGGGCGGCCTCGTCGATCTCAACACGATGAAGGACGGCGCGGACTACATCTCCGGACGAGGCGGCGACGTCGACGCCTACGCGACGGACGGACACTTCTACCAGCTGCCGTGGAAGTCCAACCCCGTCATGGTGATGTACAACAAGAAGCTCTTCGCCGCGGCCGGCGTGGATCCCGCCACCATGAACACCTACGACGGGTTCCTCGCCGGGGCTCACGCCCTCGTCGCCTCGGGCGTGCAGAGCGCGATCTGGCCGGCTCCGACCAGCGAGTTCTACCAGCCGTGGTTCGACTACTACCCGCTCTACCTCGCCGAGACGAACGGCACGAAGCTGGTCGAGAAGGGCAAGGCGACGTTCGACAGCGCGGAGGGCAAGAAGGTCGCCGACTTCTGGGCGGAGATGTACGCGCAGAAGCTCGCTCCCCAGGAGGCCTCCACCGACGATGCGATGTCCGCGGGCACCACCGCCATGCAGCTCGCCGGCCCGTGGGCCATTCCGTCGTACGCGGACACGGTCGACGTCGGGTTCATGCCCGTGCCCACCTCCGACGGCCGCGCGAACCCCACGACGTTCGCCGACTCGAAGAGCGTGTCGATGTTCACCTCGTGCAAGAACCAGGGCACGGCGTGGGCCTTCCTGCAGTTCGCCACGGACGAGGACAACGACGGACTGCTGCTGAAGACCACCGGCCAGATGCCGATGCGCACGGGACTGGCGAAGACCTACTCCGAGTACTTCACGGCCAACCCGAGCTACGTCGCCTTCGCCGCGCAGTCCGAGCACACCGCGGACGTCCCGAGCATCCCCAACTCCGTCGAGGCATGGCAGGCCTTCCGGGACCAGTACTCGGCATCGGTGATCTTCGACAAGAAGCCCGTCTCGGCGTTCCTCAGCGACGCGTCCCAGAAGATCGACACGCTCGTGAGCAAGTGAGCCGGATCGAGCCGACCATGTCGCACAAGGCACGGCTGCGCACCCGTCTGCTGGGTGCGCAGCCCCTGGGCGGGCTGTTCGCGCTGCCCTACTTCGTCTTCATCCTCGCGATCTTCGCGTATCCACTGGCCTTCGCCGTCTACATCGCGTTCCACGACTACTTCTTCACCGCGCCGGGCGTCGAGCCGAACCGGCCGTTCGTCGGCTTCGACAACTTCGTGACGGTCCTGACCGACCCCAAGGTGTGGGACGCGTTCCGCAACACCCTGGTGTTCCTCGTCATCAACGTCCCCCTGACGGTCGTGCTCGCGATGGTGCTCGCGACCGCGCTGAACTCGGGCATCCGAGGGGTGGCCGCGTACCGGGTCGCCTTCTACGTGCCCTACCTCACCGCCAGCGTGTCCCTCGTCGGCGTCTGGATGCTCCTGTTCTCGAAGAACGGGCTCGTGAACACGGTGCTCGGCCCGCTCGCACCCCACCCGTCCTGGCTGGTCAACAGCGCCCTGGCGATGCCGATGATCGCCCTGTACGTCACGTGGAAGCAGCTCGGCTTCTACATCCTCCTGTACCTCGCGGCCCTGCAGAACGTGCCCAGGGAACTCTACGAGTCGGCCGAGACGGACGGCGCGGGAGTGCTCGCACGCTTCCGCCACGTCACGGTGCCCGGGGTGCGCAACGCCACCGCCCTGGTCCTGATCCTCTCGATCATCACGGGCGCGAACCTGTTCACCGAGCCCTACCTGCTCACCAGCGGCGGCGGGCCGGACGGGGCGTCGACGACCCCGGTCCTGCTCATCTACCAGCAGGGCATCCAGCAGCAGAACCCGGACACGGCGGCGGCGATCGGCATGCTGCTCGTGCTCCTCGTCGGGGCTCTGTCCCTGGTCGCCAGCCGAGCCACGAGGGAGAGATGATGCACACCCGCCGTCCCGCCCGATGGATGAGCATCGCCCTGCTCACCGTCGCCGCGATCGCCTTCGCCTTCCCGTTCTACTTCATGGTCGTCGGAGCGTTCCAGGAGAACCCGACCAACTCCCCGGCATCCCTGATCCCCACGGGCGGGTGGACCTGGGACAACTTCGTCCGCATCGACTCGCGCATCGACCTGCTCGGCTCCCTGGCGAACTCCCTCATCTTCACGGGCGGAGTCCTGCTCGGCACCGTGGTGTTCGGGCTCCTCGCCGGATTCGCCCTCGCCCGGCTCGACTTCCGCGGCCGCGGGGTGCTCTGGGTGCTGATGATGCTCGTGCAGATGGTCCCGTTCCAGCTGCTGATGATCCCCCTGTACGTGCAGATCACGCGCAGCTACGGGCTCGGGGACTCGTACGCGGGCATGATCCTGCCGTTCGCGATCAACACGACGGCCGTCTTCATCTTCACCCAGTTCTTCCGTTCGCTGCCCGCCGAGATCTTCGAGGCGGCGCGCATCGACGGCGCCGGCGAGCTCCGCACGCTCGTGTCCGTGGCGGTGCCCCTCATCCGCCCCGTGCTCGTGACGGTGATCCTGGTCACCTTCATCGGACCCTGGAACGAGTTCCTCTGGCCCTTCCTGATCACCAAGGACGCGGCCCTGCAGCCGCTCGCCGTGTCTCTGGCCAACTACATCTCGAACGTCGCCCAGTCCACCGCGAATCCGAACGGCGCGATCCTGGCCGGGGCCACGGCCCTCGCTCTGCCCGTGGTCGTCCTGTTCGTCGTCTTCCAGCGCTTCTTCACCGCAACCGACCTCGGCGCAGCCGTCAAGGGCTGACGCAGAAAGGGCCCCATGTTCACCGGCGCCGCCTTCCCCCTCGGACCGTTCACGCCCTACGCGGGCAACCCCATCCTGCGCCCGCGCGGCGACAGCTGGGAGTCCTCGAACCTGTACAACCCCGCCGCGCTCGTCGTCGGCGACGAGGTGCTGCTGCTGTACCGCGCGCATGCGGAGGACATCGTCTCGCACATCGGCCTCGCCCGCTCGAGCGACGGGATCCACTTCACCCGCGAGGACGCTCCCCTCCTGTCGCCGTCCGAGGACTACGAGCGCTTCGGCTGCGAGGACCCCCGCATCGCGGAGATCGACGGCACCTACTACCTCACCTACACGGGGTGGGATCGCCGCAGCGCGCAGCTGTGCCTCGCCACGTCGACGGACCTGCGCACGTGGACCAAGCACGGCCCCCTGTTCGACGACTTCGACACGTTCAGAACCGTGGATCCCCGCGGATTCAACTGTTCCAAGGCCGGGGTGATCGTCCCTCGCCGCATGCACGGCAAGTGGTGGATGTACTTCGGGGAGGGGGCGATCTACTGGGCCACGAGCGACGATCTCCTCCACTGGACCCCGGGCACCCCGGACACCGAGCCGATGTACTCGCCCACCCCCGGCACGTGGGACGAGGCCCTCGTGGAGATCGGCACGTCCCCGGTGCTCGCCGACAACGGACTGCTCGTCATGCTCACGAACGGTGCGACCCGCCTGGTGCACGAGGACGGCACGGTCGACGTCGACTACCGCTGCGGGCAGATCGCCATCGACCCCGACGATCCCACGACCGTGATCGCCCGCATGCAGGAACCCTGGCTGCAGCCGCAGACCTTCGAGGACACGCACGGACTCGTGTCGAACGTGACGTTCGTGGAGGGGCTGGTGAAGTTCCGGGGCACGTGGTTCGCCTACTACGGGCAGTCCGACACGACCCTCGCCGTGGCCGTGCACGATCCTCGGAAGGCCTGGGGGCGAGCGCTGCGGGAGGTCTGAAGGGAGAGAGGCCGTGCCCGTCCGACCACCGGATACGCTGATCCCACTCCCCTCTCCCGCGAACGACCGGAGCCCTCCATGCGCCTGCACGACTTCCTCCCGCCGGACACCGCAGCCACCCGCGGCGCCCAGGAACTGGTCGCGCAGTTCCATTCGCCGGGGCTGGGAAACCACGTGCAGCGCAGCTGGCTCTGGGCGGAGGCCTTCGCGGCGATCGAGGGACGCACGGGCATCGACCACGAGCTGCTCTACACCGCCGCGCTGCTGCACGACATCGGGCTCGCGCCGGCGTACGACAACCACCTGCTCGGGTACGAGGAGGCCGGCGGCTTCGTCGGCGAGGCCCTGACCGCCGGCGCCGGCTGGCCTGCCGCACGCCGCCTGCGCGTGAACGAGGTCATCGTCCGGCACAACTGGCCGTCGGTGGATCCGGCCGTGGATCCGGAGGGCTATCTGCTGGAGACGGCGACCGGGCTGGACATCTCCGGACGCCGCGACGAGGAGATCCCCGTGGACTTCCGCCGGGAGGTGCTCGCGGCGTATCCCCGCCTCGACCTCGCCGAGGAGTTCGGCGCCTGCGTGAGCGCGCAGTCGCAGCGCAAGCCGCACAGCCACGCCCGGCGGCTCGTCGACGGCGGGCTGATCGGGAAGCTCGCGGCGAACCCCCTCGAGCGCCTCTGATCCGAGCCCGGCCTCCGGCTCAGCGCCCGAGCGCCGCGCGCAGCGCCTCGGCGTAGTGCGGGGCGATCTTGTCGTGCCCCGCAGGGGTGAGATGCACGGTGTCGGCCTGCGGGGCCGAGTAGTCGCTGACCCACCCGGCGACCGAGACGGCGTACACCCCGGCGCGCCGGGCCTGCTCGGTCACGGCGGCGTCCATCGCCCGGCGTGCGGCATGGGCCGCGTCGCTGCGGCTCATGACGCCGTTCACGACGATCGCCGCATTCGGGTAGGCCTGGCGGAGCAGCCCGATCAGCTGCTCCTCGGCCGCGGTCACCTCCGCGACCGGTCGTCTCTGCGCGGCGTCGTTGCCCCCGAGGGTGATGATCACCGCGCCGGGATCCCCCTCCGGAAGCAGGACACGGTTGCTCGACACGCTCTCGGTGAACCCCGCCCCGATCCCACTGATGGGGGCGAGATACCCGGACCCGCCGAATCCGAACTTCACGACGTTCGCGAACCCCGCCCCGCGCGCGCCCTGTTCGATCCAGGAGTTGCCGCTGCACTGCGAGTCGCACAGGAGGACCGCGGTGGACGCGTCGACCGGTGTGCTCGGAACGGTGAGAAGCCGCCCCGAGCGCAGCACGGTCTGCCCCTTCTCCCAGGCCTGGTGCGTCCCGCGGTCATCAGCCCACGAGTCCTTCGCCGGCCAGCCGAACCGGGCAGGATCCGCCGACCAGATCGCGAAGCTGTCGGCGTCCAGTCGGAACACGCCGGCGCCCTCGTGCCACAGCAGCACACCGCCCGCGAAGCTCTGGTAGCGCCCGCCGGGCACGTCGACCTTGTCCCCCGTCGGCAGGCCCAGCTCGCCCTCGGGCCCGCCCAACTCCTCGTAGCGGTTCTGGATGTCGCCCGCCGTGGTGGCCCGGATCGCGTCCTCGCCGTCCGTCCGGTACAGCGCGCCGCCTTGGAACGACTGCATCGCACCGCCCTCGAGCCGCGATGCCTCCGCGGTCGGCAGGCCCAGCCATCCGCCGGCGCCGCCGCGGTCCCGGTATGCGGCGAGAAACGCGGCCTGCACCGAGACGGCGCCGGTGCCGGAGGACCACCACACCTCCCCGCCGTCGAACTCCTGCACCAGACGGTCGCCGACCGCGCGCTGAGTGCTCTTCGGGTAGCCGAGGGTGCCGAAGGCTCCCCCGGCGCGACGATGGGCCGCCGCGATGTCGGAGATCGTCGGCACGGGAACACCGGAACGGAGGTAGATCGTCCCGTTGATGAAGTCCTGCACGCGGGTACCGCGGCGGTCGGAGTGCGCCGGGCCCTTCGGGAAGCCGAGGCCGCCGCGCTCGTGGGCGTACCGCAGCCAGGAGCTCCAGAAGGGGCCGCGGACGAGGGTCGTCGCTCCATCGGCGGCGAAGACCCCGCCCCGCTGGAACGCCTGCCACGGCCGATCCCGCGATCCGCTCTCCGCCGCGATCGGAAGGCCGAGCGCCTCGACGCCGCCGAGATCGTGGAAGGCCTCGCCCACCGCGTCGTCGTGCACGATCTGCGCGAAGCCCGCGGGACCCGCATAGATCGAGCCGCGCCGGTAGTCCTGCGAGCAGACGCCCTTCGTGCACGTCTCGCGATTCCACGCTGCGCCCAGCTCGTCGCCGTGCCGGTGCCAGAGCGCACCGACCGGGCTGGTGGTGCTGATCGGCCGCGGCAGCTGCCATGCGAGCAGCAGCCCGGCGCCGGCCAGCACCGCCACCACGACGGCCGTGCCGAGCACGCGCCGCATCACCCGGAGGGCGCGCGCTCCTTTCCCCCCGGAGCGCACGGACTCAGCCCTTGACGGCGAAGTTCACGATCTTCGGGGCGCGCACGATCACGCGCACGATCTCCTTGCCTTCGAGAGCGCGCTGCACCTTCTCGTCCGCCCGCGCGAGCGCCTCGAGCTCGGCCTCGCCGATCCTGGCGGGGACGTCGAGGGTGGTGCGCACCTTGCCGTTGACCTGCACGGCGCAGGTCGCGGTGTCCTCGACGAGCAGCAGCGGATCCGCCTGACGCCAGGTGACCAGTCCCACGGAGGGCTCGTGCCCGAGGATCTCCCAGATCTCCTCCGCGGTGTGCGGGGCCACCAGGTCGAGGATCACGGCGACGGTCTCGGCGGCCTCGCGCACGGCGGGGTCCGCCGCGCCGGCACCGGTGTCGATCGTCTTGCGGATCGCGTTGACCAGCTCCATGAGCCGCGCGACCACGACGTTGAACTTGGTCTGCTCGACCAGGGCGGGCGCGTCGGCCAGCAGGTGGTGCGTGACCCGGCGCAGGGCGGCGTCGCCGCCGTCGAAGACCACGTCCACCGGGCTCGCGACGTCATGCGCGACCCGCAGTGCGCGGGCCAGGAACTTCTGCGCGCCCGTCGTCGAGACGTCCTTCCAGTCCTTGTCGTCCTCCACCGGACCCGCGAAGGCCAGGGCCACGCGCAGGGCGTCGGCGCCGTAGGCGTCCAGCTCCTCCTGGAAGAGCACCAGGTTGCCCTTGCTCTTGGACATCTTGGCGCCGTCCAGGATCACCATGCCCTGGTTGATCAGGCTCGAGAACGGCTCGGTGAAGTCGATCAGGCCCATGTCGAACAGCACCTTGGTGATGAAGCGCGCGTACAGCAGGTGCAGGATCGCGTGCTCGACACCCCCGATGTAGGCGTCGATCGGAGCCCAGCGGCGTGCCTCGTCCACGTCGAAGGCGACCGTGTCGCTGTTCGGCGAGAGGAACCGCAGGTAGTACCAGGAGCTGTCCACGAACGTGTCCATGGTGTCGGGGTCGCGCAGCGCCGGCTCGCCGGTCGTCGGGTCGACGGTGCGCACCCACGACTCCGCCGCACCCAGCGGGCTCGACCCCTTCGGCGACAGGTCCAGGCCCTCGACGCTCGGCAGCCGCACGGGCAGCTGGTCCTCGGGCACCGGGACGATCTCGCCGTCCTGCGTGTGCAGCATGGGGATCGGGGTGCCCCAGAAGCGCTGACGCGAGATCAGCCAGTCGCGCAGGCGGTAGTTCTTCGCGGCGCGCCCGGTGCCGGCCGCCTCCAGCTGCTCGATCGCACGGGCGATCGCGTTGCGCTTGGAGAGTCCATTCAGCTCGCCCGAGTTGATCATGCGGCCGTCGCCGGTCAGGGCGATGCCGGTCTTGGCCGGGTGCTGGTCGTCGAGGGAGTCGAGGGATTCGATCGGGACGCCGTCCTCGTCGACCTCGATCACCGGCAGTGCACCCGTGATCGGCGCGGTCGTGTCCACGACGACCTTCACGGGCAGGTCGAAGGCGCGGGCGAAATCGAGGTCACGCTGGTCGTGCGCGGGCACGGCCATGACGGCGCCGTGGCCGTAGTCGGCCAGCACGTAGTCGGCGGCCCAGATCGGCAGACGCTCGCCGTTCACCGGGTTGATCGCGAAGCGGTCGAGGAACACGCCCGTCTTCGGCCGGTCGGCCGACTGACGGTCGATCTCGCTCGTCTTCTGCACCTGGGTGAGGTAGTCCTGGAAGCGCGTCCGCACGTCCTCGGACGCGCCGGCGGCCAACTCGGAAGCCAGGTCCGAGTCGGGCGCGACGACCATGAAGGTCGCACCGTGCAGGGTGTCCGGACGCGTGGAGAACACGGTCACCACGCCCTCGCGGCCCTCGATCGCGAAGTCCACATCGGCGCCGATCGAGCGGCCGATCCAGTTGCGCTGCATCTGCAGCACCTTGTGCGGCCAGAAGCCCTCGAGCTGGTTCAGGTCGTCCAGCAGACGGTCGGCGTAGTCGGTGATCCGGAAGTACCACTGAGTGAGGTTCTTCTTGACGACCTCGGCGCCGCAGCGCTCGCAGCGCCCGTCGACGACCTGCTCGTTCGCCAGCACCGTCTGGTCATTCGGGCACCAGTTCACCGGGCTCTTCTTGCGGTAGGCCAGGCCCCGCTCGTAGAGCTTCAGGAACAGCCACTGGTTCCAGCGGTAGTACTCCTCGTCGGAGGTGTGCAGCTCGCGGGTCCAGTCGAACGAAACCCCGTAGGCCTGGAAGCCCGCCTTCTGCTGGGCGATGTTCTGGTAGGTCCACTCCCGCGGATCCGCTCCGCGCCGGATGGCCGCGTTCTCGGCGGGCAGTCCGAAGGAGTCCCAGCCGATCGGGTTCAGCACGTTGTGCCCGCGGTGACGCCAGAAGCGCGCCACGATGTCGCTGTAGAGGTAGTTCTCGGCGTGGCCCATGTGCAGGTCGCCGGACGGGTACGGGAACATCGCCAGGACGTACTTGCGCGGGCGCACGTCGTCCGCGCCGCCGGCCGTGAACGTCTCGTTCTCCGCCCAGTAGGTCTGCCACTTCCTCTGGAGCTCGTGCACCGACAGCGACTCGTCATCCTCCGACGGGCTGGCGGGGTGGGACGGGTTCTCAGACAACGCGACGACCATTCTCTGCGGCAGGGGAGAAGAATGCCCGGAACAGGGCAACCTCCAGATTATCCCAGCCTGCGCGGAGCCGGGTTCCCGCGGACCCCGTGCACATCCTGCGATCGGCATGAAAGAACCGGGCGGGCATGAAAGACTAGGGAAGCTATGCCCTCGTCCTCATCCCGACCGGAGCGGATCCACTGGTTCGCCCGCCTGGAGCACCGCTTCCACGCGTGGCGTGAACGGCGTGCCCGCAAGCGCGGTCGCACGGCGACCGTCGTCCCCTTCCCCGGCTACGGCGGCCCCGGGTGGATCCGCGTCGTCGGACGCGTGCTGATCCTGCCGAAGACGCGGCGCGGCGGCAAGGATGCGAGCGTGCGCGGCTGGCGCAGCTTCGTGGGCATCCCGGTGAGCTTCGCGACCGTCACGATCACCGTCGCCGGCCGCACGTACGAGGTGCCGGCCGACCGCGGCGGCGTGATCGACTGCCGCATCGAGGCCGACCTCCCGAGCGGATGGCAGCAGGTCGACATGGCGGTCGAGGGCCAGGATCCGATCCCCGCCCGCGTCTTCGTCGTCGCCGACGACGTGCGCTTCGGCGTGGTCTCGGACGTCGACGACACGGTCATGGTGACCGCCCTGCCGCGCCCCCTGATCGCCGCATGGAACTCGTTCGTCGTCGACGAGCACGCCCGCACGCCCGTCCCCGGCATGGCGGTGCTGCTGGAGCGGCTCATGCGGGACAACCCCGGCTCGCCGATGATCTACCTCTCCACGGGGGCGTGGAACGTGGCGCCCACGCTCAACCGCTTCCTCTCCCGGCACCTCTTCCCTGCGGGATCCATGCTGCTCACCGACTGGGGGCCGACGCACGAGCGCTGGTTCCGCAGCGGCCGCGAGCACAAGCTGCGGAACCTCTCCCGGCTCGCCGAGGAGTTCCCGCACGTGCGCTGGCTGCTCATCGGCGACGACGGCCAGCACGACGAGGCGATCTACGGGCAGTTCCTCGTCGAGCACCCGGAGAACGTCGCCGCGGTCGCGATCCGCCGCCTCCTCCCCGCCGAGGGCGTGCTCGCCGGGCGCCGCGCAGCGGGACGCGGAGACGGCGACCCGAGCGACGCCGACGACCTCGCCCCCTGGGTGAGCGCCGAGGACGGCGCGGGCATCCTCGACGAGCTCATCGACGCCGGCGTCGTCCGCTCCGAGCCATGACGCCCGCCGTCGGTGCGCCGGCCGCCACCCGGACGGACGCGCCGGGGACGGTGCTCGACCGTGCGACCTGGAGCGCGCGTGCCGACGCCCACGCCGAACGCGCCGATGCCCTGACCGCCGCGCATCGCGCCCGGCAGGCCCGCCGCGAGAAGCACCCCGTTCACAACTTCCTCTTCACCTACTACGGCTACAAGCCGGCCCAGCTGCGCCGATGGCATCCCGGCGTCGGTGTCGTGCTTCAGGATGCGCCCGAGCGCGCGGGATGGCGCTGGTACTCCCCTGCACCGGGCTCCGGGGACGCGGCATACGCACCCGACTCGGCCGCCTATGCCGCGGACAAACCGGAGCTCGCCCGGCTGGTACGGCTGATGCTCGCCCGCACCGCCGCGCGCCCCGGGCAGTTCGGCTGCTTCGGGCTGCACGAGTGGGCCATGGTCTACCGCACCCCGGAGCATCGCCACGCGGTGCCGCTGCGGCTCGGCCAGGCAGGAACCGACGCCGTGGTGGAGCAGGGCGAGCTGCGCTGCACGCACATCGACGCCTTCCGCTTCTTCACCCCGGAGGCCGTGCCGCGCAACCGCCTGCACCCGACGCGGGAGACCCAGCCGCAGCTGGAGCAGCCGGGCTGTCTGCACGCCGGGATGGACGTGTACAAGTGGGCGATGAAGCTCGGCCCGCTCGTGCCGGGCGAACTGCTGCTGGATGCGTTCGAGCTCGCCCGCGACACCCGCGTCCTCGACATGGAGGCCGCGCCCTACGATCTGTCGGACTGGGGCGTGGAACCGGTGCGGATCGAGACGGCCGAGGGCAAGGCCGAGTATGTGCGCCGGCAGCGCGGCTTCGCCGAGCGCGGGAACGCGCTCCGGGCGAGGATCCTCGAGGCCTGGCAGGAGCCCGCGGGCTGATCCGCCCCGCGCTCGCCCCGGACGCCGGCGCGCGAGCGCGGGAGGACGGCCGCAGGTTCTACGATTTCTGATGATGTCTCCCACCGACCCCGTCTCCCCCGACGTCGCGCTCGGCGACCTCGGTGCGCTGCTGCTCGATGCGGGAGTGTCCGTCACCGATGTGCGCGGCACCCTCGAACGCGCACGCGACGCCGTCGTCCCCGGCACGGAACTCGCGTTCGCCGTGCTGCCGGAGCACGTCTTCGTCAGCCGTCCCGGGGTTCCGCGCGCGACCACCATCGCCGCGGGGGGCGGGCCGGGACTCACGTTCCGGCAGACCGCGCATGCGTCGCGCCTGGCGAGGCGGCTCGAGGCCGGCCGTGTCGCCCTGGATCAGGTCCCGGCGCACGTCTCCCACATCCGTGGTCTGGAACGCCGCCATCCTGCGCTGCAGACCGCACTCGGCGGCGCCCTCCTGTCCGCCGGACTCGCGGTGCTGTTCCGGTGCCCCTGGTGGGCGGTGGTGCTGGCGCTGCTCGTGGGAGCGCTCGTGGCGTCGATCGTCCTCCTCACCGAGCGCATCCGGGCGGCGGCCGCCGTCGTCCCCTTCGTGGCGGCGCTGATCTCGACGCTCGTCGTCGGGGTCGTGGCCGACCGGCTCGACTTCGGCGCGGTACCGCTGTTCGCCGTGTGCGCCCCGGTGGCCCTGCTCGTTCCCGGGGCGCTCATCACGAATGCGCTGCTCGAGCTCACCGCGGCCGACATCGTGACCGGAGCCTCCCGTCTCGTGTACGGGCTCATCATGCTGACGTTCATGGCGGCGGGGATCTTCGCGGGCGCGGCCGCGACCGGATTGCGGGTGGATCCGCGGTCCGCGGCCCTCGTCGGCGAGACCTCGCTCGTCACCGGGCACAGCGGCTGGGAGGCGGTGCCGCCCCTGGCCTGGAGCTGGGTCGGCGTCGTCGTGCTCGCGGTCGGGATCGGCCTGAGCTTCGGATCCGGGTTCCGGCTCACCATCGCCACCGTCGTGATCATGATCTGCACCTACGCGGCGCTGATGCTGCTGAGCCCGTTCACGGGCAGCACCATCGCCACCGGGATCACGGCGGGGCTGCTCTTCCTCGCCGCCCGCGTGCTGGAGCGGGTCACGCTGGCGGTGCCGGCGACGGTCTCCTTCCAGCCGGCGTTCCTGCTCCTCGTCCCCGGGACCGTCGGCCTCGTCGCGCTCGCATCCTTCGACGCCGCGGCTCTCGCGGCGGCGCCGATGGTCTTCATCAGCCTGTGCATCGGGACGAAGGTCGGCGCGCTCCTGGCGGACGCGCTGCGGATCACCCGGCCTGCGTCCCCTTCGACCGCGACCGGATCGATCCGCATCATCCGCTGAGCGCCCGCTCCGGCGCTCGACGCTTGCGCGGGGAGCGTCTCCCCCGCCAGGATGAGTCAACCGTTCCTCCTGCGAACGTTCCCTCCCCCGAAGGGCGCCCGTATGCCCGGTCTCAGCCGACGGCACTTCCTCGCGCATGCGACGATGCTGGCCGCCGCCTCCCGACTGCCCCTGGACGCGCTCGGGCCGCGGCTCGCGACGGCGGATCCGTCTGCCGTCCGCTCTGCCCCGGGACTGTCCGGTCCGCCTCAGGAGGCACCCAGCACGCTGCTTCAGACCATCCTGCGCGGCCCCGTCGTGCAGGGCAGCTACCGCCGGCTCTCGACGGGGCCCGGCGAACCGCACCTCCCCCGCTTCGACGTGCTGCGCCGGGTCGCGGACGACGCGCGGAAGACCTCCCGGCGCTCGCTGCTCTATCTCGGGCACCTCTCCGACCTGCACGTGATCGACGCGCAGTCCCCGGGCCGCATCGAGCCCATGATCACGCAGGACCACTCGGCCTGGGGATCCGCGTTCCACCCGCAGGATCCGCTCAGCCCGCACACCGTGGCCGCCATGGTGCGCGCGTTCTCCGATGCGCGCTACAGCGCCGTGACCGGGGCCCCGATGGGCGCCGCCGTGGTCACGGGCGACAGCGCCGACATGCACTCCCACCTCGAGCTGCGCTGGTACATCGATCTCATGGACGGGCTCGCCGTCGATCCCGCGACGGCGGGTGCGACCTACCGCGGCGTGCAGGCGTGGTCGGAGGCGTCCTGGGCGTACCGGCCCGGCGACCCCCGCGGAGGCGCGTTCGGCGACTACGGGTTCCCTCGCCTCCCGACGCTCCTCGCCGATGCGATCGCCTCGAAGGTGCCGTCTCCCGGGCTTCCCGCGCCCTGGTACGCGGTGTACGGCAACCATGACACCCTGCTCCTGGGCACCTTCGGGCTGACGCCCCAGTTGCGGGCGCTCGCCACCGGAGGGCAGAAGGCGTACACGCTCGAGGCGACGGCGGGCACCGCGCTCGGCGGATACGCCTCGTCGACCGGACTGCTGCAGCAGATGATCGACGGCCTCGGCCTCGCGCTCGGCAGGCCGGGGTTCCGCACGGTGCCGCCCAATCCGGAGCGCTTCCTGTTCGAGCAGCGCGAGTTCATGGCCGAGCACTTCCGTACGGAGAAGAACCCGGGGCCGGTCGGCCACGGTTTCACCCAGCACAACCTCGACACCGGGGAGACCTGGTGGAAGGCCGATCTCAGCCCGCGCGTGCGCGCCCTGGGCCTCGACACCTGCAACGCGGTCGCCGGACCCGACGGCGCCGTGCCCGACGTGCAGTTGCGCTGGCTGGAGCAGGAGCTCGCACGCGCCGAGCGCGAGAACGTCCTCGTCCTGGTGATGAGCCACCACAACAGCCTGACCCTGGAGAACCGCGCCCAGCGCCCCGGCGACACGAGCGTGCTGCACGGCGCGGATGCGCTCATCGACGTGATGCTGCGCCATCCGGTCGCGGTCGGCTGGCTCAACGGGCACACCCATCTCAATCAGGTCCTCGCGCACACCTCGGCCACGGGCGGGTTCTGGGAGATCACCACCGCCTCCTGCATCGACTTCCCGCAGCAGCAGCAGGTGATCGAGATCGTCGACAACCGCGACGGCACGCTCTCCCTGTTCGCGACGGTGCTCGACCACGCGTCGGACGCGAGGCCCGGATCCGGCGGCTCCTCCGCCGACCTGGCCTCCCGCGCACGCGAGTTCTCGTTCAACGACTGGGCCGAGTCGCCGACGATGCGCCGCGGCTCCCCGCTGGACCGCAACGTCGAGCTGCTGCTCCCCGCCCCCTTCGATCTGTCCACGATCTCGGACGCGGCGCTCGAGGCGCAGCGCATGACGGAGCAGACCCGCATGCTCGCCTACGAGCAGAGGCTCCGCGCATGAGGCGCCGGACGCCGCGCCCGTTCCGCGCCCGCGCCGCCGTGGTGCTGGTGCTGGCGGGCCTGTGCCTGACCGGCTGCTCGCAGGCGCAGGCGCTCGCGCCGGTCGGCGGCGACCGACTCGCGGCGGTGCGCTTCGGCACGCTCGACGCACTCGTGGAGGCGGAGGTGGAGGTCCGCTCGGCGCCGACCTGCGAGCAGAAGCCGGACGACACCGTCTCCTGCACGGGCACCGCGAGCGACGGGCGCGAGATCAGCGCGATCTCGCGCGGTACCTCGCCCGACATCGAGGTCGTCGTCGGCGGGGAGACGGTGTACTCCGGATCCCTGACCGACCTCCTCGATCGCGCGGCGGGAGAAGCCGGATGACCGCGTCCCGCTCCCGAGGCCGGCTGCTGCGGACGGCCCTCGCCGTGGTCGGCGTCGCGGCGATCCAGGCGGCCCTGGTCGCCCTGATCCCCTCTCCGGCCGCTCCGGCGCCCCTGATCGCAGGAGCCGTCGCGTCCTTCGCGGCCTGCGTGCTGGGCCTGGCCGTCGCCGTGCGCGAGGCGGGACCCGGCGCTGCCGTACCGACGGTCGGTTTCGGACGCGCCGTGCTGTTCTCGCTGCTCGCGACGGCCGCCGTCAGCGCGGCCGCGATCGTCTCGGTCTTCGTCGGCGCGGCGGTCATCGTCCTCGCCCTCGGCCTCGTCCCGCTGCTGACCTCGGGAGCCCGCGCCACGGCGCTGGCCTGGCGACGACGACCTGTTCGCGGAGCGCTGCGCGTGCTGACCACCCTCCTCGCGATCGGGCTCGCCGCCACGGTGTCCCTGCTCCTCGGGCTCTTCGTCACCGGCTGGCCGGCGAGCGCCCTGTCATGGCTGTGGTTCGGGACCACGGCGGCCGCCCTCGTGCTGTGGTGGGCGGCATCGGCGCATCCGCGCTCCGTGCGGACAGCGGTCTGAACCTCCGCTCCCTCGCCTCGCCCTACGCCGTCGCGTCGAGCGCCGGGGCCGGCGTCCTCAGGTACCGCTGCACGCCGCGCGCGGCCGTGCGCCCGGCCCGGTTGGCGCCGATCGTGCTGGCGGACGGACCGTAGCCCACGAGCTGGATCCGCGGATCTTTCACCGCCGTCGTGCCGCGTCCGTCGTGATCGAGCTGGATCCCGCCCAGCGCGCTGCGCAGGTGCAGCGGCGCGAGGTGGCCGATCGCCGGCCGGAAGCCGGTCGCCCACAGGATCGCGTCGACCCGCTCGAACGAGCCGTCGGCCCAGCGCACGCCATCGGGCTCGATGCGCTGGAACATCGGTCGCCGCGCGTCGTACACGCCCCGCCGGGCCGCCTCCTGCTCCTGCGGACGCAGCATGAGCCCGGTGACGCTCACCACGCTCTGCGGTGCGAGCCCGCGCGCCACGCGCTGCTCGACCAGGGCGACCGCGGCCGCGCCCGCCTCCGGGGTGAAGTCGTCGGTGCGCCAGACCGGCGGCCGGCGGGTCGCCCACAGCACGTCGGCGATCGGGGCGAGTGCTCCGAGGAACTGCACGGCCGAGGCTCCACCCCCGACGACCAGTACGCGCTTGCCGCGGAAGTGCTCGGGCCCGGGGTAGTCGACGGTGTGGAACTGCTCGCCGAGGAAGGTCTCCATGCCCGGGTAGTGCGGGAGGAACGGCTGCGTCCAGGTGCCGGTCGCGTTCACCAGCGTGCGCGCCCGCCACGTGCCCTCGGCCGCGTGCACGACAAGGATCCCGTCCTCGTCCGTCACGCGGTCCACGTGCACGGGACGCCGCACCGGAAGCTCGTGCTCGCGCTCGTAGGCGGCGAACGTGGCGGGCACCGCGGTGTTCGCCCGCGCGCTGGTGCGCGGGGGCGGCACGGATCCGGGCAGTTCGGCGACGCCGTGCACGTCCTGCATCGTCAACGCATCCCACCGGTGCTGCCAGGCTCCGCCCGGAGCGTCGTCGGCGTCGAGCACCAGGTGCGGGATGCCCAGGCGGCGCAGATGGTACGAGCTCGAGAGCCCGGCCTGGCCGGCGCCGATCACGATGCTGTCGAGGAGGTCCACGGCGGGTGCAACATCGGCGGCCCGGGCGCTGTTCCCCGGGTCGGCCGCCGGACACGGCCCGAGCCCTGCTACGTCGTCAGCAGAGCGTGCCCGGACGAGGCGTCGACCGGGCGGGCATCCGACTCCGCGACGTCACACGCGTACGACCGGCGATACGCGGTCGGGGCGATCCCGACCTCGCGGGTGAAGTGGTGGCGGAACAGCGTGGCGCTGCCGAAGCCGCAGGATGCGGCGATCTCCTCGATCGAGGCGTCGGTCGTCTCCAGCGCCAGGCGCGCCTGCAGCACCCGCTGAGCGGCAAGCCACTGCATCGGCGTCACCCCCGTCTCCGCGACGAACCGGCGCGCGAAGGTGCGGCTGGACATGTGCGCGCGCTGCGCGAGCGAGGCGACGGAGTGGGCGTCGGCGAGGTTGTCGTCCATGTGCGCGAGCACGTCGCTCAGCGCGTCGCTGGACACCTGCGGAACCGGGCGCTCGATGTACTGACGCTGGCCCCCGTCGCGCTGCGGCGGCACCACCATGTTGCGCGCGATGACGTTCGCGATCGCACTGGCGAGCTCGCGGCGCACCAGGTGCAGGCTCGCGTCGATGCCGGCGGCGGTCCCGGCGCTGGTGATGAGGTCCCCGTCGTCGACGAACAGAACGTCGGGGTCGATGCGCGCGCTCGGGTACCGGCGCTGCAGCTCTTCGGCGTAGCGCCAGTGCGTCGTGCAGGGACGCCCGTCGAGCAGGCCCGCCGCGCCGAGGACGAATGCTCCCGAGCAGGCGCTGAGCAGGATCGCGCCCCGATCGGCGGCGCGCCGGAGCGCGTCCAGCAGCTCCGCCGGGTACTCGTCGGCCGGCCGCACGCGAGCCGCCGGCACGGCGATCACATCGGCGCGCTCCATCGCCTCGAGACCGTGCGCCGGGATCACCTGGGCCCCCACTTCGGTGCTCACGGGCCGGCCGGCCTCGATGCCGCAGACGCGGAAGTCGAACGCGGGCACATCGGAGTAGACGCTGCGATCCAGCCCGAACACCTCGCTGAGCAGGCCGAACTCGAAGACGGCGAGCCCGTCGATGACGGGAAGAGTGACGCTGCGGATCATGCCCTCATGGTACTGGCTGAATCTTTATGAGGAAAGGCTTTCCGCCATCTGGTGGCAGAAATCATCCGATCGTAGCTTTAGAGCCATGACCGAGACCGCAGCATCCCAGCCCTCCTTTCCGCTCCTGCCCCGCGCCGGATCCGCGGCGCGCCCCGTCCCGCCGCGGGAGGCGCCGCGTCGGGCACGGCTCCCCCTCCCCGCCTGGCTCCCCCGTCAGATCCTGCAGCGCGGCGGCATCGCCACCCGTGACGACGCGCGCGCCCTGCGCGACCTGGAGGCCGCCCGCGATCGCAGCGAGTGGTGAGGCGGGCGCCCACTGCCGCCCAGGACCGGCTAGCCCCGCGCGAAGATCCGCCCCGTCACCGCCGTGGGCCGGATCCGCACCCAGCGGTCCTTGGGCTCCGGCGCCCACGGTGTCACCCCCGTGCGCTCCGCGGCCATCGTGTCCGCATCACGGTCGAACTCCTCGGCGAGGCCCTTCACCACGACGCTGAAGGCCTCGACGTCGTCGGCCCCGTCGATCTCGAACACGACCCGCTGCCGGATCGTCAGCTCGAGCAGCTTCGTGCCGGCCGCGGTGCGGAACACGATCGTCCCGTCGAGCACGGCGTGGTTGACCGGGAAGACGTCGATCTCGTCCGCCGCGGCGACGGCGATCCGCCCGTAGGGCGCCCGGCGGATCCGCTCCCAGCATTCGCTCTCCTCGAGGGGCCGTGTCGGCTCCCTCTCCACTTCGGTGTCCATGTCCCGATCGTGCGCCCTGCCGCGACGACGGCCCGGGCCGAAAGTCCCGCCGGCATCCGCCGGACGGCCCGGACGGCGTCCCTCCGCTCAGCGTCCTGATCGCGCGGTGAACCGGGCGGCCCGGCGGAGCACGCGCCGTGCCGGACGCCGGGGCGCGCGAGCCCCGGGAGGGCGCGCGCTCACCCGCCGGAAGTACCCGCGCTTCGCGAGCTCGACGAGCACGAGATACAGGATCAGCATGCCGACGAGGGCGAGGAAGAAGGGCGCCGGAAGCGGCGTGAACCCGAGCAGCCCGTTCAGAGGCGAGTAGGGAAGCCACGCTCCGACCGCGATCGCCGCGAGCACGGTGACGACCAGCACCGGCGCCGGCCGACTGCGCAAGAACGGCACCCGATGGGTGCGGATCGCGAACACGATGAGCGTCTGCGTGGCGATCGACTCGATGAACCATCCGGAGCGGAACTCGGGCGGTGCGGCATGGAAGACGAACAGCATCAGGCCGAACGTGGCGAAGTCGAAGAGCGAGGAGATCGGGCCGAACAGGAGCATGAAGCGGCGGACCGCCGCGATGTCCCAGTGCGAGGGTGCGCGCAGCTGCTCCGGATCCACCCGGTCGGCGGGGATCACGAGCTGGCTCGCGTCGTAGAGCAGGTTGTTGAGCAGGATCTGACCGGGCAGCATCGGCAGGAACGGCAGCACGATCGAGGCGGCCGAGGCGCTGAACATGTTGCCGAAGTTGCTGGACGTGCCCATCATCACGTACTTGATCGTGTTCGCGAAGATGCGCCGCCCCTCGGTCACGCCGTCGGCGAGCACTTCGAGGTCCTTGTCGAGCAGGAGGACATCGGCCGCATCCTTCGCGACGTCGACCGCCGAGTCCACGGAGATGCCGACGTCGGCTCCGTGCAGCGCGAGGGCGTCGTTGACGCCGTCGCCGAGGAAGCCCACGGCCCGGCCCTGGTGACGCAGCGCCCGCACCACGCGCGCCTTCTGCTCGGGCGACACCCGGGCGAAGACGGTCGTGCGCTCGGCGAGCTCGATGAGCCGCCCGTCGTCGAGCTCGTCGATCTGATCCCCGGTGAGCGTGCCCTGGATGGTCATGCCGAGGTCGGCGCAGGTGCGGGTCGCGACCACCGCGCCGTCGCCGGTGCAGACCTTGACCGAGATGCCGAGGTCTGCGAGTCGCAGCAGGGATGCTCTCGCGCCGGGCTTGATCTCGTCCGTGAACACCAGGAACCCGTCGAGGGTCAGCCTCCCGTCGCTCCCCTCCGCTGCGACGGCGAGCGTCTCCGCACCGGGAGCCCGGCGCCCTGCCACCGCCACGACCCGGAATCCCTCCCGGTACAGGTCGTCCAGTCGAGCCGATGCAGCAGCCGGCACCCCCTCGCACCGCGGCAGGACCGACTCGGCCGCGCCCTTCACGATGATCGTCGGATCCTCGCCGTCCCGCCGGGCGAGCACGGTCGTCGTGCGGCGCTCATGATCGAACGGGATCGCGTCCAGCCGGCGCCAGCCGACCAGCCCGCTGCGATCGGCGACCCCGGCGAGCAGCGCGGCATCGAGCGCGTTCAGGCCGATGCCGGAGAGAGCGGCGAGGTCCGCGTCCGAGGCCAGCAGGCCGCGCTCCGCGAGCGCCTGAGCCGTGCCGCCGGACACCGGGACGGCCTCGCGGAACGTGATCTCGCCGCTCGTGAGCGTGCCGGTCTTGTCGGTGACGAGCAGGTCGAGGTCGCCGAGGTCCTCGATGCACACCATGCGCTTGACCAGCACGCGACGCCGGGCCATCGCGCGCGAGCCTGCCGCGAGGCTCGTGCTCACGACGGCCGGCAGGAGCTGCGGCGTGATTCCGACTGCGATGGCCAGCGAGAACAGCAGCGATTCGATCAGGGGCCGCCCCAGCGCGACGGCCACCGCGAAGATGCTCGTGGTGAGCACCAGGGCGACGATCAGCAGGAAGGACGAGAACCTGCCCAGGCCGCGCTGGAACTCGGTCTGCGGCTCCTGCGCCGCGAGCCCCGCGGCGATCCGCCCGAACTCCGCGTCGCGCCCGGTCGCGACCACCACGCCCAGCGCGGTGCCGGCATGCACGACGGTGCCCATGAGCGCGCAGCAGGAGAGCTCGCCGACCCCGGTCCCCGCCGGCACCGGCGCCACGCCTTTGACCGCGGGGACGGACTCGCCGGTGAGGATGCTCTCGTCGCATTCGAGGCCTTCCGCGCGGACTAGGCGCAGATCGGCCGGCACCACGGATCCCACGGACAGGGCGACGAGATCCCCCACGACGAGTTCGGTCACATCCACCCGCAGGGTCGCCCCGGAGCGGTGCACGATCGCCACGTGCCGCATCCGATCGTGCATCGCATCGGCGGCGCGCTCGGCGCGGAACTCGTTGACGAAGCCGAGTCCGACGCTGAGCAGCAGGATCGCGCCGATCACCCCGGCGTCGGTCGCGTCCCCCACGAGACCCGCGACGAACGCCGTGCCGAACAGCATCAGCACGATCGGGCTGCGCAGCTGTGTTCCCAGCACCCGCCAGGGGCGGGCGCGGTGCATGCGGATCGCATTCGGCCCGTCCGCGGCGAGACGCGCCGCCGCGCCGGCGGGATCCAGGCCCGAGAGTCCGGATCCGAGCTCGCGCAGCACCTGGTCCGCCTCCTGTGCCGCGACTCGACGGACCGGGCTCGGCGCCTCGGCGCCGGAAACCCGCGCTCCGCGGTCGACCGGTACGGCTGAGCTGCTCGCCGGGTCCTCAGCGACCACGATCCCAGGCCCACTCGGCCACTTCGGGGATGTCCTCGCCGTGCGCGCGGGTGTAGGCGCGAGCGCGCAGCCGGGCGTCCTGCAGGTCCTGACGCAGTCCGGCGCAGCGCTGGGCGAGGCCGGGGACCCGGTCGATCGCGTCGATCGCGAGCTGATAGCGGTCGAGGTCGTTGAGCATGACCATGTCGAAGGGCGTCGTGGTGGTGCCGTTCTCCTTGTAGCCGCGCACGTGCAAGTTGTCGTGGCCGTGCCGCTTGTACGCGAGGCGGTGGATGAGCCAGGGATAGCCGTGGTACGCGAACACGACGGGGCGGTCGACGGTGAAGATCGCGTCGTACTCGCGGTCGGAGAGCCCGTGCGGATGCTCGCTCTCCGACTGCAGCCGCATCAGATCGACCACATTGACCACCCGGACCCGCAGGTCGGGAAGGGCCGAGCGCAGGATCTGCGCGGCGGCGAGCACTTCGAGCGTCGGGATGTCGCCCGCCGCGGCCAGGACCACGTCCGGGTCCTCCCCCGTCACCTCGGTGCCCGCCCATTCCAGGATCCCGAGCCCGCGCGTGCAGTGCTGCACGGCCTCGTCCATGGTGAGCCAGTTCGCGGCCGGCTGCTTCCCGGCGACGACGACGTTGACGTAGTCCACGGAGCGCAGGCAGTGATCGTAGGTCGACAGCAGCGTGTTCGCGTCGAACGGGAGGTAGACCCGCACCACCTCGGCGCTCTTGTTGACGACATGGTCGATGAATCCCGGATCCTGGTGGCTGAACCCGTTGTGGTCCTGCCTCCAGACATGGCTGGTGAGGAGGTAGTTCAGGCTCGAGATCGGACGCCGCCACGGGATCTCCCTGGTGACCTTGAGCCACTTCGCATGCTGGTTGAACATCGAGTCGACGATGTGGATGAAGGCCTCGTAACAGGTGAACAGACCGTGCCGGCCGGTGAGCAGATACCCTTCCAGCCAGCCCTGGCACTGGTGCTCGCTGAGCATCTCCATGACCCGGCCGACGCGGGCGAGGTGGTCGTCCGTGGCCAGGATCTGGGCGGTCCACTGCTTGTCCGTGGCCTCGTAGACCGCGGGCGCGAGGCGATTCGACGCCGTCTCGTCCGGCCCGAAGATCCGGAAGTCCTCGGGATTGCGCCGGATCACCTCCGCCAGCCAGGTGCCCAGGACCCGGGTCGCCTCGGCCGTGGTGGCACCGGGCGCCGGCACGTCCACGGCGAAGTCGCGGAAGTCGGGCAGCGACAGCGGCGTGCGCAGCAGCCCGCCGTTCGCGACGGGGTTCGCGCTCATCCGGTGCTCTCCGCGAGGGGCGAGCCGCTCGATGAGGGCGACGGGTGCGCCCGCATCGTCGAAGAGCTCCTCCGGGCGATACCGGCGCATCCAGTCCTCGAGGATGCGCAGGTGCTCGGGAGTGTCCCGCGCGCTGGCGAGCGGGACCTGGTGGGCGCGATAGGTGCCCTCCACGAGCACGCCGTCGACCTCGTGGGGCCCGGTCCATCCCTTCGGCGAGCGCAGGATGATCATCGGCCACTCCGGGGTCGCCATCACGGGATCGTCCGAGTGGTAACGGCCGGCGCGCGCCTCCGTGCGGATCCGCGCGATCTCGTCGAACACCTCCTCGAGCAGCTCGGCGAAGCGGCGGTGGATGCTGAGCGGATCCTCGCCGTCGAACCCCGCCGTGAACACGTAGGGCGCGTAGCCGTAGCCGCGGAAGAGCTCGACGAGGCGACGCTCCGGGATCCGGGCGAGCACGGTGGGGTTGGCGATCTTGTAGCCGTTCAGGTGCAGGATCGGCAGCACCGTGCCGTCCTGCACGGGATCCAGGAACTTGTTCGAGTGCCACCCGGTCGCGGCGGGCCCGGTCTCGGCCTCGCCGTCGCCCACGACGCAGGTCACCACGAGGTCGGGGTTGTCGAACGCGGCGCCGAAGGCATGGCTGAGCGAGTACCCGAGTTCGCCGCCCTCGTGGATGGATCCCGGCGTCTCCGGGGCGACGTGGCTCGGGATCCCGCCCGGGAACGAGAACTGCCGGAACAGCCGGCGCACGCCGTCCTCGTCCCGGGCGATGTCCGGATACACCTCGGAGTAGGTGCCGTCCAGGTAGGCGTTGGCGACCATGCCGGGGCCGCCGTGCCCCGGGCCGGTGACGAAGATCGAGCTGAGCGCACGATCCCGGATGACGCGGTTGAGGTGCGCGTAGA
This sequence comes from Microbacterium sp. MMO-10, assembly GCF_037148715.1. Taxonomy (NCBI): domain Bacteria; kingdom Bacillati; phylum Actinomycetota; class Actinomycetes; order Micrococcales; family Microbacteriaceae; genus Microbacterium; species Microbacterium sp. MMO-10. The sequence continues at coordinate 222,890 of NZ_JBBCSV010000005.1, read as the reverse complement.
GGAAGTTCAGCCCGGGGGTGGTCCCCCAGTGCCCGAGCAGTCGGGGCTTGACGTCCTCCGGCACGAGCGGCCGGCGCAGCAGCGGGTCGTTCAGGAGGTAGATCTGCCCGACGCTGAGGTAGTTCGCCGCGCGCCACCAGGCGTCGATGCTCGCGAGGTCCGCGTCGCCGACGCTCCCCGGGGTCGTGGCGGGTGTCATCGGGGGCGTCTCGGTCATGCTCACAGCCTGGTCCTCTCCTCGTGATCACGACGGGCCTTTGGTCCCGCCTCGGGATGCTCTGCCGCGATGTCGCTCTCCGGGGTCAGCGGGCCCCGCAGCGCCCGGAGCGCGTAGAGGATCGTCGCGAGATCCACGAGCTCCTGGATCAGAGCGCCTGCGACGGCGGGGATGACACCGGTCATGGCGACGATCATGAGCGCGATGCTCAGTGCGATCCCGATCCAGATCGCCGTCAGCGCCACCCGGACGGTGTGCCGGCCGATCTCGACCGCGTGCACGACCTTGGCCAGGGAGTCGACAAGGATCACCGCGTCCGCCGCCTCACCCGCCGCCGTCGCCCCCTTCGCCCCCATCGCGATCCCCACGTCGGAGGCGGCGAGGACGGGGGCGTCGTTGACCCCGTCGCCGACCATCATCAGGGGGCGCGGCCGCAGATCACGGGCGAGGCGGACCTTGTCGTCCGGCAGGAGCTCGGCATGCACACCGGTGATCCCGACCGTCTGCGCGATCGACGTCGCGGTGGCCTCGGCATCGCCGGTCAGCATGACCACGCGCTCGACCCCGTGGGCGCTCAGCCACGCGACGACGCCAGGGGATTCGGCGCGTGGCGCGTCGGCGAGCACCAGCGCTCCGGCGTGCCGGCCGTCGATGGCGACGTAGGCTGCGGCCTCGCCCGGCGCGAGGTCGGTGCGCGCGAACTCCGGCACGAGCGAGGCGACGTACGCGGGTTTGCCCACGACCACTGTCCGCCCGCCGATGCGCGCCATGACGCCGTTCGTGGCGACCTCGCCCGCGTCCTCCGCCGCGGCGAGCGCGAGACCGCGCTGCCGCGCTGCGGCACGGATCCCTTCCGCGAGCGCATGCGAGGAGTACTGCTCCGCGGAAGCGGCCAGATGCAGCACCTCGTCCGCAGAGAATCCTCCTGCGGGCCGCACGGCGACCAGCGCGGGGCGACCGCGGGTGAGCGTGCCGGTCTTGTCGAACGCGGCCGAGCGCACCCGGGACAGCGTCTCGATCACCGCGCCGCCCTTGAGCACGATGCCCGCCCGCGCCGAGCGCGACAGGCCGCCGAGGAAGGCGACGGGGGCCGCGATCAGCAGGGGGCACGGCGTCGCGAGCACGAGCACCTCGGCGAACCGCACGGCTTCGCCGGAGAGCGCCCAGGCCAGGCCCGCGAGCAGCAACGACACCGCGGTGAACGGGATCGCGAACCGGTCGGCGAGCCTCACCACGGGCGCACGCGACTCCTGCGCCTGACGCACCAGCAGCAGGATCTGCTGGTACTGGCTGTCGGCACTGCGGCGCAGAGCCCGCATCCGCACGACACGGCTGCCGTTGACGGCGCCGGAGAGCACGGCGTCGCCGGCGCTGCGTGCCACGGGCAGGCTCTCACCGGTGAGCGACGACTCGTCGAAGGAGGCCTCGTCGGTGAGGAGTGCGCCGTCGACCGGCACGATCTCCGAGGGACGCACGAGCAGGAGATCGCCCACGGCGACGTCGTCGACGGGAACGTCGCGCACCCGCTCCCCTTCGACGTCATCGGCCTCGACGATGTGAGCGGTCTGCGGCGAGCGCTCCAGCAGCGCGGTGAGCTCGCGCTTGGCGCGTCGCGCGGCGAAGTCCTCCAGCGCCTCTCCGCCGGACAGCATCAGCACGATGATGAGCGCCGCGACGTACTCCCCCACGGCGAGGGTCGCCACCATGGCCACGATCGCGAGGACATCGAGCCCGAACCGGCCGTGCAGCATCTCGCGGATCATCTGCACGAGCGTCCAGACCACGAACGCCCCGACGACGACCGTGGCGAGCCAGCGCGCCGCGAGATGCTGGCCGGTCGTGTCGAGCACGAGGACCACGACGAGGGTGAGGAGGGCGAGGGGGATCGTCGGCTGGCGTCTCATCGCCTTCAGCACTGCCATGTCCTCGGGGATCTCCTCTCCGGTGGCGCGCGGATCCGCTCCTGCTCTCACCCTTCCGCGCGCTCCCGTCGTGCGCAAGTGACTTTCGTCCCGGTCGCGGCCGCGCTGCCGGAGGAGGCTGAGCGCATGAACACCTCTGCGAACGCCCCCATCCTCGTCGGCGTCGACGGCTCCGACTCGTCGCTCGACGCCCTCCGCTATGCGGCGAAGCTCTCCGCCGCCCTCGGCATCCCGCTGCGTGCGGTGACGACGTGGGACTACCCGGCCCTCATCGACCTGTATCCGAGCGCGGGCTGGACGCCGGACAAGGACGCGGCGGTCGTCCTCGACGCCGCGATCAAGGACGTGTTCGCCGGGGACCCGCCGGCGGATCTCTCGGCGTCGGTGCTGGCCGGCCCCGCCGCGCCCGTGCTCATCGAGCAGAGCCGTGGCGCGGAGATGCTGGTGATGGGCAGCCGGGGCCGCGGAGGATTCACCGGACTGCTGCTCGGATCCGTGAGTGCGACCTGCGCGTCGCACGCGCACTGCCCCGTCCTCATCGTGCGGCACGAGAGGCACGAGGAGAAGCACGACAAGCAGGAGGACTGAGCGCCGGGGTGGTGCCGTCGAACCGGCGGCGACAGGCCGGCGGACCAGGACATCCGCGCGCCGGGAACGACGAAGCCCCCGATCTCTCGGGGGCTTCGTCGTGTTGAAGTGTGGACCTGAGGGGACTCGAACCCCTGACCCCCTGCATGCCATGCAGGTGCGCTACCAGCTGCGCCACAGGCCCAGACGCTGTTCGCGGCTTCCCGCGACAACTCACTCAGCTTACAACACCGTTTCGATCGGATGCGAATCGGTGCGGCGAATCCCGGACGCCGGGCGTGTCCCTCGGCGAACCGCGGAAGCCCTCAGTCGAAGGACAGCGCGGCGAAGCCGTCGCGGATCGCCAGGACCAGCTGCCGCACCGCGGTCGACGGGCCGCGCGGCGAGCCCTCGGCCGAGGTCGCCACGAGCACCGAGCGCGCGAACGCCGGATCCTCGATCGGGCGCAGGACGATGCCCGGATGCGCATTGCCGACCGCGAGCCTCGGGAGCAGTCCGACGGCCAGGCGCGCCGCGATCATCCCGAGCATGACCTGGAAGTCGTCCGTCCTGATCGCGACCTCGAGCGCGTGCCCCTCGGCGGCGAACGCGTCGACCACGATCGTGTCCATCGGATCGTCCCCCGCCGCGGCGAAGAGCCAGCGCTCCTGCCACAGCGTGAGCATCGTCGGCAGGTCGATCGGGCCGGGCGTGGCGAGCGGGTGGCCGGACGGCAGCGCCAGCAGGAGCGGATCCCGATGGACCTCGACCGCCGCCACGTGCGGCCGGAACGGCAGCTCGTACCCGGGCACGGTGTAGACGAGGGCGGCATCCAGCCCACCGCGGTTGATCCGTTCGACGAGCGTGGGCACCTCTTCGAGCACCGCGTCGATCTCGATCCCGAAGTCGTTCACGCGGGAGACGACCGCCGGCAGGATCTTCGCCGCGGCTGTCGGGAACGTCCCGAACCGCAGCCTCACCCGGCCCATCTGGGTGAGCTCCCTCGCGTCGCGGATCGCGCGTTCGCTCAGGGTCAGGATCTCCTGGGCCCTGTCGAGCAGGAGCATTCCGACGGGCGTGAGCCGGCTGCCCCGCGGCGAGCGCAGCAGCACCGGGGATCCGACCAGGCGCTCGAGGTTCTTCAGGTGGTAGTCGACGGTCGGCTGCCCCCAGCCGAGACGGCGCGCGGCCGCGGTCACGGAACCCTCGGCATGCACCGCTCGGAGCGCCTCGAGCTGCCGCAGATCGACCATGACACCAACCTCCTATGTGGGATCAGGCCGTTTCGGACCGTCCAGTCACATACAGGATATGTGAGGCGGATGAAGTTCGAGGGATTCCTTCCCGCCGGCTCCGCCCTCACCATGGGGGAATGCCTTTCACCGAGTCCCTCGTCGCGGCCGCACCCGTCGCGTCCAGCGGGTCCTCGATCACCCGAGACCTCCGCCACGCAGCGACCCCCTACGCCGACGCGCTCGAGCGCCACGCGAGCCGATCGCCGATCCAGCTCATGGTGCCCGGCCACAGCGGCAACGGCCGCGGCATCAGCGCCCGCCTGGCGGAGTACTTCGGCGAGCGCGTGCTGCAGCTCGACGTGCCGATGCTCCTCGACGACATCGACCTGGGCGAGGACTCCCCCCTCTCCCGGGCGCTCGAGCTCGCCGCTGACGCCTGGGGCGCGCGGCGCACCTGGTTCCTCGCCGGCGGCGCCTCTCAGGCCAACCGGATCGCCGCGCTCGCCGTGCGCGGCCTCGGCGCGAACATCCTGTCGCAGCGCAGCGCGCACTCGAGCTTCAGCGACGGCGTGCTCACGGCCGGTCTCACGCCGTCGTTCGTGCTGCCCTCGGTCGACCGCCGTCACGGCGTCGCACACGGCGTCTCCCCCGCAGCTCTCGACGACGCGCTGACCGCGGCGGCCGCACGGGGCCAGGCGGCGAGCGCCGTCTACATCGTCTCGCCGAGCTACTTCGGATCCGTGGCCGATGTCGCCGGTCTCGCCGCAGTCGCGCATGCGCACGGCGCCCCGCTGATCGTGGACGGGGCCTGGGGGCCGCACTTCGGCTTCCACCCCGACCTCCCGGAGTCGCCCGCCCGCCTCGGCGCGGACCTCGTGGTCTCGAGCACGCACAAGCTCGCCGGGTCCCTCACCCAGTCCGCGATGCTGCACCTCGGCGACGGCCCGTTCGCCGACCGCCTGGAGCCCCTGATCGAGCGCGCCGTGTCCACGACGTCATCGACGTCCTCCTCGGCTCTGCTCACCGCCTCGCTCGACATCGCGCGGCACTCGCTCATGACGGGCGCCGAGGAGATCGGCCGCTCGATCGTCGCCGCGAACGCGTTCCGCGCCGCACTGCGCGAGGATCCCCGCTTCGCCGTCCTCGACGACGGCTTCGGCGCCTTCGACGACATCGTCGCGACCGACCCGCTCCGCGTGCCGATCGACGTCTCGGCCACCGGGGTGAGCGGCCATTGGCTGCGCCAGCACCTGCTCGAGGTCGAGGGCATCTACTTCGAGATCTCGACGGCGACCGCACTCGTCGCGCTCATCGGCGCCGGCAAGACGCCGGACCTCGAGCACGTGCACCGCGTGCTGTCCGCGGCGGTCGACTCCGATGAGGCGCACGCTGAGCGCGCGCAGGCCGACACCGCCGACTTCCCCGCGCTGCCGCCCTCCGGCGCGCTGCGCATGCTCCCCCGCGACGCCTACTTCGCGGGCACAGAGCTCGTCCCCGCCGCGCAGGCGGTCGGCCGCGTCTCGGCCGACACCCTCGCCGCGTACCCTCCGGGGATCCCGAACGTCATCCCGGGCGAGGAGATCACGGCGCAGACCGTGGCGTTCCTCCAGGCCGTGGCCGCGTCACCGAGCGGATACGTCCGCGGTGCGGTCGATCCCGACGTAGCGCGATTCCGGGTGACGAGAGAAGACTGACACCCGATCCTGCCGATCCGGACCGCGCAGGATCACACATCCAATCGAAGGAGACTGGAATGACCACCATCGCCCAGCAGCTGCTGCGCCGGAAGCCGACCACACCGGTCGGCGCCGGCGAGGTGCACCTGAAACGCAGCATCGGACTGTTCTCGCTGACCATGATCGGCGTGGGCGGCACGCTCGGCACGGGAATCTTCTTCATCCTCTCGCAGGCCGTACCCGTCGCCGGCCCGGCCGTGATCTGGTCGTTCGTGATCGGAGGCGTCGTGGCCGGGCTGACCGCCCTCTGCTACGCCGAGATGGCGGGCGCCGTGCCGGTGTCCGGATCCACCTACTCCTACGCCTACGCCACACTCGGCGAAGGGACCGCGATGGCGGTCGGCGCGTGTCTGCTCCTCGAGTACGGCGTCTCCACGGCAGCGGTCGCGGTCGGCTGGTCGCAGTACGTCAACCAGCTGCTGCAGAACCTGTTCGGCTGGCAGATCCCGGTGCAGTTGTCGCAGGCTCCGGAGCAGGGCGGCATCATCAACGTCCCCGCCGTCATCGTGATCGTGCTCTGCGGCCTGCTCCTGATGCGGGGCGCCCGCGAGTCGACCCTCGTCAACAGCATCATGGTCGTGATCAAGATCTCGGTCGTGCTGTTCTTCTGCGCGGTCGCCTTCACCGGCTGGAACGCCGACCACTTCCAGAACTTCGCCCCCGCGGGCTTCGCCGGCATCGTCGGCGGCGCGGGGATCATCTTCTTCTCGTTCGTCGGTCTGGACGCCGTCTCGACCGCAGGCGACGAGGCGAAGAACCCGAAGCGCAACCTGCCGCTCGCGATCATCTTCGCCCTCGGCATCATCATCACCCTCTACGTGCTCACCTGCCTCGCCGCGCTCGGCGCGCAGGCCCCGGAGAAGTTCGAGAACCAGGATGCGGGCCTGTCCGCGATCCTGCAGAACATCATCGGATCCACCTGGCCGGGCACGGTCGTGGCGATCGGCGCGATCATCTCGATCTTCTCGGTGACCCTGGTCTGCCTCTACGGCCAGACCCGGATCCTCTTCGCGATGTCGCGCGACGGCATGATCCCGCCGGTGTTCGCGAAGGTCGACCCGCGCACCCTCTCCCCCGTGAACAACACGATCATCGTGGTCATCGCGACGAGCGTCCTCGCCGCCGTCGTGCCGATCAACTTCCTCGCCGAGATGACCAGCATCGGCACCCTCGTCGCCTTCCTCGTGGTGTCGATCGGCGTGATCATCCTGCGCGTGCGCGAACCCGAGCTGGAGCGCGGCTTCCGTCTGCCGCTCGGCTGGACGATCCCGATCCTCTCGATCATCGGCTGCATCGCGATCATCACCCAGCTGCGTCCGATCACGATCTTCGTGTTCGTCGCCTGGGCGGCCGTGTTCCTCGTCTTCTACTGGTTCTACGGGCGCAAGCACTCGGCGCTGGGGGCCGGCCACCCGGTCGTCGCCGCCCCGGACGTCCCCTACACCAGCGCCGTCGCCCAGCCGAGCACCGGCGAGGTGCGCCGGGCCGCCGCTGAACGCCGGACGGACGGCGAGCGATGAGCCTGCTCGTCGGCCTGAACCCCGCCAGCCGCTCGGCGTCGGTGCTGCACCTCGCGGCGATGCTGGCGCGCTCCGCGGACACCGATCTGATCGTCACGACGGTGATCCCGGAGACCTGGCCGCGCGCGGCCGCCGCCCGAGACGACGCCGAGTGGCAGGCCTACACCCACGAGACCGCGAACGCGGTGCTCGACCACGCCGCCGCGGTGCTGGGCGGGTCCGTGCGGGCGGAGTTCGTGCTGCACGAGGCGGCCTCCGCCCGGCGCGGGCTGCTCGAGCTCGCCGAGCTGCGCGATGTCGGCATGATCGTGATCGGATCCTCCTCCGCCGCCCCGCTCGGGCGGATCGCCCTGGGATCCGAGAGCGACGCACTGCTGCACGCCTCCCCCGTCCCTGTGGCGATCGCGCCCCGCGGCTTCCGCACGAAGGGCGACGCCAGGGTCGGTCGGGTCACCGCCGCGTACCGGGGCACGGACTCGTCCTCGACCCTCGTGCTCGATGCGGCCACGGTCGCGGCCGCGGTGGGCGCGTCCTTGCGGATCGCGTCCTTCGCCGTGGTCCCGCGCACCTCCGGCACGGCGGGCGCCGGGCTCGACGCGGAGCGGGGCATCGCCGAGAAGTGGGCAGAGGACATCCAGGCGGACGTCGCGCGACTCCTCTCCGAGGTGTCCACGCTGGCCGACCCGCCCGAGCTCGCGGGCACGGTGATCGGCCTGGCCGACACCTGGGAAGCCGCGGTCGACGACGTGGAGTGGGACCCGGACGAGGTCCTGGTCGTAGGATCGAGCAGTCTCGGGCCCCTCGCCCGGGTCTTCCTCGGCTCGAACGCGACCAAGGTCGTCCGGCACTCCCCCGTGCCCGTCGTGGTCGTCCCGCGCCGCGCCCTGTGAGACGCTGACCGCACCCCCGAAGTGACCGCACCGACCCGAAGGATGTGACCATGCCGCACCCGATCCTCGACCTGTTCCCCGCCGGGACCACCGTCGACCCCGACGGCACGCTGCGGTTCGGCGGCTGCCGCGTCGACGACCTGGCGCGGGAGTTCGGCACTCCGGCGATCGTCGTCGACGAGACCGCTCTGCGGGCGCGGGCCAGGGAGTACCGCACCGAGCTGACCTCGCGGTGGCCGAACGCGCGCGTCGTGTTCGCGTCCAAGTCGTTCCCGGCGACCGCGGTGCAGCGCGTGATGGTCGAGGAGGGTCTGGGGCTCGACGTCGCGGGCGGCGGCGAGATCCTCAGCGCCCTCCGCGCGGGGGTGGATCCGGCTCTGCTCGTGCTGCACGGCAACGCCAAGTCGACCGAGGAGCTGCAGATCGCGGTGGACGCCGGCCTCGGCCTGGTCGTGGTCGACAACGCGGACGACGTGGACCGGCTCGAGCAGCTCGTGCCGGAGGGCCGCACGCAGGACGTGCTCGTGCGGATCATCCCCGAGGTCGAGTCGTCGACCCACCCGCACGTGCAGACCGGGCAGGTCGGATCCAAGTTCGGCCTCACCATCCCGGTCGCGAAGGAGCTCATCGCACGGATCGAGGCGAGCCCGAAGCTCTCGATGCGCGGCGTGCACGCCCACGTCGGATCGCAGATCATGGATCCGTCCGAGCTGGCGGCCGCCGTCGCCCCGCTCGCCGAGCTCGGCACCTTCCCGGTGTACGACCTCGGCGGCGGGCTCGGCGCGCGCTACACCTACGACGAGCACCCGGCGAGCGTCGCCGAGTACGTCGAGGCGCTGCTCGCCGCCGCGCGGGAGCACCTCCCCGCGGAGGCGGAGCTCATCATCGAGCCCGGCCGCAGCATGGTGAACGGCTCGGCGATGACGCTCTACACCGTGACGACCGTCAAGCGCGATGCGCGGACCTTCGTCGCGGTGGACGGCGGGATGGGCGACAACCTCGAGGTGGCGCTGTTCGCGCAGCGCTACGAGGCGGCTCTCGCAGCCCGCATGAACGAGGAGCCCGAGGAGGACGTGCTCGTCGTCGGGCGGCACTGCGAGTCCGGCGATGTGCTGATCGACCCGCTGCGGGTGCCCGCGCCGCGGGTCGGCGACCTCCTCGCCGTCCCCGCGACGGGCGCGTACACGCACACCATGGCGAACAATTACAACGGCTACCGGCGCCCGCCCGTGGTCTTCGTGCGCGACGGCGAGGCCCGCGCCGTCATCCGCCGCGAGACCTGGGACGACCTCTTCGACCGCGATCTCTGAGCCCGCCGCAGCGGTCGCTCGATTCACCGTGCGCCTCGCTCGGTTCACCGTGCGCCTCGCTCGGAGATGTGCGCTTGCTTCGGACGCGATGAGCGAAGACGTCCGATCGAAGCGCACATCTCCGAGCAAGATGCACGGCATCACGCCAGGCAGCCCGCGCCGTGGGGGCCTCAGGCCGCGGAGCGGCTCACCGTCACCTGGATGCTCTTCATGAGCGGCTGATCGCTCTGCACGCTGAAGTCGGCGTGCCCGATGAGCACGTTGAGCTCGGGCATGTACCCCGCGGCGTTGCCTCGGGGCAGGTCGTACGGCACCGCGCGGAAGGCGCGCGCGATCCGCGTCGACCCGTCCTTCGACGTCGAGCGGATGTCGACCAGGTCGCCCTCGACGATCCCTCTGGCACGCATGTCGTCGGTGTGCAGGAAGATCAGCTCGCGCAGGTTCTTGACGCCCCGATAGCGATCGTTGTTGGAGTAGATCGTGGTGTTCCACTGGTCGTGCGAGCGCATCGTCTGCAGCACCAGGGTCTCGTCCGACGCCGGGATGACGTCGGGCATCGGCGCCAGCGAGAACTCCGCGAGACCCGACTCGGTCTCGAACACGCGCTCGCGCGCGGGCTGCGGGATGCGGAAGCCGTGCCGGCTCTGGATCCGCTGGTTGAAGCCCTCGAATCCGGGCAGCACCTGGGCCATCACGTCGCGGATGCGGTCGTAGTCGGCGATGTAGTCGTCCCACGGCGTCTGCGTCTGCGGGAGCGTCGCCTTCGCGATGCCGGCGATGATCGCGGGCTCCGAGCGCAGGTAGGCCGATGCCGGCCGCTTGCGGCCGATCGAGAGATGCACCATGCTCATCGCGTCCTCGACGGTGACGCCCTGCGGCCCGGCCTCCTGCTGATCCCGCTCGGTGCGCCCGAGGCACGGCAGGATCACCGCCTTCTCGCCGTGCACGAGGTGGCTGCGGTTGAGCTTGGTGCTCACCTGCACCGTGAGGCGGCAGCGACTGAGCCCTTCGGCGGTGTACGGGGTGTCCGGTGCGGCGAGCACGAAGTTGCCGCCCATGCCGACGAACACCTTCACGGTGCCGTCGTGCATGCCGCGGATCGTCTTCACCGTGTCCAGGCCCTCCCGGCGGGGCGGGTCGATGCGGCAGACCTCGGCCAGCCGGTCGGTCCACGCCGGCGGCCGGTGATCGATGCCGCAGGTGCGGTTGCCCTGCACGTTGCTGTGCCCGCGCACGGGCGACGGTCCGGTGCCCGGCCGCCCGATGTTGCCACGCAGCAGCAGCAGGTTCACGATCTCGCGCACCGTGTCGACGCCGTGCTCGTGTTGGCTGACGCCGAGGCACCAGCTGATGATGGTGCGCTCCGAGCCGAGGTAGATCGCCGCAGCCCTGCGGATCTGCTCCTCGGTGAGGCCGGACTGGCGCACCAGCTCGGCCCAGGGCGTCGCCTCGACGAGCGTCCGGTACTCCTCGACCCCGTTCGTGTATTCGCGGAGGAAGGCGGTGTCCAGCACCGTCGGATCCGTCCGCGCCTCCTCGAACACGACCTTGGCCATACCGCGGATCAGTGCGAGGTCGCCGCCGATGCGCACCTGCAGGTCCATGGTGCTCGTGTCGGTGCTCTTGAACAGCGCCATGTCCACGAACTCGTGCGGCACGATCGTGCGAGTCGCTCCGGCCTCGACCAGCGGGTTCACATGCACGACCTGGGCTCCGCGGCGGACCGCGTCCGACAGCGCCGTCAGCATCCGGGGTGCGTTCGAGGCCGCGTTCACGCCGAGGATGAACAGTGCGTCGCACTCCTCCCAGTCGCGCAGGTCGGCTGTGCCCTTGCCCGTGGCCAGGGACGCCTTCAGGGCTCGTCCGGAGGCCTCGTGGCACATGTTGGAGCAGTCCGGGAGGTTGTTCGTCCCGTACTCGCGCACCATCAGCTGGTACAGGAAGGTGGCCTCGTTGCTCAAGCGTCCCGAGGTGTAGAAGCTCGCCTCGTCGGGGCTGTCCAGCGCCTGCAGCTCCGCGCCGATGAGGGCGAACGCGTCATCCCACGAGATGGGCACATAGCGGTCGGTGACGGGGTCGTAGCTCATCGGCTCGGTGAGCCGGCCCTGGTCCTCGAGGTCGAAGTCGGTCCACTGCGCGAGCTCGGCGACGGTGTGCTGGGCGAAGAACTGGCGGTCGACGCGCTTGTGCGTCATCTCCCAGGTGACGTGCTTGATGCCGTTCTCGCAGATGTCGAGCCGCAGATTGCCGAGGTCGTCCGGCCACGCGCAGCCGGGGCAGTCGAAACCCGAACGCCCGTGGTTCATGATGAGCATCGCCTCGGATCCGGCGATCGGCTCGCGCTCGCGCAGCAGCACCTTCCCCACCGACATCGCCGCTCCCCAGCCGGCTGCCGGGTGATGGTACGGCTTGCGCGACCAGGCCGCCGTCGTGCGCGGCCCGTAGCCGCCCTGGCGGGGTTCCTCGGGCATCAGGCCGAAGGCCGTGCCTCCGCGTGCGTCCACGTCGTCGCTCATCGTCGTGCTCGTCCTTCCTGCACGGGCGCATCGCCCCGCGTCACCGCATCGATCAGCACACGATGCTCGTGCGCGTACACGTTCATGGTTCGGCCCCGGACGAAGCCGAGCAGGGTCAGCCCGGACTCCTCGGCGAGCTCCGCCGCCAGCGACGACGGCGCCGACACCGCGGAGAGGATCGGGATCCCCGCCATCACGGCCTTCTGCACGAGCTCGAAACTGGCGCGTCCGGAGACCTGCAGCACGGTCCCGCGCAGCGGCAGCCGTCCCTCCTGCAGCGCCCAGCCGACCACCTTGTCGACGGCGTTATGCCGGCCGACGTCCTCTCGGATCACCAGCTGCTCGCCGGTCGCGACGTCGAAGAGGCCGGCCGCATGCAGTCCCCCGGTCTTGGCGAATGCCGCCTGCCCGGCGCGGAGACGATCCGGCAGCTCGGAGATCCACTCCGCGTCGACGGTGACGTCGTCGTGCGTCACGTCATGATGCGAGGTCGTCCGCACCGCGTCGATGCTGGCCTTGCCGCAGACCCCGCACGAGCTCGTCGTGTAGAAGCGCCGCGTCTCATCGGCACCGGGGATCCGGACCCCTGGTGCGAGCGTGGCGTCGAGCACGTTGTACGTGTTCTCCGCGCCGCCGGTGCCGGGCCCGCCGCAGTGGATGGCGGACCGGAAGTCGGAGCGGTCTGTGATCACGCCTTCGGAGACGAGGAATCCGATCGCCAGCTCGACGTCGTGCCCCGGCGTGCGCATCGTGACGGCCAGCGGGGTTCCGCCGATGCGGATCTCCAGCGGCTCCTCGACCGAGAGGGCGTCGGCGCGGCGACGAACGCCCTCGCCCAGGGCGATCCGAGTGACCGGCCGCAGAGTCGTGATCCGTCCCACGGCTCGACCCTACCCGTCGATCACCCGCGGACAGGTCGACCCGACCGTCTTTGTCAGCGAGGACAAAGAACGCGCTCGCACGGCACCGCCGCGAGCCGGATGTCAGCTGCGTCGATCGAACAGCGCGACGATCGCCGCAGTCCGGTCGTCCTCGAGCGCCGCATCCAGACGAGCATGCGCGTCCAGCTGGCTCAGGCCGTGCAACGTGCTCCAGAGGAGCTCCGCGCGCACCGCGCGGTCGCGGGCGTCCGTCCCGCCGACGGCGAGCTCCAGCATCCGGAATCCGCGACGGAGCTCCTCGGGTGTCTCCTCGGCGGCGAAGACGACGCTGCTGCGCGCCGACGCCATGGCCTCGTACACGGCCGGATGTTCACGTGCGAAGTCGAGATAGGCCGAGACCAGGGCCGGAAGGATGCTCCCCCGGTCGTCCGGGACATCCATCGCCGCCGCCAGCTCGGCGTATCCCTCGACGACGACCCGACCGACGATGTCCTCGCGTCCACCCGGGAAATGCCGGTACAGGATCGGCTGGCTGACGCCAACCGCGGCGGCCAGGCGGCGCACCGTGACCGCCGGCCATCCCTCGCTCTCGGCGAGCTCCCGGGCGCTGCGGATGATCCGCGACTCGCGTTCGCGGACTCTTTCGGCATCTTGCGCTGATCGGGCCATGGGATTACCTTAGCAGTGCTAACAGTTAGCGCCGCTAACACGTGCATTCCCGATCGGAGAAGCAATGTCCCTCATCATCGGCATCACCGCCGTCCTCGCCGTGCTCGGACTCGCCGGCATCTTCGGCACCGATCTGAGCGTCGCCGTCGTGCAGCGCGCCGTCTACGCGGAACTGGACGACCCCACCCTGGTGCGGATCATCGGCCGCGGCCACTACTACGGCGACCGCCGGTTCCCCGTGATCGGCATCGGCGGCACCGTCGCCACGGCGGCGACCGCGCTGCTGGCGTTCCTCGGGGGCGCCCCGCTCGCCGGACCGCTCGCTGCCGCGGCGCTCATCCTGGTCATCGTGTGGCTGCTGCTGTTCGTCCGGGTCGCGAAGCCCATCAACGCCCGCTTCACCGCGGCAGCAGCGGCCGGCGAGGTCCCTGAGGACGCGCGGGCCCTGCAGGCGCGGTGGGAGTCGATCATCCCGCTGCGCGCAGGGCTGCTGGCGGTCGCGATCGCCCTGCTGTGCGCGACGCTGTTCCTGCTCTGAGGCCTCCTGCCCCGAGGCGGGGCTCAGTCCTGGTCGGCGGCCACGCGCAGCGGCGCCGGCTCGGCGATGGGGACGACCGGGCAGTCCTTCCACAGGCGCTCGAGACCGTAGTACGTGCGCTCCTCCTCGTGGAAGACGTGCACGATGAGGTCGCCGAAGTCGAGCAGCACCCAGCGGGCCTCGCTGCGGCCCTCGCGGCGCACACGCTTGTATCCCGCCTCGATCATGCGGTCCTCGATCTCGTCGGCGATCGCGGCGACGTTGCGCTCGCTGTTTCCGGTGACGAGCAGGAAGATGTCGACGAGCGGAAGGGGCTCCGACACGTTCAGCGCCAGCAGATCCTCCCCGCCCTTGGCACGGGCCGCGTCGGCGGCGATCTGCAGCATCTCTGCGGCGGAGGGTGACTGCATCATGAAGAGAACGCTCCTGTGGCGATGGCGACGATGAGTGCCCCGACCAGTGCGACGGCGAGGGCGCCGGCGGTGATGGTGAGGGCGAGCATGAGCTTGTTGCCCTTCTCGGGCTCCGGCGGTCGGATGACCTCGCCGGCGGGCTTGATGGTGCCGATGGCGGCGCTGGCCGCGATCGGAGTGGGCGACGACGACGGCGCGAGCTCTCCGTCGAGCAGGACCGCATCGATCTCCTTGCCGTCGGCGACACCGTCGGCGTGGCCGCGCGAGCCGAGCCCCGCGGGCAGCTCGTAGCTGCCGGTGACGAGGATCTCGCCGGTCGAGGCGACCGGGCCGGAGAGCGAGGGCCCCGCAGGAGCCTGCTGGAAGATCAGGGCGTTCGGCGCCGCGTGGTGCGATCCGGTGGAATCCCCGATCAGCGTGTCGAAGGAGTCGATCCCCGGCGCGGTCGGGACCGACTGCTCCGAGAGCACCCGGGCGCCGAAGGCCGGGTTGACGGAGGATCCGGTCGGGGCGGCGGGCGCGGCCGGGGCGGGCTCGGGCGTCGCGTCGGACTCGGCGACGAGCTCCGACCACAGCGCGGACTGTCCGGGCTCCTCGATCGCATCGGACATCGGCGCGGCGGGCCGCAGGGGCGCTGCGGCGGGCGCAGCGGCCGGATCCGACGACGGCGCGGCCGGAGCGGTCGCGGGAGTCGTCGCCGCGGCGGCATGCCAGGTGCGCCCGGTCTCCTCCTCGGCGCGCATGACCGCCGAGACCGACACCGGCGCGACGGCCTGCTCGGCGTCGTCGACGCCCTCCTGCTCCTCGTCGGACCCGGACGGTGCCGGTGCCGGTGCCGCGTCGACGGCCGGCTCGTAGGACCGACGGCGACTCGGGTAGGCAGGACGCGGGACGTCGGTGATCATCCCTTCCGCCGCGGGGGCGCTCGACGCCGCGGGAGCCGGCGCGGCGGGCCGCTCCGGGATCGTCATCGGCGCGGCGGCGGACGGCGCGGTCGGCGCTGGGGCGGCCGCGGACGGCGCGACCGGGGCGGTCGGTGCCGGAGCGACCGACGCTGCGGGGTCGTGCACCGGGACAGAGCCCGTGCGGATCCGCTCCTGCTCGCGGATCTGACGGCGGGTCAGCGGCTCCTCGGCGTCGTCCTCTGCGACGGGGTCGGGGCTCGTCTCGGGCGCTGCGACCGGAGGCACGCTCACGGCATCCTGGAGACGCGCGGCCGCGGCCTCCTCCTCCGTGACGATCGGGGTCGAGCCGGTGAGGCGGGACTCCCGCAGCTGCTTCCGGGTCAGCTGACCGCCACCCGATGACGGGTCAGCACCGTGCGTGCTGCTGTCGGCCGACTGATCAGCGGGGCGCTGATCCCATGTGCTCATGACGTGCTCCGATAAAGATGATGCTTCGCGATGTACTGAACCACCCCATCCGGTACGAGATACCAGACCGGGTCTCCCTCGCGGACGCGGGAACGGCAATCGGTCGAGGAGATCGCAAGGGCGGGGACCTCCAGCTGGCTGACGTCGCCGGGCGGCAGACCGTCCGTGCTCAGCACGTGACCGGGTCGGGATACCGCGACGAAGTGGGCCAGATCCCACAGTTCATCATGATCCCTCCAGCTGAGAATCTGCGCCACGGCGTCCGCACCGGTGATGAAGAAGAACTCGGCGTCGGGGCGCTGCGCCTTCAGATCCCGGAGCGTGTCGATCGTGTACGTCGGACCGTGCCGATCGATGTCGACGCGGCTGACCGTGAACGACGGGTTCGAGGCCGTGGCGATCACCGTCATGAGGTAGCGGTGCTCGCTCGGCGTGACGCCGCTCTTCTGCCACGGCTCCCCCGTGGGCACGAAGACCACCTCGTCGAGCCCGAAGGAGTGCGCGACCTCGCTCGCGGCCACGAGGTGCCCGTGATGGATGGGGTCGAACGTCCCGCCCATCACGCCGATCCGCGGCGCCGGAGTGGTCGTCATCGGCTCAGCTCAGTGACCGTGGCCGGCCCCGTGTCCCTCGTGACCGTGCTCCGCGGCCCAGGCGTCCGCCTTCGCGGCGTGGCGGTTGGCGACGTTGCGGTAGGAGAGCGCGACGAGCCCGAGAAGCGCGAACACGCCGCCGGCGATGAAGAAGAACGGGAGCGTCTCCAGCATCACGTTGCCGCTCTGCTCGGTGTTCTCAGCGGCGGCCTGCACGAGCTGTGCGACGAGGTTCATCGATTCTCCAGAGTGATCAGGGTGGATCTCAGCTCCTCAGTCTAGCCCTCAGCCGCGCGTCTGCCCCGCTCCGCGCGCGAGCCACTTGGTGCTGGTCAGCTCCGCGAGGCCCATCGGGCCCCGCGCGTGCAGCTTCTGCGTCGAGATGCCCACCTCGGCGCCGAAGCCGAACTCGCCGCCGTCGGTGAAGCGCGTCGATGCGTTCGCCATCACCACCGCGGAATCGACCTCGGCGAGGAAGCGCTCGATCGCGAGCGCGTCGGTGCTGATGATCGACTCGGTGTGACCCGTGCTGTACCGCCGGATGTGCGCGAGCGCCTCATCGAGGTCGTCCACGACGCGCATCGAGAGGTCGAGGCTCATGTGCTCCAGCCCCCAGTCCTCCTCGGTGGCAGGGACGGCGTCCGGGACGAGACGGCGGATGTCGTCGTCGCCGTGGATGGTGACCCCCTGCGCGATGAGCGCCTCTGCGACCTCGGGCACGAGGCGGTCGGCCGCACCGCGCAGCACGAGCACCGTCTCCACCGCATTGCAGACGCTCGGGCGCTGCACCTTGGCGTTCACGACGATGTCCCGCGCCCAGTCCCGCGGCGCCGACTCGTCGAGCACGATGTGCACGACGCCCGCACCGGTCTCGATCACGGGCACCGTCGACTCGGTGACGACGGTCTCGATCAGCCCGGCGCTCCCCCGCGGGACGAGCACGTCGATGAGTCCGCGGCCGTGCATCATCGCGGTGGCGCCGGCCCGCCCGAAGTCGTCGACCGTCTGGATCGCCTCGGCGCTCACCCCGGCCGAGGCCAGCGCGTCGCGCATCACCTGCACGAGCACCGTGTTGCTCTCGCGCGCGGCGCTGCCTCCGCGCAGCACGGCCGCGTTGCCCGACCTCAGAGCCAGGGCGGCGATGTCGACCGTGACGTTCGGCCGCGCCTCGTAGATCGCCCCGACCACCCCGAACGGCACGCGCACCTGCTCCAGGGCGACCCCGTTGGGCATCCGATGCCCGCCGACCACGCGCCCGACCGGATCCGGCAGCGCTGCGACCTCGCGCACGGCGGCGGCCAGCGCCTGGATCCGCTTGTCGTCCAGGCGCAGCCGATCCAGCAGACCGTCGCCGATCCCCTCCTCGGCGCCTCGCTCGAGATCCCGTGCGTTCGCGGCGATGATGTCGTCCGACGCCGCCGTGAGCGCAGCGGCGATCGCCTCGAGCGCCTTCGCCTTGCCGTCGCTGGTGAGCCGCGCGGTCTCGCGCGAGGCGTCCTTCGCCGCGCGCATGCGCGTTTCCGGGGAGTCGTGACCGGCGGAGACGTCGGCGGGCGCGGTCGTATCGGCGATCATCGTGGACATGCGGTCAGTGTACCCACGCCGCGCGCCACCCGGACGCGGGATGACGGATCAGACCGCGGGTTCGAACCAGGTGCCGATCTCGGCTCCGGAGAGCGCCTCGGCGACGAGATCCGCACTGGTCACCAGCACGCCGATCCCGCTGGCCGCGGCGAGGCGTGCCGCCGAGACCTTCGTCGCGGCGCCGCCGGTGCCCACGCCGTTGACGACCGTCGCACCGAACTCCAGACCCGAGAGATCCGCACCGGCGGCCACCACGTCGAGCGGCTCGGCGGCCGGATCGGACGGCGGCCGCGTGTACAGCGACTCCACGTCGCTGAGCAGCACGAGCGCATCGGCCCCGACGAGCTGCGCGACGAGGGCGCCGAGCCGGTCGTTGTCGCCGAAGCGGATCTCCTGCGTGGCCACGGTGTCGTTCTCGTTGACGATCGGCAGCACCCGCAGTCCGAGCAGCCGCTCCATCGCCCGTCGCGCGTTGCTGCGCGACGTGGGGTGCTCGAGGTCGCCGGTCGTCAGCAGCACCTGTCCCGCCACGATGCCGTGCGGGCGCAGCGCCTCCTGATAGCGGTAGACGAGCACGTTCTGGCCGACCGCGGCCGCCGCCTGCTGCGTCGCGAGGTCGGTGGGGCGGGCCTCCAGCTGCAGGAACGGGATGCCGGTGGCGATGGCCCCCGAGGAGACCAGCACGATCTCCGCGCCGCGCGCGTGCGCCGCTGCCAGCGCCTCGACCAGCAGGGGGATCCGCCAGGCGGCGTCGCCGCTGATAGACGAGGATCCGACCTTGACGACGATGCGCGCGGCTCCGGGCAGGTCCGCCCGGGTGAATGCCGTCACCGCGCGTCCTCGCCGGACTCCTCGACGTCCTCCCCCGTGGCGGCGCGGGTCGCGAGGCGCTGCTCCTCGAGCTCGGCGCGTGCTGCGGCCTTCGCGTCCATGCGCTCGTGGTACCGCTCGCGACGCTCGCTCGTGGTGCGGCGCGTGTTCGGGTCGAAGCGGGAGTCGAGGCCGCGCGGCGACGTGATCAGCTCGGCCGCGGAGCTCAGCTGCGGCTCCCAGTCGAACACGATGCTCTCGCCCGGGCCGATGACGACGGTGGATCCGCGCACCGCACCGAGGCGGAACAGCTCGTCCTCGACGCCCAGCTTCTCCAGACGGTCGGCGAGGTAGCCCACGGCCTCCTCGTTCTGGAAGTCGGTCTGCTGCACCCAGCGCACGGGCTTCTCGCCCAGGATCCTGTAGATGTTGCCGTAGCTGCCGCCCTCGACCCGGATCTCGAAGTCGCGCTTCGCGCCCTTCGGGCGGATGACCACGCGCTCCTTGGGCGCTTCGGCGGCCGCGGCGAGCTCGGCGCGGTGGGCGTCGACGATCTCGCCGAGCGCGAAGGTCAGCGGGCGCAGCCCCTCGTGGGCGACCGTGGAGATCTCGAACACGCGGAAGCCGCGCGCCTCGAGCTCAGGGCGCACGAAGTCGGCGAGCTCGCGCGCCTCGGGAACGTCGATCTTGTTCAGGGCGATCAGCTGGGGACGCTCGAGCAGCGGCACCTGCCCCTCGGGCACCTCGTAGGCGGCGAGCTCGGCGAGGATCACGTCGAGATCGCTGATCGGATCGCGGCCCGGCTCGAGGGTCGCGCAGTCGAGCACGTGCAGCAGCGCGGAGCAGCGCTCCACGTGCCGGAGGAACTGGAGGCCGAGTCCGCGGCCCTCGCTCGCGCCCTCGATGAGTCCGGGGACGTCGGCGACGGTGTACCGCGAGTCCCCGGCCTGCACGACGCCGAGGTTCGGGTGCAGCGTGGTGAACGGGTAGTCGGCGATCTTGGGACGGGCCGAGGAGATCGCGGCGATCAGGCTCGACTTGCCGGCCGACGGGAAGCCGACCAGCGCGACGTCGGCGACCGTCTTGAGCTCGAGCACGACATCGCCCTCGAAGCCGGGCGTGCCGAGCAGCGCGAAGCCGGGGGCCTTGCGCTTCGGAGTCGCCAGTGCGGCGTTGCCGAGGCCCCCGTGGCCGCCCGCGGCGACGATGTACCGCTCGCCGGGCGTGACCATGTCGGCGAGGATCTGGCCGTCCGTGGTCTTCACGACGGTGCCCACCGGCACCGGGAGCTCGAGGTCCTCGCCGTCGTAGCCGGAGCGGTGGTCGCCCATGCCGAAGCCGCCGTTCTGCGACGTCCGGTGCGGCGAGTGGTGGTACGAGAGCAGGGTGCCGGTCTGCGGGTCGGCGACGAGCACGATGTCGCCGCCGTCACCGCCCTTGCCGCCGTCGGGCCCGCCCAGGGGCTTGAACTTCTCCCGGTGCACGGACACGCAGCCGTTGCCGCCCTTGCCCGCGCGCAGGTGCAGCGTCACCCTGTCGACGAACGTGACCATGCGGGGATCCTCCTGGGTTGGCGGGCGGTGGGCCCTGTTGATCGTGCCGGGAATAGGGAAACGGGGCGAGCCGAAGCCCGCCCCGTTTCCGAACGCTCAGCCGATGGCCGAGCCGTCGAAGCCTTACTCGGCAGCTGCGACGATGTTGATGACCTTGCGGCCGCCCTTCGCGCCGAACTCGACCGCACCGGCGGCGAGGGCGAACAGCGTGTCGTCGCCGCCACGGCCGACGTTCACGCCGGGGTGGAAGTGCGTGCCGCGCTGGCGGACGAGGATCTCGCCGGCGTTGACGGTCTGGCCGCCGAAGCGCTTCACGCCGAGTCGCTGTGCGTTGGAGTCACGACCGTTGCGGGTCGAGCTCGCACCCTTTTTGTGTGCCATTTCTCAGCTCCTCTTCGTGCTTACTTGATGCCGGTGATCTTGACGCGCGTGAGGTCCTGACGGTGCCCCTGGCGCTTCTTGTAGCCGGTCTTGTTCTTGAACTTCTGGATGACGATCTTCGGGCCGCGGAGGTGGCTCACGACCTCTGCCGTGACCTTGACCTTCGCGAGCTTGTCGGCGTCGGTGGTGATCTTGTCACCGTCGACGAGGAGCACCGCGGCGAGCTCGACCTTGTCGCCCTGGGCCGCCTTCAGACGGTCGAGCTGAACGATCGTGCCGACCTCGACCTTCTCCTGGCGTCCACCGGCGCGCACTACTGCGTAAACCACTTCATACCTGTTTCGTTGGGGAGCGGGACCGCTCCGTAATCTCACGGGAAGACTGTGCGTGCATCGCGCCACAGCAGAGGGATCCGCAGTGGCGGGCGCGAGTTGCATGATCCCGCGGCGGCCGAGTGGGGCGTCCGGCGCGGTGCACCAAGGAGCTACTTTACCGGAAGCGCCGTCCCCTCGCAAAGCGAGCGCGGCCGTGTCGGGATCCCGGATCCGATCCGCTCCGATTCGGCCGCGCGGCCGGCACGGCGTCCTAGGATCGCGGAATGGCGATCCTCGTGGACGACCCGATCTGGCCGGCGCACGGCCGGCTCTGGGCGCATCTGGTCAGCGACTCCGACGTCGACGAGCTGCACGCCTTCGCCGCCGCGCACGAGATCCCGCCGCGGGCCTTCGACCTCGACCACTACGACGTGCCGGAGGACGCACTCCCCCGGCTCATCGCCGGCGGTGCGGAGCACGTCGGCGGCAAGGAGCTCACCCGCCGTCTCATCGCCTCAGGGCTGCGCGTCCCTGCCCGCGACCGCTGATCGACCCGCCCCTCCGCACTCCCCGAAGGATCGTCGCTCTCCGACGGTCGTCGCGACGATCAGCACATCATGTGACGATCAGCACAGGATCCCGCAGGATCCGTGTGCCGATCGTGACACTGTGTGCCGATCGCGACATGCGTCTCCCGACGACGCGTGCGGGTCTCAGGCCTGCTCGCCCCGCGGCGCCGCCTCGGTCGTGTGCACGACGGCCGTCCCCGCGGAGAGCGCCGCCGTCGTCACCCGACGACGATTGCGGCCCTGACCCGGGGCCTTGGGCTCGGGCAGCGCGTCCAGCACGGAGTCGAGCAGCTGCTCGGCCTCGGTCTTCGGGCCCTTGCCGCGGTCGGATCCGCGCTTCTTGCGCTGCTTCTTGGGCCGCTCGGCGACGGGCGCCTCGGCAGCGGCGTCGACCGGTGTCTCCGCGGAGACCGGAGCCTCTCCCGCGGGCCGGCTGGAGGCGGCGATCTGCGCGAGCGCCGACTTGGCGCCCTCGGGGATGCTGTGCGTGCCGCCGTTGGCGGCGGCGGGCGCGGGCGCACCGTTCGCCGCGCCGTTGGACGGCGAACCGCCGTTCCCGCCGCCGCGCTGGCGCCGGTTGGACGTCTGCTGCGGCGCGGCCGCGCGGTGCTTGACGACGGGATCGTGATGCACGATCACGCCACGGCCCGCGCACACCTCGCAGGGCTCGCTGAAGGTCTCGAGCAGGCCGAGACCCAGCTTCTTGCGGGTCATCTGCACGAGCCCGAGCGAGGTGACCTCGGCGACCTGGTGCTTGGTGCGGTCGCGGCTCAGGCACTCCACGAGTCGGCGCAGCACGAGATCGCGGTTGGACTCGAGCACCATGTCGATGAAGTCGACGACGATGATGCCGCCGATGTCGCGCAGACGCAGCTGGCGGACGATCTCCTCCGCGGCCTCGAGGTTGTTCTTGGTGACGGTCTCCTCGAGGTTCCCGCCCGAGCCCACGAACTTCCCGGTGTTGACGTCGACGACCGTCATGGCCTCGGTGCGGTCGATCACGAGGGATCCGCCCGACGGCAGCCAGACCTTGCGGTCCAGGGCCTTCTCGATCTGCTCGGTGACCCGGTAGGCGTCGAACGGGTCGCGCTCGTCCTCGTACGCCTCGACCCGGTCGAGCAGGTCGGGGGCGACGCTCTCCAGGTAGGAGCGGATCGTGCGGCCGGCGTCGGCGCCCTGGATCCGCATCCGGGTGAAGTCCTCGTTGAAGACGTCACGGACGATCTTGACGAGCAGGTCGGGCTCGGCGTGCAGCAGCGCGGGCGCCTGCTGGGTCTCGACCTGCTTCTGGATGTAGCTCCACTGCGCCGTGAGGCGCTGCACGTCGTTGGTCAGCTGCTCCTCGGTCGCGCCCTCGGCCGCCGTGCGCACGATCACGCCGCTGGACTCCGGGAGCACCTCCTTGAGGATCCGCTTCAGGCGCGCGCGCTCGGTGTCGGGCAGCTTGCGCGAGATGCCGTTCATGGATCCGTTCGGCACGTACACGAGGTAGCGGCCGGGCAACGAGATCTGGCTGGTCAGGCGGGCGCCCTTGTGACCCACCGGGTCCTTGGTGACCTGCACGAGCACGCGGTCGCCGGCCTTGAGCGCGAGCTCGATGCGCCGGGGCTGGTTGCCGGTCTCGACGCCGTCCCAGTCCACCTCACCGGAGTACAGGACGGCGTTGCGGCCGCGGCCGATGTCGACGAACGCGGCCTCCATGCTGGGGAGCACGTTCTGCACGCGCCCCAGGTACACGTTGCCGATGAGCGACGCGTCCTGGTTGCGGGCGACGTAGTGCTCGACGAGGACGTTGTCCTCGAGCACCGCGATCTGGGTGCGGCCGTTCTTCGAGCGCACGATCATCTCGCGGTCGACCGCCTCGCGACGGGCGAGGAACTCGGCCTCGGTGACCACGGGGCGGCGGCGGCCGGCGTCGCGGCCGTCGCGGCGGCGCTGCTTCTTGGCCTCGAGCCGCGTGGATCCCTTGATCGCCTTCGGCTCGGTGATGTACTCGACGACGCGCTGGCGCTGGCGCGGCTGCTCGGCGTCGCCGCCGCGCCCGCGGGTGCGGCGGCCGTCCTCGGCGTCGCGGCCGGTGTCGCGCGTGCGCGCCGGAAGCGGGACGAACGCGGGGGCGTGGAAATGCAGCTGCGTCGAGACGCGCGACACGAAGATCTCCGGCAGTAGCCCCAGGCTCACGGCGGTGGCCGCCACGGGCTCCGCCTCGGGAGCGGACTCGGCTGCGGTCTCCGCGGCCGGCTCGCTCTCCGGGGCCGCCTCGGCCTCAGACTCCGCGGGGACCTCGGCCTCGACGACGGGCTCGGCCGGCTCAGGCTCGGCAGCGACGGGCTCGGCCTCGGCCGTGGGCTCGGCCTCGACGGCGGGCGCCGGCTCGGGCTCGGCGATGGGCTCGGCCTCGACGGCGGGCTCGATCTCAGCCGCGGGATCGCCGATGCTCTCGTCCTCGGTGGATGCCGCAGCGTCCCCGACGGGCGCATCGGGGGTCTCGACGGGCGCCTCCGGGGCGTCCTGGACCTCGGCGGGTGCCGTGTCCTCGACCGCCGGGGGCTCCGCGGAACCCGGCGCTACCGGCAGCAGCGCGTCGATGTCGAGGGTAGGGGCGTTGTCATTGTTCTCGTCGGCCATCTCTGGCGTACTCCCTGCACGACGGGCGAGCCGTCGTGAATTCTCTCGTGCGATGCGCTCGGCACCGCGAACTCAATCGGTCTGCGATCGGCGTGTGCTCTGATCGCTGGG
Organism: Microbacterium sp. MMO-10; assembly: GCF_037148715.1. Taxonomy (NCBI): domain Bacteria; kingdom Bacillati; phylum Actinomycetota; class Actinomycetes; order Micrococcales; family Microbacteriaceae; genus Microbacterium; species Microbacterium sp. MMO-10. The sequence continues at coordinate 198,560 of NZ_JBBCSV010000005.1, read as the reverse complement.
GGCCGGAGCCCCCGAAGTCTGTATCCGTCGTCCGTCGTCATGGCGGTGCGACCCGTCCATTATCGCACCATCGGGGCAGGATGCCCGCCTCGACGCGTTCCGATGCGCGCGGATGGATCCCGCGCAGAAGCGCGACTGCGATAATCGCGGCATGTCTGCACAGCGCAACCTCGCGGGAACCAGGCCCGTCGGCTACGCCATCTGGCTCATCGTGGCGAGCGTCGTCGGGTGGTGGGCGGCCTTCCAGCTCACACTCGACAAGTTCGCCACCCTGGAGAACCCGACCGCGGATCTCAGCTGCAACGTCAGCGTGTTCGTGCAGTGCGGCAAGAACCTGGACTCCTGGCAGGGCTCGGTGTTCGGCTTCCCGAACCCGCTGATCGGCCTCACCGGCTGGATGGCGCCGCTCGTCGTCGGCGTGGCGATCCTCGCCGGTGCGCGCTTCCCGCGCTGGTTCTGGGCGCTCTTCGGCCTCGGGATCACCGGCGCGTTCGTGTTCATCGCCTGGCTGATCTGGCAGAGCTTCTTCGACCTGCACACGCTGTGCCCCTGGTGCGGGCTGACCTACCTCGTCGTCATCCCGACATTCCTGGCGACCGTGCAGCAGCTGTTCGCGAACGGGACGTTCCCCGTGGGCAAGGGCGCCCAGCAGGCGGCGCGCCGCCTCGGCGCGTGGGTGCCGCTCGCGTCGATCCTGGGGTTCGCGATCGTGGTGATGCTCGCCCAGATCGCCGGCGTCGACCTGATCGGCGAGGTCGTGCGGATGTTCTGAGGCGGATCCGGGACGCCGGCCTCAGTCCGTCGCCCAGAGCGTCTCGATGCCGATCGCCGCGCCGAGGATGCGCTCCGCCGCGCGGTGGCCGGAGAGCAGGGCGGCGGTGACGGTGGCCGGATCGTCCGTCCAGGTCGCTTCGCCCGCGATGTGGAGCCGGTCGCCGACCGGGGTGGCGAGATCGTCGTGGTCGGACGTCGTCGATCCGAGGGCCATGTAGGCGTAGGCCCCGCGCGAGAAGGGATCGTCCTGCCAGGCCGTGCGGTGCACCTGAGCCGGCGGGACCGCACGATCGCCGTAGAGGCGTCGCAGCTGCGCCATCACCGACTCGACGACCCGGTCGTCGTCCCAGGTCCGTGTGGCATGGGCCGCGCGCCCCGCCGCGAAGGTCAGCAGGGTCGGCTCGCCGTGCAGGCCGGTGAGGTCGTACCAGGAGTGCCACCAGTCCCCCGCGGAGCCCTGCTGCCGGATGGCGTAGACGTCGTCCTCCCAGAACCGCACCGGGAACCGGAGGAACACCTTCTCGAACGCGTTCATGCGGAGCCGGCTCAGGGCGTCCCGGTTGACCGCGGGCAGGGGCGGCGTGAACCTCACGCTCCCGCTGCGGAGCACGCCCACCGGCAGCGTGACGACGGCCTCCTGTGCGAGGAAGTCGCCCCGCTCGGTCGTGACGCGGACGCCGTTCGACCAGTCGATCCCGGTGGCCACCTGGTTCAGACGGACGTCGAGCCCCTCGGCCAGCCGCATCGGGAGCACGTCGTACCCGTCGGGGAAGACGACCTCGTCGCCGTCGATCGCGTCGTCGTCGAGGCCGTGCGCTGCGAGCTCGCCGATGACCGCGCCGTACTGCTCCTCTGAGCGATGGGCGAGGTACTCGCGGACCCGCTGCGTGCGCTCCGGATCCCACCCCTGCCTCTCCAGCACCGCCTCGGTGACATCGCGGTAGGAGGCGTCCGGCGCCGAGCCCGCGATCTCCTCAGCCAGAAGGTCGTCCACCCGGTGGATGTCTGCGACGAACGCGGCGGCGGCCCCGTCCGGCAAGCGGCGTCCGTCCGGCCCGTGGTACGCGATCGGCCGGCTGTCGGCCTGGTAGCCGCCGACCGTGAACTCGTGCATGCGCATGCCGAAGGCCGTCGCGGCCGCGGCGACGGCACTGCCGTCGATCCCGTGGATCCAGGATGCGCCGAGATCGGTGGGCGACCCGGTGCGATCCGTGTGCACCCGCCCGCCGACGCGATCACGTGCTTCGAGGACGATGACCTTCCTGCCGGCGCGGGCGAGCAGCCGGGCCGCGGTCAGGCCCGCCACTCCGGCCCCGACCACCACGACATCGCAGCGCTCCGTCACGACGACCTCGCTCACATTCCGCCGTCGATGGAGCGCGGGAAGTCGGCGGGCTCCTCGGGCACCATGACCTCGGTCTCGCGGTTCAGGCTCTCCCCGCGGAAGAACCTCTTGGACCGCGGGAAGAGGTACCAGAGGAACATCAGCACCAGTCCGATCCCGAGAGAGCCGATGCCCACGACGAACGTCCCGCCGATGCCCCAGATCACGGTGTTGCCGTAGTCGGGCTGCCACATGTCCATCGCCGACTGCACGAACGCCGCCGCGAGCATGATGCCGCCCAGGAGCGGGAAGAGACCCTTGAAGAAGAAGTCCCGGGCGGAGCGGGTGAGCTCCGCGCGGAAGTACCACACGCACGCGAATCCGGTGATGGCGTAGTAGAAGGCGATGGCGAGGCCGAGCGACAGGATCGAGTCCTGCAGGATGTTGTCGCTGATCAGCGTCATCCCCACGTAGTACGCGATCGCCACCACGCCCATGACGAGGGTCGAGAACGACGGGGTCTTGTACACGGGGTGCACGTCCTTGAACCGGGCCGGCAGCGCGCGGTAGACGCCCATCGCGAGCGTGCCCCGCGCGGTCGGCAGGATCGTCGTCTGCGTCGAGGAGATCGCGGAGATGACGACGGCGACGACGAGCACCCATCCGAACGGACCCAGCAGCCCGTCCTTGATCGCGAGGAAGAAGTCGTCGGCGTTGGCCTCGTTCCCCAGGCCCGTCCCCTCGGTCCCGAGGCCCGCGTACATCATCGCCGCGATGGTCACCGACACGTAGGTGACGAGCAGGATGACCGTGGTCAGCAGCGCCGCGCGACCGGGGATCCGCTTCGGATCCTTCGTCTCCTCGTTCAGTGCGAGACAGGTGTCCCAGCCCCAGTAGATGAAGAGCGCGAGCAGGATCGCCTGGGTGAACCCGGACCAGGAGGTGAACGCGAACGGGTTCAGCCACTCCCAGGAGAACGGCGTCGCCCCGGGTGCGGTTCCCGTGGCGAACTGCCATACGGCCGCGACGAGGAAGACGGCGAGGGCCAGGTACTGGATGCCCAGGAGCACGTTCTGGACGCGCTCGCCGATCTCGACGCCGCGCCAGCTCACCCACGTCATCGCGGCGATGAAGAGCACGGCGACGAGGATGACCCGCAGGTCGTTGTTGGTCACGTCCTGGCCGAGCAGGGACCAGAAGTAGACGGAGGCGATCTGGGCGAGGTTCGCGAGCACCACCATGCCGGCGACCGCGACGCCCCATCCGCCCATCCACCCGACGACGGGCCCGAACGCCTTGGTCCCCCAGGTGAAGGTCGTGCCGCAGTCGGGCACGGCGTTGTTCAGCTCGCGATAGGCGAACGCGATCAGCAGCATCGGCACGAAGGCGAGGACGAACGCGATGGGAGCCTGAGCCCCGACGGCGATCACCACCCACCCCAGTGACGCGACCAGCGAGTACACCGGTGCGGTGGACGCGAGCCCGATGACCGTCGACCCCCACAGCCCCAGCGTCCCCGCTGCCAGTCCCTTGCCCTCGGGGTTGCCCAGATGGATCGGCGTCGTCGACATGCAAGCGACAGTAGGGGCATTGCGCCGGAGCGCACAACTCCACGCAGAAGGCCCCGTGCTCCCTCAGGAGCACGGGGCCTCGTGGCGCGCTTCGGCTCAGCCGAACCAGATGCCGAGCTCGCGCGCGGCGGACTCGGGCGAGTCCGAGCCGTGCACGAGGTTCTGCTGCACCTTCAGCCCCCAGTCGCGGCCGAAGTCGCCGCGGATCGTGCCGGGTGCGGCCGTGGTCGGGTCGGTGGTGCCGGCCAGCGAGCGGAAGCCCTCGATGACGCGGTTGCCCGCCAGGCGGATCGCCACGGACGGGCCCGAGAGCATGAACTCGAGCAGCGGCTCGTAGAACGGCTTGCCCTCGTGCTCGGCGTAGTGCGCGGCGAGGAGGTCGCGATCGGGGTCGACGAGACGGATGTCGACCAGCGCATAGCCCTTGGCCTCGATGCGGGCGAGGATCGCGCCGGTGAGGCCGCGTGCGACTCCGTCGGGCTTGACCAGGACGAGGGTCTCTTCGGTGGGCATGTCAGTCACTCTCTGTCGTTTCCAGCGGGGTCGGTGGAGCTGTGCGCGGCGGGGTCTGCCGGACGGGTCGCGGAGCCTGCCGCGCGAGCGGCGCGATCCGCGCGTCCGCCGACGATCATCGCATAGGCCCACATGCCGCCGAAGACGATCACGACCAGCAGGATCGCGGGCACCAGGATGGCGGACAGCAGGACGATGACCTGCAGGATCCATCCCATCACGATTCCCGCCCTGCTGCCCATGAGACCTGCCGCGACGAGCATGGCGACACCCACCACGGCGCCGCCGACGATGCCCCACCACGGCTCGATGTCGGGCCCCAGCGCCTTCAGGCCGAAGATCGTGAGGCCGGCGAGGCCGACCACGATCGCTTCGAAGGCGAGGATGATCGACCCGAGCTTCTGGGCGAGGCCTCGCGGCGGACGGGCCCGGCGAGGCTTCACGGCGGCGGATCCGGGGGTGGTCTCGTCGGTCACGCGCGCCATCCGCTCTTCCAGTCCTCATCCGCCGCCAGCGAGATCGCCTCGCCCGCGAGCACGACGGATCCGGCGATGATCACCGCGCGGCGCTCGGCGGATGCGGCCCATTCGCGTGCCGCGTCCGCGGCGTCGGCCAGGGTCGGGTGCACCGTGGCCCGGCCGCCGGCGCGCTCCACGAGATCCGCGATCGCGTCGGGATCGCTCGCGCGATCGGAGTCGGGGGCGGTCGCGAACACGTGCTCGACCGACGGCAGCAGCGTCTCGACGATGCCGGCTGCGTCCTTGTCGCCGAGCACGCCGAGCACGAGGCCCCACTCGTCGAAGTCGAAGCTGTCCTTCAGGGCAGCGGCGAGGGCGCGCGCGCCGTGCGGGTTGTGGGCCGCGTCCACGACCACGGTCGGGGCGATGCCGAGCAGCTGCAGGCGGCCCGGCGAGGTCGCGCCCTGCAGTCCCTCGGCGAGGACGTCGCCCACGATCGCGTGCTGCGCACCGCCGATGAGCGACTCGACGGCGGCGATCGCGAGCGCGGCATTGAAGCCCTGGTGCTCGCCGTACAGCGGCAGGTACTCCTCGGAGTACTGCCCGGCAAGACCCCGTACGGTGATCTGCTGGCCGCCGACGGCGAGCCGCTGCTCGACGAGGGCGAAGTCCTGGCCTTCGAACGCGATGCTCGCCCCGCGTTCCGCCGCGACCCGGCGCAGCACGGCTTCGGCCTCGGGCGTCTGCCGCGAGGAGACCACGGCGGCGCCGTCCTTGATGATCCCGGCCTTCACCTCCGCGATCTTCGCGATCGTGTCGCCCAGGCGATCGGCGTGGTCGAGGTCGATCGGGGTGAACACCGCGACGTCGCCGTCCGCCGTGTTCGTGGAGTCCCAGGATCCGCCCATCCCGACCTCGAGCACGAGGACGTCGATGGGGGCGTCGGCGCAGGCCACGAAGGCCAGCACGGTGAGCAGCTCGAAGAAGGTGAGCGGCGCATCGCCCGCGGCCTCGAGCTCGGCGTCCACGATCCCGACGAAGGGCTCCACCTCGTCCCAGGCGTCGGCCACGGCGGCGTCGGCGATCGGCTCGCCGTCGATCATGATCCGCTCGGTGAAGCGCTCCAGATGCGGGCTCGTGAACAGGCCGGTGCGCAGCCCGTGCGCCCGCAGCAGGCTCTCGATCATCCGTGCGGTCGAGGTCTTGCCGTTCGTGCCGGTGAGGTGCACGACCCGGTACGTCTTCTGCGGGTCGTCCATGAGCTCGAGGAGGCGGGCGGTGCGCTCCTTGCGGGGCTGGACCCACCGCTCCCCCGCGCGCTCCAGCAGCGCGGAGTTCACGGCGTCGGCGCGCTCACGGTCATCGGTCATGATGCATCTCCGATCCGGCTCACGGCGACGGCGAAGGCGCCGCGGTTCGCGTAGGTGCCCTTCTCGATGTCCGCCACGAACTCGGCCGTGGCGAACTCGGCCTCCGCGTCGAGCACGTCCGCCTCGACCGCGAGCGTCTCCTCTGCCACCGCGGCCGCGGCGAACGCCGAGCGGACCGCCGCGGCGTCGTCCGCGTCGGCGAAGCGCAGCTGCAGGCGGATGCGGTCGCTCACATCGAAGCCGGCGTTCTTGCGGGTGTCCTGCACGGCGCGGATCACGTCGCGCGCGAGGCCCTCCGCCTCCAGCTCGGGCGTGGTCGCGGTGTCAAGCAGCACGAACCCGCCGGTGGGGACGACGGCGAGCGCCTCCCCTTCCGGGCGTCCCGTGGTCTCCAGGGCGAGCTCGTACTCGTGCGGCTCCAGGGCGATGCCGTCGGCCGTCACCACCCCGTCCTCCTCGGTCCAGAAGCCGTCCTTCGCGGCGCGGATCACGCGCTGCACGTCCTTGCCGAGCCGCGGTCCGGCTGCGCGGGCGTTGACGCTGAGGCGGTGGCTGATGCCGTACTCCGCCGCCGTGCCCTCGCCCTGGGCGACGAGCTCGACCGCCTTGACGTTGAGCTCGTCGCGGAGGATCTCCTCGAAGGGCGCGAGCGTCGCCGCGTTCGGGGACACGACGGTGAACCGGGCCAGGGGCAGGCGCACCCGCAGCTTCTCCTTCTTGCGCAGCGCGTTGCCGACGCTGGACAGCTCGCGCACGGCGTCCATCGCATCGCGCACGTCGTCGGCGTGCGGGAACAGCTCGGCATCGGGCCAGTCGGTCAGGTGCACGCTGCGCCCGCCGGTGAGGCCCTGCCACACGCGCTCGCCGATGAGCGGCACGAGCGGAGCCGCGACGCGGGTCAGCGTCTCGAGCACGGTGTAGAGCGTGTCGAAGGCCTCGGTCGTCGCGGGGTCGGACGGATCGACGCCCACCCAGAACCGGTCGCGGGAGCGCCGGATGTACCAGTTCGTGAGCACCTCGGCGAAGTCGCGCAGGCGCGACGCCGCAGTGGTCGAGTCGAGCCCCTCCAGGTCCTCCTGCACGCCGCGGACGAGGTCGCCCGTGCGCGCCAGGATGTACCGGTCCAGCACGTCGGTCGAGTCCGTGCGCCAGCGCGCCTCGTAGCCGGAGCCGTCGGGCCCAGCGGCGGCGTTCGCGTAGGTGGCGAAGAAGTACCACGAGTTCCACAGCGGCAGGATGAACTCGCGCACGCCGGCCCGGATCCCCTCCTCCGTCACGGACAGGTTGCCGCCGCGCAGCACCGAGCTCGACATGAGGAACCAGCGCATCGCGTCGGATCCGTCGCGGTCGAAGACCTCGGAGACGTCCGGGTAGTTGCGCAGCGACTTCGACATCTTGTAGCCGTCGGATCCGAGCACGATGCCGTGGCAGCTCACGCCGGTGAACGCGGGGCGGTCGAAGAGCGCGGTCGACAGCACGTGCATGAGGTAGAACCAGCCGCGGGTCTGCCCGATGTACTCGACGATGAAGTCGGCCGGCGAGTGCGAGTCGAACCACTCCTGGTTCTCGAAGGGATAGTGCACCTGCGCGAACGGCATGGATCCGGAGTCGAACCACACGTCGAAGACGTCCTCGATGCGGCGCATCGTGCTCTTGCCGGTGGGGTCGTCGGGGTTCGGGCGGGTGAGCTCGTCGATGAACGGGCGGTGCAGATCCACCTCGCCCTCGGCGTTGCGCGGGAGGCGGCCGAAGTCGCGCTCCAGCTCGGCGAGGGATCCGTAGGCGTCGACGCGCGGGTGCTCCGGGTCGTCGCTTTTCCAGATCGGGATCGGGGATCCCCAGTACCGGTTGCGGCTGATCGACCAGTCGCGCGCGCCCTCGAGCCACTTGCCGAACTGGCCGTGCTTGACGTTCTCCGGCACCCAGGTGATCTGCTCGTTGTTCGCGAGCATGTCGTCCTTGAAGTCCGTGACGCGCACGAACCAGCTGGAGACCGCCTTGTAGATGAGGGGGTTCCGGCAGCGCCAGCAGTGCGGGTAGGAGTGCAGGTAGCTCTGCAGGCGCAGCAGGCGGCCGTTCCCGCGCAGCAGGCGCACGAGCGGCGTGTTCGCGTCCATCCAGAGCTCGCCCGCGACGTCCGTCACGTTCGGCAGGAAGCGCCCGCCCTCGTCGAGCGACAGGATCGTGGGGATCCCCGCGGCGCCGGCGACGCGCTGGTCGTCCTCACCATAGGCGGGGGCCTGGTGCACGATGCCCGTGCCGTCGCTGGTCGTGACGTAGTCGTCGACGAGGATCTGCCAGGCGTTCTCGGTGCCCCAGGTCTCGGCATCGGCGTAGTAGTCGAAGAGGCGGTCGTACGTCACGCCGCCGAGCTCGGCCCCGGTCACCGTCGCGGAGACCGCGGCGAGCACGTCCTCCGCGCTGTCGTAGCCGAGGTCCTTCGCGTAGCCGCCGAGCAGGTCCCGCGCGAGCAGGAAGCGGTCGCCCTGCGCGCCCTCGGACGCGCCGTTCGGCCCGACCGGCAGCACGGCGTAGACGATCTCGGGCCCCACGGCGAGCGCGAGGTTGGTCGGCAGGGTCCAGGGGGTCGTGGTCCAGGCCAGCGCCCGGACGCCCTCGAGGCCCAGGGCCGCCGCCTTCTCCCCAGAGAGCGGGAAGCTCACCGTGACCGAGGGATCCTGACGCTCCTTGTAGACGTCGTCGTCCATGCGCAGCTCGTGCGCGCTCAGCGGCGTCTCATCGCGCCAGCAGTACGGGAGCACACGGTACCCCTCGTAGGCGAGGCCCTTGTCGTGCAGGGTCTTGAAGGCCCAGAGCACGCTCTCCATGTAGCTCAGGTCGAGCGTCTTGTAGCCGCGCTCGAAGTCGACCCAGCGCGCCTGGCGGGTGACGTAGTCCTGCCACTCGTGCGTGTAGGCGAGCACGGACTCCCGCGCCTTCGCGTTGAAGACGTCGATCCCCATCTGCTCGATCTCGTCCTTCTCGGTGATCCCGAGCTGCTTCATCGCCTCGAGCTCGGCGGGAAGGCCGTGCGTGTCCCACCCGAACACACGGTCGACCTTCTTGCCCAGCATGGTCTGGAAGCGCGGGAACAGGTCCTTCGCGTAGCCCGTGAGCAGGTGACCGTAGTGCGGCAGGCCGTTGGCGAACGGCGGGCCGTCGTAGAAGACCCACTCCTCGGCGCCCTCGCGCTGCGCGATCGACGCACGGAAGGTGTCGTCGGCCTCCCAGAACGCGAGCACCTCGCGCTCGATCTCGGGGAAGCGCGGGCTCGGCGTGACGGCGGCCGGACCGAAGGAGGATCCGGTGGGAGAGGTGCGCGGGTAGGTCATCGTGTCTCGCAGTGTCGGTGGCGGGCGGGAGCTGCGCGCCGGGACGATCCTGCGGACCGCGGTACCACCCTGCATTGCCGTCCGGTCCTCCGAGCCTGCCGAAGGGCCGAACCGCCACTCTCACTGCGGCTGTTACGGGCCTGCCCCGCTCGGTTCTACTGACCCCGTCTCCGGCGCTTCGACTGGCTCAGCGACCGCAGGGCGGGACGTTCTTCCGAGAGCTCCCCGGTGATTGCCGGATCGATGCTCGTGCCGACCAGTCTAACGCCGCCGTGGCCGGTGCCGCGCCTCGGCCCCCTTCCCCGCCCGCACCGCGGGCGCTTCGCGCGGAGATGTGCGCGTTCCTCGGAGGAATCCGACGGATCCGTCCGAACTTGGCGTCCATCTCCGTGGATGTCGCCCGCACCGAGACAGCCGGCCCTGCCGGCCGGGTAGGGCATCACGCGATGAGCCGCTGTCGGCGACGGGCCCTAGGGTCGTGACATGGCCCGCAGCACCGAACGCCCTCAGCCGCCCCGCGTCTCGCCGCCCGATCTGCCGGACGATCTCGACGATGCCGTCGGTCGCCGTCACGGCGACCACGTGGGCCAGCGGATCCCGCTCTCCGCGGATCTCGCGCACGCGCAGTTCGAGCAGTGCTCGCTGTCCGGCACCGCGGACGGCGTCGACCTGACCGGAGCGACCCTTCTGGACGTCGAGATCGTGGATGCCCGCACGCCGGTCCTCTCACTCAAGGACGCCACGATCCGCAGGCTGCGCATCTCCGGCGGGCGGATCGGCACGCTGGATCTCTCCGGCGCCCACGTGGCGGAGCTGATCCTCGAGCACGCCAGGGTCGACTACCTGTCCCTCGCCGCCGCCAAGATCCAGGACTCGGTCATCACGGACTGCACCCTCGCGACGGTCGACCTGCCCGCCGCCACGGCCACCCGGGTGCGGTTCGAGCGCTGCAGCGCGGACGAGGTCGACACCCGCGGACTGCGCGCGGACGGCCTCGACCTGCGCGGACTGGATGCGCTCGCGTTCCTCGACGTGACGGCGCTGCGCGGCGCCACCCTCACCGCGCGGCAGGTCGAACTCCTCGCGCCCGTCTTCGCCCGAGCCGCCGGCATCGACGTCCAGGACTGACCGCCCCGCGCAGCGGCGACGTCCAGAACCGACCGCTCCGCGCAGCACCCCCGGAGAACCGCCCTCCGCACAGCCCCCCGGAGAACCGCCCTCCGCACAGCCCCCCGGAGACCCGCCCTCCGCACAGCACCCCGGAGAACCGCCCTCTTCACGCATCACCGCCGGAGAACCGACCCCTCCGTGAAGCACCCGCGGAGAACCGACCCCTCCGCACAGCACCGCCGGAAAACCGTCCCTTCCGTGCAGCATCCGCGGAGAAGAGCAGGATCCTCGGAGTTCTCGGCCGAATCCCTCCGAAATACGCGTACTTCTCCGCGCGAGACGTCTGCGAGCGCGGGAGGTCCGAGGGCTCGGGGCGTCCGCGCGGTCGGGGCGTCTGCGCGGTCGGGAGGTCCGGAGGCTCGAGATGTCCGGGGCCCGAGATGTCCGGGGCCCGAGAAGTCCGGGGCCCGAGATGTCCGGGGCCCGGGGTGTCCGGGGCTCGGGACGTCCGCGGGGAGGTCCGGGGCCGGGTGGGCGGCCTGGCACGCCGGGATCACGCGGCACGGTGCAACCCCTGTGCGACGGCGCGCATGACGAGATCCTGCACGACGGGCCACGCGTGCATCATCTGCGCGTAGCTCACGCGGATCACGTGATAGCCCATGAGGCGCAACTCGGCGTCGTGCCGGATATCCTCGCTGCGCTGCGCGCCGACGTGATGCGCGCCGTCGATCTGCAGGACGAGACGGTCGCCGATGAGCACATCCACGCGATGGCCCGCGATCCAGCTCTGGATCCGGATCGGCAGCCGCAGCCAGGCGAGCCGAGGCCGCAGATAGGTCTCCAGGCCGGCGTCGGCGAAGGGCGTCGCCTCTGCGAGGATGCGGCGCGCCGTCGGCTTCCAGGAGTAGCCGGCGAGACCTTCGAGAGTCACGAGTCCCTTGTTCAACGCCGACTCCCAGGTCGCGAGGGCCCGCTCGAACGGCTCGCAGGAGGCCACGGCGGCCAGCACGTTCTCGATCGGATCCTCGAGCAGGTCGGGAGGACGCGGCACGATCGGCGTGAACCAGTGCACGTGCGCGCGTCTCGTCTTCCGGCCCGCAGACTTCGGATCCGCTCCGACATGCTGCCGCGAGTCGGCCTCATGCACCCAGAGGCCGAGCCGCGACGCCTGTGAGATGCAGGTGATCACCACTCCCTCGCGCGCCGCCGCCACCAGCACCGGATCCGCATCGTTCGTCACCACCCAGCCCCGGCGCACGCGGAGCAGCCGACCGGACCGCAGCGCGCGCTCGAGCGCGCGCCGTCCGATACCCGCCTCCGTCAGGACGGCGACGCGCACGACACCGCCGCGGTCGGCGACGAGGTCGATCGGATCCAGGATGCGACGGGGGCTCATGCGCCCACTCTTCTCCGGACGAAAGCGATGGAGAGTGCGATCCACGGTTCTGGTGGACAACTCCCCCGCCGATGCTCCTGTGCAGGACAATCGCACGCGGCTCCTCGGGCGTTCGGCGGCCCCGTGGCGTACCTCTGACTCGGAGATGTCCCCCAACTTCGGACGAATCCCCCGGATCCCTCCGAAGATCTCGCACATCTCCGCGGCTGGCGAACGGCCGCGTGGTGCCGCGCACGCGCGCAAGCAGAGCACAGCACGCGCGCCCGCACCGCACGCACCACGCGCACCGCACGCACCGCCCGCACCGCACCGCGCGCGCAGCGCCGCGCTACGGAGCGGACGCGGCGAGCAGATCGCGGGTGAACGGATGCCGGGGCGACTCCAGCACTCCCGCGGCGGGACCCTGTTCGACGATCGCGCCGTCCTGCATCACGATCAGGTCGTCGGCCACCGACGCGATCACGCCGAGATCGTGCGAGACGAGGAGCATCGTCAGCCCGCGCTCGCGTTGCAGGCGATCCAGCAGCGCCAGGATCCGCGCCCGCACGGTCGCGTCCAGCGCCGACACCGGCTCGTCGAGCACGAGCACCTCGGGCTCCGCCGCGAGGGCGCGCGCGATGGCCGCGCGCTGGCGCTGCCCTCCCGAGAGCGCGGCCGGACGCCGTGCCGCGAGCGCGGGATCCAGTCCCACCTCGCGCAGCAGGTCGATCGTGCGCACCGCCCGTTGCGCACGCGGAACGCCGCCGGCGGCGAGCGCCTCCCCCAGCGAACGACCGATCGTCCAGCGCGGATCGAACGCCCCCAGCGGGTTCTGGTGCACCAGCTGGATCCGCGGTCGCACACCGCCCGCCCACGTGACGGCCCCGGTGTCGGCGCGCTCGACGCCGAGCAGGATGCGGGCCAGGGTCGTCTTCCCGGATCCCGACTCCCCCACCACGCCGAGGGTGCGACCGCGGTGCAGTGCGAACGACACCCCGTGCAGCACCGGGCGGTCGAAGCTCTTGCCGATCCCGACCACCTCGGCCAGCACCGGCGCATCGCCCGGGGGTGGGATCCGCGGTGTTCGCGACGAGGCGAGCACCAGTTCCCGCGTGTACTCCTCGTGCGGCGCTGCGAGCACGTCCGCCGCGGGCCCGTGCTCGACCACGCGCCCGTCGCGCAGCACCACGACGCGGTCGGCGATCCGGCGCACGGCGGCCATGTCGTGGCTGACGAAGACGACCGCGGTGCCGTCGTCCGCGATCCGGCGCAGCAGCGCCAGGACTCTGGCCTGCACGGTCGCGTCGAGGGCGGTGGTCGGCTCGTCCGCGATGAGCACCGTGGGATCGGCCGCGAGCGCGCTGGCGATGAGAGCGCGCTGACGCAGTCCGCCGGACAGCTCGTGCGGGCGCTGCCGGGCGCGCCGCTCCGGCTCCGGCATCGCGACGTCGACGAGCAGCTTCCGCACGCGGGCTTCCCGCGCGGCGCGCGGAAGGGACCTGTGGATCTCCAGCGGCTCCGCGACCTCCGCGCCGATGCGGCGCAGCGGATCCAGGGAGACCAGGGCATCCTGCGAGACCAGGGCGATCCGCGCCCCGCGGAGCGCGCGCCAGCCGCGTTCGGACAGCGCCGTGGTGTCGACACCGCCGACCTCGAGCCTCGTCGCCGAGACCGCGGCCCGCTCCGGCAGCAGGCCGAGCAGCGCGCGTACGGTGAGGGACTTCCCCGCCCCCGATTCGCCGACGAGCGCGACGCACTCCCCGGGGGCGACCGCGAAGGAGACGCCGTCGACGAGCGTCCGTCCCTCGATGCCGATCCGCAGTCCCTGCACCTGGAGTGCGGGCGGGGCGCCGGACACGGAACCCGCGCCGCTCATGCGCGCCTCCCCTCGGCCCGGGCGCGCAGCGTGCGGCCGAGGAACGTCGCCGACAGCACGGTCAGCGTGATCGCGAGCCCGGGGAACACCGCGATCCACCACGCCTGCCCCAGCACATTGCGCCCGCCCGCGAGCATGAGCCCCCACTCGGGCGAGGGCTCGGCGGGGCCGAGGCCGAGGAAGCTGAGACCGGCGGCGGCAAGGATGCTGGATCCGAGACCGATCGTGGCGAGCACGCTGAGCGCCCCGAGGACGCCGGGGGCGACGTGCCGGCGGAACGCCGTGAACGGCCCGACCCCGAGGATCCGAGCCGCCTCCACGTGCTCGGCCCGGCGCAGCACCTGCGTCTGGGCTCGAGCGAGCCGCACGTACACCGGGATCGCGGCCAGGGTCACCCCGATCGCGACGTTCGCGGCACCGGGGCCGAGGATCGCGACGACGACCAGTGCCAGCAGGAATTCCGGGAACGCCATCAGCACGTCGTTGGTGCGCATGAGCACCGCATCGACCGGGCGCGGCGAGACGCCGGCGAGCGCGCCGACGATCAGGCCGGCCAGGAGCGCCAGGCCGGTCGCGAGGACGCCGATGCCGAGCGAGCGTCCTGCGCCGTGCACGACCCGGGCGTACACGTCGCGCCCGCTCTGGTCGGTGCCGAACGGGTGCCCGGGTCCGGGCGGCAGCAGCGCATCACGGACGTGGGTCTGCAGCGGATCGACGGGGGCCAGCAGTGCGGGCACGACGGCGGCGATCACGACCGTCGTCAGCACGAGCACGGCGAGCGCGAGCAGGATCCGGCGCAGCAGCATCATCGTCCGGCCTCCGAAGGCGCGGAGACGTCGCCGACGGCGGAAGAGACGCGCAGCCGGGGGTCCAGGACGGGTGCCACCAGCTCCACCACCGTGTTCACGACGACGAACACGAGGGCGCTGAAGAGGATGATCCCGGTGACCACCGGCAGATCCCGCCCCGTGATCGCCGCCAGCGTCACCCGTCCGAGCCCCGGACGGGCGAACACCGTCTCCACGAGCACCGCACCGCCCAGCAGCGAGCCCACGAGGTACGCGCTCAGCGTCACTGCCCCGAGGGAGCCGTGCCGGAGGGTGTGCCGCAGCGTGAGCCGCGCGTGGTCGGCACCGCGGGCGCGCACGGTCAGCGCCCAGGGCTGTCGCTCGGCCGCCTCCACGCCGTCGCGCAGCACCTGGCCCAGCAACGCCGCGACGGGCAGCGCCAGGGTGACCGCGGGCAGCACGAGGCTCGCCCCGGTCCGCGAGCCCGCCACGGGGAACCAGCCCAGGCCGAACGCGAACACCGTGAGCAGCAGCAGGCCGATCCAGAACACGGGCGAGGACAGGACGATCAGCTCTCCCGCCGCGAGGAGGCCGCGGGCGAACGGCCGTCGCGCGATCAGCACTCCGGCGAGCGCGAGAAGCACGGCGATCGCGAGGGCCCCGGCCGTGAGCTGCAGCGTCGCGCCGAGCTGCCGTCCGATCACCTCGCTCACCGGCATGCGCAGCTGATAGGACGTTCCGAGATCCCCGCGCAGCAGATCACCCAGCATCGACAGGTACTGCTGCCAGAGCGGGCGATCGAGCCCGAGCTCCGCCCGGATCCGGTCCTTGACCGCCTCGCTCACCTGGGCCTGAGGGCCGAGCATGACGCTCACCGGATCGCCGGGCAGCACGCGGAACGCGAGGAACGACAGCGTCGCCGCCCCCGAGAGGACGAGCACGACCGACAGCGCCGCCCCGCCGATCCGGCGCAGGAGCGCGCCGGCACGCGGCGGGACAGCCGCTCTCGGCCGGGCAGGACGATCGGTCACGAGCGGACGATACCGCGAACCGCGCTCACTTCACGCCGGTGCCGAAGAACAGCGGCCGCCCGTAGATGTCGAAGCCGAGGCCCGTCACCGTGTCGCCCACCGCCGTGATGGCCGAGGTCACGTAGAGCGGCACGATCGCGTCGTCCTTCGCGTTCCACTGCTGGATCTGCGCGTAGACCTTCGCGCGCGCCGCGGCGTCGGTCGTCGCGATGCCGTCCTTCAGGAGCTGGTCGAGCTTCGGGTCGCTCACCGAGGAGGCGTTCTGGAAGCCGTCGGTCGCCAGGTGGCTGCGCAGCAGATCCGGATCGACGCCGGAGAAGTCCCAATCCGTGATGTCGAAGGTCTTCGGGCCGTACTTCTCGTTGTACGCGCCCGGCTCGAGCGTCTCGCGGGTGACCTCGAAGCCGACCGACTTGAGGTCGGACTGGATCGCGTTCGCGAGCGCGGCGTGGTCGTCGGACACCGGGGTCCAGGCGATCCAGTTCGCCGTCAGCCGCTGGCCGTTCTTGGTGCGGATGCCGTCGGCGCCGCGCTGGGTCCAGCCCGCCTCGTCGAGCAGGCTGTTCGCCAGGTCCTTGTCGAAGGGCCAGCTCTTCTCGAGGCTCTTGTCGTAACCCGGGGTGGTCGGTCCGAGGATGCTCCATGCGCGGGGGAACTGCCCGAAGAAGATCTTGTCCACCGCAGTGTCGACGTCGATCGCGCGGGTGAAGGCCTCGCGCACCTTCTGGTCGGCGAACACGCCGTTGCGCTCGTTGAGGAACAGCGAGTACGGAAGCCCGGGCACCTGCACCGACTTCACGGACGCGGAGCCCTTGACCTGGGAGACCAGGTTCGGGGGCAGCTGCGAGGCGAGGTCGATCTCGCCCGACGACACGGAGCCGCTGCGGACCGAGGCCTCGGGAAGGATCTGCACGCGCAGGGTCTTGAAGGCCGGCGCCTTCTCGCCCTCGGGCGCCCACGCGTACTTCGTGTTGCGGGTGTAGACGATCTCCTGATCCGGCGTGTAGGAGGTGAGCTCGAACGGCCCGGTGCCGACCGTGATGCCCTTGCCGCCCGCGGCGAGGTCCGCGGAGTGCTCGGCGAGCACCTTCGGCGCGTAGAAGCCGAGCTGCGCGGTGCTCGCCGCCTGCAGGAACGGCGCGTAGGGCTGCGAGAACGTCACCTTCACGGTGGTGGGGTCGACCACCTCGGTGCCCTGATACAGGTCGCCACCGAGCATGCTCGCGGCCTGGGCGGATTTGGTCGCGGGATCGGCGATCCGATCGAAGTTCGCCTTCACGGCGGCCGCGTCGAACTTCTCGCCGTCGGTGAAGGTGACATCGTCGCGCAGGTGGAACGTGTAGGCGGTTCCGTCCGCGGAGACCTCCCACTTCTTCGCGAGCCACGGCACGAAGGTGCCGTCCGCCTTCTGGAAGACGAGCGAGTCGAGCACGGCACGCTGCACCATGGCGGTCACGTCGAGCTGGCTGGTCTGCGGATCCATCTTCCCGCTCGAGAGCAGGCTGCCGTCGACGCCCCAGACGATCTCGCCGTTCGCGTCGGACGAACCGGAGCCGGACGACCCCGAGCAGGCGGTGAGGGCGAGGGCGGCGACCGCGGCGAGAGCGGCGAGCGGCAGAAGTCGGCGCCGGAGCGGAGCAGGCATGGGTGTTCCTCGGGAGTGCTGTGGGCGGGGATCGGGAGACTCCAGGCTAGCGGTTTGTGGACGGGGTGGATCTATCGCGCGCCTCAGGATCCGGTGGATTGTGGTCTTCTTCTTTGTTTGTGTTGTTTTCTGTCGCTTTGTGTGGGAAAGTGGCTCAACGCCTCGATCGAGGCGGTCGGAAGACGGCGAGGGAGCCCGATGTACGCAGCGGAGCGGCAGCAGCGCATCCACGAGCGCGCGCAGCAGGACGGGCGCGTCGACGTCGCCGGCCTCGCCGAGTTCCTGGACGTCACGACGGAGACCGTCCGGAGGGATCTCGCCGTGCTGGAGCAGCAGGGTCTCATCCGCCGCGTCCACGGCGGCGCGCTCCCGGCACAGCCGTCCCTCCCCGAGCTCACCCTCGCCGCCCGCGTCGGCCAGCATTCGGAGGAGAAGCTGCGCATTGCGACGCGCGCACTGCAGGAGCTGCCCGATGGCGGCACGATCCTCCTCGACTCCGGATCCACCACCCTCGCCATCGCCGAGCTCATCCCCGCCGACACGCAGCTGACGGTCGTGACCAACAACACCCTCATCGCCGGCGCCCTCGCCGGTCAGCGCAACATCACGCTCCTGCTGATCGGCGGCCGGGTGCGCACCGTGACCGGCGCGGCAGTCGGCCCCTGGGCGATCGGCGCGCTCTCCGAGCTCGCCGTGGACGTCGCCTTCCTGGGCACCAACGGCTTCGACGCCGACCACGGGCTCTCGACGCCGGATCAGGACGAGGCGGCCGTGAAGCGCGCGATGCTCGAGGCCGCGCGCACCCGCATCCTCGTCGCCGACTCCAGCAAGCTCGGCGCCGTCCACCTCCAGCGCTTCGCGCGCGTCGACGAGCTCCATGCGATCCTCACCGACACCGGGGCGGACTCCGACGCCGTCGAGGCGCTGCGCGCCGCAGGACCGAAGGTCGTGCTCGCGTGATCGTCACCCTCACCCCCAATCCGAGCATCGACCGCGCGATCACGATCGACGCGCTCACCCGCGGCGAGGTGCTCCGGGCGACGTCCAGCCGGGTCGACCCCGGCGGCAAGGGACTCAACGTCTCCCGCGCCGTCGCCGCGATGGGCGGCGCGACCCGCGCGGTGCTCCCCTCGGGCGGGCTCGAGGGCGGACTGCTCGAAGCGCTCTGCCGCGCGGCTTCCGTGCCCGTCGTGGCCGTGCCGATCCACGGCAGCGTGCGCATGAACATCAGCGTGCTCGAGCCGGACGGCACCACCACCAAACTCAACGAGCCCGGACCGCTGCTGGATCCGGCCGAGGTCGACGCGCTCATCGAGAACGCGCTCGCGGACGTTCCCTCCGGCGGCTGGCTGTCCGGCGGCGGCAGCCTCCCCCTCGGGGCTCCGGAGGACTTCTACGGCCGCCTGGTCCGCGGCGCGCACGAGCGGGGCATCCGCGTCGCGATCGACACCTCCGGGTCTCCGCTCGCCGCCGCCGTCGACGCGCAGCCGACGCTCATCAAGCCGAATCGGGATGAGCTCGGAGAGCTGGTCGGCCGAGATCTGCTCACGCTCGGCGCCGTGCTCGACGCGGCGCAGGCGCTGCAGCGCGGCGGCGTCGACCTGGTCGCCGTGAGCCTCGGCCGGGACGGCGCCCTGCTCGTCGCCGAGACCGGCACGTGGCACGCGACCGCCGCCGCGGCCGAGGTCGTGTCCACGGTCGCCGCCGGCGACTGCATGCTCGCGGGATTCCTGTTCGCGCTCGGCGCGGGCCGGGCTCCCCAGGACGCCCTCGCCGAGGGCGTCCGCTGGGGCACCGCCGCCGTGGCCCTGCCCGGCAGCCAGGTTCCGGCCCCCGCCGATGTCCGCGACGTCCGCGTCACGGTGTCCTCCTCCCCCGACCGCGAACTCCCCCTCGCGGACTGACCTCCTCCACGGAAGGAATCCCTCATGGCACTGATCAACGAAGAACAGGTCGTGCTCGATCTCACCGGCGCCGACCGGCACGAGGCGACCGCCGCCCTCGCGTCGCGGCTCGTCGCCACGGGCCGCTGCACAGACCTCGACCGGTTCCTGGCCGACGTCCGCGAGCGCGAGTCGAAGATGGCCACCGGGCTCCCCGGCGGCATCGGCATCCCGCACGCCCGCAGCGCCGCGATCACGGAGCCCTCGCTCGTCTTCGGCCGCACCCGGGACGGGATCGACTGGGGCGCCAAGGACGGCCCTGCGCGCCTCGTGTTCCTCATCGCCGCGCCCGAGGCCGGCGGCGACGCCCACATGCAGATGCTGCCGAAGCTCGCCAGGGCGCTGATGCGCTCGGAGTTCCGGGAGGCGCTGCTGTCGGCGACGACCCCCGCCGAGGTGGTCGCGATCGTCGGCGAGCATGTGCAGCTCGACGAGGCGCCGGCGACCCCGCCTGCCTCGGCCACGACCCCCGCGCCCGCCGACGCCCCCGCACCGGCGCCCGCCGCAGAGCCGGGTCCGTCCCCGATCGCCCCCGGTCGCTCGCTCACCCTCGTCGGCGTGACCTCGTGCCCGACCGGCATCGCGCACACCTACATGGCCGCCGAAGCCCTGGAACGGGCTGCCAAGGCCGCGGGGCACACGATCACCGTGGAGACCCAGGGCTCGGCAGGATCCACACCGCTCACCGCCGCCCAGATCGCCGCAGCCGACGCCGTCGTGTTCGCGCACGACCTGGCGGTGAAGGACGCGGGACGCTTCGCGGGCAAGCCCACCGTCGACGTCCCCGTCAAGAAGGCGATCTCCGACGGCCCCGAGCTCATCGAGCGTGCTGCGGCCCTCGCCGAGGAGTGGGCGGCCGACCCGAGCAAGGCCGCTGCGGCGGCCGCCGCCGGTCCCGCGGCCGGAGGCCTCACCACGAAGGTGGAGGCCGACGCCAGGATCGGAACGAAGGTCCGGCAGTGGCTGATGACCGGCGTGTCGTACATGATCCCGTTCGTCGCGGCCGGAGGCATCCTCATCGCACTCTCGTTCATGATCGCGCAGATCGCGGTCGGCGAGTCCGGGGCGCTCGAGGTCGTGAAGTTCAACCTCACGGCGGCCGACGCGACGAACATCGCCCAGCACTTCGACCCGCTGAGCCTGATGTCCTGGGGCGGGCTGCTGTTCGTGATGGGAGCCGCGTCGTTCGGCTTCCTGGTCCCGATCCTCTCGGGATTCATCGCCTTCGCGATCGCGGACCGCCCCGGACTCGTCCCCGGCATCGTCGGCGGCGCGATCGCGGCCACCATGAACGCCGGATTCCTCGGCGGCCTCGTCACCGGTTTCCTCGCCGGATTCATCGCGCGCTGGATCTCGCGCTGGCCCGTGCACAAGGGCGTCCGCGGTGTCATGCCGGTCGTCGTGATCCCGTTGCTCTCGACGCTGATCACCGCCGGTCTGTTCATCACGATCCTCGGCCGTCCGATCGTCTGGCTCATGACCCAGCTCAACGGGTGGCTGAACGGGATGACCGGCGCAGGGGCGCTCGTGCTCGGCATCGTGCTCGGCGCGATGATGGGCTTCGACCTCGGCGGTCCGGTCAACAAGACCGCGTACGCGTTCGCGACCACCGGTCTCGCCGCCGCCGGAGCGGCCACCGATGCCCCACAGCTGAAGATCATGGCCGCGGTCATGGCGGCCGGCATGGTGGCGCCGCTGGCGATGGCCCTCGCCACCGTCGTGCGTCCGAAGCTCTTCACCGAGCCGGAGCGCGAGAACGGCAAGGCGGCCTGGCTGCTCGGGCTGTCGTTCATCTCCGAGGGTGCGATCCCGTTCGCGGCCGCGGACCCCATCCGGGTGATCGTCTCGTCGGTCATCGGATCGGCGGTCACGGGCGGCCTGTGCATGGTGTTCGGCGTCACGCTCCGCGCGCCGCACGGTGGGATCTGGGTCCTCCCCCTGATCGGCGCTCCCCTGCTCTTCCTGCTCGCGCTGGTCATCGGCGTCGTCGTGATGGCGCTCATCATCACCCTGCTGAAGACCCTGTCGCTGAAGAGGCGCGTCGAGCAGTCCGAAGCCGCTCCCGCCCAACCCGTCGCCGTCTGAACACCCACCCCTTCGAAGGAGAACATCATGGCCACCCGTACCGTCACCATCGCCTCGTCCGTCGGCCTCCA
Organism: Microbacterium sp. MMO-10; assembly: GCF_037148715.1. Classification (NCBI taxonomy): domain Bacteria; kingdom Bacillati; phylum Actinomycetota; class Actinomycetes; order Micrococcales; family Microbacteriaceae; genus Microbacterium; species Microbacterium sp. MMO-10. The sequence goes on along the minus strand of NZ_JBBCSV010000005.1, from coordinate 177,291 downwards.
CGCCCGTCCCGCCTCGCTCTTCGTCGAAGCGGCGGCGGACTCGGGGCTCGACGTCGAGATCGGCCGCCCCGGAGAGGACGCCGTCGACGCGACCAGCATCCTGGGCGTCATCGCCCTGGGCGCCAAGCACGGCGAAGAGGTCGTCCTGACCGCCGAGGGCGCCGACGCGGACGCCGTGCTCGACCGTCTCGTGGCGCTGCTGTCCACCGACCTGGATGCGCAGTGAGATGACCACGCAGCACGCCGGCGAGGTCCGGCAGGGAATCGGCGTCAGCCCGGGAACGGCGTACGGTCCGGTGGTGCAGGTCGCACCGCCGGTCCAGCCGCCGCAGGACGAGCCGGCCCCCGCCGATGCCGAGCAGGCCGCGGCGGACGTCGCCCGGGCCTTCGCCGACGTCGCCGCCGCACTGGACGCCAAGGCGGAGCACGTCGTGGACACCGCGCAGGCGATCCTGAAGGCCACGGCGATGATGGCGCGCGACAAGTCGCTGCTCAAGGCGGCCCAGGCGGGCGTGCGGGCCGGCGTCGGCCCCGCGACCGCGGTCTCGGCCGCAGTCGAGGAGTTCGTCGTCAAGTTCGAGGCCCTCGGCGGCTACTTCGCCGAACGGGTCGCGGACCTCCGCGACGTGGGATCCCGGGCCGTCGCCGCGGTGCTCGGCGTGCCGGCCCCCGGCGTCCCGGATTTCACCGTGCCGAGCATCGTCGTCGCCGAGGACCTGGCGCCGGCGGAGACCGCCACCCTCGATCGCGCGCTCGTCGCGGGGATCGTCACGCGGGCGGGCGGACGGACGAGCCACACCGCGATCCTGGCCGCGCAGATGGGCATCCCGGCCGTCGTGCAGCTGCCCGGAGCGACGCAGCTCCCCCCGGGCACCTTCATCGCCGTGGACGGCGACACCGGTGAGGTCGTCGTCGCCCCGGATCCGGCCCTCGTCGCCGAGCAGCAGGCCCGCCGCGAACGTCGGGCTGCGGCTCTGGCCGGATCCTCCGGGCCCGGCCGGACCAAGGACGGTCTCGAGATCGCCCTGCTCGCCAACATCGGCGGTGTCGAGGACGCGGTCCTCGCCGGCGCGCAGGATCTCGAGGGCGTGGGGCTGTTCCGCACCGAGTTCGTCTTCCTCTCCGCCGAGACCGCGCCCACCGTCGCCGAGCAGACCGAGGTGTACCAGCGCGTGTTCGAGCCGTTCGGCGGGCGCCGCGTCGTCGTGCGCACGCTCGACGCGGGCGCGGACAAGCCGCTGAGGTTCGCCGACCTCGGCCCCGAGGAGAACCCGGCGCTGGGAAGGCGCGGCCTGCGCCTGTCGGCGGAGCGACCGGAACTGCTCGACGCCCAGCTGGAGGCGCTCGCCGCCGCCGCGAGGCAGACCGGCGCCGACGTGCGCGTGATGGCGCCGATGGTCGCGACCGTCGAGGAGGCCGCCTGGTTCGCGCGGCGCGTCTACGAGAACGGCCTGCCCCGGGCCGGCGTGATGATCGAGGTCCCCGCGGCGGCCCTGCGCGCGTCGCACGTGCTGGGCGCCGTCGACTTCGGCAGCCTCGGCACGAACGACCTCGCGCAGTACACCATGGCGGCCGACCGGATGCAGGGCGAGCTCGCCGATCTCCTCGACCCCTGGCAGCCCGCGGTGCTCGACATGATCGCGGCGGCGGCCGACGGCGCCCGGACCGCGGGCAAGCCGCTCGGCGTGTGCGGCGAGTCGGCGGGCGACCCGCTCCTCGCGCTCGTGCTCGTGGGGCTGGGCGTCAGCAGCCTGTCGATGGCACCGGGCAAGGTGCCCGCGGTGCGCGTGGCGCTCACCCACCACACGCAGCTCGACTGCCAGCGGCTCGCGGCCGCGGCACGGGACGCCGCGACGGCGGTCGAGGCGCGCGACGCGGTGCGCGCGGGCGCGGCCCCGGAGCTGCTCGCGATCCTCTGAGGGGCGGGCGGGGCCGCGGCCGGATCGAGGGCGGCGGAGCGACCGGTAGACTGTCGGCACACCCCACACTCAGGCACGCTCACACGGTGCCGCACACATCGCACGAGGAGACACCCATGTCGACGAACCCGATTCCGGACAAGCCCGCGCTGGAAGGCCTCGAAGCGAAGTGGGGTGAGCGGTGGAGCACGTCCGGCACGTTCCTGTTCGACCGGATCCGCGCCGCCCAGACCGGTCGCGAGGGCATCTACTCGATCGACACTCCCCCGCCGACCGCGAGCGGCAGCCTGCACATCGGGCATGTGTTCAGCTACACGCACACCGACATCAAGGCGCGCTTCGAGCGCATGCGCGGCAAGAACGTGTTCTACCCGATGGGGTGGGACGACAACGGCCTGCCCACCGAACGCCGCGTGCAGAACTACTACGGTGTGCGCTGCGATCCGTCGCTCCCCTATGACGCCGACTTCACGCCGCCGTTCGAGGGCGGCGACAACAAGTCGTCCCGCGCCGCGGACCAGCTCCCGATCAGCCGTCGCAACTTCATCGAGCTCTGCGAGAAGCTCACCGTCGAGGACGAGAAGCAGTTCGAGGCGCTGTTCCGCCAGCTCGGCCTCAGCGTCGACTGGACGCAGACCTATCGCACGATCTCGGACGACTCGATCCGGCAGAGCCAGCTGGCCTTCCTGCGCAACATCGAGCGCGGCGAGGCCTACCAGTCCCTCGCGCCGACCCTGTGGGACGTGGACTTCCGCTCCGCGATCGCCCAGGCCGAGCTCGAGGATCGCGATCAGCAGGCCTCGTACCACACCATCGACTTCCCGTTCGCGGACGGATCCGGCCACATCACGATCGAGACGACCCGCCCCGAGCTGCTCCCCGCGTGCGTCGCGATCGTGACCCACCCGGAGGGCCCGCACAAGCACCTCATCGGGACGAAGGTCCGGACCCCCTTCTTCGACGCAGACATCGAGATCCACGGCCACCACCTCGCCCAGCCCGACAAGGGCACGGGAGCGGCGATGGTCTGCACCTTCGGCGACGTGACCGACATCGTGTGGTGGCGCGAGCTGCGCACCACGGACGGCCGCGACCTGCCGAACATGACCACGATCGGCCTCGACGGGCGCTTCCTGCCCGACGCCCCGGGCTCGGTGCGCGACGCCGACGCCGCCGCCTGGTACGGGGAGAACATGGCGGGCAAGACCGTCTTCTCCGCCCGCAAGGCGCTCGTGGAGAAACTGCAGGAGACCGGCGCGATGACGGCGGTCGGCAAGCCGTTCAACCACGCGGTGAAGTTCTTCGAGAAGGGCGACCGCCCGCTCGAGATCGTGTCGACCCGCCAGTGGTACATCCGCAACGGCGCCCGCGACACCGAGCTCCGCGACCAGCTGCTCGCGCACGGCGCGGAGCTGAACTGGCACCCGGAGTTCATGCGGGTGCGCTACGAGAACTGGGTGGGCGGCCTCACCGGCGACTGGCTGGTCTCCCGGCAGCGCTTCTTCGGCGTGCCGATCCCGCTCTGGTACGCGCTCGACGAGAACGGCGAGCGCGACTACGACCGCGTGCTCCAGCCCGATCTCGCCGCACTCCCGATCGACCCGACCACCGACGTGCCGGACGGCTACACCGCCGAGCAGCGCGGCGTCCCGGGCGGCTTCGACGCCGAGGCCGACATCCTCGACACCTGGGCGACCTCTTCGCTCACCCCGCAGCTCGCGGGCGGCTGGGAACGGGACGCCGAGCTCTGGGAGCTCGTGGCGCCGATGGATCTGCGCCCGCAGGGGCAGGACATCATCCGCACCTGGCTGTTCTCGACGATGCTGCGCTCGACGCTCGAGGACGGCCGCTCCCCCTGGCGCAACGCCGCGATCAGCGGCTTCATCGTCGACCCCGACCGCAAGAAGATGTCCAAGTCCAAGGGCAACGTGGTCACTCCGGCCGACATCCTCGATGCACACGGATCCGACGCGGTCCGCTACTGGTCGGCCTCCAGCCGCCTCGGCGCGGACGCCGCGTTCGACCCGCAGAACCCGACGCAGGTGAAGATCGGCCGCCGCCTCGCGATCAAGATCCTCAACGCGGCGAAGTTCGTGCTGTCCTTCCCCGTTCCGGAGGGTGCGGAGATCACGCACGCGCTGGACGCGTCCATGCTCGCCACCCTGGACGGTGTGGTGCGCGACGCGACCACGGCGTTCGAGAACTACGATCAGGCCCGCGCGCTGGAGATCACCGAGGCGTTCTTCTGGACGTTCTGCGACGACTACCTCGAGCTGGTCAAGGAGCGCGCCTACGACCGCACGAACGTGGGTCAGGCCTCGGCGGCCCTCGCCCTGCGCCTCGCGCTGTCGACGCTGCTGCGCCTGCTCGCTCCCATCGTCTCGTTCGCGACCGAGGAGGCCTGGAGCTGGTTCGAGGACGGCTCGGTGCACACCGCGGCCTGGCCGGAGCCGCGGGGCGACGCGGGCGATCCCGCCGTGCTCGCGACGGCGAGCAAGGCGCTGATCGGCATCCGCCGTGCGAAGACGGAGGCGAAGGCCTCGCAGAAGACCCCGGTGTCGTCCGCGACCATTGCCGCTCCGGCCGCGGAGATCGCGGCGCTCGAGGCGGCCGCCGACGATCTGCGCGCCGTGGGGCGCATCGCGGAGCTCGGTTTCGTGGAGGCCGAGGAGCTCCTCGTCACCGCGATCGAGCTGGACTCCGCTGACTCCGTGGCGCAGACCGAGGGGGCGTGATGCAGCTCGGGACGCGCTGGGCCGCCGGATCCGAGCCGCCGGCTTCGGTACCCGCGGCCCTGCGTCCGGCGATCGCCGACGCCGAGGCCCGGAGCGTGGCCGGCGGAACGCTGAGCCTGCAGACCGGAGCGCTGAACCTGCTCCGCGGCACGTGGACGCTCACCTGGCTGGAGGGCCGGCCGATCGCCGAGCTCGACACCGGCTGGGAGGTCTCGCGCACCGCGTCCGGCGAGGTCGTGGTCCGTCCGTTCGACGACTGATTCTCGAACGGACGCCGGCGCGAGGCGGCCGGCGGCGCTCTCAGCGCGAGCGGGATCCGAGCATCTGCAGCGCGTGCTCGAGGACGAACGGATCCACCGCCTTGCGCGCCTGCTGCTCGCGGAGCAGGTCCAGAGCGAGCGCACGACGCTCGGCGCGGCGCTCCATGCGCTCGCGCACACGCGCGGTGATCGCATCGGCGATGCGAAGCCCCGCGCGCTCGACGAAGGTCGGGGCGGCGATGTGCAGCGTTGCGGCGGTCATGACAGCTCCTCGGTCTCGGTGGTGCGGTGCTGCGCCGCAGCCCGGGGGCGGGCGTCGGGCAGGTCGAACAGGTCGGCGCGGATGGTGACGCGGCGCACGTCGGGTCCGGACTGGTCGCGGTAGAGCTGCACGGCCTCGTCGATGACCGCATCGATGCGCTCCCCGAGCTCCTGCAGTTGCGCCGCGGTCATGTCGAGCATCGTCGTCACGTGATGCGCGGCGTCGCGCCACTCCTGCGGCACCTGCGACTGCGGCCGGTGCAGATGGTCCATGAGTCGCTGATGACGGTTGCGGAAGAACTCGTCCTCCACGATCTGCGCCGCCGCGCGCCCGGACGGCGTCATCTCATCGGTGGGTCCGGAGAACGACATGCGTCCGCGGGGGCGCTCCCACCAGCGCTCGCGCGCGGTGCCGAGGTCGGCGACCTCGTGGATGAGGTCGCGGGCGGCGAGCGCCCGCAGGTGATAGCTGGTGACGCCCGAGCTCTCCCCGATCAGCGTCGCGAGCGAGCTCGCCGTCTGCGGGCCGCGCTCCGCGAGCAGATCCAGGATCCGCACGCGCAGCGGGTGCGCCAGCGCCTTCAGGGCGCCCGCGTCGAGCGTGCGCTCCTCGGACGTCTCGTCCGTTCGGGATGCTTCGTTCTCCGTCATGCTTGCAAAGATACCTTTGCAAGACCATCTTTGCAAGCACTTCTTTGCAAAATGTTCTCTGCGGATCCTCCGCCCGCGAGCGGACACCTTCTCGTCGACGCCCCCGCTGCGCGTCGACGCCCCCTCGCAGGAGCGGCACCCCGAGGGGGCACCGGTGCTGCGAGGGGGCGTCGAGGGATCTGTCAGGCGGCGGCGCGCGCGGCCACGAACGCGGCGACGCAGCGCTCGACCTGCTCCGGGGTGTGCGCGGCGGAGAGCTGCACTCGGATGCGCGCGAGGCCGCGCGGCACCACCGGGAAGCTGAACGCGGTCACGTACACGCCCTGCTTCTGCATCTCGGCGGCGATCCGCGCGGTGAGCGCGGCATCGCCGAACATCACGGGCACGATGGGGTGCTCCCCCGGAAGCAGCTCGAAGCCCTCCTCCGTCATGCGGCGGCGGAACAGCGCGGCGTTGGACTGCAGCTGCGCGCGCAGGGATCCGGATCCCTCCACGAGGTCGAGCGCGCGCAGGGTGCCCGCGACGATCGACGGGGCGAGCGTGTTGGAGAACAGGTACGGCCGGGCCCGCTGGCGCAACAGGGCGACGATGTCGCGATGCCCCGCGACGTAGCCGCCGCTCGCGCCGCCGAGAGCCTTGCCGAAGGTGCCCGTGTAGATGTCCACGCGGCCTTCGACTCCGCACAGCTCGGGCGTGCCGCGCCCGTGCTCGCCGATGAACCCGACGGCGTGAGAGTCGTCCACGAAGACCAGGGCGTCGTAGCGCTCCGCGAGGTCGCAGATGTCCGCGAGGGGGGCGATGTAGCCGTCCATCGAGAACACGCCGTCCGTGACGATCACCCGGAAGCGGGCATCGGCCGCGGCCTTCAGCTGCTCCTCGAGGTCCGCCATGTCGCGGTTCCGGTAGCGCAGGCGACGGGCCTTGGACAGGCGGATCCCGTCGATGATCGACGCGTGGTTGAGCTCGTCCGAGATGATCGCGTCCTCGGCCGAGAACAGGGTCTCGAAGACGCCGCCGTTCGCGTCGAAGCACGAGGAGAACAGGATCGCGTCGTCCGTGCCCAGGAACGCCGACAGCCGCCGCTCGAGCTCGAGGTGCTGCTCCTGCGTTCCGCAGATGAACCGCACGCTCGCGAGGCCGTAGCCCCACTCGTCGAGCGCGCCCTTCGCCGCGTCCACGAGGCGCTCGTCGTCGGCGAGGCCCAGGTAGTTGTTGGCGCAGAAGTTCAGCACCTCGGCGCCGTCGGCGACGATCTCGGCGCGCTGCGGTCCGCGGATCCCGCGCTCGTGCTTGGTGAGGCCCGCCTCGTCGATCCCGGCGAGCTCGCTCGCGAGGTGCTGCTGGAATGCTCCGTACATGGTCGTCTCCTACAGTTCGGTCCAGTCGAGGATGATCTTGCCCGTGCCCGCGGAGGCCGCGGCCGCGAAGCCCTTCTCCCAGTCGCGCGCCGGGAGGACCTCGGCGATGATGCGGGTGATGGACTCGCGCAGCACGGGACTGGTCTGCAGCATCGCCCCCATCGCGTTCCAGGTCTCGAACATCTCGCGTCCGTAGATCCCCTTCACCGTGAGCATGTGCGTGACGATCTTGCCCCAGTCCACGCCGAACGGGCCGGTCGGCAGGCCGAGCATCGCGATCCGTCCGCCGTGGTTCATGTTGTCGATCATCGCGGGCAGCGCGCTCGGCGCCCCGCTCATCTCGAAGCCGATGTCGAAGCCCTCGCGCATGCCCAGTGCACGCTGCGCGTCGGCGATGTCCTCGCGGGACACGTCGACGACCGCATCGGCGCCCATCCGACTCGCCAGTGCGAGCCGCGGCGCGCTCACGTCCGTCGCGGCGATGAAGCGCGCGCCCACATGGCGGGCGATCGCGATGGCCATGAGACCGATCGGGCCGCAGCCGGTGACGAGCACGTCCTCGCCGACCAGGGGGAAGGCGAGCGCGGTGCGCACGGCGTTGCCGAGCGGGTCGAAGATCGCGCCCAGTTCGGGCGTCACGTCGGCGTGGTGGACCCAGACGTTCGTCGCCGGCAGCGTGAGGTACTCGGCATAGGCCCCGTCGCGCTGCACGCCGAGGCCGATCGTGCGGATGCACATCTGGCGGCGGCCGGCACGGCAGTTGCGGCACATCCCACAGACGATGTGCCCCTCTCCGGAGACCCGATCGCCGACCGAGATGTCGTGCACGAGCGGACCGACTTCGACGACCTCGCCGTAGAACTCGTGGCCCGGGATCAGCGGCGCCTTCACCGCGGAGGCGGCCCAGTCGTCCCAGCGCTGGATGTGCAGATCCGTGCCGCAGATGCCGGTGCGCAGCACGCGGATGACCACCTCGTCGGGTCCGGCCACGGGGTCCGGCCGGTCGACGAGCTCGAGGCCCGCGTGCGGGCCGTCCTTGTAGAGAGCCTTCATGCTTCGATCCCACCGCGAACGACGATGTAGATCAATCCCCACTGTCTGGAGTAATCCTTAAGCATCGCTACATGCTTGACTGGACATGTGCAACTCGAGCAGCTTCAGATCCTGCGTGAGCTCGGTGCGCTCGGCAGCGTGACCGCCGTGGCCGACGCCCTGCGGGTGACGCCGTCCGCCGTCTCGCAGCAGCTCGCCGCCCTGCAGCGCGGGGTGCGCGCGCCGCTGACCCGCAAGCAGGGCCGCACGCTCGTGCTCACTCCTGCGGGTGAGGCCCTCGCCGAGGCCGGCGCGGCCGCGCTCGACGCGATGGCGGCCGCGCGGTCGGCCGTCGACGAGTTCGAGGCGGCAGAGAACGGCATCGTCACGATCAGCGGCTTCCTCAGCGCCGCTCAGGCGCTGTTCGGTCCGCTCATCCGGGAGGTGGGATCCGGTACCGGCGCCCCCGCCATCCGGTTCACGGATGAGGACGTCGCGCAGAGCGACTTCCCCGCCCTGACCGCCCGTTATGATCTCGTGCTCGCACACCGCATGGAGCACAGTGCTCCCTGGCCCAAGACCGGGATCCGGGTGCTCACCCTCGCCACCGAGCCCCTCGACGTCGCTCTCGCACCGGAGCACCCGCTCGCGCAGCGGGCGTCCCTGCGGCCGGCCGACGTCGTGGGAGAGCGCTGGGTCACGAGCCGCGCCGGCTACTCCCCCGATGACGTCCTGCGCACGATCTCCGCCGTCACCAATCGTCCCGCCGAGATCGTGCACCGCATCAACGACTACGGAGTGGCCGCGTCGGTGATCGCGACGGGCGATGCGATCGGCGTGCTCCCGCGCTACACCGCTCCCGGTACGGGGGCCGTCGTGCGGCGACCACTGCAGTACGTCAGCACGAACAGGATGATCGACGTCCTGGCTCGTCCCGAGAACCTCCGGCGACGATCCGTGCGCCTCGTCGCCGACGCGCTCAGCCGGGTGATGGCACAGCTCGCCCGATGAGACGCCGTCGCGGCGCCATCGGCGGGATCCGTATCGCCGTCACGCCGCCGCCGTCTCCTAGGCTCGGAGCATGACGGTCGAGACGAATCCCCTCCTCAGCCCATCGACGCTCCCGTATGCCCTGCCCGACTTCGGCCGCATCCGTGCGGAGCACTACCTGCCCGCGTTCCGGCAGGGCTTCGATGAGCAGCTGGCCGAGATCCGCCGGATCACGATGGTGCGCTCGATGCCGACGTTCGAGAACACCCTGGAGGCGCTGGAGCGCAGCGGCGAACTGCTCGACCGGATCGCGCACGCCTTCTACACCGTGAGCTCTGCCGACGCGACCGCGGAGATCCAGGCGATCGACGAGGAGCTCGCGCCCCTGATGGCGGCCCATCAGGACGCCGTCCTCCTGGACGCCGCCCTGTACTGGCGCGTCACGCAGCTGCACGAGCAGCTCGACGCGCTGCCCCTGGAACCCGAGCAGCGTCGCCTCGTCGAGCGCCGTCATCGCGAGATGACCCTCGCGGGCGCCGCGCTCGACGAGGACGCGAAGCGCCGCCTCACCGAGGTGAACCAGCTGATCTCCTCCCTCAGCGCCACCTTCGAGAAGAACCTGCTCGCCGACACCAACGAGCTGGCCGTGATCTTCGACGACCCGGCGGAGCTCGACGGGCTGAGCTCGGGCGAACTCTCGGCGGCGGCGCGCGCCGCCGCCGATCGCGGCCTCGACGGCAAGCACCTGCTCGCGCTCCCCCTCTTCACCGGGCATCCCGCGCTCGCCGTGCTCACGAACCGCGAGAGCCGACGTCGGCTCATGGAGGCGTCGCGATCGCGCGGATCCCGTGGCGGCGCCTACGACAACCGTGCGATCCTCGCCGAGATCGTGTCGCTCCGCGCCGAGCGCGCTGCGCTCCTCGGCTACCCGAACCATGCCGCCGCGGTGACCGCCGGCGAGACCGCCGGCACCCCCGAAGCCGTGGAGCGGATGCTCCGCGACCTCGCGGTCCCCGCCGCACGCAATGCCGTCGCCGAGCGCGTCGCCTTGCAGCAACTCATCGACGAGACCGAGAGCGCGCCGTTCCCCCTCGAGGCGCACGACTGGGCGTTCTACACGGAGAAGCTGCGCGCCGCACGCTACGACATCGACACGGCGGTGCTGCGCGCCTGGTTCGACGCCGAGCGCGTGCTGCAGGATGGCGTGTTCGCCGCCGCCGGGCGCCTGTACGGTCTCTCCTTCTCGGAGCGCCCCGACCTTCCCGTCTACCACCCCGGCGCCCGCACGTTCGAGGTCTTCGAGGAGGACGGGTCCCCGCTGGGTCTGTACGTGCTCGACCTCTACACGCGCGACAGCAAGCGCGGCGGAGCCTGGATGAACGAGATCGTCAGCCAGTCGGCGCTGCGCGGCACGCTGCCCGTCGTCGCGAACAACCTCAACGTCGCGCAGCCGGCGGACGGCGAGCCCACCCTGCTCACCTTCGACGAGGTGAACACGCTGTTCCACGAGTTCGGTCACGCGCTGCACGGCCTGTTCTCGGACGTGACCTATCCCCACTTCTCCGGAACCGAGGTCTTCCGCGACTTCGTGGAGTTCCCCAGTCAGGTGAACGAGATGTGGATGCTCTGGCCCGACGTGCTCCCCGGCTACGCCCGCCACCACGAGACCGGCGAGCCTCTCCCGAGCGAGCTGATCGCGCGCCTGCAGGCGACCGAGACGTTCAACCAGGGCTTCGAGACGAGCGAGTACCTCGCAGCCGCGTGGCTGGACCAGGCGCTGCATCGCGTGCCCGCGGGCGGGACGATCGACGACGTCGCCGCGTTCGAGGCCGCTGCGCTCGCCGATATCGGCCTGGCCGACCCGGCCGTGCCCACGCGCTACTCCTCCCCCTACTTCGCGCATGTCTTCTCCGGCGGCTACAGCGCGGGCTACTACTCCTACATCTGGAGCGAGGTGCTCGACGCCGACACGGTCGAGTGGTTCCGCGAGAACGGCGGGCTCACGCGCGCCAACGGTGAGCGTTTCCGGCGGCGACTGCTCGGCGTCGGCGGATCGAAGGATCCGCTCGAGGCGTATCGGGACTTCCGCGGCAGGGACGCCGACATCGCGCCGCTGCTCACGCGGCGCGGGCTGGACGGCTGATCGGTCGGATCGGACCGCCCTCGCTCTTGCGCGCGGGCCGCACGCACCGCGAAGCTGGGCGGAGCACGCCGTTCGCCTCTGCACCCGCACGAAGGAGATCCATGTCCGTGTTTCCCGCCGAGCCGTTCGACGGCATCGAGCAGATCACTGTCGAGCCCACCCCGATCGCGGTGGTGCGGCACGTCGGGCTGCGGCTGAGCGACCTCGCCCGCGTGTTCGATCCTGCCTACACCGCGCTGGCCCGGGCCTTCGCCGAGGGGGCGCTGGTTCCGGCGGGTCCGGCGCTCGCCGTCTACCACGGAGACGCGATGGCCGAGTTCGACCTGGAGATCGGCTTCCCCGTGGAGGCCGCACCGTCCGCCCCGCTGACGGTGGACGGCATCGAGATCTCGGCATCGGCGCTCCCCGGCGGATCCGCCCTGGCCACCACCCACATCGGCGGATTCGAAGGCCTCGGCGCCGCGTGGGCGGGCCTGTACGGCGAGGCCGCGTCACGCGGACTCGAGCGCTCCGGCGACTGGATCGAGATCTACGTATCGGATCCCCGTACGACGGCGGAGACGGATCTGCGCACCGACCTCGTGCTCTGCACCGAGGCTCCCGCTTCCCCCGACGTCTGAGCCCGTCGGCTCGGCCCGCTGCGGGAAGGGTCCGCGTGCGAGAAGCGAGGGATTACGCGCTCTTGCGCTTGCGCGCGAGCACCAGCGTGGGCGCGGCGCCCTCCTCCACGGCGGCGCGGGTGACGACGACCTTCTGCACGTCTTCCGCCGAGGGGATCTCGAACATGATCGGCCCGAGCACGTCCTCCAGGATGGCGCGGAGTCCGCGTGCGCCGGTCTTGCGCAGCACGGCGAGGTCGGCGATCGACTTGAGCGCATCGTCGTCGAACTCCAGCTCCACGCCGTCGAGCTGGAACATGCGCTGGTACTGCTTGACCAGGGCGTTGCGCGGCCCGGTGAGGATGTCGATGAGGGCGGCCTGATCGAGCGGCGAGACCGAGGCGACCACCGGCAGCCGGCCGATGAACTCGGGGATCAGACCGAACTTGTGCAGATCCTCCGGCAGCACCTCGCTGAACAGATCCAGATCCTTGCCCTTGTCGTGCAGCGGGGCGCCGAATCCGACGCCGTGCTTGCCGACGCGGGAGGAGACGATGTCCTCGAGGCCTGCGAACGCGCCCGCGACGATGAACAGCACGTTCGTGGTGTCGATCTGCAGGAACTCCTGGTGCGGGTGCTTGCGACCGCCCTGAGGGGGCACCGACGCGACCGTGCCCTCGAGGATCTTCAGCAGCGCCTGCTGCACGCCCTCGCCGGACACGTCGCGGGTGATCGACGGGTTCTCCGCCTTGCGCGCGATCTTGTCGATCTCGTCGATGTAGATGATCCCCTGCTCGGCGCGCTTGACGTCGTAATCGGCGGCCTGGATCAGCTTGAGCAGGATGTTCTCGACGTCTTCGCCGACGTAGCCCGCCTCGGTGAGCGCGGTCGCATCGGCGACGGCGAACGGGACGTTCAGCCGCTTCGCGAGCGTCTGCGCCAGATAGGTCTTGCCGCACCCGGTCGGGCCGATCATCAGGATGTTGCTCTTGGCGATCTCGATGTCTTCGGCCTTCTGCTCGGCCGGCTGCAGGGTGCCGCGGGCGCGCACCCGCTTGTAGTGGTTGTAGACCGCGACGGCGAGGGCCTTCTTGGCCGGCTCCTGACCGACGACGTACTCCTCGAGGAAGGAGAAGATCTCTCGGGGCTTCGGCAGATCGAACTCGGCGACCTCGCCGTTCGCGGACTCCGCCATGCGCTCTTCGATGATCTCGTTGCAGAGCTCGACGCACTCGTCGCAGATGTACACGCCGGGCCCGGCGATGAGCTGCTGCACCTGCTTCTGACTCTTGCCGCAGAACGAGCACTTGAACAGGTCGGCGCTCTCACCGATGCGTGCCATGTGCGTCCTCCTTCGAGACGTGGTCCGCGGTCGCCTCGTGCGGACACGAGGGCGATCACGGCGTGGGATCACCGTGCGGCGATGCCGCTGTTCGAGCCTAACCGCTGCATCCGACATCCAGCCGCATCGCCACGGATCCCCCGCTGCACGTCGCTCCGCGCACGGCGAACACGCCCGGATCCGGCCTTTCATGACGAGGGGCCCGCCCCGCGCAGAGCGGGACGGGCCCCTCGGCCGTTCGACAGGCTCAGAGCCCGAGCGCTCAGACCATGCTCTTCGGGTGCCAGACGGTCTTCACCTCGGTGAACGCGGCGATCCGCTGCGGGGAGGCGACGACCTCGCCCGGAGGAAGCACGCGCTTGAGCGTGTCGGCGGCGGCGATCTGCAGGTCGACCCAGTCGATCCCGCCGGCGCCGGCCAGGTCCAGGGCGTTCACGTCGGCGTGCGAGGCCAGCCAGGGCGCGAGCTCCGCCGGGGATCCGGTGAGCACGTTCACCACGCCGCCGGGGACGTCGCTCGTGGCGAGCACCTCGGCGAGACTGATCGCCGAGAGCGGGAACCGCTCGCTGCCCACGACGACCACCGCGTTGCCCGCGACGAGCGCCGGCGCGACGACCGAGACGAGGCCCCGCAGCGCGTCCTCCTGCGGGGCGATGATCGCGACCACACCGGTCGGCTCGGGAGCGGAGATGTTGAAGTAGGCACCGGCCACCGGGTTCAGGTTGCCCGCGACCTGTGCGTACTTGTCGCACCAGCCGGCGTACCAGACCCACAGGTCGATCGCCTCGTCGACCTGCGCGCCGGCGGCGGCCGCGGACACGCCCTGCTGCGCCATGATCTCGTCGACGAACTGGGCGCGGCGTCCCTCGAGCACCTCGGCGACGCGGTACAGCACCTGACCGCGGTTGTACGCGGTCGCCTTCGCCCAGCCGGGCTGCGCGGTGCGCGCGGCCTTGACCGCATCGCGGGCGTCCTTGCGCGACGCCTGGGCCGCGTTCGCGAGGAAGGCCCCCTTCGGGGTGGTCACCTCGTAGGTGCGTCCCGACTCGCTGCGCGGGAACGCGCCGCCGATCGCGAGCTTGTAGGTCTTGGGGACGGTCAGACGCGCGCTCATGCCGCGGCTCCCTTCTTCGGCGCCTTGGCTTCGCTCTTCGCGTCGCTCCCCTCGTTCAGGGATCGCCGGGGAGCCGTGCCGGCCGGACGCAGGTACGCCGCGAGGCCCTGCTTGCCGCCCTCACGCCCGTAGCCGGACTCCTTGTAGCCGCCGAAGGGGCTGGAGGGGTCGAAACGGTTGAACGTGTTTGCCCAGACGACGCCTGCGCGAAGGCGGTCGGCGACGGCGAGGATCCGGGAGCCCTTGTCGCTCCAGATTCCGGCGGAGAGACCGTACGGGGTGTTGTTGGCCTTCGCGATCGCCTCGGCGGGGGTACGGAAGGTCAGCACCGACAGGACCGGGCCGAACACCTCCTCGCGGGCGATCCGGTGCGAGGCCTCGACACCGGTGAAGATCGTCGGCGCGAACCAGAACCCCTTCTCCGGGATGACGCAGTCGGCGGTCCAGCGCTCCGCGCCCTCGCCCTCGCCGACCTGGCTGAGCTCGCGGATGCGTGCCAGCTGCTCCGCGGAGTTGATCGCACCGATGTCGGTGTTCTTGTCGAGCGGGTCGCCGAGGCGCAGCGTCGACAGGCGCGACTTCAGCCGGTCGATCACCTCGTCGTGGATGGACTCCTGCACGAGCAGGCGGCTGCCGGCGCAGCACACGTGCCCCTGGTTGAAGAAGATGCCGTTGACGATCCCCTCGATGGCCTGATCGATCGGAGCGTCGTCGAAGACGATGTTCGCCGCCTTGCCGCCGAGCTCGAGCGTCAGCGCCTTGCCCGATCCGGCGATCGAGCGCGCGATCTCGCGCCCCACGCCCGTGGATCCGGTGAAGGCGACCTTGTCGACGTCGGGATGCCGCACGACCGCGGCCCCGGTCGCACCGGCGCCCGTGACGATGTTCACGACACCCGCCGGCAGGTCGGCCTGCTGCAGGATCTCGGCGAAGATCAGCGCGGTGAGCGGCGTGGTCTCCGCGGGCTTCAGCACCACGGTGTTGCCCGCCGCCAGCGCCGGGGCCACCTTCCACGCCAGCATCAGCAGCGGGAAGTTCCAGGGGATGACCTGGCCCGCCACGCCGTGCGCCTTCGGGTCGGGGCCCGCACCCGCGTAGTCGAGCTTGTCCGCCCAGCCCGCGTAGTAGAAGAACCACGAGGCCACGAGCGGCACATCGACGTCGCGGGACTCCTTGATCGGCTTGCCGTTGTCGAGACTCTCGGCCACGGCGAGCTCGCGGGCGCGCTCCTGCACGAGGCGGGCGATGCGGAACAGGTACTTGCCGCGATCCCGGCCGCTCATCTTCGACCACACCCTGGTGTAGGCGCGGCGCGCGGCGGCGACGGCGCGATCGACGTCCTCGTCCGAGGCGTGCGCGATCGTGGCGATGCGCGACTCGTCCGCCGGCGAGATGGTGGCGAACGGGGCGCCGTGTCCCTCGACGAACTCGCCGTCGATGAACAGCCCGTACTCGTCCTTCAGGTTGAGGATGCTCCGCGACTCGGGCGCGGGTGCGTATTCCAGGAATCCCATGAACAGTCCTTCGTCAGTCGATCGTGACGTAGTCGGGGCCGGAGTAGTGGCCGGTGGTCAGCTTCTGCCGCTGCAGCAGCACGTCGTTGAGCAGGCTGGAGGCGCCGAAGCGGAACAGGTGCGGCTGCAGCCAGTCCTCCCCCACGGTCTCGGCGACGTGCACGAGGTACTTCACCGCATCCTTCGAGGAGCGGATCCCGCCCGCGGGCTTGACGCCGATCTTCTCGCCGGTGAGCCGGTGCCAGTCGCGCACGGCTTCGAGCATGAGCAGCGTGACCGGCAGCGTGGCCGCCGGGGCGACCTTGCCGGTGGAGGTCTTGATGAAGTCGCCGCCGGCGAGCATGCCCAGCCAGGACGCGCGCTTGATGTTGTCGTAGGTGTTCAGCTCGCCGGTCTCCAGGATGATCTTCAGCGAGGCAGAGGATCCGTCGGCACGGCGGCATGCGTCCTTGACCGCGACGATCTGGTCGAAGACCTGCCCGTAGCGGCCGGCGAGGAAGGCGCCCCGGTCGATGACCATGTCGATCTCGTCGGCGCCGGCGTCGACCGCGTCCCGGGTGTCGGCGAGCTTGATCGCCAGCGCCGCCCGGCCGCTCGGGAACGCCGTGGCGACCGCGGCGACCGAGATGCCGCCCTCGTCGGGGTCGCCGTGCCGGGCGCCGAGAGCCTCGACGGCGTAGGGCACCATGTCGCCGTACACGCACACGGCCGCGACCGAGGGGCACGAGGGATCCGACGCGTCGGGGAGCTTGGCCTTGGAGACCAGCGAACGCACCTTGCCGGGCGTGTCCGCGCCCTCGAGCGTGGTGAGGTCGATCAGACGGATGATCGTGTCCAGCGCCCAGGCCTTCGACGTCGTCTTGATGGATCGCGTGCCGAGCGCGGCGGAGCGCTGCTCGAGGCCCACCGCGTCCACACCGGGCAGTCCGTGCAGGAAGCGGCGCAGCGTGAGGTCGTCGGGTTCGCCCCCGAGCACCTCGAGCGCGGTGCGCCGCGCGAGTTCGGTCGTGGTCGCAGTTCCGGTCACTTTTCCAGCTCCAGCAGAGTCAGGGCGGTCTCCTCGTCGGTGACCACCATCGTGCACAGGTTCGCCGTCACGACGGTGCGGGCGATGTCGTGCTTCGCCTCTCCCGCCGTGACAAAGACGGCGGTGCGCGCTTCGCGCAGCCGTTCGAGGCTGAGCCCGACCGTTCGGGCGTCGAGCTCGGGGTCGACGATGTTGCCGTCCGCGTCGATGTAGCGGCCGAGCACGTCGCCGACCGCGCCCCGACGGGCGAGCTCGTCGATGTCGCGCGCAGTCAGGTAGCCGTTCTCGACATGCGCGGATCCGGCGTCGCACACGCCCGCCGTGAACAGGTAGGCATCGGCCAGAGCGGCCTGCTCGAGCACGCCCGCCACAGTGCGGTCGCGCTCGATCGCCTGCTTGGTCTCCAGCCGCTCCAGGATCGCAGGGCTCGGCAGCAGCGCCACATGGCCGGACGCGCGCTGCGCGATCGTGGCGGCGAGGGACGCGGCGCCACCGGGGCGCCGGTTCACGCTCACGCCGCCGTTCATCTGCACGACGGTCACGCCGCGCGCCCACCCCTCCGCCATGCGGTCGGCGATCGCGGTGAGCGTGCGTCCCCAGCTGACGGCGAGCGTCTTCGGCACGGGGCGGAGAGCGGCGAGATGGTCGGCGGCGCCCTGCGCGACCCGTCCGAGGGTCTCGGTGTCGCTCGGTCCGTTCGGCACCACGACGGCGTCGGCGAGGCCGAAGCGCTCGCGCAGCTCGCGCTCGATGCCGAGCTTCCGCGCGCGCGGATGCACGATCTCGATCCGCACGATCCCGTCGGTCCTGGCCTGCTGGAGGAGGCGCCCGACCTTCCACCGCGAGATGCCGAGCAGCCCGCCGATCTCGTCCTGCGTCTTGTCCTCGTCGTAATAGAGCTCCGCGACGCGGACGGCGAGCAGTTCGTCGTCGTCGATGGCGGAGCGGGGCATGCTCCGAGAGTACCCTTCACCACGCGCACGCGCACGGATCTGCTCATATGAGCATGGGAGTTCGCTCACCCGCGCAACGGGAGCGGGTACGCGCGAGGGCGGCCCGGAACCGGATCCGGACCGCCCTCGACGAGTGCGTCAGCGCGTCAGCTCAGCGACTGGCGCTTGCGGCTCGTCAGCACCTGGTCGACGATGCCGTACTCCCGCGACTCCTCGGCCGAGAGGATCTTGTCCCGGTCGATGTCGCGGTGCACCTGCTCGACGGGCTTGCCGGTGTGCCTGGCCATGGTCTCCTCGAGCCAGATGCGCATGCGGAGGATCTCCGCCGCCTGGATCTCGATGTCGGAGGCCTGGCCGTGACCGGCCTCGCCCATCGCCGGCTGGTGCATCAGCACGCGGGCGTTGGGCAGCGCCAGCCGCTTGCCGGGGGCGCCGGCCGCGAGCAGCACGGACGCCGCAGAGGCCGCCTGGCCGAGGACGACCGTCTGGATCTGCGGCGCGACGTACTGCATCGTGTCGTAGATGGCCGTCATCGCGGTGAAGGATCCACCGGGCGAGTTGATGTACATCGTGATGTCGCGCTCGGAGTCCTGGCTCTCCAGGACCAGCAGCTGCGCCATCACGTCGTCGGCGGATGCGTCGTCGACCTGCACGCCGAGGAAGATCACACGATCCTCGAACAGCTTGTTGTACGGGTCCTGGCGCTTGAAGCCGTAGGCGGTGCGCTCCTCGAACTGAGGAAGGACGTAGCGGCTCGAGGGCAGGGTGCCGGCGGAGCGGAACGTGGGTGTGTACATGGGTGTCCTCTCCAGCCTTACTTGTCCGCGCCCGTGCCGCCGCCGCCGTGCACGTCACTGGCGTGCTCGCGCATGTGGTCGACGAAGCCGTATTCGAGCGCCTCCTGCGCCGAGAACCAGCGGTCCCGGTCGCCGTCCTCGTTGATCTGCTCGACCGACTTGCCGGTCTGCGATGCGGTGATCTCGGCGAGACGCCGCTTCATGTCGAGGATGAGCTGCGCCTGGGTCTGGATGTCGCTCGAGGTGCCGCCGAAGCCGCCGTGCGGCTGGTGCAGCAGCACGCGCGCGTTCGGCGTGATGTAGCGCTTGCCCTTGGTGCCGCTGGTCAGCAGCAGCTGGCCCATCGAGGCCGCCATCCCGATGCCGACGGTGACGATGTCGTTCGGCACGAACTGCATCGTGTCGTAGATCGCCATGCCGGCCGTGATGGATCCGCCGGGTGAGTTGATGTAGAGGTAGATGTCCTTCTCGGGGTCCTCGGCGGCGAGAAGGAGGATCTTGGCGCAGATCTCGTTGGCGTTCTCGTCCCGCACCTCGGATCCCAGCCAGATGATGCGATCCTTGAGCAGCCTGTCGAAGACGCTCGTCGCGACCAGGGGTTCAGCCATTTCCGCTCCTGTTTCCGTGTTCGGTGTTTCGAATCTACCGGCGACAACGCACGCGCCCGGCCGTGTTCGCCGTCGGCATATCAGGCGTCGTCGCCCGCGATCTCGTGGGCGTAGGCGGTCATCGAGCGGTGGTAGCGGGGCATGTGCGGCACGAGGGCGAGGACGGCCACGCTCAGCCCGCGTTCCGGCTGGCCGGCACTGGCGAGGGCGAGGGCGTGCAGGGCGGCGATCGCCTCGCGGTAGACCGATTCGGGATGCGCCGCACGCTCGGCCTCGATCAGCTCGAGCGCCCCGTCCACGTCGCCGAGATTGCGCAGCGAGCTCGCCAGCTGGATCGTCGCCTGAGCGCGCCGATCGTCGTCCAGGCCGATCTCCAGAGCCCGGCGGTAGAGCGGCACGGCCTCGTCGGGCCGTCCCGCGGAATCGCGCGCACCCGCGCGCTCGAACGCGGCCTCGGCATCGTCCGGCCCTCGCTCCGCCGCGATCGCGTCGATCCGTGCGATCACCTCTTCGTCGACGAGCCCGCCGGCCGCGGCGTCCCAGACCGCGTCGATGCGCTCCTGCCAGTCGTCCATGTCCTACCTCGTCCCGTGCGGATGCGAAGAGGGCGGGTGCATGATGCACCCGCCCTCCTCCGGATCGTGGATCCGATGCTTACTCGGCGTCGGCGGCCTTGTCGGCGGCCTTCTTGGCCGGAGCCTTGCGTGCGGCCGGCTTCTTGGCCGCGGGCTTCTCCTCGGCCGGAGCCTCGGCGGGCTCCTCGTCCTTCGCGGCAGCCTTCTTGGCCGGGGCCTTCTTCGCGGGAGCCTTCTTCGCCGGGGCCTTCTTGGCAGGAGCCTCGGCGGCCTCCTCCGCCTCGTCCTCCGTGGCGACGAAGCCCGTCAGGTCGACGGCCTTGCCCTCGGAGTCCACGACGGTGACCTTGCCCAGCGCGACGGCCAGGGCCTTGTTGCGGGCGACCTCGCCGACGAGCACGGGGAGCTGGCCCGACGACTGCAGCGCCTCGACGAACTCCTGCGGAGCCATGCCGTACTGCGCGGCGGACTGGATCAGGTACTGGCTGAGCTCGTCCTGCGAGACCTGGACGTTCGCGTTCTCGGCGATCGTGTCGAGCAGCACCTGGGTCTTGAACTGCTTGGTGCTGGCCTCGGTGACCTCGGCGCGGTGCTCGTCGTCCTCGAGACGGCCTTCGCCCTCGAGGTGGTTGTGCACCTCGTCCTCGATGAGCTGCGGCGGGACGGGGATGTCGATCTGCTCGAGCAGCGTCTCGACGAGCTTGTCGCGGGCCGCGGAGGCCTGCGTGAACACGCCCTGCTGCGAGACGGACTCGCGCAGGCTGTCGCGCAGCTCGCCGATGGTGTCGAACTCGCTCGCGATCTGCGCGAAGTCGTCGTCCGCCTCGGGCAGCTCGCGCTCCTTGACGGCCTTGACGGTCACGGAGACCTCGGCCTCCTCGCCGGCGTGGTCGCCGCCGACCAGCTTCGAGCGGAACGTGGTGTCCTCGCCGGCGGTGAGCGAGTCGATCGCGTCGTCGATGCCCTCGAGCAGCTCGCCCGAGCCCACCTCGTAGGAGACGCCCTCGGCGCGGTCGATCTCGGCGCCGTCGATCGCGGCGACCAGGTCGAGCTCGACGAAGTCGCCGGCCTTGGCGGGACGGTCGACGGGCACGAGCGTCCCGAAGCGCGCGCGCAGGCGGTCGAGCTCGGCGTCCAGTGCGGCGTCATCCGCCTCGACGGCGTCGACCGTCAGCGTGATGCCGTCGAGCGACGGGACCTCGATCTCGGGACGCACGTCGACCTCGACCTCGACCTTGAGGTCGCCGGAGAAGTCCTTCTCGTTCGGCCACTCCACGACCTCGGCCGACGGGCGGCCGACGATGCGGAGGTTGTGCTCGAGCGACGCCTCGCGGAAGAAGGTGTCGAGCCCCTCGTTGACGGCGTGCTCGATGACGGCGCCGCGGCCGACGCGCTGGTCGATGATCGGCGCGGGCACCTTGCCCTTGCGGAAGCCGGGGATCTGCACGTCCTGCGCGATGTGCTCGTAGGCGTGCGCGATGCTGGGCTTGAGGTCCTCGGGGGTGACCGTGATGTGCAGCTTGACCCGGGTCGGGGCCAGCTTCTCGACGGTGCTGTTCGCCATGCTGGTGTGTTCTCCTTGTGAATGTCCCGCGCGGAGATCCACGCGAGTGCGACGTGTATGAACGTCGGGGCGACAGGATTTGAACCTGCGACCTCCCGCTCCCAAAGCGGGCGCTCTACCAAGCTGAGCTACGCCCCGGGTAGGACCCGCGCGCGCGGGAACGGCCTTCACGAGTCTAACGGAACGGAGCACGTCCGTCTGTCAGGTATGCTCGTGGAGTCCCGGTGTTCCACCGGGCCCGCCCCGGCGCCTCGTGCTCCGGGTCCGGGGGTGTAGCTCAATGGTAGAGTCTCAGTCTTCCAAACTGATTGCGCGGGTTCGATTCCCGTCACCCCCTCCCCTTCCTCCCCGCTCCGCGGCGTAGAGTTCGCTGCGTCGAGAGGGGATCCATGGACATCACGTCGCCGCTCTCGCGCCGAACGAGGTGTTCGTCTTCGGCTCCAACGCCGAAGGCAGGCACGGCGGCGGAGCCGCTCTCGTCGCCTACCGCGAGTTCGGCGCGATCTGGGGCGAGGGCCACGGGCACCACGGCAGCACCTACGCCATCGACACGATGAGCGGGCTCGATGTCCTCGCCGCCGAGGCCGGGACCTTCATCGGGTACGCCGTCGCCCACCCCGGACTGCGGTTCCTTCTCACGCCGGTCGGCTGCGGGATCGCCGGATACCGGCCGGAGCAGGTGGCGCCCCTGTTCGCCGGCGTCCCGCCCCCACGTGACGGTCCCGAGGAGCTTCGTCCCGTTCATCTGATCACCCACCTCGCGGACGAGAAGAGCCCCTGCGATGCAGGGGCTCTTCTCGTCGGAGGCGTCAGGCGGTCACGCCTGGCCGCGACGTTCGCGCAGCTGAGTGAGCGCGTCGCCGAGCAGCTGTTCGGCCTCTTCGTCGGTGCGACGCTCCTTCACGTACGCGAGGTGCGTCTTGTAGGGCTCCGCCTTCGCGATCTCCGGCGGGTTCTCCTTGTCGCGCCCGGCCGGCAGACCGGAGTGCGGGTGATCGATGATGTCCGGGATCTCCTCTTCGGGCAGGCCCGCCGCGAAATACCGCACGGTCTCGTTGCCGAGCCCGTCCCAGTACGAGATCGCGATGCGATCGGCGTGGTAGCCGTGGTCCTGCTCCCCCATGGGGCCGGATCCGACCCGCGTGCCGCGGATCGCGTTGCCGCCGGTCGCCATCAGATGGCCTCGAACTTCGTGATGAGGCCGAGACCCACGACCGCGACGAACCAGACCAGCGCCAGCACGACGGTGAACCGGTTGAGGTTCCGCTCGGCGAGACCGCTGGACCCGACGGCAGAGGACATACCGCCGCCGAACATGTCGGAGAGGCCTCCGCCGCGCCCCTTGTGGAGCAGGATCAGAAGGGTCAGCAGGACGCTGGTGATGCCCAGCAGCACCTGCAGGATGAACTGGAGAATATCCACGGATCGGCCTTTCGCTCGGGCCCGCACGGGCGTGCGGGATCCCGGGTAACGGTCAATTATACGTCGGGACGTCCCCGCCCCTCGGGGCGGGGACGCGTGTCACACTCCGACGTGCTTCTGATAGCGCACGATCGCGGCGAACTCGTCGACGACCAGGCTCGCGCCGCCCACCAGCGCGCCGTCGACATCGGGCTCGCGCATGAAGCCGGCGATGTTCGCGGACTTCACCGATCCGCCGTACAGGATCCTGGTGCGCGCGGCCGCCTCGTCGCCGAGGACCTTCGCGATCACCCCGCGCAGCACGGCGCACACGTCCTGCGCCTGCTGCGGGGTCGCGGCCTGGCCCGAGCCGATGGCCCAGACCGGCTCGTACGCGACGACGATGTCCGCCTTCGCGTCCAGCCCCTGCAGCGCCGCCTCGAGCTGACCGGCGGGAACCGCGCTCGCGCCGAACTTCTCCAGATCCTCCGCGGTCTCGCCGACGCAGATCACGGGCACCAGGCCGTGCTTGAGCGCCGCCCGGGTCTTCGCCGCCACGACCTCATCGCTCTCCGCGTGGTACTCGCGCCGCTCGGAGTGGCCGATGATGACGTAGCTCGCGTCGAGCTTGGCGAGGAACGCGCCCGAGATCTCGCCGGTGTACGCCCCGGAGTCGTGCTCGGACAGATCCTGGGCGCCGAACGCGAACGGGATCTTGTCCGCGTCGATCAGCGTCTGGACGCTGCGCAGATCGGTGAAGGGCGGGAAGACCGCCACCTCGACCGTGCCGTCCTCGTGCTTGGCGTCCTTGAGCGTCCAGTGCAGCTTCTGCACGAACGCGACCGCCTGCAGGTGGTCGAGGTTCATCTTCCAGTTGCCCGCGATCAGCGGGGTTCTGCTGTTCACACCCATCCGAGGACCTCCAGTCCGGGAAGCTTCTTGCCCTCGAGGAACTCGAGGCTCGCGCCCCCGCCCGTCGAGATGTGACCGAACTGGTCGTCCGCGAAGCCGAGCTGGCGCACGGCCGCGGCGGAATCGCCGCCGCCGACGACGCTCAACCCGTCGGTCTCCGTCAGCGCCTGCGCGACGGCCTTGGTGCCTGCCGCGAAGGCCGGGAACTCGAACACGCCCATCGGGCCGTTCCAGAACACCGTCTTGGATCCGCGGATCGCCTCCGCGAAGCGCGCCGCGGTGTCCGGCCCGATGTCGAGTCCGATGCCCGAGGCGCCGAAGGACGTCGCCTCGATCTCGTCGGCCGCCGCGATCTCATGAGCCGCGTCCGCGGAGAACGAGGCCGCGACCACCACGTCGGTCGGGAGCACGAGCTCCACGCCGCGCTCGGCCGCCTCGGCGATGTAGCCGCGGACGGTGTCGAGCTGGTCCTTCTCCAGCAGGCTGGAGGCGACGGCGTGCCCCTGAGCCGCGAGGAACGTGAACAGCATCCCGCCGCCGACGAGGAGGCGATCCACCCGCGGGAGCAGGTGAGAGATCACGCCGAGCTTGTCGGAGACCTTCGATCCGCCGAGCACCACGGTGTAGGGGCGCTCGGGGTTCTCGGTGAGGCGGTCCAGCACCGTCAGCTCGGCCTCGATGAGCAGGCCGGCCGCGGACGGCAGGATCTGCGCGAGGTCGTAGACACTGGCCTGCTTGCGGTGCACGACACCGAAGCCGTCCGAGACGAGCGCGTCGCCGAGGGCGGCCAGCTGCTCGGCGAAGGCGCGGCGCTCGGCGTCGTCCTTCGAGGTCTCCCCCGGGTTGAACCGCAGGTTCTCCAGCACGACGACACCACCGGCCGGCAGCGCGGCGACGGCGTCCTGCGCCGCAGCTCCGACGGTGTCGGCCGCGAACGCGACGGGGCGGCCGAGCAGCTCACCCAGACGCACCGCGACGGGCGCCAGGCTGTACTGCGGGTCCGGAGCGCCGTCCGGGCGACCGAGGTGGGAGACCACGATCACGCGGGCCCCCTGGTCGATGAGGGCCTTGAGGGTCGGCACCGACGCTCGAACACGGCCATCGTCCGTGATGACCCCGTCCCGCAGGGGGACATTGAGGTCACAACGGACGATGACGCGTGCTCCGTCGAGCGACCCGACCGATTCCTTCAGGGATTCGAGGGTGCGCAGAGTCATGGATATGAGCTTAGAGCCGCTCGGCGACGTACTCGGTGAGGTCGACGAGACGGTTCGAGTAGCCCCACTCGTTGTCGTACCAGCTGGAGACCTTGACCAGGTTGCCGGAGACGTTCGTGAGGGTCGAGTCGAAGATCGACGAGAACGGGTTGCCCTGGATGTCGCTGGAGACGATCTGGTCCTCGTTGTACTGCAGGTAGCCGTTGAGACGCCCCTCGGCGGCGGCCTTCGCGTATGCGGCGTTGACCTCGTCGGCCGTCAGGTCCTCACGCTCGGTGATGAGGGTCAGGTCGACGATGGAGCCGGTGGGAACGGGCACGCGGTACGAGGAACCGCTGAGCTTGCCGTTCAGCTCCGGCAGCACGAGGCCGATCGCCTTGGCGGCGCCGGTCGAGGCCGGGACGATGTTGATCGCGGCGGCGCGGGCGCGGCGCAGGTCGCTGTGCGGGCCGTCCTGCAGGTTCTGGTCCGCGGTGTAGGCGTGCGCGGTCATCATGAAGCCGCGGACGATGCCGAACTCGTCGTTGAACACCTTGGCCAGCGGCGCGAGGCAGTTGGTCGTGCAGGAGGCGTTGGAGATGATGTGGTCGGTCTCCGGGTTGTACGTCTCCTCGTTGACGCCCATGACGATGGTCGCGTCGTCCCCGGTCGCGGGAGCGGAGATCAGCACCTTCTTGGCGCCGGCCTCGATGTGCTTCTTCGCGAGCTCGGCCTTGGTGAAGAACCCGGTGGACTCGATGACGATGTCGACGCCCAGCTCGCCCCACGGCAGGTTCGCGGGGTCGCGCTCCGCGAACGCCTTGATGTGGTGGCCGTCGACGGTGATGCTCTCGTCGTCGTAGCTCACGTCCGCCTTGAGCACGCCGCCGACGGAGTCGTACTTCAGCAGGTGCGCGAGGGTCTTGTTGTCGGTGAGGTCGTTGACCGCGACGATCTCGAGGTCGGCACCCTGCTCGAGGGCTGCGCGGAAGTAGTTGCGTCCGATTCGGCCGAAGCCGTTGATACCGATCTTGACAGACACGAAAGTCTCCTGGTTCTTACTCAAGGAAAAGCGTGATTCTTGCAGATTGCGCGGACAACGGCGTCCTGATGGGTTTTTCGCCCATCAGGACGCCCATCTTTTACGACAGTACCAGCAGTCCGTTGGTCTTCTCACGCGCGGCCGCGAAGCGCTGGGCGACGTTCTCCCAGTTCGCGATGTTCCACGCCGCCTTGACGTAATCCGCCTTCACGTTCAGGTAGTCCAGGTAGAACGCGTGCTCCCACATGTCCAGCTGGAACAGCGGCACCGTGCCCTGCGCGGTGTTGCCCTGCTGGTCGAACAGCTGCTGGATGATGAGGCGGGCGCCGATCGGGTCCCAGCTGAGGACGGACCAGCCGGAGCCCTGGATGCCCATGGCCGCGGCGGTGAAGTGCGCCTGGAACTTCTCGAAAGAGCCGAAGAACTCGTCGATCGCCGCCTTCAGCTCGCCCTCGGGCTCGCCCCCGCCGTTCGGCGACAGGTTGGTCCAGAAGATCGAGTGGTTGACGTGACCGCCGAGGTTGAACGCGAGGTCCTTCTCGAGCTTGTTCACGTTCGCGAGGTTGCCGCTCTCGCGGGCCTCGGCGAGGGACTCGAGCGCCGCGTTCGCTCCGGCGACGTAGGCGGCGTGGTGCTTGTCATGGTGCAGCTCCATGATCTTGCCGCTGATGTGCGGCTCGAGTGCCGCGAAGTCGTAGGGAAGGTCGGGCAGCGTGTAGATCGCCATGTCGATGTCATCCAATCCGCGCCGCGCTCGCGGCGCTTGCCGGTCCCCCGAAGCGCGGTGGTGCGCACGGGGCGGACGTCTCTCATCCTACTGACGGCAACGCGCGGGCAGCCCGGAACCTTCCGGATGTGACACGACGAGGGCCTGCGTCCCGGCGTGTTTCCACAGACCGGAACGCAGGCCCCCGATGAGGTGTCTCAGACGTCGAGACCGACGGGAACGGCCGATTCGGTTCCGGGGATCCCCTCGGTCTGCGCCCGCTTGTCGGCCATCGCGAGCAGACGCCGGATGCGGCCCGCGACGGCGTCCTTGGTGAGCGGCGGGTCGGCGTGGTGGCCGAGCTCGTCGAGGCTCGCATCCCGGTGCGCGAGGCGCAGTGCGCCGGCCGTGCGCAGGTGCTCGGGGACGTCATCGCCGAGGATCTCGAGCGCGCGCTCGACCCGGGCGCAGGCGGCGACGGCGGCCTGCGCGGAACGGCGCAGGTTCGCGTCGTCGAAGTTGACGAGACGGTTGACGCCGGCGCGCACCTCGCGGCGCTGGCGCATCTCCTCCCACGCGGCGGCGGTCTTGGCGGCTCCCATCAGGGCGAGCACGGCACGGATGCCCTCGGGCTCGCGGATAACCACCCGCGGCATCCCGCGCACCTCGCGCGCCTTCGCGGCGATGCCGATGCGATGCGCGGCGCCGACGAGCGCCATCGCCGCCTCGGATGAGGGGCACGCGACCTCGAGGACGGCGGAGCGCCCCGGCTCGCTGAGGGATCCGGCGGCGAGGAAGGCGCCGCGCCAGAGGCCGGCGAGCTCTTCCCGCGACCCCGTGGTGAGGCGATTGGGCAGGCCGCGCACGGGACGGCGGCGCTGGTCGAGCAGGCCCGTCTGGCGGGCGAGAGTCTCACCGGCGGCGATCACGCGCACGGCGTACTTGGCACCGTCGTGGCTGGAGGCGCCCTGGATCGGGGCGATCTCCGGCCGCACCCCGAAGAGCTCGGCGAGGTCGCGCGCCACCCGTCGAGCCAGCAGCTCCGCGTCCACCTCCGCCTCGACCGCGATGCGGTTGGCGATCTGGTGCAGCCCCCCGGCGAACCTCAGCACCGCTGTCACCTCCGCGACGCGCACCGACGGCGGTGCGTTCCGGATGCTGACGAGCTCGGCCTTGACGTCGGTGGTGAGTGCCACGGGTCTCCTTCTCACGGGCGGCGCCGGATCTCGGCGCAAGGGATCAGCTTACCCGGCCGAAGCGCTCCGCACCCGCCGGGGGCGCCTCACTCGCGCCCGAGGTCTCGGTGCCGGACCGTCACGGCGACGCCGGGGATCTGACCCAGGCGCGCCGCGAGCTCCTCCACCATCGCCACCGAGCGGTGCTTGCCGCCCGTGCAGCCGATCGCGACCGTGGAGTGGCTCTTGTTCTCGCGCTGGTAGCCCTCCAGGATCGGACGGAGCGCGGCGGTGTACGCGTCCAGGAACTCCTGGGCGCCCTCCCGGCTCAGTACGTAGTCCCGCACCTCGGCATCGAGCCCGGTCGACCCGCGCAGGTCGTCGATCCAGAACGGATTCGGCAGGAACCGCATGTCCGCGACCAGATCGGCGTCCGACGGCAGCCCGTACTTGAAGCCGAAGCTCATGACGGTGACCTTGTGCCGCGCCGCGCCTTCCTCGGCGAACACCTCGTTGACCTTGGTGGCGAGCTGGTGCACGTTGAAGCTCGACGTGTCGATGACGATGTCGGCGGCCTCGCGCAGCGGTGCCACCCTGGTGCGCTCCGTGCGGATGCCGTCGAGCAGGGTGCCGCCGCCCTGCAGCGGGTGCGGGCGCCGGACCGACTCGAAGCGGCGCACGAGGACATCGTCCGAGGCGTCGAGGAACACGACCTGCACGGATCCGTGCTCACGCAGGGCCCGGGCGACGCCGGGGAAGCCGTCGAACAGATCGCGACCGCGCACGTCGACCACGGCGGCGACCTTGGGAAGCGCGGCCCCGCCGAGATTGGCGAGATCGAGGAGCGGGCGGAGCATCTGCGGAGGCAGGTTGTCGACGACGTACCAGCCGAGATCCTCGAGCGCGTTCGCGACGGTCGAGCGGCCCGCGCCCGACATTCCGGTGACGATCAGGAACTCCCCCTGGTCGGCGCTCATCTGCTCTCCTCCTCGCTCTTCTCCAGCCTAGCCAGAAGCCGGGGTCGACGACGCACCGGAAGCGGATCCGACGCCGTCTCCCGCCGTCACCGGCACGGGTTCTCCGGCGGAGCCCGCGAGATGCGCGCGGATGGCGTCGGCGAGAGCGGGCCCGATGCCCTGCACCTCCTGGATCTCCGCCGTCGTCGCGCGTCGCAGCGCCGCCACGGAGCCGAAGTGCCGCAGCAGGGCCTTGATCCGCGCCGCTCCGAGACCGGGGACCTCACCGAGGATCGAGGCGATGTCGCGCCTGCGCCGCTTGCGCTGGTGCGTGATCGCGAACCGGTGGGCCTCGTCGCGCAGGCGCTGCACGAGGTAGAGCGCTTCGCTGGTCCGCGGCAGGATCACGGGGTAGTCCTCGCCGGGGAGCCAGAGCTCCTCGAGCCGCTTGGCGATGCCGCAGAGGGCGATGTCGGCTCGTCCGGCATCCCGGAGGGCACGCGCGGCCGCTTCGACCTGGGGCTTGCCTCCGTCGACGATGAGCAGCTGGGGCGGATACGCGAACCGTGGCCGACGTCGCTCGGAGACCACCAGCTCCTCGCCGTCTTCGCCGATCAGGGGAGCCTCCTCGGCCTCCTCGGGAGCGTCGATGTGCGCGAGCCTGCGGCGCAGCACCTGGTACATCGAGTCGGTGTCGTCGGTGGTCTCCGCGATGTTGAACGAGCGGTACTGGTCCTTGCGCGGCAGGCCGTCCTCGAACACGACCATGGAGGCCACGACGTTCGTTCCGCCCAGGTGCGAGATGTCGTAGCACTCGATGCGCAGCGGTGCCTCGTCGAGCCCCAGCGCCTCCTGCAGATCGGTGAGCGCCTGGGTGCGCGTCGTGTAGTCGCTCGATCGGCGCGTCTTGTGGCGGATCAGGGCCTGCTGGGCGTTGAGGGTTGCATTCCGCATCAGCTCGGCACGCTGTCCGCGCTGGGCGACAGCGATCTCGACCTTCTTCCCGCGGCGCTCCCGCAGCCACTCCTCCAGCTCCGCCGAGTCGTCGGGCAGCGCCGGCACGAGCACCCTTCGCGGGACCTGCTCGCCGTTCGCCTCCCCGTAGACCCGCTGCAGGATCTGGTCGACCAGATCGGCGCCTGCGATGTCGATCTCCTTGTCGAGCGTCGAGGCGCGCACACCGCGGACGCGTCCGCCGCGGATCACGAAGTGCTGGATCGCAGCCGACAGCTCGTCCTCGGCGATGCCGAACAGATCCGCATCCTCGTCCTGCGGCAGCACGAGGGCGCTACGCCCCAGCACCGCGTCGATCGACGCGAGCCGATCCCGGTACTTCGCCGCGCTCTCGTAGTCCATCGCCGCCGACGCCTCCTGCATCCGCCGCGTGAGGTCCCGCGTGAAGCGCTCGTCGCCGCCCTCCATGAACGCGATGAAGTCGTCGACCATCGCACGGTGCTCCGCGATCGTCACGGTCATCGAGCAGGGGCCGCCGCATTTGCCGATCTGACCGGGGAAGCACGGCCGGCCGGTCGCCATCGCCTTGCGATAGCTGGCGTCGCTGCAGGTGCGGATCGGGAAGACCTTGATCATCTGGTCGATCGTGTCGTGGACGGTCCACACCTTCGGATAGGGGCCGAAGTACTTCGCGCCCGGGATCCGCCGATTGCGCGTCACGATGACGCGCGGAGCCTCGTCGGCGAGCGTGATCGCCATGAACGGATAGGACTTGTCGTCCTTGTAGCGCACATTGAAAGGCGGATCGAACTCCTTGATCCACATGTACTCGAGCTGCAGCGAGTCCACATCGGTGGGCACGACCGTCCACTCCACGGACGCCGCCGTGGTGACCATCCGCCGCGTGCGCTCGTGCAGAGTGCGCAGCGGAGCGAAGTAGTTGGACAGCCGCTGACGGAGGTTCTTCGCCTTCCCGACGTAGAGCACCCTCCCCTGCGCGTCGCGGAACCGGTACACGCCGGGATCGGTCGGGATCTCTCCGGGCCTCGGCTTGTACGGAAGCTCTGCGGCCATCAGCCCGCCTTGCGCTCGAGCGCCCGCCGCGCACCGGGCCGCCCGGCGGCGACGGAGGCGTCGAGGATCTCCGCGAGGAACGCGCCGGTGTGGCTGTCGGCGTTGCGCGCGACCTGCTCCGGCGTGCCCGTCGCGATGACCTGGCCTCCGCCGGACCCGCCCTCGGGACCGAGATCGATCACCCAGTCCGCCGACTTGATCACGTCGAGGTTGTGCTCGATCACGATGACCGTGTTGCCCTTGTCCACGAGTCCGTTCAGCACCTCGAGCAGCTTGCGCACGTCTTCGAAGTGCAGACCGGTCGTCGGCTCGTCGAGCACGTAGATCGAGCGGCCGTTGCTGCGGCGCTGGAGCTCGGTGGCGAGCTTGACGCGCTGCGCCTCGCCGCCGGACAGCGTGGTCGCCGACTGGCCGAGCCGCACGTAGCCCAGACCCACGTCGACGAGGGTCTTCATGTAGCGGTGGATCGCCTGGATCGGCTCGAAGAACTCCGCAGCCTCCTCGATCGGCATCTCCAGCACCTCGGCGATGTTCTTGCCCTTGTAGTGCACCGCCAGCGTGTCGCGGTTGTACCGCTTGCCGTGGCATACCTCGCAGTCCACGTAGACGTCGGGCAGGAAGTTCATCTCGATCTTGATCGTGCCGTCACCGGAGCACGCCTCGCAGCGGCCGCCCTTGACGTTGAAGCTGAACCGCCCCGGCTGATAGCCGCGGACCTTGGCCTCCGGCGTCTCGCTGAACAGCGTGCGGATCCGGTCGAACACGCCCGTGTAGGTCGCGGGGTTGGACCGCGGGGTGCGGCCGATCGGGGCCTGGTCGACGTGCACGACCTTGTCGAGGTTGTCCAGCCCCGTGACCCTGGTGTGCTTGCCCGGCACGGTGCGCGCACCGTTCAGCCGCGAGGCGAGCACCCGGTAGAGGATGTCGTTCACGAGCGACGACTTGCCCGATCCGCTCACGCCCGTGACGGCCGTCAGCACGCCGAGCGGGAAGTCCGCCGTGACGTTGCGGAGGTTGTTCTCCTTCGCACCGACCACGCTGAGCATGCGCTTGCGGTCGATGCGGCGCCGCTTCTTCGGCGTGAGGATCTCGCGGCGCCCCGCCAGGTAGTCGCCCGTCATCGAGGACTTCTCGCGCAGCAGAGCCTCATAGGGACCGGAGTGCACGACGAGTCCGCCGTTCACGCCCGCGCCGGGGCCGATGTCGACCACCCAGTCCGCGGCCTCGATCGTCTCCTCATCGTGCTCGACGACGATCAGCGTGTTCCCCAGATCGCGCAGCGTGAGAAGGGTCTCGATGAGACGACGGTTGTCGCGCTGGTGCAGGCCGATCGACGGCTCGTCGAGCACGTACAGCACGCCCGTGAGTCCCGATCCGATCTGGGTCGCGAGACGGATGCGCTGGGCCTCGCCGCCGGAGAGCGATCCGGCGGAGCGGCTGAGATTCAGGTAGGACAGGCCGACCTGCAGCAGGAAGTCGAGACGGAGGCGGATCTCGCGCAGCACCTGCGCGGCGATCTTGGCCTCGCGCGGGCTGAGCTCGAGACGCTGCATGAAGTCCTGCGCCTCGGCGAGGCTCTTGTGGGACACCTCGGCGATCGAGTGCCCGTGCACCTGCACGGCGAGCACCTCGGGCTTGAGCCGGTCGCCGTCGCACACCGGGCAGGGCACCTCGCGCAGGTACTCGCCCCAGCGGCTGCGCTGGGTGTCGCTCTCGGCCTGCTGGTACTGGCGCTCGATGTACGGCACCACACCCTCGAAGCCGGACGAGTACCGCATCTCGCGGCCATACCGGTTCTTCCACTTGACGGTGACCTTGTAGTTCTCGCCGTGCAGCACCGCCTCCTTCACATCGGAGTGCAGGTCCTGCCAGGGCGTGTCGAGCGAGAAGTCGAGATCGACGGCGAGCCCCTCGAGCAGGCGCTCGTAGTACTGGAACAGTCCCTTGCCCTGCGTCGTCCAGGGGATGATCGCGCCCTCGCGGATCGACAGCGACTCGTCGCCGAGCATGAGGTCGGGGTCGACCGACATCCGGGTGCCGAGTCCGGAGCAGGCGGGGCAGGCGCCGAACGGCGCGTTGAACGAGAAGGTGCGCGGCTCGATCTCGGTGAGGGTGATCGCGTGCCCGTTGGGACAGGCCAGCTTCTCGGAGAACGACTGCCAGGCGTCGTCGCCCTCCTCGTCCACGAAGTTGACCTGGATGACGCCCCCGGCCAGTCCGAGCGCGGTCTCCACAGAGTCCGTGACCCGGCCCAGGAGGTCGGGAGCGGCGACGAGCCGGTCGACCACCACGCCGATGTCGTGCTTGTAGCTCTTCTTGAGCACGGGCGGCTCGGCGAGCTGGATGAGCTCGCCGTCGACGATCGCCCGCGCGTAGCCCTTGGCTCCGAGCTCGCGGAACAGGTCGACGAACTCACCCTTCTTCTGGCTCACGACGGGCGCGACGATCTGATACCGGGTGCGCTCGGGCAGCTCCATGAGCTGATCCGCGATCTGCTGCACGGTCTGACGCTGGATGCGCTCGCCGCACTGCGGGCAGTGCGGCACGCCGATGCGCGCCCAGAGCAGGCGCATGTAGTCGTAGATCTCGGTGATCGTGCCCACCGTCGAGCGCGGGTTGCGGTTGGTCGACTTCTGATCGATCGACACCGCAGGGCTGAGTCCCTCGATGAAGTCGACGTCGGGCCGGTCGACCTGGCCGAGGAACTGCCGGGCGTAGGCGCTGAGTGACTCGACGTATCGGCGCTGCCCCTCGGCGAAGATCGTGTCGAAGGCGAGGCTCGACTTCCCGGACCCGGAGAGGCCGGTGAAGACCACGAGGGAATCGCGCGGGATCTCGAGGTCGACGTTGCGGAGGTTGTGGACACGAGCGCCACGGACGCTGAGTCTTCCGGGGCTGGTTACGGGTACGATCGGCACCCGTCAAGTCTAGGAGCGGCCACCGACATTGGCTCCGGGAGCCCCGGGTACCGGCGGCTCGTCGAGGCCTGCGGGGGTGCCGGACGAGGTCAGCCGCTCCGGAGCCCTCCCCCACGACAGATGCAGGGCGAGGGCGCTGGCCGCCGTCAGCACGGCCGCTCCGAGCGGTGCGAGCCAGGCGAAGCCCGGGCCGTGCAGGGGCGGGACGGCGAGGACCACGAGCAGCGCGACCGACTGCGCGATCGCCTGGATCACCAGCAGGCGACGGATGCCCGGGATCAGCACGACGAGCCGGATCCGCGAGCGCCAGGGCACGGCCCAGGCCCAGGCGGACAGCACGTGCGCGAGATGGATGAGCAGCACGGCGATCGCGGTCCGCCCCGGCGACGGCTCGACCAGGATCACCCCCAGGGCCAGGCACGCGATCCCGGCCCAGGACGCCAGGGACCGCGGGAGCAGCACCGCCACCACCACGGCGATGGTCGCGATCGCGCGCCACATCGGATAGGGGTTCAGCAGCAGCACGCCGCCCAGGACGACCGCGGCGGCCCCGAGGCGCAGCACCGCGCCGGGCACGGCTCCCGGCACCCGCATCCCGTGCCGTCGCATCATTGCCGCGCCCCTCGTCCGTGCGTCCGACGCGCGCGGCGCGCCGCGACCCGCAGTTCGGTCACGGCATCGTCGGCCGCCCAGGAGACGACCTCGACCCCGGCGCCGCGCAGATCCTGCAGCACTCCCGTCCGCTCGAGCAGGAGGGTCCGCATCGCGAGGTTCTGAGCGGGGGTCAAGCGGTCCGTCTGCGGCTGCGGCAGCACGTCGACCGCGACCACCGACTGGCCTCCGGCGCTCCACCGCAGCGCGAGATCCGCCGCCGCCCCGTCGAAGAACGTGGACAGCACGAACACGATGGATCCCGGCGGCACCGGCGGCGTGCGCCGAAAGCGCGTGCCGTCGCCGTCCGGCCCGGTGCCGGCGATCACGCCGCGCAGCCGCTCGAGATGGCGCGCGCCGGAACCGCTGCGCAGCGAGCGTCCGCCCGGCGTCAGGGCATGGAACGCCACCCGGTCGCCGTCGCCGATGGCCGAAGTCGCGACGGACAGCGCCGCCTCCCGCCCGAGATCCATCGAGGTCGGTCCGCTGCGCGCGGTGGCGCCGCTCCCCCAGGTCGCCACGACGGCGCCCAGGTCGTCGGCCGCGTCCAGGGCGATCACGACCGCGCTGTCGCTGAGGGCGTTCGTCCTCCGCACCAGGAGGTCGCCTGGACGCCTCGCCATGCGTGCCGTGGCGCGCCAGTCCACGCGGCGAAGCTCATCGCCCGGCGCGAACGGATGGATGTCGCGGAAGTCCCCGCCGGTGCCGCCGCGACGCCCCTCGTGCCCGCCGTGCAGGCCGAGCAGACGCGGCGAGAGCGGGAGCTCCGCCGCCGGACGCACGCGAGGAGCGGCGTTCCAGATCGCGTCCGCCCGAAGGGCCGCCGCGCTCGCCCAGCAGGCGTCCGCGTGCAGGGTGCGAGCCGTCACCGCGAGTGCCTCCGCCGGACCCGAGTGCAGGAGCCGGGTGCGGGTCGTCGCCGCCGTGCCCGCCGTCGTCTCGACCGCCCCGGTGCGGTCGCCGCCCTGATCGATCACGAGCTGGAACCACTCCGCCGCGCCGGACACGTCGACCCGCCCCGCCACGGTGCCGGGGTCGGCCTCGGCATCCACGCTCAGCGCCACTCCCACCGATCCGGCCCTCGGCGGCCGCAGCAGGGCCCACACGCCGGCGAGGGCGAGCGGCAGGCCGGTCGCGATCACATCCGGCCGGCCCAGCACGAGCCCGGCACCGGCGAGGAGCACGCCCCCGGCGAGCGCGCAGGCGAGCACCGGCGTCCTGTACCAGCGCAGCGGAGCGCTCTGCACGCGGCGGTCCTCGGTCATGCGCGGATCGCGCTCTCCCCCGCGACCGTGGGCGGGACCGGGGTCGCGCCGACGACGGCGGCGACGACCGCCGCCGGATCCACTCCCTGCGCCCAGGCCTGGGGCGTGAGAGTGAGCCGGTGCGCGAGCACCGGGACAGCGATGCGCTTCAGATCGTCGGGGCGCACGTAGCCGCGCCCCTCGACGGCGGCGACGGCCCGCGCGAGCAGGATCAGCGCCTGGGATCCGCGCGGCGAGGCCCCGACGGCGACGTTCGGAGCCGTGCGGGTGCCGCGGGTGAGCGCGACGGCGTAGCGGATGAGATCCGGCTCGACGTGGATCCGCTCGACCTCGGCCTGGATCCGGGTCAGCTCGGCCGCATCGATGACCGCCGCCACTTCGGCGAGCTCGCGCTGCCGTCGGACCCGTTGAGCGACGATGCCGGCCTCGTCGTCCTGGTCCGGATACCCCACCGCGAGACGCACCATGAACCGGTCGAGCTGAGCTTCGGGCAGCGCATATGTGCCCTCGTACTCGATCGGGTTCGAGGTCGCGATCACGTGGAAGGGCTCCGGCAGCGGATAGCGCCGCCCCTCGACGGTCACCTGGCGCTCCGCCATGGCCTCGAGCATCGCCGACTGCGTCTTGGGAGTGGTCCGGTTGATCTCGTCCGCCAGCAGCAGTCCGGTGAAGATCGGCCCCGGACGGAACCGGAACTCGCCGGTGTCCGGGGCGTAGACGAAGGAGCCGGTGACGTCCCCCGGAAGCATGTCCGGGGTGCACTGCAGCCGGCGGAACTCCAGCCCGAGCGCGGAGGCGAGGCTGCGGGCGGCGAGCGTCTTCCCGAGGCCCGGGACGTCTTCGAACAGCACGTGCCCGCCGGCGAGGATCGTAGCGAGGGCGAGCGTGAGCGGCTCGTCCATGCCGACCACCGCGGCGCGCACGCCCTCGAGGACGCGTGCGGCCGTCTGCGTGATCGAGGCGACGTCGCCGTTCGTCTGCTCCGGGATCATGGTCTCTCCAGGGTCGAGGGGACGGGGTCGTGCTCCAGCGCCTGCAGGAGCCGTTCGAGTTCTGCGCGCCGCAGGACCGGCCCGGTGAGCGCCGCGTGCACCCCCGGGCCGAGGACGGCGTCGACGGCGCTCGCCTCCGCCGTGTCGAGTCGCACGCCGTGCGCACGGAGGCGCCGGTCGGCGATCGCGGTGATCCGCTGTCGCAGCGAGGGTCCCACCGCGCCGGTGCGGGAGTCGATCGACCAGGCGAGGCGGGACACGTCCGAACCCCGGCGAGGGACGTCCGGAGGCGCGGGCGGCCACGGGCCGGACTCGTCGAGGAAGTTCTGCCGGGCGATGAGGAGCGCCGCGGCGAAGACGAGGATCCAGGCGACCGCGAACTCGAGCGGGACGCCGAGGAACGCGAGCAGCAGGGCGACGGGGATGCCGAGCGCGATCCAGACGACGACGATCAGGACCCGGCCTCTCATCGCCACCCCTCCTCGATCGCGGCGAGGCAGCGTCGCGCCGCCCCCCGTGCGTCCTCGTCCGCCGACCAGCCGCCGAAGCGCACGGATTCGTAGAGTCCGAGCAACGTGCGCAGCTCGGCATCGAGACCGGGCCTGCCACTCAGGATCCTCACGGTGAACTCTCCGGGCGTCTCCGAGTCCGCCCTTCGGCGGCCCGAGCGCGCGGAGGCCTCCTCCAGGCTCACCCAGGCCGCGATGATCGCATCGCCAGGATCGCGGTGGGCCTCGATCACCCCCTGCGCGTCCGCCGCCGCATCGCGGATCTTCTCCGCATCGACCGCCTCCTCCGCGGCCGCCGTGCTCCGGCCGAGGCCGACGTCGCCGCCGGCTCGACGGTTCAGCGGGCGTGCCGACCAGAGCGCCCGGATCGCACGCCAGAGCAACCAGCCGAGCGCCGCCAGCCCGGCCAGCGCGACGAGGACCGCGATCACCGAGGCGATGGTCGCCCAGACCGGGTTCCCGGGCAGCTCCTGCGGGATCGGTGCCCCCGAAGCCTGCGGACCCGCGGTGTGCGCAGGCTGCGGGATCGGCCCGCCGAGTCCGATCTCGCCGAACCTCGGCACGCCCTGCAGCGATGCGACGGCCATGAGCAGCACCGCCACCAGCACCACGATCGCCAGCGCTCCCGGTAGCGGGAGCGTACGATGACGCGGGTCGGCGCGGACCATGCCCTCACCCTATGCGGTGCCGCACCGGCGTCCGCGGTGCCGCCGTCCCGCGGCGCGTCAGAGCTCCACGGCCCCCGCGAACCGGGTGAGCGCATCGCGGACGGCTTCGACCTCGGCCACCGTCATGCCCAGTCGCGCCATCACCTGCTGCGGCACGTCCAGCGCCTTCCGGCGCAGTCCCGCCCCCTTCTCCGTGAGGGCGATATCGAGCCGACGCTCGTCCGAGGTGCTGCGACGCCGTTCGATCAGGCCGTCCGCCTCCAGCCGTTTCACCAGGGGCGAGGCGGTGGCGGGGTCCATGGCCAGGGCCGTGGCGAGATCGCCGAGCGACCGGGGAGACTGCTCCCACAGCGCCAGCATGGCGAGGTACTGCGGGTGGGTGAGCCCGAGCGGCTCGAGGATCGGCCGGTAGATCGCGACGACGTTGCGCGCCGCCGTCACCAGCGCGAAGCAGAGCTGACTGTCCAGCCGGAGCAGATCGTCGGTCATCGTCTCGGTCACGACCCGATGGTACCAAATGCCCTAATCATTAGTACACTAAGGGTTATGGTGAACTCTCCGACCGAGCATCCGCCGCTCCGCCAGCGCATCCGCGAGGCGGGCGGCTTGTACGCCTGGATCAACACGAACCTCATCCGGTTCGCCGGCCCCGCCTCCGTGGGCCCGTACGAGGCGACCCCGCCGCCCTCTGCCGCGGAGCGCGCGCAACGCGGCTGCCCGCTGTGCGGCGCGCCGATGACGGAGCACGAGATCGACCGCAGCGGACCGAAGCCGCTGATGCACTGCCCCTGACGAGCACACAGCCCGTCAACGGCGCCGCATCACCCGTTGCGCCCGTCGTCGTCCGCGTCCTCCTGGGAGATGTCGATCCACTCCATGAGCGCCGCATCGTCCGCGACGACCTCGGCGGCGACGTCGAGCCAGTTGTCGCTCATCGTCCGCGCCCCCATCACCGCCCGGGACACGCCGTGCTCGGTGAGCAGCACAGCCGCCCGTTCCGACGCCACGCGCACCAGCAGGGTCCCGCCCGCACGGGCGCCGACCAGGATCCGTCCGCCGCTCAGGAACGCGCGGCTGCCGAACATCGTCCGCTCCTCGATCTCGCCGTCGCCGCCGAGGAGCGCGCGGATCCGGTCCGCCAGCTCCATCACCGCCGCATCCGCCATCCGCCGGCCTCCGCCTCTTCGCGCCGCGGCTCAGGCGTGCCCTGCCCGCTCCATCGCCCGCAGCTCCTTCTTCAGGTCCTGCACCTCGTCGCGCAGTCGGGCCGCGAGCTCGAACTTGAGCTCCCCTGCCGCGGCGAGCATCTGCGACGACAGGTCCGCGATCGTCTCCTCGAGCTGCACCGCCCCTTCCGCGGCGATGCCTTCGCGGCGCAGGTTCGGCGTGGGCGACTTGCCCCGCCCCGACTTCGTGCGCTTGGACAGCAGCTCCGCGGTGTCGGCGCCTTCGCGCGCCAGCACGTCGGTGATGTCCGCGATGCGCTTGCGCAGAGGCTGCGGGTCGATGCCGTTCGCCGTGTTGTAGGCGATCTGCTTCTCACGGCGCCGCTCGGTCTCCTCGATCGCCTTCGCCATCGAATCGGTGACCGTGTCGGCGTACATGTGCACCTGCCCCGAGACGTTGCGCGCCGCGCGGCCGATGGTCTGGATGAGCGACGTGCCGCTGCGCAGGAACCCTTCCTTGTCGGCGTCGAGGATCGCGACCAGCGAGACCTCGGGGAGGTCGAGTCCCTCCCGGAGCAGGTTGATGCCGACGAGCACGTCGTAGACACCGGCCCGCAATTCGGTGAGCAGCTCGACGCGGCGCAGAGTGTCGACGTCGGAGTGCAGGTAGCGCACCCTGACACCGTGCTCGCCGAGGAAGTCGGTGAGCTCCTCCGCCATCTTCTTGGTGAGCGTGGTGACGAGGACGCGCTCGTCGCGGGCGACGCGGATCCGGATCTCCTCGAGCAGATCGTCGATCTGCCCCTTCGACGGCTTCACGACGATCTCCGGATCGACGAGTCCCGTCGGCCGGATGATCTGCTCGACCACGCCGTCGGCGATGCCCATCTCGTACTTGCCGGGGGTCGCGGACAGGTAGACGGTCTGCCCGATGCGCTTCGTGAACTCGTCCCACCGCAGCGGGCGGTTGTCCAGCGCGCTCGGCAGCCGGAACCCGTGATCGACGAGGGTGCGCTTGCGCGAGGCGTCGCCCTCGTACATCGCGCCGATCTGCGGCACGGTGACGTGGGACTCGTCGATGACGAGCAGGAAGTCATCGGGGAAGAAGTCGAGGAGGGTGTGCGGGGGCTCTCCGGCCTCTCGGCCGTCCATGTGCCGCGAGTAGTTCTCGATGCCCGAGCAGAACCCGAGCTGCTGCAGCATCTCGAGATCGAACGTCGTGCGCATGCGCAGGCGCTGTGCCTCCAGAAGCTTACCCTGGCGCTCGAGCTCGGTGAGGCGCTCGGTCAGCTCGTCCTCGATCTGCCCGATGGCGCGCTGCACCACGTCGGTTCCCGCCACGTAATGCGAGGCCGGGAAGATCGGCACCGAATCGAGCCGCGCGATCACCTCTCCCGTCAGGGGATGCAGCGAGTACAGCGCCTCGATCTCGTCCCCGAAGAGCTCGATGCGGATCGCATGCTCTTCGTAGACCGGGATGATCTCGATCGTGTCGCCGCGCACACGGAAGTTGCCCCGGGAGAAGTCGACGTCGTTGCGGTTGTACTGCATGGCGATGAACTGCCGGATGAGCGCATCGCGGTCGTAGCGCTCCCCGACCTGCAGAGCGACCATCGCGCGCAGGTACTC
Organism: Microbacterium sp. MMO-10; assembly: GCF_037148715.1. Classification (NCBI taxonomy): domain Bacteria; kingdom Bacillati; phylum Actinomycetota; class Actinomycetes; order Micrococcales; family Microbacteriaceae; genus Microbacterium; species Microbacterium sp. MMO-10. The sequence goes on along the minus strand of NZ_JBBCSV010000005.1, from coordinate 136,635 downwards.
CTCCGGCGCGCCGAGGCCGTAGATGCAGGAGACGGTCGAGACGACGACGACGTCTCGCCTGCTGAGCAGGGAGTTCGTCGTGGAGTGCCGCAGGCGCTCGACCTCCGCGTTGACGGACGAGTCCTTCTCGATGAAGGTGTCCGTCTGCGGCACGTAGGCCTCGGGCTGGTAGTAGTCGTAGTACGAGACGAAGTACTCGACGGCGTTGTTCGGCATGAGATCGCGGAACTCGTTCGCGAGCTGGGCCGCGAGGGTCTTGTTGTGCGCGAGCACGAGCGTGGGGCGCTGCACCTGCTCGATGAGCCACGCCGTGGTCGCCGACTTGCCCGTACCGGTGGCGCCGAGCAGGACGACGTCGGTCTCGCCCGCGTTGATGCGTGCCGCGAGCTCGGCGATCGCCTGCGGCTGATCACCGGCGGGCACGTACTCCGAGACGACTTCGAACGGCCGGACCGAACGTGTGGGTTGCATGCTTCCAGGGTAGGCGGCCCCTCCGACATCGGGGCCGGGATCCGCGTCCAGCGGAATCCCCGCTGAGGAGAGGCGCGCCCGGATTCCCGGATCGGACGCGGAGGACGACCAGGGGCCTCCCGCACCGGGCGGGAGGCCCCTGGTCGAAGCGAAGGCTCAGACGGGCCAGGACCCCGCCGTCGGACCGCTCAGCGAGCCGGTGCCGCCGTTCGGATCCACGATGAGGTTCGGGATCACGCCTCCGTCCGGGTAGTCCCCGCCGCGCGCGATCGAGGCGACACCGGAGAAGGTGATGGATCCGTCCTCGGGGCGCACGGAAGGATCGAGCACCCACGAGAACGAGGTACCGGTCGGCTCCGTCGAGTCGGCGCTCGTCACGTACGACAGCACGAGCTTGGTCGAGCTGATCGTCGTGAAGGTCCAGCCCTGGCTCTGCTGCTTGTTCCAGTCGACCCCGTAGGGCGTCTTCAGGAAGTCGAACGCCGGGTTCGTCCCGTGGTATTCGATGGTGATCTCGAAGACGGTCCCCGCCGCGACCACCTTGGGCGCGCTCGGGTCAGCCGGAGAGATGCGCACGCCGTTCGAGCGGATCTGACCGGTGGAGGCGCCCTGCCCGATCACCTCCCCTGCCGTGAGGAAGAAGCGCAGCTCGGCCTGGGGGCTGGCGCTGGCTGCCGCCATCGGCGCGGCGAACGCGGCGGCGACGACGGGCACGGACCAGGCGGCGCCCTTGATCATGGTGCGGCGGGAGAAGCCGCTCTTGACGTCGGTCATGGTGCACTCCAGAGATCGGTCGAGCCGAAGGGCTCGGGAACCGAGATCGCGCACCTCGCGGGTTCGATGCGCGACGGAGACGCGGCGCAGCGGATGGCCGGATTCCCGGGCTCTCCCCGGCGTCCCCCGGCGCTTCCCCGCACTGCCCGAACCTTCAGAATATACCGGTCGACAACATAGTGCAAAGCAGGTGAACAAACCGACGGCGCAGAATCGCCCCGTGATGCGCCGATTCAGCCGTCCGCCCTGGCCCACACATACGGCGTCGTCGTGGTGACCTTGCGCATCCCGGCGCGTTCCAGGATGGGACGGGAGAACTCCGTCGAATCGGAGTGCAGGAGACGCAGGCCGCGAGCGAGGGCCGCCTGAGCCCGCTTCGCGGTCAGCGCCCGATAGACACCGAGTCCGCGCCACTCCCCGACCGTCGCTCCGCCCCAGATCCCCGCGAAGTCGGTGCCCGGCACCGGCTCCAGCCTTCCGGCGCTGATCACCTGTCCCTCTGCCTCCGCGATCCAGAGCACGACGTCGTCGCCCGCCGCGATGCGTGCGATCATGTGCGCAGCCCGCGCGTCGCCGTCGCCCTGCCCGAAGACCTCCGCCTGCATCCGCTCCATCGCCCGGATGCCGTCCGCGTCGCGGACCTCCCGGAGCACGATGCCGTCGGGAATCGGCACGTCGACGGAGAGCGCGACCGCCTCGCCGAGCATCACCGACTCCGCCTCCTCCGGCACGAAGCCGGCATCCCGCAGGGCGGCGTCGAGCCCGGGGGCGATGTCATGACCGCGGGTCTTCCACTCGGCGGTCCCGACCTCCGGCGATCCGGCGAAGTGCGCGCGCACCTCGCCGACGAGAGACCGGATCCGCCGCTCTCCGAGACCGGCGAGATCGCGATAGCTCGCGAACCCGGTTCCTCCGGGGAACACCCCGACGACGACCGGCCCGATCGTGCGCACGTCGGCCGCGCCGCGCAGCTCAGCCTCTCCGCGCAGCTGCTCGTCGTAGGCGGACAGGAGACCGGTCATCGGGGCGCGGCCCCGGTCAGCGTCCGCCAGAGCGCATCCGTCTGCCGGATCGTGTCGGCGAGGTCGCCCGAGGTGTCGATCAGCACATCGGCGATCTCGCGCCGTCGCTCGTCCGGCACCTGCGAGGCGATGCGCTTGGCCGCCTCGGCGCGGTCCAGCCCCCGCTGCCGCACGAGCCGGTCCTCGCGCAGCGCGGCGGGCGCATCGGCGACGACGATGAGGTCCCAGGGGTCGTCCGCGCGCGCCTCGACGAGCAGCGGCACGTCGTACACGACGACCGCCTCCGGATCCGCCTCCTTCGCGGCCGCGAAGCGACGCTGGGACTCCCCCTTCACCGCGGGGTGCACGATGGCGTTCAGCCGGCCGAGCGCCTCCGCGTCGCCGAACACCCGGGCGCCGAGGGCGGCACGGTCCAGCTGACCGTCGGGGGCGATCATCTCGTCGCCGAACTCCGCTGCGATGCGCGCGAGCACCGGGGATCCCGGCGTCTGCACCTCGCGCACGATCCGATCCGCGTCGACGATGACCGCGCCGTGCTCCGCGAGCCGGGCCGCGATCGTGGACTTGCCCGACGCGATGCCGCCGGTGAGTGCGATGAGGGGCATGAGGCCAGTCTGGCACGCGGGCGATCGCCGCCGGCGCGGCGACGGCTGCGGCTCAGCGGGCGGAGGGATCGGCACCGCGCAGCGCGGTCCCCGCCGCGGCTGCGGCGAGACCGCACATCGCGATCACGATCGCCGCGAACCAGCTCCACCCCCAGGCTCCGAACGCGATGCCGAGTGCCCACCCGAACAGGCTCGAGCCGGCGTAGTACGCGAAGTAGTACAACGACGACGCCTGAGCGCGGCTCTCGGGCTCGGCGGCGGCCGAGGTCCACCCCGACGCCACGGCATGCGCCCCGAAGAATCCCGCGGTGAAGAGCAGAAGACCGGCGATCACGACGACCGTGCTCGCGGTCAGCATGAGCAGCGCACCGCCCGCCATCACCGCGATCGAGCCCAGCAGTACCGGATACCTCCCGCCGCGCGACGCGAGCACACCCGCCCAGGGCGAGGCGATCGTTCCCGCGAGGTAGGCGACGAACAGCAGGGTCACTAGCCATGCGGGAAGCGCGAACGGGGGCGCCGCGAGGTGGAAGCCCAGATAGTTGTAGACCGCCACGAAGGCGCCCATGAGCAGAAACCCCTGAGCGTACAGCGCGAGCTGGCGAGGCGAGGCCAGCAGCCGCCGCAGGCGCGTGGCGACGCCCGCCCGCCGTCCAGTCCGGGCACGGACGGGCACGAAGCCCTGCGAGCGCGGCGCGAGCCAGAGGAACAGCGCTGTCGCCACCGCGCAGAGGCCCGTCGCCGTCCACACGCCGGCCCGCCACCCCGCCCCCTCGGCCACCAGCCCGGACACGATCCGCCCGGCGAGCCCGCCGACGGTCGTCCCCGCGATGTAGCTTCCCGCCGCGGCTGCCGCATACCGCGGCCCCACCTCCTCGGCGAGATACGCCAGGGCGACGGCGGGGACCGCGCCGAGCGCGACGCCCTCGGCGCATCGGAGCGCGAGGAGCAGGACGATGCTCCCGCCGAAGGGGGCGGCCAGACCGAGCGCCGTCGCCGCGATCACCCCGATCGCCATCGCGGGCACCCGCCCGATGCGATCGGCGACCACCGACCAGCCGATCACGGAGGCGGCGAGCCCCAGCGTCGCCGCGGAGACGCTCAGCGCGGCCGTCGCCGGGGAGACCCCCAGATCGGCGGCCAGCTGCGGCAGCACCGCCTGCGGCGCGTACAGCTGCGCGAAGGTCGCGATTCCGGCGAAGAAGAGGCCGAGGATGAGTCTCCGGTACTGCGGGGAACCGGGGGCGTGGCCGGGGAAGCTCACGGGATCCGGATCCGCGCTCCTGCGCCGGCGCGCGGGTGCGATGCGAGAGGATCCATGTCCTTCATCCTCACACGCCCCACGCGTCCGAGCCGACCGCACCCGGCGGGCCGGACTCAGACGCGGAACGGGCCGCCACCCGCCCGAAGGCGAGGTGACGGCCCGTTGCGTGGATCGGCTGCTTACGCGTTGCCGCCAGAGAGCTTCTCGCGGAGAGCCGCGAGAGCCTCGTCGTCGGCCAGCGTGCCGGCACCGGCGGAGTCGCTCGAGAACGACTGCGCGCCCCCGAAGTCGTCGCCCGCGGCGGCCTCGGCCTCGGCGGCCTTGAGCACCTGGGCCTTGTGCGCCTCCCAGCGAGCCTGGGCAGCCGCGTACTCCTGCTCCCAAGCCTCGCGCTGAGCGTCGAAGCCTTCCTTCCAGGCGCCGGTCTCGGCGTCGAAGCCCTCCGGGTACTTGTACTCGCCGTTCTCGTCGTACTCGGCGAGCATGCCGTACAGGGCCGGGTCGAACTCGGTGCCGTAGGGGTCGACCGACTCGTTGGCCTGCTTCAGCGACAGCGAGATGCGGCGACGCTCGAGGTCGATGTCGATGACCTTGACGAAGACCTCTTCGCCCACCGAGACGACCTGCTCGGCCAGCTCGACGTGCTTGCTGGACAGCTCCGAGATGTGCACGAGGCCCTCGATGCCGTCCGCGACGCGCACGAACGCACCGAACGGAACGAGCTTGGTGACCTTGCCCGGGGTGACCTGGCCGATGGCGTGGGTGCGGGCGAAGACCTGCCACGGGTCCTCCTGCGTCGCCTTCAGCGACAGGGAGACGCGCTCGCGGTCGAGGTCGACCTCGAGGATCTCGACGGTGACCTCCTGGCCCACCTCGACGACCTCGGAGGCGTGCTCGATGTGCTTCCAGGACAGCTCGGAGACGTGCACGAGGCCGTCCACGCCGCCGAGGTCGACGAACGCACCGAAGTTCACGATCGACGACACGACGCCCTTGCGGACCTGGCCCTTGTGCAGGTTGTTGAGGAACGTGGTGCGCGACTCGGACTGCGTCTGCTCGAGCAGGGCGCGGCGCGACAGGACCACGTTGTTGCGGTTCTTGTCGAGCTCGAGGATCTTGGCCTCGAGCTCCTGGCCGAGGTACGGCGTGAGGTCGCGGACGCGGCGCAGCTCGATGAGCGACGCCGGCAGGAAGCCGCGGAGGCCGATGTCGACGATGAGTCCACCCTTGACGACCTCGATGACCTGACCGGTGACGACGCCGTCGTTCTCCTTGATCTTCTCCACGTCGCCCCAGGCGCGCTCGTACTGGGCGCGCTTCTTGGACAGGATCAGACGGCCTTCCTTGTCCTCCTTCTGGAGGACGAGGGCCTCGACCTGGTCGCCGACGGAGACGACCTCGTTGGGGTCGACGTCGTGCTTGATGCTCAGCTCGCGCGAGGGGATGACGCCCTCGGTCTTGTAGCCGACGTCCAGCAGCACCTCGTCGCGGTCGATCTTGACGATCGTGCCCTCGATGATGTCGCCGTCGTTGAAGAACTTCAGGGTCTTCTCGACCGCAGCCAGGAAGTCCTCGGCAGATCCGATGTCGTTGATCGCGACCTGCTTGGTGGCCGGAGCGGCCGTTGCGGTAGTCATGTAGTGGGTTGTCCTTGTTGATGGATACTCGGGCCGCGATGCACGCCCTCGAAGGGGCACAGGATCGCATCGCAGCGGAATGGATGTGTGTTGTTCGTCACGCACGCGCGAGGAAGCCCCCGCGGGTGACACTTCATGCTATCAGGTCGCCCGGGCTCGGGAAACCGCATTCGCAGCCGGCGCGGGGACGCGGGACCGCCTCCCCGCACCCGGGGAACAACGCCGCTGACCGGCGCCGTGTTCCCGCACGCCCGCTCCCCCGCAGGACCGGCCGAGCACTGGCAGACTGTGGGGATGACCGACGCCGCGCCGAAGCTGCTCCTCCTCGACACCGCCAGCCTGTACTTCCGCGCGTTCTACGGCGTGCCGGACACGGTCAAGGCGCCGGACGGCACCTCGGTCAACGCGGCCCGCGGCCTCCTCGACATGATCGCCAAGCTCGTGTCGTCCTATCGGCCCACGCACCTCGTCGCCTGCTGGGACGACGACTGGCGTCCGCAGTGGCGGGTCGACCTCATCCCGAGCTACAAGGCGCACCGCGTGGTCGAGGTCGTGCCCGGCGGCGCGGACGTCGAAGAGGTGCCCGACCCGCTCGAAGCGCAGATCCCGATCATCCGCGAAGCGCTCGCGGCGCTGCGGATCCCGGTCGTCGGAGTGGCGGAGCACGAGGCCGACGACGTGATCGGGACCCTCGCGACCGGCGCGGACATGCCCGTCGACATCATCACGGGCGACCGGGACCTGTTCCAGCTCGTGGACGACGCCCGCGGAGTCAGGGTGGTCTACACCGGCCGCGGCATGAGCAACCTCGAGGACCTCACCGAGGAGGCGGTGGTGCGCAAGTACGGAGTGCTCCCGAGCCAGTACGCCGACTTCGCGACGATGCGCGGCGACGCGTCCGACGGGCTCCCCGGCGTGGCCGGGGTCGGCGAGAAGACGGCCGCGAACCTGCTCGCCGTGCACGGCGACCTCCCGGCGATCCGTGCCGCCGCCGAGGCTGCGGAGGGCATGTCGGCCGGCGTCGCGAAGAAGATCCTCGCCGCCTCCGACTACCTCGACGTCGCCCCGATCGTGGTGCGCGTCGCGACCGCGCTTCCCATCGCCGTCCCCGACGAGCCCCTGCGACCGCTCGACCCCGCGGAGACCGCGGCCGCGGTCGGCGTCGCGGAGCGTTGGAACCTGGGCACGTCGATGGCCCGCGCGCTGGAGGCGCTCAGCCGCACGGCCTGACCCGGCCCCTCAGCCGGCCCAGCGCAGCAGGCGCTCGAGCCCCCACGTCGTCACGATCCGCTCCGCGGGCACCCCGGCACGCTCGGCGCGTTCGGCGCCGTGGTCCAGCAGCGACAGCTGGCCGGGGGCGTGCGCGTCGGAGTCGATCGAGAACAGGCACCCGATCTCGAGCGCGAGCGCGAGCAGCGCGTCGGGCGGGTCGTGCCGCTCGGGACGGGAGTTGATCTCCACGGCGACGCCGTGCTCGGCGCACGCCTCGAAGACGGCACGGCCGTCGAATCGCGAGGGCGGCCGCGTGCCCCGATCCCCCTGCACGAGCTGGCCGGTGACGTGTCCGAGCACGCTGACGCGCGGGTTCGAGACCGCGGCGACCATGCGCCGGGTCATCGGCGCGGGTTCCATGGCCAGCTTGGAATGCACCGAGGCGACCACGATGTCGAGCTCGCCGAGCAGCCGATCCTCCTGGTCCAGGCGCCCGTCGTCGAGGATGTCGACCTCGATGCCGGTGAGCATCGTGAGCCCGTCCCCGCTGAGCGCCCGCACCTGCGGCAGCTGGGTCCGCAGGCGCTCCGCGGTCAGGCCGCGCGCCACGCGCAGCCGCGGCGAGTGATCGGTGATCGCGAGGTACTCGTGCCCCAGCGCGCGCGCCGCGTCGGCCATCGCCGCGATCGGCGTCGTCCCGTCCGACCACTCGGTGTGCGCGTGCAGGTCGCCGCGCAGGCGCGTGCGCAGCTCCGAGACGATCTCCGGCTCGACCTCGCCGCGCAGCTCGACGAGATAGGACGGCGTCTCGCCCGCGAGCGCCTGGCGGATCACCTCGAACGTGGAGGATCCGATCCCCTTCGCCTGCTGGATCCGGCCCGGATCCCGTCGCGCGTCCTCCGGAAGGCCCGCGTAGGTCTCGGCCGCGGCGCGGAACGCCTTGGCGCGGTACCGCGACGCCCGCTCCCGCTCGAGCAGCCGGGCGATCTCGAGCAGCGCCTCCTGGGGATCCATGCCTGCCTCCTGCGCTCAGTCCGCCGCGAGCTCCCGCGACGCCGCGACCCAGGCGTCCAGCTTCGCGACGGCGCGGCCGTCGTCGACGGCCGCCTCGGCCCGGCCGTACGCGTCGCGCAGCCGCTGCACGATCGGCACCTGCGCCTGCGCCGCGTCGTGCGACAGCTCGTAGGCGACGATCCCGGCCGCGGCGTTCAGCAGCACGATGTCGCGCACCGCCCCCTTCTCTCCCTCGAGCGTGCGCCGCAGTACTCCGGCGTTGTGCTCCGGGGATCCCCCGATGAGGTCCGCGAGGTCGGCGAGCGGGATGCCCAGGTCCCGGGGATCCAGGTCGTGCTCGTGGATGTCGCCGCGGGTGACCTCCCAGATCCTGCTGTGACCGGTGGTCGTCAGCTCGTCCAGTCCGTCGTCGCCGCGGAACACGAGCGCCGTGGCGCCGCGCGTGCGGAACACGCCCGTGATGAGGGGCACGCGGTCCAGCTGGGCCACGCCGACGGCGTTCGCCTCGGCGCGTGCGGGGTTGCAGAGCGGGCCGAGCATGTTGAAGACCGTCGGCACCCCGAGCTCGGCGCGGACGGCGCCGGCGTTCTTGAAGCCGGGGTGGAACGCCCCCGCCCAGGCGAACGTGATGCCGGTGCGGTCCAGGATCTCGGCGACGGCCCGCGGGTCGAGGGTGAGCTGCAGACCCAGCGCGCCGAGGACGTCGGACGAACCCGACGACGAGCTCGCCGCGCGGTTGCCGTGCTTGACGACCGGCACCCCGGTGGCACCGATGATGATCGCGGCCGTCGTCGACACGTTCACGGTGCCGACGCGGTCGCCGCCCGTGCCGACGATGTCGAGGACGTCCGAGGAGACCGGGAGCGGCACGGCCGCCTCGAGGATCGCGTCGCGGAAGCCGACGACCTCGTCGATCGTCTCCCCCTTCGCGCGCAGGCCGACGAGGAACCCCGCGAGCTGCGCCTCGGTCGCCTGGCCGCGCATCACCTGGCGCATGGCCCAGGTGGACTCGTAGACGCTGAGATCGCGTCCGGCGAGGAGGGTGGAGAGGACATCGGGCCAGGTCAGAGCTTCCGCCATGCCAGCGATCCTATCGATGTGATGCAGTCGTGATCGCCGTCGCGGATCCGCGCCCTCCCGCGCAACGCCGCGGCTCTCAGGGGATTCGCGGCGGGTTCCGAGGTCGCACCGAGCCTGCGACGGGCTGAACCGCCGCGGCCGGTGCGACAATCGGCCTCCCGGATCGGCCATAATGGACGGGTGACGACCTCAGCGACGTATGCCCCGGCGGCGAGAACGATCAAGCGCCCCAACCCGGTGGCTGTGGGAACCATTGTCTGGCTCGGCAGTGAAGTGATGTTCTTCGCGGGACTCTTCGCGATCTACTTCACCCTGCGCAGCACCTCTCCGGAGCTCTGGGCCTCGCGCACCGAGCACCTGAACGTGCCGTTCGCCGCGATCAACACCCTGGTCCTGGTGGCGTCCTCGTTCACCTGCCAGATGGGCGTGTTCGCCGCGGAGCGCATGCAGCCGTACACGGCGGTGAACGACAAGGGCCGCAAGCGCTGGGGCATGGTCCCCTGGTTCTGGGTGACCTTCATCATGGGCGCGTTCTTCGTGTCCGGCCAGGTGTGGGAGTACTCGCAGCTCGTCGCCGAGGGCATGCCGATCTCGGCCGACTCGTACGCGTCCGCGTTCTACATCACCACCGGCTTCCACGCCCTGCACGTCACGGGCGGTCTGGTCGCGTTCCTGCTGACCCTCGGCCGCGCCTTCGCCGTCAAGAACTTCACGCACAAGGAGGCGACGACCGCGATCGTGGTGTCCTACTACTGGCACTTCGTCGACGTCGTCTGGATCGTGCTGTTCTTCGTCATCTATTTCCTCAAGTAAGAAGCGGAGCGGATCCCCGACATGGCACGTGAGAAGAAGCGCCGTTCCGGCCGTCGCAGCCCCCTGGCAGCAGCGGCGCTGATCGGTGCAGGCCTGATGATCACCGGCGGCGTCTACGCCGGTGCGAGCGCGGCGTTCGCCGCCACCGAGCCGGCGTCCGTCACCGCCGCGGTGTCGACTGAGGACGGCCAGAAGCTGTTCCAGGCGAACTGCGCGACCTGCCACGGCATGAACCTGCAGGGCACCGCGACCGGCCCGAGCCTCTACGGCGTCGGCGAGCTGGCCGTCGAGTTCCAGATGTCCACGGGCCGCATGCCGCTGCAGATGCAGGGACCGCAGGCCCCGCAGAAGCACCCGCAGTTCACCGAGGAGCAGATCAAGAACGTCGCGGCCTGGGTCCAGTCGGTCGCTCCCGGCCCGACCTACCCGGACGAGAAGATCATCGACGGCAAGGGCGACGTCGCCCACGGCGCCGAGCTGTTCCGGATCAACTGCGCGATGTGCCACAACGTCGCCGGCGCCGGTGGAGCCCTCACGGAGGGCAAGTACGCTCCCGGCCTCATGAAGACCAGCGCGCTGCACATGTACGCGGCGATGGTCACCGGCCCGCAGAACATGCCGGTCTTCGGCGACATGAACCTGACGCCCGAGGACAAGCGCGACATCATCTCCGCGCTGCTCTTCCAGCAGAAGGCGACCCAGGTCGGCGGCATGGATCTCGGATCCCTCGGCCCCGTCTCGGAGGGCCTGTTCATCTGGATCTTCGGAATCGGCGCACTCGTCGCCATCACCGTGTGGATCACGGCGAAGTCCAACTGACGCCGGCATATCGAAGAACGTACGAGGAGAACCATGGCACACGACGACCCGCACGCTCTTGACCGGACCTATCAGGCACCGGCCGGGCTGAGCGTCGACGTCAGCGATCCCGCGCAGAACCCGGGACTGCCCCCGCACCGCGAGCGCATCACCGACCAGGATCCGAAGGCGATGAAGACCGCCGTCCGCACGGTCTACACGCTCTTCTACCTCTCCCTCGCGGGCAGCATCTGGGCGGTCGCCGCCTACATGCTGTTCCCGATCGAGAGCGGCTCGCTCATCGACGTGCGCTACAACAACCTGTTCATCGGCCTCGGCATCGCCCTCGCCCTGCTGGCCCTCGGCATCGGCGCGATCCACTGGTCGAAGGCGATCATGGCCGACAAGGAGCACGTCGAGTACCGCCACCCGACGCGCGGTCGCGACTCGACCCGCGAGGCGGCCATCCAGGCGTTCGCCGACGCGAACGAGGAGTCCGGCTTCGGGCGTCGCGTCATGATCCGCAACTCCCTCATCGCCGCCGTCGTGGCGTCCGTCGTTCCCGGCCTGGCCCTGTTCCGCGGTCTCGCGCCCCAGGACACCCCGGAGAACCCGATCGCGGGCCAGCCGGTCAAGCTCCTGCAGCACACGATGTGGGAGAAGGGCATGCGCCTGGCGCACGACCCCGACGGCACCCCGATCCGCGCCGCGGACATCACGATCGGCTCGGCCGTGCACGTGATCCCCGAGCCGCTCGGGAAGATCGGCCACGAGGACGGCTACCTCGAGGAGAAGGCCAAGGCGATCGTGCTGCTCATGCGCCTGCTCCCCGAGCAGCTCATCGAGTCCGAGGAGCGCAAGAGCTGGTCGTACAACGGCATCGTCGCGTACTCCAAGGTCTGCACCCACGTCGGCTGCCCGGTCGCGCTCTACGAGCAGCAGACCCACCACCTGCTCTGCCCGTGCCACCAGTCGCAGTTCGACGTCACGGAGCACGCCAAGGTCATCTTCGGCCCGGCCGCGCGTCCGCTGCCGCAGCTGCCGATCACGGTCGATGACGAGGGCTACCTCGTCGCGCAGAGCGATTTCCACGAACCCGTCGGTCCGAGCTTCTGGGAGCGCCATTGAGCACCGCAACTGTTACCGAGCCGAAGTCCTCGGAGAAGCCCTCGGAGGCGCCTCTGGGCGGCCGATTCGTCGGCGGCCTCTCGAACTACATCGATGAGCGGACGAGCCTCTCCGGCTTCGTCAAGGAGCTCGGCCGCAAGATCTTCCCGGATCACTGGTCGTTCATGCTCGGCGAGATCGCGCTGTGGAGCTTCGTCGTCGTGCTGCTGTCCGGCACGTTCCTGACGTTCTTCTTCCAGGCCTCGATGGTGCCCACGCACTACTCCGGCGCCTACCCCCCGATGCGGGGCGTGGAGATGTCGGCCGCGCTCGACTCCACCCTGCGCATCTCGTTCGACATCCGCGGCGGCCTGCTGGTCCGTCAGATCCACCACTGGGCGGCGCTGACGTTCGTGGCCGGCATCGGCGTGCACATGCTCCGTGTCTTCTTCACCGGTGCGTTCCGCAAGCCGCGCGAGCTGAACTGGGTGATCGGCTTCGTGCTGTTCGTCCTCGCGATGGCCGAGGGCTTCACCGGCTACTCGCTCCCCGACGACCTGCTCTCGGGCAACGGTCTGCGCATCATCGACGGCATGATCAAGGGTCTCCCCCTGATCGGCACCTGGACCTCGTTCATGCTCTTCGGCGGCGAGTTCCCGGGCGATCAGATCGTCGGACGCCTGTACACGCTCCACATCCTGATCCTGCCGCTGCTGGTCATCGGCCTGGTCGTGCTGCACCTGATGCTCATGGTCATCAACAAGCACACCCAGTTCGCGGGCCCCGGTCGCTCCGAGGACAACGTCGTGGGCTACCCGATGATGCCGATCTACATGTCCAAGATGGGCGGCTTCCTGTTCATCACGTTCGGTGTGATCGTGCTGATCGCCTCGCTCTTCCAGATCAACCCGATCTGGAACTACGGCCCCTACGACCCCTCCCCGGTCTCGGCGGGTACGCAGCCCGACTGGTACATCGGCTTCGCCGACGGGGCGCTCCGCCTGGCGCCGTCGAACCTCGACGTGGTGTTCCTCGACCACACCTGGTCGTTCGGGATCATCATCCCCGTGCTCGTGCTCGGCCTGTTCATCGTGCTCGTCGCCGTCTACCCCTTCATCGAGGCGTGGCTCACCGGCGACAAGCGCGAGCACCACATCGCACAGCGTCCCCGTACCGCGGCGACCCGCACCGCGATCGGCGTCGCCGGCGTGGTCTTCTACGCCACCCTGTGGGCGGCGGCATCCTCCGACCTGATCGCGACGCACTTCTCGCTGACGATGGAGGGCGTGATCCACACGCTCCAGGCGCTGCTGTTCATCGGCCCGGTGCTCAGCTACTTCGTCACGAAGCGGATCTGCATCGCCCTGCAGAAGAAGGATCGTGAGATCGTCCTGCACGGCTACGAGTCCGGACGCATCGTCCGCCTCCCGGGTGGCGAGTTCATCGAGGTGCACAAGCCGGTCGACGTGTACGACCGCTGGAAGCTCATCGACACCGAGGTGTACGAGCCGCTCGTCGTCCGCCCCAACGCGAAGGGCCGCATCCCCTGGACGCAGAACCTGCGCTCGTCGATGTCGCGCTGGTTCTTCGAGGACCGCCTCTCCCCGCTCACGCAGGCCGAGGTCGCTGCGGCGGACGCCCACCAGCGCCACGCGCTGCACGACGTCAACGAGGGCGCGCACGACGAGATCGTGGCCTCCCACGCCCGCGCGGGTGTGAGCGAGGACCAGATCGCGCCGGTCGACACCACGCACGTCAGCGAGACGCCGAACACGCCGAGCTCCGCGCTCGCGCCGGAGTCGCTGCCCAAGAAGGAGCAGGGCGAGTAACCCTCCCCCGCACGACGAAGGCCCCGTCATCTGACGGGGCCTTCGTCGTTGCCATCGCGCCCCCCGCGGTAGCCTGGCGTCATGACTTCTGCCGCCGAACACTTCGCCACCAAGCTCGCCTTCGAGACCGATGCGAGCGACCTGCACGCCGCCCGCACGTCCGGTGAGCGCATCGCCGTGGTGGACGTGCGCAGCGACGAGGCGTGGGCTCAGGGGCGTGTCGTCGACGCGATCCATATGCACTACAGCGAGATCGCCGCCCGGGCGCCTCAGGAGATCCCTCAGGGCACCCCCGTGGTGGTCTACTGCTGGAGCCCCGGGTGCAACGCCGGCGACAAGGGCGCGCGGGAGTTCGCCAAGCTCGGCTACGACGTGAAGCTCATGATCGGCGGCTTCGAGTACTGGGTGCGCGAGGGATACCCCGTCGAGAATGCGGACGGGATCCATCGTCGACCGGTGGACCCGCTCACCGGGATCCCGCGCATCCGCACAACGGCCTGAGCGCCCGCGCTCCCCCGCGCCTCGGAGAGAGGTCACGTGGAGCGCCATCGCAGCGGCGTGCAGCGGCTCAGGACGCCGGCTCTGAGGAATCCACGGGTGCTGTCTGCGCCATCACCGCGAGGGTGCGCCCGTCGGGGTCGGCGAAGAACGCCATCCATTCCTCGACACCCGAGTCATGACGATGGATCAGGTGCGGAGCGTCGAGGAAGACCACACCTTTCGCCGTCAGGGCCTCGTGGGCGGCGTGGATGTCCTCGACGCGGAAGTACAGCACCGACTCGCCTCTCTCGCCCGCACCGTCGTCCGCCGCGCTCAGGAACAGCCGCGTGCCGTTCAGGTCGAAGAATGCGAGGTCGCCGTAGGTGTACAGGTGCGGCAGGCCGAGGACATCGCGGTACCAGCTGACGGCGACATCGATGTCACGGACGCGGCGCGACACCTGTCCGAGCGACGCCAGATCGCCTCCGTCCATCGGTGGCCTCCCTCGATGCCTCACGGCGTCCGATCATGCCGTCCATCGGGATGATAGCCCTCTCCCACCGTGACCGTCACGCGATCCACAGGCACAAGACGACGAGGCCCCCGGAGCCAGGAGCTCCAGGGGCCTCGTGCGGAAGGACTCAGCGGGCGAAGTGGCCGCGGTAGTACTCGTAGACCCAGCCGACGATCGCGACGACGAAGATCGCCAGCGCCACCGGGAAGAGGAACACCCCGACGGCCAGGGCGATCATGCCCACCGCAGCTGCGCCGGCGAGCACGATCGGCCACCAGGACCACGGGCTGAACTCGCCGAGTTCCGGGTCGCCGTCATCGATGTCGCTGGTGAGGATGTCCTCGGGGAGCGTCCCGCCCTGCGCCTTGTGCGTGCGGTCCAGGTAGAAGGCGACCATCGCGCCCATGAAGGCCGCGAAGAACAGGGCGACGGTGCCGACCCACTCGATCGCCCGGACGGGCGGCTCGCCCGCGTGGGCGACGAGGTTCCAGACCGTGTAGGTCACACCCATCAGGGCGAAGAACGCGGTGAGGATCCACCAGAGGACGATGTTGTCGCGCATGGGTCAGTGGCCCTTTCCGTCGGCGGCAGCAGCGACCGGGTGCTCGGCCGCCTCCGGGTGGTTCAGGTCGAACGCGGGACGCTCACTGCGGATGCGCGGGATCGAGGTGAAGTTGTGCCGCGGCGGCGGGCACGACGTCGCCCACTCGAGCGAAGCGCCATAGCCCCAGGGGTCGTTGACCGTGACCTTCGGAGCCTTGCGCGACGTGAGCCAGACGTTCAGGAAGAACGGCAGCATCGAGGCGCCCAGGATGATGGCGCCGATCGTCGAGACCTGGTTCTCCCACGTCCAGTTGTCGTAGGCCGAGTAGTCGGCGTAACGACGCGGCATGCCGTCGACGCCCAGCCAGTGCTGGATGAGGAAGGTCATGTGGAAGCCGATGAAGAGCATCCAGAAGTGAACGTAACCGAGGCGCTCGTTGAGCATGCGACCCGTCCACTTCGGCCACCAGAAGTAGAACCCGGCGAACATCGCGAACACGACCGTGCCGAACACCACGTAGTGGAAGTGCGCCACCACGAAGTAGGAGTCCGAGAGGAAGAAGTCCAGCGGCGGGGAGGCCAGGATCACACCGGTCAGACCACCGAAGACGAACGAGACCAGGAAGCCGAGCGAGAACACCATCGGCGTCTCGAAGGTCACGGATCCTCGCCACAGCGTGCCGATCCAGTTGAAGATCTTGACGCCGGTCGGGACCGCGATGAGCATCGTCATGAGCGCGAAGAACGGCAGCAGCACACCGCCGGTGACGTACATGTGGTGCGCCCACACCGCCACGGAGAGGGCCGCGATCGCGATCGTCGCGTAGACGAGGGTCTTGTATCCGAAGATCGGCTTCCGGCTGAACACCGGGAAGATCTCCGAGACGATGCCGAAGAACGGCAGCGCGATGATGTACACCTCGGGGTGGCCGAAGAACCAGAACAGGTGCTGCCAGAGCAGGACGCCGCCGTTGGCCGGGTCGTAGATGTGGGCGCCGAGGACGCGGTCCGCCGCGGCGGCCAGCATCGCGGCGGCCAGCACCGGGAACGCCATCAGGATCAGCAGGCTGGTGATCAGCGTGTTCCACGAGAAGATCGGCATGCGCCACATCGTCATGCCGGGGGCCCGCATCGTGATGATCGTGGTGATGAAGTTCACCGCACCCAGGATGGTACCGAAACCGGACATGCCGAGGCCGAGCATCCAGAGGTTGCCGCCCGCACCGGGCGTGAACGAGGCGCTCGCGAGGGGCTGGTAGGCGAACCAGCCGAACGAGGCCGCACCCTGTGGGGTGAGGAAGCCGGCGACCGCGATGGTCGAGCCGAAGAGGAACAGCCAGAAGGCGAAGGCGTTCAGACGCGGGAACGCGACATCCGGCGCACCGATCTGCAGCGGCAGGATCGCGTTCGCGAAACCGGCGAACAGCGGCGTCGCGAACATCAGCAGCATGATCGTGCCGTGCATCGTGAACAGCTGGTTGTACTGCTCCTTCGTCGGGATGATCTGCATGCCCGGCGAGAACAGCTCGGCGCGGATGATCAGGGCCATCACGCCGCCGAGGAGGAAGAACAGCACCGAGGCGATCAGATACATGTACCCGATCGTCTTGTGGTCCGTGGAGGTGATCCACTTGACGACGATGTTGCCCTTCTGCTCGACGCGGGTCGAGCTGAGCAGCGCCGCCTGGCGCGGCGGGATCGTCGTCGGACGCGCGCCGACCTCGGACGTGTCGGGAAGAGTGCTCGTCATTCTGCTTACTTCGCTTCCGAGTCGGTCGTGGGCTTCCCGGTGCCGGGGAAGTTGGTGAGGCGGTCGTAGGCGTCGGTGATGTCGCCCGTGTTGCCCTCGTTCTTCAGCTTGGTCAGGTAGGCCTGGTAATCGGCGTCGCTGACGACCTTCACGTTGAAGAGCATCATCGAGTGGTACTCGCCGCAGAGCTCCGCGCACTTGCCCTGATAGGTGCCCTCGCGCGTCGGCGTGAAGGACCAGGAGTTGTCCTTGCCGATGTACATGTCCTTCTTGTATAGGAAGTCGATGATCCAGAAGGAGTGGATCACGTCACGCGACTGCAGCGTGATGTGGACCTTCTTGTTCACCGGCAGGTACAGCGTCGGGAGGGCGGCCTGGTCGATGTTCCCGGCCTTGTCGGGCTGGGCCTGGACGCCCATGGTCCAGACCGCGTCGGAGTTGTCCTTCTCCTTGCCGTCGTACTGGAAGTCCCAGGCCCACTGCTTGCCGATCGCGGTGATCGACACGTCGGGCGCGGGCTGGCCCGGTGCGCCGTACTGGGTCTCGATGATCGTCTGGTCGCGAGCCGTGAAGGCGAACATGCCGAAGATCAGGATCAGCGGGACGATCGTGTAGAAGATCTCGATCGGCATGTTGTAGCGCAGCTGCACCGGCAGGCCGGTCTGGCCCTTGCGCCGGCGGTACGCGATGGCCGCCCAGCCCATGAGGCCCCAGGTGATGAGACCCACGACGAGCAGGACGATCCACGAGTTGACCCAGAGCGCGGCGACGCGATCGGTCTGATTGGTGGCGGGTGTGCCGTCGGCGACGAAGCCCGGAAGGAATCCGTGGAGCTCTGTGGGAGAGCATCCCGCGAGGGCCACGGCTGCCGCTACTCCCAGGGGGAGTGCGGCCCAACGAAGGCGGCGTTTCGAGGGCACGATGCACCTTTCAGATCACGGACGTGGGCTACCTCAGTCTAGGGCAACCTCACACCCGATTCACGCCATCCACGCAGGTAGGGCGTGGATGGCGCAGGGTGGGGAGAGGGGATTCCGCGGGTCAGTGGAAGCTGTCGCCGCAGGCGCAGGAGCCCTGCGCATTGGGGTTGTCGATCGTGAACCCCTGCTCCGAGATGGTGTCCTTGAAGTCGATCGACGCACCGTCCAGATACGGCACGCTCATGTTGTCGACGATGACCTCGACGCCGTCGAAGTCGACGGTCTCGTCGCCCTCGAGATAGCGCTCGTCGAAGTAGAGCTGGTAGATCAGGCCGGAGCAGCCGCCGGGCTGCACGGCGACGCGCAGGCGGAGGTCGTCGCGCCCCTCCTGCTCCAGCAGGCTCTTCACCTTCGCCGCGGCGGCGTCGGTGAGCTTCACACCGTGCGCGGTGGTGGTCTCGGGGGTGAGGGTGATGTCGCTCATGTCGCTCCTTGGATCGGCCGTGCACCGGCACGGTTCCCGTCCTCCGAGTCTACCGCCGCAGGGACGGGCGGCATCGAGCCGGCCGTCACGACCGGGTCTCGATGCCGCCCTGGCGCGTCAGAGCGTGATCTCGTTCATCCGGGTGAGCAGCAGCGCCTCGGTCGCCACCGCGTGCCGGAACGTGTCCAGGTGCAGAGACTCGTTGGGGCTGTGCGCCCGCGCGTGCGGGTCCTCGACTCCGGTCACGAGGATCTCGGCGCCGGGGAAGCGCTCGACCAGATCGGCGATGAAGGGGATGGATCCCCCGATGCCGAGGTCGACCGGGTCCTTGCCGTATCCGTCGGCCATCGCCCCGCGCACCAGGCCGACCGCCCAGCCGCTCGTGTCGACGAGGAACGGGTTGCCCAGGTCGAGGTCCGAGAAGGCGAGCTCGGCGCCGAACGGCGCGTGCGCCCGCAGGTGCGCCTCGAGCGCGGCGTAGGCGTCGTCGGCGCTCTGCCCCGGTGCGATCCGGCAGCTCAGCACGACCGTCGCCTCAGGGGCGAGCGTGTTCGACGCCGCGGCCACCGAGGTCGCATCGACGCCGATGACCGTGACGGACGGCTTGTTCCAGATGCGGCTGAGGATCGTGCCGTCGCCGATCGGCGTGACGCCGGGGAGGAGCCCGGTCTCGTCGCGGAGGGTCGCCTCGCTGTACTCCGGCGTCTCCGCCTCGCGCACGGCGAGCCCCTCGACGGCCACGGATCCGTTCTCGTCCCAGAGCGTGTTCAGCAGTCGGATCGTCGCGAGCATCGCGTCGGGCACCGCTCCCCCGAACATGCCCGAGTGCGAGGCGTGGTCGAGCGTGCGCACCGTGAGGGTGAAGCGCACCGCGCCGCGCAGCGAGACGGTCAGACCCGGCGTGGACGAATCCCAGTTGCCGGAGTCGGCGACGACGATCGCGTCTGCGCGGAGGGCGTCCTCGTTGTCGGTGAGGAACTGGGCGAAGGAGCGGGAGCCGTACTCCTCCTCCCCCTCGATGAACATCGCGATGCCCAGATCGAGGTCGTCTCCGAGCGCCTCCGCCACGGCGCGGATCGACGCGATGTGCGCCATGATCCCGGCCTTGTCGTCGGCGGCGCCACGACCGTACAGGCGGCCGTCGCGGACGGTCGGCTCGAACGGCGGGGTCTCCCAGAGCTCGTCGGCTCCCGGAGGCTGCACGTCATGGTGGGCGTACAGCAGGATCGTCGGCTTGCCGTTGCGGGCGGCGCGGCGGGCGAGGATCGCGGGCTGGCCGACCTCGTCCGTCCCCGGGATCGCGGCCCGCAGCACCCGCACGCTGTCGAACACGCCGGTGCCCTCCGCCAGCTCGGCGACGGAGGCGGCGCTGCGGACGAGCTGGGTCTGATCGAACGCCGGCCACGCGATTCCCGGAATGCGCACCAGGGCGCCGAGATCGCTCAGCGCGGCCGGGATCCCGGTGGCGACGGCGGCGGCGACGGCGGCTTCGACGTCACCGGAAGCGGTGACCGAGGAGGAGGGAGAAGTCATGCAGGTAATCTTAGAGAACACCCGTTTCCTCCTCTCTCGACTTCCAGGAGCCTTCGTGCCCAGCACTCCCACCCCCGCACCCGACGACGCCTCCGACGAGGCGACGAGCGGCAAGGGACGCCGCACGCCGACCCGCGCGGAGCAGGAGGCCGCCCGGCGCCGCCCGCTGGTGCCCGACACCAAGGAGGCGAAGGCCCGGGCCCGCGCCGACCTGCGCCAGCGCCAGGAGCGTCAGCGCATCGGCATGGCGAACGGCGAGGAGAAGTACCTCCCGGTGCGCGACCGCGGCCCGCAGCGCCGCTGGGTGCGCGACTACGTCGACGCGGGATGGCACGTCAGCGAGTGGATCATGGCCCTCATGGTCGTGGTGATCGTCGTGTCGCTCATCCCGAACACCCTCGTGGCCTACTGGGCCTTCATCGGCCTCTGGGGCTTCATCGCGATCGCGATCATCGACATGGTCTTCCTCGGCATCCGCGTGAACCGCCGGATCGCCGAGAAGTACGGCAAGGACAAGCGCGAGCGCGGTCTCGCGTGGTACGCGGCCATGCGGTCGCTGCAGATGCGCTTCATGCGGCTGCCGAAGCCCCAGGTCAAGCGCGGTCAGTACCCGGACTGACCCGGATCCCCGACAGACGAGAAGGTCCCGGTGCGCTGCGAGCGCCCGGGACCTTCTGCGTCGTACGCGGATCAGCGCGCGTGCAGCCCCGCGCGGATCTGCCGCGCCCAGAACGGCCCGCGGTAGAGGAACGCCGTGTATCCCTGGACCAGGGTCGCACCGGCGTCGAGACGCTCGCGCACCTCGGCACCGGTCTCGACGCCTCCCACGGAGATGACGCAGAAATCGGCGGGGACGGCGGCCCGCACGATCCGGAGGACCGCGAGCGAGCGCTCCTTGAGCGGGGCGCCGGACAGGCCCCCCTCGCCTGCCGCGGCGACCTTCGCGGGATCCGTGATCAGCCCCTCGCGCGAGATCGTCGTGTTCGTCGCGATCAGGCCGTCCAGTCCCTCCTCGACGGCGAGCTCCGCGATCGCGGCGACCTCGTCGTCCGGAAGATCGGGTGCAATCTTCACCAGCAGCGGTGTGGCGCCGGCGGCCGCCTTCACGGCTCGCAGCAGCGGAGCGAGCGTCTCCACGGCCTGCAGGCCGCGCAGTCCCGGCGTGTTCGGGGACGAGACGTTGATCGCGAGATAGTCGGCGAGGGGCGCGAGACGCACCGCCGACGCGACGTAGTCGGCGGTCGCGTCCTCGACCGCGACGACTCGGCTCTTGCCGATGTTGACGCCGATCACGGCCGCGGGACGGCGGCGGCGGAGCTTCCACAGCCGCTTCTCCGCGGCCTCCGCACCGGCGTTGTTGAAGCCCATGCGGTTCACCACGGCGCGATCCGGGATGAGCCGGAACAGCCGCGGCTTGGGGTTGCCCGGTTGCGGGATCGCGGTGATCGTGCCCACCTCGACGTGCCCGAATCCGAGCGCGGACAGGCCGCGCACCCCGACCGCGTTCTTGTCGAAGCCCGCGGCGATGCCGAACGGCGAGGGGAAGACGAGCCCGAGGGCGCGCACCTCGTCCCGCGGCTCGGGACGCGTCAGTGCACGGGCGATCCAGGAGAACGGGGGCGCGCCGAGCACCCGCACCACCGCCATGCCGGCATGGTGGGCGAACTCGGGATCGAAACGCGCGAGGACGAGACGGAAGAGCAGCGCATACATCCCTGCCAGGCTACCGGTCGGCGGATGCGGATCCGACCGACGTCGGGGCCGGGCTCAGAGCGCGGTCTGCTCCGCCGCCGCATGATGGTCGGCGCGGAGCTCGGCGATCGAGGCCTCGAAGTCCTCGAGGGAGTCGAACGCCTGATAGACGCTCGCGAAGCGCAGGTAGGCGACTTCGTCCAGATCCCGCAGGGGCCCCAGGATCGCCAGCCCGATCTCGTTGGTGTCCAGCTGCGAGACGCCCGTCTGACGCACCGCCTCCTCGACGCGCTGCGCGAGGATCGCGAGATCCGCCTCGGTCACCGGGCGCCCCTGACAGGCCTTGCGGACGCCAGAGATCACCTTCTCGCGGCTGAAGGGCTCCATCACGCCGCTTCTCTTGATCACGTTGAGGCTCGCGGTCTCGGTCGTCGAGAACCGCCCCCCGCACTCGGGGCACTGGCGGCGGCGCCGGATCGACAATCCGTCGTCGCTCGTGCGGGAGTCGATGACGCGGGAGTCCGGATGACGGCAGAACGGGCAGTGCATTCGTGAAAGCCTACGCCCCGGAGTCCTGTTCGGCCGCGAATCGGGCCTCGACTGCTTCGCCGTGCGCCGGCAGCAGCTCTGCCGCCGCAAGGGCTGCGACGCCCGCGCGCGCCTCGGTGAGCGCCGCGTGGTCGTAGGAGACGACCTGCTGGGGGCGCAGGAAGGTGTAGGCGCCGAGCCCCGACGCGTAGCGCGCCTGACCCCCGGTCGGGAGCACGTGGTTGCTGCCCGCCATGTAGTCCCCGAGGCTGACCGGCGTCTGGTCGCCGACGAAGACCGCCCCGGCGCTCGTGAACGACGGGGCCGCGGCCTCCGCATCCGCCAGGTGCAGTTCGAGGTGCTCCGGCGCATAGGCGTTGCTGAACGCGACCGCCGCGGCCCGGTCGTCGACGAGGACGATCGCCGACTGCGGTCCGTTCAGCGCCGCCTGCACGCGCTCGCTGTGCCGGGTGCGCGCCGCCTGGGTCGCGACCTCGGCGGCGACGCGCTCGGCGAGCTCCGCCGCATCGGTCACGAACACCGCCGAGGCCTGCTCGTCGTGCTCCGCCTGGCTGATGAGATCGGCCGCGATCAGGCGGGGGTCGGCGTCGCCGTCGGCGACGATGAGGATCTCGGTGGCACCGGCCTCGGAATCGGTGCCGACCACCCCGGCGACGGCGCGCTTCGCGGAGGCGACGAAGTTGTTGCCCGGCCCGGAGATCACGTCGACGGGGTCGAGTCCGACCCCCGGCACGCCGTAGGCGAAGGCACCGACGGCTCCGGCGCCGCCGATCGCGTACACCTCCTCCACGCCCAGCAGTGCCGCCGCGGCGAGGATGGTCGGGTGGATGCGCCCGTCCTCGCCCTGCTGCGGCGGCGAGGCGAGCGCGATGCTGCGGACTCCGGCGACCTGCGCGGGCACGACGTTCATCACGACGCTCGAGGCGAGCGGCGCCTTGCCGCCCGGGATGTAGACGCCGACCCGGCCCACGGGCTGCCAGCGCTGCACGATGCGCGCGCCGGACCCGATCCGGGTCTCGCGGTCCTCCGGCACCTGGGCGGCGGAGCCGCGGCGCACCCGGTCGATCGCCGCCTCCAGCGCCGTGCGCACGTCGGGGGCGACCGACGCGAGGGCCTCGTCGAGGTGCTCGCGGGGAACCCGGATCGCGTGCCCGCTGACCCGGTCGAAGCGATCGGCCTGCTCGCGCAGCGCCTCCTCGCCGCGCACGCGCACGTCCTCCACGATCGCGGTCGCGGTGGCCAGCGCCTCGGCGCGCGCGGCGGTGGCACGCGGTACGGCCGCGAGCATCTCGGCGGTGGAGAGGGTGCGTCCCCTCAGGTCGATCGTCTGCATGCGTCCTCAGCCTCGGGTCATGTTGTCGGTGTCGTGCAGGTAGCCCACGCGGCCGTCGTCGTGCCGCACGACGAAGGCGCCGCCGCGGTCCTCGAGAACAAGGATCCACGCATCGGGCCCGATCGTGAAAATCTCGTCACCCCGCGCGTCATGAACCGGCCGGGTCTCCGGCGCCAGCGCCCAGAAGGGCTGGGCCGGCTCGGATCCCCGCCGCTCCTCCGCCACCACGTCGACCGCGTGCGTGGCGACCTCGTCCTCGGGCGAAGGCACCAGCAGGTCGCCGAGCACTTCGGTCATGGTGTCGGACAGGTCGTGCGAGACCGGCGACCGGTCACCGGCGTCCGCAGGGTCGTCCTCCGACGGGGCGGAAGGGCTCGGCTCCGCCTCGG
The DNA here is from genome assembly GCF_037148715.1 of Microbacterium sp. MMO-10. NCBI lineage: Bacteria > Bacillati > Actinomycetota > Actinomycetes > Micrococcales > Microbacteriaceae > Microbacterium > Microbacterium sp. MMO-10. The sequence goes on along the minus strand of NZ_JBBCSV010000005.1, from coordinate 112,822 downwards.
ACGACTCCGTCGGAGCGGACGCCTGCGTCGTCTCGGACGCCTCCGCATCGCGCCGGGAATCCGCCCCCGTGGTCCGGTCGTCCTCGCGGAGCTCCTGCCGCGTCGTCCCCGGGTCGGCGCCGACGGGTGCCGGCTCCTCCGCCTCGGGGATCGCCTCCGTCAGGGCCTCGGCCGCAGCCGCGCCCGCCGTGGGGGCGTCCCCCGCGTCCTCGCCTGCGGCTGATTCGGCAACGCCGCTCTCGGCGGTGCGCGCGGTCGACTCGTCCGCTCGGACCCCCGCGTCTTCCGCCCCCGCCTCGGAGGCGACGAACGACTCGCGGTGGTGGTCGGGCACGTAGCCGGCTCCGCCGAGGATTGCCGTGCCCGTGGCACCGGCGGAGAGGTGCGCCCCGGCGTCGACCTCGTTCTCGTGCAGCAGCCCGGGATCGACGTCGTCCTCGTTCTGAGGATCGGACACGCTCCCCCGCGCACGCACCGGCCGCGGTCGGGTGAACACCGGGCGCACCGGGTTCGCATTGCGGTGCGCCAGGGTGTCGGTGCGCCCCTCGAAGTCCTCGCGCAGCCCCGGGATGAGGACCGCGAACACCGAGACCACCACGAGGCCCAGCAGGGAGGCGACCTCCAGCCAGAGCGGCCAGGTGGCGAGCGCGCTGCGGCGCATCGCGGCGACCAGGTCGAGCTGCTGCCACAGCAGCACGGCCCAGCTTACCAGGGCGACGCTGAACGCCACCGAGGCGAACTGATCGATGCCGAGAGAGCCGACGCGGCGGATCCCCTCCGGCGACAGGCGCCGCAGCACCACGAGGAAGACGGCCGCCGTGGGCACGCCGATCGTGAGCAGCCAGGCGCCGTTCATCGTCCACACGGTCGCCGAGCTGTCGAGCACGCTGCCCGCTGCGGGGACGAACGAGAGCACGAAGGCGATCAGCCACAGACCTGCCATGATCAGCTCACGCAGGGTGAACCCCACATAGCCGTGCTGAGGCGCCGCCGCAGGGAAGGAGTCCTCCGGGACGGCCTCGTCGGGGCGGGCCTCCGGGGTCGATGTCGGGCTCTCTTCGCCCTGCGACATCGCAGCGAAAGGGACGTCGCCGGTCATCAGTGCTTCCTTTCGTCGTGCGGCCGTCTGGGGGGCGGCCGTCGGACGGGACCCGATACTACCGGGCAGGTTTGGAGACCTCCTGAGCGGGCTCCGGCGACGGATGCCCCCGTGGGTCGACCCGGCGGGGAACGGTCAGCCCAGGCATTGCGGGCCGAGCAGCGACTTCAGATCGCCGAACAGATCCGCGGTGACGGTGACGGGCATGGGCACCTCGAAGACCTTCGCGCGTCCGCCGCGGTGCATCTTCAGCATCACCTCGGTCTCCCCCGCGTGGCGTCGCAGCACCTCGGCGAGATCCTCGATGACGCGCTCGGTGGCGCGCTGCTCCGGCACGATCAGCGACAGCGGCCCTGCCGCATCGAAGGCGCCGACGTCGGGCGTGAACGCCGACTGCGCATGCAGGTTCATGCCGTCGTCGCGACGCGAGATCCGTCCGCGCACGGCGAGGATCGCATCCTGCTGCAGCGTGCTCTGGAACTCGAGGTAGGTCTTGCCCATGAACATGATCGTGATCTCGCCGTGGAAGTCCTCGATCGTGATCATGCCGTACGGGTTCCCGCTCGCCTTCGCGACGCGATGCTGCACGCTCGTCACGAGTCCCGCCACCGTCACCTGATCGCCGTCCTGCAGGTCCTCCGACTCGAGCAGCGCGTTGATCGCGATCGACGCGTGCTTGGCGAGCGGCACCTCGAGCCCTGCCAGCGGATGGTCGGACACGTACAGGCCCAGCATGTCGCGCTCGAACGCGAGTTTGTCCTTCTTGGTCCACTCGGGCCGGTTCGGCACCTTGGGCGGCGCGACCTCCTCGACCTCGTCGTAGAGGCTGTCGAAGTCGAAGCCGATGGCGCCCTGGGCCTCGTTGCGCTTCTGGTCGACCGAGGCCTCGACGGCGTCCTCGTGGATCTCGACGAGCGCACGGCGGGTGTCGCCCATGGAGTCGAAGGCGCCGGCCTTGATCAGCGACTCGACCGTGCGCTTGTTGGCGACGTGCAGCGGGACCTTCTTGAGGAAGTCGTGGAACGAGGTGAAGTTCTCCTCCTGGCGCGACTTCACGATGCCGTCGACGACATTGGATCCGACGTTGCGGACGGCTCCGAGCCCGAAGCGGATGTCCTCGCCGACGGCCGCGAAGAAGTTGATCGACTCGCGCACATCCGGCGGAAGCACCTTGATGCCCATGCGGCGGCACTCGTTGAGGTACAGCGCCATCTTGTCCTTGGAGTCGCCGACGCTGGTCAGCAGCGCCGCCATGTACTCGGCGGGGTAATGCGCCTTCAGGTACGCGGTCCAGTAGGAGATCACGCCGTAGGCGGCCGAGTGGGCTTTGTTGAACGCGTAGTCGGAGAACGGCAGCAGGATCTCCCAGAGCGCGTTCACCGCGCCGTCGGAGTAGCCGTTGGCGTGCATGCCCGCCTGGAAGCCCTCGAACTGCTTGTCCAGCTCGGACTTCTTCTTCTTACCCATCGCACGGCGGAGGATGTCGGCCTGACCGAGCGAGAACCCGGCCACGCGCTGGGCGATCGCCATCACCTGCTCCTGGTAGATGATGAGGCCGTAGCTCTCCTCCAGGATGTCCTTGAGCGATTCCGCGAACTCCGGGTGGATCGGCGTGATCTCCTGGAGCCCGTTCTTGCGGAGCGCGTAGTTCGTGTGCGAGTTCGCGCCCATCGGGCCCGGCCGGTACAGCGCGATGAGCGCCGAGATGTCGCCGAAGTTGTCCGGCTTCATGAGGCGCATGAGCGCACGCATCGGCCCGCCGTCGAGCTGGAACACGCCGAGCGAGTCGCCGCGGGTGAGCAGGTCGTACGACGGACGGTCGTCGAGCGCCAGATCCTCCAGGACGAGCTCCTCGCCCCGGTTCATCCGGATGTTGGCGAGGGCGTCCGAGATGATCGTGAGGTTGCGCAGCCCCAGGAAGTCCATCTTGATGAGACCGAGCGACTCGCAGGACGGATAGTCGAACTGCGTGACGATCTGGCCGTCCTGCTCGCGCTTCATGATCGGGATGATGTCGATCAGCGGATGCGAGGACATGATGACGCCGGCCGCGTGCACGCCCCACTGGCGCTTCAGGTTCTCCAGACCCAGCGCCGTGTCGAACACGGTCTTCGCCTCGGGATCCGACTCGATCACGACGCGGAACTCGCTGGCCTCCTTGTACCGCGGGTGCTCTGGATCGAACATGCCGTCCAGCGGCATGTCCTTGCCCATCACCGCGGGCGGCATCGCCTTGGTGAGCTTCTCCCCCATGCTGAAGGGGAAGCCGAGCACGCGTCCGGCGTCCTTCAGCGCCTGCTTGGCCTTGATCGTGCCGTAGGTGACGATCTGCGCGACACGCTCGTCGCCGTACTTCTCCGTGACGTACTGGATCACCTCGCCACGACGGCGGTCGTCGAAGTCGACGTCGAAGTCGGGCATAGAGACGCGGTCGGGGTTGAGGAAGCGCTCGAAGATGAGGCCGTGCTCGAGCGGATCCAGATCCGTGATCTTCATGGCGTAGGCCGCCATGGATCCGGCGCCGGAACCGCGGCCGGGGCCGACCCGCACGCCGTTGTCCTTGGCCCAGTTGATGAAGTCGGCGACGACGAGGAAGTAGCCGGGGAACCCCATGGACGAGATGACCTCGACCTCGTAGTTCGCCTGCTTGCGCACCGCATCGGAGATCCCGCCCGGGTAGCGGAGCTGCAGGCCCTTCTCGACCTCCTTGATGAACCAGCTCTCCTCCGTCTCGCCCGGCGGGACGGGGAAGCGCGGCATGAAGTTGGCACTCGTGTTGAAGGAGACGTCACAGCGCTCGGCGATGAGCAGCGTGTTGTCGCACGCTTCGGGGTGCTCTCGGAACACCTGGCGCATCTCCGCAGCCGATTTCACGTAGTAGCCGTCGCCGTCGAACTTGAACCGGTTCGGGTCGTCGAGGGTCGAGCCGGACTGCACGCAGAGCAGCGCCGCGTGGCTGGTCGCGTCGTGCTGGTGCGTGTAGTGCAGATCGTTCGTACCGACGAGCGGGATCCCGAGGTCCTTCGCGATCTTCAGCAGGTCGCCGGTGACGCGCCGCTCGATCTCCAGACCGTGATCCATGATCTCGGCGAAGTAGTTCTCCTTGCCGAAGATGTCCTGGAATTCGGCCGCCGCCGCGCGGGCGGCGTCGTACTGCCCCAGGCGCAGCCGGGTCTGGATCTCTCCGGAGGGGCATCCGGTGGTGGCGATCAGGCCCTTGGAGTACTTCTGCAGGATCTCGCGGTCCATGCGGGGCTTGAAGTAGTAGCCCTCCAGGCTCGAGGTCGAGGAGAGCCGGAACAGGTTGTGCATGCCCTCGGTCGTCTCGGACAGCAGCGTCATGTGTGTGTAGGCGCCGGATCCGGACACGTCGTCGCGGCGCTGCTCGGGGGATCCCCACTGCACGCGCGACTTGTCGCTGCGGTGCGTTCCGGGTGTGACGTAGGCCTCGATGCCGATGATCGGCTTGACGCCCGCGGCGGTCGCCGCCTTGTAGAACTCGAAGGCCGCGAACGTGTTGCCGTGGTCGGTCACGGCCACCGCCGGCATGCCCTGTGCGACCGCCTCCTGCACCAGCGGCTGGATGCGCGCGGCCCCGTCCAGCATCGAGTACTCGCTGTGCACGTGCAGGTGGACGAAGGAGTCTGAGGCCATGCATCGAGTCTACGTTTCAGGGTGGGACACGGAGGCCTCGCGATCCGCCGCCGATACCCTGGGACCATGACCACCCCCGACTTCGTCGTCGCCCTCCGCGAGCACATCGGCCACGCTCCGCTGAACCTGGTGGGCGTGACGGCGATCGTGTTCCGCGAGGAGAAGGTGCTGCTCGGCAGACGCGCCGACAACGGCGGGTGGCAGGCGATCTCCGGCATCGTCGAGCCCCGCGAGGAACCCGCCGACGCCGCGGTGCGCGAGTGCCTCGAGGAGGCCGGCGTGACCGTCAAGGTCGAGCGGCTCGCGCTCGTGCAGCAGCTTCCCCGCGTGACGTACGCCAACGGGGACGAGGTGGACTACCTCGACCTCGTGTTCCGCTGCTCGTGGGTCTCCGGCGACCCTCACCCCGCGGACGGAGAGCTCACCGAGGTCGGCTTCTACGACCTGGCCGCCATGGGCGACGTCGACGACGCCCATGTGCGCAAGATCGCCCTCGCCGTAGCCGAGGACGATCCCGCGCACTTCCGGGGCGGACGCCCGCCGCGGGCGCCTCAGCCCGGGAGCCCGTCCACGAGATCGACGACGTAGCTCCGCTGCTCATCGGCGACGCCTGCGGGGACGACACCGGTTCCCGGATCGGTGCTGTCCGAGATCCCCGTCACCCGACCGGTCGAGACGTCGACCGTGAGCGTCTGATGGCGTTGGACATCTCCGGACTCGTCCGGCGCCTCCCCGTACGTCGAGTCGAACGCGATCGTGCGCACCGAGCCGTGGCTGTCGATGATCGACGATCCGGGGAGCTGCCCCAGCGCCTGCAGCATGGCCGCGCGCACGTCGCCGCCTCCTGCGTTGGAGGCGAGCAGGGTCATCAGCTTCCAGCCGGCCATCGCTCGGAGGTGGTAGTCGGAGCTGCCGTTCTGCGTGGCGAGGAGCTGCCCGAGGATCCCGTCAGCGTCACCGGGCAGGGATGTCAGGTAGTCGCCGTAGCGGGTTCCGTCCCCCTCGGGCAGGGAGCCCCCGCCCTCGCGGAAACCACCGGCTTCCCCCGCGGATGCCCAACGGTCGAGGAACGCCCGCATGAGCGCGTCGGCAGCCTCATCCGGACCATAGGCGGCCGCCAGCGTCGGGGCGGCGGCAGGGGCGAAGTACCAGTCAGCGGTCGGATCCGCGGGGACGTAGAAGACCCCGCTGCTCCGGACCACCCAGGCGCGTGTCGCCATCGACGCGGACAGCCCCTGATTCGGCGACGCGATGGTGGTGCCGTCGCTGAGGAACACGACGTCCGCGGTCCACGCGATGCGCAGATACTGATCGGACCGAGGGGCGAGCCCTCCGTGGATCGCCGACGCTGCGGCTGCCCGGAGCACCGACGAGGCCGTCTCCGGCACCGCCGGGGCCGTCGGATCCGGCGCCGGCACCGGGCGCGCGGTCTGAGTCGGGAGTGAGGTCGGATGCGCCACCGCCGTCGGCTCCGGCCCGGGCGCCGTCAGGTTCCCGATGAGGATCGCCGTGGCGGCGGCCGCCGCCACGGCGCCGACGCCTCCCGCGACGAAGTACCACGGCGACCTCGTCGACGGGACACGCTTCGGCGCCTGCGCGCCGCTGATCTCCGCCATCAGGCGAAGCCGGGCGGTCGCGAGATTCGCCTCTGCGCCCTCGATCTCGGGTCTGATCTCTGCGACCTTCTCACACACGTCCAACGCTCTCTCCCTTCTGCTGCTTCTTCTCGAAAGCCTCGATGCGGCGGTCCGGATCCAGACGTCGGCGCACGCGATGGAGCCGCGATCTCACCGTTCCCACCGGCACGCCGAGAGCTTCTGCCACCTCGTCATAACTGAGTCCGTGCCAGGCATAGAGCAGGAGCGTCTCCCTGTCCTTCGGCCCGAGCGCCGCGATCCGCATCCTCAGCGCGGCCACCTCGCGTTCCGCATCGACGCGCGCAAGCGCCTCATCCACGCCCCCGGCCGACGAGATCTCCTCACTGCCCATCGACGCGACGAAGGATCGCCAATGCCTCGCCTCCACCGCCCGATGCCTGCGGATGAGCCTCGCCGCGATGCCGAGCAGCCAGGGCGCGCTCGACTCCGCGGCGAGGTCGAAGTCGGCGCGACGACGGAACGCCGTGAGGAACGTCTCGCTCAGGATGTCCTCGGCTGCGGCGCGACCGACCCGGTAGGTGGCGAAGGCGTTCACGCTCCGGGCGTGCCGATCGAAGAGCTCGGCGAACGCGGCCGGTTGGTCGAGAGACCTCTGGATGATCTCGCTGTCTGTGCTCACGCTGTGTATTGTCCAAGCGCGTCCGCCCGGTTCACGGTATTTTCGGCAGCGCTCAGCGCAGGTCCAATCGCATCAGCACCCGGGGGAAACCGTTGATCACGGATCCGGTGTCCGAGGCCTTCGTGAAGCCCGCGGACTCGAACAGTCCGCGCGTGCCGACGTACGCCATCGTCAGGTCCACCTTCGCGCCGCGGTTGTCCACGGGGTACGCCTCGATCGCCGGGGCCCCGCGCTCACGTGCGAAGGCGACGGCGCCGTCGACGAGCGTGTGCGTGATGCCCTGCTTGCGGAATCCCGGGCGCACGCGGAGACACCACAGCGACCAGACGTCGAGGTCGTCGACGTGCGGGATCAGCCGATTGCGGGCGAAGGACGTGTCGCCGCGAGGATGGACCGCCGCCCAGCCGACGGGTTCGCCATCGAGATACGCGATCACGCCGGGAGGCGGATCCTCCGCGCAGAGCCCGCGCACGCGCTCCGCCCTGGCCTCGCCGCGCAGCGCCTGGCTCTCCTTGCTCGGGATCCGGTAACTCAGGCAGAAGCAGGACTGCGCCGTGGGGTTCTTGGGCCCCACGAGCGTCGCGACGTCGTCGAAGACGCTCGCCGGCCGCACCTCGATGCTCATGCGTCCAGTCTGCCCCCGGGCGCCGACATCACGGCTCGACGATGCGCTGATCCGTGTTCGTGTAGCTGATCGAGTCGGCGATCGTGCCGACGAGCCCCATCGTGACGCGCAGCAGGCCCGGCTTGACGTCGTCCAGGGGCGGGGGCGTGTCCGTCCCCAGCGTCAATGCACGACCGTCCTGCGTGGTGGCGGTGACCGAGCCGAGGTACACGCTCACATGCCCGGTGAGCGTCATGGTGTCGGCGTTGGTCACGAGACCCGCCTTGTCCGGCGGGCGGACGGTGAGCGAGAACCCCGAGATCGTGATGGAGTCGGCCGAGATCTTCAGGGCGCGGACGGTGCCGCCGTCGATGGTCGGCACGTCGACGATCGAGATCCCGCTCAATCCGGTGAAGGACAGCCCCTGCGACCCCATCGAGGCGGGGGTCTTCGTGAAGACGGGCGCGCTCTCGTCCCTCGTCGCGGCGACCGGGGCCGGCGCGGGCGTCGGCGCGGGATCTCCTGGAGCGGGCGGCGCCGTGGTGGCCGGCGTCGACGGCGTGCCGGGCAGCGCGGGCAGTCCCGGCGTCGAGGGTCCGGGCGTGCCCGACGTCGGCGGGGGCGTCGTCGGGGTCGGAGTCGGTGCGGGGCACCAGATCAACGGGATGCACAGCCCGGTCGGCTGCGACGCCGGGGCGAGCGCCGCTCCGAGGGTCAGCGGCGCCACGAGCGCGAGCGCGGCCAGAAGGCCAGCGCCGGGGCGCCGCTGCGACTTCACGCTGCCGCCTCCTCGACTCCGCCGACAGGCGATGCGGGGCGCGGTCCCATCCAGGCCACGACGAGCACGGCTCCGGTGCCGGCGAGCAGCATCCCCACGATGAATCCGCCGAGGTTCACCCCGATCAGCGAATAGATCGCCACGACCAGGGCGATGATCCCGTAGAACACATGGTGCGCGGGCATGGCGACGGCGAGGATTCCGAGCAGCAGCAGCGCGATCGGGATGACCGTCGCCTGCAGCCCCTCGATCCCGAGCTGCACATGCAGATGCCCGATGTCGAGCTGTCCCGAGAAGAACATCTCCACGCCGCCGAGGGCGACCAGCAGGCCGCCGACGAACGGACGCTGACGGCGCCAGTGCCGGAATCCGCGGGCGGACCCCGGGACGGAGGCGCTCTCTGCGCCGGTCTCCGGGACCGACATGGCGGAGGGATCGGACTCGTCACGCACGGGCGACAGCGGATCCGCCCCGCCGGGCCGGTGCTGGCGTCGCGCGGTTCCCCGCTCCCCCGTCTCCTCGGTCATCGTGGTGTCGTCCCTCAGAAGCATCCCTGCGAACCGTCCGTCAGCTCCAGCGTCATGCCCGTCAGGGTGAACACGGAGGCCTGGGTGCTCCAGGCCGTCTGCTGCAGGTTCTTGATCGACACCGTGTCGGCGTCCTGAGCGAAGTCGCCCGCGCTGCCCTTCGCGTCGGTGTTGACCGTCGAGGCGTCCACACCGATGCGGATCGCGCCGAACGAAGCATCGCCCTTGAGGCCCGTCATGCCGATCTGCAGGTCGCTCGCGGACGCGGGGTTGCCGTTGCCGCCCGCTTTGATGAGCACGCCCACCTTGCCGAGCGGCGTGTCGGTGATGACGGACTGGCAGAGATCTGCGAGGGTCGCGCTCTTGATGTTCGCGATCGCGACGGTGTGCTCCATGCCCTCGGTGTCCTTGGCGACCCCGGCGTACTGCGAGAATCCGGTCCCTTCGAGCTGGGACGCGCTGATCTGGAACTGGCTCCCCGACACCGCGAACGACACCGGGACGGCTCCCTGGGCGACACCGCCCATGAGGGCCGCGGCCACCACTCCGGCGGGAATCGCGACCAGGGCGATGCGGCCGGCGTGAGACGAGCCGAGCTTGCGGACACGGTCGGACTTCGGGAACTTCATCGATCCTCCTCCAGGGCGCCGGCTGCGATGGCGGCGCTCCCTGGTCGAGTATATTGCCCGTTGACTCAGAGTCAATACCATGCGGAATCCTGTACCTTCGCCCCGCTAGGCTCGGGGCATGCCCGACGTGCGACGCGCCAGACTGACCCCCGAGGAGCGACGGGCGCAGCTCGTGGCCACCGGGGTCAACTTCCTTGCGGAGCATTCCCTCGACGAGCTCACCATGGACGTCCTGGCCCAGCGCGCCGGGGTGTCGCGCCCCCTGCTGTTCCATTACTTCGACACCCGGCAGGGCATGCACCTCGCCGTGGTGACCATGGCGAGGGACAGCCTCCTGCTGGCCTCCGAGCCGCGCGATGATCTGGAGCCGCGGGCCCGCATCCGCGACACGCTGCTGCGCATCACGGAGTTCGTGCGCCAGCATCAGAGCACTTTCCACTCGCTCGTGCGCGGCATCGCGAGCGGCGACCCCGCCGTGCGCCGGGTCGTGGACGAGTCCCGCGATCTCAACGCTCAGCGGCTCATCGACGCCTTCGGCGAGCTCGGCGTCGCCGACACGCCCGCCCTGCGCGTCGCGCTGCGCTCCTGGGTCTCCTTCACTGAGGAGAGTCTGATCAGTCTGGTCATCGAACGCGACGAGGATCCGGAGCGCGTCGTGCGCTTCCTCGAGACGACCCTGGACGGCGTCATCGCCGCGACCGGCGAGCTGCGCCTCTGAGCGCCGCCCTCCCGCGGGGTCTGCCGCTCAGGCTTCGCCGCGGAGCACGTCCAGCGCATGCTGGAAGTCGGCGGGGTAGGGCGACTCCGTCTGCACCCATTCCCCGGTCACCGGATGCGCGAACCCCAGCTTGTGGGCGTGCAGCCACTGCCGGGTGAGCCCGAGCCGCGCGGACAGCGTGGGGTCGGCGCCGTACAGCGGGTCTCCGACGCACGGGTGCCGATGCGCGGCCATGTGCACGCGGATCTGGTGGGTGCGGCCCGTCTCCAGGTGGATCTCCAGCAGGGAGGCGCCGCGGAAGGCTTCGAGCGTCTCGTAGTGGGTGACGGACGGCTTTCCGTCCGGCGTCACCGCGAACTTCCACGAGTGGTTCGGATGGCGCCCGATGGGCGCGTCGATCGTGCCGGCGAGCGGATCCGGATGCCCCTGCACGACGGCGTGGTAGATCTTCTCCACTGTGCGCTCCTTGAAGGCGCGCTTGAGGGCGGAGTACGCGGCCTCCGTCTTCGCGACCACCATGAGGCCGCTGGTTCCCACGTCGAGCCGGTGCACCACGCCCTGCCGTTCCGGGGCCCCGCTCGTCGCGATGCGGAATCCCGCCGCCGCGAGGGCGCCGACGACGGTGGGCCCCTCCCATCCGAGCGAGGGGTGGGCCGCGACGCCGGTGGGCTTGTCGACCACGACGATGTCGTCGTCGTCGTACACGATGCCGAGCTCCGGCACGGCGATCGGTTCGATGCGGGGCTCCTGCTTGGGCGCCCACTCGACGTCGAGCCATCCGCCGGCACGCAGTTTGTCGGACTTGCCGAGCGTGACGCCGTCGAGCGACACTCCCCCGGCCTCGGCGATCTCTGCGGCGAACGTGCGCGAGAAGCCGAGCATCTTGGCCAGCGCCGCGTCGACGCGCACGCCGTCCAGGCCGTCCGGCACGGGCAGCGCACGGGACTGCACCGTCAGCTCCCTGTCCCGGTCGGATGCCGGTGGTCGGCGTCGGCGTCGGCCGCCTCTGACCCCTCTGCAGATCCGGAGTCGTCGCCCGCGGGCACGGCCTCGGTCTCCTTGTGGTCGCGCTCGCGCGAACCGTCCAGTCGCAGACCGGCGATGATCAGCAGGGCGATCGAGATCATCCCGGTGACGATGAAGATGTCCGCGACGTTGAAGATCGCCGGAAGCATCCACGGCATCGAGATCATGTCGACGACGTGGCCGACGCCGAACCCCGGCGCGCGGAACAGGCGGTCCGACAGGTTGCCGAGGACTCCCCCGAGCAGCGCGCCGAGCACGACCGCCCACAGGCGCGAGCGCACGGAGACGGACTTCCAGACGATCACGCACGCGACGACGGCGAGGGCGATCGTGAAGATCCAGGTGTATCCCACACCGATCGAGAACGCCGCTCCGGAGTTGCGGATGGAGAACAGCTGCAGGAACTCCCCGATGACCGGGACGACCTTCTGCTCGGGGAGGTACGTGATGGTGAGGTACTTCACAAACTGGTCGGCGGCCAGCACGAGCACTGCGAGGATCGCAATGATCGTGCCGGCCGCCGAACCAGGAAGCGGTTGACGCCGGGTCAACGGGGCTCCTTACTGCTTACTGCGCGGAGGCGTCCCCCGTGGGGCCGCCCTTCTCGTCGAGGTCGCGGAGCTGACCCTCGATGTAGCTGCGCAGCTGCGTGCGGTACGAGCGCTCGAAGTCGTGCAGCTCGGTGATCTTGCCCTCGAGCACCGTGCGCTCGCGCTCGAGACGGGCGGTCTCCTCGCGCTGCTTCTGCTCGGCGTCGGCGAGGATCTTCGAGGCCTGGGCCTTGGCGTCGGCGATGAGCTGGTCGCGCTGCGACTTGCCCTCCGCGACGTGCTCGTCGTGCAGACGCTGTGCGAGCTCGATGATGCCTGCGGTCGCGGCGGCCGGAGCCCCGCCCTCGGCTGCCGGTGCGGGTGCGGCGACGGGCGCCGGCGCGGCCGGGGCCTCGGCGACCGGAGCGGCGGCCTTCTCCCCCGACTCGTAGGCGGCCAGCTTGGCCTTCAGCTCGGCGTTCTCTTCGAGCGCCTTGCGCCACTCGAGCACGACCTCGTCGAGGAAGTCGTCGACCTCGTCCGGGTCGAAGCCGTCCTTGAAACGGACGTGCTGGAACTGCTTGGTGACGACGTCATCCGGGGTCAGTGCCATTGGTGGCTCCTCTTTCGATGAGTTCTCGGTGGCCGGTGGACACACGGTGCCGACCTCGCGGTCAGCACCTTCAGAAAAGCATAGCCGTCCGATCCCGGCGCCGCGAAGACGGCGCGGAACGGACGGTGAGACGCGGGGACGATCAGATGAAGGATCGGGCGATCGACATCAGGATCAGCACGACGATCATCGTCAGGGTGAGGCCCATGTCCAATGCGACGGGTCCGATCCTCAACGGAGGAATGAGGCGTCGGAACATCCTGATCGGCGGATCCGTGATCGTGTAGACGATCTCGGCGGCGATCAGCCCCGCACCGCGCGGGCGCCACGATCGGTTGAAGATCGGGATCCATTCCAGGATCACGCGGGCGAACAGCGTCAGCAGATAGAGCAGAAGCAGGATGTTGAGGATCGCTGCGATCATCGAGACCGCGGACGCGACCGTCACGTGTCAGGAGTGCGCGAGCGCGGGTTCGTCGCCCCCGGCGATCCCGCCCTGCCCCGACACCGCGATGCTCTCCGGCGACAGCAGGAAGACCTTGCTGGTCACGCGCTCGATGCGGCCGTAGAGGCCGAGGGAGAGGCCGCTCGCGAAGTCGATCAGCCGACGCGCGTCGGCGTCGCTCATCTGAGACAGGTTGATGATCACGGGGATGCCGTCCCGGAAGCTCTCGGCGATGACCTGCGCGTCGCGGTACTGCTTGGGGTGCACCGTGAGGATCTCGTTCACCGCTCCCGCCGAAGGCTGACGGACCGCGGTGGGACGCCGCAGCGGCGTCACCGGAGCGGCCTTGACCTCTTCGCGCTCGCGACGGATCTCCTCGCGCCGGCTCGGCTCGTGCTCCTGACGCGTGGCGTGCGCGGCGGGGACCTCGTCGTAGGTCTCCTCCTCATCGGCGAGGCCGAGGTACACCATGGTCTTCTTCAGCGGGTTCCCCATCGTGTCCTCCGAACGTGTAGGGGTGGTTCTGCTTCGAGGCTAACCCTGGGCGGGTCGCGGTCCCGTGATTGCGGAGCCGATGCGAAGGTGTGTCGCGCCTGCGGCGATCGCCTCGGCGAAGTCGCCGGTCATCCCGGCCGAGATCCAGTCCGCCTCCGGCGCGATCGCGCGCAGACGGGCGGCGTACTCGTGCACGCGCGCGAAGGCGGCGGCCGGCTCCTCATCGAGAGGGGCGACCGCCATGACTCCGCGCAGTCTCAGCGTGGGCAGGGCGAGCACGTGCTCGGCGAGCCCTTCGAGGTCCGCGGGAGCGACGCCCCCGCGACCCGGATCGTCGGTGAGGTTGATCTGCAGCAGCACGTCCAGCGGCGGCGCGTCCGCCCCGGCACGGTCGAGGGCGTCGGCGATGCGCGGCCGGTCGACCGAGTGGACGGCCTGAGCTGCACGCCGGATCAGGCCCGCCTTGTTCGTCTGCGCCTGACCGATGAAGTGCCAGCGCAGCTCCCCCAGATCGGCGAGCTCCTGGGACTTCGAGGAGAGCTCCTGCTGACGGTTCTCGCCGACCTCGCGGACTCCGAGGCTGTAGAGCTCCCGCACGAGGGAGGCGGGATGGAACTTCGTGACCACGATGCGGGTGATCCCCGCGGGGTCGCGTCCCGCGCGCCGCGCGGCGTCCGCGATCGCTGCATCGATCGCGGACAGCCGCTCGGCGACCGAGGTCACTTGAGGAACTCGGGGATGTCGAGGTCGCTCTCGTCGAAGCCCGGCTCGATGCTGGTGTGCACCGGCGGGATCGACGGCACCGTGACGGGGGCGGTCTCCCGCGGCGCCGCCTCGTCGGAGGACGCCTCGGGGTCCTCTTCGGCGGCGGGCTTCTCGGCGACGGCCGGAGCCGACGTGCGCGAGAAGATCTGCGGGTCCAGGCGCAGCGTGGGCTCTCCGCTGTCGAAGCCCGCAGCGATCACCGTGACGCGCACCTCGTCGCCGAGCGTGTCGTCGATCACCGTTCCGAAGATGATGTTCGCCTCGGGGTGCGCGGCCTCCTTGACGAGGTCGGCCGCGTCGTGGATCTCGAAGATGCCGAGGTTCGATCCACCCTGGATCGAGAGGAGCACGCCGTGCGCGCCCTCGATCGAGGCCTCGAGCAGCGGCGACTCGACGGCGAGCTCGGCCGCCTTGATCGCGCGATCCGCGCCACGCGCGGATCCGATGCCCATGAGCGCGGATCCGGCGCCCTGCATGACGGACTTGACGTCGTTGAAGTCGAGGTTGATCAGACCGGGCGTGGTGATCAGGTCGGTGATGCCCTGCACACCGGCGAGGAGCACCTGGTCCGCCGTGGCGAACGCCTCGATCATGGAGATGCCGCGGTCGCTGATCTCGAGCAGACGGTCGTTGGGCACCACGATGAGGGTGTCGACCTCTTCCTTCAGCTTCGCCACGCCGGCGTCGGCCTGGCTCTGCCTGCGGCGACCCTCGAACGAGAACGGCCGGGTGACGACGCCGATAGTCAGGGCGCCGATCGACTTGGCGATCCGCGCCACGATCGGCGCTCCGCCGGTGCCGGTCCCACCGCCCTCGCCCGCGGTCACGAAGACCATGTCTGCGCCCGTCAGCGCCTGCTCGATCTCCTCCGCGTGATCCTCGGCGGCACGCCGGCCGACCTCGGGGTCCGCACCCGCGCCGAGACCGCGGGTGAGGTCGCGACCGACGTCGAGCTTGACGTCGGCGTCGCTCATGAGCAGCGCCTGCGCATCGGTGTTGATGGCGATGAACTCGACGCCGCGCAGGCCGAGCTCGATCATGCGGTTGACAGCATTGACGCCACCACCGCCGACACCGACGACCTTGATCACGGCGAGGTAGTTCTGGTTCTGGCTCATCCCGTCCTCCGATGTATTTCGAGCCTCGAGCCGAGGGCAACCTTAAACCTCAAGCAGAAGGTTAAAGTATTTCCCGGTATTGCTTTCTCTGGATCGAAGGTAAGCGGCGCATGCCGCGCAGAAGCCAAGCGACACGCGCCTGAGCGCGATCGCCTCGGATATTCGTGCTCAGCCGGCGATGCCGACGCCCGGCGAGGAGACGTCGAAGCTCGTCGCGCCCGGATTGGCGCCCATCAGCCTTTGCAGCACGAGTGCCTTCTGCGCCGACTGGTCCGCACTCCCCCAGGTCACCGTGGTGCCGCTCGTCAGCGTGAGCACGATGTCATCCGGCGTGGACGCCGTCACGCTGCCTACCTGCGCGCGCAGCTCGGCGGGGAGGGTGCGCAGAGCCGTGCCCGCCGCGGCGAAGGCCGCGGTGCCGGTCCCTCCGGCGACCTCGATCAGGGCGTACCCGGGAGGCTGGGCCTCGGCGGTGGAGAGGACGACACCGGCGGCATCGACGACCGTGAAGCGCCCGTCGCTCTGCTGGATTACCCCGACAGGCGTGCGCTCGACGAGACGCACCACGAGGTCGTGCGGCGGATGGGCCTCGAGCCGGTAGGTCTCGATCAAGGGGAAGCGCACGAGCGCGGCCTTGACGGCGCTGGCATCCACGAGCGCGAGCGGGCGCCCGAGCTGATCGGCGAGCGCCTTCTGCACCTCGGCGGGCTTGATCGCGCTCGCCCCCTCGACCGTGATGGTCTGCACCGCGAACAGCGGACTGTACGCGGCGCCGACGCTTCCGCCGACGACGAGGACGGTGAGGGCGGCGCCGACGATCCAGGCGATCCTGCGGCGACGGGACCGCTGCGTGAAGCGGCGGATCTCGCCGCGCAGGGCCCGGCGGCGCGCCCTCGTCGCCTGCCACAGGTCGCGCGCCGTGAGGGCGGAGCCGGCCGGGGCCCTGTCGTCGTCCTCGACGATCGCGGAGGAGTCCAGGGGCCGTCGACTCTCGAACGCGATCGGCGCTCCGCTCCCCTCCGGGCCGGAAACCGCGGGATCCGTCCCGGCAGGGCCGGAGCCCGCAGCGTCCGCCTCGGGCGCGGGGTTCCGCCGGCGTCCGAGGCGCCCCGTCTCGCCCTCGCCAGCAGTCGAGCCATCGTGCTCGACCGCTGGCGCGGAGACGGGGATCGCGGACGGCCGGCGCACGATCAGCCCTCGGCGGTGGTGCGCAGCGCGTCCAGCACCTGCGGGATGATCTGGTAGACGTTGCCGCAGCCGAGCGTGATCACGTAGTCGCCGTCGCGTGCCACCGTCGCCGTGTAGTCCGCGGCCTGCTGCCAGTCTGCGACGTAATGCACGTGGCTCGGATCCGCGAATGCGCCGCTGACCAGCTCGCCCGTCACACCGGGCACCGGGTCCTCGCGGGCGCCGTAGACGTCGAGCATCACGGTGTGGTCGGCGTAGGTCTCCAGCACCTCGGCGAACTCGCGGTACATGTGCTGGGTCCGCGAGTAGGTGTGCGGCTGCTGGATCGCGATGATGCGTCCGCCGCCGACGATCGTGCGCATCGCCTCGAGCGCCGCGCGCACCTCGGTCGGGTGGTGCGAGTAGTCGTCGTAGACGCTCACGCCCCGCTCGACGCCGTGCAGCTCGAGACGCCGCACGGTACCGGCGAAGCCCTGCACCGCGCGGGTCGCGTCCGCCAGGGGATGACCGAGCGCGGTCAGGACGGCCACCGCGCCCGCGGCGTTGATCGCATTGTGCACGCCGGGCACCGACAGCTGCATGCGCGCGGACTCGCCGTGCATCGTCAGCGTCGCGGCGACCGCGCCGTCGGTGACGACGTCGGTGATCCGCAGGTCCGCGTCGTCCGCGAAGCCGAAGGAGATCACATTCGGATGGGTGATGCCGGCGCGTACGCGCAGCGCGCCCGGGTCGTCGCTGGAGATCACGACGGCCTCGCTCGCCCCGTTCGCGAACGTGACGAACGCGTCGTGGAAGGCCTCGTCGGATCCGTAGTGATCCAGATGATCGGGGTCCACGTTCGTGATCAGCGCGACGGAGGTGTCGTAGAGCAGGAACGTGCCGTCCGATTCGTCGGCCTCGATCACGAAGAGGTCATCGGCCCCGGAGGAGCTCGACGTGCCGAGCTGCTCGATCACGCCTCCGTTGACGAAGTTGGGGTCGGCGCCGAGCTCGCGCAGGGCGGTGACGATCATGCCCGTCGAGCTCGTCTTGCCGTGGGCTCCCGCCACCGACACGAGGCGACGACCGCCGATCAGCCAGTGCAGGGCCTGGGACCGGTGGATGACGTGCAGTCCGCGCTCCTTGGCGAGCACGAACTCGGGGTTCTCCGGCCAGATCGCGCCGGTGTGCACGACGGTGTCGGCGTCGCCGAGGTGCGCGGCGTCGTGTCCGACGTGCACCTCGGCGCCGAGCGCGGCGAGCGCCCGCAGGTTGTCGCTGTCGGCGCGATCGCTTCCGGAGACGCGGATGCCCGCGTCGAGGAACATGCGCGCGAGCCCCGACATGCCGGAGCCGCCGATGCCGATGAAGTGCGCGGCGGAGATGTCGTCGGGGATCGGCAGGGAGAGGTCGGGTCTGATCATTGCTCTTTCGTCCTTAAGGGCTGAATCATCCTAAGTCGGGGCGCACCCGCCGAGGGCCTGGCTCGCCGGTCGGGCGTTCCGCCCCGGCGCGCGTGCCGGCGCTCAGCGCGCGAGCGCGCGGTCGGCGAGGGCGATGAGGTCCTCGGTCCCGGTGCGGGATCCGACCTGCTCCGCCGCGCGCTGCATCGCGGCCCGCCGGGATGCGTCGCGGAGCAGGGGCACCACCTCGTCGCGCACCTGTTCGGGGGTGAGTCGCGCATCGTCGATGAGGAGCGCGGCCCCGGCATCGATGGCGGCAGCGGCGTTGAGGCGCTGCTCGCCGTTGCCCACCGCATAGGGCACGTAGATCGCGGGGATGCCGAGCGCGCTGATCTCGCTGACGGTGGCCGAGCCCGAGCGCGAGAGCACCAGATCCGCCAGCGCGAAGGCGAGGTCCATCCGGTCCAGGTAGCGGCGCACCGCATACCCGGCGGCCCCGGGGTCGGGCATCTCGGAGCGGTCGCCCGTCGCATGCAGGATCTGCCATCCTGCGTCGAGGATGCTCTGCCAGGATCCGGCGATCGCCTCGTTCAAGCGCTGCGCGCCGAGAGAGCCCCCGAACACGAGCAGCACGGGACGGTCCGGATCCAGGCCGAACTCGGCCGCCGCGTCCGCACGCAGAGCCGCGCGGTCGAGGTCGACGATCTCGCGGCGCAGCGGCATGCCGACGACCTCGCCGCCGCGCAACGGGGTGCCGGGGAACGCGACGCCCACGGCCGCCGCCGATCGGGCTCCCAGCACGTTCGCCATTCCGGGGCGCGCGTTGGCCTCGTGGACGACGAAGGGAACGCCCTCGCGGCGGGCGGCGACGTACGCCGGCGCTGCCGCGTAGCCCCCGAAGCCGATGACCTCGTCCACGCCGTGCTCGCGGATGTAGGCGCGCACCTGCTTCACGGCACGGGAGAACCGTGCGGGGAAGGCGAGGGCGGCCCCGTTCGGGCGCCGGGGGAACGGCACCTTGTCGACGGTGAGGAGCTCGTAGCCGCGCTGCGGGACGAGCCTCGACTCGAGCCCCTCCCGGGTGCCGAGGACGAGCACGCCCGTCTCGGGATCGCGGGCGCGCAGGCCGTCGGCGACGGCGAGCAGCGGGTTGACGTGGCCTGCGGTTCCCCCGCCGGCCAGAAGGTACGTGGTCACTTCAGGAGCGTACCGGAACCGCCGGGGAGGGTGCCGGGAGCGTGCGCGCGAACGACAGCAGCACCCCGCAGGCGAGCAGCACCGACAGCAGCGAGGTGCCGCCCTGCGACATGAACGGCAAGGGCACGCCGAGCACGGGGACGACCCGGAGGACGACGCCGATGTTGATGAGCGCCTGGGCGAGGATCCATACGACGATGCCGCCGGAGGTGACGCGCACGAACAGATCGTCCGTGCGGCGGATCATCCGGAACACGGCGACCGCGAACAGCGCGAAGAGCGCGAGCACCAGGGCGCAGCCGATCAGGCCGAGCTCCTCTCCCACGATCGCGAAGATGTAGTCGTTGGACGCCGCGGGCAGCCACCCGTACTTCTGCCGCGAGTTGCCCAGGCCGAGCCCGAAGATGCCGCCGTTGGCCATGCCCCAGATCGCGTGCACCTGCTGATAGCAGCTGTCGAGGTAGCAGCTCGTGTCGTTCGAGTGGTCGAGCGCCCCGAGGATCAGGGCGCGCCGGCGCTCGTCGGCGAACGCGAAGCCGAGCACGGCGACGAGCGAGATGAGCAGCGGCAGGACGAAGATCCGAAGCCGCACGCCGGAGAAGAACAGCGCTCCCAGGATGATGAGGAAGAGGATCATCGAGGTCCCGAGGTCCTTGCCCCCGAGCACCGCGGCGATCGCCAGGAAGCCGACCGGGATCAAGGGGATGAAGACATGCTTCCAGCGCCCGAGCAGGTCCTGCTTCCGCCACAGGATGAACCCCGCCCACACGGCCAGGGCGAGCTTGATGAACTCGGAGGGCTGCACCACCTGACCCGCGATCCGCAGCCAGTTCGTGTTCCCGTCGTTCTCGTATCCGAGGGGCGTGTAGACGAGCATCTGCAGGCCGACCGCGCCGATGAGGACGAACCAGGCCGTGCGCTTCCAGAACTTGACGGGGAACCGGCTCATCAGGAACATGGCCGGGATGCCGATGGCGGCGACGAGCGCCTGGGTCATGACGATCGCGAACGGATCCTGTCCGTTCTCGACCGCGTTCGCGCTGGACGCGGAGAGGATCATCACGAGGCCGAACACCGTCAGCAGGAGCGACGTCGAGGCGATCAGCGTGAACTCGGTCGACACCGGGCGGAACACGCGGCCCAGTCGGACCCGGGCGGCGAGTCCGTCGACGCGGGGCTCAGGCGTCGGCGTCGGGCGTGCTCCCACCTGCGTCACCGGCGCTCCCCTGGTCGATCCACTGCCGCACCGCCTCGGCGAAGCGATGGCCCCGATCCGCGTAGCTGGCGAACTGGTCGAAGGACGCCGCCGCCGGAGCGAGGAGCACGGTGTCTCCGTCCTGGGCGATGCCCGCCGCCAGTTCGACGACGCGGGTCATGACCTCTTCAGTGTCGCCGGGGACGACCTCCACCACCTGCACCTCGGGCGCGTGTCGTGCGAACGCCTCGAGAAGGTGCCCGCGATCGACGCCGATCACGACGGCCGCACGGGCGGTCGCGCCCGCCCCGGCGACGAGCTCGGACAGATCCACGCCCTTCAGGTCTCCGCCGACGATCCAGATCGCGCCGGGATACGCCTGCAGCGACGACTGCGCGGCGTGCGGGTTGGTCGCCTTGGAGTCGTCCACCCAGGTGATGCCGCCGGCGCGGGCGACGACCTCGATGCGGTGCGCGTCCAGGCGGAAGCCGTCGAGCGCGGCCGCGATGGCGGCGGGCTCCACACCGAGCGAGCGGGACAGGGCCGACGCCGCGAGGATGTTCTGCACGATGTGGGGCGCGTCGAGGCCGCGGGCGGCGAGATCCGCTACCGTCGTGATCTCGAGGGCCGTGTTGCGACGATCGTCGAGGAACGCCCGGTCGGCGAGGATGCCCTCGACGACGCCGACATCGCTCGGACCGGGGATCCCGAGCCCGAATCCGATCGCCCTCGCGCCCTCGATCACGTCCGCGTCCTCGACCATGCGCTGCGTCGCCTCGTCGGCCTTGTTGTACACGCACGCCACGCGCGTGTTGCGGTAGACGAGGGCCTTGGCGTCGCGGTAGGCCTGCGCACTGCCGTGCCAGATCAGGTGGTCGTCGGCGAGGTTGAGGCACGTGGTCGCCCACGGCACGGGCTGCCCCGCAGCCGTGGAGAGGCCGAGGTACCAGAGCTGATGGCTGGACAGCTCCACCACGAGGACGTCGAAGCCGCCGGGATCGCGCACCGCGTCGAGCACCGGGACGCCGATGTTGCCGCACGGCGCCGCGCGCAGCCCGCCGGCGACCAGCATGGTCGCGGTGAGCTGCGTCGTGGTCGTCTTGCCGTTCGTGCCGGTGATCAGCACCCACTCCGCGGGGGTGCCGTCCTCACGGACGACCTTGTCCCGTACCCGCCACGCCAGCTCGATGTCACCCCAGAGAGCGATCCGCTGCGCGCGGATCCACGCGATCACCGGGTGGGCCGGGGCGAACCCGGGCGACGCGATGACCACCTCCGGGGCGAACTCCACGAGGCGATCCGGCACGGATCCGAGATCGCCGATCCACAGCTGCGCGCCGATCAGCGGCACCAGCCGCTCGTACTCCTCGGTGGCGCTCTCGGACAGCACCAGCACCTCGGCGCCGAGCTCGGCGAGGGTGTCGGCGACCGAGAACCCGGTGACGGACAGGCCGAGCACGGCGACCCGCAGCCCCCGCCAGTCCGCGTGCCAGCTGGTCAGGGCATCCAGATCGCGGCTCATGAGCTGGTCTGCCGCAGCCACTCGACGTAGAACAGCCCGAACGCCGAGACCGAGAGCAGCCCCGCGATGATCCACATCCGCACCACGATCGTCGCCTCGGGCCAGCCGCGCATCTCGAGATGATGGTGGAACGGGCTCTGCAGGAACAGGCGCTTGCCGCGGGTGAGCTTGAAGTACGCGAGCTGCACGATCACCGAGCCGGAGGCGATGATGAACACGCCCGCGAGAAGGACCAGCAGCAGCTCGGTGCGGGTGAGGATCGCGAGGGCGGTGATCACGCCGCCGATCGACATGGATCCCACATCCCCCATGAAGACCTTCGCCTTGGGGGCGTTCCACCAGAGGAAGCCGATCAGCGCGCCGACGAACGACGCCGATATCACCGCGAGGTCGAAGGGGTGCGCCACGTCGTAGCAGCCCTTGAGCGACGACGGGGAGAGCGACTCCACCGCGCAGGACTGCTTGAACTGCCAGAAAGAGATGAGGCTGTAGGCGCCGATCACGAAGACGGCGCAGCCCGCGGCGAGGCCGTCGAGCCCGTCCGTGAGGTTGACGCTGTTGGAGGTCGCGATGCCGATCACCGAGATCCACAGCAGGTACAGCAGCCAGCCGACGATGGGCCCGAGGGCGAACAGCCACAGCACCGGGATGTCGCGGAAGAGGGAGATGAAGCCGCTCGCCGGCGTCGTGCCGGCGGGGCTGCGCACCAGGAGCGCCACCACGCCGAAGGGGACCATGACCAGCACCTGGCCGATGATCTTGCGCCAGCCCGACAGGCCCGCGCTCTGCTGCTGGCGCAGTTTCATGTGGTCGTCGATGAAGCCGACCGCTCCGAAGCCGACCATCAGCCAGATCACCAGCAGACCGGAAGCCGTCGGGTAGCTGCCGCCGGTGAAGGTGCCGATGCCGTATCCGACGATGGTGCCAAGGATGAAGATGACACCGCCCATCGTGGGGGTGCCGCGCTTGGCCTGGTGGCTCGGGTTCGCGATCGACTCGGGCGTGCGGATGACCTGTCCCCAGCCCCATTTCCGGAACAGCCGGAGGAAGACCGGCGTGAGCAGGAGGGTGAACGCGAGGGAGATCGCGGCGGCGGTCAGCAGAGATCTCACGAGAACGATTCTCCCAGACGATCGCCGAGGAATCGGAGCCCGGCGGAGTTGGACGACTTCACGAGCACCCGGTCGCCGGGACGCAGTTCGCCCTGGAGGTATTCGAAGGCGGCGTCGGCGTCGGGCAGGTGCACGGCCTCGCCGTCCCACGACCCTTCGCCCACGGCGGCGAGGAAGAGGCGACGGGCATCGGCGCCCACGACGACGATCCTCTGGATGTTGAGGCGCACGGCGAGCAGGCCGATGCGGTCGTGCTCATCCCCCGCCGTCTCGCCGAGCTCGCTCATGGCGCCCAGCACGGCCACGGTCCGCTCGCCGGGGCCGGTGATCTGAGCCAGCGTGCGCAGCGCCGCGGCCATCGAGTCGGGACTGGCGTTGTAGGCGTCGTTGATGATGCGCACCTCGTCGCCGCCCATCGGCTGCATCCGCCACCGCTCGGCGATCCGGACCGTCTCCAGGCGCGCGATCGCGTCGGCCGGGTCCACGCCGAGGGCGCGCGTCGCGGCGACCGCGGCGAGGGCGTTGTTCACGTGGTGCGCGCCGAGCACCTGCAGGCGCAGCGGCAGCGCGCGCTCCTCCGCGGGCGCTTCCCCGGCGATCACGATCGTGCACGACGTGCCAGAGGCCGTCACGTCGATGTCGCGGGCACGGACCTCGGCCGCGGGCGTCTGCCCGAATCCGACGATCCGCAGGTCTCGCGCCTCGGCTCGCGGGGTCATGCCGACGACGCGCGCATCGTCCAGGTTCAGCACTGCCGTGCCCCCGATCCGCGCGGCGTCGAGCAGCTCGGCCTTGGCGTGGGCGGTCTCCTCGATGCCGCCGAAGCCGCCGGCGTGCGCGAGACCGACCATGAGCTCGATGACCACATCAGGGTTCACCAGACCCGCCAGGCGCGCGATCTCCCCCGGCGCGCTCGCGCCGAACTCGCACACCAGGAAGCGGGTCGTGTCGGAGATCCGCAGCATGGTGAGCGGGGCGCCCACCTCGTTGTTGTAGGAGGCGATCGGCGCGACCGTCTCCCCCTCGTCCTGCAGGATCCGCGCGAGGAAGTTCTTGGTGGTCGTCTTGCCGTTGGATCCGGTGACCCCGACGATGCGCAGATCGCCGGCCGCGCGGACGCGTGCCACCACGGCGCGGGCGAGCTCGGCGATCGCATCGATGACGTCGGCCACCACGATCTGCGAGATCACGTCGTCGACGGGATGCTCGACGAGCGCCAGGACCGCGCCGTTCTCGAGCGCCGCGCCGACGAACCGGTGCCCGTCGGTGTGCTCTCCGGGCTTGGCGACGAAGATTCCGCCGGCCGACATCTGCCGCGAGTCGGTGTCGACGACACCGGAGACGATCGATGCGGGATCGTGACCCGCAGCAGGACGAAGTTCTCCGCCGACGATCTCGGCGATCTCCGCGAGGGACAGAGCGATCATGGGAAAAGGATCCTCCGGGCGGTACCGCCGGGTCGGATGACGGCGGTCATCACTGGTACTTGGGCAGCAGCGGTTCCATAGGGGTGGTGGACGGCTGCACGCGATAGGTCTTCAGCACCTGCGTCATGGCCTTCTGGAAGGCGGGCGCGGTGGCCGCAGACGACGTTACCCTAGTGGGCTCGTCCAGGGTGACCACGACGACGTACTCGGGATGGTCGGCCGGGGCGTACCCGACCATGCTGGTGAAGTAGATCCCCTCCTTGTACGCACCCGTGGTGGGATCCGGCTTCTGCGCCGTTCCGGTCTTCGCCGCGATGCGGTAGCCGGGCACCTTGATCTGGTCGGACACGCTGCCCTGCACGGCCACGTTCTCGATCATCCGGCTGAGCTCGGCGTCCTTGGTCGCGTCGAACACGCGCTGCGGCTTCGCCGCAGGCGCATCGGTGACCTTGCCGTCGGCGCTCGTGCACGACTCCACCAGGGACAGCGGGATCTTCACGCCGCCGTTCGCGATGGCCTGATAGGCGCTGGCCACCTGCGGCGCGGTCACGGTGTAGTACTGGCCGAACGTGGTCGTGTAGTGCGACTGGTAGTCCCAGTCCTTCACCGGGTGGATGATCCCGGACGCCTCGCCGGGGAAGTCGATCGCGGTCTTGCTCCCGACGCCGAACTTGATCAGCTCGTCGTAGCGCTGCTGGTCGCTCACCATGTCGCCGAACTTGGAGAGCGCGACGTTCGAGGAGTCGATGAGGGCACCCGCGAGCGTGTAGTCGTAGGCGGGGTGGTCGAACGCGTCGTTGATGACGGCTCCGTTCGGGAACTCCTCGTGGCTGGATGCGCCGGTCACCACCGTCGACGCGTTCGCGTTCGCGTACTCCATCACCGACGCCGCCGTGATGGCCTTGAACGTGGAGCCCGGCTCGAAGCTCGTGCTGAAGATGCGCGATCCGCGGTCCTGCGGATCGGCGGCTCCCGGGTCGTTGGGGTCGACGGTGGGGTACTCGGCCGCGGCCCGGATCTTGCCGGTGCCGACCTCGACGACGGTGACCGTGCCCGCCTTCGCGCCCTGCGCCTTGACCTCCTCGGAGATCATCTGCTGCAGGTACCACTGCAGCTCCGTGTTGATGGTCAGCGTCACGGTGCCGCCGTCCACGGCGGGCTGCTCGCTCTGGCTCCCCGGGATCACGACGCCGTCCTTGCCGACGAGGTAGCTCTCCTTGCCCTTGGTCGCGCTCAGGCAGGAGTTCTGCATCTCCTCGAGCCCTTCCTTGTCGCCGTTGCCGGCGATGAAGCCGATGAGGTTGCCGGCGACGGCGCCGTTCGGGTAGACCCGGACCGACCGCGGCAGCGGCCACAGATAGGCGAGGCCGAGCGCACGGATCTTCAGGAACTGATCGGTGCTCAGACCCGTCTTGATCATCGCGTAGTGCGAGCCGGGATCCTCCGCCAGCGCGTCCGAGGCGATCTTGCGCACCTCGTCACCGGTCAGCCCCGTGATCGCGGCGATCTCGTTCGAGGCCTTCGCCCACGGGAGCTTCGGCTTGTTGTTCTTGTCGTCCTCGAGGCCCTTCATCACCGCGGGATCCATCTGCAGGTCGTAGACCAGCTGGCTCTCGGCGAGCACGGTTCCGCTGGAGTCCACGATCTTGCCCCGCGCGCCGTCGATGTCCTTCGCGTACCCGAGGCTCAGCTTCTCGGACTGCTTGACGTTGGCCGAGGCGCTGACGACCTGCACGTCGACGAGGCGAACCACGAAGCCGCCCATGACGAGGAGGATCGCCGCGGTCGCCAGGACGGTCCGCCGACGCGAGGTCCGGCTGGCTCGGGGTGTCATCGGATCTCCATCCGGGGCTCGCGGTCGGTCATCTTCTCGGCTGTCGTGTCGGAGGCCCGCGTCAGCGGATGGTCGGCGTCGGCAATCCCTCGGCCGTCGGCGGGACGACCGTCTCCGGCGCCTGCTCCTGTGTCTTCGGTTCTACGCCCGCGGCACCGGTGTGGGCCGCGGCCGGCGGCGGCGTGTCGCGGACCAGCGCGTTCGGCACGCCGTCGGCGCCGGTCGGGTTGACCGTCGACGTCGTCGGCGCGGCGCCCTGCGCTCCGATCACGCTGCCGTCGCTGAGGCGCAGGTAGCTCGCGCTGCCGCCGACGACCAGGCCCAGCTTCGAGGCGGCGGTCGCGAGCGCCTGCGGGGAGCTGATGCCGTCCAGATCCTGGGCCGCCGCCTGCGCCTGCCAGGTCAGCTGCCTGTTCTGCTGGCTGAGCTTCGCGACGACGAAGGAGTCCTGCGTGGTCGCGATCGTCAGGGCGATCTGGGCTCCGCCGATGAGGGCGGCGCCCGCCAGCGCGACGACGGCGTAGGCCATCCGCGGACGGCGACGCCGCGCGGACCGCTCGACGGCGTGCAGGTGGCGCTCGGGCGCGGCCTCGACCGTGCGGGGCCGCTGCAGGGCGTTCTGTGCCAGGCTCATCGCGCGGCGCTCCTCTGATCTTCTCTCACGCGTTCGGCGGCACGCAGGCGCACCGGGATGGCCCGCGGGTTGGCGGCGCGCTCCGCCTCGTCCGCGAGCTCCGCCCCCTTGGTCAGCGTCCGGAATCGCGGCGCGTGCTCTGGCAGCTCGACGGGCAGTCCCGCCGGTGCGGTGGATGCGGATGCCGCCGCGAAGGCCTGCTTGACGAGCCGATCCTCCAGCGACTGGTACGACATCACGACGATGCGTCCGCCGACCGTGAGCGCCCCCATCGCGGCGGGGATCGCGTCCGCGAGCACGTTGAGCTCGCGGTTGACCTCGATCCGCAGCGCCTGGAACACCCGCTTGGCGGGATGCCCGGCCCGGGCCACGGCGGCGGGAGTCGCCGCCTGCAGCACCTCCACGAGACGGCCGGAGCGCTCCAACGACTCCTCCCCCCTGGCCTGCACGATCGCGCGGGCGTAGCGCCCGGCGAGCTTCTCCTCGCCGTAGCGCTCGAAGATGCGGCGCAGCTGGCCCTCGCTGTAGGTGGCGAGCACCTCCGCGGCGGTGACGCCGCTGGACTGGTCCATGCGCATGTCGAGCGGCGCGTCCTTGGCGTACGCGAAGCCGCGATCGGCCTCATCCAGCTGCAGCGAGGAGACGCCCAGGTCGAACAGGATCCCGGACGCCCCCCTGGCGTGCTCGCCGATCGCGTCGTAGACGGTGTGCACGAGCGTCACGCGGTCGCCGAAGCGGGCGAGCCGCTCCCCCGCGATCCGCAGCGCATCGGTGTCGCGGTCGAGGCCGACCAGGCGGATGTTCGGGAGGCGCTCGAGGAACGCCTCGGAGTGCCCGCCCATGCCGAGCGTGGCGTCGACGAGGATCGCGCCGTCGTGCTGCAGCGCAGGGGCCAGCAGCTCGACGCAGCGCTCGAGCATCACGGGGGTGTGTATGCGACGGATGTCCATGATTTCCTTCGGCCTTCCGGTCCCTGACCCTGATCCCCATCCGCTCGACCCGGCACCGGGGAAGGTGCGCCGGGGTGGGAGCGGCTGGGAGTCACAGTCAGGGGCCGTCTAGAACAGGCCGGGGATCACCTCCTCCTCAAGCTCGGCGAAGGCGTCCTCGTGTCCTTCGGCGTACGCGTTCCACGCCGCCGCGTCCCAGATCTCGGCGTGGGCGCCGACGCCGGTGACGATGAGTTCCTTGCCCAGTCCCGCGTAGGCGCGGAGGTGGGCGGGGATCGTGATCCGGTTCTGGCTGTCGGGCATCTCGGCGCTCGCCCCGGAGAGGAACATGCGCAGGAACGCCCGCGCCTCCTTGTTCGCCAGCGGGGCCTGGCGGATGCGCTCGTGCACGCTCTCGAACTCGGCGGTGCTGAACACGTACAGGCAGCGGTCCTGTCCGCGGGTGACGACGATGCCGCCGGCGAGATCCTCGCGGAACTTGGCGGGGAGGATGACGCGGCCCTTGTCGTCGAGCTTGGGGGAATGCGTGCCGAGCAACATGCGCCTCTCCCCCTTTCGCCGCCGTTTCCTCCACTTTACTCCACTTCCCTCCAAATCGATACCTTCTCGTGTCCCCAGGGCGACCCGAGCGGGCATGACGAAGGCCCCCGTTCCGCGGAATCACGCGGAACGGGGGCCGGTGGAGGAAGGTGGAGGGGCTGAGGGAGGAAAAGGGAGGATCCCGGCGGCGCGGGCCCGCGGAACAGACCGAGGGCCCGGTCGCCGAAGCGTCCCGGGCCCTCAGAAGGTCGGAGTGCGGAGGTCAGTGCTCCTCGTGGCGCCGATCCCAGCGATCGTTCATCCGGTCCATGAAGGACGGGGATGACTCCTTCGAGGTCGAGCCGGCAGCGGCATCGCGGTCGCCCGAGCGTCGGACGGGAGTGAGGGCGAGCATCAGTCCGCCGAGCATCGCCGCGAACGCGACGACCCCGATGATGATCCCGCCGATGTTGCCCACCACGACGCCCACGATCAGGCCACCGACGCCGGCCAGCAGCAACAGGGCTCCGTAGATCAGATTGCGATAGCTGAGCGCGCGGTCTCCGGCGTGCGCGGAAACGACGTCGGCGTCGTTCTGCATGAGATGGCGTTCCATCTCATCGAGCAGGCGCTGCTCCTGTTCGGAGAGTGGCATTTCGTCCCCCTCGGGTGGTCTTCCGCTCAGTCTACGCGTGTGTGGATGCACCAGGGTAGGGATTCCGCTGGGAGTTGGTCATCACCTCGCCGCACGGGCGGCCCACCCGGCGCGCACGCCGCTCGGTAGGCTGATGCCGTGGCTTCCTCCTCCGTGATCGACCAGGTCTCCACCCGTCTCGACGCCTGGCTCGTCCGGATGCGCGAGGAGACCGCATCCTACGGGCCGGACGCCTCGGCGTTCGTCTCTGCGGCGGAGGCCACGCTGCGCGGCGGCAAGCGCCTGCGCGCCCGGTTCTGTCACGCCGGATGGGCCTCGGTCGCCGGCCTCCAGGGGATCGACCAGGAGCCGGCCGCGCTCTGGGACGCCTGCGCCGCGCTCGAGGTCTTCCAGTCCGCGGCGCTCGTGCACGACGACCTGATCGACAACTCCGACACCCGCCGGGGCCGCCCCTCGGCCCACCGCGCCTTCGAGGCCTCGCACGGCGGGCAGGGCTGGAGCGGCAGTGCCGGCGAATTCGGCCGTGCGGCCGCCGTCCTCCTCGGCGACCTGCTCGTGGCCTGGAGCGATGATCTGCTCGAAGCCGGCATCGCTGCCAGCGCGCACGCCGCGGCCGTCCGCGCCGAGTACGCCCGGATGCGACGGGACGTGACCATCGGGCAGTTCCTCGACATCGCCGAGGAGTCCGCCTGGAGCGTCAACGACGACGACGACCATGCCGAACGCGCGCTGCGAGTCGTCTCCCTCAAGGCCGCCCGGTACAGCGTCGAGCAGCCCCTCCTCATCGGCGCGGCGATCGCGGGCGCCGACGAGGCTCAGCAGGAGGCGCTGCGCGCCTTCGGGCACCCGCTCGGCATGGCGTTCCAGCTCAGGGACGATGTGCTCGGCGTCTTCGGCGACGAGCGGCTCACGGGCAAGCCCGCCGGCGACGACCTGCGCGAGGGCAAGCGCACCCTGCTCATCGCCTGGACGCGCCAGGCGCTGGCGCCGCAGGGACGCCGCGTCGTCGACGAGCTTCTGGGCGACCCGCAACTGACCGCCGACCAGATCGCGAGCCTGCAGGCGATCATCTCGGAATCCGGGGCGCTGCACCGGATGGAGCAGCTCATCTCCGAGTACGCGTCCGCCGGCGAGGAGGCGCTCCAGGGCGCCCCCCTCGACGCCGGCGCGCTCGAGCTGCTGCGGGGACTCGCCCGGGACGCGACCCAGCGCACGGCCTGACCGGCCGCGGAGCCCGTCCCGGGACCGTCGAGGACGGCTCAGGCGAGGGTCCGGGCGACCCGGCGCACCTCGCTCTTGTGCCCATCCCGCAGTGCGGCGATCGGCGACCGGCCGATGGACTCCTCGTCGGCGAGGAGCCAGTCGATGACCTCGTCATCGCTGAAACCGGCGTCCTTCAGGGCGATGATCGTGCCGCGCAGGGAACCGAGCGGCTGACCGTCCTTGAGGAAGAGCGCGGGGACGGCCAGCGCCCCGTTGCGCCGCGACCCGACGAGGTGCTGCTCGTCGAAGAGGCGATGCACGCGACCGAGCGACTCGCCCAGGAGCTCGACGAGGTCGGGAAGGGTCAGCCATTCGACCTCGGAGGTCGGGATCTCTGATTCAGACACCCTGCAATGCTCTCATCCCGGCGGCCCGGCACGGTCGTCGGCGGGCTCCTCGCCGGACGATCACTCCCTTCACATCTGTCACTTGTGTTGACTTGCGATGACTTCCGTGCCAGCGTCGAGGGGCCGACGCGCACCGCTGCGCCTCTGCGAGAACGTCAGAATCGGGGGATCCATGACGACCACAACGACCCAGCGACGCGCTCTCGGCGTCGCCGCTCCGACGGTGCTGCTGACGGCCGTGGCGAGTGCGCTCGTGTCGGCACCCGCACAGGCGCAGACGTTCTCCGCACTGCCGCCGCTGAGCGCTCTGCCGACCGGAGCGGCGCTGGCCGCACTCGCGTCGCGCAGCGTGCCCGCCGAGGTCGCCCCGGCCACCGAGTACACGGTGCAGGACGGCGACACCCTCTGGGACATCGCCCGGGCGCACGGCACCACGGTCGCCGCCCTCTACCAGGCCAACGGCCTGGGGGCCGACTCGATCATCCATCCGGGGCAGACCCTCTCCCTCGTCGAGGCCGCGCCCGCTCCGGCCCCGGCTCCGGCAGCTCCCGTCGCCGCTGCGCCGGCCTCGGAGTGCACGGTCGCCGCCGGCGACACTCTGTGGTCGATCGCGGAACGGCACGGGATTGCCCTGGCCGACCTCTTCGCGGCGAACGGCCTGTCCCCCGACTCGATCATCTATCCCGGGCAGACGCTGCGGCTGTCCGCACCGGCTCCCGCGTCCGCCCCGGCTCCCGCCTCCGCGTCCGCCGCGCCCGATGCCCCGACGCCCACCGCGCTCGACACCTACTCCGCTCCCCCGGTCGTGCTCGACGACGAGCAGACGGCGAACGCGCTGCTCATCATCCGGACCGGACGCGAGCTCGGCGTGCCCGCACGCGGCATCGCGATCGCCCTGGCGACCGCCATGGTCGAGTCCGGCCTCACGAACGCCCCCGGCGGCGACCGCGACTCGATCGGGCTGTTCCAGCAGCGTCCGAGCACGGGGTGGGGCACGCCGGAGCAGATCGCCGACCCGTCGTACGCCGCCCGCACCTTCTTCACCGGCGCCGCGCACACGAACGGCCTCCTCGACATCCCGGGGTGGGAGGATCTGGGCTTCGGCGCCGCCGCGCAGGAGGTGCAGGTCTCGGCGTTCCCCGGACGCTACGACCTGTGGCAGCCGCAGGCCGAGGCCTGGCTCGCGGCTCTCGGCTGATCCTCAGGACCGCACGTCCCGGGCCTGCGCACCCCGTGATCGGTCGTCGACCGCCCCGGGAATCCGGGGTCCGCGCCTGCTCGGGGCACCACCGGCGACCGGACGGATTCCGGATCCGCATGATGGAAACGAGCCTGCACGCGAGCCGCTCCCGGGGCTCTCAGCGAGTTCTCCCTAGAATCTTGTCGTGACGACCAGCCAACAAGCCGATCCCCTCATCGGGCGGCTCGTCGACGGTCGCTACCGCGTCCGCGCGCGGATCGCGCGCGGCGGCATGGCCACCGTCTACGTCGCGACAGACCTGCGCCTGGAGCGCCGGATCGCGCTCAAGGTCATGCACGGCCACCTCAGCGACGACTCGGTGTTCCAGAGCCGGTTCATCCAGGAGGCCAGGGCGGCCGCACGACTGGCCGATCCGCACGTCGTCAACGTGTTCGACCAGGGTCAGGACGGCGAGCTCGCCTACCTCGTCATGGAGTACCTGCCCGGGATCACCCTGCGTGAGCTGATGCGGGAGCAGCGCCGCCTCACCGTCGCGCAGACGGTCACGATCATGGACGCCGTGCTGTCGGGTCTCGCCGCCGCGCATCGCGCCGGCATCGTGCACCGCGACGTCAAGCCGGAGAACGTGCTCCTCGCCGAGGACGGGCGGATCAAGATCGGCGACTTCGGCCTCGCCCGCGCGACCACGGCGAACACCGCCTCGGGCGCGCAGCTCATGGGGACGATCGCCTACCTCGCGCCCGAGCTCGTCACCCGCGGCACGGCGGACGCCCGCAGCGATATCTACGCCCTCGGCATCATGCTGTACGAGATGCTCACCGGAGAGCAGCCCTACAAGGGCGAGCAGCCGATGCAGATCGCCTTCCAGCACGCGACCGACTCCGTGCCGCGCCCGAGCGTCCGCAATCCCGGCGTCCCCGAGCAGCTCGACGAGCTCGTGCTCTGGGCCACCGAGAAGACCCCCGACGAGCGTCCCGCCGACGCGCAGGAGATGCTCGACCGGCTGCGCGTCATCGAACGCGAGCTCGGCGTCACCCCCACGCCGACCGCGACGACGGCGAAGACCACGGCCCTGCCGCTGCGCGACACCGCGGATCAGACCCTCGTACTGCCCGGGCCCGCGTCCGCGACGGCGGCCGCGCCCGTCGCGGAGACCCCGCTGGACAATGCGACGCTGCTGCGGCGTCGCACCGCGCATCGACGATCGCGCGGGGCGCTGCTGCTCGTGCTCGTGCTGCTGCTCGCCGTGGCGGCCGGCGGCACCGGCTGGTGGTTCGGATCCGGTCCCGGGTCCAAGCTGTCCGTCCCCGACGTCGCGGGCAAGACCTGGGAGGTCGCGGCCGCCGCGATCACGAAGGACGGGATGACGCCCGTCCAGGGCAACGAGAACTCGATCACGGTCCCTGCGGGTCAGGCGATCCGCACCGATCCCGGCGCGGGCGCCCGCGTCGACCGGAAGGCCAGGATCACCGTGATGATCTCGGCCGGCCCCGCGAAGCACGATCTTCCCCGGCTCGACGCGATGACCGAGGACCAGGCGAAGAAGGCGCTGGCGCCCTTCCACCTGGAGATGCAGGACTCCGTGGCCCTGTTCTCGGGCGCCGACAGCGGGATCGTGATCAACGCCGAGATCACCCCGCGCTCCGGGGCCGCCGGATACGAGTGCGGCGAGGGATGCAGCGTCTTCGAGGGAGACCAGATCCGTCTCCTGGTGTCGCTGGGTGCGGTGCCGGACGTCTCGGGCATGACGGTCGGCGACGCGACGAGCAAGCTCACCGCCGTGCGCCTCAAGGTGAACCCCGACTCCAATTACTCGTACAGCGACTCCGTGCCCAAGGATCGCGTGATCGGCTACGGCGACCGCGAGGGCGGCGGGAACTGGCGTCCCGACGACACCATCACGCTGAACGTCTCCAAGGGACCGGAGCCGATCACGGTGCCGAACGTGGTCGGCGCGAACCTCGCGGATGCGATGAAGACGCTGAGCGACGCCGGGCTCAACCCGCAGACGAGCGTTCCCGATATCGCGTGGAGCCTGTTCCAGGTCACGTCCACGGATCCGAAGGCCGGCGACAGCGTGGACAAGAACTCCACGATCCGCGTCAAGGTCAGCGGCTGACCCGGAGCGCTCCCGCCCCGTTCCCGGGGCGTCGAGCGCGCTGCCGAAGGCAGAGCGACGCGAAACGCGGCGCTCTCGCAAGAGCACCGCGTTTCGTCTCGGTCGCGCTCCCCGCGTCCTCGCTCGACGACCCGGGGGGATCCGCGCGTCAGCGCTTCTCGAGCTCCTCGGCGACGAGGAAGGCGAGTTCGAGCGACTGCATGTGGTTCAGTCGCGGGTCGCACAGCGACTCGTACCGGGTCGCGAGCGCCGCCTCGTCGATCTGCTCGGATCCGCCCAGGCACTCGGTGACGTCGTCGCCGGTGAGCTCCACGTGGATGCCGCCCGGGAAGGTGCCGACGGCACGGTGCGCCTCGAAGAAGCCGCGCACCTCCTCGACGACGTCGTCGAACCGGCGGGTCTTGTACCCGGTGGGCGTCGTGATGCCGTTGCCGTGCATGGGGTCGGTGACCCACAGCGGCTGCGCCCCGGAGTCCTTCACGGCCTGCAGCAGCGGCGGCAGCGCGTCGCGGATCTTCCCGGCGCCCATGCGGGTGATGAAGGTGAGGCGCCCCGGCTCGCGGTTCGGGTCGAGCTTGTCGATGAGCGCGAGCGCCGTCTCGGGGCTCGTGGTCGGACCGAGCTTCACACCGATCGGGTTGCGGATCTTCGCGAAGTAGTCGACGTGCGCGCCGTCGAGCTCGCGGGTGCGCTCGCCGATCCAGAGGAAGTGCGCGGACGTGTTGTACGGCGTGAGCGTCCGCGAGTCGATGCGGGTCATCGGACGCTCGTAGTCCATCAGCAGGCCCTCGTGCCCGGTGAAGAACTCCACGCGCTTGAGCTCGTCGAAGTCCGCACCGGCGGCCTCCATGAACTTGATGGCGCGGTCGATCTCGGCGGCCATGCGCTCGTAGCGCTGGTTGGCCGGGTTCTGCGCGAAGCCCTTGTTCCAGGAGTGCACCTCGCGGAGATCCGCGAAGCCGCCCTGGGTGAAGGCGCGGATGAGGTTCAGCGTCGACGCGGCGGTGTGGTACCCCTGCAGCAGACGACCGGGGTTCGCCTCGCGGGATCCCTCGGTGAAGTCGTAGCCGTTGACGATGTCGCCGCGGTAGGCCGGCAGCGTCACGTCGCCGCGGGTCTCCGTGTCGCTCGAGCGCGGCTTGGCGAACTGCCCGGCCATGCGCCCCATCTTCACCACGGGCATGGACGCGCCGTACGTGAGCACGACCGCCATCTGCAGCACCGTCTTGATCCGGTTGCGGATCTGGTCGGCCGTGGCTCCGGCGAAGGTCTCGGCGCAGTCGCCTCCCTGGAGCAAGAAGGCGTTCCCGCTCGCAGCGCGCGCGAGGCGCTCGCGGAGGTTGTCCACCTCACCGGCGAAGACGAGGGGAGGCAGCGCGGCGATCTGCGAGGAGACCTCGGCGACGCGCTCGGCGTCGGGCCACTGCGGCTGCTGCTTGATCGGGAGGGCGCGCCACGAGTCGAGATCGAGAGGCTGAGGCATCCCCCCATCCTAGGGTGCCGGAAAGGGTGCGGATCGCTCTATGAAGCCTGCGCGGCCAGGCGCTCCTTGACCGTGGAGGCGTAGACGTCCTCGTAGTGCTGCTCCCCCAGACGCTGCAGCGCGACCATGATCTCGTCGGTCACGGAGCGCAGGATGTAGCGGTCGTTCTCCATGCCCGCATAACGGGAGAAGTCGAGCGGCTCGCCGATCACCATCCCGACCCGCATGATGCGCGGGATGCGCTGCCCGGTGGGCATCGCGATGTCGGTGTCGACCATCACGACGGGGATGACGGGGACCTTCGCCTCCAGGGCCATCCGCGCGATGCCGGTGCGGCCCCGGTACAGCTTGCCGTCGGGGCTGCGCGTGCCCTCGGGGTAGATGCCGAGCAGGTCGCCCCGCCCGAGCACGCCGAGACCGGTGTTCAGGGAGGCCTCGGAGGCCTTCCCGCCCGAGCGGTCGATGGGCAGCTGCCCGGTGCCCTTCATGAACATCCGCGTGGCCCAGCCCTTGATGCCCCGGCCGGTGAAGTAGTCGCTCTTGGCGAGGAAGGACATCTTCCGGTCCAGCATGAGCGGCAGGAAGATCGAGTCCGAGAAGGACAGATGGTTGCTCGCCATGATCGCGGCGCCCGTGACGGGCACGTGCTGACGGCCCACGATCCACGGGCGGAAGATCGCCTTCACCAGCGGGCCGATGGCGATGTACTTCATGAACCAGTAGATCATCGCCCGCAGTCTATCCCGCCGCCGCGACGAGGACGAGAGGCGGTTCGGATCCTGCGACGCAGTTTCACCGATCATGCGACTCAATCTCATCCTGGTCGCCCTCTCCCCAGGCGTCCCATGGCATAGACTCCTGGGAAGCATGTACCCGTCCGGCCCCGAAGGAGTTGCCGTGGTCCAGTTCGAAGTCCCCGCGATCGTCAAAGCCGCCCCCGAGGACAACATCACCGACCTCCTCGAGCAGCGGGTGCAGAAGACCCCCCATCTCGCGCTGTTCTCGGTGCCAGACGGCGCCGGGTGGCGCGACATCAGCGCCGCGGACTTCCGTGCCGCGGTGATCGCGCTCGCGAAGGGCTTCGCCGCCGCGGGGATCCAGCCCGGCGAGAAGGTCGGCTTCCTGGCCCGCACGACCTACGAGTGGACCCTGGTCGACTTCGCGCTGTTCTATGCGGGCGCGGTCATGGTTCCGATCTACGAGACCAGCTCCCCCACGCAGATCCAGTGGATCCTGGAGGACTCGGGAGCGATCGCGCTCATGGTCGAGTCCCCGGAGCACTTCACGCGCTTCGACGAGGTGCGCGGCGACCTCCCGCTCGTCCGCGACGTCTGGCAGATGCACCTCGGCGCGATCGCCCAGCTCACCGCCCAGGGGGCGGAGGTGGCCGACGAGGAGATCGAGCGCCGGCGCACGATCGCGAACGCGGCGGACATCGCCACCCTCATCTACACCTCCGGGTCCACGGGCCGACCCAAGGGCTGCGTGCTCACGCACAGCAACTTCGTGGAGCTCTCCCGCAACGCCGCGAAGTCGCTCGACGACGTCGTGTCCATCCAGGGCGCGTCCACCGTGCTGTTCATCACCACGGCGCACGTCTTCGCGCGGTTCATCTCGATCCTCGACATCCACGCGGGCGTGCGCACCGGCCACCAGCCCGACACGAAGCAGCTGCTCCCCGCGCTCGGATCCTTCAAGCCGACCTTCCTGCTCGCCGTGCCCCGCGTGTTCGAGAAGGTCTACAACTCCGCGGAGCAGAAGGCCGAGGCCGGCGGCAAGGGAAAGATCTTCCGCGCCGCCGCCGCGACCGCGATCGAGCACTCGCGCCTGGTCGAGGAAGGGGCGAGGATCCCGCTCGGCATGAGGATCAAGTTCGCCCTGTTCGACCGGCTCGTCTACGCGAAGCTGCGCGAGGCGATGGGCGGGAACGTGCAGTACGCGATCTCCGGATCCGCGCCGCTGGGCGCCCGGCTCGGCCACTTCTTCCACAGCCTCGGGATCACGATCCTGGAGGGCTACGGCCTCACCGAGACCACCGCTCCGGCCACCGTGAACACGGCGCACAAGTCGAAGATCGGCACCGTCGGCCCTGCCCTCCCCGGAGTGGGCATCCGCCTGGCCGAGGACGGCGAGATCGAGGTGCGCGGCATCAACGTGTTCAAGGAGTACTGGAACAACCCGGAGGCGACCGAGGCCGCGTTCGACGAGGGCTGGTTCCGCACCGGCGACCTCGGCTCCTTCGACGACGAGGGCTTCCTCACGATCACCGGCCGCAAGAAGGAGATCATCGTCACCGCCGGCGGCAAGAACGTCTCCCCCGCGGCGCTCGAGGACCCGATCCGGGCGAACCCGATCGTCGGCCAGGTGGTCGTCGTCGGCGACCAGAAGCCCTTCATCGCGGCGCTCGTGACGCTCGACCCGGAGATGCTGCCGACCTGGCTGGCGAACAACGGCCTTCCCGCCGACATGTCCCTCGCCGACGCGGCGAAGAACGACGCCGTGCGCGCCGAGGTGCAGCGGGCGATCGACGTCGCCAACACCCGGGTCTCGCGCGCCGAATCGATCCGCAAGTTCACCATCCTGCCGTCGGAGTGGACCGAGGCGAGCGGGCACCTCACGCCCAAGCTCTCGATCAAGCGCAACGTGATCATGAAGGACTTCGCGCCGCAGGTCGCCGAGATCTACAACGAGACCACCGCCACCACCACGGTGCCGCTCGGCTGATCGCGCGAGCAGGAGGAAGGGCCCCGGGGATTCCCCGGGGCCCTTCCTCCTGCCCGAATCCGCGGCTGCGTCAGAACAGGTCGTTGAGCCTGCTCCACGACAGCCGCTGCGCCGTCTCGGTCGCGACGCCCGCGTTCACGACCTCCTGCGCCATGCGGAGAGTCGCCGCATGAACGGCCTCCGCGACCGCGGATCCCACACTGATCCGCGCGGCGCCCGCCTCGGCGAGCTCTGCGACCGGGAGCGTGGTCGCGTCGAGAGCCACGTTCACGGGCACCTCCACCGCACCGACCAGCGCTCGCAGCGCCGTCGCGGACACCGCGCCGAGCACGAGGATCCCGTCGGCGCCCGCCTCGGCGTACGCGCGAGCGCGAAGCACGGTCTCGCTCATCCACCGCTCGGCGTCGCCGAGCAGGGAATGCGTGTCGATCCGCGCGTTGATGAAGGGGTTGCACCCCGACGCGTCCGCTGCGGCGCGTGCCGCGGCGACTCGCTCCGCCTGCTCGCCCGGCGCACGGAGGGAGTCCTCGAGGTTGACGCCCACGACGCCCAGGGCGACGGCCTCCGCGACGGTCTCGGCGACGGCCGCCGGCCCGGCTCCGAAGCCGTCCTCCAGATCCGCCGTCACCGGAAGCCTGCCGTCCACCGCGACGACGATCCGCTGCAGGGCGCGCAGCGCGGTGTCGCGGTCGAGGCGGTGCCCGTCGGCGCTGCCGTTCGCCCAGGCGATCCCGGCGCTCGTCGTCGCGATCGCACGGAGGCCGGCCTGCTCGGTGATCCTGGCCGACACGGGATCCCAGGCGTTGACGAGGACGAGCGGATCCCCCGGGACGTGGAGCGAGCGGAACCCGTCCGCCCGGGCGCGCTGCGCCGCCGGAACCGTCATGCCGATCCCTCCCGCATCAGAACCAGGAGCTCTCGCGCACCTCGCGCATCGCGACCTTCCGGGTCTCGGGATCCAGCCGGGAGAGATAGACCTTGCCGTCCAGGTGGTCGGTCTCGTGCTGGAGCGCCTGAGCGAGCAGGCCCTCCCCCTCCAGCACCACGGGCTCGCCGTCGAGGTCGATCCCCTCGACCCGCGCCCAGGGGTGGCGCAGCGCGTCGTGCCACAGGCCGGGCACCGACAGACAGCCCTCGCCGGTGGGCACGGGCTCCCCGCGCACCTCGACCAGCACCGGGTTCAGCACATAGCCGATGTCTCCGTCGATGTTGTAGCTGAAGGCGCGCAGCGCCACGCCGATCTGCGGCGCCGCGACGCCGGCTCGGCCGGGCAGCTCGACGCTGTCGACGAGGTCGGCGACGAGGGCGCGCACGCCGTCGTCGATGGTCTCGATCTCCGCGCACACCGTGCGCAGCACCGGGTCTCCGAAGAGGCGGATCTCGCGGACCGTCATCAGGCGGCCTGCGCTCTCAGGCCCTCGACCACGACGGCGGCCAGCTCGCGCGCCGCCTGCCGGGTCTCGGGCTGGAGTGCGGCGAAGGAGATGGCGCTGCCCGCGGCGATCCGCGCGTCGTACGGCACGCGCAGCACGTGCGCCACGCGGGTGCGGAAATGCGCCTCGAGCTCGCTCAGCCGGACGATCGGGGATCCCGGGCTGGACTGGTTGAGGACGACGACCGCCTCCCGCACCTTGTCCGCGTATCCGTTCGTCTCGAGCCAGGTGAGCGTCTCGGAGGCGAGGCGCGCCTCGTCGACGCTGAGACCGGTGACGATCACGATCGTGTCGGCGCGGTCCAGCGTGGCGGCCATGACGGAGTGCACGATGCCGGTGCCCGTGTCGGTCAGCACGAGCGAGTAGTAGTGCGCGGCCACGGACGCGACCTGGTCGTAGTCCTCGTCGTTGAACGCCTCCGAGACGCGCGGGTCCGTGTCCGATGCCAGCACGTCCAGGCGGGTCGCGTCACGGGACACCACCGCCGAGATGTCGTGGTAGCCGGTGACCTGATCGTGGATGCGCACCAGGTCCCGCACGGTCTTGCTGTTCGTGCGCGCGATGCGGTCGGCGAGCGTCCCGCGGTCGGGGTTCGCGTCGACGGCGATGACACGGTCCTCGCGCGCGTCGGCGAGGGCCATGCCGAGCAGCGCGGTCACCGTGGTCTTGCCGACCCCGCCCTTGCGGCTCAGCACCGGCACGAAGCGCGCCGTGCCGGGAAGGGGCGCGGCGATGCGCGCGCTCAGCGCCTTCCGCTGCTGGGCGCGCTTGCCGTCGCCGAGGTTGATGCGACGACCGGAGATCGTGTACAGCAGATGGCTCCACAGGCCCTCGGGCTCGGGCCCCGCGAGCCGCGAGGTGTCGAGCAGCCGGTCCGCCGTCAGCAGATCGGCGCTCTCGCGCTCGCGGTCGCCCAGCTGGTCGAGACGGCGCGAGGCGAGCTCCGTCTCCGGCGCGGGGGCGGCGTCTCCGTTCACGGTCTGCTCCTCGGCTCGGGGGACGGATGCGGGAGGTGTCGCCGGCGTCGGACGCGGCTCGACCGGGCGGAGCGTCATCGGCGACGGCGCCGGCCAGGGAGCGCGGACCGGGGCCGCCGCGGGTTCCGTCATGGGGCTCTCGGCTGCCGCGGCCGCGGGCTCCACGCGCGCGGGCTCCACGCGCGCGGGCTCCTCGGGGGCGTCCGTCTCCGACTCGTCCCGCGGCTCGACGGCAGCGGTGCCGGCCTCGTCCTGGGACGGGGCCTGCGCGCCGTACCCCGGGCGCTCCGGCTGTTCGCCGTCGGGCGAGCGCGGCGCGCTCGGGTGCGACTCCTGCGCCGTGCTCGAGTCCTCCGGCACGGGCGCATCGGTCGCGACGGCGTCGTACGGCGCCTCCGCGGCGTCCGGGTCCACATGACCCTCGGCTTCGGCTTCGGCTTCGGCTTCGGCTTCGGCTTCGGCTTCGGCTTCGGCTTCGGCTTCGGCGAGATCGTCATCGGCTTCGGCCGCGGCGGGCTCGTCAGTGGCTTCGGCTAGATCGTCAGCGGCTTCGGCGAGCTCGTCGTCGACCTCGGAGTCCGTCATCTGCTCGGCGGCGTCGGCCTGCTCGGCGGCGGCCGTCGGCTCGTCGTCGGCCTCATCCGTCTCGTCCCCCTCGACGAGCTCAGCGACGACCACGGTCTCCTCGGCGGCAGGCGCCGGGATCTCGATCACGATGTCCGGGACGCCGGTGCCCTGATGGATCCGCCCGATGCCGTCGTCCTCGCGGACGAAGGCTGCGGGATCGGCCTCGAGGACGAGATCGGTGAAGGCTTCGCCCTCGGTGACGTCGTCATCGACGAGGTCCTCGTCGTCGGCCGAGGGCAGCGTCACCGGGACCTGCGCCGTCGCCCCGCCGAGCAATCCGATGCCGGCGGTGCTGATGGCGCCCGTGCTGTCGAGCACGCCGAGCGTCTCCTCGGCGTCTTCGCCCTGCGTGTTCCTGCGTTCTGTGCTCATGCTGGTCTGTCTCTCCCCCGCGGCGCGCCCCGGTGGGGAGCGCATCGCCCGCACAAGATTAGTGCACGGCGACGGGGGCGCACACGACGGCGGGTTCCGGAGGGCGGCATCGCGCTGCCGCCCTCCGGACTCCTCACGCCGGCTGCGACGGCCGGATGACGACGATCAGGTCCCCTGCCTCGACCTGCTGCGTGGCGCCGATCGCGAGCCTCTCGATGACGCCGTCGACGGGTGCGGTGATCGCCGCCTCCATCTTCATCGCCTCGATCGAGGCGACCGGCTCCCCGGCGCGAACGGCGTCGCCGACCTCGGCCTTGACCGTGACGACGCCCGAGAACGGTGCGGCCACCTGGCCCGGCTTCGAGGTGTCGGCCTTCTCGACCTCGCGCGCGTCGACCGCGACGGAGCGGTCCCGCACGAACACGGGCCTCAGTTGTCCGTTCAGCGTCGTCATGACGGTGCGGATGCCCTTCTCGTCCGCCTCGCCGATCGCCTCGAGGCCGACGTAGAGCTGCACACCCGGGTCGATCTCCGCCACGTGCTCCTCGCCCGGCACCAGTCCGTAGAGGTAGTCCGGGGTCCCGAGGGCGGACAGATCCCCGAACGCCGCACGGGTGCGCTCGAACTCCGCCGCCGGTCCCGGGAACAGCACGCGGTTGAGGGTCTGCCGACGCTCGCGGCTCTCGCCGTCGAGGGCCTGCTGCTCCTCCGCGGTAATCGGGACGACATCGATCGACACCGTCCGGCCGGCGAGCGCCTTGGTGCGGAACGGCTCCGGCCATCCGCCGGGGAGATCGCCCAGCTCACCGGCCATGAAGCCGATCACGGAATCGGGGATGTCGTAGTTCTGCGGGTTCTCCTCGAAGTCCGCGGGGTCCGCCCCCGCCGCGACGAGCGCCAGGGCCAGGTCGCCGACGACCTTCGACGACGGGGTGACCTTGGGGATCCGGCCCAGGATCCGGTCTGCGGCGGCGTACATGTCCTCGATCCGCTCGAAGTCGTCGGCCATGCCGAGCGCGATCGCCTGCTGGCGCAGGTTGGACAGCTGCCCGCCCGGGATCTCGTGATGGTAGACCCGTCCGGTCGGGGCTGTCAGCCCGGACTCGAAGGGACGGTAGAGCTGGCGCACGCCCTCCCAGTAGGGCTCGAGGTCGCCGACGGCCTGCAGGTCCAGCCCGGTGTCCCGCTCGGTGTGGGCGAGGGCCGCCACGAGCGCGGACAGCGACGGCTGGCTGGTGGTGCCCGACATCGGCGCCGCGGCCGCGTCGACTGCGTCGGCGCCGGCCGCGCTGGCGGCCAGCAGCGTCGCGAGCTGACCGCCCGCGGTGTCGTGCGTGTGCACCTGGACCGGAAGGTCGAAGCGCTCCCGCAGGGCGGCGACGAGCCGTGCCGCCGCGGCGGGCCGCAGCAGCCCCGCCATGTCCTTGATGGCGAGGATGTGCGCACCCGATTCGACGATCTGCTCCGCGAGGCGCAGGTAGTAGTCCAGGGTGTACAGGTCCTCCGCCGGATCCAGCAGGTCGCCCGTGTAGCAGAGCGCGACCTCGGCGACGGCGGTTCCGGTCTCCAGCACCGCGTCGATCGCCGGGCGCATCTGCGACACGTCGTTGAGGGCGTCGAAGATGCGGAAGATGTCCACGCCGGTCGCCGCGGCCTCGCGCACGAACGCGTTCGTCACCCCGACGGGACGCGGCGTGTACCCGACGGTGTTGCGTCCGCGCAGCAGCATCTGCAGCGGGATGTTGGGCATCGCGGCCCGCAGCGCCTCCAGGCGCTCCCACGGATCCTCGGCGAGGAAGCGCAGGGCGACGTCGTAGGTCGCACCGCCCCAGGCCTCCATCGAGAGGAGCTGCGGGGTCATGCGCGCCACATGCGGCGCGACGCGCACCAGGTCGCGGGTGCGCACCCGCGTGGCGAGCAGGGACTGGTGCGCATCGCGGAAGGTCGTCTCGGTCACGGCGAGAGCGGTCTGCTCGCGCAGCGCACGGGCGAAGCCCGCCGGGCCGAGCTGGAGCAGCCGATCCCGGGCGCCCGCCGGCGGCGCCGCGCTCAGGTCGATCGCGGGGAGCTTGCTGCCCGGCGACGGCGACAGCGGCTTGTCCCCGTAGGGCCGGTTCACCGTGACATCGGCGAGCCAGTTCAGCAGACGGGTCGCGCGGTCCCTCGAGGGGTTGCTGGTGACCA
Source organism: Microbacterium sp. MMO-10 (assembly GCF_037148715.1). Lineage (NCBI taxonomy): Bacteria > Bacillati > Actinomycetota > Actinomycetes > Micrococcales > Microbacteriaceae > Microbacterium > Microbacterium sp. MMO-10. Next base: position 69,199 of record NZ_JBBCSV010000005.1, on the reverse strand, counting down.
GCCCCGGCCGCTCCTCGATGAACAGCGTGGACAGGTCGCCGACGACGAACGCCGGGTCGTCGAGCACCGCACGAAGGAAGGGGATGTTGGTGGAGACCCCGCGGATCCGGAACTCCGCGAGCGCGCGCTTGGCCCGCGCCACCGCGGCCGGGAAGTCGCGGCCTCGGCAGGTGAGCTTGGCGAGCATCGAGTCGAAGTGCGGGCTGATCTGGGATCCCGCGGCCGTGGTGCCGCCGTCGAGGCGGATGCCGGCCCCTCCCGGCGAGCGGTACGTCGTGATGCGACCGGTGTCGGGACGGAAGCCCTGGGCCGGGTCCTCGGTCGTGATGCGGCACTGCAGCGCCGCACCCCGCAGCTGGATGTCGTCCTGCTCCAGCCCGAGGTCCGCGAGCGTCTCGCCCGCGGCGATCCGGATCTGCGACTGCACGAGGTCGACGTCGGTGACCTCCTCGGTGACCGTGTGCTCGACCTGGATGCGCGGGTTCATCTCGATGAACACGACCTCGCCCGCGCGCTCCCCCGCGGTCTCCAGCAGGAACTCGACCGTGCCGGCGTTCTCGTAGCCGATCGACCGGGCGAAGGCGACCGCGTATCCGTGCAGGGCGTTGCGGGTCTCGTCGTCGAGGTTCGGCGCCGGCGCGATCTCGACCACCTTCTGATGCCGCCGCTGCACGGAGCAGTCCCGCTCGAACAGATGCACCGTGTTCCCGGCGCCGTCGGCGAGGATCTGCACCTCGATGTGGCGGGGCCGCTGCACCGCCTGCTCGAGGAAGACCCGGGGGTCGCCGAACGCGCTCCCCGCCTCGCGCATGGCCTCGGCCAGCGCCGGGGCCAGATCGCCCAGCGACTCGACCCGGCGCATCCCGCGTCCGCCGCCGCCCGCGACCGCCTTGACGAAGATCGGGAAGCCGATGGCCTCGGCCTGCGCGACGAGTGCGTCGACGTCGTCGGAGGCATCGGTCGACCGCAGCACCGGCACGCCCGCCGCGACCGCATGCTGCTTCGCGGTCACCTTGTTGCCGGCCATCTCCAGCACGTGCGCCGGAGGCCCGATGAAGGCGATGCCGTTCTCCGCCGCGCGGGCGGCCAGCTGCGGGTTCTCCGAGAGGAAGCCGTACCCCGGGTAGATCGCGTCCGCACCGCTGGACAGCGCCACCCGGATGATCTCGTCCACATCGAGATAGGCGCGCACCGGGTGCCCGACCTCGCCGATCTGGTAGGACTCGTCCGCCTTCTGACGGTGGAGGGATCCACGGTCCTCCCAGGGGAAGACGGCGACCGTCTTCGCTCCCACCTCGAATGCGGCTCGGAACGCGCGGATGGCGATCTCACCACGATTGGCCACAAGGATCTTCTGGAACATGGCACCTCGAACACTGTTCTGCGCGACGACGCGCATCGGGGGGCTGAGTGTGTCCTCAGCCTAGAGGAAGGTAACGTGGTCTCCGTGCACGTACTCAGCGTCAGTTCCCTCAAGGGCGGTGTCGGAAAGACGACCGTGACCCTCGGCCTCGCTTCGGCGGCGTTCGCCCGCGGCGTCCGGACCCTCGTGGTCGACCTCGACCCGCAGTCCGACGTCTCGACGGGCATGGACATCCAGGTCGCCGGGCGGCTCAACATCGCCGACGTCCTCGCCAACCCCAAGGAGAAGGTGGTCCGTCAAGCCATCACGTCCTCCGGCTGGGCGAAGGTGCATCCGGGAACCATCGACGTGCTCATCGGCAGCCCGTCCGCGATCAACTTCGACGGGCCGCACCCGAGCGTGCGCGACGTCTGGAAGCTCGAGGAGGCGCTCGCCGCCGTCGAGGCCGACTACGACCTCGTCCTCATCGACTGCGCGCCGTCACTGAACGCGCTCACCCGCACCGCGTGGGCCGCGAGCGACCGCGTCATGGTCGTCACCGAGCCGGGCCTGTTCTCCGTCGCCGCCGCCGACCGCGCCCTGCGCGCGATCGAGGAGATCCGCCGCGGCCTCTCCCCGCGGCTGCAGCCGCTCGGCATCGTGGTCAACCGCGTGCGCCCCCAGTCGATCGAGCACCAGTTCCGCATCAAGGAGCTGCGCGACATGTTCGGCCCGCTGGTGCTGAGCCCCCAGCTCCCCGAGCGCACCTCCCTGCAGCAGGCGCAGGGCGCCGCGAAGCCGCTGCACATCTGGCCCGGCGACTCCGCGCAGGAGCTCGCGGCCGACTTCGACACCCTGCTGGACCGGGTCATCCGCACCGGACGCATCGCACTGCCGGAGGACACCCGCGCCTGAGCGCCGGGCGCCCCTGAGACGACGAGAGCCGGTTCCCCTCGGGGACCGGCTCTTCTCGTCGCGGGAGCGGCTCAGGCGGAGCGGCGGGCGCGGCGTGCGGCGAGATCGTCCATCGGGTCGGGCACCAGCGCGTCGAACTCGACGAGCGTCGCCTCGACCTCGTGGAACACCTTGCCCACGGCGATGCCGAAGACGCCCTGACCGCGGCTGAGGAGGTCGATCACCTCGTCGTTCGAGGTGCAGAGGTACACCGAGGCCCCGTCGCTCATGAGCGTCGTCCCGGCCAGGTCCCGGATGCCCGCCGCGCGGAGCTGGTCCACCGCGGTGCGGATCTGCTGCAGCGAGATCCCGGTGTTCAGCAGCTCCTTGACGAGCTTGAGGACGAGGATGTCCCGGAAGCCGTACAGGCGCTGGGATCCGGAACCGCTCGCCCCGCGGACGGTGGGGACGACGAGCTCGGTGCGCGCCCAGTAATCCAGCTGACGATAGGTGATGCCGGCCGCACGGGCGGCGACCGCTCCGCGGTACCCCACCTCGTCGTCCATCGCCGGGAGGCCGTCGGTGAAGAGGAGGTCGTCCCCGAACGACGGTGCGTCGCCCCGTTCGTCGGCGCTCATGGCTTCCTCCTCATCCTGAAGGCACACAATCCTTCAACCACAACCTGAAAGTCGATGACTCCACGCTAGAACAGCAGGTCTCCGGCGACAACGACATCCGGGCGGAGCGAGGGGTGTGTCGCAACCAGTTCGTTACGACAGCAGCCGGCCGATGCCGTCCTTGACGAGGAGTGCGCGCACCTCGTCCAGCCGGGATGCCAGCTCGGGAGCCATCTCGCTGGCCCTGGCACGCGACGGGGTGTCGGTGCGCCGCAGCAGCGCGGACAGCGCCGACTGCACCAGAGCGACGTCGCGCTCGGCGCTCTGCCGCAGCGGCCGCAGGTGGCGCGGTCCGATCCCGTGCCCGTCCAGGGCGACTAGGGCGCGCAGGAGCGACACCGCGGACTCGGGGTACGCCTCGGCGGCCGGCAGCATGCCGCTGGACACCGCGTCGCCGAGCAGGGCGTGCGTCGCGCCGGCCGCGCTGACGAGCTCGTCACGGCGGTAGCGGCGCGGCCCCTGCACGATCGACGCCGGCAGGACCGGGGCGCCGCCCGACGCCTCGAGCGCGTCGAGATGCTCGCGGATCACCTTGAGCGGCAGGTACTGATCACGCTGCAGGGTGAGGGCGACGCGGATCCGCTCGAGGTCGGCGGCGGAGAACTTGCGGTACCCGGACGCGGTGCGCACCGGGTTCACGATCCCCTTCTCCTCGAGGAAGCGGAGCTTCGAGGCGCGCACGTCGGGGAACTCGGGCGTCAGGCGCGCGAGGACCTGGCCGATGCTCAGCAGCCCGGTCGGGGCGGTGCGCTCGGCGGCCGACGCCGCCATCAGGAGTTCGCCTGCGCGAGATCCACAGGCGAGGCGAAGAAGTTCAGCCGGAACTTGCCGACGCGCACCTCGTAGCCGTTGCCCAGCGGGCTGCGGTCGACGCGCTCGCCGTTCACGTAGGTGCCGTTCAGCGACCGCTGATCGATGATCTCGAACGCGGTGCCGGTGCGGATGACCTCGGCGTGACGGCGCGAGACCGTGACATCGTCGAAGAAGATGTCCGCCTCCGGGTGCCGGCCGACCGTGGTGACCGCCGTGTCCAGCAGGTACCGGGCTCCGGCGAGAGCGCCGGAGCGGACCAGCAGCAGCGCGGAACCGGAAGGGAGCGCGGCGATCGCCGCCTGCTCGACCTCCGTCAGCTCGGCGCCGAACGGGACGAACGACAGGTCGGAGTCGTGTCCGAACGTCTGCGTGGTGTCGTGCGCGGGTTCTCCGCCGCGGCGGACGGCGCCTTCGGGAACGTCGTTCTCAGTCACTGTGCACCCCTCCTCTGGCGTTCCAGCCTATCGGAAGCCCGCCGCCATCGGGAGCAGGATCCGGCCCGCAACCTCCGCCCGGAGCGGTGTCGCCGAACGGTAGGCTGAGGGCATGCCACACTACGACGTCGTCATCCTCGGCGCTGGCCCCGGCGGCTACGTCGCCGCCGTCCGCAGCGCCCAGCTCGGCCTTTCCACCGCGATCATCGAGGAGAAGTACTGGGGCGGCATCTGCCTCAACGTGGGGTGCATCCCCTCGAAGTCGCTCCTCAAGAACGCGGAGATCGCGCACACCGTCACCCACAAGGCCGAGTTCTTCGGCATCTCGGGTGACGTGCACTTCGACTTCGGAGCGGCGTTCGATCGCAGCCGCAAGGTCGCGGAGACCCACGTCAAGGGCATCCACTTCCTCATGAAGAAGAACAAGGTCACCGAGTACGACGGACGCGGCACCTTCACCGGCCCGAAGGCGATCTCGGTCGCCAAGTCGGACGGCACGACCGAGGAGGTGACGTTCGACAACGTCATCATCGCGACGGGATCCACCGTCCGCCTGCTGCCCGGCGTCCAGCTCAGCGACAACGTCGTCACCTTCGAGGAGCAGATCCTCACCCGCGACCTTCCCGAGTCGATCGTCATCGTCGGCGCCGGCGCCATCGGCATGGAGTTCGGCTACGTGATGGCGAACTACGGCGTCAAGGTCACCATCATCGAGTTCCTCGACCGTGCCCTGCCCAACGAGGACGTCGAGGTCTCCAAGGAGATCCAGAAGCAGTACAAGAAGCTCGGCATCGACATCCTCACCTCGACCGCGGTGAAGACCGTCACCGACAACGGCTCGTCCGTGCACGTCACCTACGAGACCCGCGACGGCCAGCCCGGCGAGATCACCGCCGGCAAGGTGCTGATGTCGGTCGGCTTCGCCCCGAACGTCGACGGCTACGGCCTGGACAAGACCGGCGTGAAGCTCACCGAGCGCGGCGCGATCGACATCGACGACCACATGCGCACGAACGTCGAGGGCATCTACGCGATCGGCGACGTGACCGCCAAGCTGCAGCTCGCCCACGTGGCCGAGGCGCAGGCCGTGGTCGCCGCGGAGACCATCGGCAAGGCCGAGACCATGACACTGGGCGATTACCGGATGATGCCGCGCGCGACGTTCTGCCAGCCGCAGGTCGCCAGCTTCGGTCTCACCGAGGAGCAGGCGCGCGCCGAGGGCCGCGAGATCAAGGTCGCGAAGTTCCCGTTCAGCGCGAACGGCAAGGCGAACGGCCTGGGCGAGCCCGTGGGCTTCGTCAAGCTGATCGCGGACGCGGAGCACCTCGAGCTCATCGGCGGTCACCTGATCGGCCCCGACGTCTCGGAGCTGCTGCCCGAGCTGACCCTGGCCCAGAAGTGGGACCTCACCGCCCTCGAGGCCGCGCGCAACGTGCACACCCACCCGACGCTGTCGGAGGCGCTGCAGGAGGCGTTCCACGGCCTCGCGGGCCACATGATCAACCTCTGATCGGATCCGATCGGCCGAGGGCCGGTCACGCCTCGTGCGTGGCCGGCCCTCGGTGCGTCCGAGAGCGCTCACAGGCCGCGCATCGTCACCAGTCCGGCCGCCCACGGGCGCAGCGGCGCGGATCCCAGCGAGCGGATGAGGAGCTCCCGCGCGAGGAGCGGAAGCCCGTGCCGCGCCGGCGCGCCCATCGCCATGTAGAAGGCGCTGCGACGCTGTGCGCCCCGGGCGGCGCGCAGGGTCCGGCGCCCGTAGTCGCCGAGGTCCGCCCCGCCGTCGGCCAGGGCGAAGCGCAGTGCGGCGTCCAGCCTCCCGGCGTCGGCCCAGCCGAGGTTCATGCCCTGTCCGCCGATCGGGCTGATCTCATGCGCGGCGTCGCCCAGCAGCGCGATCCGTCCGCGCGCAGGAGCACGCGCGACGTGCTGCCTCGCCGTGAACGCGACCGGCACGACATCGGATCCGATCGCCGGATCCGCCCCGGTGCGCACCCGGATCGCCGCCCGGAAGCCGGCCGCGGTGCCGACGTCCTCGTCCTCTGCGGCGCGCACCACCCAGCGCCGCAACCCGCCCGGCAGCGGGAACGACTCCACGAGTCCGCCGGGTCCGCAATGGAGCAAAGCCGTGGCGCCGGCATCCGGGTCCGGCACATCGGCCATCGCGTACCGCGCGCTGCCGGCCCGCCGCCGCCAGCCCAGGCCGAGCCCGGTGCGCAGTCCGCTGTGCACGCCGTCCGCGATCACCGCGAAGGCGGCGGTGAGCTCCCTCCGCCTCCCCTCGGCGTCGAGACGGACCCGTACGAAACCGCCCTCGTCGCGCACCCCGCTCACCGAGCAGCCGGCCCGGAGCGCCCCCGGCGACAGCCGATCCAGCCGCTGGCTCAGCAGGGCGTGGGTGCGGCGCTGCGGCAGCACGAGCACCGGGCGATCGGCCGGGAAGGCGAGCGATGCCAGCACCCGCCCGCGGCTGAGCACCTCGCCGCCGGCGAGGGCGAGAGCCTCCGCCCGCACCGCGGCACCGGCCCCGGCGCGGTCGAGCATCGCGAGTCCCGGCGGATGGATCCCGATCGCCCGGCTGCGGACGTCGTCGCCGTCGCGCTGCTCGCAGAGCGCGACGTCCACGCCGCCCTGGGCGAGGAGGCAGCCGAGCAGCAGCCCCACGGGACCGGCTCCCACGATGACGACACTGTGATCGAGCCTCGGCTCAGCCGGCGGCATCGGCAGGCTCCCAGCGCAGCTGCAGCCGGGAGGGGAAGCCGCGGCGGACCACCCATCCCGGAGGCGCCGCGGCGGCCAGCTCGGCGGCCGTGTAGGAACGGCGGATGCTGGTCAGCCCGTCGGCACGGATGAAGGATCCGGCCAGCAGATTGCCCGAGAAGGGCCAGGTGCCCGCCGCGAACGCCGCGCTCGCGAGACGACTCCGGGCGATGTCGTGGTGCGCGACGACCCCGTCCTCCGGCACGAGGCGGCGGGTGTCCTCGAGCATCCCCGCGAGACCCGCCCCGTCCAGATGGTGCAGCACGTGGTTCGACAGCACGATGTCGAATCTCTCACCGGCGCGGACCAGATCCGACGACGAGGCACATCGGTAGACCGCGCCGGCACCCCCGTCGTGCGCGGACGCCCAGGCCACGGCGCGGGGATCGACGTCGAGGGCGGTGATCTCCGCATCCAGGCGGTCGCGCCGCAGACGCACGGCGAGCGCCCGGCACAGATCGCCGCCCCCGGCGCCCACGTCGAGGATGCGCACCGGAGCACCGCCCAGGGCGCGCCGGCGGCGAGCGCGCGGACGCACGTCCGCGCGGTAGACCGAGCCGGGCCGCGACACCACCGCGTTCACCGCGCCGAAGCGCCGGTAGGTGCGCTCCAGCATCCCGGGATCCGCGGACGGGTCGTCCATGAGCTCGCGCACGCCGACGGCCCGCGTCGAGAGGTCAGCGCCCATCCGCTTCCGCGCCGACCACGGTCATCAGCGCGCTCTCCGCCGTCAGGCCGGGGCCGAACGCCATCGCGGACACCCTGTCGCCGTCGCGCGCGTCCTCCTGTTCGAGGATCCGGCGCAGGACGAACAGCACGGTCGCGCTCGACATGTTCCCCTGCGTCCGCAGCGTCTCCCGGGCGGGGTGCAGCTGCGCATCGCTCAGGCCGAGCCGATCCTGCACCCGGTCGAGGATGCTGCGGCCGCCGGGATGGATCGCCCAGTGCCGCACGTGCTCGCCGATCGCGCCGCCGTCGAACGGCGCGCTCAGCTCTCCCGCGTACAGCGGGCGCAGCGCCTCGACGATGGTCGCCCCGATGATCTGGGGAACGCCGGTGGAGAGGATCATCTCGAAGCCGCGGTCGCCGATCGTCCACGCCATGTCCTTCTCCCCTTCGGGGGCGATGGCCGTGTGGAAGCGGTCGAGCCTCAGGCCCGGTGCCGCGGACGGACGCGCGGTGACGATGCCCGCGGCCGCGCCGTCGGCGAACAGCGAGGAGGCGACGATCACATCCGGATCCTCCGAGGAGCGCAGATGCAGCGTGCACAGCTCGACGCTCACCACCAGCACCACCGCGTCCGGATCGGCCGCGCAGAACTGGCTCGCCGCCCGCAGCGCCGGCATCGACGCGTAGCAGCCCATGAAGCCGAGGTGGAAGCGCTGCACCGAATCCGCGAGCCCGAGCGCGCTGACGATCTCGTACTCCGGCCCCGGGGCGTGGAACCCGGTGCACGAGACCGTGATCACATGCGTGATGTCGGCCGGCGAGATCTCCGGATCCGCCTCGAGCGCAGCGCGGGCGGCCGCGACGAACAGCCGACGCCCCTCCCGCACGTAGACGTCGTTGCGCACCCCGGTGCCCGGCGACAGCAGCGTTCCCGTGGACCGGTCGAAGAAGACGGGGTCCGCCCCCGTATCGGCCAGGGTGAGCTCATCGAGCACCGTGCGCCGGGTGTCGATGCCCGAGCCGTCGAAGGAGGCGGTCACGAGGCGCCGCGCGAGGCGGGACAGCTCCGGTTGCGCGGCGAACACGTCGCGCACCTCGTTCTGATGCAGGACCGTCTCCGGGACGACCGTCTGCAGGGACCTCAGCACCGCGGGGCTGCTCATGCTGTCACTCAAGCACGCCGGCAGCGTCCTCGGAACCCCCGGGCGGAACCTCGTCGGGCACGGTAGGGTTCGCCGTGCGGCTCAGAACCCGAGCGCGCGGCCGAGCTTCGAGCCGGACGGGGAGACGCGTCCCCCGGCAGCGGCGACGGCCCGCTCCACCGCCAGGAAGAAGGCGCTCCGGCCCGCCTCATCGGCGGGAGCCGCGGGCCCCAGCTCCATCTCCCATTCGCGCCATTCGCGCGGCGCGGGGGCGGGCAGGCCGGCCGGAAGGCGCAGGTCCGTGCCGCGGACGCGGTCGTCCACGAACTCCGCGACCACGCCGTCGGGACCGGTGAGGAGGTAGGCGGTGCGCGCGTTCTCGATGCGGGCGAGCGGGATCAGCGGTGCCGTGGTCCACTGGGCGACGAACTCCGCGACCTGCGGCGGCAGGTCGTCCGACTCCCCGAGCGGCCAGCCGAGCTCGATGCGGCCGTCGCCGGTCCGGGGGCCCTTGACGTGCCAGCCTTCGTCCGGACCCCCGGTGCGGCGCCGCAGCGCGACGCCGGCGCGCGCGAGGTCTCCCGAGGCGGTGTCGAAATAGCGTGCGTCCAGCGCACGGTGCTCGCCCTCGGTGACCGCGTCGACCCCGGGGATCGCGTCCCACGACGGCAGCGGGGTGCTGCCGTCCACGTCGTACTTGCGCTCGACCTCGACCGTGCGGGACGGCTCAGACATCCGCGGGGTTGAGGTCGTCCTGGGATCCCTGGTACCAGTACTCGAACTCGGTGGGCCCGTCGTGCTCCCCCGTGTGCGTCGGCTCTCCCCGCTTGTTGTAGACGAGGAGCGTCTCGCTGTAGGGGACCGCGATCTCGTCGTCCGCGGATCCGAGGGGGATGATCTGCCCGTCGAGCGGGCCGCCGTGAAGCCGTGCGAGTGCCATGTGCTCACCCTAATCCCCCGGCGCCGTCGAGGAGGGCGATCACGCCGCGGAGATGCCCAGCACGGCGCCGACGATCATCCACGGCCCGAACGCGATGCGGGTCGTCCTCGTGGCACGGCGGAGGAGGACGAGGCCGAGCGCGTACCCCGCACCGAGGACGAACGCCGCGGCGGCGCCGACGACGAGCGCCGTCCACCCGTGCCAGCCGAGCACCAGGCCGACGAGCCCGGCGAGCTTCACGTCCCCGCCGCCCAGGCCGCCCCGGCTGAGGGCGCGCAGCAGCGCGTAGAAGCCGCCGAGCAGCAGCAGGCCCCACAGCGCGCCGAGCAGCCGCCCGCCCATCCGCGCGAGCAGGGCCCCGGCGAGCGCGAGCAGGAGCGCCCCGGCGAGCGCGGGCAGCACGATCCGGTCGGGGAGCCGGTGCGTGCCGACGTCGATCGCGGTCAGCCAGGCGCCGATCCCGAGCAGGCCGATGTGCGCCAGGACGGTGACGACGCCTGCGGGTTCCATGCAGGCCACCCTCCCAGATCCGCCGGGGCTGCGTTCCGGGCCTGTGGAGAACCGCGCGGCGCCGGTGCGGTGCGCAGCGGAACCGCCTGATCGCCGTCAGGCGGAGCGGAGCAGGATCCGTCCGTCCTCGACCTTCGCCTCCCAGCACGGCTGGGGCACGCTCGCCGGTCCGCGCCGCACCTCCCCGTCGTCGATGCGGAACCGGCTGCCGTGCCACGGGCAGGTGATGCATCCGTCCGCGCCGAGCTCACCCTCGTCCAGAGGGCCGCCGGCGTGCGTGCAGACGGCCGAGATCGCGTGCAGCCGGGAGTCGAGGCGCACGAGCAGCACCGGGACGTCGCCGACCATGACCCGTGTCCGCGCCCCTTCGGCGAGGTCGGCGTCGGCGCCCACGTCGGTCCAGCGCCGCACCGCCGGCTGGAACGCCGTGTGGTTGACGCCGGTGCCGCGCACGAACGACAGGTGACCGCCGAGATAGGACGACCCCAGGGTGAGCCCGAGCCCCAGCAGGCTGAGCGCCTTCCCGGCTCCGTGGTGCCCGCGACGGCGCAGGAGCCACGACGTGATCTGCAGGACGGAGGCGGTCGCGTTCGCGGCGGCGTGCACGAGTCCGACCCGTTTGGCGGCCCCGATCGTGGTCGACCAGTCCGAGGCGCCCGCGGCCGCCGTCGGCGCGGACGCGAGGATGCCGAGTCCGACGAGGCGGCGCGCCGCGGCGGGATCCGCGCCCGTGAGGTCGAGCACGGTGGCCGCGCCCCAGGCGCCGATCGGCAGGTCGGTGAGCATCGGATGCACCTGATGACCGAGCCAGGCACCCGAGAGCGCGTTCTTCACGGCCGGGGAACGGGTGGCCTCGTCCACCCAGCCGCTGAGCTTCTCCGCCGCCGGATCGAGTTCCTTGGTCTTCCCGATCGTCCGGATCAGGGACTGCATCGCTGCTTTCACCCGCATGGGATCTCTCCTCCGCATCGCGTCGCCGGAGCCTCCTGTCTACCCGCGCATCCGACAGGGGTCAAAGGGTTGACAGACGGGCGCGCGAGTGCAGGTGGTAGCCTCGCGCTCGATGGATCCGCTCTCCCCCGCCGCCCTGCACGCGGATGTGCACCGACTGCTGTCCGCGATGTACGAGGACTATCTGCGCGGCGACCCTGCGGCGATCGATGCCCGCCTCGCCGAGGACGTGACGATCTTCGACTCCGCCGCGGACGCCCTGGTGACCGGTCTGGACGAGCTCGCCGCGCTGCGCCGGAGCAGGGCATCGAGCCCGTCGGCGTCGTCCTCGCCGGCCTGGACGGAGACGGCTCTCACGATCGCCGACCTGGGGGTGCGCGAGATCGGCGACGTCGTCGTCGCGACCTGGTGGCTGCGGGTGGACGGAACGGATCCGCAGGGGGTCGCGGTCTCCCCCGAGCTCTCCCGCAACACGGCGGTCCTGCGCCGCGGAGAGGACGCGGCACTGCGCATCGCGCATCTGCACGAGGACGTCCGCCAGGAGGCCGGCCCGACCGCCTGAGCGGGCGGAGAACGAGGATCCGGCTCTCCGAGCGTGCGCCCTCGCCGATGCCCTCGGCGTCGCGCGCCGCACCCGTGGGCGCCAGGACGTCGAGCCGCCGCGGAGAGGACCGAGGCGCCCGCGCGATCCGAGCCGCCCGGTCCGAGCCGCCGTCGCCTACCGACGCTCCCACCCGATTCGACCATGTCGGATGTACGGATTATCGTCGTCTCTGTTGTTGCAGTATTCGAAGAGATATTCGAGAATGGAGTGCATGGGGATGGCTCTCGGTTCCATGATCGCCCCCGCCGCCGACACCGACGACCGGGTCTCGGATGTGCTGCGCCTCCGCCGCGAGATCACGCGGATGCAGCGTCGGCGGAGCGATCTGCCCCTGATCCCGGTGCTGCCCGCCCTCGAGTCGATCCTCCCCGAGGGCGGCCTGCAGGTCGGGACCACGTATTCCCTCTCCTCCTCCCCCGGCCTCATCGGCGCGCTGCTCGCCGGCGCCTCCCGGACGGGGGCATGGTGCGCCGCCGTCGGCATGCCCACCCTGGGCGTGGAGGCGCTGGCCGGCCACGGGGTGGATCTGGATCGGCTCCTCCTGGTCCCGGCCCCCGGCCCGCGCTGGCTCTCGGTCGTCTCCGCGCTGAGCGAGGTGATCCCGCTGATCGCGATCCGCCCCGCCACCTCCGCCCGGGAGGCCGAGCTGAGCCGGCTGAGCGCCCGGCTGCGCGACCGCGGCTGCACGCTCCTGGTCGTGCCCGGCCCCGGGAGTCAGGCCTGGCCGCAGAGCGAGGGATCGATCCGCGTGCACGACCCGCGCTGGCAGGGCCTCGGCGACGGCTGGGGCGCCCTGGAGGAGTGCGAGGTGACGGTCACCGCGCGCACCCGGCGCTCGCCCGTGCCGCAGAGCGTGCGGGTGCGTCTGCCCGACGTCCATGGCCGGATCCACGAAACGGTCGAAGCCGCCGCTCCCGCCCTGCCGCGGCTCTTCCCGCTCCCGTCCGCCGCGGCCGAGGCACGCCCGGTCACCGCGATCGATGCGCGCCCGTCCTCCGAGTCGCCCGCGCTCCTGGCGGTGGCCGGATGAGCGCCCCGAGGCAGGAACCGGTCCGGGTGATCGTGCTGTGGTTCCCCGACTGGCCGCTGCGCGCCGCGGGGGCCGAGGCCGCGGAGCCGGCGGCGATCCTGCACGCGAACCGGGTCGTCGTCTGCAGCGCGGCGGCGCGCGCCCAGGGGGTGCGGATCGGGCAGCGCCGCCGCGAGGCGCAGGGGCTGCTGCCGAACCTGCGCATCCTGCCCGCGGACCCGGCGCGGGACGAACGCGCGTTCCTCCCCGTGCTGCGTCTGATCGAGGCTCAGGCGCCCGGCGCGCAGCTGCTCCGCCCCGGGCTCGCCCTGCTCCGCGCCCGCGGGGTCGCCCGCTTCCACGGTGGCGAGGAGGAGGCCGCCCGCGCCCTGCACGCCCTGCTTTCCGCCGAGGGGCACCCGGAGGTGCGGATCGGGATCGCGGACGGCCCGTTCACCGCCGAGCTGGCGGCGCGGGGTGCGGATCCGACGCTCGTGGTGGGTGCGGGGGCGTCCGCCGCCTTCCTCGCCCCGCTGCCCGTGCAGGCCCTGCAGGATCCGGAGGTGACGGGGCTGCTGCTCCGTCTCGGCGTGCGCACCCTCGGCGAGCTCGCGACCCTGGGCGCGGCGCGCCTGCGAGACCGCTTCGGCGAGCACGGGGCACGCCTGCACGCCCTGGCGGCGGGGGCGGACTCCCGTCCGGTGGTGCCGCGCCCACCGGATCCGGAGCTCGCGGCGGAGGTCGAGTTCGAGGCTCCGCTGGCCCAGTCCGATCAGATCGCCTTCGCCGTGCGGCAGAGCGCCGATGCGGTGATCCTCGCCCTCGCGAAGGCCTCGCTGGTGTGCACCGAGGTGCGGATCGATCTCACCGACGACGACGAGCAGGTGACCTCGCGCACCTGGCTGCATCCCACCTGCTTCGAGGCCGCAGACCTCGTCGACCGGGTCCGCTGGCAGCTGGAGTCCCTGGCCGCGGCCTCCGCCGGCGACGACGACGAGGCGCACCGCTTCCGCGGCATCGTCCGGGCACGCATCGCCCCCGTCGCCGTGGACGACGCCGCCCATCATCAGCCGGGCCTGTTCGGATCCGGCACCGACGAGCGGCTGCACCACGCCGTCTCCCGGGTGCAGACCCTGCTCGGGCATGAGGGTGTGGTCACCGCCGTCGTCGCGGGCGGGCGGCTCCTCACCGACCGGCAGCAGCTCACCCCCTGGGGCGAGCGGGCGGTGCCGGCGCGCGCCGCCGATCAGCCCTGGCCGGGGCGGCTGCCGGACCCGCTCCCGGCCGAGGTGTTCGCACCGGCCCGGCCGATCGCGGTCACGGACGCCGACGGCGCCCCGGTCTCCGTCGATGCACGGGGGCTGCTCAGCGCGGCCCCCGCGGCGGTGGACGCGTGCGCGGTGCGGTCCTGGGCGGGACCGTGGCCGGTCCGGGACCGGCGCGGGGATCCGGCCGGGGCGCTCCGCGGCGAGCGCCTGCAGCTCGTCGACGAGCAGGACAGGGCCTGGCTCGTGCTGCACGTCGAGGGCGAGGACCGCTGGCTCGCCGAGGGGAGGTACCACTGATGGGCTTCCACAATCCGAGCATGTCCTGGTCGGAGCTCGAGCGCACCCTCAGCGGCGAGAGGCCGTTGCACCAGGAGCTGCCGATCGACGCCCCCTCCCGCATGCACAAGAAGCGCCCTCCGATCTCGCTCGCCGAGGTCGAACGCCCCCGGGACGCCGTGCCCTACGCCGAGCTGCACATGCACTCCTCGTACTCCTTCCTCGACGGCGCCTCCTCCCCCGAGGAGCTGCTCATGGAGGCGCAGCGGCTGGGCCTGAAGGCGCTGGCCCTCACGGACCACGACGGCTTCTACGGCGCCGCGCACTTCGGCGAGGTCGCCGAGGAGGCCGCCGGGCTGCAGACGGTGTACGGCGCCGAGCTGTCCCTCACCGGCCCCGACCCGCGCGGGAACGCGAGCACCGCCCCCACTCCGGAGCGGCGCGGGGCCGCGGATCCGCTCGGCGAGCATCTGCTGGTCCTCGCCCGCGGGGAGGAGGGCTATCACCGGCTCTCCTCCGCGATCACGCACGCGCAGCTGCGCGGCGGCGAGAAGGGGCGGCCGTTCTATGAGATCGAGTCCCTCGCGAACACGGCGGAGGGCCACTGGACGATCCTCACCGGCTGCCGCAAGGGGGCCGTCCGCTCCGCCCTGGAGCGGGAGGGGCCGGAGGGGGCGAAGCGGGCGCTGCGCACGCTCGTCGACCTGTTCGGGACCGACGGCGTGGCGGTCGAGCTGATCGACCACGGCGACCCGCTCGACACCCGCCGCAACGACGTGCTCGCCCGCCTCGCCGCCGAGCACGGGCTGCCGGTGGTGTGCACGAACAACGTGCACTACGCCCGCCCCGAGCACGCCCGCCTCGCCGAGGCGATCGCCGCGGTGCGCGCCACCCGCAGCATGCGGGAGCTGGAGGGATGGCTGCCCTCCCACGGTGCGGCGCATCTGCGCTCCGGCGCGGAGATGACCGCCCGCTTCGCCCGGTATCCGGGGGCGGTCGCGCACGGCCTGGAGATCGCCGAGGCCTGCGCCTTCCCGCTGCGCAGCGCCAAGCCCGCGCTGCCGACGATGCGGGTGGCCCCCGGAGAGACGCCGATGAGCCATCTGCGCGACCTGGTCTGGGCGGCCGCTCCGGAGAAGTACCCGACGCTCGACGAAGGCGGCCGGGCCCGGATCGAGCGGGAGCTCGCGGTGATCGAGGAGAAGGACTTCCCCGGCTACTTCCTCATCGTGCACGGCATCGTGAAGGAGGCGAGGGACCGCGGGATCCTCTGCCAGGGCCGGGGATCCGCCGCCGCGAGCGTGGTCTGCTACCTGCTCGGCATCACCGCGGTGGATCCGATCAGATACCGCCTTCCCTTCGAGCGGTTCCTCGCCACGACCCGCACCGAGGAGCCGGACATCGACGTCGACTTCGACTCCGGGCGCAGGGAGGAGATCATCCAGTGGGTCTACGACGAGTACGGCCGGGAGAACGCGGCGCAGGTCGCGAACGTCATCCAGTACCGGCCGAAGAACGCGGTGCGCGACATGGCCAGGGCGCTCGGGCACTCCCCCGGCCAGCAGGACGCCTGGTCGCGTCAGGTGGAGCGCTGGGGGCTGGATCTGAGCCCCGTCCCCGACCACGACATCCCGCTGCCCGTCATCGATCTCGCCGACAGGCTGATGAGCGCACCGCGCCATCTGGGCATCCACTCCGGCGGCATGGTGCTCACCCAGCGCCCGGTCGGCGAGGTGGTGCCGGTCGAGCACGCCCGGATGGACAAGCGCACCGTCATTCAGTGGGACAAGGACGCCGCGCGCTGGATGGGGCTGGTGAAGTTCGACCTGCTCGGGCTCGGGATGCTCTCCGCCCTGCGGCACTGCTTCGACCTGGTCCGCGAGGCCACCGGTGAGGAGTGGACGCTGGACTCCCTGCCGAAGGAGGAGCCCGCGGTCTACGACATGCTCTGCCGCGCCGACACGATCGGGGTGTTCCAGGTCGAGTCCCGCGCGCAGATGGGGCTGCTCCCCCGACTGCAGCCGCGGGAGTTCTACGAGCTCGCCGTCCAGATCGCGCTCATCCGCCCGGGCCCGATCCAGGGCGGTGCGGTGCACCCCTTCGTCCGCCGAAAGCTCGGCCAGGAGACCGTGACCTATGCGCATCCGGATCTGGAGCCGATCCTGCGCCGCACCCTGGGGATCCCCGTCTTCCAGGAGCAGCTCATCCAGATGGCCACCACCCTCGGCGACTGCACCGCGGACGAGGCGGATCTGCTGCGCCGCGCGATGGGATCCAAGCGGGGGCTGGAGAAGATCGACCGGGTCAAGCAGAGCCTGTACACGGGCATGCGCCGGCACGGGCTGGACGAGGAGACCGCGGACCGCATCTACGCGCAGATCCAGGCGTTCTCCGATTTCGGCTTCGCGGAGTCGCACTCGCTCTCGTTCGCTCTGCTCGTGTACGCCAGCTCCTGGCTCAAGCTGCACTACCCCGCCGCCTTCCTCGCCGGGCTCCTGCGCTCCCAGCCGATGGGGTTCTACTCCGCCTCGACGCTCACCGGCGACGCCCGGCGGCACGGCGTCGAGGTGCGCCGTCCGGACATCGCGCGGTCCGGGGCGACGGAGACCCTGGAGCCCGTGGGCCCGGAGAGGACGGGGGTCACCGGGCGGGAGTCGTGCGCGCATCAGCTCCCGGACCGTCCGGACGGCGTGGATCCGGATCCCTTCGATCCGAAGGCCCCCGACGAGACCGCGGCGCACCGCAGGGACGGCCGCTTCGCCGTACGGCTGGGACTCGCCGGCGTCACGGGGATCGGCGAGAAGACGGCCGAGCGGATCGTCACCGAACGCGATGCCCGAGGCCCCTACCGGGATCTGAACGACCTCGTGCGCCGCACCGACCTCACCGCGTCCCAGGTGGAGTCCCTCGCCACCGCCGGCGTCTTCGACTCGCTCGGGCTGCAGCGCCGGGAGGCGATCTGGCTGGCGGGCTCCGCGGCGGAGGACCGCGCGCGCTATCTGCCCGACACGGTGGTCGCGGTGCAGCCCCCGCTGTTCGGCGACCAGACCAGCTACGAGCTCCTCACCGCCGACCTCTGGGCGACGGGGGTGTCCACCGACGACCATCCGCTCGCGCACTTCCGGCCCGGTCTCGATGCGCGCGGAGTGCTGACCTCCGTCGCGCTGCGCACGCACGAGAGCGGCCGACGGGTCGAGGCGGCGGGTCTCGTGACCCATCGGCAGCGCCCCTCCACGGCGGGCGGGGTGACCTTCCTCAACCTCGAGGACGAGCACGGCCTGGTGAACGTCATCTGCACGCAGGGCGTCTGGCTGCGCTACCGCCGGATCGCCCGGGAGTCGCCCGCGCTGATCGTGCGCGGCATGCTGGAGCGCTCTCCCGAGGGCGTCACCAACCTGCTCGCGGATGCGTTCGAGACGCTGCAGGTGGGCGTGCCCCATCATTCGCGGGACTTCCAGTGACCCCAGGGCCGGGCGTCGTCGCGCCCTCGGCGGTATGCGCCGCTCTCACCAGAAGCGCTCCGGGACCTCGTGCGCCCGGCGATCGGTGCCGCCCCAGTTCGCGGCCTGATCCCGCGCGTCGTCCGCCGCCTGCTGAGCGCCGCGCAGGGCGTCGGCGGCGCCCCGGCGCTCGGCCCCCACCGGGTTCGCATCGAGCACGAGCTCCGTGAGGGTGCCCTCCGCCGAGGCCTCCACGGTGCAGCCCTGCACCCGTCCCCGCCACGGCAGCGCGCCGAACTCCGCCAGGACGGAGCCGGGCACGCGGTACACGACGCCCGTCGTCAGATCGCGGATCTGCACCGCCCCGGCCTTCTCATCGACCGAGACGATGCGCCCGACGCCGAGCGGGGCGGCGAGGGGAAGGATCAGTGTGACGGCCATGCCTCCACCTTCGTTCAGAACGGCCGTACGGGCAAGCAATGCGCCGCCGGCCCTGCTCAGCTCTGCGGGGCCGGAGCCTGCTCCCGTGACGAGACCAGGCTGTCGTAGTGCCGGTCGACGTAGAGAAGGGGTGCGCCGGGCGTGCCCTCGATCACGTCGAGCACGTCGAGCAGCACGAGCGAGGACGGTCCGACCGGATGCGTCTCCCGGATCGTGCCGCGCACGGCGACCCGGGCCGAGGGCAGGAAGGGCTCGCCTGTGGGCAGGGTGCGGAAGCCCTGCTCCGCGGTGAAACGGGGCTGGCCCGAGCGGGCGAACGCGTCGGCGATCGGCTCCTGCCCCGCGACGAGGAAGTGCACCAGCGCGCTGGGTGCGCTGAGGATCCCGCCCGCGCTGCCGGTCGCCCGGGTGACCGAGAACACGAGCACCGCCGGGTCGGCGCTCACCGAGGCGACGCTCGACAGCGTGAGCCCGACGGGGCCGTCGGG
This sequence comes from Microbacterium sp. MMO-10, assembly GCF_037148715.1. Taxonomy (NCBI): domain Bacteria; kingdom Bacillati; phylum Actinomycetota; class Actinomycetes; order Micrococcales; family Microbacteriaceae; genus Microbacterium; species Microbacterium sp. MMO-10. The sequence goes on along the minus strand of NZ_JBBCSV010000005.1, from coordinate 50,541 downwards.
GGCGACTCCCGTCACCAGGGCGACGCCGGCCGGATGGTGCCGGAACGCCCCCTTGAACTTCTCGGTGACGTCCTCTTCCAGACCGGGGGTGCTCATCCTGCTTCTCTCTGTCGTCGTGCCGCGGGCGCAGAGTTCACGCCCGCACTCAACGGTATGCCCGATCCGGGAGCATCGGCTCCGTTCCCGCCTCACTCCGTCATGGCCGGTGTCGGTGCCCTGTGCTGGAATGCCTCCATGACGACGGGGACCAAGACCGATCTCACCAAGATCCTGGACGGCTATCGCGCGCGCATCGACGAGTTCCGCCTTCTCGAGCTGCCTCCGAGCCGCTACCTCGCGATCGACGGCCACGGGGATCCGAACACGGCCCCCGCCTATGCCGAGGCCCTGGAGGCGCTGTACCCGGTCGCCTATGCGCTGAAGTTCGCGAGTCGGCGCGAACTCGACCGGGACTACGTCGTCCCGCCCCTGGAGGGACTGTGGTGGGCGGACGACATGGACGCGTTCACGACCGCCCGCGACAAGACCCGCTGGGACTGGACGATGATGATCCTCATCCCGGACTGGGTCGAGGATCCGCTCGTGCACGCCGCGATCGCGACCGTGCGGGAGAAGAAGTCGCCGGCGCGGATCGATGCGCTCCGGATCCTCCCCCTCTCGGAGGGGACGTGCATGCAGACGCTGCACGTCGGATCCTTCGATGACGAGGCCCCGCTCCTGGAGCGCCTGCACGACGAGGTGATCCCCGAGCACGGCCTGCGCCTCGCGGGTCTGCACCACGAGATCTATCTCAGCGACGCCCGCCGGGTCCCTCCGGAGCGCCGCCGCACGATCCTGCGCCAGCCCGTGGCGCCCGCCTGATCGCCTCAGCCGCGCATCGGGCGCACCGTGAGGATCTGCTGCACCGTCCCGACCGGACCCCGCTCGTCGTGCAGCACGGTCTCGGTCAGGCCTAGGCCGGTCGGCCCGATCGACACCGTCGTGTCGAAGCCGATCCAGTCCCCCTCCGGCTCGGCGAACAGATGACAGGTGAGATCGACGTTCGGGAACGCGACCTCCGTCGGCGCCAGACGCAGGGTCAGGCCGTTCGCGAAGTCGACTATGCCCAGCAGGCGCGGGATCCGGCCGACCGGCTCCCCCTCCACGAGCGGGATGCGCGGCTTCAGCCAGGCCCACGCATGCCCCGGTTCCCGCTGCCCCCGGTGGAAGTCCACGCTGCGGACGGCGCCGCCCTGCCAGTGATCGCCCATCGCCCACGGAGCGAGTTGGTCGCGGCCCGGCATCGCGTTCAGGGCGCTGCCGGCCAGCTCGCGGGTGTCCGCGGCCTGCAGGAACCAGGCCCGCGCGATCACCGCGGCGCGTCCGTCGTGGCTCAGCACTGCCTCCACGAGCTCGATCGTGCGGCCGGGACGCAGGATCCTGATCTCGAGGTCGACGCGCTCGAGCGGGATCGTCCCGAGGATGTCGTACGAGATCCTGCCGAGCTGCAGCTCGGCACCGCGGCGGTCGGCGTGATCCCGCTCGATCGCGTGCGCGATGAGTCCGAGTGCCGGCGCGACGTGCTGCTCCTGCGTGCTCCACGCCCCCTCGACCGCAGAGGTCGGTCGGAAGGCGGACGTGTCGACGCGTTCGAAATAGGAGGGCATGGTCGGATCCTATGTCGGCCCGCTGCCGCACCCGCCCGCGGTCATGGCCGGGGCGTCGGCGGGGAACATCCCGGCGCGCGGTACGTTGATGTCGTCGAGCAGATCGATCCGCACGAGAGGAACAGCATGCGCCCCTACCTGGACAAGGTGATCCCGGACGCGTGGAAGGCCGCCTCCGCGTACTCCGACGCGGTCGCCAGGGCCACCGCCGAGCAGGGCCTCACCACCGCCGAGGCCGAGTTCATCAAGGTGCGCGCGTCGCAGCTGAACGCATGCGCGTTCTGCCTCGACCTGCACTCCCGCGAGGCGCGAGCGGCCGGCATCCCCCAGCAGAAGCTCGACGTGCTGCCCGCGTGGCGCGAATCCGACCTCTTCACCGAGCGGGAGAAGGCGATGCTGGCGATCGCCGAGGCCGCGACCCGGATGCCGCTGGGCGAGGAGGCGAAGGCCGATCTCGCCGCCGCCCGCGGGCTGCTGGGCGACGACGTCTTCGCCGCCGCCGAGTGGGTGGCGCTGACCATCAACATGTTCAACCGCCTCTCGATCCTCAGCGAGCACCCCGTGCGCCCGCGCGATGCCGAGGGTGCCCTCGTCCGCTGATCAGCGCCGTACCCGTCAGCGCCGTGACACCACGCTGATCGCCACCGCGAGTGCGGCGAGCACGACGGCCGCACCGAGCAGCGCGCCGTCGCCGAGCCATCGATGCGCGGCCGCACCGGCGACCGCTCCGGCGGCGAGCGATGCCCAGAGCAGCAGCGGGCGGCGCCAGGCCGTGGCGGAGCGGCCCGTGACGAGGTCCGCGAGTGCCAGGCCGAGGCTCACGAGAGTCCCCGTGGCGTAGGTGATCGCGATCCGCGCCCTCCCGTCGGCCAGGTAGAGGGTGTTCAACGCGCCCATCGCACAGGCCAGCAGCGCGAAGCGCCACGCGGCGTGCGGGAACGCGAATCCCACGGCCGCGCACGCGGCCACGGCGATCGCGCTCGCCGCGACCACGAGACTCCGACGCCGGACGTGGTGGCCCACGGCGACCCCACCGGCCGCGACCCCGATCACGAAGGCGACGACGAGCGCGAGCGGCAGCAGGGCACGGGCCGGATCCGTCCAGATCTCGACTCCGGCCTGGGTGGAGTTGCCGCTCATGAACGAGACGAACAGTCCGCCGGTCTCGATGAAGCCGACCGCATCGACGTATCCGGCGACGGCGCTGAGCGCGAGGGAGAGCACGACCCCGCGCCGGGAGACCGCTCTCATGCTTCCGCTCCGCTCACTCGCACCGGTCCATCCTCCGGCCCGGTGCAGCTCCGCGGCAAACCGGGGACGACTTCGGGCCCGCCGGAGCGATCCGACGGGCCCGCAGGGAAAGGCGACTACTGCGCGGCGGCCTCGCTCCGACGCGGCAGTACCCAGCCCGCCCGTGGGAAGTGGCACGTGTAGCCGTCCGGGTAGCGCACCAGGTAGTCCTGGTGCTCGGGCTCGGCCTCCCAGAACGGGCCCTCCGGCTCGATCGTGGTGACCGCCTTGCCCGGCCACAGGCCGGAGGCGTCCACATCGGCGATGGTGTCGCGCGCGACGCGCTCCTGCTCGGGGCTGAGCGGGAAGATCGCCGAGCGGTAGCTCGATCCGATGTCGTTGCCCTGCCGGTTCAGCGTCGACGGATCGTGGATCTGGAAGAAGAACGCGAGGATGTCGCGATACGTCGTCTTCGACGGGTCGAAGACGATCTCGACGGCCTCCGCGTGTCCCGGGTGGTTCCGGTACGTCGCGTGGTCGTTGCTGCCGCCGGTGTAGCCGACGCGGGTGCCGAGCACCCCGGGCTGACGGCGGATGAGATCCTCCACGCCCCAGAAGCATCCGCCTGCGAGGACGGCGGTCTCGGCGCCCGGGACGCGGGCGATGGATCCGGTGTCGGCGGGTCCGCTGGTCATGATGCGTTCTCCTCAGAAGTGTGCGGGGCGATGGTCTCGAACAGTCCACGGTACGCGCCGTAGCCCTGCTCCTCGAGCTCGGCCGCGGGGACGAAGCGCAGCGCCGCCGAGTTCATGCAGTATCTCAGGCCGCCGGCATCACGCGGGCCGTCGTCGAAGACGTGGCCCAGGTGGCTCTCGGCACCGGACGACAGGGCCTCGGTCCGCACCATCCCGAACGTGCGGTCGGTGCGGGTCGTGACGGATCCGTCGTCGATCGGCCGGGTGAAGCTCGGCCAGCCGGTTCCGCTGTCGAACTTGTCCGTGGACGAGAACAGCGGCTGCCCCGAGACGACGTCGACGTAGATGCCCGGCGCGTGGTTGTCCCAGTACTCGTTGCGGAACGCCGGCTCCGTGCCGCCTTCCTGCGTGACCCGGTACTGGTGCGCGGTCAGGGCGTTCAGCGCCTCGGTCGTGCGGCGGTAGTCGGTGGGGTTCATCGTGGTGCTCCTCCTCTGACGCCGCTGGCTGCGGCGTCATCAAGAAGAACCACGGCCGAGGAGGATTTGGTCCCGTCAACCTGTGCGCCGACTGTGAGTTTCCGGACGAGCCCCGAGCTGAGCTCCGCCCTGCAGGCTCCGCCGGTCACTCGGCACCCGGGGCGATGAGTCCCGACTCGTACGCGGCGATCACGAGCTGGGCGCGGTCGTGCGCATCCAGCTTGACCATCGTCCGGTTGACATGCGTCTTCGCAGTCGCGGGCGAGATGAACAGGGCCGCGCCGATCTGCTCGTTGGAGAGGCCGCGGCCCACGAGCCCCAGGATCTCGATCTCGCGTTCGGTGAGCTCCGCGGGGAGCAGGCGAGGGGAGTGAGCCGGCCCGGCATCGAGGGACCGGCGGATCAGCGCGCGGGTGGCGGCCGGCGAGAGCAGCTCCTCCCCCGCATGCACCGTGCGCACCGCGCGCACGATCTCGGCCGGATCCACGCCCTTCCCGAGGAACCCGGATGCCCCTGCGCGGAGCGCCGCCAGGACGTTCTCCTCGTCCTCGAAGGTCGTCAGCACGAGCACGCGGGTCCCCTCCAGGCCGGGGTCGGCGCGGAGCAGCCCGGTCGCCGCGATCCCGTCGGTGCCCGGCATGCGCAGATCCATCACCACGACGTCGGGACGTGCCGTCCGCGCGAGGCCGACGGCTTCCGCCCCGTCCGCGGCCTCGCCGACCACCTCGATGTCCTCCTCGTGCCGCAGCAGGCCCGCGACGGCGGAGCGGATGAGCGGCTGGTCGTCCGCGATGAGCACCCGGATCATGCGGCGCCCCCGGGAAGAGTGGCGACCACGCGGAAGCGCCCCTCTGTGGTGTCCAGCGCGAGGCCGCCGTCGACCTCCTCAAGACGTTCGCGCATCCCGACGAGACCGTGTCCGTCTGCTCCGGTCGGCGCCGGCGGATCCGAGAGCGGGTTCGTGATGCGGATGATGAGTCCCTCCTCGGCGTAGTCGAGCTGCAGCTCCGCGGTGCGGTCGGCCCCGTGCTTGTAGGCGTTCGTGAGCCCCTCCTGCACCACGCGGTACGCGATCGCTCCGAGCCGTCCGTCGAGCGGGCGGGGCGTGCCGTCCACGCGCACGTGCACCTTCAGCCCGCTGCGGGCGAAGAGCGCGAGCAGCCCCTCGATCCGTCCGAAATCGGGCTCGTCCACGATGTCCCGGCCGGCCGTCGTGCGCAGCAGGCCGAGCATGTCGTTGAGCTCGGTCAGCACGCTGCGCGCGGCGTCCCCGACGATCGTGATCGCCTCCTCGGCCTCGGCCGGGTCGCTGCGCAGCGTCCGGGCCGCGACCCCGGTCTGCAGGTTGATGACGGCGATCCGGTGCGCGACGGAATCGTGCAGGTCCCGGGCGATGGCGAGGCGGTCCTCCGCGACCCGCCGGCGTGCCTCCGACTCGCGCGACTCCTCCGCCTTGCGCGCGCGTTCCCGCGCCGATTCCAGCGCGTCGAAGTAGGAGCGGATCGCGGATCCCAGCGCGGCCGCGAAGGCGATCAGCACCGCCGGCTGCAGCGTCGCGGGCGAGGTGAGCTCGGCGGCGTCGAGGCCGCGCCCCACGAGCTCCTCGATCGGCAGCAGCACGACCAGCGCCGCCGCCGCGGTGACCGTGACCGCACGGGAGCGATGGCGCGCCACGGTGTACATCGCGATCGCGACCGGCAGCACGAACGCCGGTGTGTAGGGCTGTCCGAGCAGCATCGCGGCGGGACCGATCGCGACGCAGACGACGAGCACGGTGAGAGGGAGGCGCCGGCGCGCGAGCAGCACCACCCCGGCCAGGACCATCCCGGGCAGCACCGTCCAGCCGTGCGGCGCCGACGGCTCGCGGGAGAACGGGGCGAAGGCCGCGAGGCTCACGAGAAGGAGCACCCCGACGTCGATCACGACGTCGCGGACGCGGAGGCCGCCCGGCAGTGCGCGCATCCGTCCTCCTCTCCCCCGGCTCCGGCGAGATCCGACGACCGGCGCCGGCCGGCCACGCCCGCGCGGTGAGCGAGCCGCACCGACAAGCATCGCGCATGGAGCGCGCCGGGGCATCCTCCGCCCGGTGCGCCCGCGTACCGCGGCTGCGGTACTTCTTCGACCGCGTCCGGAGGACGCGGCGGAGCGAGACGGTCCCGAGACTGGAGAGCACGGCGCGCACAGCGCCGCGAAAGCCGCGTCCGTGCGGGCGACGGCGAGGAGAGGACGAGGAATGCCATCGGTGCTGGAGGCCCGCGATCTGCGTCGGGCGTATGGGAGCGGTTCCGATCGCTTCGAGGCCCTTCGGGGCGTGTCGGTAAACGTGATGGCGGGTGAGAGCCTCGCCATCGTCGGCAAGAGCGGATCCGGGAAGTCGACCCTCATGCATCTGCTCGCGCTGCTCGACCGTCCGAACTCCGGGAGTGTGTTCGTCGACGGTGCCGACGCGGAGCAGGTGCGCGGACGCGAGCTCAACCGGCTACGCAACGAGCAGTTCGGATTCGTGTTCCAGCAGTTCTTCCTCAACGCGCACGCGAGCGTGTTGGACAACGTCTCGCTGCCGCTCGTCATCGCGGGGATCCCTCGGGCGGAGCGACGGCGGCGCGCGCTGGAGGCGCTCGACCGGCTGGGTCTCGCCGACAAGGCGCGCAATCGTGCCAACGACCTGTCCGGCGGGCAGAAGCAGCGGGTCGTGATCGCGCGGGCGCTCGTGAACGATCCGAAGATCATCTTCGCGGACGAGCCGACCGGCAATCTCGACTCCGCCACCGGCGCGGAGGTGGAGGGCATGCTCTTCGATCTCAACCGCACGCAGGGCATCACGCTCGTCGTCGTCACGCACGACGCCGACCTGGCTTCCCGCTGCGGACGCAGCATCACGATGCGGGACGGACTGATCTCGGATGTCTCGGAGGTGGCGGCATGAAGACCGCGGACCTCATCGCCTCGGCCGTCGCGAACACCTTCCGCAGCAAGCTGCGCACGACGCTCACCGTCATCGCGATCTTCATCGGAGCGTTCACCCTCACCCTCACCTCGGCCATCGGCACGGGTGTGTCCTCCTACATCGGCACCCAGGTCTCGTCGATCGGCGCGACCGACACGCTCACCGTCACGAAGGCGGCGAGCGCGCCCTCATCGACGGGATCCGGGCCGCAGAAGTACGACCCGAACGCCGCCACCGCCGTCGGCGGCGGCCCACTCGCTCGCGGCGGTGGAAGCGAGAGCGCGCTGACGGCCGAGGACATCACGACCATCAAGGGCATCGACGGCATCACCGGCGCGAGCGGCAACACGGCGGTCACGCCGTCCTGGATCGGCTACGCCGACCATGGGCAGTGGGTGCTCACCGTGAACGCGGTGCGCGGCGTCAAGGCCGACCTCGCCGCAGGAGCGCAGCTCGACAGCACGTCGGACGAGAACCAGATCGTGCTCCCCACGACCTATCTCGGAAACCTGGGCCTCGGATCCGCGAAGAGCGCGATCGGCAAGACGGTCACGATCGGCATCAAGGACTACCTCGGTGCCATGCACGAGGTCACCGCCACCGTCGTCGGCATCCAGAACGCGACGCTCTTCTCCTCGGGCGCCGCGCTCAACGACGCGCTGCGCTCCGCGCTGCAGACCGCTCAGGCCACCGGCCGCCCCGCGACGGTGGTGACGGGATACGGAAGCGCGACGGCGACCTTCGCCGCGAACGCCACACCGCAGCAGATCCGCGCCGTCAAGGCGGATCTGACGAAGGCCGGCTTCACGGGGATGACCGTCGCCGATCAGCTCGGGAGCGTGCTCACGGTCGTCAACGGGATCGTCGGCGTGCTCGACGCGTTCGCGGTGATCGCCCTGATCGCCGCCGGATTCGGAATCGTCAACACCCTGCTCATGAGCGTCCAGGAGCGCACCCGTGAGATCGGCCTGATGAAGGCGATGGGCATGGGCAACGGCCGGGTGTTCGCCCTGTTCAGCCTGGAGGCGGTGTTCATCGGCTTCCTCGGGAGCGCCATCGGCGCGCTGGCCGCGATCGGGCTCGGCACCCTGATCAGCGACCGGCTCTCCGCGACGCTCCTCTCCGACCTTCCCGGCCTGCATCTACTGCAGTTCTCCGCGGTGTCGGTGACGAGCATCGTGCTCGTGGTGATGGCGATCAGCTTCCTCGCCGGGACGCTGCCGGCCCGCCGAGCCTCGCGACAGGATCCGATCGAAGCCCTCCGGTACGAGTAGCACCACCGTCTTCGTGACCCGGCGCCGACGGCGGCCGGCGTCGGGTCACGCCGCCGCGGAACGCTCCCTCTGGCCGATGAGCAGGAGCAGAAGGCCGGCGAGCAGGCACAGCGCCGACAGCGCCGCGAACGACAGCGCGAACGACGTCCCGGCAGCCAGGGCGCCGATCGCGAGCGCGCCGATCCCGGTGCCGGCATCGAACGCGACGTTCCAGGCGGTGCTGGCGACGCCCTTCGCGTGCTCGCCCGCGACCTCGAACGCCCGCACCAGGGTCACGTTCTGCATGGTGCCGAATGCGGTGCCGACGAGGATCGCGCCGACGATGAGCAGCGCGGGAGCCGCCGGCCCGGCGATCCCCGCGATGCTCGCCGCGATCGCCGCCAGCCCGAGAGCCGCGATCGCAAGCCCCGGGAGGACGAACCTTCGCGCGCCGAGGCGGTCGGCGGGGCCACCGACCGCCCAGCGCGCGAACGCTGCCGCGGCGGTGTAGAGGAACAGAGCGACGACCGTGAGCACCGCATCGGGCACGAACTGCGGGGTGAAGGTGGTGATGGCGCCGCCCGCGCAGGTGACGACGGTGAGCGCGAGGATCGGCGGCCAGAGCCTCACGAGCGCGCGGCGCTCCTCGCGCGGGGTCTCCAGCGGATCGCGCACCGGTCCGGCGCCGCCCAAGAGGGCGGCCGTGGCACGGGCATGCTTCGCGATCGCGCTGCCCGCGGCGAGCGCGAACGGGATCCCGGCGAGGGGCAGCGCCGCGACGGCCAAGGCGACCGGGAGGCCCGACTGATCGGCGATCCAAGGCGAGATCGGGGTGAGCACGAGCTGCGCGCCGGCGACCGCGAGTCCGTAGGCGCCGATCGCCCGACCGCGCCGCTCGGGCGGGAACAGCGCGCCGACCGCAGAGGATCCGCTCACGGTGACGATGCCGAAGCCGATCCCGCGCACGGCGGCGAGGGCCAGGATCTGCCCCGGTGTCGTCGCGAAGATCTCGCCGATCGCGGGCAGGCCGAGCAGCACGCAGGCGAGAGCGAGGCTGACCCGCCAGCCCATCCAGGTGCGCATCCGCTCCACGACGAGCTGAGTGAGGATCGTGGCGAGCATGAGCACCGCGTTGACGAGCCCGGCGAGGAACTCGTCCCCGCCGAGCGCGACCATGTGCATCGGCGCGACCGGCAGCATCACCGCGAATCCGGCGAACGCGAACGTCGTCATCGCCAGCAACGCGGGCATGCCGGGCTCGCGCCACGGCGGCCGTGCCGGGTCCGCGATCCGCACGGTGTCCTCCGGTTCCTCAGTGCTCGTCACCGCGCCACCCTATCGAGTCCCGGCGCCGCGGCCGCGCTCCGGCTGTCGTGCGGCAGCGACGGCGTGCCGCGGGCGCGCGCGTCTTGCAGGGCTTCCAGGCCCATCTTGCCCGTGGTGCCGGACAGACCAGGCTCAGCCCCGGGCTGAGGATGAGGCGTCTCGCGGGTATCCGCCGGGCCGGCGGCGCGGATCCCAGGGCCCCCAATGCGCCGGAGGCGCCTCGCTCGGGCTGAGCGGAACGTACCGTCGCCAGGCCGAGACGTAGCGGAACCCCGCGTACCAGACGGCCAGCACCACGACACAGAGTCCGATCAGCACGCCTGCCACGACCGCGGCGCCCACCGGTGCGCCGAGGGCGGTGCATACGCCCCCGACGAACATCCCGGTCACCGTCGCGTTCACGAGGACGCTGAGCAGCGTCGAGGATCCCAGGATCTGCTCGACTCCGCTGCGATGCCGGAAGAACGAGTAGGTCACGCGCATCCCGAGCTCGTCGTCGTGCGTCGACGCGAGGAAGTAGCCGGCGGCCACCGGATCCACCTCCGCATAGCCGGCGCGGATGCGATTCATCGCGGTGACGTACATGAAGTCCTCTTCGGAGACCACCAGCACGCGCATCAGCGTGAGCAGTCCGACCGCGGCGAGGAACCCGAGGATGCCGAGGGCCGCGGGCGGGAACCAGGACGCGAAGTGCGAAGCCTGGCCGAGGAGCCCGATCGTGACCAGTCCGGCCGAGACGAGCGTCAGGTGGAGGGTGATACGGGTGAGCACCTCGCTCTGCGCCGTGCTGCGCGCGGCCAGCAGCCCCCAGTGCTCGGTCGCGAGGATCTGCAGCCGACGCGCGAGTGCCGCGTCGGTGGCACCGTCGCCGGCATCCGTCGCCATGATCCATGGTCCCACCGCCGCGAGGAGTGCGGAAGAGCGGGCAGGCTCATGGCCGGGCGGACGACGCTCCGCGGTCCGGGCGGGTCGCGAGCCCGAGCCGTACGAGGGGCAGATCCGCGCGCGGGATCACGACCGTGACCACGATCTCGGGCGAGAGCTGTGCGCCGATGCCGAAGACGAACGGATCCGTGTCGATCTCGACGGCGTCGACCTCCACTCCATCGATCTCCAGATGCGACCGCGGGTTCACTCCGGACAGCCGTGCACGCCAGGGCTCGTCGAAGCTCGGGGGCCCGCTCGGCGGTCCGTCCGGGATGCCCAGTTCGCTGCGGAAGTGGTTCATCAGGATGTGGTTCACTTGCTGCACCAGCTGCTGCGGGAGGGTCTCGTACTCCCCCGGATCCTGAGTCCAGGTCGTTCGCACCGCCTCCGAGATCATCGGATACCGCATCCGCTCGGCCGCCTCGACGAGCCATCGGGGACGGCGCCACGGCGGCTTCTGATCGAGTGCCGCCCGGGTGTTCTCGTCGAGCTCGGCGAGGTTCACCGGGTCGTCGTGGTCGTCCGGATTGCGCCACAGCGTGTAGGTGACGGCGACGGTCACCTGTGTCGGAGCGGCGCCGCCGACCACCGTGAGCCCCAGGCTGTCGAGATCCTCGAGTGTCGACTGCGGCACGAGACCGTAGACGGCGAACGGAAGGTCACGCACACGCTCTGCGAGCCCGACCCGCGGATCGGGCGCGTCGGCCGGCAGCCGTCCGGAGATCCACATGCTCCCGAGCCTGGCCCTCATCTCGGGTCAGGACAACCCCTCGGCACGCCCTCGCTCCCCCGGGCGACGAACCTACCCGGCGTCGCACCGGGCGGGCAGGATGAGGGCATGACTTCGCACACTCCCTCCCCCCAGCAACTGCGGCTGATCATCGAGACCGACGACTTCGACAGCGCGATCCGGTTCTATCGCGACGTGCTCGGGATGCCGGAACAGCTCGCCTTCGCCACCGAGGGCGACGATCGCGTGGCGATCCTGCACGCCGGCATCGCGACGATCGAGCTGGCGACGCCCACGCACGCGAAGAACATCGACGAGGTCGAGGGCGCGCCGCACACACCGGGAGCGCTGCGGATCGCCCTGGAGGTCGACGACACCGAGCAGGCCGTCGCGGCCGCACGCGACGGCGGCGCAGAGGTGATCGCCCCGCCCGTGAAGACGCCCTTCCAGAGCCTCAACGCCCGCGTGCAGGGCCCCGCCGGCTGGCAGGTGACGTTCTTCCAGGAGCTGGAGACGCTCGAGGAGCGGGCAGCGCGGGAAGGCTTCACGACCGACGACGTCCGCGACCGGTGAACGACGCGGAGCCTGGCGGCGTGTTCACTCTCACTGGATCATTCACGATCCCGCTCGAACTCACCGCGCCGCCCGAACAGGTGTGGCGCCTGTTCGCCGAACTCCCCCTGCGACGCACCTGGGTGCGGATGCCCGGACCGTCGAGCACCGTCACGCACGAACTCGACTTCCGAGCGGGAGGCGAGGAGCGACTGACCAACACGTTCGTCTCGGGCGACATACGCGAGCACCTGGAGAACCGCACGACGTTCCTCGACATCGTTCCGAACGAGCGGATCATCTCCACGTACACCGCGTTCGTCGCCGGCTCGCTCCGCTGGGTATCGCTGGTCACCGTCGATCTCGCTGCCTCGGAAGGCGGCACCCGCCTCGGGTGGACGGAGCAGTACAGCTTCGCGAACCTCAGCACGCCCGACGGATCCGACGACGTGAAGCACCTCGTCGGCGGAACCCGCCTTCGCCTGAACGGGCTGGTTGCGGCCTGCTCGGCACTCGATCACGAAGTGTGACGACGGGCGGGTCGCACGAGGGTCGGCTGTGCCGGTGCTGCTAGCGGGTGGCTTGATATCTCCGCGCCGCTACGAGGCCGCCCGAACCACGAGACTCGCAGAGGCCGGCGACGGGGCGAAGCTCCCATCGGCCCTGTGACCGCCCGTTGGATCCGTCCCTCCGGCGGAGGTCTCGGAAACGAAAGAAGCCCTGACGAGAATTAGATCCCGTCAGGGCTTTTCTGTCGGGCTGACAGGATTTGAACCTGCGACCCCTTGACCCCCAGTCAAGTGCGCTACCAAGCTGCGCCACAGCCCGTGGACGACCGCGCCGGAGCGCGGGCAACTCCCTTATCGTAGCCGACTCCCGAGGCCTCCGCGAAACCGGGCGCGGTCCGGGCGCGGCGCGGATGTCCGCAGCCGCGCGTAGGGTCGGGGCATGACCACGATCACGACGAAGGCAGCGACGCCCACGGAGTGGGATGACGTGCAGCGCACGCTCACCGGAGGCGGCGACGGTGCGTCCTGCCAGTGCGTGTGGCCCGTGCTGCGCAACAAGGACTGGAACGCCACCACGAAGGATCAGCGGGTCGAGATCCTGCGGGATGAGATCGCCGCGGGACCCCCGCCGGGCATCGTGGCGTACGTCGACGGCGAGGCCGCGGGGTGGATCCGCATCGGTCCTCGGCCGGCGCAGGCCCGGCTCGGATACACGCGAGCCATCGTCGCCGCGACGCAGGAACCGCTCGACGACGGCGATGTGTGGGCGGTGTCCTGCTTCTCGGTGCGCCGCGATCAGCGCGGCCAGGGGCTCAACGCGGCGCTTCTCGCGGCGGCGGTCGAATACGCCCGTGAGTCCGGAGCACGTGTCGTCGAGGGATATCCGGTCGACACCGCCGCCGTGAAGGTGTCGTCGAACGAGCTCTTCCACGGGGCGCTGTCGACCTTCCTCACCGCGGGGTTCTCGGTCGTCGGCGAGCTGCGCTCGGGGCGGCCGCTGGTGAGCCTGAGTCTCGCCGCCTAGTGAGACCGACGGATCCGGAGCCGACCGCTCGCGCGTCACCGCACTCCTACGATGGAGGGATGCAGAGCCGCACCCGACTTCGCGCCCTGTGGCCGTTCGCTCCCTACATCGTCGTCTCCGTGATCCACGTGCTGGCGAACGCGACGCACAGCCCGATCACGACGCCGACCAAGGCGTTGCTCATGCCGCTGCTGGCTCTGCCCGTCCTGCTGGCGTGGAAGACGCTCGCGCCGCGCGCGGCCGCGGTCCTGCTGATCGTGGCGCTGGTCTCCTCCTGGCTCGGCGACGAGGCCGGTCTGTTCTTCCCGTTCGTCCCGGAGCTGCCCCTCATGCTGGGGTTCTTCGGCCTCGCGCACGTCGCGTACATCCTGCTGTTCCTGCGCCACTTGCGCGTGCGTCGGCTGCCGATGTGGACCGTCGTCTTCGTGCTCTGGTGGCTCTTCATGATCATGATCCTCGGACCGCACACCGGATCCCTGCTCGTCGCCGTCGGCGCCTACGGCTTCGTCCTCGCGGGCACCGCGGCGACCTCCGCCCGCTGCCGCCCGATGGTCGCCTGGGGCGGCGTGTTCTTCCTCACCAGCGACTCGATCCTCGCCTTCCGCCTGTTCCTGTCCGATGCGATGCCCGACTGGACGAGCCCCGCGGTGATGGCCACCTACACGATCGGACAGGGCCTCATCGTGGCCGGAGCACTGCTCGCACTGCGTCGCCGTGCCGAGACCACCGCCGTCGAGCCCACGCCGTTCGACCGCACCCAGGGAGCCCGCCCATGAACGAGCCCTGGGCGAGCGGCCCCGTGCGCATCGACAGCTGGCTCTGGGCGGTGCGCGCGTTCAAGACCCGCTCCGCCGCGACCACCGCCTGCCGCGCCGGGCACGTACGCCTCAACGGCGAGCGGGTGAAGGCGGCGCAGACCGTGAAGATCGGCGACGAACTGCGGATCCGCATCAGCGGCTTCGACCGGATCCTCATCGTCCGCCAGACCCTCGTCAAGCGGGTCGGCGCCCCGCTGGCCGCCGTCGCCGCCGAAGACCGCACGCCACCCCGCGAGCCCGTGGCCGCAGCCGGTCTGCGCGACCGCGGCGCGGGCCGTCCGACCAAGCGTGAGCGCCGCGACATCGATCGCCTCCGGGGTCGCGACACCCCATGATTCCCGCTGCGACTTATCCACAGGCCCCCATGAATGTCGTAGCTTTGTTCTAAAATTGGGACATGAACAGCCTCACCCGTCCCCCACTCGCAGACCGCGAGGTGGTGCTGGACGCGTGGGTGGCCAAGCGCGCGCAGATCGCCCGGCTCGAAGCTGGGGCCGCCGACCTGCTGGCCACGCGGGCCGCGTTGTTCGACCAGGATGTGCTGGCGCACCCGGTGCATCGAGACATGGCCCGCCGCTCGATGATCGCCGAGTACTCGGCCGCGGGCCACATCGGGTCCGGAGCCGTGGAGAACGCATTCGCCGACGCCGACGCACTCTCGATGCACTTCGCCGGCCTCCACCAGGCGCTTCGCGAGGGAACGGTCTCCGTGCAGCACGTGCGGGCCATCATCTCGGCGGCCGATCCGATCCGGGATGCCGTCCGCAACGGGCGCATCCCCGCCGAGTCCTTCGCCGCCTACGAGCAGGCGAGCATCGCGGTGGCGGAGCAGGACTCCCCCACGCGCACCCGAGTCGCCGCTCGTCAGATCGCGGCGGTCATCGCGGGCGAATCCGTGAAGGAGCGGCACCGTCGCGCGGTCGATGAGCGATGCGTGACTGTGCGGATCCTGGACGAGGGCATGGCGCTGCTCACGGCCGTCCTGCCCGAGGTGTACGCGGTCGCCATCAAGGACCGCCTGCGCAGCCTCGCGAAGGCGATCGCGCAGACCTCCCGTTCATCCGCCCGGGACTCGGATACGGACGGATCCGAGACCGCTGACCTCTTCCCCGATGACCCGCGGCTGGATGCGCACGACCTCATCGTCACAGACGACACCTACGCCATCGACCCCGGAATCAGTCGCCCGGAGGACGACGACGAGACCGAGCACGCGGTCACCGCCGACGGCCGTACCCGCGCCCAGATCGAGGCGGACGCCCTCGTCGATCTCCTGCTCGCCGCCGGTCTCTCGGAGGTGCACGGCACGGGGCTGGACAGCATCCGGGCCACCGTGCAGGTCACGGTGGCAGCCACGACGCTGGCCGGAGAGGACGACCGGCTCGCCGAGCTCGACGGGCGCGGCCCTCTGGACCCCGACGTCGCCCGGGAGCTCGCACGCACGGCCACCGGATGGAACCGGCTCTTCCTGGACCCCACCGGCATGGTCACCCGCACAGATCGCTACACCCCGACGGACGCGATGAAGCGGTTCCTCCGCGCGAGGGATCAGCGCTGCCGTTTTCCCGGGTGCCACACGCCGGCCGCTCGGTGCGAGATCGACCACAACCTCGACCATGCCAAGGGCGGACCGACCGAGCTCTCGAACCTGGCCGACTTCTGCCCGGGGCACCATCCGCTCAAGCATCCCGATCTCGACGACATCGTGCGCTGGACGGCGCATCAGCTCGCCGACGGCACCCTGCGATGGACGAGTCCCCTCGGTCGCAGTTACGACGACCATCCGCCACGACGGGTCATGTTCGTCTGACGGGAAGCCCGAGAGCGGCTGACGGGAAGCTCGAGAGCCGCTGACGGGAACTCCGGGGGTCGCTGACGTCAGACCGAGCATCGCTGACTCCAGCCCGAGCATCGCTGACGGGAACCCCGGGGGTCGCTGACGTCAGCCCGAGCATCACGGACGGCAACCCGAGAGCGGATGACGCGAGTCTGAGCATCGCTGACGGCAAGCCCGGGTACCACTGGCGAGCACTCCGAGAGCCGCGCAAACGAGACGAATCTCGGCGTCCGGCTCGCTCAGCCCGTGCTCGGACCTCGCTCAGTCCGCGCTCGGGGCGCCGTCGCCCAGCTGATCGAGCAGCCAGCGCACCGGCCTCACCTCAGCCGGACCCCCTGCCCCGGCCAGCGCCTCGATCCGCAAGGACAGTCCGCGATCACTCGTGACGACGAAGACGCGATCCCCCACCGCCACGCGCGCGCGGGCGACGTCGACGATCGCGTCGTCTCCGGATCCCGGCGCTCGCACGATCTCCACGGCGCATGAAACGTCGGCGCTGTCCTCGGGATCCGCGACGTCGCGCGCCGCCCCTTCCGCGACGAGCACGACGCGCGGATGCCAGCGCGTCGAATCCAGGGCGACCTGCTCGGCCTCCACACCTCGCCGCGCCCAGGCGTCCAGCCGGTCACGCAGGCGTGCCGTCGCGCCGGCACGATCCTTCCACCAGCCGTCCGGAACGGATCCGACAACGTTCGCGGCGTCGACGATCACCGCGGGTCGCACCTCCAGCAATCCCCGCAGCTCGGGCCAGGCCTCCGCGAATCCGGGATGCAGCGGACGGGCATCGACCTCGTCGACGGGCACCCACTCCAGCGCGAGGCTCTCGGGGTCGCTGATCACCGGCTCGAAGGGCACGACGACATCGGCGACGACCGTGGTGTAGCTCCAGATGCCCAGATCCAGCACGCTCTCGAACCGCGCGCGCACCGCGCCCTGCGGGACGCCCGCCTCCTCCTGCGCCTCGCGGATCGCTCCCTCACGGGCGCTCTCGCCGGCGTGCAGCGCGCCACCCGGGAGCGCCCACGTGCCGCCGTGGTGCGACCACGCGACCCGATGCTGCAGCAGGACGCCCCGGGCGGGGTCATAGGCGAGCAGTCCTGCAGCGCCGTACCGCCCCCAGTACCGCTCCCCGGTCGGTGCCACGACCCAGGCGTCGCCGGAGTCGAGCGGTCCGAACGGGCGCCGCGGCTCACCGGGGGCAGGAGGAACGATCGTCACCCGTCCAGCCTTTCACACGCCGCCGCGGCACGGCCCTGTACGTCGGCGGGTTGCACCCGGTGTTGCGAGAATGGCGACATGAACGACGCCTACGAACTCGACGACGACCCCGCCCGGATCCAGCTCGACACGGTGTGGCACTGGCTGTCGACCGAGGCGTACTGGGGCCGCTGGCGCTCCCGCACCGACGTGGAGACGCAGATCGCGAACGCGTGGCGCGTCGTCGGCGTCTATCGCTCCGACACGGGAGAGCAGGTGGGATTCGCCCGGGCCGTCTCGGACGGCGTGGGCTTCGCCTACCTCGCCGACGTCTACGTGAGCGCCGAGCACCGCGGCCACGGTCTCGGCAAGCGCCTGATGCGGCTCATGATCGACGACGGCCCCGGCCCCGACATGCGCTGGACGCTGTTCACGAGCGACGCGCATGGCCTCTATCGCCAGTTCGGGTTCAGCGAGCCCGACCGCACCGCGATGGTGCGCCCGCCCCGCTCCGTCTGACCGGACCGCATGACGACACCCGCGATGGTGCACCCGCCCCGCCCGGTCTGAGGACACAGGAACAGCCTGAGCACGCCGGAACAGCCTGAGCACACAGGAACAGCCCGAGCACACCGGAACAGCCCGAGCACACGGGAACAGCCTGAGCACACCGGAACGGCCTGAAGATACAGGAACGGCGCCGACCCGGAGGTCGGCGCCGTGTCCTCAGCGCTGCCGGCGCTCGCGCACCCGCATGTTGATCACGATCGGGGTGCCCTCGAAGTCGTACAGCTCGCGCAGGCGCCGCTGGATGAACCGGCGGTAGCCCGGATCCAGGAACCCGGTGGTGAACAGCACGAAGGTCGGCGGACGCGTCGACGCCTGCGTGCCGAACAGGATCCTGGGCTGCTTGCCGCCCCGCAGCGGGTGCGGGTGGGCGGCGACGAGCTCGGTGAGGAACGCGTTGAACTTGCCGGTCGGGATGCGGCGGTCCCAGTTCTCCAGCGCCGTCTCCAGCGCGGGGACGAGCTTGTCCAGGTGCCGTCCGGTCTTGGCCGAGATGTTCACGCGCGGCGCCCACGCGACATGCGCGAGGTCCTGCTCGATCTCGCGCTCCAGATACCGGCGGCGGTCCTGGTTCTCCATGTCGTCGTCGAAGAGGCGATCCCACTTGTTGAACGCGAGCACGAGCGCGCGGCCCGACTCGAGCACCAGGTCGATGATGTTGAGGTCCTGCACGCTGATCGGCTGGCTGACGTCGAGGACGACGACAGCGACCTCCGCCTTCTCCAGCGCGGCCGAGGTGCGCAGCGAGGCGTAGAAGTCCGCCCCCTGCTGAAGATGCACGCGGCGGCGGATGCCGGCGGTGTCGACGAAGCGCCACATCTTGCCACCGAGCTCGACGATCTCGTCCACCGGGTCACGGGTGGTGCCGGCGAGGTCGTTGACGACCACGCGCTCCTCCCCCGCGGCCTTGTTCAGCAGCGACGACTTGCCGACGTTCGGACGGCCGAGGATGGCCACCCGGCGCGGTCCGCCGATCTCCGCCTTGGCGACCGCCGAGATCTCCGGGAGCTTCTCCATGATCGCGTCCAGGAGGTCGGCGACACCGCGGCCATGGATCGCGGAGACCGGATACGGCTCGCCGAGACCGAGGTTCCACAGCGCCGCAGCCTCGGGCTCCTGCCGGGCGTCGTCGATCTTGTTCGCAACGAGGAAGACGGGCTTGCCGCTCTTGCGCAGCAGCTTCACGACGTGCTCGTCGGTCGAGGTCGCCCCGACCATCGCGTCGACGACGAACAGCACCACGTCGCTGAGGTCGATAGCGACCTCGGCCTGCGCGGCGACCGAGCGGTCGATGCCCTTGGCGTCGGGCTCCCAGCCGCCGGTGTCGACCAGCGTGAAGCGCCGGTCCATCCACTCGGCCTTGTAGGTGACGCGGTCGCGGGTGACGCCGGGGGTGTCCTCGACGACCGCCTCACGGCGGCCCAGGATCCGGTTCACGAGCGCGGACTTGCCGACGTTCGGGCGACCGA
This sequence comes from Microbacterium sp. MMO-10, assembly GCF_037148715.1. Lineage (NCBI taxonomy): Bacteria > Bacillati > Actinomycetota > Actinomycetes > Micrococcales > Microbacteriaceae > Microbacterium > Microbacterium sp. MMO-10. Next base: position 31,335 of record NZ_JBBCSV010000005.1, on the reverse strand, counting down.
CGATCGCCACCACGGGCAGCGCGGGCAGGAATTCGATCCCGTCCTCGCCGGCGACGAGGCCGGCGAGCAGCTCGGCGTCCTCGTCGTCCAGGTCGTAGTCGTCGAGACCGGCGCGCAGTGTCGCGGCGCGCGACTCGACGAGCTCCTCGTCCATCGCGTCCAGCTTCTCCGCGAGACGGTCTTCGCCGCCCTCGTATTCTTCTTCGTCAGCCATGGTCGGCTCCTCGCTGCGCTCCGGGCGCACGTCGCTCGATCACCGCGATCACGGCGTCGATGGTCTCCTCGAAGTCGAGGTCGGTCGAATCCACGACCTCCACTCCCTCTGCGGCGGTGAGGAAGTCCACCACCGCACTGTCTTTGGCGTCCCGGCGGTGCAGGGCATCCGCGACGGCGCCGGCGTCCTCCGTGTCGAGCTCCGCGGCCCGCCGCGCGGCACGCACCTCGGGCGCCGCGGTGAGCAGGATCCGCACCGGGGCGTCCGGGGCCACCACGGTGGTGATGTCGCGCCCCTCGATCACGACGGCCGGATACGCCGCCTCCCGCGCGATCCGGCGGAACGCGTCGTTCACCTGCACGCGCACGGCCGGAACCCGGGCCACACCGCTCACGGCGCTCGAGACGCGCGGCTCGCGGATGGCCTCGGTCACGTCCGTCGCGCCCACGTGCACGACGCGGTCGTCGGGGTCGAGCCCCTGCGAGAACGGGAAGTCGGCGGCGGCCGCGAGCACGGCGGCCTCGTCGGCGGTGTCGTCGCCGCGGTCCAGCACATGCCAGGCCAGGGCGCGGTATGCGGCCCCGGTGTCCAGGAAGCCGTAGCCGAGGCGCCGGGCGACGGCCTTGGACACGCTGGACTTGCCGGAACCGGCGGGGCCGTCGATCGCGACGACGAACGGGCTCTCAGTCATCGGGCATGCTCGCAATCCGCCATCCCCTGGCCTCGAGTCCTTCGACCGCGCCGCGGAGCGCGGCGGGGGTCACGCTGATCTCGGCCAGGCCGAACTGCGCGCCCGGCGAGTGCTCCAGACGCAGGTCCTCGACGTTCACCTCGAGCTCTCCGAGCTCGCCGAAGAGGCGGCCGAGCTGACCCGCGGTGTCGTCGATCATCACGACGAAGGACTCGAAGCGGCGGTTCTGGCCGTGCTTGCCGGGCAGGCGCTCCACGCCCTCGTTGCCGTGCCGGATCGCTTCGGCGACCGTGCGCCGGGATCCGGTGCGATCCGGGTCGCGCAGCGCATCGGCGACCTCGGCGAGGTCGGCGGCGAGCGCGTCGAGCACCGACACCACCGGGGCGGCGTTCGCGCCGAGGATCTGCACCCACAGCTCGGGCGCGGAGGCGGCGATGCGGGTCGTGTCGCGCACGCCCTGGCCGGCGAGGCGCAGCGAGCCGTCCTCGGCGTCGGCGAGCCGGGCGGCGAGCAGGCTCGCCACGACCTGGGGCACGTGCGAGGTGAGCGCGACGGCGCGGTCGTGCTCTTCGGGCGTCATCTCGAGCGGCATCGCCTCGAGGTCGAGGGCCAGCCCCTCGACGAGCGCGAGGTCGGCCGCCCGGGTCTCCTCGTCGCGGCAGACCACCCAGGGGCGGCCGATGAAGATGTCGGCGCGCGCCGAGATCGCTCCCCCGCGCTCACGGCCGGCGAGCGGGTGGGATCCGATGTAACGCGTGAGGTCGACGCCCCGTTCGCGCAGGGCGCGCAGCGGCTCGAGCTTGACGCTCGCGACGTCGGTGACGACGGCCTCGGGGAATCGGGAGAGCTCCGCCTCGATGACGTCGGCCGTCACGTCCGGCGGCACGGCGACCACGACGAGCGCCGGGGCGTCCTCCGGCTGCGCGGCACGGCCCGCGCCGTAGTCGATCGCGAGGCGCAGCTGCGCCGGCGAGGTATCGGCGAGGGCGACGTCGACGCCCTTCGCGGTCAGGGCGTGACCGATGCTGGCGCCGAGAAGTCCCGCTCCGACGATCCGGACGGTGCCGGACAGTCTGCTCTGGGTGCTCAATCGATCTTCTCCTGGCGCGACAGGGTCAGAAGCGCGCCGAGTTCGATTTTAGTCAGTTCGCGGGACTTCCCTGCCGGGAGGGTTCCCAGGTGCAGCGGGCCGAACTGGCGGCGCACGAGCTCGGTGACCGGATGTCCGACGGCGGCGAGCATCCGGCGCACGATCCGGTTGCGCCCGGAGTGCAGGGTGAGCTCGACGAGACTGGATCCGGTCCTGCTCGCGGAGCCCGACGACGCATCCAGCAGGCGGGCCTTGTCGGCCGCGATCGGACCGTCCTCGAGCTCGACACCGCGCGTGAGCTTCGCGATCGTCTGCGCGGTCACCACGCCCTCGACCTTGGCGATGTAGACCTTGGTCACCCCGAACGACGGATGCGCGAGCACGTGGGCGAGGTCTCCGTCGTTCGTGAGGATCAGCAGCCCGCTGGTCTCGGCGTCCAGACGGCCGACGTTGTAGAGGCGCTCCTCGTACTCCTTCGTGAAGCGGCGCAGATCCGGGCGCCCCTTCTCGTCCTTCATCGAGGAGACCACCCCGGTGGGCTTGTTCAGCATGACGTAGCGCTTGCCGGTGTCCAGCTGCACCGCGGTGCCGTCCACGTCGACGAGGTCGTTCTCCGGATCGATCCGCCGCCCGAGCTCGGTGACGACGGATCCGTTCACGCGGATCCGTCCCTCGACGATGTACTGCTCGATCACGCGCCGCGACGCGACGCCCGCGTTCGCGAGCACCTTCTGCAGGCGCACGCCCTCCGGTGCGGCGAACGGGTCCACGGGGGCGGGGGTCATCGGGCGGTCCTCTCGTCGAAGCCGTCTGCACCGTCGTCGAGCAGCGGGGAGATCGGGGGCAGCTCGTCGAGCGAGTTGATCCCGAGGTTCTGCAGCAGCAGATCGGTCGTGCCGTAGTTGATCGCTCCGGTCTCGGAGTCCTGGAAGAGCTCGGTGATGAGGCCGCGCCCGAGCAGGGTGCGCACCACGGAGTCGACGTTCACCGCACGGATCGACGCGACCTGGCTGCGGGTCACCGGCTGCTTGTAGGCGATCACGGAGAGGGTCTCGAGCGCGGCCTGCGACAGTCGCGCCGGAGCCTGTCCGCCGATGAACTCGGCCACCAGGTCGTCGTAGTCCTCGCGCACGTAGAGCCGCCACCCGCCACCGACCTCGCGCAGTTCGAAGCCGCGCCGCGGACCCTGCCCCCGGCCGTCGTACTCGTCGACGAGGGACTCGATCGCCTGCCGCACCGCCGGCACGGGCGCGCCGACGGCCGCGGCGAGCGAGACGAGGCTGTGCGGCTCGTCGATGATGAGCAGGATCGCCTCGAGCTTCTCGGTGATCGGCAGCTCCGCGGTCGCGGCGGCTCCCGTCCCGGCGGCGTCGGTCACGTCAGCATCTGTCACGGTGTCATCGGTCATAGTCGGCTCCCAACGTCGCCAGCATCTCGTCGGTCCAGTGCTCGGCCGACCACCGCAGGGTCAGCTCGCCGAGCGGCTCCAGTTGCTCGAAGCTCAGCGCCGCGTGCCGGTACAGCTCGAGCACGGACAGGAACCGCGCCACCACGATCCCGGGCTCGGCTGCGCCCGCCACGATCTCCCGGAAGGTCACGGACTCGGCGCTGCGCAGCAGGGTGACCACGATCGCCGCCTGTTCGCGGATGCTCACGAGCGGCGCGTGCAGGTGGTCCAGGCCGACCGTGGGGATCTCCTTGGGCGCGAACGCCATGAGGGCGAGCGTCGCGAAATCGGAGGCGCTGAGGGTCCACACCAGTTCGGGGGTGCGCGCGCGGTGCTTCTCGTCCAGGCGCACCGCCCTCGCGTGCCGCCGGTCCTCGTACTGCAGGCTGCGCGAGAACCAGGCGGAGACCTCCTTGAACGCGCGGTACTGCAGGAGCCTCGCGAAGAGCAGGTCCCTGGCCTCCAGCAGCGCGACGGATTCGGCGTCCACGAGCTCGCCCTGCGGCAACAGGCCGGCCACCTTCATGTCGAGCAGCGTCGCGGCGACCACGAGGAACTCGCTGGTCTCGTCGAGGTCCTCGTCCGGGCCGAGCTCGCGCAGGTAGGCGATGAACTCGTCGGTGACCTTGCTCAGCGACACCTCGGTGATGTCCATCTCGTGCTTCGAGATGAGGTTCAGCAGCAGGTCGAACGGTCCGTCGAAGTTCGACAGGGACACGCGGAAGCCGACGTCGACGACCTCCTGAGGAGCATCCTCCTCCGGCGCCGAGGCGTCGGAGGAGTCTCCGGCCGAGGGGTCCTCGCTATGCGACGGCGCCACGGGCGACCAGCTCCCGGGCCAGTCGCAGGTACGCCTGCGCGGCGGGATGCTCCGGCGCGAACTCGGTGATGGGCACGCCCGACACCGAGGCGTCGGGGAACTTGACGGTGCGGCCGATCACGGTCTCCAGCACGTCGTCGCCGAAGGCCTCGACGACGCGCTCCAGCACCTCGCGGGAGTGCAGGGTGCGTGCGTCGTACATCGTCGCGAGCAGGCCGTCGAGCGTGATCGACGGGTTGAGCCGGTCGCGCACCTTGTCGATGGTCTCGATGAGCAGCGCCACGCCGCGCAGCGCGAAGAACTCGCACTCGAGCGGGATCAGCACGCCGTGCGCCGCGGTGAGCGCGTTGACGGTGAGCAGGCCGAGCGACGGCTGGCAGTCGATGAGGATGACGTCGTACTCCCCCGCGACCTGGCGCAGCACCCGGGACAGGATCGTCTCCCGGGCGACCTCGTTCACGAGGTGCACCTCGGCGGCGGAGAGGTCGATGTTCGCCGGAATGAGGTCGAGGCCCTCGACGCCCGTGTGCACGATCGCCTCGTGCGCATCGCGCTTGGTGTCCAGCAGCAGGTCGTAGACCGTGGGGATGTCGTGGGTGGGGATGCCGAGACCGGCCGACAGTGCTCCCTGCGGGTCGAAGTCGACGGCGAGCACCTTGCGCCCGTACTCGGCGAGCGAGGCGGCGAGGTTGATCGAGGTGGTCGTCTTGCCGACGCCGCCCTTCTGGTTGCAGAGCGCGATGATGCGCGCAGGGCCATGCGCCTTCAGCGGGGCGGGGATGGGGAATCCCTGGTAGGGACGGCCGGTCGGCCCGATCGGGGTGTCGTCCTTCGTCTTCTTCGCCACGTCTCTCCTGCTCGGTCGTGCTCGGAAGAGTCTAGCCGTGCCCCCGGTCCCGCATGCGCTCCCGCGCCGCGGCGACCAATCCGTCGAACAGCGCAGGATCGTCGTCGGTCTCGGGGTGCCACTGCACCCCGACCGCGAAGCGGTCCCCCTCCGCCTCCATCGCCTGCAGCACGCCGTCTGCGTCGTGCGCGACGGCCCGGTAGCCCGGATGCTCGGCGACCGCCTGGTGATGGTGCACGGGAACGGTGAGCTCCGGCGCGACGAGATCGGCGACCCGTCCGTCGGCGTCGACGCGCACGTCTGCCGAGCCGTAGGACGTCGGCCCGCCCGCATGCCGGTCGTGGCCGACCACATCCGGCAGATGCTGCACCAGCGCCCCGCCTGCGGCGACGGCCATGAGCTGCATGCCCCGGCAGATGCCGAGCAGCGGGAGCCGGATCCGCTCCGCCTCCTGCAACAGCGCGAGCTCCCAGGCGTCCCGGTCGTCGTACCAGCGCACCGTGTTCGGGTCGGGATCCTGCCCGTACCGGCCGGGGTTGACGTCGGCGCCGCCCGCGATGAGGATGCCGTCCAGGCGGCCGAGCACGGCCGCGGCCGCACCGGGCGCCTCGATCGGCGGCAGCAGCACCGGGACGCCGCCCGCGCGTTCGATCGATCGCGCGTAGTCGGCCGGGAGCAGGTCGGCCTCGACCTGCCGCCACGTGCCCCAGTCGGCGGCCTGGCGGTAGGTCGTGATCCCGATGACCGGGCGCGGGTCAGTCAAAGTCGGAATCCAGCGGGGTCACGTACGCGTTCGAGAGGCCGCCGTCGACGAGGAAGTCCATCGCCGTGATGAAGCTCGACTCGTCGCTGCCGAGGAAGGCGACCGCGTTCGCGATCTCCTCGGGCTCCGCGAAGCGCCCCATCGGCACGTGCACGAGCCGGCGCGCGGCACGCTCCGGGTCCTTCGCGAACAGCTCCTGCAGCAGCGGCGTGTTCACCGGACCGGGGCAGAGCGCGTTGACGCGGATGCCCTTGCGCGCGAACTGCACGCCGAGCTCGCGGGTCATCGCGAGAACGCCGCCCTTGGAGGCCGTGTACGAGATCTGCGAGGTCGCCGCACCCATGATCGCGACGAACGAGGCCGTGTTGATGATGGATCCGCTGCCCTGCTCGAGCATGTACGGGAGGACCGCCTTGCAGCAGTAGTAGACGCTGGTGAGGTTGACGTCCTGCACCAGGTTCCATGCCTCGATGCCGGTCTTCAGGATCGAGTCGTCCGAGGCGGGCGAGATCCCCGCGTTGTTGAAGGCGATGTCGATGCGGCCGTAGGTGTCGTGCGCGACCTTGAAGAGGTTCTCCACCTGCGCCTGGTCGGTCACGTTCACGGTCACGAACGTGCCGCCGAGCTCCTCCGCGATGCGGGGGCCATTCGCCTCGTCGAGGTCGCCGATGACGACCTTCGCGCCCTCCGCCACGAACTTCTTCGCCGTCGCCAGTCCGATGCCGCTGCAGCCGCCGGTGATGACGCCGACCTTGCCTTCGAGCTTTCCCATTCCTGTGGTGCCTTTCGCTGTGTGGGGAGGAAGTGTCAGTACGTCGTCGAGATGAAGAGGTGCTGTTCTGCAGCCTGCCTCACCTCGGCGAGAAGGTGTCAATACGTCGTCGAGATGAAGACGTTCTTCACCTCGGAGAAGGAGTCCGGTGCGTCCGGTCCGAGCTCGCGCCCGAGCCCGGACTGCTTGAACCCGCCGAAGGGGGTCCAGTACCGCACCGACGAGTGCGAGTTGATCGACAGGTTGCCGCTCTCGACCCCGCGGGCCACGCGGAGAGCCCGACCGATGTCGCGGCTGAAGATGGATCCGCTCAGCCCGTACTCCGTGTCGTTCGCCTTCGCGATCGCGTCGGCCTCGTCGCGGAACGGCATCACGGCGAGCACCGGGCCGAAGAGCTCCTGGGACCACACCGGATCGTCCGCGCCGCGCGGCAGCACCACGGCCGGCGCGAGCCAGAATCCGCCGTCCCAGTCGGCGCCCACGGCGTTCTGCCCGCGGAACGCGACGTCGGCGTCGTCCAGGTGCGCCGCGACGGCATCGCGCTGTCGCGCCGAGACCATCGGTCCCATCTCCGCATCTTCCGCGGCGGGGTCCTTCACGCGGAAAGCCTCGACCGCAGGCTGCAGCAGTTCGAGGAACCGCTCGTAGACGTTTTCCTGCACGAGGATGCGGGAGCGGGCGCAGCAGTCCTGCCCGGCGTTGTCGAGTCCTCCGCCCGGGGCGGCCGCAGCCGCCGCCTCGAGGTCGGCATCGTCGAACACGATGTTCGCGTTCTTGCCGCCGAGTTCGAGGGTGAGGCGCTTGACCTGGTCGGCGCAGCCCCGCATGATCCCCTTGCCCACCTCGGTGGACCCGGTGAAGCACACCTTGCGCACGAGCGGGTGCGTCACGAAGCGATCCCCGACCACGCTGCCCTTGCCCGTGATGACCGTGAAGACGCCCTCCGGCAGCCCGGCCTCGAGGGCGAGCTCGCCGAGGCGCATCGCGGTGAGCGGGGTGAGCTCGGCAGGCTTCAGGACCACGGTGTTGCCCGCGGCGAGCGCGGGGGCGAAGCCCCATCCCGCGATCGGCATCGGGAAGTTCCACGGCACGATGATCCCGACGACGCCGAGCGGCTCGTGGAAGGTGATGTCGATGCCGCCCGGTACCGGGATCTGCTTCCCGAAATGCCGCTCCGGGCTCGCACTGTAGTAGTTGAGCACGTCGCGGACGTTGCCGGCCTCCCAGCGCGCATTGCCGATCGTGTGCCCGGCGTTCGCGACCTCGAGCGCAGCGAGCTCCTCGATGTGGGCGTCCACGACGCTCGCGAAGGAGCGCAGCAGCCGCGCCCGCTCCCCCGGGGTGATCGCGCTCCAGGCCGGGTAGGCGCGGTGCGCGCGCTCGATCGCCGCATCGGTCTCGCCGAGATCGGCAAGCCCCACGTCGGCGACCGTCCGGCCCGTCGCCGGGTTGAGAACGGTGAAGGCGCCGCCCGCGCCGTACCGGGAAGAAGGGATCCTCATGCCCACAGCCTCTCGATCTCTCCGATGAATCCGTTCACAGCCGCTCGAAGCCGCGCCGCAGCTCCCAGTCGGTGACGGCCGCGTCGAACGCCGCGATCTCGACGTCCGCGTAGTTCACGTAGTGGCGCACGACGTCCTCGCCGAAGACCTCGTTCGCGATCGCCGACTGGGCGAGCGCCTCGCGCGCCTCGTGCATCGTGGAGGGGACGGTCGGCGCACCGGACTCGTAGGCGTTGCCCTTCGTCTCCGGCTCCAGCGACAGCTCGTGCTCGATGCCGTACAGGCCGCCGGCGAGCATCGCGGCGAGACCGAGGTACGGGTTCATGTCGCCGCCGGGGAGGCGGTTCTCCATGCGCGCGCCCGCGCCGCGTCCGACCAGGCGCACCGAGCTCGTGCGGTTGTCGATGCCCCACGCGATCGCGGTCGGTGCGAAGGAGCCTTTGACGAAGCGCTTGTACGAGTTGATGTTGGGCGCGTAGAAGAGCGTGAAGTCCCGCATCGTCGCCAGCACGCCGGCGATGAAGTGGTCGTAGAGCGCCGAGCGCTCGCCGCGGTCGGCGTCCCAGAACACCAGCGCGTCGTCGTCCTTGCCGCGCAGCGACATGTGCACGTGGCAGGAGTTGCCCTCGCGCTGGTTGGGCTTGGCCATGAAGGTGATCGACTGCCCGTGCTGACGCGCGATGTCCTTCGAGGCCGTCTTGTAGTACGCGTGGTTGTCGGCCGTGGTGATGACCTCGTCGTAGAGGAACGCGATCTCGTGCTGGCCGAAGTTGCACTCCCCCTTGGCCGACTCGACGTTCAGGCCGGAGGCGTACATCGTGTTGCGGATCTCCCGCAGCAGCGGCTCGACGAGGGTGGACCCCAGGATCGAGTAGTCGACGTTGTAGCGGTTCGCCGGCTCCAGATCACGGTAGCCGCTGTCCCAGGCGCGGTCGTAGGGCGTGTTGAAGATCACGAACTCCAGCTCGGTGCCGGCCAGGGCCTTCCATCCGTGCGAGGCCGCGCGCTCGGTCTGCGCGCGCAGGATCTCCCGCGGCGAGACCCGCACCGGGGCGCCGTTCGTGCCGGCCAGGTCGCATTGGATCATGACCGTGCCCGGCCGGTGCGGCAGGAGGCGGATGGTCGCGAGATCGAGCTCGAACTCCATGTCGCCGTAGCCGTCCGCCCAGGAGGCGTGCGCGTAGCCGTCGACGGTGTTCATGTCGACGTCGACCGCGAGCAGGTAGTTGCACCCCTCGGTGCCGTGGCCGAGCACCGAGTCCAGGAAGAAGTGCGCGTGCAGGAGCTTGCCCTGCAGCCGGCCCTGCATGTCGGTGAACGCGAGCACCACGGTGTCGACGGAGCCGTCCGTGATCAGTCCGCGCAGCTGCTCCACGGTGAGCATGCGGTCGTTGCGAGTCATTTCAGAAGTCCTTTCAAGAGCGCCGCGGTGGCGTCGCAGTGCGCGGTCATGATGTCGCGGGCCCGGGCGGCGTCGCCGTCCAGGATCGCGGCGACGATCGCGCGGTGCTCGGTCTCGGAATGGTCGATGTTGGTCTTGAGGAACGGGATCTCGGCGAGGAGCTGGTGGATCCGCACCTGCACCTCGCTGCAGGAGCGCGAGAGCTCGTCGGATCCGCACACGGTCGCGATCGCGAGGTGGAGGCGGGCGTCGGCCTGGCGGTAGTCCGCCGGCGTCTCGGCCGCCGCGAGGTCGGCGAGGCTGTCGGAGAGCAGCGCGCGCTGCGCGTCGTCGAGCGGCGTCGACGCCGCACGGTAGGCGGCGCCGGGTTCGATGACGGAGCGGAACACGATGACGTCGTCGATCTCGGCACGGCGGGGCGGTGCCTGGTCCACGGGCCACTGCTCGGTGGCCGGCTGGACGACGGTGCCCCCTCCGCGCCCCCGGGTCGTGGTGACGAGCCCGGCGGCGCGGAGGGCGCTGATGGCCTCCCTCAGGGTGGCGCGGGAGACGTTGAGCTTCTCGGCGAGCTCGCGCTCGCCCGGCAGCTTCGTCCCCACCCGGAAGATCCCGAGCCTGATGGCCGAGCCCAGCTGCTCCACGCAGCTCTCGAAGGCCATGTGCCCCCGGACCGGGTGCAGTGCGGCGTCCACCAGAGGAGAGTCCATCGCGTCCGTCATGCTCGGATCATTCCTCCAGGAGCTTGTCCGGCGCCATCGTCAGATGCTCGGCCTCGGCGCTGGAGGCCATGAAGTCCCGCTTCCCGTAGGCGTACCACAGCACGATCGAGAGGATCGCGACCACGGCGACGGCGATCGGCGCATAGTTGAACGTGTCGATGGTGATCGGGTTCACCGGCGGGAGCACGAACAGGATGATGATGAAGATCACCCAGACCACGGCGATCCATCCCACGATCGCGCTCCATTTGCCGAGGTGCCACGGCCCGGGCGTGAAGCCCTTGTCCAGCCGGCGCAGGAACACCGGCGTGACGTACGCGATGTACAGTCCGATCACCGCGACCGAGGTGACGGCGAGGTAGGCGGTGGTGTTGAAGAGCGCGGGCGTGGTCAGGATGATCGAGAGCACGACGCACAGCCAGATCGAGTTGGTCGGAGTGCCGGTGCGCTTGTTGACCTTCGCCCACAGCCGCGACCCGGGGATCGCGTTGTCGCGGGAGAAGGCGTAGCTCATCCGGGAGTTCGCCGTGACCGAGGCCATGCCGCAGAAGAACTGCGCGCCGCAGACGATGAACAGCAGGAACTTCGCCATCGTCGGGTTGTTCAGCGCGTCCAGGAAGATCTGGGCCGGCGGCAGACCGGTCTCGGATCCGAGCAGGCCCGCGATCCCCTTGTCGCTGCCGTCCTGGATCGCCGCGGTGATCGAGAAGAGCAGGATCCAGCCGCCGATGATCGAGATCACGACGCTCATCACGATGCCCTTGGGCGCGGCGACGGAGGCGTTCTTGGTCTCCTCGGCGACGTGGGCGGAGGCGTCGTACCCGGTGTAGGTGTACTGCGCCATGAGCAGGCCCATGAGGAACACGTACGGGCCGAACGACCAGCCGGTGCCGTTGTACCAGTGCGTGAACGTCCAGCCCACGTCCTGGTGCTGGGTGGGCATGATCCACAGCGCGCCGACGATCACGAGCACGCCGACGATGTGCCACCAGGCGGACACGTTCGAGAGCAGGCTCACGATGTTGACGCCGAAGGTGTTCAGCAGGCCGTGGACCACGATCAGCACGACGAAGAGGCCGAAGGTGCTGGCCTTGGTCGGCTCGATCCCCCACACGAGGTTCGCGAATGCCATCATCGTGGTCGCGGCGCCGAAGTCGATCGCCGCGGTGACTGCGACCTCGCCGAGGAAGTTGAACCAGCCGACCCCCCACGCCCACTGCCGCTTGTTGCGCTTGGCGAGGCGGCCGGCCCAGAAGTAGAGACCGCCGGCGGTCGGGTACTTCGAGCACACCTCCGCCATGGCGAGCGCGACCATGAGCACGAAGACGCCGACGAGCGGCCAGCCGATCGTGATCGCCGAGGGGCCGCCCGAGTTCAGGGCGATGGCGTACGAGGTGATGCATCCCGCGAGGATGGAGATGATCGAGAAGGAGACGGCGAAGTTGCTGAACCCCGACATCCCCCGGTGCAGTTCCTGCTTGTAGCCCAGGGCGGCCAGGGCTGCGGCGTCATCGTCGATCGCCTGCGTGCCCTTCGCCTTTGTCGATTCGCTCATGGAGTGCTGCCTGCTTTCAGTGGAGGGAGCGTGTGCAGCGATTCTCGCAATGCGGAAGACCAACTGTCAATGGTCTGACTTCAAACCATTATCGAGCCCGGGGATGCGCCGTCACGTAGACGTCGCGGAGCGTGTCCACCGAGACGTGCGTGTAGATCTGCGTCGTCGCGACCGACGCGTGCCCGAGCAGCTCCTGCACGACGCGCACGTCGGCACCGCCCTGCAGCAGATGGGTCGCGAAGGAGTGCCGCAGCGTGTGCGGAGAGACCTCCGCGGTGATCTGCGCGTGCTCGGCGGCCGCGCGGATGATCAGCCAGGCGCTCTGCCGGCTGAGCGGAGCGCCCCGCGCGCCGAGGAACAGCTTCGCCGAGGCCCGCCCGGTGCTGGCGAGTGTCGGGCGCACCCGGGTCAGGTAGGCGTCGATCGCGGCGCGCGCGTAGGAGCCGACCGGCACGATGCGCTCCTTGGATCCCTTGCCGCGCAGCCGCAGCACGTCGCCCAGCGCGAGGTCGTCGACGTCGAGCGACACCGCCTCGGAGACACGGGCGCCCGTGGCGTAGAGCAGCTCGAGCAGCGCGCGGTCCCGGATTCCGAGCGGCTCCTCCGCCGAGGGCGCGGCGAGCAGGCGCTCGACCTGGTCGATCGTGAGCGCCTTGGGCAGCCGCCGCGGCTGCCGGGGCGGACGCAGCCGCGCGCTCGGATCCGCCTCTGCGATGCCCTCGCGCGCGAGGAACCGATGCCAGCCGCGCACCGACGACTGCAGCCGGGCCAGGCTCGAGGCGGCGGGCGGCGGCACCGCGGCCGCGCGCTCCGCAGCGAACTCGGCGACGATCGCCGCGGTGATCGCGTCGGTGTCGTCGATGCCGTGCTCGCCCAGCCAGGCGACATACCCGCCGAGATCGCGCCGGTACGCCGAGAGGGTGTGCTCGGCGAGCCCGCGCTCGATCGTCACATGCCGGAGATAGGCGTCGAGCGCCCGGTCCAGCTGCACGTCAGGCCCGCCGCATGTCAGGCGCCGCGCAGACGCCGTTCGGCCGCGAGCACGCCCACGGCGAGGATCCCGTTGCGCAGTCTTCCGGCGAGCACGCCGTCCGCGGCCTCGTCGAGCGGCACCCAGGCGAGACGGATGTCGGCCTCCTCGTCGGTGCGTGCGAACGACTCCGCGGCGGGGCTCAGCCCCGTCGCGAGGTAGATGTGGATGATCTCGGAGTTGCTGCCGGGGGTCGTGTAGGTCGAGACCAACGGCTCCCAGCCTTCGGCGGTGAGGTCGGCCTCCTCGGCGAGCTCCCGGCGGGCGGCGTCCATCGGATCCTCGCCGGCGACGTCGAGCAGTCCCGCGGGGAGCTCCCAGTCGCGCTGCCGGATGGGATGGCGGTACTGCTGGATGAGCAGCACGCGCCTCTCCTCGTCCACCGCCACGACGGCCGCCGCGCCGGTGTGGTCGAGGTACTGGCGCACGATCTCGCCGTCGCCGTAGCGGACGCGGTCCTCGCGGATCCCCCACACCGCGCCGCGGTAGACCTCACGGCTCTCGAGCACCTCCGGGGAGAAGGGCTCGTCGCGCGGCGCGGTGGTGGAGTGCGTCACGTCAGTCCTCGTCGTCGAACAGCTCGCTGGAGCGGTGCCGCTCGATGGCCGCGCCCACGAGCCCGCGGAACAGCGGGTGCGGCTCGGTCGGCCGCGAACGCAGCTCGGGGTGCGCCTGGGTCGCGATGTAGAACGGGTGCACATCGCGCGGCAGCTCGACGTACTCGACGAGGTCGAGCTCCGGGTTGAGACCGGAGAACGACAGGCCGGCGTCCGCGAGACGGTCGCGGTAGGCGTTGTTCACCTCGTAGCGGTGGCGGTGCCGCTCCGAGGCCTCGGGAGCGCCGTACAGCTCCTCGGCGAGCGATCCGGCGCCGAGCGCGGCCTTGTACAGGCCGAGGCGCATGGTGCCGCCCAGGTCGCCGCCGTCGAGGATCTCGACCTGCTCCGCCATGGTCGCGATGACCGGCTCGGCGGTGTCGGGGTCGAACTCGCTCGACGAGGCCCCGTCGATCCCGGCGACGTTGCGCGCGTACTCGATGACCATGCACTGCAGGCCGAGGCACAGGCCGAGGGTGGGGATGCCCTGTTCGCGGGCGAAGCGGAGCGCTCCCAGCTTGCCCTCGATGCCGCGGATCCCGAAGCCGCCGGGAACGCAGATGCCGTCGACGTCGGCGAGCGCCTTCGCGGCGCCCTCGGGGGTCTCGCAGGAGTCGGACGGGATCCAGCGGATCTTGACGGCCACCTCGTGCGCGAAGCCACCGGCCTTGAGCGCCTCGGTGACCGAGAGGTAGGCGTCGGGCAGGTCGATGTACTTGCCGACGAGGCCGATCGTGACCTCGTGCTTCGGGTTGTGCACCGCCTGCAGGACCTTCTGCCAGCGGGACCAGTCGACGTCGTCGGCCTTGTCCAGCCCGAGCGCGTCGACGATGTAGTCGTCCAGGCCCTGGTCGTGCAGCATGGTCGGGATGTCGTAGATGCTGGGCACGTCGACCGCGTTGACGACGGCGTCCTCGTCCACGTCGCACATGAGCGCGATCTTGCGCTTGTTCGACTCGGTGACCGGCCGGTCGCTGCGCAGCACGAGCGCGTCCGGCTGGATGCCGATCGAGCGCAGCGCCGCGACGGAGTGCTGGGTCGGCTTGGTCTTCTGCTCACCCGAGGCGCCCATGAACGGAACGAGCGAGACGTGCACGAAGAACACGTTCTTGCGGCCCAGCTCGTGCCGGATCTGGCGCGCGGACTCGATGAACGGCTGCGACTCGATGTCGCCGACCGTGCCGCCGATCTCGGTGATGATGACGTCGGGCCGCGGGGTCTCGTCGGCCTGCAGGCGCATGCGGCGCTTGATCTCGTCGGTGATGTGCGGGATCACCTGCACGGTGTCGCCGAGGTACTCGCCGCGGCGCTCCTTGGCGATGACCTGCGAGTAGATCTGGCCGGTCGTGACGTTGGCGGCCTGACTCAGCTCGATGTCGAGGAAGCGCTCGTAGTGGCCGATGTCGAGGTCGGTCTCGGCGCCGTCGTCCGTGACGAAGACCTCGCCGTGCTGGAAAGGGTTCATCGTGCCCGGATCCACGTTCAGATAGGGATCGAGCTTCTGCATCACGACGCGCAGTCCGCGGGCGGTGAGCAGGTTGCCGAGGCTGGCCGCCGTCAGCCCCTTGCCCAACGAGGAAACGACACCGCCCGTCACGAAGATGTGCTTGGTGGTGTCGTTGTCTGTCCGCGCGGCTGAGTTCTGCATCACGGGCTTTTATCCTATCAGCCGGATCGCCGGCCGTCATCGTCGGACACGGCGCGTGCCGCCTCGAGACGTTCCTCGAGCTCGGTCAGCCCGGGCGGGTTGGCCCCCGCGCGCGACACCGTGATCGCTCCGGACACGAGCGCGGTGTCCAGGGCCGCCTCGACGTCCTCCGCCGGGATCGGCGCACCCTCGACGATGAGGCGGTCCGCGCCATCGCGGAGCAGGCCGAACAGCAGCCCGGACATGAACGCGTCGCCGGCGCCGATCGTGTCGACGACGTCGACCCTCACGGCGGGACGCTCGTACCGGGTGCCGTCGACGAGGGCGACGGCGCCCTGCGCGCCGCGCGTGATGACGACGAACCGCGTGCCCCCCGCAGCGAGCGCGTCCAGGACGTCGTCCAGGCTCGCGTCCGGGCGCAGCCACGCGGCGTCCTCGTCACTGAGTTTGACGACGTGCGACGCCGCGGCGAGCTCGAACACCCGTCGCCGCGCTGCGTCTGCCGGACCGATGACGTCGGCACGGATGTTCGGGTCGAAGGAGCGCAGAGTTCCGGCGGGAGCGCCGCGGAAGGCCGTGAGCAGCGCGCTCGAACCCGGCTCCCGCAAGGCCCCGATCGATCCGGTGTGCACGAGGGCGAGCTCGTCCAGCTCCGGCACCGCGATCTCGCCCGCCAGTGCGAACTCGTACTCGGCGCCGCCGTCCTCGGCGATGGTCGCCGTCGCGGTCCACGAGGGACCCTCCACGAGCGTGCGCGCACCGATGCCGACGCGGTCCGCACCGAGATGTGCGCGGATCAGGTCCCCGTGCGCGTCGTCGCCGATCCTGGAGTGCAGCACGGGAGGCCGGCCGAGCCGCGCGAGACCGACCGCTACATTCATCGGCGATCCGCCCGCGTGGGGCTCGCCGCCCACGACGATGTCGACGAGCGCCTCCCCGATCACCACGATCCGCGCCTGGTTCATACCTGGAGCCCCTCTCCCGCCACCGCGAGCGCATCGACGGGAACGGCGATCGTCAACTCGTCGAGACGTACGTTACCGTCCGTCGCCCGGAGTACGATCTGCGGAGACGTGCGCGTCGGGATCCGGTCGGTGAGCACAGCGGTGCCGTCGTCGGCGAAGAGCTCGAGGGATCCGTCGTCGAGCCAGAGGACGGCGTCCAGTCCGCCTCCGCGCACGGAGAGATGCTGGACGCTGGCGAATGCGTCGGGAAGCCCCGCGGCGCCGACCCGCCGATCCACGGACACCTCTCCGTCGCAGACGCGAAGCACGGCCGCGGGCGTCTCCTCCGGCCCCAGGCTCAGTTGGGCTGACGCACCTTCGCTCAGACGCAGGCGGATCCGGATCCGCACCTGCTCCGGCACGTCGAGCGCCACCGGCTCATCCTGGCGCAGCTCGAGATCCTCGACGGCGCTCACCGCCGAATGCTCGGGCGCGATCGGCTCTTGGCGCAGCCTGATCCGTCCGTCGGAGGTGACCAGAGAGAGCCGGCGAGGCAGTGTCATCGCCCCCCGCTGCGGATCATCGCCTCCTGCCGGGGGCATCGCACCCGCGTAGTCCCAGTTGCTCATCCATGCGATGAGGATCCGTTCGTCGTCGGGGAGCCCGGAGAACGTCACCCCCGCGTAGCAGTCCCTGCCATAGTCCAGCCAGTCGAACTGCTCGAGGTCGGCGCGGCTCTGCTCCCCCGAACCGATGGGGTGCATCGACGGAGCCGGCTCGGCGGGGACGAACCGCTCCCCGTCGAAGGATCCGATGACGTACTGAGTCCCGGATCCACCGGCGATCCCACCCGGGTAGAGGCTGATGAGCAGTACCCAGCGCATGTCGTCCGGGTCCCCGTCCAGGGCGAGCGGGAACAGGTCGGGGCATTCCCAGACGCCGCCCACCGCACCGCGCTGACCGTAGTCGGACAGCAACGTCCAGGTGCGCAGGTCATCGGAGCGGTACATCACCACGCGGCGATCGGCCGCCTCGACGGCGACCATCACCCACCACTCCCCCTCTGCGCCGCGGTATCGGAACACCTTCGGATCGCGGAAATGCTCCGAGCCGCGATCGAGCACGGGGTTCCCGGGGAAGAACCGCCAGGTCATTCCGTCGTCGACACTCGAGGCGATCCCCTGGGACTGGTGCCGCCCCGGCTGGTCCGCGAGGGTGAACACAGCCACGAGGGGTGCCCTTCCCCCGTCCCCCAACCGGCTTGTGTCGCCCTCGTCGACGACGATGGATCCGGAGAAGATCTCATGTCGGTCGGTGTGCCGGAGCGCGATGGGCTGCTCGTCCCAGTGCAGCAGGTCTGCGCTCGTGGCGTGGCCCCAGCTCATGTGCGCGTGGTCGGCGCCGTGCGGGTTGTACTGGAAGAACAGGTGGTAGCTGCCATCGTGGAAGACGAGTCCGTTCGGATCGTTCATCCAGTTGCGAGCGGGTCGAAAGTGCATCGGCACCCTGGTCATGTGCAGTGATTCCTTCAAACGTTGTTCGGCGACATGGATGATCTCCGCGGCCTCACGGCCCGAGCCGGAACGGCCCGCCCGAGAGCGCGTCCGTCACCCCTTCACCCCGGACGAGGCGATCGAGTTCACGAACGACCGCTGGAAGGCGATGAACAGCGCGAGCACCGGAATCGTGATCAGGCTGGCGTAGGCCATGATCTGCCCCCAGGAAACCTTCCCGAGCTGATGGAAGTACCCCATGCCGACCATCACCGGACGAACGGATTCGCTCTGGGTCACCATCAGCGGCCACAGGTACTGGTTCCAGGCGGGCAGGAACGTGAGGATCGCGACCGTTGCGATCGCGGGGCCCGCGAGGGGCATCACGATCGAGCGGTAGATGCGGAACCAGCCGGCTCCGTCCACCCTGGCCGCTTCATCGAGTTCCTTCGGGATCGAATCGAAGTAGGTGTAGAAGAGGTAGATCGAGAACGCGTTGGCGATGAACGGCACGATCTGCACCGCGTAGGTGTCGAGCCATCCCTGCGATCCGTCGATGTAGGGCAGCTGGTTGACCTCCCACAGCATCGGCAGCGCCATCACCTCGAAGGGCACGATGAGGGTCGCGAGCACTACGGCGAGGAGGATCCGCCGCCCCGGGAGCTGCATCCGCGAGAGCGCGAAGGCCGCCATCGAGTTGACGATGAGACCGAGCCCGACCGTGACGACCGAGATCAGGATGGAGTTGATCATGAACTGCCAGAACGGCACGCGGTCGAACACGCCGGTGTAGTTGTCGAGCGTCAGATCCCCGACCGGGAGGAAGGCCTGCGGCCCCCCGAGATCGGAGAAGATCTGCAGATCGGGCTTGAAGCTCGAGACGATCATGAAGACGAGCGGCAGCCCGAACACGAGTGCGAGCAGGATCTTGCAGACCAGCAGCACGATCCGGGTGCCCCGGCCCTTCTTCTTCTGGTCGAACGAGGCCTTCTTCTGGTCGAACGAGGCGGTTCGCCCCGTGACGACGGCTTCGGTGGTCATCGACGCGCCTCCTTGTCTCGAGTGAGCAGGGTCTGGATGATGGTGACGATCAGCACCAGGACGAAGAACACCAGTGAGATCGCGGACGCGTAACCGGTCTGCTGCTGCTGGAATCCGGATCTCACGGCCTGGAAGACGAGCGTGGTCGTCGAGTTGAGCGGCCCGCCCTGGGTCATCACGTTGATCTGGGTGAACAGACCGAACGCGGCGATGGTGATGGTGATGAGAATGAACGTGCGCGTCGCCCGCAGCCCCGGCCACGTGACGTTCGCGAACTTCTGCCACGTACTCGCCCCATCGAGCGAGGCCGCCTCGTACAGCTCGGCGGGGATGGTCTGGAGCCCCGACAGCCAGATGATCATGTGGAAGCCCATCGCCTGCCACGCCGACATCACGATGATCGCGATCAGCGACCAGTGCGGGTCGCCGAGCCAGTCCGGTCCCGTGATCCCGACCTTCGCGAGCAGCACGTTGATGAGACCGTCCTTCTGATACATGAACAGCCAGAGCATCGACACGACGACCATCGACGTGACGACGGGAAGGAAGTACACCGTGCGGAAGAACGTCGTGCCCCGGGCACGGCCGTTCACGAGCACCGCGAGGAGGAGCGCGAGGCCGGACTGCAGCGGCACGATCACGATCGTGAAAACGATGGTGTTGCGCAGCGACGCCCAGAACGTGTCGTCGGTGAACAGGTTGGCGAAGTTGTCGAGTCCGATGAACTGCGGCGGATCCGGCGAGACGAGCCTCGTGTTCGTGAAGGCGAGCCAGAAGGTGAGCAGGACGGGCACGATGAGGAAGGTCAGGATGAGGACGCCGGCCGGGACGAACATCGCCACGGCCATGGCCTTCTCCCGCCCCTGCCCCTGCATCCTGTGATGCGCGATCGATGTCTGCGTCGTCACGGAATACTCCTTTGTATCTGAGGACCGGTGGTGTCTGTAGGGAGATGGGGAGGGCGGGGCCGGCCGGTCGGCCGGCCCCGCGGACGCTCACTGGAAGTAGTTGTTCTGCTTCTGGTTCGCGTCGATGTCCTTGACCGCCTGGTCGAGGGTCTGCTTCGGGTCGGCCCCGTTGATGATGTCCTGCGCCGCCTTGCCGAAGGTCGTGGCGATGAACGGGTACCCGGGCGTGACCGGCCGGAGCACTGCGTAGTCCTTCGAGTACTGCCGGAAGATGTCGTCCTGCCCCCCGGTCTCGTATCCCGGCACCTTGGCCGCGGCCGCCGCCGTGGTCGGGATGGTCTTCGTGGCCTTGGCCATCAGTGCGATGTTGTCGTCGGACGCGAGGAACTTCAGGAAGGCCGCCGCTCCGTCCGGGTTCGCGCAGGTCTTGGACATACCCCACTGCCAGGACGCGCCGCCGACCTTCGGGCCCTTGCCCAGGTCGACCGACGGCAGGAACAGGGCGTCGTCCCCGAACTTGTCGCGGGCCGGCTGCGCCGCCCAGCTTCCCGAATAGACGATGCCCGTCTTGCCGTTCACGAAGTCGGCGACCGGGTCGGCACCGGACTTCGCCGACACGTATCCCTTGTCGACGAGCCCGTGGAACCAGTTCGCCCAGGCGACCGCCGCCGGACCGTTGAGCGCGCCGTCCGCGGTCTTGTAGTCCGACCGGTTGATCAAGTCTCCGCCGAAGCTCTGCAGGAACGGCGAGTACGCGTAGGGCCACCACTCTCCGGTCTGCCCCGTGCCGAGGTCCCCCGCCTGCTCGAACTTGCCGGTGGCCTTGAGCTTGGCCAGCGCTTCCTCGTACTCCGAGGCCGTCCAGGGCTGCTGGATCGTCGGAATCCGGATGCCGTTCTCGTCGAGCACGCTCTTACGAGCGATCATGACGAGGGAGACATCGTAGAGACCGAAGGAGTAGGTCTTGTCCTCATACTTCCCGACCGTCGAAGGCAGGAACTTCGAGAGGGTGTCGTCCATGCCGGTGATCGGCGCGAGGTAGCCCGCCCAGGCCCAGTTCGGCACGTTCGGACCGTCGATGTCCATGATGCAGGGCAGCTTCTTCGACGCGGCCGCCGCGGTCACGGACTGGTTGTACGAGTCCTGGGGGAAGGCCTGGACCTTGACTTTGACCTTGCTCTGGCTCTTGTTGAACGCGTCGACGACCTCGTTCACGGCCTCGAGCTCACCCGGGTTGCCTGCGTTGTGGGTCCAGAGCGTCACCTGTCCGTCCGACTCCCCGGCGGACGCGCCGCCCTTGCTGCACCCTGCGAGCCCGAGCACGGACCCGATGGCCACGGCCGCGACGGCAACCGTCAGTACCGATTTCTTCCTCATTGAAGCTCTCCCGATGAGTCTGATGCCGCTGTTGCGGCGGTGGGTTCAGCCGACCCGGATAACCGTGGTGCTGAATTGATTCAGCACAGTAAAGCACACGCAGAATCCCACAGCAAGACTTTTGCTGAACCAATTCAGCATCGTCAGGGCGCCCC
This sequence comes from Microbacterium sp. MMO-10, assembly GCF_037148715.1. NCBI lineage: Bacteria > Bacillati > Actinomycetota > Actinomycetes > Micrococcales > Microbacteriaceae > Microbacterium > Microbacterium sp. MMO-10. The sequence goes on along the minus strand of NZ_JBBCSV010000005.1, from coordinate 10,321 downwards.
ACCCGACCTCACGCGCTACTGTGGGGTTTCGCCTGCTGGAACGGAGGACAGCTGTGATCGCTCGTCGCAGACCCACGCTCGCCGATGTCGCGGAGCTCTCCGGCATGTCCAAGGCTGCAGTCAGCATGATCCTGAACGACCGCCCGGGATCCCGTCTCTCCGCCGATGCCGCCGAACGCGTCCGCGCCGCTGCGGACGAACTCGGCTATCGCCCCAACCCGGCCGCGCAGAGCCTCCGCCTGGGCAAGACGCGCACGATCGGCTTCATCTCGGACCAGGTCACGCTGACCAGATACGCCTCAGGGATGATCAAGGGCGTCCTGGAGAGCGCGCGCGAGCACGGACACACCGTGCTCATGAACGAGATGGGGAACCGGGATCTTGCCGGCGCGGTGCAGGAGCTGACCGATCGGCGCGTCGATGGGCTGATCATCGGCCTGATGGCCGCACGCGAGATCGATGTCCCCGCCGTGCCGCACGGCGTGCCCGTGGTGCTGGTGAACGGCGTCTCCAGCGCGGATCACCCGAGTGTGCTCCCCAGCGAGAGGGCGGCAGGAGCGCAGGTAGCCGGCCACCTCGTGGAACGCGGACACCACCGGATCGGAGTGATCGGCGAGGTGCGCGACATCGCAGCCGACCCGCGGCGTTCCGCCACGATCGCGGAGCGCTTCGCCGGCTTGGACGAGGTCCTGTCCACCGCGGATGTCGACGTCGTGCGGCTTGCCGTTCCGCAATGGCGGCCGGAGATCGGCTACGAGTACACGCATCGGCTTCTCGATGCGCATCCGGGGGTCACGGCGATCATCGCCGGCAACGACAACGTCGCCTTCGGCGTCTACCAGGCGATGGCCGAGCGCGGTCTCCGTGTCGCCGACGACGTCTCCGTCATCTCGTTCGACGACGAGGAGCTCGCGTCCTACCAGCGTCCCGGCTTGACCACCGCGCATCTCCCCTACGAGGAGATGGCGCGCCGCGGCGTGGAGATGCTCGTCGGCGAGCGCGACCTGGCGCACGAGCGGATCCCCATGCCCCTGATCGTGCGAGACTCCGTGCGGGACCTGCGCTGACGCGCCGCGGATCGGCCGACGAGAGGGAACCCCGCCCTCCCGCAGCGCGAGCGGGTGCGTATCTCACGACCTGGCCGTCCTCACCAGGCCCGTCACGCCGGACCGGCCGGAGCGGATGAACGGATCCCCCTGGACGTCCTGATCATCCTTCTTCAGCGCGAAGAAGCCCCAGATCCCTGCACAGGCCACCACTCCGGCGATCACGTAGAACGTGGGCTGATACCCGATGTGGTCGCGCAGCGCACCGAACGGAATGGCGAAGAGCGTGTTTCCGACCTGCGCCGCGACTTCGAACCCGACCAGGTACAGCGTGGCCGACACAGCGGAATTGAAGTGCAGGGTGAGGTAGCGGAAGATGCCGAGGATGAACAGCGGCACCTCGATGGCGTGGAACATCTTCACAACCGAGACGATGACCGGATCGCTGAAGACCGCGGCGCCCAGGATCCGGAACGTCATCACCGTGACGCCGAGCAGCAGGATGTTCCGCACGCCGATCCGGCGCATGAGGATCGGGACGAGCATCATGCAGATGGCCTCGGCGAACACCTGCACGGAGTTGAGGACGCCATAGGTGTGCAGACCGATGTCCTCGTTCGGGAACAGGCTCCGGTAGAAGTTCGGGAACATCTGGCCGTCGTACAGGTTGTAGAAGGTCCAGCTGAAGATAACGAAGCCGATGACCACCCAGAGGCTCTTCAGCTTCAGAACAGACGCCATCTCACGCAGGCTCGGCGTGTGCGGGTGGGAAGTGTGCCCCGGCGCGAGCGGGACCTTGTCCGTCTTCCAGAAGACCTGCACCACGAGGCAGATGGCGCCCAGCGCCGAGCCGACGAAGAAGTTGATCTGCGGATTGATCGTGAAGATGAATCCGGTGAACAGCGCTGCGACACCATAACCGAGGGAACCCCAGCCGCGCGCCTGGCCGTACTCGAAGCCGTAGGTGCGACTCATGCGCTCTGAGAACGCTTCGAGGAGACCCACGGCGGCGGTATAGCCGAAGGGCAGATAGACGGCTCCGAGCAAGACTCCCCACCCGAACGCGCCGGTCAGGAGCGGCTGGTAGACGAAGATCACGAACGGAGCCAGGCACGCCATGACGGCCGAAGACAGGATGACGACGTACCGCTTCAGACCGATCCGATCCTGGATCAGACCGTAGGCGATCATCACCGCGATCGTGGTGAGCGAGTTCACGGAATACACGGTGCCGATCTGCTCGCCGCTGAGGTGGAGGGTCTTATCCAGCCACGTGGAGAAGAACGACCACCAGATGCCCCACCCGGCGAAGAAGACGAACAGCGTCACCGAGCTCTGCAGGTAGGCGCCGTTGCGGAACAGCCTGAAGTTGATTGCCATCGAGAAAAGACCTCCGTTGGTCGTCCAACCGATGATGAACCGATTTATCAGATCGTAGCAGGGGGATGAATGAGCGCACAAGCGTGCACGATAAATTGATTCAGCATGAGGATCGACACGATACGTTGGAGACGAAGAGAAAAGGGCGCAGGATGGCCGACACCTCGAGACCGACGCTGGCCGACGTGGCCGAGCTGTCCGGCATGTCCAAGACGGCCGTCAGCCTCGTCCTCAACGACCGACCATCGCGTCTGTCCGCGGAGGCGGCGGAACGCATTCGCACCGCAGCGGCGCAGCTCGGCTACAAGCCGAATCCGGCCGCGCAGAGTCTGCGCTTCGGAAAGACCCGCACGATCGGGTTCATCTCGGATCAGGTCACGATCACCCGGTTCGCGTCGGCGATGGTGCGCGGGACCTTGCGCGCCGCGAAGGAACTCGATCACACCGTGCTCATCACCGAGACCGGCGACGACCCCGCACAACTGGCTGCGGCCTTCGACGAGCTCATCGGCCGACGCGTCGACGGCGTGATCGTCGGCCTCATGGCGGCGCGCATGGTCGACCTCCCCGCCGCGCCCCGCGGTGTCCCCGTCGTGATCGTCAACGGCTGCACCCCGGACGACCTGCCCAGCGTGCTCCCCGACGAGTATGCCGCCGGCCACGCGATGGCCTCGGTCCTGCTGGACGCCGGTCACTCGCACGTGGGATTCATCGGCGACATCCCGCACATCGCCGGGGATCCGCGGCGCTCGGTCACGATCGCGCGACGTCTCGCCGGCATGCGCGACGCCTTCGCCGAGCGCGGCATCCCGGGCCCGATCGAGGTCGTGGTCGAGGACTGGAAGACGGCGATCGGGTTCGTGCAGAGCCAGCGGCTGCTGGACGAGCATCCCGAGCTGACGGCCCTCATCGCCGCGACCGACGGCGTCGCGTTCGGCATCTATCAGGCCCTCGGCGAGCGCGGCCTGCGCATCCCCGCCGACATCTCCGTCGTCTCCTTCGACGACGAGGACCTCGCCGAACTCGTCCGGCCCGGTCTCACCACCGCCCGGCTGCCCTACGAGCACATGGCACGCGTCGGCGTGGAGATGCTCCTCGGCGAGCGCGACCTGGCCCATGAGCTCGTGCCCATGCCCGTGATCGTGCGGGAATCGGTCCGCGACCTGCGCTGACGCGCCGGGATCGGCGCCGGCGGACTCAGTCCTCCCGCAGCGCGAGCAGCTCCCTCGCGTGCTCGAGGGCAGCGCCGGAGTCGGCGAGGCCGGAGAGCAGCCGCGCCATCTCGGCCTCGCGGTCCTCGCCGTCCAGCCGGCGGACGCTCGACGCGGTCACCTGTCCGTCGTTCGCCTTCACGACGCTGAGGTGGTTGTTCGCGAACGCGGCCACCTGGGCGAGGTGCGTCACGGCGATGACCTGCGAGGTGCGCGCCAGCCGCGCCAGCCGGCGGCCCACCTCGATCGCGGCGGCGCCGCCGATGCCCGCATCGACCTCGTCGAACACGAAGGTCGGAACGGGATCCGTACCGGCGATGACGACCTCGATCGCGAGCATCACGCGCGACAGCTCGCCGCCCGAGGCGCCCTTGGCGACGGAACGCGGCTCCGCACCGGGGTGCGGGGCGAGCAGGATCGCGACGTCGTCGCGTCCGTGCGCGCTCTCGACGCCCTCGGCGACCGAGACCACGAGACGGGCATCGGGCATGGCCAGGGCGTGCAGCTCCTCGGTGACCGCGGCGCCGAGCCGGCCGGCGGCCTCCGTCCGGATCGCGGTGAGCGCGGCGGCGGCCTCGTCCAGCACGGCACGGGCGGCATCTCGTTCGACCGCGAGCCGCTCGATGTGGTCGGAGTCGTCGTCGAGCTCGGCGAGGCGCGCGGATCCCGTGTTCCAGAGCTCGAGGGCGGCATCGAGCGTCCCGTGGGCGCGGACGAGGGCCGCCAGCGCGGATCGGCGTTCCTCCACCGCCGCGAGCTCATGCGGGCCCGACTCGTCCAGATCGGCGAGATAGCCGCTCAGCTCGGCGGCGATGTCGGTGGCGCGGTAGCCGATCTCGGCGATGCTCTCGGCGATGCCGGCGAGCTGGGGATCGCTCGCCCGCTCGAGCGCACGCCGTGCCTCGGCGGCCAGGCTCGAGACGTCGTTGCCGCCGTCCTCGTCCGACAGCGCCGACCGTGCGATCGCCGCGGCCTGGCGCAGCTCCTCCGCGTTCGCGAGGCGCTCCGCGCGCTCGGTGAGGGCGTCGTCCTCCCCCGGCTGCGGATCGGTCGCCTCGATGAGCGCGAGCGCCTGCCGCAGGTCCTCGGCCTCGGCCTGGCGGCGTTCCCGGTTTCCCGAGATTTCCTCCAGCTCGGCGGACAGGGCGCGCCAGCCCTCCCATGCCGCCTCGTACTGAGAGCGGGCGAGGGTGATCACGGATCCGCCGAACCGGTCGAGCGCATCGCGCTGAGCGGCCGCGGACCGCAGCCGCAGCTGCTCGGACTGCCCGTGCACGACCACGAGGTCGTCGGCCAGGTCTGCCAGCACGCCGGCCGGCGCGGCACGGCCGCCGACGCTCGCACGGCTGCGCCCCTCGGCGGTGAGCGTGCGGGAGACGTAGAGCTCTCCGCGCGCGTCGTCGTAGGGCTCGAGTTCACCGCCGGCATCGGCCACGGTGTCGGCCACGGATCCCGTGCTCGGCACGATCCATACCCCGGCGACCGAGGCCTGGGCGGCACCCGCCCGCACGGCGCCGGAGTCGGCACGCGCGCCCAGCAGCAGACCGAGGCCGGTCACGACCATCGTCTTGCCCGCGCCGGTCTCGCCGGTGATCGCGGTGAACCCGGGTCCGATCGGCAGCACGGCCTCGGCGATCACACCGAGATCGCGCAGGCGCATCTCCTCGATCATGCGTCGGCTCCTCGCCACCCGGAGACCGGAAGGTGGAACTTGCGGACCAGGCGGTCGGTGAAGACGCTGGGGTGCAGCCGCGCGAGGCGCACCGGGCGCGACGAGCGGCGCACCACGACCCTCGCTCCGCGCGGCAGGTCGTGCGAGCGGCGGCCGTCGCACCACAGGATGGCGTTGCCGTCGTTGCGGTCCAGCAGTTCGATCGCGACCGGCGCGCCGGGGGCGACGACGAGAGGGCGGGCGAACAGGGCGTGCGCCGACAGGGGCACGACCGCGATGGCCTCGACCCCCGGCCAGATCACCGGACCGCCGGCGGAGAAGTTGTAGGCGGTCGCGCCCGTCGGGGTGGACACCACCATGCCGTCGCAGCCGAAGCTCGTGAGCGGACGCCCGTCGATCTCGACGACCACCTCGATCATGCGCTCCCGGCTCGCCTTCTCGACGGTCACCTCGTTCAGCGCCCAGGTGCTGTAGACGACCGCGCCGTCGGAATCCTTCACCCGCACCGCGAGAGCCATGCGCTCCTCGACCGAGTAGTCGCGATCGATGACGCGGGCGACGGCGGCGTCCATGTCGTCGCGTTCGATCTCGGCCAGGAAGCCGACGTGGCCCATGTTGATGCCGAGGATCGGGGCGGTCCCGTCACGGACGAGCTCCGCGGCGCGCAGGATCGTGCCGTCGCCGCCGAGCACGATCGCGAGCTCGATGTCCTCGACCGGGATGCCGGCGTCGCCGGGGCGTTCGGCCAGCACGTCGACGTCGGTGAAGAGCGCGTCCGCAGCGGCGAGCTCGTCGCGATCGTCCGCCGCGAGCACCGGGACCGCGCCGGCCGCACGCAGTGCGGCGACCACCCGATGGGCGGCCTGCACGGTCTCGTCCCGGCGCGCGTGTGCGACGACGAGGATCCTGCGCTCGTTCATCGGCCTCCTGCCAACTGATCGATCGTGCTCAACCATTCTGTCGGATTGCTTCCCCGCCCGCGGGCGAGGTGCACCAGGTACTCCGCATTGCCGTGCGTGCCGAGGATCGGCGAGGGCAGGATCCCGAGCACCCCGAAGCCCTGATCCCAGGCGCTCCACAGCACCCGCGCCACCGCGTCGGCGCGGATCGTGGGATTGGTCACGAGCCCGCCGCGCACCGCGGTGCGCCCGACCTCGAACTGCGGCTTGACGAGCAGGACGACGTCGGCGCCCTCGGCCGCGGTCGCCGCGACCGCGGGGAGCACGAGGGCGAGCGAGATGAAGGAGAGGTCGCCCACGACAAGCTCGGGCCGCTCGCCCTCCCCCGTGGCATCGGCGAGGATCTGCGCGTCCATGTTCCGGACGTTGAAGCCCTCGACGGCCACGACCCCGGGATCCGCGCGGACGGACGGCGCGAGCTGTTCGTGCCCCACGTCGACGGCAAGCACCCGGCGCGCCCCGCGCTCGCGCAGCACCTGCGTGAATCCGCCGGTCGATGCCCCCATGTCCAGCGCGAGGGAGCCGTCGACGTCGATGCCGAACCCGTCGAGGGCGGCGACGAGCTTGTGCGCCCCACGGCTCACGTAGTGGTCCGCGCCCTCCACCGCGAGCTCGTCGGCGTCGTCGATCTTCGTGGACGCCTTGACCACGGGCCGGCCGTTGACCGTCACCACGCCGTCGGCGATGAGCACTGCCGCGTGCGTGCGGGAGCGGGCAAGGCCCCGTTCCGCGAGGGCGGCATCGAGACGGAGGGTCATCCGCGGTCGGCGGCGGTCTTCGGGGCGCTCTCCAGTCGCCGGGCGAGGTCGTCGTGCAGCGCCTGGTAGGCGTCCGCGCGCGAGTCCAGGGGCTGTCCCTCGATGAGGCGCAGCCGGCTCCAGAGCCCGTCCGCAGGGTCCGGTTCGGTGTTCTCGCTCACCCCTCCAGCCTACGGGGGATCACCTCGATCCCGCGGGATCAGGGCCGATGGAACGGATCCGCGTACAGGCGCTCTGGAACCCGGAAGCCGAAGATCTGCCGTCCGGTGCGCCAGATCGCCTCGGCACCTGCGCGGACGAGGTCGATGGGGCGGTCGCCCTCGCTGAGGATCGTGACGTCCGGGCCGTCCACGCGCACGGACGCGCCGCGCACTGTGACCGTGTCGCCCTTGATCTGCGTCTGCGGGTACGGCTCGTCCAGCTCCCGCAGATCGCCGAGGATGTACGTCGGGCGCGAGCCCTCGGCGGCCGCGAGAACGTGCTTGGGCCGGTCGATGCCCGTCAGCACCAGGGCCGACTCGATGCCCGCGCGGGATGCCCCGGCGATGTCTGTGTCGAGGCGGTCGCCGATGAAGAGAGGGTGCTTCGCGCCGAACCGCGCGACGGCCTCCTCGAAGATCGGAGTCTCCGGCTTGCCCGCGACGGTCGCGAGCCGGCCGATCGCGGTGTGCACGGCGGAGACCAGGGTCCCGTTGCCCGGCGCGACGCCCCGCGACTGCGGGATCGTCCAGTCGGTGTTGGTCGCGATCCAGGGGATCCCGCCCTCGTCCTCGGGCACCTTCAGCGCGAACGCCGCCTCCGCGAGATCCTTCCAGCCCACCTCGGGCGCGAATCCCTGCACGACGGCTGCGGGAGCGTCGTCGGCGCTGCGCGTGACCCGGAACCCGGCCTTGTGCACCTCATGGACGAGCCCCTCCCCTCCCACGACCAGGATCGTGGATCCGGCGGGGATCAGGCCGCTCACGAGACGCATCGCCGCTTGCGGGCTGGTGACGACCTCGTCCGGGGCGACCGTGAGGCCGAGCTCCGTCAGGTGCGCAGCCACCGAGGCATCGGTGCGGGACGCGTTGTTCGTGATGTAGCCGAGACGACGGGACGCCTCGACCTTCTTCAGGCTCTCGATCGCGTGCGGGAGCGCCCCCGCACCGGCGTACACGACGCCGTCGAGGTCGGCGAGCACGACGTCGACATCGGTCAGCGGCGTGCGCTTGTCCCGGGAGAACAGGCTCACTCGGACTTCTCCGCGTCCTCCGGCTGCTCGGGATTCTCCGGCGGCTCCGGAAGCTCTGCGGTCCCCGAGCCGGCCGTCGCCGATTCTACGAGCTCGATATCTTCCGGCTCGGGAGTTTCCGACACTACGGTCTCCGACTCTGCGAGCGCGATGTCTTCCGGCTCGGGGGTCTCCGGCTCGGCGAGCTCCGACTCTGCGAGCTCGATGCGGTCCGGCTCCTGGGCCAGTTCCTCGTAGGCGTCCTCGATGATCAGTTCCTCGTCGTCGCCATGACCCAGCGCCGCCGCGGCGACCTCGGCGCGCTCCTGCCAGAACGCCGCCTCCTCCGCACGCCCGAGATCCTCGAGCACTGCGGCGCGGGCAAAGAAGAGCGCCGGGCTCCAATCGAACGCCAGGTCGGGGTTGAGCTCGGGGATCTCGAGTTCTCCGAGCGCCAGTTCGGTCTCGCCGCGGTCCAGGCGAGCACCGGACATCGCGATCGCAAGGGCCACGCGCGTCGCGGTCGGCAGCGCCGCCCGGTCGACCGAGCGCGCCTCCTCCAGCGCGCGGTCGGGACGCCCCATACCGCGCTCGCTGTCGACGATGAGCGCGATCTGGTCGTCGTTCCCGGAGATCCGGCGGTAGGTGCGCAGCTCGCGCAGTGCGAGGGCGAAGTCGCCCATGGCGTAGGCCGTGATGGCGACGGACTCGCGGACGACCGCGACCCGACCCGCGCGGCGCGAGGCCGCCAGAGCGTGCAGATGGGCGCGCTCCGGATCCTCGTCGATGAGCTGCGCCGCCATGGCGAGGTGGCGCGCCACCTGCTCGGCGTTCTCCTTGCTGAGGGTCTTCAGCTCGTTCCGCGCCGAGGGATGAAGGTCACGAGCCGTGATCTCGTCGGGAAGCTCCGGATCACGCGGACGATCGCTCGCACGGAGATCGCGACGGGGCCGGTCATCGTTGCTCCGGTAGGGGCGGTCTCCATCGCGACGCGGGCGGTCGGTACGCTCACCCGCGGGACGGTACGGACGGTCGCTGCGCTCTCCGGCGGGACGGTACGGACGGTCGCTGCGCTCTCCGGCGGGACGGTACGGACGGTCGCTGCGCTCTCCGGCGGGACGGTAGGGGCGGTCGCCGTCACGACGAGGACGGTCGGTCCGCTCCCCCGCGGGACGGTACGGACGGTCGCCGTCACGGCGCGGGCGGTCTTCGTTGCCGCGGTACGGGCGGTCGCTACGCTCGCCCGCGGGACGGTACGGCCGGTCGCTGCGCTCTCCAGCGGGACGATAGGGTCGGTCGCCATCGCGACGCGGACGGTCGTCATTGCCACGGTAGGGGCGGTCGGTCCGCTCGCCCGCGGGACGGTACGGCCGGTCACCGTCGCGACGCGGACGGTCGTCATTGCCGCGATAGGGGCGGTCGCTGCGCTCGCCCGTGGGACGGTACGGCCGGTCACCCTCGCGACGCGGACGGTCGCTGCGCTCATCGGCGGGACGGTAGGGGCGGTCACCGTCACGACGAGGACGGTCGGTCCGCTCACCCGCAGGACGATACGGGCGGTCGCCGTCACGACGAGGACGGTCGGTCCGCTCACCCGCAGGACGATACGGGCGGTCGCCGTCACGACGAGGACGGTCGGTCCGCTCGCCGGCGGGACGGTACGGGCGGTCACCATCACGACGAGGACGGTCGTCATTGCCACGGTAGGGGCGGTCGCCGTCACGACGGGGACGGTCGTCATTGCCACGGTAGGGGCGGTCGCCGTCGCGGCGCGGGCGCTCGTCATTGCCACGGAACGGGCGGTCACCATCACGACGCGGACGGTCGTCCCGACTCGAGTCGCGACGGAAGCCGCGCTCAGAACGGTCGCCATCGACATAGCGACGGGGACGCTCCGCGTTCCCGTCCTTGCGGTCGCGCGAGGGCTTGCCGTCATCGGCCATGTCGTGACTCCTTCCGTTCGAGCATGTTAACGCAGAAAGGCCACCCTGCGTTGGGTGGCCTTTCTGTTAAAGGAAGTCCGGCGGTGTCCTACTCTCCCACAGGGTCCCCCCTGCAGTACCATCGGCGCTGTGAGGCTTAGCT
>NZ_JBBCSV010000004.1:0-706303 GCF_037148715.1 Microbacterium sp. MMO-10 | reverse complement strand
GAGTTGGTCTTTGATCCAAAGGAATTTCTCAACCAGCCCGAAGACTGGACGAGGAATAAATTGGCATTTGACAAGTGCACGCTGTTGAGTTCTCAAGGATCGGATGCTCCTACAGTTCAGCCTCGCGGCATCACAAGTAGGGCTAGATCTCACTCCCGCTCGCTGCGTCTTGCGACGAACCTGAGCCGGGAGTTACCCATCATACTCGATGATCTTCCACAGGGGAAGTTCTTCGTTGAGATGGGGTTTGTTCGCCGCTTGGGGAGTCAGGCCTTCCGGCCCTTCGCTCTACCGCTTGGGGCGAACAAGTAATAAGTTACGCGGATCCGGGGGTTCCGGCAAATCGCGGCCGCACCCCGGGCGTGTCGCACCCCTCGATTCGGCGGCTTCTGCAGGCGAAACACCTGATGAACGAGGAAACCCTCCCCCGTGCGGATGCCCAGAGGAGGGTTTCGGCGGACGGAACAGCATCCGCGGAGGTTCTTTCAGGTCACATCCCGAGAGCGTGAGCAGCCGACTGCGCACGCGCGACGAGCTCGGCGCGCTGCTCGGCGACGCGCACCGGGGCGGTACCGCCGACGCCATCGCGACTGGCCACGGACCCCTCGATCGTGAGCACTTCCCGGACGGCGGGAGTCAGGAGCGGCGACACCTCGGCGAGGAGCGCATCGTCGGCGTCCTCGAGACCGAGCCCGCGCTGCTCGCACGCGCGCACCAGGGAACCGGAGATCTCGTGCGCCTCCCGGAACGGGACCCGGTTCTTCACCAGCCACTCGGCGACGTCGGTCGCGAGCGAGAAGCCCTGGGGAGCGAGCTCGGCCATGCGGTCGGTGTCGAACCGCAGCGTCGCCACCATCCCGGTGAACGCCGGCAGCACGACCTCGAGGGTGCGGACAGAGTCGAAGACCGGCTCCTTGTCCTCCTGCAGATCGCGGTTGTACGCGAGCGGCAGACCCTTGAGGGTGGCCAGGAGCCCGGACAGGTTGCCGATGAGACGCCCGGACTTGCCGCGCGCGAGCTCGGCGATGTCGGGGTTCTTCTTCTGCGGCATGATGCTGGATCCCGTGGAGTAGCCGTCGTCGAGAGTGACGAAGCCGAACTCGCGGGTGTTCCAGAGGATGATCTCCTCGGAGAAGCGGGACAGGTTGACGCCGATCATCGCGGTGATGAAGGCGAACTCCGCGACGACATCGCGGGACGCGGTGCCGTCCAGCGAGTTCTCCGCGGGGCGGTCCAGGCCGAGTTCGCGGGCGACCAGGGCAGGGTCGAGTCCGAGCGTGGATCCGGCCAGCGCTCCCCCGCCGTATGGAGACACCCCGGCCCGCGCGCGCCAGTCGACCAGGCGCTCGAGGTCGCGCACCAGCGGCCAGGCGTGCGCCTGCAGGTGGTGCGCGAGGAGCACGGGCTGGGCGTGCTGCAGGTGGGTGCGTCCGGGCAGGATCGCGCTCTCGTGCGCCTGCGCCTGGGCGACGAGCGCGTCGATGAGGCCCAGGACGTCGCGGCCGATGATGCGTGCGTGGTCGATGAGATACATGCGCACGAGCGTCGCGATCTGGTCGTTGCGGCTGCGCCCCGCGCGCAGGCGTCCGCCCAGATCGGCGCCGACCTCGGCGATGAGCGCCGCCTCGAGCGCACCGTGCACGTCCTCGTCGCCCGGCTGCGGGAGAAGCGTGCCGTCGGCGATCTTCGCGGCGAGGGCGTCCAGGCCGGCGTGCATGCGCACCGCCTCATCGGCCTCGAGATAGCCCGCGGCCTCGAGCGCCGCGGCGTGCGCGTGCGAACCGGCGATGTCGTAGGGCGCGAGGATCCAGTCGAAATGCGTCGACCGGCTCAGCTCGGCGAGCTCCGGGCTGGGACCGCCGGCGAATCGGCCGCCCCAGAGCGCGCCCTGATTGGTTCCGTGCGCGGCGGCGCGTCGAGTCTCGGTCACTTCGTTCCCTCGCTCGACGGTCCCGAAGACTTCCCGATGAGCCACACGAGCAGCGCCTTCTGGGCGTGCAGGCGGTTCTCCGCCTCGTCCCAGACCACGCTCTGGGGGCCGTCGATGACCTCGGAGTCGACCTCGTAGCCGCGGTCCGCGGGCAGGCAGTGGATGAAGATCGCCTCGCCGTCGGCGCGCGTCATGGTGCCGGTGGTCACCTTGTATGCGCCGAGGTCGCGCAGCCGCTGCGCCTTCTCCTCCTCCTTGCCCATCGACACCCAGGTATCGGTGACGATGACATCGGCACCCGCCGCGGCCTCGTCCGGATCCGTGACCAGGGTCAGCGAACCGCCGGTCTCGGCGGCGCGGCGATGGGCGTCGGCCACCACGTCGGCGCGGGGCGCGTAGGCCTCGGGCGACGCGACCCGCACGTGCATGCCCGCGGTGACGCCCGCCAGCACGTAGGAGTGCGCCATGTTGCTGCGTCCGTCGCCGAAGAACGAGAGCGTGAGCCCGGCGAGGTCGCCCTTGTGCTCGCGGATCGTGAGCAGGTCGGCGAGCAGCTGGCACGGGTGGAAGTCGTCGGACAGCGCGTTGATGACCGGGACGCGCGTGCCCTCTGCCATCTCCTCGAGACCCGCCTGCGCGTACGTGCGCCACACGATCGCGGCGACCTGGCGCTCCAGCACCCGAGCCGTGTCGGCCGGGGTCTCCTTGCCGCCGAGCTGGCTGTTCGCCGTCGAGATGATCAGCGGGGATCCCCCGAGGTCGGCGATGCCCACCGCGAACGAGACGCGGGTGCGGGTCGAGGACTTGTCGAAGATCACCGCGACCGTCTGCGGACCGGCGAGGGTCTTGTCGGCCCAGCGGTCCTTCTTGAGCTCGAGCGCGAGGTCGAGGATCTCGGTCTGCTCGGCCGTGGTCAGGTCGTCGTCGCGCAGCAGGTGGCGGGTCATGCGTTCGTCTCCGTGAGAGCGGTGGCCGCGACCTCCGCGAGGGCGGCGGTGAACAGGTCGGTGAACTCGGCGATCTCGGCGTCGCCGATGGTGAGCGCGGGCGCGATCCGGACCGACGAGGGGTTCGCGGCGTTCACGATGAGGCCGAGGCGCTGGGCCGCGGCGACCACCTCGCCCGCCACGGGGGCGGCGAGAGCGACGCCGATGAGCAGCCCGCGTCCGCGGACGCCGGTGACCAGCGGGGATCCGATCCCCTCGACGGCCGCGCGCACCTGGGCGCCCCGGTCGCGCGCGTTCTGCACGAGCCCCGCCTGCTCGATCTCCTCGAGCACGGCGTTGCTGACCGCGGTGGCGAGCGGGTTGCCGCCGAACGTGGAGCCGTGCGAGCCCGGGCCCAGCAGGGCCGCGGCGTCGCCGAACGCGACGAGCGCGCCGATCGGGAAGCCGCCGCCGATGCCCTTCGCCAGGGTGATCGCGTCGGGCACGACGTCCTCGTACTGGAAGGCGAACCAGTCCCCGGTGCGGCCGGCACCGGTCTGGATCTCGTCCACGATGAGCAGCGCCCCGTGCTTCGCCGTCAGCTCGCGCGCAGCGCGGAGATAGCCGTCGGGCAGCTCGAGCACGCCGGCCTCGCCCTGGATGGGCTCGACGAACAGCGCGGCGACCCGGTCGTCCAGCGCCTGCTCGAGCGCCTCGATCGTGGCGGGGATGTGCTCGACGCCGCCGGGCAGCGGCTGGAACGGATCCCGCATCGATGCCTTCGCCGTGAGGGCGAGCGCGCCGATCGTGCGGCCGTGGAACGCGTTGTCGAGCGACAGGATGCGCGGGCGCTCCGCCCCGCCGTGCAGGCGCGCGAGCTTGAACGCGGCCTCGTTGGCCTCGGTCCCGGAGTTCCCGAAGAACACCCGGCCGGCGTCACCGGTGCCGGCGAGGCGCTTGAGCCGGGCCGCGAGCTCGAGCTGCGGCGGGGTGGCGAAGTAGTTCGACACGTGGGCGAGCGTGCCCGCCTGGCGGGACACGGCCTCGACGAAGACGGGGTGCGCATGCCCGAGAGCGGTGACCGCGATGCCCGCGAGGAAGTCGAGGTAGCGTCGCCCCTCGCCGTCCCACAGGTGCGATCCCTCGCCGCGGACGAGCAGCTCGTACCGCGGGCCCGCATTCAAGATCAGGTCGCGCTCGGCGCTCTCCTGCCAAGTACCTTCGGCCGGCGACGTCATCCCGCCACCACCTCCGTTCCGATTCCCTTGCTGGTGAACAGTTCGACGAGCACCGAGTGCGGCACCCGCCCGTCGATGATGGCCGCCGCATGCACGCCCGACTCCACGGCCTCCAGGCATGCGGTCATCTTCGGGATCATCCCCGACTCGAGCGACGGGAGCATGGTCTTGAGCTCCGACGTGGTCAGGTGGGAGACGAGCGAGTCGCGGTTCGGCCAGTCCGCGTAGAGTCCGGCGACATCGGTGAGGATCACGAGCTTGACCGCGCCGAGCGCCGTCGCCAGCGCCGCCGCCGCCGCGTCCGCGTTCACGTTCAGCGACTGACCCGGATGATCCAGATCCGGGGCGATGCTGGAGACGACCGGGACTCGTCCGGCTGCGAGATGATCGTGGACCGGGGTCGGATCCACCTGGACGACGTCGCCGACGCGACCGAGGTCGACCTCTTCGCCGTCGATGATCACACCGCGGCGACGTCCGCCGAAGAGCCCGGCGTCCTCGCCGCTCAGCCCCGTCGCGATCGGTCCGTGCGAGTTGATCTTCGAGACGAGCTGCGGGTTGACCTGGCCGGTGAGCACCATCCGGACGACGCTGATCGCCTCGGTGTTCGTGACCCGGTAGCCGCCCTTGAACTCGCTGGGGATCTCGAGCCGCTCGAGCATGTCGGAGATCTGCGGCCCCCCGCCGTGCACGACGACCGGCTGCACGCCGACGTAGCGGAGATAGGCGATGTCCTGCGCGAACGCCTCCTGCAGGTCGTCGCTGATCATCGCGTTGCCGCCGTACTTGACCACGACGATCTGATCGCGGTACCTCTTCAGCCAGGGCAGCGACTCGATCAGCGTCTGCGCCTTGATCGCGGCCTCCTCGGGCGCGGTGTCCTGAAGATCGCTCATGAGGAGTACGCGCTGTTCTCGTGCACGTAGTCGTGGGTGAGGTCGTTGGTGCGGATCGTCGCCGCGGCCTCGCCGACCTTGAGGTCGATCACGACGTGCGTCGCGCGCGGCGTCAGGTCGACCTCCTCGCGCGGCCGGTCGGGACCGCCGGCGGTGCACACCCGCACGCCGTTCATCCAGACGTCGACGTCGTAGGGATCGAACGCGGCGCGGGTCGTGCCGATCGCGGCCAGCACACGCCCCCAGTTCGGGTCGTTGCCGAAGATCGCGGCCTTGAACAGGTTGTTGCGCGCGACCGCGCGGCCCACCTCGACCGCATCCTGCTCGCTCGCGGCGTGCAGGACCTCGATCGAGATCGCGTGGCTGGCGCCTTCGGCGTCGTCCTGCAGCTTGCGGGCCAGTTCGTCGGAGACCTCGGTGAGCGCGGCCGCGAAGTCGTCCAGATCGGGCCGGATCCCGCTCGCGCCGTTGGCGAGCAGCGTCACCTGGTCGTTGGTCGACATGCAGCCGTCCGAGTCGAGCCGGTCGAAGGTGGTGCCGGTCGCACGGCGCAGCAGCGCGTGGGCCTCCGCCGCGTCGAGCACGGCGTCGGTCGTGAGCACCACGAGCATCGTCGCCAGCCCCGGCGCGAGCATGCCCGCGCCCTTCGCCATGCCGCCGATGGTCCAGCCGTCGCGGGTCACGGCGACCGTCTTCGCGACGGTGTCGGTGGTCATGATCGCCTCGGCGGCGGCCTGTCCGCCGTCGGCGCTCAGCTGCGTGACCCCGGCCTCGACCCCGGCGAGCACCTTGCCCCGGAAGACCTCGTCCCCGGTGCCGATGAGGCCGGTGGAGCAGACCACCACGTCCCCCGCGCTGACGCCCAGCAGCTCTCCGGCGCGCTCGGCGGTGAGGTGGCTGGTCTGGAACCCGAACGGTCCCGTGAAGCAGTTGGCGCCGCCGGAGTTCAGCACGACGGCCTCGACGATGCCGTCCTTCACGACCTCCTGCGACCAGATGATCGGGTTGGCCTTGGCCCGGTTGCTGGTGAACACCGCCACGCCCACCTTCCGGGGCCCGCGGTTCACCACCAGGGCCACATCGGGCTTGCCGGTGGATTTGAGGCCCGCGACGACGCCGGCCGCCTCGAATCCCTGGGGTGCGGTCACGCTCATGGGGCGACTCCGTTGATGGTGAGCGCCGTGGTCTCGGTGAGACCGAGCGCGATGTTCATGGACTGGATGGCGGCGCCTGCGGTGCCCTTGACGAGGTTGTCGACGGCGGCGACCACCACGACGCGGTTCGCGGCGCGGTCGATCGCGAGGCCGAGGAGCGCCGTATTGGCGCCGAGCACGTCGGCGGTGCGCGGGGCGGATCCCTCCGGCAGCAGCTGCACGAAGCTCTCTCCGTCGTAGGCGCTCTCCCACGCCTCGCGGATCTGGGCGTCGGTGGCACCGGGCGTGATCGGCGCGGTCGAGGTGGCGAGGATCCCGCGCGCCATCGGCACGATGACGGGGGTGAAGGAGATCCGGATCCCCTCCGGATCCACGATCCCGGAGACGGTCGACGGGCCCGACGCGGCGGCGAGCGCCTGACGGATCTCGGGGATGTGCCGGTGCGTGCCGCCCACCGCGTAGGGGTTGGCGGATCCGAGGATCTCGCTGCCCAGCAGGTGCGGCTTGAGGCTCTTGCCGGCGCCGGAGGGACCGACGGCGAGCACCGTCACGATGTCGGACGGGTCGATCACGCCGGCCGCGACGCCGGGGGCGAGGCTCAGGCTCACGGTGGAGGCGTTGCAGCCGGGGGCCGCGATCCGGGTCGCGCCGCGGAGGTGCTCGCGCTGCTTTCCTCCATCGACCAGGAGCTCGGGCACGCCGTAGCTCCACGGCTCGTGGAACGCTCCGCCGTAGAAGGCGTCCCATGCGGTCTGCGACGTCAGTCGGTGGTCGGCCCCCGCGTCGATCACGAGCGGGACGTCGCCGAGCGCATCGGTGTACTGCCCCGACTGCCCGTGCGGCAGCGCGAGGAACACGATGTCATGGCCGGCGAGGATCTCGGGCGTCGTGTCCTGCAGGGTCAGGTGAGCCAGGGAGCGCAGATGCGGCTGGTGCTCGGAGAGCTTCTGGCCGGCGTTCGAGTGCGCCGTGACGGTGCGGATCTCGACGTCGGGATGGCTCGCGAGCAGGCGAAGGATCTCGCCGCCCGCATAGCCGGATGCGCCGGAGACGGCGACGGAATACGTCATGCTTCCACCTTAACGGTCGGGTCTGCCGCGGACGCCCAAGAAGACGGCGCGCGGCAGGAGTGCGATGCGGGGCCGGAGGCGGCGACGCCGGCGCTCGACCGCGTACGACGCGGGAGCGCAGGGTCGCCTAGAGTCGGCGGTCGCCCGAGCGGCGTCGACGCACCACGGTGACACCCGTCGGGGTGGTCGTGTGCGGAGCCGGAAGCATGCGGCGACCCTATCGCGGGGCCGGGCCCTCGTCCAAATCGAGGGCCCGGCCCCGCGTCATCGCACCGGAGACCGGGCGGATCCCCTCAATCGCGGAGGTCGGCTGCGGCGAAGAAAGCGCGTTCGTGCTCGCTCGAGCGCGCGAAGGCGACCCGCATCCGCTCGCGCGTGACCGGGTCGGCCGCGGCGGCGTGCGCGGAGACGATCCGGATCGCCTCCTCGGTGGCTTCGGCGAACCGCGGATCCGCGTACTCGTCGAGCCACTCCGCGAAGGGGTGCACGGCGTAAGGGCGCACCGGGTCCGCCTTCGCCTGCGCATGCAGCCGGGTGCCGACGTCGGCGTAGATCCAGAAGCAGGGCAGCAGAGCCGCGATGAGCACCCGGTAGTCGCCGTCGAACGCCGCACCCCGCAGATGGTCCAGGTAGGCGGTCGTCGCCGGCACGGGCTCCGCGCGGAACGTGGCCGCGCCGATCCCCTCCGGCGACAGCAGGCTGGCGTGCAGCTGCAGCTCCCCGATGACGGACTGCTCGGCGGAGTGCGCCCAGAACGCCTGCTCCGCGGAGTCCGGCGCGAGGCGCGCCGCCTCGGCGAGGGTGCGCGCATAGTCGCGCAGATACAGGGCGTCCTGCGCGAGGTACGCCCGGAACGGGGCCTCCGGCAGGCTTCCGTCGGCGAGGCGGCGCAGGAACGGCAGGTCGTCGATCGCGCGACGGATCGGGGCGATCGACGACCACCACGCTGCGGCGACCTCCTCGCGAGCGGGATGCGCCTCGAGCCCGCCGCGACGCCACAGCCCGGCGAAGTGGCTGACCGGGCCGTGACCGGATCCGACCTGCAGTCCGGCCCCGGCGGCGATCGACTCGCGGAGCCACGACCTCACCTCGGTCACCGCTTCGCGCCAGTCGCGGTCCGCGGCCCGCCGGGTCGCGAGCGCGGCGGAGAGCGAGCAGCCGGTGCCGTGCGTGCTGGCGGTGCGGATCCGGGATCCGGGGTACTCCCGCACCGGCCCGAACGGGCCGACGAGCGCGTCGGGCGCCTCGTCTCCGCCGAGATGCCCGCCCTTCACGAGCACCAGAGCGCCGGTCTCCGCAGAGAGCCGCTGCGCCTGGGCGAGCGCGCCTGCCCAGCTCGCTGCGGCGGATTCGCGCACGAGGACGGCCAGCTCCGGAAGGTTCGGCGTGATCAGGTCGGCGAGCGGCAGCAGCGCGCACAGCGCCTGCTCCGCTGCCGCATCCAGGAGCCGGTCGCCACTCGTGGAGACCATCACGGGATCCAGCACGACGGTCGGCGGGCGATGCACGCGCAGCCAGGATCCGACCTCGGCGATCACCCCCGCGTCGGCGAGCATCCCGATCTTCACCGCGTCGACACGCACGTCGTCGCCGAGGGCATCGAGCTGGGCGCGCAGGAACGAGGCGGGAGGCACGTGCACGCCGCGGACGCCCCGGGTGTTCTGGGCGGTCAGCGCGGTGATCGCGGCCATGCCGTAGCCGCCGTTCGCGGCGATCGACTTGAGGTCGGCCTGGATCCCGGCACCCCCGGAGGGGTCGCTGCCGGCGATCGAGAGCACGCGCGCGACCCCGCCCGCGCCCCACGCGCGCAGCAGCTTGCGTGCGGCGACCCGCGGATCCGGGGCGGCGCAGAGCGCCGACACCACCGCGACCCCCGCTGCACCGCCGGCGCGGAGCGCAGCGACGTCGGCGCGCTCGATGCCGCCGATCGCGACGCAGGGCAGCGGGCTGTCGGCGGCGAACGCGGCGAACCCCGCCGCGCCGAGGGGAGCCGGGTGGTCGGGCTTGGTGCTCGTCGGATGGATGACGCCGACGCCGAGGTAGTCCACGGTGCCGGAGGGCAGCGCCCGCACGGCGTCGAGGTGCGCTGGCGTGTTCGCGGTGAGCCCGACGATCGCGTCGGGGCCGAGGAGGGAGCGCGCGGTGAGCGGCGAGGCGTCGGACTGCCCGAGGTGGATCCCGTCCACGCGGGCTCCGCGGCGACGCGCCTCCACGACCGCGTCGAGGCGGTCGTCCACGACGAGCAGCGCCCGCCCTGCGATGACCTCGGACAGCGCGCACAGCTGCTCCACGATCGACGCGTCGTCGGCGTCCTTGTCGCGCAGCTGCACGATCCGCACCCCGCCGGCGACGGCCGCGTCGACGACCGCGGCCACGCCCCGCTCCCCGCAGAGCGCCGGATCCGTGACGAGGTAGAGCGCGAGATCGTCGCGGCGGAGACGGGCAGCACGGCGGGCCGGCACCGCCTCGGGTGCGGCCTCCTGCGGCGCGGTGAGGACCTCCGCCCCGATCATGCGGCCACTCCCTGCCCCGCCTCGACGCGAGCGCGGACGGCGAGATGCTCCGGACGGACCGCCGAGAGCGCGTCGAGGAGCCGGACGGCGAAGGATCCGGGTCCGGCTGCCCCCTCCGCCGCGTCCTCGGCGGCGACGGTGTAGACGAGGGTCGCCGCCGTCGCGGCGACCAGCGGGTCGTGCCCGGTCCGTCGCGCCGTACCGAGGAACGCGGCCATCACGGCGCCGAGGGCGCAGCCGCCCCCGGTGACCCGGGTGAGCAGGGCGTCGCCGTTCGCGACGCGGATCGTGCGCTCGGCGTCGACGAGGAGGTCGACCGGGCCGGAGACGGCGACCGCTCCCCCGGTCCGTCGCGCGAGGTCGCGAGCCGCGTCCGCCGCCGCCTCCGTCGCGTCGAGCGCGTCCACGCCGCGCCCGCCCTGGCTGAGGCCGGCGAGCGCGAGGATCTCGGACGCGTTGCCGCGGATGAGCGTGGGACGCAGGCCCAGCAGATCCTGCGCCAGCGCGGTCCGCACCGGGAGAGCCCCCACGGCCACCGGGTCGAGCACCCAGGGCGTGCCCGCCGTGCGCGCCCCTCCGACGGCCTCGAGGCTCGCCGACCGCTGCTCGGGCGTGGGGGTGCCGAGGTTCACCAGGAGACCGGAGGAGATCGCGGCGAACATGCCGGCTTCGCCCGTGATGTCCACCATCGCCGGCGCGGCGCCGAGGGCGAGCAGCACATTGGCGGTGAACCCGGTGACCACCGAGTTGGTGATGCAGTGCACGAGCGGGGGCTCCACCCGCAGCTCCCGCAGAAGGTCCGCGGCGGATCCCACCACGGACTCGGACGACGTTTCCAGACGCGCGCTCATCGCGACATCCCTTCGCTAGTACGACCTAGATCAGGTTCGACGGGTGTGATCTCAGCCGCGGATGCGGCACCCCGTGTCACTGCCGGTCAGTCTAGCCAGGAACGCCGCCAGGGCCTTGCGGGTCGAAGGTCCCCGGCGATCGCTGCACGGACGGCCGCCGGCGCTCCAGGCCGGACCAGGCCACGGCACCCGCCCAGAACACGATCAGCGCCCCCGTGAGCACGAGCCCGAGCACGTTCAGATCGAGCTCGCCCAGCGCACGCGCGAACCCGCCCGGATGCGGCAGACTGCGCAGCGCCACCCCCGCGAGCTCGGCGATGCCGATCACGAGCGCCACGACGATCGATGCCCCCGTGACCAGCAGGTCGTAACGGCGCGCCTTGCTCTCGCCACCCTCCGCACCCCACGAATACGCACGCCGTGACATCGCCCCCTGGGCCGAGTCCAGCAGCGACATGCCGGCCGCGAACAGGACAGGGAGGATGAGGATCGTCGACCAGGGCACGGCGCGGGAGGCCGCCGTCCCGGCGAGCGCCAGAAGCCCGACCTCCGTCGCGGTGTCGAACCCGAGCCCGAACAGCAGCCCCACGACGTACATCCGCGACGGCCGGTCGATCACGGCGTCGAACCGCCCCAGCAGCGCCCACGCGGGGCCGCCGTGCCGGTGGCTCCCCGTCTGCCGCCGGTGGCGCAGGAGCAGGATGTTCGCCGCGCCGATGAGGAGCAGGAAGACGCCGGACACGACCGGGCCGATCACCCCCGTCCAGACCTGCAGAGGCGAACCGGGATCCACCAGGCTCTTCGCGAGCGCGCCGACTCCGAGCGCCAGCAGCACGCACAGTGCAGAGACGATCGTCGCGTGGCCGAGGGAGAACCACAGTCCCACGCCGCGCGCCCGGCGCCCGCGTGCGAGGAGCCGGCGCGTCGTGTTGTCGATCGCGGCGATGTGGTCGGCGTCGAACGCATGCCGGAGTCCCAGCAGATACGCCGTGACGCCCAGGCCGATGCCGAGCGGGGAGACGGCGGTCAGCAGCAGCGCTCCCCAGCCGAGCACGTGCAGCCCGGCCACGACATATGCCGTCGGGCTAGGCCGCACGGAACAGCTCCTCGCGCAGCGCGTGCCATGCCGGGGTGACGTCACCGAGATGCGCAGCGCCGACGATCGACCGGATCAGGAGCCCCCCGTGCTCGGGGCGGAGCACGGCCGTTCCGTCCCTGCGCCAGGACTCTGGGTCCTCGGCGGGCTCACGCCCGATCAGCACCACGCTGTCGAGCACGCGGTCTGCGCCGAGGACTCCGGGGACCGGTGCCCAGCCCGTCACGTCCAGGTGCTCGATCAGCACGGGCGTGTCCTGCACGGCGATCCCGGTGCGCACCCTGATCGCGCCGCCCCGCTCTCCGACACGTCCCAGGACGAGCGTCTCACGCAGCAGGAGCGCCGCGCCGTCGCCGAGCTGCGCATCGGTGCGCCGGTCGACGTCGGCGCCGTCGGCGATGACGAAGGGCTGGCCGTGCCAGGTGCAGGTCCCGTGGTCCCCGATCTCGATGCGCGCCGACCACGAGGCGCGCCGCCCCTGACCGTCGTAGGCGACCGTGCCGCCGATGTCCTCCAGCTCCAGCGTGCAGCCGGGGTCGACCGAGATCCGCAGATCGACGGCATCGCCCCCGAGCAGGAGCGCGCCGGCGGCGACGAGCCCGACGCGGGCGTAGCGCGGACGACGCTCCAGGATGCGTGCGGCGATCACGCCGGAGCGCAGCACGACGCGGGCGCGATCAGCGCCCGCCGCGACCTGGACGACGGTGGTCGCTGCGCGGACGGCGACCGTCACCGCGATGCCGGGTGCGCGTGCGCGTGGGTCCCGTCGCCGTCGTGACGGTGCACGTAGCCGCCGGCCTCGCTGTCGTCGGCGTGGAAGTGCGGCGCCATCGGTCCCGGATCCTGGGGCTCATGCGCGCCGGAACGGTGCGCCGCGAGCATGTCCAGGATCCAGGCCCTCAGTCGCGCCACGGAGTCGGGGTCGTTGCGGGAGAGCGCGAGCACCTCCCGGCCCTCCCGCGCATCCGACGCGTCGTGCACCATCTGCGTCACGTCGACGCCGACATAGGGTGCGAGGTCGGTCTTGTTCACCACGAGCAGGTCGGCGCGCGCGATCCCCGGCCCTCCCTTGCGCGCGACGTCTCCGCCGCCGGCGACGTCGAGCACGAAGATCTGCGCGTCCACCAGCGCCGGCGAGAAGGTCGCCGTCAGGTTGTCGCCGCCGGACTCGATGATCACGAGGTCGAGCGGTGCGAAGTCGCGCTCGACGTCCTCGACGGCGAGCAGGTTCGCCGTGACGTCGTCACGGATCGCCGTATGCGGGCAGGCTCCCGTCTCCACCGCGCGGATCCGCTCCGGATCCAGGACGCCTGCGGAACGGAGGAAGCGGGCGTCCTCGTCCGTGTAGATGTCGTTCGTGATCACGGCGAGCGCGAGCTCGTCCGCGAGCACGCGGCAGGCCGTCGCGATGAGAGTGGATTTGCCCACGCCGACCGGGCCGGCGATGCCGAGACGAAGGGCGCGGGGAACGAGGGGATCAGGCACGGAACAACCTCCGGTTCGTGAGGGCGTGGGCTTGCGCCCATCCCTCGGACTGAGGGGCGCTGCCGGCGGGGATGTCGGCAGGACGGGTCAGGGCGGCGACGGCATCGACGAGGTCCTCGGCCGCCGCGCACGCGGCCAGCACCCAGCCGACGGGCGCGGCCGGGTCGGCCGGTGCGAGCTTGAGCAGCGCCGCCGCGGCCGTCTGGGCGTCCTCGTACACGACGAGCCGGACGAGGTCACGAGGATCCATGGCCGTCGCCGCGGCGATGGCGCCGATCACCACGGGCCTCGGTGGAGCCGCGAGCGCGGCGCACGCCTGCACGGCCCGGGAATCGGGCCAGACCCGCAGGGCCAGGCGCAGGCAGCCCCGCCCGAGGAGCCGGGACGCCTCGCGCTGGGCCGGACTCGGTGTGCGAGCCGCCCAGTGGTCCACGATCTCGCCGAGCCCGCGATCCGACGGCGCGTCGCGCAGCCGATGTCGCGTGACGACCGCCGTCCCCGCGTCGACGAGGCTCGTCGTCCGGGCGCGGCCCGCGAGGAAGGCGGGGACGTCCGCCGGGGGCATCCCCGCGAGCAGCGCCGGCTCCAGGCCCGCCGAATGCGCGTGCCCGCCGGACGGCAGCCGGCCGTCGGCGAGCAGCATCGCCACGGTCAGCGACGCGGAGCGTACGGGGGTGGACACCGGAGCAGCCATGATCGGAATGCGGCCGGGATCAGAACATCGCGTACAGCTGAGCGAGGGGCAGCCGATCCACGGGGGCGGGGACCACGGTCTCGCCGTCGATCGAGATCGCGAACGTGTCGGGACGGATGTCGATGCGCGGGAGGGCGTCGTTGTTCTTCAGATCGGCCTTCGTGACGGCCCGCGTGCTGCGCACGGCCGCGAGCCGGCGGCGCAATCCGAGCCGTTCCGCAAGGCCGTCGGCGAGCGCGGCGGGCGAGACGAACGTCACCGACAGGTCTGCGCCGATCGCGTCGAGGAACGCCGGGCGCATCAGCACCGGCTGCGGCGTCGGGATGGACGCGTTCGGATCCCCGAGCGCGCCCCAGACCAGACCGCCGCCCTTGATCACGATCTCCGGGCGCACGCCGAAGAACCGCGGATCCCAGAGCACGAGATCGGCGAGCTTGCCGGGTTCGACCGACCCGACCTCGTGATCGATCCCGTGTCCGATCGCCGGATTGATCGTGTACTTGGCGACGTAGCGGCGCGCACGCTCGTTGTCGGCGGGCAGGCTCTCGCCGAGACGTCCACGGCGGTGCTTCATGACATGCGCGACCTGCCAGGTGCGCGTGACGACCTCGCCGATCCGCCCCATCGCCTGGGCATCGGAGGAGGTGACGGAGAGCGCCCCCATGTCGTGCAGGATGTCCTCGGCGGCGATCGTGGTGGCCCGGATCCGCGACTCCGCGAAGGCGAGATCCTCAGGAACCGCCGGGTTGAGGTGGTGGCAGACCATGAGCATGTCGAGGTGCTCGGCCACGGTGTTCACCGTGTGCGGCAGCGTGGGGTTGGTCGATCCTGGGATCACGTTGGGCAGCGAGGCGATCGCGAGGATGTCCGGGGCGTGACCTCCGCCGGCGCCCTCGACGTGGAACGCATGGATGCCGCGCCCGCCGATGGCGTCGATGGTGGACTGCACGTAGCCCGTCTCGTTGAGCGAGTCGGAGTGCAGCGCGACCTGCAGACCCCACTCCTCGGCGGCCGTGAGCGCGGCGTCGATCGCGGCGGGCGTGGCTCCCCAGTCCTCGTGGATCTTGTACCCGGCGGCGCCGGCGAGCGCCTGCTCGCGCAGGGCGTGCTGCGAGACGGTGCTGCCCTTGCCGAGCAGCAGGACGTTCACGGGGAGGCGGTCCAGCGACCGGTGCATGGTCTCCAGGTGCCACGCCCCGGGGGTGACCGTGGTCGCCTTCGACCCCTCCGAGGGACCGGTGCCCCCGCCGACGATCGTCGTGATCCCCGTCGCCAGCGCCTCATGGATCTGCGACGGCGAGAGCAGGTGCACGTGCGAGTCGATCCCGCCCGCGGTGAGGATCCGCCCCTCCCCCGAGATCACGTCGGTCGACGGGCCGATCACGAGGTCCGGATGGACGCCGTCGGCGATGTCCGGGTTGCCCGAACGGCCCAGGGCGACGATCCGGCCGTCGCGGAGGCCGACGTCGGCGCGCACGACGCCCCACCAGTCGAGCACGATCGCGTTGGTGATCACGGTGTCCAGCGCGCCTTCGGCCCGGGTGGCGGTGGACTGCGCCATGGACTCGCGGATCGACTTCCCGCCGCCGAAGACGGCCTCCTCGCCGCCGACGGTGAGATCCTGCTCGATCTCGATCCAGAGATCCGTGTCGCCGAGACGCACCTGGTCGCCCGCGGTCGGCCCGTAGATCGCGGCGTAGCGCTCCCGATCCAGACGCATCAGGCGTCCTGCCCCGAGTGCGCGCCGAATGCCGCGCGGCCCGTGTTCCCGCGCTGCAGGCCCGGAACCCGGCGCGCTCCGGCGACGGCGACGATGGCGAGCTCGCGCGAGGCTCCGGGCTCGAACCGCTGGGACGTCCCGGACGGGATGTCGAGCCGGAAGCCCCGCGCCGCGGCGCGGTCGAAGGCGAGCGCGGTGTTGACGTCCGGCAGGTGGACATGCGATCCGACCTGGATGGGGCGATCGCCCGTGTTCAGGAACACCAGGCTCTTCACCGCGTCCGCCGCGTCGCGCACGTTCACCTCGATCGCCCCCGGGAGGATGCGGTGCGCGCCGGGCGCCTCGGCGGAGACGTCCGCGTCCTCGGCCCGTGCACCCGGCGGCTCCTGGATCGGATGGTGCAGGGTCACGAGCTTGCGACCGTCCGGGAAGGTGGCTTCCACCTGCACGTCGTGCAGCATGCCCGCGACCCCGGGAAGCACGTCGTCGACGGTCAGCACCTCGCGCCCGCGCTGCATGAGGTCTTCCACGAGCGCGCCTTCGCGCGCCCGCTCGATCACCCAGGTGCTGAGCAGCGCGACCGTCTCCGGGTGGTTCAGCAGCACGCCGCGCGCGTGGCGATCCCTCGCCACCATGCCCGCGACGGCCAGCAGGAGCTTCTCGGTCTCAGCCGGACTCGCGTGCATGGAGAGCCTCCGATGTCAGGGAACATCGAGACTCTAATCTCCCGGGGGTATCGGGATGAGGTCGAACATGTTTCCGCCGTGTAACGGATCCGTTCCCCGGAATGCGGCGTCTCAGTCGCGGAGCTGGGCTCCGAACCGCTCGGTCGCCACGGCGACGCCCGCGAGCTTGGCCTCGGTCGCCTCGGCGGCGGTGAGGGTGCGGTCCTCTGCCCGGAACCGCAGCGCGAAGCTGAGGCTCTTGGATCCGGCCGGAACGCCCTCGCCGCGGTAGTCGTCGACGAGGCGGACCGACTCGAGGAGCGCACCGGAACCCTCGGAGAGCGCCGCGCTCACCTCCGCCGCGGGGATCCCCGCGTCCACCACGAGCGACACGTCCTGGGTCGCGGCGGGGTAGGTCGACAGCGAGGCCGCGACCACGCGCTCCCCCGCCCGTGCCAGGACGCCGTCGAGATCGAGCTCGAGCACCACCGCGCGTCCCGGCAGATCCGCATCCGCGGACACCTGCGGGTGCAGCTCACCGACGTAGCCGACCTCGACGCCGCGCACCCGGAGCACGCCCGTGCGTCCCGGATGGAGCGCGGCACGGGTTCCCTGCACGACCTCGATCGGGACGCCCGCCGCCTCGGCGACGACGCGCACGGCGTCGAGCGCCTCGCTGAGTCCGTACTCCTCGGCCGCTCGCCCGGGCTGGCGGGGAGTGACGTGCCCCGTGAACAGCGCCGCGAGATGGCGGGCCTGCGGCGGGATCGAGGCGTTCAGCGCCGCGAGCGTCTCGTCCGAGGGCTTGGCGCCCAGCGGCGGCACCTCGTCGGTGCCGTACACGACGCCGGGCTCGGGCAGGAACACGATGCCGGTCTCGAAGATCGCGAGATCGACGAGGCCGCGCGCGAGGTTGCGGTGCGCGATCTGCAGCAGGCCGGGAAGCAGCGAACGGCGCAGGAACGGCGCCTGCCCGTCGAGCGGGTTGGCCAGGCGCACGCCGGGGATGCTCTCCCCCGAGGCCGAGCCGTGCAGATCGTTCTGCTCCTGCGTCGTGAACGGGAACGCCGGGGTCTCCACGAGCCCCGCGGCGGACAGGGCGTTCGCGACGCGACGCCGACCCTGCTGCAGGTCGGTGAGTCCACGACCGGACGGCGGCGTGGGCAGCACGGACGGGATCCGGTCCAGTCCGTGGATGCGCGCGACCTCCTCGGCCAGCGTCCACTTGTCGGTGAGGTCGGGCCGCCAGCTCGGCGGGATCACGGTCCAGCCGGCCCCTGAGCCCGTCGAAGCGTCGACCGGGGTCACCTCGGCGCCGATCGTCTCGAGGGCGCCGGTCACCTCGGCGTCCGTGTAGTCGACGCCGATGAGCCCCTGCACGAAGCCGGCCGGCAGCTCGATGCCCGAGACGAAGACCTCGGCGAAGAGCGCACCGCCCTCGTCGGTCAGCGTGCCGCCCGCGAGCTCGACCATGAGGTCGGCCACGCGCCGCGCCGCCGCGAACGGGATGAGCGGATCCACACCGCGCTCGAAGCGCTTGGAGGCCTCGCTCGGGAGCTTGTGGCGGCGCGCCGAACGCGCGATCGTGATCGGATCGAACGTGGCAGCCTCGATCAGCACGTTGCGGGTGGTCTCGCTCATCTCCGTGGTGCCGCCGCCCATGACGCCGGCCAGGCCGATCGGCCCCGATCCGTCGGTGATGAGGAGGTCCTCGGCGCTGAGCGTGCGCTCCTGGCCGTCGAGCGTGACCATGGTCTCGCCCTCCGCGGCACGACGGATCACGATGTTCCCGTCTAGCTTGTCCAGGTCGTAGCCGTGCACGGGGTTGCCGAGCTCGAGCATCACGTAGTTCGTGATGTCGACGAGCACGCCGAGCGAGCGCATGCCCGCGAGCGTGAGGCGGGCGATCATCCACGGCGGGGTGGGACGGGACGGATCCACGTCGCGCACCACGCGCGTCACGAACTCGGTCGCCCCGGCGTTGCCGCGGATCGGCGCCGCGTCCTCGACGACGGCGGTGAAGCCCGTGCCGGGCTGGAGCTCGGCGAAGTCGCGCTCCGCGGGGTCGCGGAAGGCCGCGCCGGTCGCGTGCGCGTACTCGCGCGCGACGCCGCGGATCGAGAACGCATAGCCGCGGTCGGGGGTGACGTTGATGTCGACGGCCACGTCGTCCAGCCCCAGCAGGGCGATCGCGTCGGTTCCGACGGGCGCGTCGATGCCGAGCTCGGACAGGATGAGGATCCCGTTGTGCTCGTCGCCGAGGCCCAGCTCGCGCGCGGACGCGATCATGCCGTCCGAGACGTGCCCGTAGGTCTTGCGCGCGGCGATCGGGAACGGCCCGGGCAGCACCGCGCCGGGCAGGGTCACGACGACCTTGTCCCCCACGGCGAAGTTGTGCGCACCGCAGACGATGCCGCGGACGCCCCCCTGGGCGTCACCGACGTCGACCTGACACCACCGGATGGTCTTGCCGTTGGACTGGGGCTCGTCCTCGAAGGAGAGCACCTGTCCCACCACGACCGGACCCGAGATGCCGAAGCCGTGCAGCTCCTCCTCCTCGAAGCCCACCGAGACGAGCGCCGCGAAGACGTCGTCCGGCGTCGCCGAGTCGGCCACATCCACGTACTCACGCAGCCACGAAAGCGGGACGCGCATCACACCACCATCCCGAACTGCTCGCTGAACCGGACATCGCCCTCTGCCATGTCGCGCATGTCCTGCACGTCGCTGCGGAACATGAGCGCCCTCTCGACGCCCATGCCGAACGCGAAGCCGCTGTACACGTCGGGGTCGATCCCCGCCGCGCGCAGCACGTTGGGGCTGATCATGCCGCAGCCGCCCCACTCGATCCAGCGCGCGCCGCCCTTGAAGGTCGGGTGCCAGAGGTCCAGTTCGGCGGACGGCTCCGTGAAGGGGAAGAAGTTCGTGCGGAAGCGGGTCTTCGCCTCCGGGCCGAAGAGCTGGCGCGCGACGTGGTCGAGCGTGCCCTTGAGGTGGGCCATCGAGATGCCCTTGTCGACGACGAGGCCCTCGAACTGCGTGAAGACGGGAAGGTGCGTCGCGTCGAACTCGTCGGTGCGGTACACCCGTCCGGGGCAGAGCACGTAGATCGGCACCTCGCGGTCGAGCATCGAGCGCACCTGCACCGGGCTGGTGTGCGTGCGCATGACGAGGTGGCGCGAGGGCGGATCCACGTAGAACGTGTCCTGCTCCTGACGCGCCGGGTGGTCGACGTCGAAGTTCAGCGCGTCGAAGTTGAACCACTCGTGCTCGAGCTCGGGGCCTTCGGCGATCTCCCAGCCCATGCCGACGAACACGTCGCTGATCTGATCCTGCAGCAGGGTCAGCGGATGCCGGGCGCCGACGCGGCTGCGCGAGGCGACCGCGGTCATGTCGACCCGCTCGGCCTCGAGGCGCGCGGCGGTCTCGGCCTCGGCCAGCTCCGCCTCCTTCGCCGCGAGGGCCTGCGTGACACGCCCGCGGCCCTGGCCGATGAGCTTGCCGAACGCCGCCTTGTGCTCGGGCGCGACCTGGCGCATCGACGCGTTGAGGATCGCGAGCGGCGACCCCTCGGCGACGTGCGCGGCGCGTGCCGCCTTCAGCTCGGCGGTGTCTGCCGCGGATCCGATCGCGGCGAGCGCGGCCTCGACGGCGGTCTCCACCGCCTCGGGCGTGATCTCAGGGGAAGTCTGTGCGTTGTCGGACACGAGAATCGAGTCTACCGGCGCGCACCCGCAGGCTCAGACGCTCGGACCGGTGCTGGTGCCGTCGAACTTGCCCGCGCCGCGCTGCATCGCGATGACCTCCGTGACGGTGCTGCCGTCGTGGATCCGAGGATCGCCACCGCCCGCATCCGGGGTGTAGCCCTTCATCTTCGGCGAGCGCCGGGTGCGCACCTCGAGCCACTTCGCGATGCCGGAGAGGATCAGGCACATCGAGATGTAGATCACGGCGACGATGAGCCCGGCCTGCAGGAGCGGGCGGCCCGGCTGCGAGCTGAGGTACTTCGCGTAGTAGATGAGCTCGGGGTAGGTGATGATGAAGCCGAGCGCGGTGTCCTTGAGCGTCACCACGAGCTGGGCGACGATGACCGGCAGCATGGCGCGGATCGCCTGCGGCAGCAGGATGAACGCCATCACGCCGGACTTGCGCAGGCCGATCGCGTACCCGGCCTCCTTCTGGCCCCTCGGGAGCGCCTCGATGCCGGCGCGCAGCGCCTCGGCGAGCACCGAGCCGTTGTAGAGCACCAGGCCGATCACGACCGCGGCGTAGGCCGACATCCGGAACGTGGATCCGGGGATCGAGTTCACGCCGTAGAAGAAGATCATCATCATGACCAGCACCGGCACGGCGCGCAGCAGCTCGATCACCACGGTGACCGGGACCCGCACCCAGGCGTGGTCCGAGAGCCGTCCGATCGCGAGCACGAAGCCGAGCACGATGCTGCCGACGCCGGCGGCGAGGAACGCGCTCACCGTCGCCCACAGCGCCTGGGCCATGCCCTGCCACACGAGCGAGTAGGTGAAGAGGTTCCAGCGGCTCGCGTCGAACTGGCCCGTGGCCGCGAAGCGGTACACGATGAAGCCGACGGCGGCGAGGACGATCAGTACCGTCACGAGACCGAGGATGCGGTTGCGCAGCACCGCACGGGGACCGGGGACGTCGTAGAGAACGGATGCGCCGCTCATCGGACGATCCTCCACTTCTTCTCGAAGTGCCGTTGCACGAGGCTCAGCAGGAACACGAGGACGATGAACACGACGGCGACCCAGAGCAGGATCTCCATGACCGTGCCGGGCCGGTTCGCCGAATCGGCGACCGTGGCGCGGAGGGCGGCGAGCTCGGCGATGGAGAAGCCCGCGGCGACCGTGGTGTTCTTCAGCAGCGCGATGAACACGCTCATCATGGGCGGCACGACCGAGCGGAACGCCTGCGGCATGACGACCAGGGTCATCACCTGTCCGAAGGAGAGGCCGATCGCGCGCGCCGCCTCCGCCTGCCCGACGGGCACCGTGTTGATGCCGGCGCGGAGCACCTCGGCGACATAGGTGGCCGTGTAGATGCCGAGGGCGATGATGCCCAGCGGCATGAACGGGATCTCCGGGAGGTCGAGCTTCGGATATCCGAACACGAAGAAGAAGAACACCAGGGTCAGCGGGGTGTTGCGGACGAGGTTCACGTAGACGGTGCCGACGCCCCGTGCGATCGGGACGGGCGAGACGCGCATGGCGCCCACGACCGTGCCGAGCACGAGGGCCAGCGCGCCGCCGCCGAGGAAGAGCAGGACCGTATTGAGGGTCGCCTGACCCCACAGGTCGAGGTTGCCCAGGAGTGCATCCACGCCATCTCTCCTTCGAGTTCGAGGACTGGGTTCGGAGGCGTCCGCGGACGCCGGGAGGGAAGACGCGGCCGGCGGGGATCAGCCCCGCCGGCCGCCCCGGATCACTTGTCGACTGCGGGCTGAGTGACCTTCAGGCCGCTCGCCCCCAGGTTCTTCTCGAAGATCGCGGTCCAGGTGTCCCCTCCGTCGGTGAACATCGTGTTGATGAACGTCTGCAGCGCGGTGTCGCCCTTGGCGAGGCCGACTCCGTAGCGCTCGGTCGTGAAGGGCTCGCCGACGACCTTGAGCTCCTCGGGATCCTGCGCGGCGTAGCCGATGAGGATCGCCTGGTCCGTCGTGACCGCGTCGACCTGCTTGTTGATCAGCTGCTCCACGCACGCGGAGTACAGGTCGAGGCCGACCGTCTTGGTGTCGGGGAAGTTCGCCTGGATGTTCTGCAGCGGCGTGGATCCGGTCGCCGAGCACACGGTCTTGCCGGCGAGGTCCTTCTCGCTCTTGATCGTGTCCTCGCCCTTGCGGACGAGCAGGCCCTGCCCCGTGACGAAGTAGGGGCCGGCGAAGTCGATCACGGCCTTGCGCTTGTCGGTGATCGAGTAGGTGCCCACGTAGTAGTCGATGTCGCCGTTCACGATCGACTGCTCACGGTTCGCGGAGGGGATCGCCTTGAACTCGATCTTGTCCTCGCTGTAGCCGAGCGACGCGGCGATCCAGCGCGCGATGTCGACGTCGAAGCCGGTGCGCTCGCCCGTGGTCGCGTCCTTGAAGCCGAGACCCGGCTGGTCCTCCTTGACGCCGATCGTGATCTTGCCGTTCTTGGTGATCCGGTCGAACGTGGGGCTGCCCTCGAGCTTGACGTCCTTGGCGACCTCGAACAGCGGCTTGTCGCTGGTGGGGGCGACGCCCTCCCCGGTCGCGCCGGGGCTGGTCGGGCTGCCGCTGTTGCAGCCCGTGAGGGCGATCAGGGCGACGGCGGCGATGCCGATGCCGGTGAGGATCCGTGACTTTCGCATGTGCTTCTCCTTCGGTGCAGGTGCTGTGGTGCGGGGATCAAGTCAGTGGGTGAGCAGCTTGGACAGGAAGTCCTTGGCCCGGTCCGACTGCGGGTTCGTGAAGAACTCCTCGGGCTCGGCCTCCTCGAGGATCCGGCCGTCGGCCATGAACACGACGCGGTTCGCGGCCTTGCGCGCGAAGCCCATCTCGTGCGTGACGACGATCATCGTCATGCCGCTCGCGGCGAGCTCGACCATGACGTCGAGCACCTCCGTGATCATCTCCGGATCCAGGGCGCTGGTCGGCTCGTCGAAGAGCATCACCTTCGGGTGCATGGCGAGCGCCCGTGCGATCGCGACGCGCTGCTGCTGACCGCCGGAGAGCTGCGCGGGGAGCTTGGAGGCCTGCTTGGCGACCCCGACGCGCTCGAGGAGCTGCATGGCCTCCTTCTCGGCGTCCGCCTTCTTCATCCCGCGCACCTTGATGGGACCGAGGGTGACGTTCTCCAGGATCGTCAGATGCGCGAAGAGGTTGAACGACTGGAACACCATGCCGACGTCCGCGCGGAGCTGGGCGAGGCCCTTGCCCTCCGCGGGCAGCTCCTCGCCGTCGATCGTGATGGAACCGCTGGTGATCGTCTCCAGGCGGTTGATCGTGCGGCAGAGCGTGGACTTGCCGGATCCGGACGGACCGATGATCACGACCACCTCGCCCTTGTGCACGGTGAGGTCGATGTCGGTCAGCGCCTGGAATTCGCCGTAGTGCTTCTGCACGTTCTGCACGACCACGAGAGGGGCGCCGAGGGCAGCAGGGGTGACGTCGGTCATGACTGACTCTCCGATGAATCGAATGGCCGGATGGTTCGGGTTATCGCCAGGACCCTGCGGGCCCCGACGCGATGACGTTATTGGCTCCGCGGCCCACGGAACGCCTCGCTTGAGGATTCCTTGAGGGTTTCGTCGCTCCGGTTTCCGGGGTGTTTCCCGCCGGCGACGACGATGTTCCGGAGGAGGGGGTCGCGACCTCAGTCGTGGGTCTCGCGGTAGTAGCGCACCGCGCCGTCGTGCAGGGCGATCGGGTCCGTGAAGATCGCCTGACGACGATCGAGCAGGGCGGCGGCCGGGGCGCCCCGGGCGATCTCGCCGCGCTGCTCGAACAGCACCGCGGTCGCGTCGTGGATGAGCCCTTCGGGGGCGTCGGCACGCGTGACCAGGTAGTTGGGCACCGTCATCGTCACGGTCGACGCGTCGATGCCGTAGGCGCCGACGGGGAAGTCCGCCTGCCGGTACGCGCCCGCGTGCGCGGCGTTGACCGCGTCGACGACCGCCGGCGGGATCGACAGCAGCCGGATCGGGGTGTCCGCGGCGAGCGTGGCGATACCGGGCGTGGGCAGCCCGCCCACCCAGAAGAAGCCGTCGATCTCGCCGCGCCGCAAGGCCCCGATCGAGGCCTCCAGCCCGAGCTCCGGGTTGCGGATGCCGGCCGGATCGACGTCCGCCGCCCCGAGGATCCGCCGGGCGACGAGATCCACGCCGGAGCCGCGCGCGCCGAGCGAGACCGCGCGTCCGGCGAGGTCGCGGAGGTCGTGCACGTCCGACCCCGCCCGCACCACGATGTGCACGTACTCGTCGTACAGCCGCGCCACCGCCACGATCGGGAGCGGCTCGGAGAACGCTCCGGTGCCCGCGACGGCGTCGGCCACGGCGTCGCCCTGCGCGAAGCCGAGCACGGCGGTGCCCGCGCCGATGCGCTCCAGGTTGTCGACGGATCCGTTGGTCGCCTGCGCGCTGAACGTCGCGCCGAGGTGCGCGCTCAGCGCGGCCGCGAACCGCTGCCCGTACGCGTAGTACACGCCCGTCGCTCCCCCGCCGGCGATCGCCTGCGGCCGGTCCGCCCAGCCGCGATCGGCCTGGGCGCAGGCCGCCAGTCCGAGCACGGTCAGCAGGCACAGCACCAGGGCGAGCGCCCGCGCCGCCCGGGTCCTCCCGCGCACGCGACGGCCGGCATCCGCACTCATCGCGTCTCCGTCCCGGGCAGCATCAGCACCACGCGGAGGCCGCCGCCGTCGGCCGCCTCGACCCGCACGCCCGCATCGACGGTGGCGAGCAGATCGGTGGCGATGGCGAGGCCGAGACCCGTGCCCGGCGTGGTGCGCGTGCGATCGCTGCGCCAGAACCGGTCGGTCGCGTGCGCGAGCTCCTCCTCGGGCAGTCCAGGACCGTGGTCGCGCACCGTCAGCTCGCATCGGTCCTGGACGCGCGCCGCGGTGACCTCGATCTGCGCGCCCGCGGGCGAGAACTTCACCGCGTTGTCGATCACCGCGTCGAGCGCGCTCTCCGCGATCGTCTCATCGGTGCTGGAGAGCACGCGGCCGCCGGCCCCCGGCCCGGGGGCGAGCAGGACCAGGGCGACGCCCTTCGCCGCCGCCGCGTCCCGCCAGGACTCCACCCGGCGGCGCGCGAGGGCGACGAGGTCGATCGGATCGCGCGACGGAGCCGGATCCGCGCCGCGCGCGAACGCGAGCAGGGTGTCCAGGATCCGGGTCATGCGGCGTCCCTCCTCCCGGGTCGCCTCGACGTCGCGGTCCCAGCTGCGGTCCAGGCCGGTCGCGAGCGACTCCACCCGCAGCAGGAGCGCGCTCAGGGGGTTGCGCAGCTCGTGCGAGGCGTTGAGCGCGAACTCCTGCTGGCGCGACACCACCCGCTCGATCTCCTCCGCCATCCGGTTGAACAGCAGGATCATCCGGTGCAGTTCCGGCGGGCCCGTGTCGTCGGCGATCCGCGCCTCCATGTCGCCGCGTTCGATCGCCTCCATCGCCTCGTCCACCCGGTGCACCGGGCGCAGCACCCAGCCGGCCAGACGCACGACCACGAGCAGGCCGACTCCGATCGCGAGCACGCTCACGACGCCGAGCAGGATCCACTGCCGCACGATCTCGGAGCGCGGCGCGTCCACGCTCGCGGACATCACCACCGCGCCGATCACGTCGCTGCCGTCGAAGATGGGCTCGACGAGGGACTGCTCCGCGAACTGCCACGGCAGCAGCACCGGCTCGGGCAGGTCGCTGCGCCGCCCGGAGAGCGCGAGCTGCACCTTGTCGGCGGTCGGCTGGTCGAGCACCTCCGCGTCGGCCTGCTGCGGCGACCAGGGTCGCCCGGAGCGGTCGACGACGACCACCCGTGTTCCGTACAGCGCGCTGTAGCGGCGCAGCTCCCCGTCCAGGACCTCGGCGCTGCCCGAGAGCAGCGCCTGGCGCGCGCTCGTCACGAACGTGCCGATATCGCCGATCTGCTGGGTGTAGAAGGACTGCTGCACGCTGCGCGAGGCCGCCCATCCGTACGCGCCGCCGAGCAGCAGCAGCACCGCCGCCAGCGGCACCAGGAACACGACGAACAGACGACGGCGCACGGTCAGAGGCCCGTCAGGCGGTATCCGATCCCGCGCACGGTCTCGATGAGCGCGGGACGGCCGATCTTGCGGCGGATGGAGGCGACATGCACCTCGAGCGAACGGGCGAAGCTCTGCCAGTCGGTGTTCCACACCTCGCGGATGAGGCGCTCCCGCGGCACGGCGACGCCCGGATACCGGGCCAGCACCGCGATGACGTCGAACTCCTTGCGGGTCAGCTCCACCGGCTCGCCGTCGACCAGCACCCGGCGCGCGACGAGGTCGATGCGGACACCGTCGATGTCGATGCCGACCTGGCCCAGCCCCCCGCCGATCGCCTGGCTGCGGCGCGTCACCGCTTCGATGCGGGCGAGGAGCTCCTGCACGTCGTACGGCTTGACGAGGAAGTCGTCGGCCCCGGCCCGCAGCCCGCGGATGCGCTCGTGCACCTGGCTGCGCGCCGTGGCGATGAGGATCGGCACGCCGCTGACCGTGCGGATGCGACGGCACAGCTCGATCCCGTCGATGTCGGGGAGCCCGAGGTCCAGGATGACCGCCTCGGTGTCGGTGCCGAGCATCTCGAGCGCACCGCGTCCGTCGCCGGCGCGCTCCACCGCGTAGCCGGCGCGGCCCAGGAATCCGGCGAGGGCGTCCGCCACGCGCTCGTCGTCCTCGACGATCAGGATCTTCATGAACGCCGTCCCCTCGCGTGCCCCGGCTCCGTCGACCGGATCCGCACCACGGTATCAGCCGTCCCGGCCGGGGAAGCCGGTCAGGCGCGCTGCGCGAACGCGCTCTCGTAGAGGCACACGCTCGCCGCGGTCGCGAGGTTCAACGATTCCGCGCGGCCGAAGATCGGGAGCCGCAGCGCCCGGTCCGCGAGCTCGAGCGCGTCGTCCTCGAGGCCGCGCGCCTCGTTGCCGAACAGCCACGCCGTCGGCCGGGCCAGCGCCCCCTCCGCCCGCGCCGCGAGCAGATCGTCGCCCTTCACGTCGGCGGCGACCACCTGAAGGCCCGCGGCGTGTGCGCGGGCGACGACGTCGGCGAGATCGCCCCCGACAGAGACGGGGAGATGGAACAGGGATCCCGTGGTCGAGCGCACCACCTTCGGGTTGTACAGGTCGACCGTGCGACCGGTGAGCACGACGGCGTCCGCGCCGGTGGCGTCGGCGGCGCGGATGATCGTGCCGAGGTTTCCGGGATCGCGCACCTCCTCGCAGATCGCGATGAGGCGCGGCGATGCGGCGAAGATGTCGCGGACCGATGTCGGCGTCTGCCGCGCGACGGCCACCACGCCCTGCGGGGTGACGGTGTCGGCCATCGCCGCGAGGACGAACTCGGTCACGTACTCGAGGCGCACGTCGGCCTCGGCGGCGGCATGACGCAGGTCGGTGTGCCGGTCCCATGCGGTCGGCGTCGCGAAGAGCTCCACGATCGCGTCCGGGCGGTAGGACAGCGCCTCGCGGACCGCCTGCGGCCCCTCCAGGAGGAACAGGCCGGTCTCGGTTCGGGCACTGCGCTTGGTCAGCTTGGCGACGGCGCGCACGCGCGGGGATCGGGGATTCTCCAGCACGCTCACAGTCTAGGGACACGGAAGGGGCGCCGTCCTCACGGACGACGCCCCTTCGAGCCCTTCGACGGGCTCAGGAACCGTGCTTACGCAGCCGACTTGGGCGCGTTGACGTCCGCCGGCAGAGCCTTGCGGGCCGTCTCGACGAGATCGGCGAAGGTCGCCGGCTCGTTCACCGCGAGCTCGGCGAGCATGCGGCGGTCGACCTGGACGCCGGCGAGACCGAGGCCCTGGATGAAGCGGTTGTACGTGATGCCGTTCTGGCGGGCAGCGGCGTTGATGCGCTGGATCCACAGACGACGGAAGTCGCCCTTGCGCTTGCGACGGTCGCGGTACGCGTAGACGAGGGAGTGGGTGACCTGCTCCTTCGCCTTGCGGTACAGGCGCGAGCGCTGGCCACGGTAACCCGAGGCGCGCTCGAGGATGACGCGGCGCTTCTTCTGAGCGTTGACGGCGCGCTTGACTCTAGCCATTTTCGTGTATTCCTATCGTGCGATCGGGCGCGTCAGCGGCCGAGGAGCTTCTTGGCGACCTTGGCGTCTGCCTTCGACAGCACCTGGTCCTGGTTGAGGCGGCGGGTGCGACGGCTCGACTTCAGCTCGAGGTTGTGGCGCATGCCGGCCTGCTGCTTCTTCAGCTTGCCGCTGCCGGTGATCTTGAAGCGCTTCTTGGCACCCGAGTGGGTCTTCTGCTTCGGCATCTTCTCTTCCTTCGTATGGCGCCCAGCTGGGCGACAGGGTTCTGCCCGCATGCAGCGGGAGGTCTGTGTGGGGCTACGGGATCCGGCGGATCACTCAGCCGGTGCGGCCGGGGCGCTCGGCGCCGCGGGCGCCTTGGCGTCGCGGGCGGCCTGCTTGTTGGCCGCGCGCTGCGCGTCGCGCACCGCGTTCTGCTCGGCCTTCGCCTCGGACTTGTTCTTGAGCGGGGCGATCACCATGACCATGTTGCGTCCGTCGATGGTGGGGTTGGACTCCACCGTGCCGAACTCGGCCACGTCCTCGGCGAACTTGCGGAGGAGCCGCACGCCCTGCTCGGGACGGGACTGCTCGCGACCGCGGAACAGGATCATCGCCTTCACCTTGTCGCCGGACTTGAGGAAGCCCTCGGCGCGCTTGAGCTTGGTCGTGTAGTCGTGCGCCTCGATCTTCAGACGGAAGCGCACCTCCTTGAGGATGGTGTTCGCCTGGTTGCGGCGAGCTTCCTTCGCCTTCTGCGCAGCCTCGTACTTGAACTTGCCGTAGTCCATGATCTTGACCACGGGAGGCTTCGAGTTCGGGGCCACCTCGACGAGGTCGAGGTCGGCTTCCTGCGCGAGACGCAGCGCGGCCTCGATGCGGACGACGCCGATCTGCTCACCCGCGGGACCGACGAGGCGGACCTCGGGGACGCGGATGCGCTCATTGGTGCGGGGATCGCTGATGCGGACTCCTTAGACGATGGTTTCGGCCACCGCGATCCGGACGGATCACGGGCGAAAGCGGAATCGTCCCACCCGCCGGCACTCAGACGCCGGCGGCACCCTGACGCCTGCACAGCTGTCGCTGCGCGGTGCCTCCCGAGATGACTCGGGCTACCGACGTGAATCGGCGGAGTGCTGGACCCGGTAGCCTTGAGCGGCAAGCGCGGGTGGGAAGTGAATCCTCTTTCGTGCCGGGGCCTAAGCCCCGGAGCCCGCAGAAGTCTATCAGAAGGCAAGACCTTCGGAAAGCCGGCACAGTGAGCACTCCCGCGCCCGACGGCCACGAGCACGTCTCCCCCGTCTCCACGACCGATGACGGCGCCGCGGGAGCGGCCCGCGACATCGCCGACGTCGCCGCCGTCGAGGTCATCACCACGGCCGCCGTGCACCTGCTCAGCGCCGCCGCCGTCAAGGTCGGCCTCGCCGACGACCCAGAATCGCAGAAGGACCTGGACGAGGCCCGCAAGCTCATCAACGCGCTCGCCGGGCTCATCACCGCCGCAGCACCGGAGATCAGCGACATGCACGCGCGGTCCCTGCGCGACGGCCTGCGTTCGGTGCAGCTCGCCTTCCGCGAG
This sequence comes from Microbacterium sp. MMO-10, assembly GCF_037148715.1. Classification (NCBI taxonomy): domain Bacteria; kingdom Bacillati; phylum Actinomycetota; class Actinomycetes; order Micrococcales; family Microbacteriaceae; genus Microbacterium; species Microbacterium sp. MMO-10. The sequence continues at coordinate 676,740 of NZ_JBBCSV010000004.1, read as the reverse complement.
GCGTCCGTGATCCCCGACCCGATCGGTCAGGGCCCGGGCGAGAAGTGGACCGGCCCGGTCACCTGACCGGGCCCGCCCTCCGGGGCGGAGCTCAGGCGCCGGCGCGCAGCCGCACCGTGAGCGAGTCGACCAGCACGGCGATCCGGTCGTCCGCAGCCCAGCGCTGGGCGAGACGCGCCAGCACCGCGTCCAGCGTCTCGCGGTCCATGCCCTGCACGAGCTCGAGGGTCACCACGAGCTCGGGGCCGCGCAGCCGCGCGTCCGGGTCGCCCGCCGAGACGGAGACGTCGATCACGGCGAGCTCGCTGCCGACGCTCGCCTGCAGCCCGGCGTAGACCTCGGGCGAGAAGAAGCTCGGCTCCCAGGGCTGGCCCTGCGCGACCGCCCACACGGCGGGGCGGCGCAGCACGAACTCGGTCGCGGATCCGGGATCCAGCACGATCAGCTCGGCGTCGCCGGACGACGCAGACAGCGCGACCCGCGCGGCCTCGACCGGGATGGGGCGCGCCACGGGGTCCCATGCGCGCAGGGTGTCGACGCTCGTGAACGCCGGCTGGACCGTGCGTCCGTCCGGCGAGGCGACCGTCACGAGCGACAGCTCCTGCGTCTTGTCCACGGTCAGGCCGGACGGGGCGACACCCTCCTCGCCCTTCTCCGCGACGAGGGGCACCAGCACGCGCGCGGCGCGGAACGCGTCCACGACCTCGACCTGGGAGCCCTCCCCCGCGCGGAAGCGCGTCAGCGCATCCCAGAGCGCCGGATCCGCCGACCCGTCGTCACCGGCGCGGGTGTTCTCCTGGAATGACCGACCGGCCCAGGGCACGCCGGCGGAGTCTCCGGTCCCGGCCAAGGCGTGCGGGCCGTGGTCGTGGTCGCACGCCGCGGACGCGGTGTCGTCAGGATCCGGCGACATCCAGCGCCTCGGCCAGGGTGAACGCACCGGCGTACAGCGCCTTGCCGACGATCGCGCCCTCGACGCCGAGCGGCACGAGCTCGCGCAGCGCGGCGATGTCGTCGAGGTTGGCGATGCCGCCCGAGGCCACGACGGGCTTCGGGGTGCGCGCGGTGATCTCGCGGAGCAGGTCGAGGTTCGGGCCCTTGAGGGTGCCGTCCTTCGTCACGTCCGTGACCACGTAGCGGCTGCAGCCCGCGTCCTCCAGGCGGTCCAGCACCGTCCAGAGGTCGCCGCCCTCCTTGGTCCAGCCGCGCGCCGCGAGCGTCGTGCCGCGGACGTCGAGGCCGACCGCGACCGCGTCGCCGTACCGGGCGATCACATCGGCGGCCCACTCGGGGTTCTCCAGCGCGGCCGTGCCGAGGTTGATCCGGGCGGCGCCCGACTCCATCGCGGCCTCGAGGCTCGCGTCGTCGCGGATCCCGCCGGAGAGCTCGACGTTGACGCCGCGGAACTGCTTGATGACGCGACGCAGGATGGGCGCGTTGCTGCCGCGGCCGAACGCCGCGTCGAGGTCGACGAGGTGGATCCACTCGGCGCCCTGGTCGACCCACTCGGCGGCCGCGTCGAGCGGATCGCCGTAGCTGGTCTCGCTTCCGGCCTCGCCCTGGGTCAGGCGCACGGCCTGACCGCCGGCCACGTCGACGGCCGGGAGGAGGGTCAGGGAGGGGGACTGCGCGAACTCGTTCATGTCGTCCTTCGGGTCACGGTGCGCCGGCCCGCTGCAGGCTCGGCACGAGAGAAGAGAGTAGTCCGGGCGACGGTGGGGCACCAATCCCCTCCGCCGCACGGCCGCGGAGGTCAGAGCGTGGAGATCCAGTTGCCCAGAAGCCGGATCCCCGCATCGCCGGACTTCTCCGGGTGGAACTGCGTGGCCGAGAGCGGTCCGTTCTCGACAGCCGCGAGGAATCGGGATCCGTGCTCCGCCCAGGTGAGCCGCGGCTGCGGGAACGGGGGCATGACCTCCAGCTCCCAGGACTGCGCGGCGAACGAGTGCACGAAGTAGAACCGTTCGTGCTCGATGCCGCGGAACAGCACGCTGCCCTCGTCCGGCTCGACGGTGTTCCAGCCCATGTGCGGGAGCACCGGAGCATCGAGCTCCGTCACCACTCCCGGCCATTCGCCGAGCCCGTCGACCTCGGCGCCGCGCTCGACCCCGCCGGCGAACAGCACCTGCATGCCGACGCAGATCCCCAGCACCGGGCGACCGCCGGCGAGGCGACGCTCGATGATCTCATCGCCGCGGTGAGCGGCCAGGGCCTCGCGGACGGCGGCGAACGCGCCCACACCAGGGACCACGAGTCCGTCCGCCTCGAGGGCCTCCGTGCGATCGCCGGTCAGCCGGGCGTCCGCGCCGGCGCGGATGAGCGCCTTCACGGCCGAGTGCACGTTGCCGGAGCCGTAGTCGAACACCGCGACGGTGGGGCGACGCCCCTCGGCGGACGCGCTCACAGGGCGCCCTTGGTCGACGGCACACCGACCACCAGCGGGTCGAGGGCCTTCGCCTGCCGGAACGCACGCGCGAACGCCTTGAACTCGGCCTCCGCGATGTGGTGCGGGTCGCGGCCGCTGATCACGCGCACGTGCACGGTGAGGGCGGCGTTGTAGGCGATGGCCTCGAAGACGTGCCGCACGAGGGAACCCGTGAAGTGACCGCCGATGAGGTGGTGCTCGTAGCCCGCCGGCTCGCCCTCGTGCACGAGGTACGGCCGCCCGGAGATGTCGACGACGGCCTGCACGAGCGCCTCGTCCAGGGGCACGAGCGCATCGCCGTAGCGGGAGATCCCGCTCTTGTCGCCGAGGGCCTCCCGGATCGCCTGGCCGAGCACGATCGCGACGTCCTCCACCGTGTGGTGCGCGTCGATGTGGATGTCGCCCGAGGCGCGCACCGTGAGGTCGGTCAGCGAGTGCTTCGCGAACGCGGTGAGCAAGTGGTCGAAGAAGGGCACCGAGGTGTCGATGTGGCTCTGACCGGTGCCGTCCAGGTTCAGCTCGAGCTCGATCGTCGACTCGGAGGTGGAGCGGGTGCGGCGGGCGGAACGAGCGGTCATGAGGCCGATCCTATCGAGGCGAGCGCGTCCAGGAACGCGGTGGTCTCGGCCTCGGTGCCGGCCGTGACGCGCAGGTGATTCGGGATCCCGACATCACGGATCAGGACCCCCTTGTCGTAGAGCGCGCGCCAGGTCGCGGCGGGGTCGGTCACGCCGCCGAACAGCACGAAGTTCGACCAGGAGCGATGCGGTGCGTATCCCAGCGCCTCGAGGGTCGCGGTGATGCGATCCCGCTGGGAGACGATCTCATCGACCATCCCCAGCATGATCGGCGCGTTGCGCAGCGCCGCGATCGCCGCTGCCTGGGTCAGCGCGCTGAGGTGGTAGGGCAGCCGCACCAGACGGAGCGCGTCGATGAACGCGGGGTCCGCGGCGAGGTAGCCGACCCGCGCCCCGGCGAAGGCGAAGGCCTTGCTCATCGTGCGCGAGACGGCCAGCCGCGGCCGCCCGTCGAGCAGGGACAGCGCGGAGGGCGAGTCCTTGGGAGCGAACTCCTGGTACGCCTCGTCCACGATGACGATGCCGCGGGCGGCGTCGTAGACGGCCTCGACCACCTCGAGCGGAAGGGGCGTCCCGGTGGGGTTGTTCGGCGCGCAGAGCAGGATCACGTCGGGGTCGTGCTCGCGCACCTGCGCGACCGCCTCGTCGACGGTGATCTCGTAGTCGGGGTGCCTCGTACCGGCGACCCAGGTCGCACCCGTCCCCTGGGTCAGCAGGGGGTACATCGAGTACGTCGGGGCGAAGCCGAACACCGTGCGCCCGGGACCGGCGAACGCCTGGAGGATGTGCTGGAGCACCTCGTTGGATCCGTTGCCCGCCCAGATGTTCGAGGCTTCGAGGCCGTGGCCGAGGTAGCCGGCGAACGCCTCCCGGAGCTCGGTGAACTCGCGGTCCGGGTAGCGGTTCACGTCGCGCAGCGCCACCGCGATGTCGTCGAGGATGTCGCTCGCGACGCTCTCGGGCACCGGATGGGTGTTCTCGTTCACGTTCAGCGCCACGGGCAGCGGCGCCTGCGGGGCTCCATACGGGCGGAGCCCGCGGAGGTCGTCACGAAGGGGTAAGTCGTCGAGCGAGGCAGTCACCCTGCCATGCTAGGCGGCTCGGATGTGCACCGGCGCACAGATGTCGGCGGTTGCAGAGCTCCGGCGGAGCACGGGTGCCGAGTCCGAAGCGGTGCGAGTCAGCGCTGCGTCGCGCTGTACTGCGCGGGGATCGCCAGGTGCTGACCGACCTCGATCACGCCGCCGCCGATCATGTTGAGCTGGGAGATGTCGGCCACGACGTCACGCGGATCCGCGTCGGGTGCGATCTCGCCCGCGATCGACCACAGCGTGTCCCCGGGCTGCACCGTGACCGTCGCGAACGCACCTCCCGCGGTGTGCTCGCCCGCGGCGAGAGCCGATCCCCCGCTCAGTGCGGCGAAGGCGATCCCGGCCGCCACCGGCAGCGCGACCAGCGCCGCCAGCACGCGCCGACCGCGGGCGGTGATCCGCAGACGCGTGGCGGGGACCGGTGCGGCGAAGGTGATGCTGCTCATGGTGCTTCTCCTCTGTTGTGTGCGGGTCCGCCTCTCCCCGGATCCCGATAGCTCCTCTGTGTGAGCTTCCGGGGGTCCGGGCCTCTGGAGAGGCGAACCTACGTTCCGAAACTACTTTCGAGTTCGAACATCTGTCAAGCGTTCTTCGAAAATCGGGGATCCGAATTCATCGACACGCTCGAACAGATCTACCGATTCCGCTCCGGTCTCGGATACGGTTTCGATAACAAGACCCCATCACGGACCACCGACATTCGAACCGCCGCCCCCGGACAGGCGGGATCGAACGGCTCCGCGAAGGCCGGACGCACACGAAGGAGATGGCATGAGCGACGGCGCGACCCCCGGCTCCGAGGCCCCGCGGACGCGGCGCCGCAAGAGCCTCAGTGCGAAGCAGATGGCGATCCTCGAGGTCATCCAGACCTCGATCGCCCGGTACGGCTACCCGCCGAGCATGCGCGAGATCGGCGACGCCGTCGGCCTCAAGTCGCTGAGCAGCGTGACGCATCAGCTCGGCCAGCTCGAGCTGAGCGGCTACCTGCGCCGCGACGCCGGCAAGACCCGCGCCATGGAGGTGCTGATCGACCTCCCGGGGACCTCCACGGAGAACCCCGCCGACACGGCGCCGTCGGTCGGCGACGCGGCCCTGGTGCCGCTCGTCGGCCGGATCGCGGCGGGTGTGCCGATCACGGCGGAGCAGCAGGTCGAGGAGATCTTCCCCCTCCCCCGCCAGCTCGTCGGCAAGGGCGACCTGTTCATGCTGAAGGTCTCCGGCGAGTCGATGATCGACGCCGCAATCTGCGACGGGGACTGGGTGGTCGTACGCTCCCAGGGCACGGCCGAGAACGGCGAGATCGTCGCCGCGATGCTCGACGGCGAGGCCACCGTCAAGACGTTCCGCCGCCGCGACGGTCACGTGTGGCTGCTGCCGCGCAACAGCGCGTTCGAGCCCATCCTGGGCGATGACGCGACCGTTCTGGGCAAGGTCGTGGCCGTGCTGCGCGCCGTCTGATCCTCACGCGCCATCGCGCCATCGAGCCATCCGCGTCGATACCCCCTCTGCGCACCGAGGCCCCCTCTCAGATCCGGATCTGAGAGGGGGCCTCGGTGCTGCGAGGGGGCCTCGACGAGCAGAACGACCTACACGGTCAGACCGCGACCGAGACGTCCTCGCGGACGCGACGGGTGGCCTCGACGATGTTGCGCAGCGAGGCGTTGGTCTCCTCGTAGCCACGCGTCTTCAGGCCGCAGTCCGGGTTGACCCAGAGCTGACGCGTGGGGATCTCCTCGACGGCGCGACGCAGCAGCGTCTCGATCTCGGCGGTCTCCGGCACGCGCGGGGAATGGATGTCATAGACGCCCGGGCCGATGCCGTGGTCGAAGCCCGAGGCGGCGATGTCGGTGACGACCTCCATGCGGCTGCGGGCGGCCTCGATCGACGTCACGTCGGCGTCCAGAGCGCGGATCGCGTCGATGACCACGCCGAACTCCGAGTAGCAGAGGTGGGTGTGCACCTGCGTGGCGGTCTCCGCACCGGCGGTGGAGAGACGGAACGACGCGACGGACCAGTCGAGATAGGCCGGCTGGTCGGCCTTCTTGAGCGGCAGCAGCTCGCGCAGCGCCGGCTCGTCGACCTGGATCACGCCGATGCCGGCGGCCTCGAGATCGGCGATCTCGTCGCGCAGCGCCAGCGCCACCTGGTTCGCGGTCTCCGCGAGCGGCTGGTCGTCGCGCACGAACGACCACGCCAGGATCGTGACGGGACCCGTCAGCATGCCCTTCATCGGCTTCGCGGTGAGGGACTGGGCGTACTGCGACCAGGCGACCGTGATCGGCGCGGGGCGGGAGACGTCCCCCCACAGGATCGACGGACGCGTGGCGCGGGATCCGTAGGACTGCACCCAGCCGTTCTCGGTGACGTCGAAGCCGTCGAGGTTCTCGGCGAAGTACTGCACCATGTCGTTGCGCTCGGGCTCGCCGTGCACGAGCACGTCCAGGCCCAGCTCCTCCTGGAGCTCGACGACGCGGCCGATCTCGTCGCGGAGGAAGCCGTCGTACTCGTCGGCGGTGATCTCGCCCCGGGTGAACTGCGCACGGGCGCGACGGATCTCGCCGGTCTGCGGGAAGGATCCGATCGTGGTGAGCGGCAGCGCGGGCAGGTTCAGCGCGTTCTCCTGCGCCACGACGCGGGCGTCGTAGTCCCCGCGGCTGAAGTCGCCCTCGGTGAGGCCCGCGGTCCGCGCACGCACGGCCTCGACGCGCACGCCGGGGGCGCTCAGGCGATCGGCGAGAGCGGCGGACGCGGCGTCGAGCTCGGCGGCGATCGCGTCGCGGCCCTCGGCGAGACCCGTGGCGAGGGTCGTGACCTGGGCGACCTTCTGGTCGGCGAAGGCGAGCCAGCTCACCAGCCGGGCATCGAGCTTCGTCTCGTCCTCGACGTCGTGCGGCACGTGCTGCAGCGACGTGGAGGTCGCGGCGGAGACGCCGGCCGCGCCGAGACTGCGCAGCGCCTCGAGGGTGTCGAAGGCCGCAGCGAGGTCGCCGCGCCAGATGTTGTGGCCGTCGATCACGCCGCCGACGAGCACCTTGTCCGCGAGCCCGGAGACGGCAGCGGGCACGGTGCCGCGCACCAGGTCGAGGCCGATCGCCTCGATCGGGGCCCCGGCGAGGACCTCGAGGTTCGCGTCGAGCGCCGCGTACGGCGCGGCGACGAAGATCGCCGGGCGCTCGGCGAACCCGCCGAGGACGCCGTAGGCGCGTGCGGCGGCGGCGCCGAGCTCGGCGACCGAGGCGGGCAGGGACTCGCTCACGAGGGCCGGCTCGTCGAGCTGCACCCACTCCGCACCCGCGGCCTTGAGCGCGCCGAGCAGCTCGGCGTACACCGGCAGCAGGTCGTCCAGGCGCGACAGCGGGTCGAAGCCCGCGGGCGCCTCGTCGGCCGCCTTGGCGAGGGCGAGGAAGGTGACGGGACCGACGACCACCGGACGCGTGCGGAAGCCGGCTTCCGCCGCCTCCTGCACCTGGCGCACGATGCGGTCGCTGGACAGCGAGAACACGGTGTCGGGGCCGATCTCCGGCACGAGGTAGTGGTAGTTCGTGTCGAACCACTTCGTCATCTCGAGCGGCGCGCGCTCGCCCTCGCCGCGGGCGACGGTGAAGTAGGCGGGCAGGCCGATCGTGCCGTCCTCGGAGCGGAGATCCTCGAAGCGCGCCGGGATCGCGCCGACCGTGACGGCGGCGTCGAGCACCTGGTCGTAGTACGAGAACGACTCGGGGATCGCCGAGTCGTCACGGCCCAGCCCCTGCGCGGCGAGGCGCTCCCGGGTGGTCGCACGCAACTCGGCGGCGGTGCGCTCGAGCTCGGCCTCGTCGATCCGCCCGGCCCAGAACGCCTCGACGGCCTTCTTGAGCTCGCGGCGACGGCCGATGCGGGGGTAGCCCAGGACGGTGCCCTCGGGGAATGCGGTCATGACGGTCCTCTCTGACGGAAGGGGGAAGGTGCGGCTCAGCGCGCGCCGACGGTCTGGAGCACGCCGGCGTTCTCGAGCACGTCGAGCACGGTGCGGTGCTGGTTGAAGGCGTACAGGTGCACGCCGGGTGCGCCGCCGTCGACGAGCTCGCGAACGAGGGCGGCCGCCTGGGCGATGCCGATCTCGGTGCGCCCCTCGGCGGTGGGCTCGACCTCGAGCGCGATGGACAGTTCGGCGGGCAGCTCCTCGCCGCTGAGCTCCAGCACACGGCGGAGCCGGGCGGGCGAGGTGATCGGCATGATCCCGGGCAGGATCGGGATCGTCACCCCGGCGCGGCGGGCCCGCTCGACGAAGGCGAAGTAGTCGTCGGGATGGAAGAAGAGCTGCGTGATCGCGAGCGTCGCCCCCGCCGCCTGCTTGGCCAGCAGCGCGTCGATGTCCTGGTTCCGATAGGTCGAGCGCGGGTGCCCGTTCGGATAGGCGGCGACCGCGATGTTCACCTTGCGGCGCGGGGTCACCTGCACGGCGCCCGGGACGCCGGGGATGGGGCGCTCCTGGTAGGGCGCGCGCTCGGCCTGCGCCCGGTCGATGAGCTGCACGAGCTGAGCCGAGCTCTCCAGGTCGCCGAGGAACGGCGCGCTCTCGTCGATCGGCGGATCCCCGCGCAGGGCGAGGAAGCTGAGGATCCCCGCGTCGAGGAACTCCCGGATCAGCCGGGAGGCCCCGGCGTACGTGCTGCCGACGCAGGTGAGGTGCGCCAGCGGCTCGACCGAGGTGTGCTCGCGGATGTAGCGCAGCACGTCGAGCGAGCGGCCCCCCACGGAGCCGCCGGCGCCGTAGGTGACGGAGATGAAGCGCGGCGTCACCGAGGCGAGCTGCTGGATGGTCTCGTGCAGCGCCTCGACCGGCGCCGGGGTGCGCGGCGGATACAGCTCGAAGGAGATCGGCACGCGCGGCGCGACGACCCCGATCGGGGCGAACGGCGGCGCATCGAAGGACATCTCTCTCCTGCATCGGGGTGGTCCCCCCACGGTAGGCGGCGCCGAGGGGCGACGCATTCTGTGTTTCATCATGTGTCGCGCTCTCCGCGAACCGCGGCCGGCGGGATCCGCGCCCGCATCCGCCGCGCGCTCTTCTAGGCTCGAAGCATGAGCTCTGCACACGGTTCCTGGCCCTCCCCGCTGACCTCGGCCGACCTCGCCGCCGCGGGCGTGCGGATCGACGGCGCACGGTTCGCCGCGGACGGGATCTGGTGGAGCGAGTCGGTGCCGCAGGAGCGCGGACGCATGCGCGTGCTCCGCACCGCGCCCGACGGCACGGTGCACGAGGTGCTGCCGGCGCCGTGGGGCGCGCGCTCCCGCGTGCACGAGTACGGCGGCGGCGCGTGGACCGTGGCGGATGACGGCACGCTGTTCTTCGTCGACGGCGACGATCAGCGCGTGCGCCGGTGGGATCCGGAAGCCGTCGCACCCGTGCCGCTGACGCCCTCGGGAGCGCAGTACGGAGGACTCCGGCTGCAGCAAGGGCGTCTCTTCGCCGTGCGGGAGGACCTGCGACCCGACCCGCATGTGCGTGCCATCGTGGAGATCCCCGTCGACGGATCCGCGGCGGAGGACGACGGGGCCGTCCGCGTGATCGTCTCCCACGGCGGCTTCTACGCCCACCCCGCGCTCTCACCCGACGGATCCCGCCTCGCCTATGTGCTCTGGCCGGACACGCGCATGCCCTGGGACGCCGCCCTCGCCTGCGTCGTGGATCTCGCCTCGGGCGCCGACGGCGCGATCCCGAGCCGGGCGGCGCTGCAGCCCGAATGGGTCTCGGATGACGAGCTGCTGTTCGCCGATGATGCGACGGGCCGGTGGAATCTGCACCGGGCACGCATCGGCGCGCAGCCGGCGCCTCCGATCCCGACACCCCTCGCAACCCGCGAGGACTTCTCGCGCGCCGACGCCGACACCGGCGGCGGGCTCTGGGTGCTCGGCCAGCGCTGGTTCCGGATCCTGGACGACGGACGGATCCTCGCGGTCCGGACGAACGGCTCGGACTCGCTGGTCCTGCTGGACCGGGACGGCGCGCTCCTCCGCGAGCTGGACGTGCCGTTCGACGCCGACCTCAGCCTCGAGGATGCCCGTGGCTCCCGAGTGCTCGTCACGGGTCAGGGGCGGCGGGTCACCCCCGGTCTCTGGGAGCTCGACGTCGACGCCGGCACCGTCCGGGCGATCCGCGCCGGCGACGCGGTGGATCCGGCCTGGGTGCCGGGGGCGCGCCCGGTGACCTTCGCAGGACCGCACGGCCCCGTGCACGCGTTCGACCACGCGCCCGCGAATCCCGGCGTCCGCGCCGAGGCGGGCGCTCTGCCTCCGTACATCGTGCAGGTGCACGGCGGCCCCACCGCGCACGCGACCGGAGCGCAGGCGAGCTGGATCACCGCGTTCACCAGCCGCGGGATCGGCGTGCTCGAGGTGAACTACGGCGGGTCGACCGGGTACGGCCGGGCCTACCGCGAGCGGCTCGACGGCCAGTGGGGCGTCGTCGACGTGGACGACGTCCTCGCCGCGGCGCAGGGTCTCGCCGACGCCGGCATCGCGGACCCGGCGCGCATCGCCATCCGCGGCGGCTCCGCCGGCGGATGGACCGTGCTGTCCGCACTCGTGCGCGGCGGGGTGTTCGCCGCGGGGATCGACCGCTACGGGGTCGTCGACCTCCGCCTTCTCGCGGAGGAGACGCACGACTTCGAGCGCTACTACCTGGACGGACTGGTCGGGCCGCTGCCCGAGGCCGAGCAGACGTACATCGACCGCTCGCCGCTCACCCACGCGGACCGGATCGACGTGCCCGTGCTGATCCTGCAGGGGGCGGATGACGCCGTGGTCCCGCCGTCGCAGTCCGAGGCGATCCGCGATGCGCTCGCCGCGCGCGGCGTGCGGCACGAGTACCTGCTGTTCCCCGGAGAGGGGCACGGATTCCGGCGGGCGGAGACGATCATCGCCGCGGCGGAGGCCGAACTGCGCTTCCTCGGCGAGGTGTTCGGGTTCGATCCTGCCCCGTAGCTCGGGCTCAGACGCCCGCGCGCGAAGAGGTCACTCCCCCAGGCGGTTGCGGGAGCGCATCGCGCGCTCCGCCTCGCGGGTGTCCTGTCGCTCACGCAGGGTCTGCCGCTTGTCGTACTCGCGCTTGCCCTTCGCGAGGGCGATCTCGACCTTGGCGCGCCCATCCGAGAAGTACAGGCGCAGCGGGATGAGCGTGTAGCCACCGGCGGAGACCGCGTGCGAGAGCTTCGCGATCTCCTCCTTGTGCAGCAGGAGCTTGCGGATCCGCTTGGCCGAATGGTTCGTCCAGTGCCCCTGCGAGTACTCCGGGATGTGCACCGCATCGAGGAACGCCTCGTTGCCCTTGATGAACGCGTATCCGTCCGTCAGGTTGGCGCGCCCCTGGCGCAGCGACTTCACCTCGGTGCCCGTGAGCACGAGTCCCGCCTCGTACGACTTCTCGAGGTTGTAGTCGTGACGTGCGCGACGATTGGTCGCGATGACCTTCTCCCCGCGTTCCCTGGGCATGGCGATCTCCTGATTCTGCGCCGCGCGGGCGCACGGCAGCCTGTCAGCCTATCAGGCGCGGAGCCACCGGCGGATCGCGAACCCGGCGCTGAGCGCCGCGAGGATCACGCCGATGCCGATCAGCACCGGGACGACGAGGAGCGCCTCGTTGAGGCCGACCCACGTGGTGATGAACGCGACCCGCTTCGTCAGGTACTCCTGCACGCCGAAGTGGACGCCCAGCAGCACCGCGGCGCTCGCGAGCACCGAACCGATCACGGCGGCGAACACGCCCTCCAGGACGAACGGCGTCTGGATGAAGCGGTTCGACGCTCCGACCAGGCGCATGATCCCGATCTCCCGCCGTCGCGCGTACGCCGACAATCGGATCGTGGTGCCGATCAGCAGCACGGCCGCGATGAGCATCAGCACCGCGATCCCGACGGCGATGTACGTCGCGACGGTGAGCGCGTTGAAGAGGGGATCCAGGTACTCGAGCTGGTCCTTCACCTCGTCCACGCCCTTGAGGCCGCTGAAGGCCTCCGCGATCACGGCCGACTGGGTCTGGTCCTTGAGGTTCACCTTGAAGACGGCGTTGACCTGATCGGGGGTGAGCACACCGGCGTAGTCCTTGCCGACGAGCTTCAGCGTCTCCTGGTAGGCCTCGTCCGCCGTCTGGAACGAGCTCTTGGCGATCAGCGGCTTCAGCGTGTCGCCGTCGAGCTCGGCCTGGACGGCCTTGATCTGATCCTCCGTCGCGACGCCGCCAACGCACCCGGGCGACGTGGAGACCGAGGAGCACATGTAGATCGCGACCTGCGCGCGGTCCTGCCAGTAGGCCCGCATCGTGCCGATCTGGGCCTGCATGAGGATCGCCGCGCCGACGAACGTGAGGGACACGAACGTCACCAGCACGACGGAGATGACCATGGAGGCGTTGCGGCGCAGGCCGGTCAGCGCCTCGCCGAGGATGAGTCCGAACCTCATGACACGGGACCCACTTCCTCGTCGTCGCCGGTATCGAGCCCGAGCCGGTCGGCGACCCCGAGTTCGGCGAGGTCCACAGGCGGGACGACGATCGGCGGCGAAGCCGGCGGCGCGTCGTCGGCCGTCGAGGCCGTCGGTCGCGGATTCCTCGGCGCATCGGCGGGCGCGGGGGCGGCCACCGGTTCGGCGATCGCGGCCTCGGTCTCCCGGTGCACCTCCCGCACGGTCTGCAGGGCGGCGGTCGCCGCCGCACCACGGATCGCCTCGGGCTCCAGACGCGGCACGTTGGAGGTGTCGCCGTAGCCGCCGCCGACCTCGTCGCGCACCATCTCGCCGTCGCGCAGCTCGATCACGCGGCGCTGCATCTGATCGACGAACGCCGCCTCGTGCGTGGCCATGACCACCGTGGTGCCGCCGGCATTGATGCGCGCGAGCAGCTGCATGATGTCGACGGACGTGCCGGGGTCGAGGTTGCCGGTCGGCTCGTCGGCGAGCACGATCTGCGGGCGGTTGACGATGGCCCGCGCGATCGCCACGCGCTGCTGCTCACCACCGGAGAGCTCGTGCGGCAGGCGCTTCTCCTTGCCGCTCAAGCCCACGAGCGCGAGGGCCTCGGGCACCGCCTGCTGGATGAAGCCCCGCGAGGCGCCGGTCACCTGCAGGGTGAACGCGACGTTCTGGTACACGGTCTTCGACGGCAGCAGACGGAAGTCCTGGAAGACCGACCCGATGCTGCGACGGAAGTAGGGGACCTTGCGGTTCGCGATGGATTTGAGGTCGCGCCCGAGCACGGCGACGCGGCCGGAGGTCGGTGACTCCTCGCGGAGGATCAGCTGCAGACAGGAGCTCTTCCCGGATCCCGACGCGCCGACGAGGAAGACGAACTCGCCTCGCTGCACCTCGAAATCGACCCCGGAGAGCGCGGGACGCTTGGTGCCGCGATAGCGCTTGGTGACGTTCTCGAATCGGATCATGGCGTGTCGAGCCTAAGCGGGCGTGGCCCGCAGCCCGCGAGCGACACCCCCGCGCGGCGGGTTGGCGGCGCCGAGTCGGCGGGATCCCGGTCCGGCGAGTTTGCTGTCCCGGATGATTCTGGGAAGACTCTGTGCGAGTGTTATTGGAACGCTGAGGATATCGCCGATGGGGCGCGATCCTCGCCAACGGGAGGGGCTCCATGGAAACGCCGGCAGGCTGGTACGACGACGGATCCGGAAGGCAGCGCTGGTGGGACGGCCGGCAGTGGACCGACCACTACGCCGGCCCGCAGCAGCCATCGACCCCTCCGGTCGTTCCGGGCTCCCCCGCCCCCTCGATCGCCGCACCCCAGATGACCGCGCCGCAGATGGCCGCACCCCAGATGGCCGTGCCCGGGACGGCCATCCCCGCGATGGCCGCACCCGCGCCCGGGACCAAGCGCGTCGGGGTGCTCGGCTGGATCGCGCTGGGAGTCACCGCCGTCGGCGCGATCGTCTCCTGGATTCCGCCGATCATGCTCTTCGGCTGGATCCTGCTGGGCATCGGATTCGTGCTCTCGATCGTCTCGCTGTTCCTCCGGGGCGCGAAGTGGCCGGGAATCGTGGGGATCGCGCTCTCGATCGTCGCGGGCATCGTCTCCGGCATCGTGCTGTTCACGGTCTTCCTCGGCTACGCGAGCACGCATCCGGACGAGTTCGACGGATCCGCTCCGGCGGCATCCGATGCGGCGACGGATCCGGGCACCACGACCACCGATGCCGCGGACAGGCCCTCTGCTCAGGAGGTCGCCGACGGGTTCCTCGTCATCATGGACGCGGCGGGCGCCAGCGGCCAGTACACCGACGATGAGGCGCTGTGCATCGGACAGCATCTCGTCGACTCGGAGGTCTCGACCGAGAGTCTCATCAACGTGGCGGACGGACGCGACATCCAGTCCGACGAGACCGAGCGGCAGCTGGTCGTTCAGACGACCATGGAGGCGGTCACGGCCTGCAAGACGGCGCCGTGATCCGCGACGCCGCGCCGGGCGCTCAGAGCCGGATGTAGATCGGCGGGCCCGAGCTCGCCCACGGCGCGTGGTGCTCGACGTAGCGCCCCCAGTCGGGCGAGTCGATGATGCCCCCGGCGCCGTCCCAGATGCCGATGTGTCGCCCCGGCCACCAGACCAGATCCCCCGCCCGCGCCTCGTCGGCGGAGATCACGGTGCCGAGCGCGGCCTGGTTGTCGGCGCCGCGGGGAAGACTGATCCCGAAGTGGCCGAACACGTACTGGACCAGTCCGTCGCAGCCGAAGGAGTCGCTCGGGTCGGCGCCCCAGCCGTAGGGGACCACGCCGACGAAGGTCTCGGCGTAGGCGACGACGGCCTCACCGGAGAACGACTGCGGCGCGGCGGATGCCGATGCGGCCGTCGCCGAGGACGCGGGCGCCTCGGCGACAACGGGTGCGGCGGGCGGCGCCGGCGGCGTGTAGACCTCGAACGCGGCGCGGGAGAGGGTCTGCTCCTGAGCGGCGGACGCGACCGTGTAACTCTGCGGATCCACGACGAGCGACACCGCGCTGCGCCCGGCGGACGGGTCCGCGGGAGGGAAGGCGAACGCCGCCGTCGCCGCGGCAGGAAGGATCAGCGCTGCGATGGCGCAGCCGGCCGCCGTCTTCCGGGTCAGAGTCATCGGGATTCTCCGTGTCACCGTCATCGGGAGACCACCCTACGGGCATTCCCGTGCTCCGTCACCTGGGAAGGCGCTGAGCAACCGGGAGTCCGACGGCAATCAGTCGTCTTCGTCCTTGCGCTTGCGCCAGCGGATCCCGGCCGAGATGAAGCCGTCCAGGTCGCCGTCGAAGACCGTCGCAGGGTTGCCGGACTCGTGTCCGGTGCGCAGATCCTTGACGAGCTGCTGGCCGTAGAGGAAGTAGGAGCGCATCTGGTCGCCCCAGCTCGCCGTGATGTTGCCCGCGAGCTCCTTCTTCTTGGCGGCCTCCTCCTCCTTCTGCAGCAGCAGCAGGCGGGTCTGCAGCACGCGCATGGCGGCGGCGCGGTTCTGGATCTGCGACTTCTCGTTCTGCATCGACACGACGATGCCGGTCGGCAGGTGCGTGATGCGCACCGCGGAGTCGGTCGTGTTGACCGACTGGCCGCCGGGACCCGAGGAGCGGAACACGTCGACGCGGATGTCGCCCTCGGGGATGTCGACCTCGGTCGCCTCCTCCATGAGCGGGATGACCTCGACGGCGGCGAACGACGTCTGGCGCTTGTCGGCGGATCCGAACGGGCTGATCCGGGCGAGGCGGTGGGTGCCCGCCTCCACAGAGAGGGTGCCGAAGGCGTAGGGCGCATCGACCTCGAAGGTCGTGGACTTGATGCCCGCGCCCTCGGCGTAGGAGGTGTCCATGACCTTGACCGGGAACTTGTGGCGCTCGGCGTAGCGCAGGTACATGCGCAGCAGCATCTCGGCGAAGTCGGTGGCGTCGTCGCCGCCCGCACCCGAGCGGATCGTGATGATCGCGGCGCGCTCGTCGTACTCGCCGTCCAGCAGGGTCTGCACCTCGAGCTGGTTCACCGTGTCGGTGAGGGAGGCGAGCTCGGCGCGCGCCTCGGCGGCGGAGTCCTCGTCCTCCATCTCGTTGGCGAGCTCGACCAGCACCTCGAGGTCGTCGAGACGCTGCTCCACCTCGGTGACGCGCTTGAGGTCCGCCTGGCGGTGGCTGAGGGCGCTCGTCACCTTCTGCGCCTTCTCGGGGTCGTCCCAGAGGTCGGGCGCGCCCGCTTCCTCGCTGAGGCGTTCGATGTCGGCGCGGAGTCCCTCGACGTCGGCGACCTCGCGGATGTCGCCGAAGGTCTGACGGAGGGCCGCGATTTCGGCGGAGAGATCAAGTTCGAGCATGGCACCTCAGAGTATCGCGCGCAGCGATGCCCTGACGAACCCTCGGGCCAGATCGTCGTCGCCCGCGGGTGCGCGACCCGGCATCCGCGCACGGGTCTACCGTGGAGTCGTGGCGGAACGGGCGATCTCTGTGCTGTGGAAGTTCGGCCCGATGGTGTACCTGCCCACGCTCCTCTTCTCGCTCGGCGAGGGCGCGGTCGTGCCGCTCATCCCCGTGATCGCGGCGAGCCGGGGGGCGACCCTCGCGTCGGCCGGCCTCATCGCCTCGGCGCTCGTGGTGGGACAGCTGTGCGGCAACATCCCCGCGGGCTGGCTGGTGTCGCGGGTCGGCGAGCGGTACACGATGGTGATCGCCGGTGCCCTCTCCCTCATCGGCGTGGTCGCGGGAGCGCTCGCGCCGAGCCTCGTCGTGTTCACGGTCGCCGTGTTCGTGGTCGGCATGTCGGCGGCGGCGTTCGGACTGGCCCGGCACGCGTTCATGACGACCCGTGTTCCGGTCGAGTTCCGCGCCCGCGCGCTGTCGCTGCTGGGCGGCTCCTTCCGTGCCGGCATGTTCGTGGGGCCCTTCATCGCCGCGGCGCTGCTGGCTCTGTTCCACACCGAGAACGCCGCCCTGTGGTTCTTCGTCGTGCTGCTGGTCGCGCTGATCCTGCTCGTGCTGTTCGGGCCGGATCCGGAGGCGCAGGCCGCGGCCGCCGATCGCGATCCCGGCGATGTCGAGGACACCGGTGAGGCGGTGAGCGGATCGATCCCCACGATCGAGCGCGCGGGCGTCTTCCGCACGATGTGGCGCAACCGCGGGGTGCTGGGGCGCCTGGGCCTCGCCGCGGCGAGCCTCTCGGCCGTGCGCTCCGCCCGCCAGGTGGTGCTGCCGCTGTGGGGCGTCTCGATCGGGCTGGACGCCTCGTCGATCGCCCTCGTGGTCGGCGTCTCCGGCGCGATCGACTTCGCCCTGTTCTACGCGAGCGGTCAGGTCATGGACCGCTTCGGCCGCCTCTGGGCCGCGCTGCCGGCGATGGTGCTGATGGGCGCCGGCTTCCTCGTGCTCTCCCTCACGCACGACGCGAGCACGAACGTGCTCTGGTTCGGGATGATCGCGGCCGTGCTCGGCGTCGGCAACGGGCTCTCCAGCGGCATACTGCTCACGCTCGGAGCCGACGTCGCCCCGCAGTCCGAGCCCGCCGCGTTCCTCGGCTCCTGGCGCACGCTCACCGACGCCGGCGGCGCGATCGCTCCCCTGCTGTTCTCGGGGATCGCGGCGATCAGCTCGCTCGCGATCGGAGCAGCCGCCATGGGCGCGATCGGCATCATCGGCGCCGTCGGGTTCCTGCGGTTCATCCCCCGGTTCGTGCCGCGACGGACCCTGCTCTAGCGCCCCGCAGCGGACGCTCCGACACCGGCTCTTCGCTACCGTGGATCGAGGAGGTGTCCGATGACACGCAGGAGAAGCCCCCGCCCGATCCGCGACGCGGCTGCCGAGGCACGAGAGCAGGTGCGCGCACTGGACGCGGCCGTCTTCTCCGCGGTCGCGACGACGCCCAGCCCGGTCCTGGACCGCTGGATGCCTCGGCTCACGAACGCCGCCGACCACTCTCTGCTGTGGCTCGGGATCGCGGGTGGCCTCTATCTGACCAGACGCAGCCGCGCGCGGCGCGCCGGCCTGCGCGGGGTCGTGACCCTCGGGGCGACGAGCCTCATCGCGAACCAGCTCGCCAAGCGCCTGCACCGTCGCGAACGTCCGATCCAGACGCTCGTCCCGCTCGGCCGACTGTCCCGCAGGACGCCGCACTCCTCCTCGTTCCCCAGCGGGCATGCGGCGAGCGCTGCGGCCTTCGCCGCCGGGGTCAGCGCCGAGCTTCCGGCGGCGGGCGTGCCGCTCCAGGTGCTCGCGGGGCTGGTGGGCTTCTCCCGGGTCGCCACCGGAGCGCACTACCCTTCGGATGTCGCCGCGGGTCTCGTCCTGGGCAGCACGGTCGCGGCCATCGGTCGCCGGCTCGTGCCTCCCGTGCCGACGCCGGCCGTGTCCGCCCCTCGCGAGCTCGACCAGCTGCAGCCCCGCCCCCGCGGCGAGGGCGTCACGCTGGTCGTCAACCCGGCGTCCCACAGCGGGCGCGGCGCTGATCTCACGCGCGTCCTGCGGCGGGCGCTGCCCGACATGGGGATCGTCGAGCTGCACGAGTCCGACGACGTCGCGGCGGTGATGCGCCGAGCGGCCGCCGGAGCGGACGTGCTCGCGGTCGCCGGCGGCGACGGCACCGTGGCCGCCGCCGCGCAGGCCGCGATCGAGAGGGATCTCCCGCTCGCGGTGTTCCCCGGCGGAACCTTCAATCACTTCGCCCGCACGATCGGCGCCGATCGGGTGAAGGACACGGTCCGCGCGATCCGGCGCGGCACGGCGACGAAGGTCGATGTCGGCTACCTCAACGACCGGATCTTCCTCAACACGGCCAGCGTCGGCGCCTACACCGATTTCGTGCGCATCCGCGAGGGGAGGGAGAAGAGGATCGGCAAGCCGCTCGCGGCGCTCGTCGCCGGGTGGCGGACGATGCGCAAGGACCGCGCGGTCTCCGTGACAGTCGACGGAAGGACCCGGGAATCGAGTCTGCTGTTCATCGGGAACGGCCAGTACCAGCCGCACGGCTTCGCCCCCACCGTGCGCGAAGACCTTCAGGACGGCCTGATCGATCTGCGGATCCTCGACGTGTCCGGCCGCTGGTCGCGCTTCGTCGTCCTGCTCGCGACACTCACCGGACAGCTGGCCCGGGTGAAGCAGTACCACGAGGTGTCTGCTCCGGAGTTCGAGATCGGCCTCCCCGGCGGACCCGAGCGCATCGCGCGCGACGGCGAGGTGGGCGAGGCGAGCGATCACCTGCGTGTGCGCGCGGCGCGTCGTGCGCTGACGGTCTATCGGGCGCATCGGAGCTGAGCGCGACGACGAAGCGGTCGCGCCTCTTGCGAGCCGCCATCGGGCTCACTCGAGCGAGGTGCGGCTCGTCCCCGTGGAGCGGATCGAGACCACCGCCGGCACGAGGTCGCTGAGCAGCGGCGGCGACCACGTGGCCTTCACAATCACGCGGGCGGAGAGCCCGTCCGGACTGCTCGCGGAGACGAGTTCCGTGCCGTCGTCGAGCACCGCGATCACCGCGGCCGCCTGCTCCGCGACGTCCGCATCATCGAGCCGCGCACGGATCCCCGCGCCGTCCACCTGCAGCCGGAAGCCGTCCGCTCCGGCGAGCGCCGCCGCATCCGCCACGGAGTCGAGGCGCTTCTGCGCGATGTAGAGATCCGTGGCGCACACGCATACCCAGATCAGGGCGATCGCGAGCACCAGGTATCCGAGGATGAGGGGCACCGTGCTCCCCCGCTCATCGGCGAGCAGGTTCCGTCGGCGAGCGCCCTGCGCCCGTCCCTGGAACGTCTCCGATCCGCGCACCACGCTCATCCGCCTGTCCACGTGCGCGAGACCTTGTACGCCGATGAAGCCTGCACCGGCACGGCGCCGATCCGGTCCCTGCCGGACATCGGCGGCAGGAACGGCAGCGCGACCTTCGCGGTGACCGTGACCACGACGGTCGCACCGGCCGACGGGCATTCCGCGCCGCGCGGCGCGCATCGGATGTCGACCTCGACGGTGTCCGGATCCATCTCGTACTCCGCGATCGCGGACCGCACGGCGGCGTCGGCGCGAGCGGTCGCATCCGCCCCGTCCGTCGCCGCGCTCATGGTCCGGGCCATGTGCCGCACGGCGGACTCGACTCCGAGCATCTCCTCCTGGATCGCACCGAGGGCGATCACGAGGTACAGGAGCGGAACCAGCAGGATCACGCCCAGTCCGATGAACTCCACGGCTGCGGATCCTGTCTCGCTGGAGTGCCGCAGCCGACGTCTCTCCGAGAGCGGTGACGACATCTCACCCGGCTGCGGCGAACGACTCCACGGGAGCACGGCCGGTCACCTCCAATGCCGACGGCACCCCGAGCAGGCCGATGACCGGCAGCGTGGTGCGCACCGTCACCTCCATCGTGGGCACACCCAGCGACGTCGTCTCACGCACGCTGACGTCCCGGGCATCGTCGGCGCCGAGGGCACGGGCGATGACCGCCTCGGTGCGCTGAGCTCCTTCACCGGGTTCCGTGTCGGCGAGGGCCGCGATGTGCGCGCCCTCGACGGCCGCATCGTGCACGACGTTGCGCACGTATACCGCGAGCGCGAGCTGCAGCACGGCGAGGGTGAGCAGCGTCAGCAACGCACCCACCAGCACGAACTCGACGGGCCCGGAACCGCGATCGTCACCGGGAGCACCGCTCCCTCGCATCACACCGTTCATGTCGGATCAGAGCCCGCTCACGCGCGCGATCGCCTGCTCGAACAGGTTGGTGAGCGCGGGCCCCGCCACGGCCCAGATCAAGACGACGAGCCCCGCGGTCATCAAGGTGATCAGCACCCAGCCGGGGACGTCACCCCGTTCCGGGTCCTCGGACGGATCGAGAGACGACGGGTCCGGACGGGCGGGCGACGCGGGCGCACGTTCAGCGAGCATGTGAGGTTCCTTTCAGGGAGGCGCTCGGACCGGATCAGCCGATGCCGAGCCGCAGGATGAAGACGCCGGGGAACACGGCGAAGAGGACGCTGAGGGGAAGGATCAGGAAGACCAGCGGCAGGAGCATCAGGATCTCCTTGCGGCCGGCCTGTTCGATCAGGCCGCGCTTGGTCTCCTCCCGCGCGTCCGAGGCCTGTGCCTGGAGCACGGCAGCCAGCGGGGCGCCGCGCTCCAGGGCGGCGACGATCTGATCGACGGCACGGGTCAGTGGCCGGATCTGGAGCCGATGCGCGCCGTCACCGAGGGCGTCCGCGAGCGAGGATCCCGTATTCGCGGCGAGTGTGACGCCGCGCACCTCGGCGCTGAGCTCACCCGACCCGGCCGCGCCCACGCGGCGCAGCGCGTCGGGCAGGCCCTCTCCGGCGGACAGGCAGAGCGCGAGGAACTCGAGCACGGTCGGCAGCTCCTCGACGAGACGGGACACTCGCGCTCTCGCCCGGGCGCCGAGTAGCGC
The DNA here is from genome assembly GCF_037148715.1 of Microbacterium sp. MMO-10. Lineage (NCBI taxonomy): Bacteria > Bacillati > Actinomycetota > Actinomycetes > Micrococcales > Microbacteriaceae > Microbacterium > Microbacterium sp. MMO-10. The sequence goes on along the minus strand of NZ_JBBCSV010000004.1, from coordinate 655,296 downwards.
GTCGCAGGTCACACCGCCGGTCACCGCCGACAGCAGCGGAAGCAGCGCGACCGGTGCCGACAGCCGTCCGATCAGAGCGAGGAGGACGGTGGCGGCGGCCCCCGCGGCCAGCCCGGTCAGCACCCACATCAGCTGTCGGCTGCGGAAGGCGCCCGACCCGCCGCTCAGCCCGGCCTGCGCCATCCGCAGGGTCACCCCGGCGTCTCCCCCGCCGAACAGTCCCAGGGCGCCCTTGAGCCGGGTCGACCACGACCCGCCCGCGGGCATCCGCCACGGCAGCCGGGGGGTCGGCTCGGCGAGGTCGACGATGTCCCGCAGGTGCGGCGCGATCCGCGCACCCAGATCCGCCCAGCGCCACCGCGGGAAGGCCGCGAGGACGAGGAGGACGCCGGCGGCGAACGCGCCACCGAACAGCACGGCGATGGCCAGCCCCGAGATCGCGCTCACCGGAACCACCTCCGCTGCTCGGGCAGCCGACCGATCCGCAGCATGATCCGGAACGCGACGAACGACACCACGGCACCGCCCAGGATCAGGGCGATCCCCTCGGGGGTGGCATAGGCCCGCGAGCCTTCGGGCCGCAGCAGGAGCAGCACCAGGATCACCCAGGGAGCGATCGCCCCCAGTACCGCGGCCCCGCGGATCCACGACTGCCGCGCCTCCACCTCGGCGCGCAGTGCCGCCTCCGCCCGCACAGAACCCGACAGCGCGCGCAGCACGGTGCTGAGCTCGGTTCCGCCGACCTCGCGGGCCATCCGCAGCGTCTCGATGATCCTGTCCCCGACCGGATCCGCGAGCGCGTCCTTGAGTTTCGCGGCGGCATCATCGAAACGCCCCGTGCCGTGCAGATCGCGCGCGAACGCCGCGAAGGCCGGACGCAGCGGCCCCGGCGCCGCCCGCTCCAGCGCCGCCACGGCATCCGGCAGCGGCATGCCCACACGGATCGAGGCGATGAGCAGGTCGCACACGTCGGGCCAGAGACCGCGTCGCATCCGGAGCAGGCGCTGACGGCGCGAACGCAGGAACACCACCGGTGCCGCAGCGCCCGCCACGCTCAGTACGAGCACGAAGGCGACGGCGCCGGTCATCAGCCACGCGACCGCACCCGAGACGAGGCCGCCGGAGAGCACCACGAGCGCGAACACCCGCACGTCGGCGCGGAATCCCGCCTCGCGCAGCAGCCGCGTCGGCACCCCGGCGCGCGGCAGCCGCACCCGCCCCGCGCCGGCCGGCCACAGCCACGGGCTGGCTGCGAGAACGACACCGGCTGCGAGCAGCGCACCCAGCAGCAGAGTCATGCGACGGCCTCGTCGACGCGGGTACCCGCGGTGACGGCTCGGTAGCCGATGCGACCGTCGGGTTCGACGGCGGTCGGGGCGATGACCTCGACCACCCGGCGCCTCCCGTCGGACTCCCGCCGGCAGTGCACGACGAGGTCGACGGACGCGGCGAGCGCGGGCGCGATGAAGGCCCGATCGATGTTGCGTCCGGCGAGCAGCGGCAGCATGCTCAGCTTCTCCAGCGCGTCCGCGGCCGAGTTCGCGTGCACGGTCGCCGCGCCGGGAACGCCCGTGTTCAGGGCGAGCACGAGGTCGAGCGCCTCCGCGTCGCGCACCTCGCCGACGACGAGCCGATCCGGCCGCATCCGCAGCGCCTCCTTCACCAGGCGCCGCAGGGTGATCTCACCGGTCTGGTGGAACTGCTCTATTACATTGAGAACTATTCGTCGATTCTTGGTTATGGTGCAACCACGCTAATTCGGTTGTCGTCGCGGATTGCAGGAGTGCCGGCAGGTGTGGGTCGTTGGGGAACGATCCTGTCAGCGGGAGCAGCCCGCATCGGTATCGTGGAGCCCATCGGGACGGTCGCTGACGAAACCTGGCCGTCACCGCTTGACCGGGGAAGAACGGCTATGCGAGCCGTAGTTGGTTTGCGCCGGAGCGGTAGTGCTTGCTGAGGGCGAGCGCGTGTTCGCGGAGGCTGTGTTCCACACGTGCGTCGTTGGTGGGCGTTGCGGGGGTGTCCATGCTGATGGCGACTGCTCCGACGACAAGTCCGGACGGGTCGCGCACGCCGACCGCGGCGCAGGTCTTGCCGGAGATGAACTCGTCTCGCTCCCAGGCGATGCCGCGCAGGGCGACGGTCGAGAGGACTCGCTCGAGCCCCTCCTGGTCGGTAATCGTCGAGGACGTCAGCGAGGGCATGCGGTGGGCGGAGAGGTAGTCGTCTCGTTGCTCAATGCTCATGGCTGCGAGCATGATCTTGCCGAACGCGGTCGCGTGCGCGGCTTCGTGGAATCCGAACCTGAGCGGGGTGAGCCGGGGGTGTTCGGCGCAGTCCGAGACGTAGGTGAGGACGACGTCGGCCCCGCGGTAGATGGCGTAGTAGGAGGCCATGCCGAGGCCGTTGTGGAGTGTGTCGATGGCGGATCGCACGACCCCGGAGACGCCGAGCTGCTGGTGGAGGGAGAGTCCGAGCCCGTGCAGCTTGTATCCGAGTTCGAATCGTCGCTCTGACTTCAGGTGCACGAGGTAGCCGTTGGCGACGAGTTCTTGCGCGAGCCGATACACCGTGGGCAGCGAGAATCGAAGGATGTCGGAGAGCTCTTTCGCGGTGCAGCCACCGCGGTCGGCGATCGATTCGAGCAGCTGCAGGGATTTGCGGACGGTGATGACACGTTCGGACGCTCCCGGGTCGAGCACGTCCTCATCGTCGAGGAGAACGCCAGTGTTCATCTTGAGATGATCGCACCCGCCCGACGCGGTCGGCCACTTCTTTTCTCATTCTCCGAGAAGTTTCGGTCGGGCGGGTGCGGTCCGCTGCCGTGACCCGAGGCTCTGGGCCACGGCAGCGGATCGGTCAGTGGTGATGGTAGGGCTGGGGTTCGGGAAGGGCGGCTTCGGTGCGGACGGTGCGGGCGAAGCGCTCGATGGACTTCAGTGCCGAGACGAGTTCGGTGGGGCTGATCTCGAAGGGCATGTTGTGGATGGTCTCTCCCGGTGCGAGCGCGGCGGCGGCGATGGTCGCCAGTTCCTGGTCGTCGTCGGGTGAGAGGCCGACCTCGGTGAGGGTGTTTGGCAGGCCGACGCGGGTGGTGAACTCGATGAACTCGCGGATCTCGCCGGTGGGTGCGCCCTCGAGGACCAGTTGAGTGACGGAGCCGATATTCACCTTCTGGCCGTGCGCGAGCCCATGTGTCTGGGGCACCGCGGTGAGGCCGTTGTGGATGGCGTGCGCGGCAGCAAGGCCGCCGGATTCGAAGCCGATGCCGGAGAGCAGCGTGTTGGCTTCGACGACCTTCTCCACGGCGGGGGTGACGACGTTGTCGCGGACGGCGTCGAGTGCGGGGAGCGCGTTGTCCCACAACACGTCCCAGGACAGCCGCGCCAGGGCGGTGCCGGTGAGGGTGGGCAGTCCGCCGGCCATCGTCGATGCGTGGGCGGCGGCGGTGGCGCGGGCCTCCAGCCAGGTGGCGAGGGCGTCGCCGACACCGGCGGCGAGGAAGGCGGCGGGGGCGTTGGCGACGACTTGGGTGTCGACGAGCACGAGGTCGGGGTTCTTGGGGAAGAACCGGTACTCCTCGAACTCCCCGTTCTCCGTGTAGACGACTGCCAGCGCGGAGGTGGGTGCGTCGGTGGAGGCGACGGTGGGGACGGTGACCCAGTTGATGCCGGCGAGGTGGCCTGCGGCTTTGACCGCGTCGATGGTGCTGCCGCCGCCGATCGCGACGATCACGTCGGCGTTGCGGGTGCCGATGATCTGGACGAGGCGGTCGATCTCGGCCGCGGAGGGGACGCCGTTGAACTTCTCGCGGTGCGTGGGAAGCCCGGCCGAGCCGAGGGAGGCTTCGATGTCGTGGCCGACGAAGCCCCAGACGACGTCGTCGGCGACCAGCAGCGGCGTGCTGCCGAGGGAGGTGAGGTAGGTGCCGAGGCTGTGGATGGCGCCGGCGCCTTGCACGTACCGGCGGGGGCTGATGATGGTTCTGACCGGGATGGTGTCGGACATGGTCAATCTCCTTTGATCGGGTGTGGCGCGGTAACGCCATGGGTGGCTCTGCAGCCGCAGACGACGTTAGCCCTGAGGCAGACCGGGTCGTAGCGGCTTGTTCGGACTGTGAGAAAGCAGGCTACGGTCAGGTGAGGACGGGCAGCAGGAAAGTGGAGGACCACCCGGCGAGGACGCCGCCGATCACCGGTCCTACGACCGGCACCCAGGCGTAGGTCCAGTCGCTGGGGCCCTTGCCTTTGATCGGGACGATGGCGTGCACGATGCGCGGGCCGAGGTCGCGCGCCGGGTTGATCGCGTACCCGGTCGGGCCACCGAGTGACGCGCCGATGCCGATCACGAGCAGCGCGACCGGCAGCGCGCCGAGTGCGGCGAGCCCGCTGGAGTCGCCGTTGCGTCCGAACCCGATGACGACGAACACGAGCACGAAGGTGCCGAGGATCTCGGTGACGAGGTTCCAGCCGTAGTTGCGGATGCCGGGACCGGTGGAGAAGACGGCGAGCTTGCCTGCCGGGTCGCCGTCCGCGTCGAAGTGCTGCCGGTACGCGAGCCAGGCGAGCACGGCGCCGAGCATCGCGCCGAGGAACTGGGCGACGATGTAGGTGCCGATGGAGAGCAGGTCGACCGGAACCCCGGGGACGAATTCCTTCGCGCCGGTGGCGACGATGCCGAGGGTGACGGCGGGGTTGAGGTGGGCGCCGGACCGGTAGGCGACGATGACGCCGGCGAACACGGCGATGCCCCACCCCATGTTGATGAGCAGGAACCCGCCGCCGTTGCCTTTGGTCTTGGCGAGCACGACGTTCGCGACGACGCCGCATCCCAGCAGCAGCAGAAGCGCGGTGCCGACGATCTCCGAGGCGAAGACCCCGAGCAGTGTGTCCATAAGAACTCTCCTTCGAGTCGATGTGCGCGGCGCACGTCTGGCGCCGGTGCGCCGCACGGTAACGACGCGCCGGAATGGCGCGAAAGGGTCCTTACCGGAGTGTGAGAACGCCCCTTCTGGTGCTGTCAGGCGGGCTTTCTCGCGATCTGAGAACGCGGCTTCCCTTCCCCCCGACGGGCGCTGAGCCTTGTCGCACGGCACCCGCCTCGACGGTGCGTGCTGGTTGACGAACTCGATGAGGAGAAGCGATGAGAGCAGTCCGGTTGCATCAGTACGGGCAGGCGCCCACGATCGATGAGGTCGCCGAGCCGCGCCCGCTGGGTCCGTGGGATGTCGTGATCGACGTCGGCGCGGCGGGGTTGTGCCGCACTGACCTGCACATCATCGAAGGACAGTGGGAGCCGATCCAGCACCCTCGCCTGCCCTACACGCTCGGGCATGAGAACGCCGGCTGGGTACGGGCGATCGGCTCCGCCGTCACGAACGTGGAGGTCGGTGACACCGTGATCGCCCACCCGCTGACCAGCTGCGGACTGTGCCCGGCCTGCCGGGTGGGCCAGGACTCGCATTGCGAGAACGCGACATTTCCCGGCGTGAACGTCGACGGCGGGATGGCCGATCAGCTGCTCACCAACGCCCGCGCGGTCGTCAAGCTCGACCCGTCGCTGCAGCCACGCGACATCGCGGCCCTCGCCGACGCCGGCCTCACGGCCTACCATGCGGTGCGCAAGGCGGCCGAGGTGCTCTACCCCGGCACGCACGCGGTCGTCATCGGCGCCGGCGGCCTCGGGCATATCGGTGTGCAGGCGCTGGCGGCGATCACTGGAGCCGAGATCACGGTGGTCGACCGGTCGGAAGAGGCCCTCGCTCTGGCCGCCACGCTCGGCGCCCACCACACTGTGCTCGCCGCCGACGACGACACGGTGGCCCGGGAGGTGTTGGAGATTACCGGTGGGGGCGCGCAGGTCGTGTTCGACTACGTCGGCGAGCACGGCACCGAGTTGCTCTCCCCCCGGCTGCTGCGCGGCCGCGGCTCGCAGTACGTCATCGGTTACGGCGGCGAGGTGCGGCTGCCCACGATCGACATCATCTCCCGGGAGATCAATGTCATCGGCAACCTCGTCGGGACCTACAACGACCTCGTCGAGCTGATGACTCTCACCGCGCAGGGCAAGGTCACCCTGCACACCAAGGTCTACCCCCTCGACGCAGCTCTCGACGCGATCGCCGACCTCGACGCCGGCCGCCTGGTCGGCCGCGGCATCCTCGTCCCCTAACCCAGATGGCACCACCCGAATCGAAGGAGATCACCGTGGTCACACCCACACCCCCGGACGCCGCCCCGGCGTCACTCGCCCGGATCATCCGGGCGATCTTCCCCCACGACCGTCTCAGCGACGGGCCGTATCTGCGCTCGGCCGAGACGATTCTGCGCAACGTCACCGGCTCGGCGCACCAGTACGGTGTCGTCGCCGAGGGCGTGCGCAGCCTGGAAGCCGTCGTCGGCGGCGACCTGCAGGCCGTCGCGGTGGACGAGCTGTCCCGGATCCTGCAGAGCATCCGGCAGACGGAGTTCTTCCAGATCCTGCTCACCAGCAGCGTCGTCACCCTGTACAGCGACCCGGAGACGTGGGAGCTGCTCGGCTACGAGGGCGCCTCGTTCGACCAAGGCGGGTACCTGCACCGCGGATTCGACGACCTGGACTGGCTGCCCGAACCGCGGATCACCGAGTACGACGGTGAGCCGCTCGTCGAGTACCTGCCGCCCGTGCCGGGTCTGCAGGTCAGTTTCAGCGACACGAAGAAGGTGGCGACGATATGAGCGCGATCGATCACGACGACGAAGCGGTCGTCATCGTCGGCTCCGGCGCGGGCGGCGGCACCCTCGCCTACGAGCTGACCGCGAAGGGGATCCCTGTCGTTCTGCTGGAGGCGGGGCCCTACCTGCGCAACGAGGACTACATCAACGAGGAATGGGAGTCGTTCGCCCAGCTCGCCTGGACCGACTCCCGCACCACCTCCGGGTCGTGGCGGGTCGGGCAGGACTTCCCGAATCTGCCCGCCTGGGTCGTGAAGGCCGTCGGCGGCACCACGACGCACTGGTCGGGGGCGACGCCGCGGTTCAAGGCGCACGAGTTCAAGGCGCGCACCGCGTACGGGCACGTCGACGGGGCCACCCTGCTGGACTGGCCGATCGACCTCGACGACCTTGCCCCGTACTACGACCGGGCGGAGATCGCGATGGGCTCCACCCACCGTCACGGCCGCAAGCCGTTGCCGGCGAACAACAATTACAAGGTGTTCGCTGAGGGCGCCAAGCGCGTCGGCTACAAGCACTACGCGACCGGCCCCTACGCGACCAACGCCGAGGAGTACGACGGCCGACCCGCCTCCATACAGGACGGTTTCAACTTTCAGGGCGACAAGAACAAGTCCAAGTGGAGCACCCTGGTCCGTGAGATCCCGCGCGCCGAGGCGACCGGGCTGCTGGACCTGCGGCCGGACTCGCAGGTCGTTCGGATCAGCCACGACGCCCACGGCAGAGCGGATGCGGTGCTCTACGTCACCAAGGACGGGTCGCTGCACCGCCAGAAGGCGCGCCTGGTCGCGGTGGCGGCGAACTCGATCGAGACCGCACGGCTGCTGCTGCTGTCGGAGTCGGCGATGTTCCCCGACGGGCTCGCGAACTCCTCCGGGCAGGTGGGACGCAACTACATGCGGCACATGACCGGCTCCACGTACGCGCAGTTCGAGCAGCCCGTCCGCTTCTACCGCGGCGAGACGATGGCGGGGATCATCGCGGACGAGTCCGTGCACGACACCAGCCGCGGCTTCGCGGGCGGCTACTACATGGAGACGATCGCGCTCGGCCCCGCGTTCCTGGCGAAGTTCCTCAGCCCGGGCGCGTGGGGACGCGAGTTCACGACGTTCCTCGACTCGTACGCGCACACCGCCGGGATGTGGCTCGTCGGCGAGGATCTGCCGCAGTCGACCAACCGGATCACCCTCGATCCGTCCGTCCTGGATGCGAACGGGCTGCCGGTCGCGAACGTGCACTTCGACGATCACCCCAACGACATCGCCATGCGCGAGCACGCGTACACGAAGTCGGCGGAACTCTACCGGTCCGTCGATGCCATCCGCACCCACCGCACCCCGCCCTACCCGTCCACGCACAACCTCGGCACCGCCCGGATGAGCGCCAAGCCCGACGACGGCGTGGTCGACAAGTGGGGCCGCGCGCACGACGTGCCGAACCTGTTCATCAGCGACGGCTCCGTCTTCACCACCGGCGCGGCAGCCAACCCCACCCTCACCATCGTCGCCCTGGCGATCCGGCAGGCCGACTACATCGCCGACCAGCTGGCCGCGCAAAACCTCTGACACGGAAGGAACACCCTCATGACCACGCCCTACGACGCGATCGCCGAAGTGCCCGCGTTCACCGTCACCAGCGACGACATCCCCGCCGACGGCGCCCGCCTGCGAATCCCGCAGGTCAGCGGCATCTTCGGCGCCGGCGGTGAGGACCGATCCCCGCAGTTGAGCTGGAGCGGCTTCCCGCCCGAGACGAAGAGCTTCGTCGTCACCGTCTACGACCCCACCGCTCCCACCGGCAGCGGCTTCTGGCACTGGGCCGTCGCAGACATCCCCGCCACGACCACCCAGCTCGCCGCGGGCGCGGGAGACGCGGAAGGATCCGGGCTGCCCGCCGGAGCCTGGCAACTCGCCAACGACGCGGGACTCACGCAGTACCTCGGCGCCGCACCGCCCAAGGGCAGCGGCAAGCACAAGTACTACGTCGCAGTGCATGCTGTCGACGTCGACAGCCTCGGCCTCGACCACGCCGCGACCCCCGCGTTCCTCGGATTCAACCTGTCCGGACACACGCTCGCACGCGCAGTGCTCGTCGGGTGGTGGGAAGCACTCTGATCCCACCTGATGTCCGCCGCGGAGTCGCCCTTGGGGAGGCGGCTCCGCGGCTTCGTCGCTACCGAGATGAGCGAGGACCTGGTTCTTGACTGTTCCGATGACCACCGAGGCAGAGATCGATCTGGGCAAAGTGTTCGCCGCTCTCACCCACGACGATCGTCGCGCCATCCTGCACCTGCTCCGACGCGCCCACGAAAACGGCCAGCCGGGCCTCAGCATCACGCAGATTGCCGTAGGAGCGGAGATCTCCAGGTTCGGCGCCAGCCACCATCTCGGCGTGCTGCGCGCGGCCGGACTCATCCGTACCGTGCCTGAGAATCGCGCCCAGATCAGCAGCATTGTTCCACACGCCGTCGTCGAAGCGATCGACTGGCTCATCCCCTTTACCGACGGCACCATCTGATCGATCACCTACGGCAAGACACGTCCCCGCAACAGGGTTTCGTTCGGTGGGCTCAGATACGTATCGCAGGGTAGTGCGCGTAGGCGGATGCGGCCACGACCTGCCAGCGTGCGGCGACGTTCGATGACATGCCGGTGAGGTCGCAGAGCGGGGCGAGGGGCATTGTCGCGGCGAGGTTGAGCAGCGCGGCGCCGCGAAGTCCAACCACCCGACAGTTCAGGCGCTGCAGGTCGACCGCGAATCGGCTGGCATGCACGTGTGCTCCAGCGCGCAGTCTAGATGGGAACATCCAGGTCGATTCCGTGTCCCATCGCCGTGGGGCGGCGAGTTGCCGTCTGATCAACGCGGGTATGGGCGGTGGCAGTTGGACGGGCGAGGTCCCGAGGCGTAGCAGCATCTCGTCGCCGTCGTCGATGATGCTCGCGGTGGTCAGGCCGGCGATGGTCGTGATTGGCCTGCCGGTGATCCCCGCGATAAGCCCGCAGATGCGGGCCCTGAGTGGGATCGTATCGTCGGTCGCGAACCGCCGCATCCATGCCCGGTACGTGTCGATCGGGTAGGCGGTGTAGGGGTCGGCGTAGGGAGAAGGGACCGGGTGGATACGATCGGCGGCGCCGCTGTGCGTCGCCCACCGCAGGAACACTGCGAGCGGCTCGAAGTGGCGTGGGTGCCGGTCGAGGTAGGACTCTACGGCGTGCTGTGATGCGGTCTTCAGCTCGAGCTGCTGAGCGTCGAGGTCGGCGAGGAAGTGGGCCGCGATCCGGCAGATGCGGCGGGCGCGAACGAAGGTGCCGTCGGTGATCCCGTTGCGCTGGATGAGGAGCCGGGTGCGGGCCGGAACGTGCCACCGGCAGAACGGCCCAAGGATGCGCACCATCTGCTCAGGGTGGCCCTCGAGGAACGTCTCGATCCAGGCCACGAACTGCACCCAAGCGGTGTCCCGCGGATCGAGCACGCCGACGTCGACGAGCGCGTGTCGCAGCAGGCTCACCGCCTGAACGCTCGCCTGCTGGTCCAATGCCTCGTGGGTGAGGTCAATGCGCTCGGTGAGGATCTCGCGCAGAATCTTCGCGGATGCGCTGCGGCCGGGCCAAGGACAACGCATAGTGCGCTGCAACCAGCCCCGCGCTAGCCTCGTCGAGTACGCCTCATGGTTTGCCGTGGCGACCTGAAATCACGGCGCTACTGAGACATCCGATGCAACTGTCTGGTGGAAGTGCTCTATTGCGGTGCGCCATGTTGAGTCGGTGCGCGGTTGCGGTGTGATCGGCGGGCGGGCCGACTTCCCTCGATGCGCCGATCGCTCGTGATGGACCGGCGCGCGAACCGCGGGGGAGATATCAGGAGCCCGCGGTTCGTTACGGTGGTGGGGTGCAGCGTGTTCGGTCTCGTCGGCGGTCGGTCGCTGTTCGGGGGGCCATCGCTGCGGGTATAGCGACGTTCGTGGCGACGTTGTCGCATGCGGCCGGGGGTGCCGGGCTGCCGCCGCTGCTGAACGTGGTGGTTGCGCTGGTGTTGGCGATGCCGGTGTGTGTTCTGCTGGCGGGTAGCCGGTTGTCGTGGCTCCGGTTGAGTATCGCGGTGGCAGCGAGTCAGCTTTTGTTCCATGGGCTGTTGTCGGTGCCGCTGGTGCCGACCGGAGCGACGGTGAGCTCTCATCACGCGATGGCTTCGGTGTCGTTGGGGTCAACGACGTCGGCGTTGCCAGCGGATCACTTGGCCATGGATTCGTCGATGTGGGCGGCCCACGCGGTAGCCGCAGTGATCACGATCGTGTTGTTGGGGTGGGGCGAGCTCGCGGTCGCCGCGATCGCTCATGTTCTGGGGTTGTCTGGTCTGGTCGCGCTGCGGACCTTCTCGCCGCTGCGCCCGGCGCCCGTTCTTCCTGCGCCCGGGCGAGCGCCACGGGTGCCGGCAGGGCGCGAGCAGTTCTCGGTTGTGCGGTGGCGGGGGCCTCCAGTGGCGTGTTGAGCCGCTGAACCAACCCCCTTCATCCCCTTTGCGTGCGCAGTGGGCGGTGCCCGTGCGCGCGCCAACCGAAAGGTGCTTTACTCATGTCCCGACGTCCTGTCAGGAGACCTGTTCAGATCGCTTCGGCGATCGCGTTGTCCCTCGGATTGGTCCTCGCGTCCGCGTCGACCGCGTCCGCCCATGAGGCTCTGTCGAGCACGAACCCTGCCGAGGGGGCGACCGTCACCGAGCTGGCGGCGGTCGAGCTCGTGTTCACCGACGAGATCCTCGATGAGCCCACTTCGGGCAGAACGGAAGTGCTCGGCCCCGACGGCCGCAACTATGAGACCGACTGTGCGCAGATCGACGGCGCGGTGATGACGACCGCGGTCGCGCTCGGCGCAGCCGGTGAGTATCGAGTGCTGTGGCGGGCGGTGTCGGGCGACGGGCACCCGATCTCCGCCGAGTACTCCTTCACCTATGCTCCGCCCGCAGGCGCGGTAGCAGCGGCCGGCAGTGACGGATCGGTGTGCGGAGACGACGGCCAGGTGGTCGAGCCGTCCCCGGTCGCGGAGATCACCGTGGCGCCGACCGACCTCCCCTCCGAGACTCCGACCGACGCCGCTGCGGCTGACCCTGCCTCGACGCAGGATCAGGGTGCCGGCGTGTGGGTGTGGGTCGGGGTGACCGCCGGGGTTGTTGCGCTGATCGCGCTGATCGCCTGGCTGATCGCGGCGCGCCGCAGGAAGAGCGCGTAACCCTCGAGCGGGGTCGGGGTGGTGCAACCGCCACCCGACCCCGTTCCGGCTTCTAACTCCGTGTGTTCTCGTCGATGGGGGCTGCAGGCGCGGGGGCGGCCTGGTCGCTGCTGGCGCGCAGCCGCTGCGTGGTCGCGTAACCGATGGCGGCGACGGCTGTGACGGTGGCGATGGCCAGGAGCACGCCGGCCGCGGCGGTGAGACTGATCGCTCCGATCCATCCGGCGATCGGGTAGGTGATCAGGAAGCAGGCGTGCGACAGGGCGAACTGTGCCGTGTAGACGAGGTTCCGGTTCGTCGGCGTCGAGGCGTCGGCGAGCAGCCGGGAGGACGGGGTGTTCACCAGGGACGTGCCCATGCCGAGGAGCACCCAGGTCGCCAGCAGCCACGCCCACCCGGTGCCGGTCGCAGTGTCCACAGCGGTGACGATCACCGCCGCGACCAGCCCGACCGTGATCACGGCAGCCCCCGCCATCATGGTGCGGACCACCCCGATCCGTTCGACGATCCACGGGACGTTGAGAGCGACCAGCAGCGAGCCGATTCCGTAGCAGGCGAGGGTGACCGCCAGGGCGGCGTCGTCGAGCCCGAACAGTCCCTTGGCGTAGACGACGGAGTTGACCAGCACGATCGCGGTGCCCGCCGCGACGACCACGTTGGTCAGCAGCAGGAACCGCAGCGTCTTGGTGCGGGCGAACACCTGAACCCCGAGCGGGAGTCGCTGCCAGAACGTCAGCCCGCTCTCTTCGTCGGTGCGGGCGGGCAGCCGGGATGCCAGCACCAGGGTTGCGGAGAGGGCGAACCCGATCGCGGTCCCGACGAACAGGTTGTTGTAGCTGATCACCGTCAGCAGCGCGGCAGCGATCGTCGGGCTCAGCAGCGACTCGAGGTCGTAGGCCAGCCGCGACAACGACAGCGCACGGGTGTAGTCCTGCGGCTCGGGCAGCACGGCCGGGATCAGCGACTGGAACGCTGGAGTGAACGTGGCCGACGCGGACTGCAGCACGAACACCAGCAGATAGATCTGCCACGCCTCCGTGACGAACGGCAACATGAGCGCGATCGCGAGGCGGACCAGGTCCGCGGTGATGAGCACGGCCTTCTTCGGGAGCCGGTCGACGACCGCGGCGATCAGCGGGGCAACGCCGACGTAGGCGACCATTTTGATCGTCAGCGCGGTGCCCAGCACGGACCCCGCGGCGTCCCCGGCGATGTCGAACGCGAGCAGCCCGAGGGCGACGGTGAGCAGCCCGGTGCCGAGCAGTGCGATCACCTGCGCGGAGAAGAGTTTCGCGTAGGTGCCGTTGCGCAGCACCCGCAGCATCAGCGAACCGCCGCAGAGGCAGGATGCGCGCCGCGGTGGTGAGCCGGATCGGCGCTCAAGGAGTGCTCGGCCTGGAAGATCGCGTCCGCGACCAACTGCCGGGCATGCTCGTTCGCGAGCCGGTAGAACACCTTCGTGCCCTCCTGGCGGGTCAGCACGATCCGCGCCAACCGCAGCTTCGCCAGATGCTGAGACACCGCCGCCGGCGGCTTGCCCACCAGCTCCGCGAGGGTGTTCACCGGCAGCTCCCCGTCGCGGAGCGCGAGGATGATCCGCACCCGGGTCGCGTCGGCCAGCATCGCGAACACCTCGACCGCCAGTTCGACGTAGGCACTCTCGGGACCGAGGGAACATCTGTTATCTGCATGCATACGCAGATACTAACATTGGGTTGTGGTGTGCGGCGCCTCTTCTCGACGACCGGGGCAGCTGGCGAAGCTAGCGAGGTCTAGGGATGTCTAGCGTTTCGCTAGATATCCCTAGACTTCCGGCTCCGGGGCTGGCGCCGACACCATCTGGTCAACGGCTCGTTGTCCAGATGGCGGCGAGCAGCGAGACGCGGTCCGGAGGCCGGGTTTTGGGGGAGCATCAGAGCCGGATTGCGGGGTATTGCGCGTAGGCGGAGGCGGCGACGATCTGCCAGCGTGCTGCGACGTTCGGTGACATGCCGGTGAGGTCGCAGAGCGGGGCGCCGGGCATCGTGGCGGCGAGGTTGAGGAGCGCGGCCCCGCGAAGTCGGACGATGCTGCAGCTGAGGTTCTGCAGGTCAGCGGCGAACCGGCTGGCGTGGACGTGCGCGCCGGCGCGGAGCTTCGAGGGGAACAGCCAGGTCGATTCCGTGTCCCATCGCCGTGGTGTGGCGAGCTGACGCCTGATCAGCGCCGGCAGTGGGGGCGGCAGGTGGGCGGGCGTGGTCCCGAGGCGGAGCAGCATCCCGTCGCCGTCGTCGATGATGCTTGCGGTTGTCAGGCCTGCGATGGTCGTGCTGGGCCTGCCCGTGATCCCCGCGATCAGCGCGCAGATCCGGGTCCGAAGCGGGATCGTCTCGTCGGTCGCGAACCGGCGCATCCACGACCGATAGGTGTCGATCGGGTAGGCGGTGTAGGGATCCGCGTAGGGGGAAGGGATGGGGTGGATGCGATCGGCCGCGCCGCTTTGCGACACCCAGCGCAAGAACACCGCGAGGGGCTCGAAGTTGTGCGGGTGCCGGTCGAGGTAGGACTCCACCGCGTGCTGCGACGCGGTCTTCAGCTCGAGCTGATGCGCGTGAAGGTCGTCGAGGAAATGGGCGGCGGTCCGGCAGATACGGCGGGCGCGGACGAACGTGCCGTCGGTGATCCCGTTGCGCGCGATGAGGAGCCGGGTGCGGGCGGGAACGTGCCACCGGCAGAACGGGCCGAGGTGGCGCATCATGTGCTCGGGGCGGTCCTCGAGGAACGTGTCGGTCCAGGCCACGAACTGCACCCATGCGGTGTCTCGTGGTTCGAGAACGCCGACGTCGACGAGCGCGTGCCGGAGCAGGCTCACCGCCTGAGCGGTGGGGTGTTGGTCCAGTCCTTCATGGGTGAGCTCCCGGTCCTCGGTGAGGATCTCGCGCAGGATCGCCGCGGAGACGCTGCGGCCGGGCCAGCGGGCCATGCTCTTGGGTTCGGGGTGGCCCAGTAGGCGTTGTCGGAGCGGTTCGAGGGCGGCTCGGCGGTCGGGTGTTCCGCTGGCGAACAGGTCGTCTAGAGCGATGCGTGCAAGGCATGGGTAGCAGCGTTTCCCGTTGCGGATGTCCTCGACGCCGCAGTCTGCGCAGACGAACCGGGATCGCGCCCCGGTGCAGGTTGAGCATGCCAGGGTGCCATCGTCGGCGACGGACGCGACCAGGCCGATCGTGCCGCAGCGCGGGCAGGGGCGCCGTGTGCCGCGGATGATGTTGAAGCAGGGCTCGCAGGTCGGGCCTCCGAGGAACCGGACTCGGACTCGCCGGTCATGGCCGCAGTGGACGCACGACTCGATCTTGCCGGGCGCGCATTGCGGGCAGACGGGGCCGTCCTGAGTGCGGTTCTGAACGAGACGGTCGTGGCCGCAGCGAATGCACGTTTCCTTCGCCTCCGGGCGCCGTCGGCGGCAGGTGCCGCAGAAGCTCTGCCCAGCGATGCGGTGGGAGATCACCCGAATCCTCTCGCAGCCGTCGCAGCGACGGGTGTTTCGGGTGTCTCGGCAGGTGTTGCAGACCCGGCGCCCGTCCTCGAGGGTCTGCGTGAGCAGCTGCTCCCGGCCGCAGCCGCTGCAGACCGGCAGCGCGACCGTGATCCCGCGATCTCGGAGCAACCGCAGCAATCGTTGCGCCTGCCGGGGCAGGTGCGGATCGGCGGCCGTGATCCAGGTCGCATCCGCGTCGGCGAGGAAACGTCGAAGATGCGCCTGACCCTGCGCCGTAGGGGCGAGCTGCCCTAGCAGCTCACGCACTCCTTCCGCGCCGATCGTCGTCCACGGGTCGCCGTGGGTGAGGAGGGCGGCGGTGTTGTCGGGAAGTGCGGTCGACGGCGGCGAGCTCACGACCTGTCGGGTCGGGTGATCCGCGCCGGGACGGTCTTGAGTGTGCCGATGTCGGTGACGGTGGCGCCGCCGACGGCCTTCGGTTGCGCGCGTGCCGCGACGGTGAAGCTGATCAGGTCGTTCGGTGTGCAGTCCAAGATCAGGCAGAGCGCGTCGAGGACCTCGATGTTCAGCCGTTGCGGGGTGGCCGTCACCAACCGGTAGACCTGCTCGCGGGACAGCTGCACGCCCTGCTCGGCGAGCAACGGCACCAACTCGGTTGTCTTGTAGATGCCGCGTTCGGCGAGCTTGCGGCGAAGGTGCCAATCGAACTGACGGGTCATGCGGTCGCTCCTTCTCCGAGCACGCGCCGCAGCGCTTCCTGGAAGATCCGATTCTTGAAGTCATCGCCAACCGAGGTGTAGATCGCAGTCGTCGACGAGTGGTTGTGCCCGACTTGCTCCTGCACGAACTGGGCCGCGTAACCCAGTTCGATCAGGTGCGTCACGTAGGAATGGCGGAGGCTGTGCAACGTCAACGCGCGATCCAGGCCGACCGCGTCGCGGATCTCCGCGAACCGCTGATCCACCGTGCGGGTCGTGATCCGGGTGCGCCGCTCACTCACCCAGAGCGCATCGCTCTCGCCGGCCAGCCGCGGCCGTACTTCCTCGACCCAATAGCGCAGCCCCTCCGACGCCCACGCGAACTCCGGGCAGGCCAGCACGGTGCGTCGACGCGGCGGCGATCCCTTCATCGCCTTGCCGTAGCGGACCTGCACCTTCGCGTACGCGCCCCACTCGGGCACGTACGGATTGGGGCGCAGGTCGATCAGATCGAGCATCACCGCCTCGCGCCGCCGAAGCCCAAACGCATAAACCGTCTTGAAGAACTGCGCGTCCCGCAGCGCAGGCAACGCGCCCTTCTTCCGGTCCTCGAGCAGATCGTGGGCACGCTGATCGGCATGCGCGAAGAACGCCTCGAGCTCGTCGTAACCGAACGGCCGCCGCGCGGGCTTCGCCTCGAACTCCGCCAGGTGCGCGAACGTGTTCCACGGATGGCAGATCTGGGCCGGCGCGGACCCGAACCGCTCCAGGCAGACGTCGACCCAGTCGTAGGCCGGATGCGAGATGTACCCGCAGAAGCCCTTCAGGATCTGGTGATAGCCACGGATCGTGGAATGCGCCAACGGCTCCGGACGAGACAACAGCGACGACGTGAAGTCCTCGACATCCTGCGGCCGCCACTCCCACGGGTAGGTGCCAGCAAACCGGAAGAACCGCTTCACGCCATGCTGACTCACCCGGATCGTGCCTTCCGCCAGACCCCGAGACCGCATCGACACGGCATATCCACGCAGCATCTCATCGAACGTCGACCGAGCCGGATCCAGAAGCAAAACCGGCGCCAGAGACCGGACCTCACGCGTCACCAACCACACCAAGCGATTGCGTCAGATGCATCAAACATGCTGTGAACGTAGCACAGAGTCTGCCAGTGCAACGAGACATCCACGATTGGGCATTGTCGCCTCGAACGGGCACCCCGTCGCGGCAACAGGATCAAATCCGCCGCCTGATCAGGAAATCATCGCATCCGCATCGCCAACACCCACTGCCAACGAGGCTCACTCAGCCGCTGACACACGCACCGGATCACTTTCGCAGCGTGCCGTCAAGAGCGCTGAAACCAGCCCACCATTGATTCATCCGATGCAACTCCGCTCACTTGCGCCCTCCAGGCTCGCCTGCCGCCCCTGGAGGGCGACGAGGTCGGGTGCTCGCACGCCGAGCTCGAACGTCTCCTCGACCGTGATCACGCGCTGGTGCCCGCACTCCGCGACGAGCGCGGCCAGCAGTGTCGTCTTCCCGGCATGGGTCGGACCCGAGACGATCACGCTGCGACCGCCCCGCATCGCCTCGGCGAGCAGTGCGGCCGTCGCCGGGGGCAGCATCCCCTGCGCGACGAGGGACTCCAGGCTCCGATAGCGCGGCACGAACTTCCGGATGTTCACCGCCCAGCCGTCGCGGACCACATCCGCGATCGCGACGTGCAGACGGGATCCGTCCGGGAGGGATGCGTCGACGAACGGCTGCCCGATGTCCACACGGCGCCCCGCGGTGTGCAGCATCCGTTCGACCACGTCGCGCAGCTGCGCCTCGCTCACGGCGATCGGCACGCGTTCGCTGCGCCCCGCGCGCGCGACGAACACCTGCGACGGGCCGTTCAGCCAGATCTCCTCGACCGTGTCGTCGTCGAGCAGCGGCTGCAGGGGCCCGTACCCCGCGACTCCCGCGAGGACGTCCCGCACGCAGGCGTCCTCGTCGTCGATCGTCGCCGTGCCGCGGGCGAGGGCCTGATCGTTGTGCCGGCGCACCTCGAACTGGGCGATCCGACGCGCCTCGCCGGGATGGACGGACGGATCCGTGCGCTCGGCGCGCAGGCGTGCACGCACCCTCTCGGTGACGGCGGCGGTGGTGAGGCTCACCCCCGCATCGTGGCAGGATCCGCGGATCCGCCTCGGAAGTTATCCACAGGCCTCCGCGGACGGAGGCTCAGCCGGCGCGGGCGACGTCGTGCAGCGCGTCGACCATCGGCAGCAGCTCCGGCTGCTCGGCGGCATCCGCGAGGACGCGCTCCAGGGTCTCGTCGTGCACGGGACGGGCGCGCTCGTACAGCTCCTGCCCGCTCGGAGTGAGCTCGGTGTAGATCCCCCGACGATCGTCGAGGCACAGGATCCGGGTCAGCAGCCCGCGGTCCTCGAGACGGTTCACCAGGCGCGTGGTCGCGCTCGGGCTCAGGGCGGCGGCGCGGGCGAGCTGCTGCATGCGCATATGCCAGCCGTCCTGGCGGCTCAGCGCCTCCAGCACCGTGTACTCGACCACGGAGAGCCCCGCCTCCGCGGACAGGGCGCGCTCCAGCTCCGCCTCGATCATGGCGTGCAGAGCGGCCATCGTGCGCCATCCGCGGGCACGGATCTCGACGGCGTCATCGGCGATGCCCATGGATCCTCCAAAGTAGTTGCTTGCGCTTTTTATTTGCGCGTGCAAGTATTGTCATCACCGACGCAAAAGACCGCGTCTGCAACTATCTCAACTGTACCAGGAGTCCTCCCATGCCACTCGGCCTGATCGCCCTCGCCCTCGGCGCCTTCGGAATCGGCCTCACCGAGTTCGTCATCATGGGCCTGCTGCCCGAGGTGGCCGCCGACTTCGGCGTCACCGAGGCCGCCGCCGGCTGGCTCATCTCCGGCTACGCGCTGAGCGTCGTCGTCGGTGCGCTGTTCCTCACCGCCGCCACCACGCGCCTCCCCCGCAAGCCCGTGCTGCTCGGCCTCATCGTGCTCTTCATCATCGGCAACGCGCTCACCGCCCTCGCGCCCGGCTACGGCCTCGCCATGGTGGGCCGCATCATCGCCGCCCTCACGCACGGCGCGTTCTTCGGCATCGGATCCGTGCTCGCCGCCTCGCTCGTCCCGGCCGCGAAGAAGGCCGGTGCGATCGCGATCATGTTCACGGGCCTCACCGCGGCCAACGTGCTCGGCGTGCCCTTCGGGACGTTCCTCGGCCAGCAGCTGGGCTGGCGCGCCACGTTCTGGGCGATCGCCGTCATCGGGGTCGTGGCCTTCGCCGGGATCGCACTGCTCGTCCCCGCCACCCACGACATCCCGCCGACCCGCCTGCGCGATGAGCTCGGCGCCTTCCGGTCAGGGCAGGTGTGGCTGTCGCTCATCGTCACCGTGCTCGCATACGGAGGCATGTTCGGGGCCTTCACCTACATCGCCTACACGCTCACCGAGGTCAGCGGCTTCGCGTCGAGCATGGTGCCGTGGCTGCTGGTGTTGTTCGGCGTGGGACTGTTCCTCGGGAACTGGGCCGGCGGCAAGGCGGCAGACCGGTCGATCGACGCGACCCTCCTCGTCTTCATCGCGGCCCTCCTCCTCGTGCTCGTGGGTTTCGCGCTCGTGGCATCGAGCGGGCCGGCCACCGTCGTCGCGCTCTTCCTCATGGGCGGCTTCGGGTTCGGCACGGTCCCCGGCCTGCAGTCGCGGATCATGGGCTATGCCGCATCGGCCCCGACACTGGCTTCCGGAGCGAACATCGGGGCGTTCAACGTCGGCAACGCCCTGGGCGCCTGGGCCGGCGGTGTCGGCATCGCCGCGGGCCTCGGCTACACCTCCCCCATCTGGATCGGCGCGGGGATCACCGCGCTGGCTCTCGTCGTGATGGCCGTGGCAGCCGTGGCCGCCCGCCGAGGCGGCGCCGGCGCGCGCGCCGCGACGCCGGCCACCACCACGACCGCGACTCCGGTTCCCGCGGGCGCCGGACGCTGATCCCGCTCCCCCCTCGGCGACGCCCCCCTCGCCACATCGACACTCTTCGCAAACCGACAGAAGGACGAACGACATGACCGTTCCCACCATCACGCTGAACAACGGCGTGGCCATGCCCCAGCTCGGCTTCGGGGTCTTCCAGGTCCCCGACGACGAGACCACCGCCGCCGTCGCGAGCGCCCTGCAGACCGGGTACCGCAGCATCGACACCGCGGCGATCTACGGCAACGAGCGCGGCGTCGGTCGCGCGATCGCCGAAGCCGGCATCGCGCGCGACGACCTGTTCATCACCTCGAAGGCATGGAACGCCGAGCAGGGCTACGACGCGACCCTGCGCGCCTACGACGCGAGCCTGGAGAAGCTGGGCCTGGACGCCCTCGACCTCTACCTCATCCACTGGCCCGAGCTCGGCGACGGCGACTACGCCGGCACCTGGCGCGGGCTCGAGGCGCTCTACGCCGAGGGCCGGGTGCGCGCGATCGGCGTCTCCAACTTCGAGCCGGTCCACCTCGCGCGGATCCTCGAGACCGGATCCGTCATCCCCGCCGTCAATCAGGTGGAGCTGCACCCCGCCTTCCAGAACCGCGCGGTGGTCGCGGCGGACGCCGCCGCCGGCGTGGCGACCGAGGCCTGGAGCCCGCTCGCCCAGGGCGCGGTGCTGCAGGATCCGGCCGTCACCGCGATCGCCGCCCGGCATGGCCGCACGCCGGCGCAGGTCGTGCTGCGCTGGCACCTGCAGCAGGGTCGCGTGGTGATCCCGAAGTCGGTGACGCCGAGCCGCATCGTCGAGAACTTCGACGTGTTCGGCTTCGACCTCGACCCCGCAGAGCTCGCCGCCATCGACGCGCTCGACCGCGACGGGCGCACGGGCCCGCACCCGCACGACTTCCACGGCTGATCGCCCGACGAAGCGGGTGGATCCGGTCTCAGTAGAATGGATCCACTCGCGGGAGTGGTGAAATTGGCAGACACGCAGGATTTAGGTTCCTGTGCCTCCGGGCGTGTGGGTTCAAGTCCCACCTTCCGCACATGAGCGCCGGGGCGGCCGCAGGCCACCCGCCGGCGCCCTTTCCGTTCCGTGCGCCGCACTCCCAGCCGGACGAGACCTGGCCGCTCTAGACTGCAGAGCAGCCGGCATCTCGGCATCACTCCAGCGACGACTCCACGGACGGGAATCACCTGTGCACCACGCCGCCCTCATCCCCTGGCTCGACCCGAACGTCATCATCAACGGCGCCGGCCCCTGGGCGCTCGCCGTGGTGCTGTTCATCATCTTCGCCGAGACCGGTCTGCTCATCGGATTCCTGCTTCCGGGTGACACGCTGCTGATCATCTCGGGTCTGCTCACCCACACGAACCACGTGTTCGGGGTGGACATCTGGGCCGTCGGCCTGCTGATCGCCCTGGCGGCCTTCCTCGGCGGCGAGGTGGGCTATCTGATCGGGCACAAGGGCGGTCCCGCCGTGTTCGAGCGCAAGGAGTCCGGCCTGTTCAGCCGGAAGAACGTCGAGCGCACGAACCACTTCTTCGAGCGCTTCGGCGGACTGACCGTGATCCTGGCACGCTTCGTGCCCGTGGTCCGCACCTTCGCGCCGGTCGCGGCGGGCGTCGGGCACATGCCGTGGCGCAAGTACAGCCTGTACAACCTCATCGGCGCGCTGATCTGGGGCTTCGGCCTCACCTACGTCGGCTACCTCATCGCGTACATCCCCTGGATCGCCGACCTCGTCACCAAGTACATCGACGTGATCCTGCTCGGCGTCGTCGCCCTCACGCTCGCGGTCACCGTCTGGCACTACCTCAACGAGCGGCGCAAGGCGAAGAAGGAGTCCGCCGCAGGGATCCCGGCCGTCGAGCCGGAGATCTGAGCCGGGCTCAGCCCGCGTCGCGGACGCCCGCGTCGCCCTTCTCGGACGAGGCGGCGCGCGCGGCCTTCGACTTCTCGACGCTCGCCCGCAGGGCCTCCATGAGGTCGATGACCTCGCCACCCTTCTCGGCCGGCGCGAACGTCTCCTCCGTCTCGAACGCCTCCCCCTTCTCGATCTTGGCGTCGATGAGGGTGCGCAGCTCGACCTGGTACTCGTCGACGAACGCGTTCGGATCGAAGTCGCCCGAGAAGCCCTCGACGAGGCTCGCGGACAGCTCCAGCTCCTTGTCCGAGATCGTGACGTCCTCCGTGAGCGCGGGGAAGTCCGCCTCGCGCACCTCGTCGGCCCAGAGCAGCGTCTGCAGCACGAGCACGTCGCCGCGCACCCGCAGCGCCGCCAGGCGCGTCTTCTGCCGCAGCGTGAACCGCACGATCGCCGTCCGATCGGTGGCTTCGAGGGTCTTGCGCAGCAGCACATAGGCCTTGGGGGACTTCGAGTCCGGCTCCAGGTAGTACGCCTTGTCGAGCGTCAGCAGATCGACCTGGTCCGAGGGCACGAACTCCACGACGTCGATCTCGCGGCTGCGCTCGGCGGGCAGCGACTCCAGGCCCTCCTTGGTCAGGACCACGGTCTGCGTCTCGTCCTGGTAGGCCCGGTCGATCTCGGAGTAGGCGACGGTCTCGCCGCAGATCTCGCACACCCGCTTGTACCGGATGCGCCCGCCGTCCGCATCGTGCACCTGGTGCAGCGCGACATCGTGGTCCTCCGTCGCCGAGTACACCTTGACCGGCACGTTGACCAGGCCGAAGGTGAGCGAGCCCTTCCAGATCGTCCTCATGGCACCAGTACACACCACGCGCACGGGGGCGGGATAGCCTGACGGCATGGCAGAGGGCCCGCAGTTCGTGCGCATCGGCGAGCGAAAGCTGCGCGTCACGAACCTCGACAAGGTCGTCTATCCCGAGACCGGCACCACCAAGGGCGAGGTCATCGACTACTACGCGCGGATCGCCCCGCTGTTGTTGCCGGTCGTCGAGGGACGCCCCGTCACGCGCAAGCGCTGGGTCGAGGGCGTCGGCACCGAGGCGGATCCGCAGGGCTCGTTCTTCGCGAAGCAGCTCGAACCGGGCGCCCCCGGGTGGATCCGCCGCCAGGAGATCCCGCACTCCGGCGGCGCCAAGGACTACCCGCTCGTCGACGAGGTCGCGACCCTCGTCTGGATGGCCCAGGTCGCCGCGATCGAGCTGCACATCCCGCAGTGGCGCTTCGCCCCCGACGGGGGCCGGGGCAATCCCGATCGGCTCGTGCTCGACCTGGATCCGGGTCCGGGCGTGACTCTGGCGCAGTGCGCGGAGGTCGCCTTCCTCGCCCGCCGGATCCTGGACGGGATGGGCATGGACGCGGTGCCCGTGACGAGCGGCAGCAAGGGCATCCACCTGTACGCACCGCTTCCCGGCGACCGCACGAGCGACGAGATCTCCGCCTTCGCGCACGCCCTGGCGCGGGCGATCGAGACCGATCGGCCCGACCTCGTCACGAGCGTCATGACCAAGACCCTGCGCGCCGGGAAGGTCTTCCTCGACTGGAGCCAGAACAACGGCAAGAAGACGACGATCGCGCCCTATTCGCTGCGCGGCCGCCCCCAGCCCTGGGTCGCGGCCCCGCGCACCTGGGAGGAGCTGCAGGATCCCGACCTCCGCCAGCTGCGGTTCGACGAGGTGCTCGAGCGGGCCGAGCGCGGGCTCGATCCGTTCGCCGCGATCACGGCCGCGGCTCCGATGCGGGCCGCAGCCTCGACCCGGGACGCGACGCCCCATTCCGGGGCAGCGGACCCCGGGGAATCCGGCCCCGCTCTCCCCCGCAGCACGCCCCCGCGCCTCGACGCTCCCGAGGCGGAGACGCCGGACACCCCCGTCCCCGTCTACTCCCCCATGCTCGCGGAGCACGGCACGCCCGGCACGGCGCGCGGGCTCGGCTGGGCCGAGATCAAGTGGGACGGGATCCGCGCGATCGGCACCTGGTCGGGGGGCCGCTTCCGGCTCCGGGCCCGCAGCGGCACCGACATCACGGACCGCTATCCCGAGCTCACCGCCGACGGCGCTCCGGGCTTCCCGGTCGGGGAGGCCGTGGTCGACGGCGAGATCGTGGCGTTCGACGCGGCGGGCCGGCCCAGCTTCCACCGCCTGCAGGATCGGATGCACCTGACCCTGGCGCGCGAGATCGAGCGCGAGGTCGTCCGCACCCCGGTGCGCTACCACCTGTTCGACCTGCTGCGCCTCGAGGGCCACGACCTGACCCGTCTGCCTTTGCGGGATCGCCGGGAGCTGCTGGAGCAGATCGCGACGGACCTCCCCGCACCGGTGATCGTGCCGCCCGTCTTCGACGATGTGGACGCCGCCCTCGCGACCAGCGCCGCGCTCGACCTCGAAGGAGTGGTGGTGAAGGATCCCGCCTCCGGGTATCTTCCCGGCGGCCGTTCCCCACGGTGGCAGAAGCTCAAGCTCACCCGCACCCAGGAGGCGGTGATCGTGGGGATCCGGCCCGGGAAGGGCGACCGCGCGGGGCGCATCGGGTCGCTGCTGCTCGCGATCCCCGAGCCCGCGCTGCCGTCGGGGCTGCGCTACGTCGGACGCGTCGGGACCGGCTTCACCGACCGGGCGCTGCACGACCTCGGCGCACGGCTGGAACCGCTCCGCTCCTCCGCGCCCGCCGTGGACGGCGTGCCGGTCGCCGACGCCTCGGACGCGCTCTGGGTGCGCCCCGAGCTCGTCGGAGAGGTGGAGTTCGCGAACTGGACCGACGACGGCGTGCTGCGGCACGCGCGATGGCGCGGACTGCGGCCCGACAAGCGCCCGGACGAGGTGGTCGTGGAGGGCTGAGACCCTGCGAAGCCCTCAGGGACCGCCCTCAGGCGTGCACGGCCTCGCAGTCGCCGGCGCTGCCGGATCCCGAGGCGTCCGGCTCGATCTGGAACGTGGAGTGCTCCACGTCGAAATGATCCGCGAGGCAGGACTGCAACTGCGCGAGCAGACCCGACGCGCCCCCGTCGGCGAATGCCGCGGGCTGCACGGACACGTGCGCGGTGAACACGGGCGCCCCGCGGGTGAGCTGCCACACGTGCACGTCATGCACGCCGGTCACACCGGGGTAGTCGAGAAGGTGCTGACGGATCTCGCTCACCGCGGTGCCCTTCGGCGCCGACTCGGCGAGCACCGAGAACACCTCGCGCAGCAGCGAGACCGCCCGCGGGATGATCATCGCGGCGATGATGAGCGAGGCGATGGCGTCGGCGGGCATCCAGCCCGTGGTGATGATGACGATCGCGGCGACGATCACCATCGCGGAGCCGATCAGATCCCCCATGACCTCCAGGTACGCGCCGCGCACGTTGATGCTCGTGCGCTGCGCGGCGCTGAGCAGCCACATCGAGACGCCGTTCGCCACGAGCCCGACGGCGGCGACGGTCAGCATGAGGGGACCGGCGACCTCGACCTCGGACGGATGCAGCAGCCGCGAGACGCCTTCGAACGCAACCCAGGCGGAGAGCAGGATGAGGATGATCGCGTTGACGAGCGCTCCGAAGACCTCGGCGCGCTGGTATCCGAAGGTGCGCCGGTCGTCGGCGGGACGGGCGGCGACCGCGCTCGCGATGAGCGCGATGACGAGGGCGGATGCGTCGGTGAACATGTGCGCCGCGTCGGCGAGCAGTGCCAGCGACCCGCTGAGGATCGCCCCGACCACCTGCACCAGCATGATCGTGCTGGTCAGCGTGAGGGAGATCGCGAGCAGGCGACGGTGACCTGCGGAGCGGATCCCGGAGGCGGGGGCGTGATCGTGCATGCCTCCAGGGTAGAGCCGGGATCCCCCGGTCGGAGGCGTTTTCGCCTAGTCGGGAATGGGGATGATTCTCACTAGCGACCGACGCGACCCTGCCGGGCCGCGACCGCCGGGTTCAGAGCTCGGCGAGCAGCGGCACGAGCGCCACGAAGGCGCGCGCGCGATGCGACTGCGCCTGCTTCTCGTCGGAGGTGAACTCCCCGACCGTGCGCTCGGGATCGGACTGCCCCTCGGGCACGAACACCGGGTCGTAGCCGAATCCGCCCTCGCCGGCGGGGGCGTGCGCGAGGCGGCCCGGCCACTCGCCGCGGACGGTCCATTCCCGCCCGTCGGGCAGGGCGAGCGCGATGACGCTGACGTAGCGGGCGGCTCGGTGCGGATCCGCGATGTCCCGGAGCTGGTCCAGGAGGAGCTCCCGGTTCGCGACGTCGTCCTTCTTCTGCCCCGCCCAGTACGCGGAGAACACCCCGGGCGATCCGCCCAGCACGTCCACCGCGATCCCCGAGTCATCGGCGAGCGCCGGGAGTCCCGTGTGCGCGGCCGCGGCGCGCGCCTTGATGAGCGCGTTCTGCTCGAAGGTCACGCCGTCCTCGACGGGCTCCGGTCCGTCGTAGCCCACGACCTCGAGATCGGGCCGGGTCGCGGCCACGATCTGGCCGAACTCGGCGACCTTGTGCGCGTTGTGCGTCGCGAGGACGATCCTCACGCCCGCTCCTCCGCGAGGGTCGCCACCTGGCGGTCGCGCAGATCGGCGCAGCCGTTCACGCCGAGCTCGAGCAGGGCGTCGAGCTCGCGCTTGTCGAAGGGGGCGCCCTCGGCGGTTCCCTGCACCTCGACGAAGAGACCGCGTCCGGTGACGACGACGTTCATGTCGGTCTCGGCGCGCACGTCCTCGACGTAGGCCAGATCGAGCATGGGCTCGCCGTCGATGATGCCGACCGAGACCGCCGCGACCGAGTCGTGCAGCACCTGGGCCTTCTGCCCGATGAACTTCTTGCGCCGACCCCACTCGATCGCGTCGGCCAGGGCGACGTACGCCCCGGTGATCGCCGCGGTCCGGGTGCCGCCATCGGCCTGCAGGACGTCGCAGTCGATCACGATGGTGTTCTCGCCGAGCGCCTTGGTGTCGACCACGGCGCGCAGGGCCCGGCCGATCAGGCGGGAGATCTCGTGCGTGCGTCCGCCGATGCGGCCCTTGACACTCTCGCGGTCGTTGCGGTCGTTGGTGGCCCGCGGCAGCATCGCGTACTCGGCCGTGACCCAGCCCTTGCCCTTGCCGGTCAGCCAGCGCGGCACGCCGTTCGTGAACGACGCCGTGCACAGCACCTTGGTGTTCCCGAAGCTGATGAGGGCGGATCCCTCGGCCTGGGCGCTCCAGCCGCGCTCGATCGTGATCGGGCGGAGCTGGTCGACGGTGCGGCCATCGGCGCGGACGGTGGACTCGGTCATGGGATCTCCTTGAGGTGGGGAAGGTCGATGACGCCGGTCTGCACGAGCCGGACGCCGCGCACCTCCTGGCCCATCAGGCGGTTGGCGAGGGCGGTGAAGTCGTCGGCCGAGGCGCCGGTCGCCTCGTACACGTAGCGCGGGCAGGCGTCGGGCGAGGCGAGCAGGTCGCCGCGGACGAGCTGCCGGTACACGTCGCCGGCGGTCTCGTCGTCGCTGGAGACGAGCGAGACGCCCTCCCCCATGACGTAGCCGATCGCGCCGCGCAGGAACGGATAGTGCGTGCAGCCCAGCACGAGCGTGTCGACCTCCGCATCGCGCAACGGCGCCAGGTACTCCTCGGCGACCCGGAGCACCTCGGGGGTGTCCGTGATCCCCGCCTCGACGAACTCGACGAAGCGCGGGCATGCCGCCGTGAACACGGCGAGGTTCTCATTCACCTCGAGCATGTCCTGATACGCGCGGGATCCGATCGTGCCGATCGTGCCGATCACGCCGATCCGGCCGTTGCGCGTGGTCGAGATCGCCCGGCGGACGGCCGGGCCGATCACCTCGACGACGGGCACGTCGTAGCGCTCGCGGGCATCGCGCAGCATCGCCGAGGAGGCGGTGTTGCACGCGATCACGAGCATCTTCACGCCCTGGTCGACAAGGGTGTCGAGCACTTCGAGCGAGTAGCGGCGCACGTCGGCGATGGGCTTCGGCCCGTACGGCGAATGGGCCGTGTCGCCGATGTAGACGAAGGACTCCCGGGGCAGCTGCGCGCGGATCGCGCGCGCCACGGTGAGGCCGCCGACTCCGGAGTCGAAGATCCCGATCGGCGCGTCGTTCATGATGATCCAGCCTAGTCGGCGCACGCGTCCCCACGCGCAGGTCGCGCCCCGCGCCCGTATGCTGATCGCCATGACCGCGTCCAGCGCCCTCAAGACCGATCGCTACGAGCTCACGATGCTGGAGGCGGCGCTGCGCGACGGCACCGCCTCGCGGCAGAGCGTGTTCGAGCTGTTCTCCCGGCGTCTGTCCGGCGGACGCCGCTTCGGAGTGGTGGCCGGCACCGGGCGCCTGCTCTCCCTGCTTCGCGACTTCCGGTTCGGCGACGAGGAGCTGCGCTACCTCCGTGACGCGAAGGTCGTGGATGCGGAGGCGCTCCGCTACCTCGAGGGCTATCGCTTCTCCGGCACGATCCGCGGCTACCGCGAGGGCGAGCTGTACTTCCCCGGATCCCCGATCCTCACCGTCGAGGGCACCTTCGCCGACGCCGTGATCCTGGAGACCCTGGCGCTGAGCGTGCTGAACCACGACTCGGCCGTCGCGACCGCGGCCTCGCGGATGAGCATCGCCGCCGGAGAGCGCCCGCTGGCCGAGATGGGGTCCCGGCGCGCCGCGGAGGACTCGGCCATCGCGGCCGCGCGGGCCGCGTTCATCGCCGGCTTCGGCGCCACCAGCAACCTCGAGGCGGGGCGCACCTGGGGCATCCCCACGATGGGCACCGCGGCGCACTCGTGGACCCTGCTGCACGACAGCGAGGAGGACGCCTTCCGCGCCCAGATCGCCGCGCTCGGCACCGGCACGACGCTGCTCGTCGACACCTACGACATCCGGCAGGGCGTCGAGACGGCCATCCGCGTGGCGGGCACGGAGCTGGGCGGGGTGCGCATCGACTCCGGCGACCTGCCGATCATGGCGGCCGAGGTGCGCGCGCAGCTCGACGAGCTCGGCGCGACCGGCACGCGGATCACCGTGACCAGCGATCTGGACGAATACGCGATCGCTGCCCTCGCCGCGTCGCCGGTGGACGCCTACGGGGTCGGGACCTCGGTCGTCACCGGCTCCGGCTACCCCACCGCGAGCATGGTCTACAAGCTCGTCGCCCGCCAGGGCGCGGACGGAGGCTGGGTCGCGGTGGCCAAGGCTTCGGCGGACAAGGCCTCGAAGGGCGGGCGCAAGGCCGCGTTCCGGGTGCTGGCCGACGGGGTCGCGCAGTCCGAGACCGTGCTCGTGGCCGACGGCTTCGAAGAGCTGGGTGCGCAGGACCACCCCGACGGGCGTCCGCTGCAGGTCACCCTCGTCGAGGGCGGCGAGATCGACACCGCGTTCGAGGGCCCCGCCGGCACCGTCGCGGCCCGCGAGCACCACCTCCGGGTGCGGGAGGAACTGCCGGTGCGCGCCCTCGCGCTCAGCAAGTCGGATCCGGCGATCCCCACCGTCTTCGAGGACGTCCGCTAGACCCGGGCGTTTCCCGATCGAGAGGCGGAGCGACGCGTCGAAAGGTCGTCAACCGACCATCGACTCGTAGATCTCCTTGCAGGTGGGGCACACGGGGAACTTCTCCGGATCACGACCCGGGGTCCATTTCTTTCCGCACAGGGCCCGCACGGGCTTGCCGGTCAGAGCGGACTCGAGGATCTTCTCCTTCTTCACGTAGTGGGAGAACCGCTCGTGGTCTCCCGGCTCCTGGAGCTCCTCGTTGAGGAGCTGCTCGAGTTCGCGATCGAGGGTGGCGACGCCGCCCTGATCCGGGGCGTCCAGCGGGGTACTCATGACGGCGAGTCTAATCGCGCGGCGCCGCTCGGGCGCCGCGCGATCGAGGATCCGTGATCCGCTCAGACCGTCTCGACGAACTCCATCAGCTCGGCACCGCGTCGATCGAACGCCCAGGCGCCCGTGCGGACGCCCGCGGCGAGGACCAGCACGCCGGTGACCAGCCCGATCCACAGCGCCGGCGCCGTCGACGCCGTGTCGTCGGTGAGCGCGTGCCACGCCAGCAGAAGGGTGGGCAGGCTCAGCACCACGGCTCCGATCAGGGCCCCGGCCTGGCCCAGCGCGCCGCCGCGCGAGCGCTGCGGCTGCTGGAAAGGGCTGTCGCCGGGACGGGACACGCCGTACGGCGCCACCGCCGAGACCACGCTGGAGAGACCGAGGCCGGTCAGCAGCAGGCTCGTCACCACGCCGATGAGCACCGGGAGCAGCGACCAGCGTCCGATCACCGCGAGGGTGACCGGGATCGCCACCGCGAGCGTCGGGACGGCGATGAGCACGACCGGGACGAGGCGTCCGAGTCGATCGGGCACCCCGCGGACGCCGCTGGCGACGTGGATCCAGAACGCCGTGGAGTCGTAGGCGACGTCGTTGTGCGGCAGCCATCCGAAGAACAGGGCCATCACCGCGACCGGCAGTGCCGCGGCGACCGAGATCGGCACACCCGCGACGAGCAGGGGCACGGCGGTGAGCACTCCGGCGACGGGCACGATCACGACGTTGATGATGTAGCGGCGATCACGCAGCCAGTACACGAGGCTCCGCGCCGCCACGGCGCCGAACGCGTTCGACGGCAGCAGCGCGAACCAGCCGAGGCCGGGTCGCTCGCGCACCGCAGTGGGCCGCTCCCGGGTGGTCAGGGCACGGTGCACGAGCGCGAGCCAGCCTGCCGCGACACCCACGACGCTCAGCACGGCGACGACCCCGGCCACCCAGGCGGCGCCGGTCTGCCCTGCGGTGACCAGGAACGGGAAGGCCGCGGAGGCGCCGAGGGGCGTCATTCCGAGCACCGCGGCCGCCGAGTGCAGGAGCGGCGGAACCGCGCCGGCCCAGCCGAGGGAGGCGACGAACACGCCCACCGGCACGGCCACCACGATCACGGCGAGCGCGAACAGCGCGGTGAGCTCCCGCGAGCGCCGCTCCGGCAGCAGTCGAGCACTGAGCGCCATCCCCGCCCTCGCCGCCAGCACCGCGGTGGCGAGTGTGACCAGTCCGGACAGCACGGCGACCGCCCACGGCGCGCCGAACGAGATCGCGACCCCGACCACCGCCCCCTGGACCAGCAGCAGGGCCAGGCTCGGCACGCTGACGAAGGCGGCGAGCGCGAGGATCGCCGGGAGCCGCCGCTCGTCGACGCCGAAGACGGCGAAGCGGCGCGGATCCAGCTGATCCACCGAGCCTGCGAGGATGGGGGCGACGAAGAAGCCCAGCACCACGGCCGAGCTGCCCAGCACGATCACCGTGTGCGCGGCAGCCTCCGAGGTCTGCGACAGGCTGCGGATGGCGATGACGGCGACGGCCGTCGCGGCGGCGGTGAGCAGCAGCGCCGCCACCGTCCTGGCCACCCGGCTGCGATCGCCGCGCAGGGCGCCGAGCGCGAGCATCAGCCTCAGGCGGAGAACGTGTGCAACCACTCCAGGCCCTCCACCTCGCCGGCCGAGCCGGACAGCTCGATGAACCGCTGCTCGAGGGTCTGGCCCGCCCGCACCTCGTCGACGGTGCCCTCGGCGAGGACCTCTCCGCCCACGATGATCGCGATCCTCTCGCAGACCTGCTCGATCAGGTCCATGCCGTGACTGGAGAGGATGACCGTGCCGCCGTGGGCGACGTACGCACGGAGGATGTCGAGGATGACGCCGGACGACACCGGGTCGACCGACTCGAACGGCTCGTCCAGCACCAGCACGCGCGGGGAATGGATCATCGCACCGGCGAGCATGATCTTCTTGGTCATGCCGGCGGAGTAGTCGGAGACCACCCGGCTGAGCGCGCCGGTCAGATCGAAGGCGCGGGCGAGATCCGCGACGCGCTTCTCGACGACATCGGCGG
This sequence comes from Microbacterium sp. MMO-10, assembly GCF_037148715.1. NCBI lineage: Bacteria > Bacillati > Actinomycetota > Actinomycetes > Micrococcales > Microbacteriaceae > Microbacterium > Microbacterium sp. MMO-10. The sequence continues at coordinate 623,440 of NZ_JBBCSV010000004.1, read as the reverse complement.
CGAGGCCGCGCAGCAGCCCGTAGTAGTGCAGCAGCTGTCGGCCGGTGAGCCGGTCGAAGGTGCGCAGCCGGTCCGGCAGCACACCGAGCGCCTTCTTCGCCGCGGCGCTGTCGGCCCTCTGGTCGATGCCGCTGATCAGCACCGTCCCCGCGTCCGGGCGCAGGAGCCCCGCGATGATCGACAGCGTGGTGGTCTTGCCCGCGCCGTTCGGGCCGACGATGCCGTAGAAGGACCCCGCGGGGGCGGTCAGGTCGATGCCGCCGACCGCGACGGTGTCCCCGAAGCGCTTCACCAGCCCGCGGACGACGAGCGCCTGACCCTCGTGCGACGCCGGTACCCGGTCGTCTTCGCCCGGAGCATCAGGCTCGGGCGCCGACGGTGCCGGAGCGGCCGCGCTCTCGGCGCCGATCCCGACGGGGTCGGACGGCTCGTCCGCCACGGCCGGTTCCGATGCCGTCGTGCTCTCCGGCGCGGTCGGTGCGACCGGCACCTGCTCGGCTTCCGTCGCCGCTGCGTCCGTCGTCGCCTCCGCCGCCCTCGACGTGGCTTCCCCCACCGGCCCAGCCGCCCCAGAATCGCTGTCCACAGAAGCATCATGCCCTGCGGCATTCCCTTCAGGCGAGGGGTTCTCGACGGTCTCGTCCGCCGCAGGGGTCGCCTCCTCCGCGGTGGGGACGGTTCCGGCGCCGGCGGCGGTTGTGTCATCCACCGTGGCGGTCGTCTCCTCCGCGGAGGAGGTCGCCTCGTCCGCGGTCGTGGTCGTCTCCTCCGCGGAGGTGGTCGTCTCCTCCGCGGAGGAGGTCGCCTCGTCCGCGGTCGTGGTCGTCTCGTCGACGGTCGTCTCCGGCTCGGCGGGGGCGGCGGGCGCCTCACCCGCGATCGCGGCCGCAGCGGCAGCCGTCGGAGCCTTCCGCGGCGCCCGCCGGGCAGTCGTGGCCTTCGGGGTGGTGCTCTTCGCCGGGGTGCGCTTCGCGGCCGCGGTCCTCGACGCGGTGGTGCTCTCCCCCGCGGCGGCGCTCTTCGCGGCGGCGGTGCTCTTCGCCGTCGTGGTCTTCGCGGCCGCGGTCTTCGCCGTCGTGGCCCTCGCAGCCGTGGTCTTCGCGGCGGTGCTCTTCGCGGTCGTGGTCCGCGGTGTCGCGGCCTTGGCCGCTGCGGTCCGGGCCGTCGAGGTCTTCGCGGCTTGCCGCTTCGGCGCAGCGCCGGCGCCTTCGTCCGCGGCGCCCCCCGACGCTGCGGCGGGTGCCGTCGCACTCTTCGCGGCCGTCGCCTTCTTCGTCGTCGTGCGCGCCGTCCGCGCGGGAGCCGGCGTCGCGGCCTTGACCGCCGCGACCTTGGCCGCCTGCGCCTTGGCGTTCTCGGAGGCGGCCTGCGCCTTGGCGGCGGCCGCCTTCTCGTTCGCGGTCTTCGTCGCGGCGGTGCGCGCCGCGGTCGTGCGCGCTGCCGTGCGCTTGGCCGTGGCCGAGCGCACGGCAGCGGCCTCCCCTTCGGCCTTCACGCGCGCGGTCTGCGCGGCCGACTCCTTTGAGGTGCCGGAGGCGGTCCGGCGAGGCCTCGAGGGAGGAGAGGAATCCTTGGGCGCACGGGGGTCATGGGATGCTCCGGTCATGCCTTTCACGGTATCAACCGACGACGGCGAGGACGGGGGCGACGACCCGAACCGACGTGATCGAGGCCGGAACCGGATCCTCTGACGAACCTGGGAATGCACCGAGCACTCGATAACGGAATGGCATCTCGCCCCTCCTCCGCATGTCCCGCGCGGGGCGGATCGATACCATGGCTTCTGGCACGAGGAAGTGTCCCATCGGTGACTTGACCGTGAACACACGTAACAGGAGCATTTCTGTGACTCTTCAGACCATCATTCTGGCTGCCGGGATGGGCTCGCGCCTCGGGCGCTCCCTCCCCAAGCCGCTGACCGAGCTCAACGACGGACGCTCGATCATGCAGCAGCAGCACGACAACATCCATGCGGCCTTCGGCGAAGACGTGCGCATCACGACCATCGTCGGCTACCGCGCCGAGACGATCATCGAGGCCTTCCCCGATGTGAACTACGTGCACAACGAGCGCTACGACCAGACCAACACGTCCAAGAGCCTCCTGCGCGGTCTCTCCGCGACCGGACGCAGCGGCGTGCTCTGGATGAACGGCGACGTCGTCTTCGACCCGCGCATCCTCGGCCGCGCGATCGCGTTCATCGAGCGCGACCAGTCCTTCGTCACCGTCAACACCGCCAAGGTGAGCGACGAAGAGGTCAAGTATACGGTCGACGCCGAGGGATACATCAAGGAGCTCTCCAAGACCGTCAAGGGCGGCATCGGCGAGGCCGTCGGCATCAATTACGTCTCCTCGCGCGACAAGCAGGCGTTCCTGCGCCAGCTCCAGCGCGTCGACGACCAGGACTACTTCGAGCGCGGCCTCGAGCTGGCGATCGTCGAGAACGGCCTCCTCCTGGAGCCGATGGACATCTCCGACCTCTACGCGGTCGAGGTCGACTTCGCCGAGGACCTGGAGCGGGCGAACCTGTTCGTCTGACCCCCCTCCCTCCGAGCGGGCCCGTGCGATAAGCACGGGCCCGCTCGCGTTAACGGCCGATCTTCAGACGGAGCCGTCCTAGGCTCTGGTCCATGGGGAAGAGCGATGCGAAGCGCAGCAAGCGCGACCAGTCCGTGCAGCGGATCCACTCCCTGCCCGACGACGCCCCGTGGGCCGGCGGGCTGCCTCCGGCGGGATCCTCCGAGCACCCGATGCACATCCGCGGTCTCGACCGGGTCCTCGCCGTGCAGCGTCCGCTCGTGCTCGCGCACATCCGCAGCATCCGGCTGCGGCACCCCGACGCCACACCGTCGCAGATCATCACGCTGCTGGAGCGCCGTTACCTCGCCGCGGTGACGACCGGAGGAGCCGCGGTCGGCGCGACGGCCGTGATCCCCGGCATCGGCACCGGGGTCACCCTCGCGCTGTCCGGCGTCGAGACCGCGGGGTTCGTCGAGACGACGGCGCTGTTCGCCCAGTCGATCGCCGAGGTCCACGGCATCACCGTGGAGAATCCCGATCGCGCCAGGGCGCTCGTGATGACCCTCATGCTCGGCAAGGAGGGCGTGGATCTGATCCGCCAGCTCGCCGGGCAGGCGACGGGCAAGGGCGCAGGCCGTCCCGCCTACTGGGGCGAGCTCGTGACCAAGTCCCTCCCCCGGGCGGCGGTGGGTCCGCTGGCCGACCGGCTCAAGAGCATGCTGATCAAGCAGTTCGCCGGCGTCGGCGGCGCCTCGTTCCTCGGCAAGGCGCTTCCCTTCGGCGTGGGGGCGGTGATCGGCGGCGCGGGCAATCACGTGCTGGGGCGGCGCGTGCTGACCAGTTCCCGTCGTGCCTTCGGGCTCCCGCCGCAGACGCTGCCCGCCGAGCTCGAACCGCAGGAGGGCGCCCAGCGCATCGAGCGCAGGATCGCCCGGGGTGCGCAGCTCGCAGGCGCCGCCGTCGCCGGAGCGGCCGGATCCGCGGCGCGCGGCGTCGGCGTGGTCGGCCGACGCGCGGCGGAGGTCGTGCGACGCCGCCCCGCGCCGGTGTCGGCACCCGAGGCGCCCGGCCCGGAACTGCATCCGACGGCGCCGGATCGGGAGCTCTGAGCGGTCCGCACAGCGGCGCTTCCGGAGGAGTTCTGCACAGCCGTCGTCGCGACCGCGTCCGACGGCGCCGAGCCGTCGGCACCCGCTCTTATCGTGGCGCCATGACCCGCCCATCCGATCCCCCGTCGGCACGGTTCCCCGACGTCTCGTACCCTGTGCCCTGGCGCGTCGATCGGCGCGATCGCACGCATCCGGTCGTGACCAACGCCGACGGCGGCCTCGATTTCGTGCGCGCCTTCGCCCGCACCTCGACGAATCCGGGGCGCACCCTGCTCTGGGGAAGGGTGCGCCCCGGCGAGCAGATGGAGATCTGCCTGTGCGACACCGACGTGGACGACGTGGTCGTCACCCTGGCCTGGTTCCGCCCGGAAGACGGCCTGGAGTACGTCTGGCGGTTCGTCGTCTGAGCGCCGCGGCCGCCGCGGTACTCTCGAATCCGCTCCCCGGGGAGCGCCGAGAACGAGGACGGGATCATGAGCTCTGCACTGACCGGCAACAGCCGCACCACACGGCTGGCGCTGCTCGTGGGCGTCGCCGCCGCAACCGTGGGCATCATCTACGGCTACGACTCCTCCAACATCGGCGGGGCGATGCTGTACCTGGCCAAGGACTTCCACCTCGATCCCGCCGCGCAGTCCTGGGTCACCACCACGGTGGTCGTCGGCGAGATCCTCGGGGCGCTCTTCGGCGGCGCGCTGGCCAACCGCATCGGCCGTAAGCCGACCATGGTCGCCGTCGCCCTGGCCTTCGCCGTGTTCTCCCTGCTGTCCGGTCTCGCCCCGGCCCTGTGGGTGCTGGTCGCCGCCCGTTTCCTGCTCGGACTCACCATCGGCGTCTCGGTCGTCGTCGTCCCGGTCTTCGTCGCCGAGTCCGCGCCCACCCGCTCGCGCGGCGCGTTCCTCGTGCTGTACCAGGTCGCCACCGTCTCCGGCATCATCCTCGGCTACCTCGTGGCCATGGCCCTCGCGCCGACCGAGAGCTGGCGATGGATGCTGGGGCTCGCGGCGATCCCCGGCGTGGTCATCACCCTGGTCCTGCTGCGCCTGCCCGACACCGCGCGCTGGTACGTCATGAAGGGCCGCACCTCGGAGGCCCGTGCCACCCTCGCCCGCATCGAGGGCCCCGAGATCGACGTCGACGCCGAGATCGAGACGATCACCGCGGGCTTCGCCTCCGCGCACACCGCATCGTGGCGCGATCTGCTGCGCAAGCCGTTCCTCCGTGCCACGCTGTTCGTCGTCGGACTCGGGTTCTTCGTGCAGCTCACCGGCATCAACGCGATCGTCTACTACAGCCCCCGGATCTTCGAGGCGATGGGGTTCACGGACGACATCGTGAAGCTGGGACTCTCCGCCCTGGTCCAGGTCGCCGGGCTCGTCGCGGTCTTCATCGCCCTGCTCGTGATCGACCGGATGGGGCGCCGCCCGGTGCTGTTGATCGGCATCGGGACCATGATCCTGGCGAACCTGCTGCTCGTGATCGTGTTCGCGATCGGGGGCGGCCACTTCGACGGCGCCCTCACGATCGCCGGGTTCATCGGACTCGTGCTCTTCACCGCCGGCTTCACGTTCGGTTTCGGTTCCCTGGTCTGGGTCTACGCCGGCGAGGCGATGCCGGCGCACCTGCGCTCGCTCGGTGCGAGCGTGATGCTGACGAGCGACCTGGTGGCGAACGTCATCGTCGGCGCGCTCTTCCTGACGATGCTCAACGCCCTCGGCGGCGCGGGCACCTTCGCCGCCTTCGGGGTGATCGCGATCCTCGCCTTCTTCTTCGTGGTGTGGCTGGCTCCCGAGACCAAGGGGCGCCCGCTCGAGGACATCGGCCAGTACTGGCAGAACGGCGGACGCTGGTAGCCCGACGCGCCCGGACGGCCCTCCCGCCGGTCTTGCAGGCCGGACGTGCAAGGATCGACGGGTGAGCCACCCCGACCCGTCCTCCCCCGGCGCGGATGCCCCGCTGTCCGGCGCGGGCGTGTCGTTCGTGATGCCGGTGCTGAACGAGCGCACCTATCTCGAGCACGCCGTGGAGTCGGTGCTCGCGCAGGACGTGGACGGCCCCACGGAGCTCGTGCTCGCGCTCGGCCCGTCCTCCGACGGCACCACCGACCTCGCCGAGCGCCTGGCGGCCCGCGAGCCGCGGCTGCGGATCGTGCACAACCCGGCCGCCGACATCCCGGTCGGCCTCAACGCGGCGATCCGCGCCAGCGCGCATCCGACCATCATCCGGGTCGACGCGCACTCCGAGCTCTCCCCCGGGTACGCCCGGCGCGCGATCCAGACGCTGGAGCGAACCGGCGCCGCGAACGTCGGAGGGGTCATGCGTGCCGACGGCCGCACCCCGTTCCAGGCGGCCGTGGCCCGCGCGTACAATTCGCCGGTCGGTCTCGGCGGCGGCAGCTACCACGGAGGGACCAGGGAGGGAGCCGCCGAATCGGCCTACCTGGGCGTCATGCGCCGCAGCGTGCTGGACGAGGTCGGCCTGTTCGACGAGTCGATCCGCCGCGGCGAGGACTGGGAGCTCAATCTGCGGATCCGCCAGGCGGGGTACGCGGTGTGGTTCGATCCGCAGCTCGCGGTGACCTACTGGCCGCGGGAGAGCTGGATCCGGCTGGCGCGGCAGTTCCGCTCGACCGGAGCCTGGCGCGGCGAGCTGGTGCGCCGCTACGGGCGCAGCAACGGCGTGCGCTTCTTCGCGCCCCCGGCGCTCCTCGTCCTCCTCGCGCTCGCCGTGGTCACGGGGGTGCTGCAGCTCACGGGCGTCCTCTCGGGCGTCGCCGGCGTGATCGCGTCGGCGGTGTATCTGCCGCTCGTCGCCTATGCGCTGCTCGTGATCGCGATGGCGCTGGCTCCGGGGCGCCCGACCGATCCGCCGCGGAGCCCGCGGGAGCGCATCTGGACGCTCGCCGTGCTGCCGACGATGCACCTCTCCTGGGGGCTCGGGTTCCTCATGGGCGTGCTGCGCGGCGCGCACGACACGGTCGACACCTCACGGCTCGGCACGCGGAACACCCCGCTGCCCTGAGCGGCCTCCGCGCTCGGCGGCCCCGGGCGGGACGGCTCAGCCGTCGAGCCAGCCGAGATCCAGGATCCGGTCGACGACCCGCGCGGACGCGGACCCGTCGTCGCGGCCGTTGAACTGCGCCTGCCAGGCGACGTAGGACGCGGCGTGCTCCGCGACCGCCGACACGTCGGAGAGCGCCGCCACGAGCTCCTCCTGCGTGCGCACAAGGGGGCCGGGTGCACGGGCCGGGAGGTCGAAGTAGAAGCCGCGGAGCTTGCCGCGGTAGTGCTCGAGATCCGGCACCAGGAAGTAGATGGGCTTGCCGGTGGCGCTGAAGTCGAACATCACCGACGAGTAGTCGGTGATCAGCGCATCGGCGGCGAGCAGCAGCTCCGCGGTATCGGGATAGCCGGTGACGTCGATGACCCGGGATCCGGCCTGGTCGCGGCCGGGGCGGATGGTGCGGGAGTGGCCGCGGACGAGCACGACCGCGTCGGCGGCCTCGGCGAGCGCGGTCGGATCCAGGAAGTCGACCATCTCCGACCGGTCGTCCCGCCAGGTCGGCGCGTACAGCAGCACCCGCTCCGACGGACCGATGCCGAGCGCATCGCGGATGCGCGCGGCATCGCCGGTGACGAGCACATCGTTGCGCGGGTAGCCGTCCACCCACACCGGCCGCTGCAGGAAGGCGTAGGCCTTGCGCAGCACCCGCTCCGCGTACGGGTTCTGGGCGAGCAGGGCGTCCCAGCGTCGCGATTCGCGGAACACGGCGAGCCAGCGCCGCGGGTGCAGGCCGGGGCGATGCAGGGCGAGACGCTTGAGGGGCGTGCCGTGCCAGGTCTGGAGCACGCGTTGCCCGGGCTTGCGGTCGAAGCGGCGGCGCAGCCAGTCGTTCACCACGAGCAGCCGTGCATCGGCACGCGCCCGCCACCACTCCGGCGATCCTTCCACGACCGCGATCGCCCCCTCCGGGACCGGGATCGAGAGGTCGACCACGCTCCAGTACCGGGTCACTCCTGGGGCGCGCGCCGCGAGCTCGCGGTCGATCGCGCCCGGGTTGCAGCCGCTGGACTGCCCGTAGAAGGACTCGAAGAACACCGCGTTCTCCCCCGCGCCGGGAAGCGCGGCGTAGCGCCCCTCCAGGGCGAGCCGCCCCTCGGCGGTCTCGTACACCGGGTCGACCGGCGGGTCGATGCGCACGGCGCCGTCCGCGCCGACGCGGAGCCCGGCCAGCACGACGGTCTCGAGCACGGGCACGTCGACCGCGCGTCCGTCGAGCAGGAGCGCGTAGTCGCCGCTCGGCAGCGGGAGCACCGGCCCGCCCCATCGCGCAGCCTGCAGCGGCAGCACGGCGCTCCAGCCGGGGTCGTCCCGGTCCGCATCGACGCCGGCCCGGGAGACGGCACGGCGGCCGGCGAGCTCGATCTCGGCGGGAGCGGTCCCCTCTCCGCCGATCAGCAGCGCCTGCTGCTCCTCGTCGACGCGGACGCTCGTGACGCGGCTCGTCATGGGGTTCCCTTCGCTGCGGGGGTCGGGCGGGCGGCGCTCCTGGCGTCGCCGGTACGGGCGAGGATCGCGCCGAGGACGCGGGCCGTGTTCCGGCCGTCCCGATGGGCGTGCATGCGCGCGCTGAGCGCGCGGGAGAGCTCGGCGCGGCGGTCGCGCTCTTCGACGTCGGAGAGGGTCGCCTCGAGCTGACCCCCGGCCTCCGCCCAGTCGCTCGCAGGGTCGCCGCCGGCGACCTCGGCGTACGTCCCGTAGAAGCCGCGGGCGGCGGCGTACTCCTCGGGATCCGGGGCGAGATAGACGACGGGCATGGACAGCAGCCCCACGTCATAGGCGAGTGACGAGTAGTCGGTCACGAGCACATCGACCGCGGGCAGCACGGGCGTGATGTCCGCGACGGTCGAGGAACCGATCATCCGCACGCGGTCTGTGGGGACCGGCGGGCTGTAGTCGCCCTCGCCGAGCGGGTGCGAGCGCACGAGCAGCACGCTGTCGGTGCGCTCCAGCACGCCGAGCAGATCCGCCCACTCCGCAGCGGTCGGGACCGAGGGGTCCGGCGCCCCGTCCCGCCAGGTGGGCGCGTACAGCACGACGCGCGCGCTGTCCGCGATCGGTCCGACCGCGGCGTCCCGTCGCGCGATCGCGCGCGCTCGGCGTTCCTCCGGATCCCCGGCGGAGAGCACGTCGACGCGCGGCTCGCCGGTGACGAGAACCTGCCGGACGCCGAGGGCGAACGCCGATTCCAGGCGCCCGCGGGACCGGTCGGATGCGGCGGGGAGCACCCGGATGCGCCGGGTCTGGCCGCGGTACAGGAACCCGAGCAGGCGCTGCAGCGGGACGAAGCCCGGCAGGAACGCGCTCTGCACGGTGGCCGGGGAGTCCAGCCCGATGCGCTTGAGCGGGATGCCGTGCCAGAGCTGCACGATCACAGGAGGGCGTGGGAACGCACCCGAGGTGGCGTACCGGTTGACGTCGCCGAAGCCGTGCGTGACCACGACCACTCCGGCCCGGGCGGTCGCCCACCAGCCGCGCAGACCGCTCTTCGGGATCGACCTGATGCCGAGTTCGTCCGCATCGCGTCGCTCGCGCTCGGACCCCGTCAGCCAGAGCGGCTCGAGACCGCTCTCCACGGCCGCGTGCCAGAGGGCGAGGGCGCCGTCGCCGATGCCGGCGCCGCACCCGATCACCCAGCCCCGCCCCCGCGGGACGACGAGGGTTCCCAGCCTGCCGAGCAGATACAGCGGGATCCTCAGCAGCTTGCCGGCGTTACCCGCACGGAAGGAGAAGGACGCCACCCCGCGAGCCTACCGGCCGGGGACTCGGTGCGGAAAAGGAGAGCGCCGCCGTCCCGGCCACAGCGCGGATTCGCGCCCCCGACGGAGAAGACGCCACCCGCGACGTGTCGCGGGTGGCGTCTTCCTCAGCGCAAGGATCAGGAGCGGCCGCTCACGGGGCGAGGGTCCCCAGGGTGACCTTGATCTCCTGGCTCTGACCGTTGCGGACGACGGTCAGCGTGGCCGTGCTCCCCCCGGCGACGGAGCGCACCTGCGCGGTCAGGTCGCTGGCGTCGGTGATCGGGTTCCCGTTGAAGCCCGTGACGACGTCGCCCGCCTGGATGCCGGCGTTCGCCGCGGCGCCCCCGTTCGTGACCGACGCGATCGCCGCGCCGACGACCGTCGCGCCCTTCTGAGCGCTCGCGTCCTGCACCGTCGCACCCAGCAGGCCGTGCGTGGCCTTGCCGTCGGCGATGATGTCGTTGGCGATGCGCTTGGCGATGTTCGACGGGATCGCGAAGCCGACCCCGATGTTGCCGGACTGTCCCGACGAGGAGGACGAGGATCCGGCGCTCGCGATCGCGACGTTCACTCCGATGAGCTTGCCGTCGCTGTCGACGAGTGCGCCGCCCGAGTTGCCGGGGTTGATCGCCGCGTCGGTCTGGATGACCGAGATCGAGATCGTCGCGGCGGAGCTCTGCGAGCCGGAGCCGCGGCCCGGGATGTCGAACTGGAACGGCTGCTGCGAGCCGTCCTGGTTCGGGCTCTGCTGCTGGTCGCCGCTCGAGCCCTGAGACGGGGCCGCCGAGGACTGGATCTGGATGCTGCGGTTGAGCGCGCTGACGATGCCGGTCGTGACGGAGTTGGAGAGCCCCAGCGGCGCGCCGACGGCGACCGTCATGGACCCGACGTTGAGCTTGGACGAGTCGGCGAACTCCATCGGAGTCAGGCTCGAGCCGTCCTTGACCTGGATCACCGCCATGTCGTAGGTCGCGTCGATCCCGACCACGGTGGCCTCGAGGATGCGGCCGTCCGAGGTCGTCACCGTGATGGCGGGGTCGGAGACCTCGCCGTCCAGGGTCACCACGTGCGCATTGGTGAGGATGTGCCCCTGCTTGTCGAGCACGATGCCGGATCCGGATCCTGCGGCGCTGGATCCCGAGACCTCGATCGTCACGACCGACGGCACGGCCTTCGCCGCGATCGCCGTGGCCTCCGACACGGACTCGGGGTTGTTCACGGTCACGGTGCTGGGCCCCGTCACGCCCTTCGAGGACGACGAGCTCGAGGCGGTCAGCGAGCCGTAGCCGACCGCGCCGCCGACGCCGGCGATGCCGCCGACCAGGGCCGCCGCGATGATGATGGCGGCGATCTTGCCGCCGCCGACGCCGCTCTTCGCCTTGTGCTCGATGGTCGGGGTCGCGGCCGCGCCGAAGGCGGCGCCGGTGTGGACGCCCGGGTGACCGGGGTTGCCCGGCTGTGCCGGGTGGGCCTGCCCCTGCGGCGCGTACATCCCGGTCGGCGGGAGGGGAGTGGTGGGAGCCGTCGCGCCGGCCTGTGCGGCGGCGTCGGCGGCGGGGGTGGACGAGAACGCCGGGGGCACGGAGTGTCCGGCGTCGGGGTGAGGCGTCTGCTCGTTCATGTCTGCTCCTTCGAACCTTGCCCTTACAGACTGACGGCCGTTTCTGTGTTTTTCTTATGCCCGCTGGGAGATTCCGCTATGGCGTTACCCTGGGCGCCATGGGAATCCTTCCGGGCGCATGGCGCCGCACCGCGGCCGGCGCCGGCCTGCTCTCCGAGGCCGGCGAGGTCGCCCCCACCATCTTCGCCGAGATCTCCGCGCTCGCGGCCCGCACCGGGGCGATCAACCTCGGGCAGGGCTTCCCGGACGAGGACGGGCCCGCGGAAGTGCTCGAGGCCGCGCGCACCGCCATCCTCGAGGGCGCCAACCAGTACCCTCCGGGGCGCGGCGTGCCCGATCTGCTCCAGGCGATCGCCGAGCATCAGCATCGTTTCTACGGTCTCGAGGTGGATCCGGATCGCGAGGTCGTGGTCACGGCGGGCGCCACGGAGGCGATCGCCGCGGCGCTCCTCGCGCTCGTGGACGGGCCCGCCGACGAGATCGTGGTGTTCGAGCCGTACTACGACTCCTACGCCGCCATCGCGGCGCTGAGCGGCGCGACCCTGCGCACCGTGCCGCTGCGCCTGCCCGATTTCCAGCCCGACCTCGAGGAGCTCGCCGCGACGGTGACGGATCGCTGCCGCGTGATCCTCGTGAACGATCCGCACAACCCGACCGGCGCGGTGCTCAACGACGCCGCGCGGGCGGAGATCGTGCGCCTCGCACACGCGCACGACGCGATCATCGTCACCGACGAGGTGTACGAGCACCTCTCGTTCACGGCGCCGCATGTGCCGATCGCGACCCTGCCGGGCGCCGCCGAGCGCACGCTCACGATCTCCTCCGCGGGCAAGACCTTCGCGGTCACCGGATGGAAGATCGGCTGGATCCACGGGCCGGCCGAGCTCATCACGGCCGTGCTCAGCGTCAAGCAGTTCCTCACCTACGTCAACGGAGGCCCGTTCCAGCCGGCGGTCGCCGTCGGATTGCGCCTGCCCGAGACGTTCTTCACCGATGCGGCGGAACGACTGCGGGCGAAGCACGACCTGCTCGCGGAGGGCCTCGCCGCGGCGGGCTTCGAGGTGCACCGCCCCGACGGCGGCTACTTCACCGTCGCCGACGCGACCGCGATCGGGGGCGTCGATGCGGATGCGTTCTGCCGGACCCTCCCCGAGCGGATCGGCGTGGCCGCGATCCCGCTCACGGCGTTCGTGCGCCCCGAGCACCGCGACGCCTACCGGGGCCTCGTCCGTTTCGCCGCGTGCAAGCGGCCCGAGGTGATCGCCGAGGCGTCGGAGCGGCTGGCCGGGCTGCGGTAGTCCGCGCGCCGCGATCAGCGCGGCGAGACCCGGTAGCGCCGCAATCGCAGCACGGGGTTGACCTCGCGCACCCGTGCGACCGCGGCGGGATCGAGCTCGGCGACCGCGATCCCCTCCCCCGTGCCGACCCCGGCGACGACGACGCCCTGCGGATCGACGACCGCGGAATGACCGACTCCCACCGGCACCGGGTGATCGGCCGCGACGACGTAGGCCGTGCTCTCGATCGCCCGCGCCGCGAGGAGAGTGGTCCAGTGGTGCTCCTTGAGCGGACCGCGCACCCACTCGGCGGGGATGACGAGCACGTCGGCCCCGGCGTCGACGAGGGTGCGCGCCACCTCGGGGAAGCGCAGGTCGTAGCAGGTCATCAGCCCGAACGTCAGGGCGTCCACGACGAACGTCGCCGCTCCCCCGACCCGGCCCGGCTCGATCCACCGCGACTCGGTCTGCCCGAACGCATCGTACAGGTGCTGCTTGCGGTAGACCGCCAGGATGCCCGTGGCATCCACCGCGACGACCGCGTTGCGGATCCGCCCCTCGTCCGCGCGCTCCACCAGCCCCGCGACGATCACGACGTCGTACCGCCCGGCGAGGCGGCGCAGCTCACCGGTGAACTCGCCGTCGAGGTCCTCCGCGTTCGCGGCGAGGGTCTCGTCGAACGGGTCCACGAAGTAGCTCGAGTACTCCGGCAGCACGACCACCCGCGCCCCGCGCGCCGCCGCGCCTGCGACGAGCGCGCCGATGCGCTCGCGGTTGGCGGAGCGATCCGCCACGGGCGAGAACTGGCAGACGGCGACGATCACGGATCCGGAGGACATGGATCCATCATCCCGTACGGGCGACGACCGCGCCCGGCCGGGACGGCGCCCGCGTCAGAGCTCCCAGCGCCGCATGATCGGCACTCCGACCCGCGACGCGAGCGCGCCGAGCGCGGCGATCGCGCGGCGCGTGGCCGCCGGAAGATGGGCGGCCTGCACGGCGCTGTACTCGATCGCCGGCTCCCCTCCGCGGAGCCGCTTGAACTGCGCGGCGCCCGCGCTGAGGTTGAGCTCGACGCCCCGCTGCCGCGTCGAGCGCAGCACGTGCGCCATCAGCAGACGGTAGAGGCCCGCCTGCTGCGGCCAGGACGTGTCGTAGCCCACGACGGGTGCGGTGAGCGCCGCGCCCTGCCCGAACATGCCCACCACCGCCCGAAGGGTTCCCTCCGCGTCGCGGAAGCCCGCGAGCTCGAGCAGGCCGGCACGATGCCAGGCTCGGAGGAACGCGGCGCTGTAGCGCGGGTTCAAGGTCGAGTACTTGTGCAGGTAGAGCTGCGCGTACAGTCGCTCGGCCTGCGCGAAATCCTCCTCCGTGAAAGCGTCGTGGTGGACCGCGGTGAGCTCCGTGCGGTCGAGAAGCCGCAGATCGCGGCGCAGGTCCCGGCTCGGGCGCGCCGCGGAGAGATCGCGGAACAGGTAGACCTGACGGCTCGGGATGAGCGTGAAGCCCGCCTCCGCGGCCGCGCGCAGCCAGTCGGGGTGCTGGACGGCGTTCAGCGAGCGGATCCAGATCGCGTGCTCGGGCCAGCGCTCCCGTGCCTCCCGGACGAGCCGGTTCAGGTCGATCCCGGCGAGGTCGGGATGCAGGTTCGTGCTCAGCAGCCAGTTGTCCACCGCCACGGCCCGATCCAGGCGTCGGCGCCGCATGCCGCGGTCCACGCCGGCGATCGTCGCGCGCAGCGGAGGACGCAGCAGCCCGGGAAGAAGCCGCTCCGATTCCTCGAGCGCGTACCGCCCGTAGGTGGTGGTGGGCGAGCACACCCAGGCGTTGCCCGGAGGCTCTGATGCGTCGTTCACGGTGACGGGGAGGATCAGGTCGCCCGCCGTCACCGCGTCGATCCGGGTGACGAGATTGCCGGCGAAGTACGTGGAGTCCTGCCCGCGGTGCACGTCCAGGAACGCCCGCGCCTTCTCCGCGAAGAGCGCGTGCGGCACGCTGCCGGGACGGCTCACTCCGGACCGCCGGGAACGGAGGCCGACGGCGCCCCCGAGAGAGCCGGCCGCGCCTCATCGCCGTCCCACTCGATGTCCGCCGTCGCAGCCTCACGCAGACTCTGCCGCGCGGCGCGCGCCCGCCTGGCATGCCCGGCGAGGTCGCGCAGCCCGCCCCGCAGCGGCGCGCGATCCCCGGCGACCGCCAGCACATCCTCTGCGGCCCGCCGGTCCGCCGCCCACTGCGCGATCCGTCCGGTTCGCACGGCCTCGCGCAGGCCCTCGGTGAGCATCATCGGCGCGATCATCCGCGGCCGCGGATCGATCGGCTCGATGCAGCCGTCGAGCTCGCCGGCGAGCGCCGCGGGCAGCGGGTCGTCCGCCCCGAACAGGTGCAGGCCGCTCGTCGCGCGCGGATTGCACTCGAGCGGGCGGATCCGGCCGTCGGCCTGCCGGATCCAATCCAGCGAGATCTGCCCGGTGAAGCCGATCCCGGCCACCAGCCGCCGTACCTCCGCACGGATGAGGTCGTCCCGAGCGGGGGCGAAGTAGAAGCTCGCACCGCCGGGCATCGACCATCGCGGGCGATACACGGCGTGGGCCAGCACGCGCCCCCGATGGGCCACGGCGTAGGAGCACCGTTCATCGCCGGTGAGCAGCTCCTGCACGACCCAGGCGCCGCCCTCCCCCAGTTCCGGCGCGTCCCGCGGGATGCCCGAGGCATACCGCCGCACGTGCACGCCGAACCGGGAGAACTCGGGTTTGAGCACCACGCCGCGTCCCTGCGCCCATGCGCGCGCCTCGCGCAGCGTGCGCACCCGGGCGGTCTCCGGAACGTCCAGCCCGTGCTCCGCCGCGAGGACCGGGAACTCCGCCTTGCTGTGCAGGCGGCGGAGCGTGCCGAGCTCTTCGGCGAGCACCGACACGTACTCGGGCAGCCGGTGCCGCCACCGCGCGACGTGGAAGACCTCCTCGCACGTCGGCAGGACCAGATCGATCGCGTGCGCGCGCACCGCCCCCTCCAGGTCGGCGGCGAAGCGCTCGGGCTCGCGCCGAGGCGAGGCGAGTCGCACGACCGAGGCGACCGACACCGAGGATCCGCTGATCCGGCAGGGCGCGCTGTCGGCGACCCGCGCGGTCCAGCCCGCGTGCGCGAAGCGGCGGGCGAGATCGAGCGCGACCGGGGCGCGACCGCCCAGGATCAGCACGTTCGGCATGTGCGGCGATCCCTTCGAGCCGGCGCCGTCGCGGAGCGCGCGGCGGGTCCGGCCAGTCTAGGCGCGGCCCACCCGCGGACCTGCGTCGATCCCGCCCCCGAACGGCGCCGCCGTCCGCGGGCGGGAGGAGAATGGGAGCACGGCCCGCGGCACGTCACCGGAGCCGGAGGAGGCGGTCCCCATGACCCCGCTCATCATCCTCAGTGTCGTGGTGATCCTCGCGATCATCGCGTTCTTCCTGTCCGCGCGGATCGTGCGGCAGTACGAGCGCGGCGTGGTGCTGCGCTTCGGCCGTCTGCACAACGTGCGCGAGCCGGGGATCCGGTTCATCCTCCCCCTCGCCGACGTGCTGATCCCGGTGTCGCTGCGGATCGTGACGATGCCGATCCAGTCGCAGGGCATCATCACCAAGGACAACGTCACCGTCGGCGTCTCGGCGGTCGCCTACTTCCGGATCCAGGATCCGGTGAAGTCGGTGATCGCGATCGAGAACGTCCGCGCCGCGATCGATCAGATCGCGCAGACCACGCTGCGCCGGGTCGTCGGCCAGCACCACCTCGACGAGATCCTCTCCGATACGGCGGCGCTGAATGCGAACATCCGCGAGATCCTGGACGTCACGACGGTCGAGTGGGGCGTCGAGGTGACCCTCGTCGAGCTCAAGGACATCCTGCTGCCCGACTCGATGAAGCGCGCGATGGCCAAGCAGGCCGAGGCCGAGCGGGAGAAGAGGGCCAAGATCATCGCCGCGGAGGGCGAGGCGCTCGCCGCCGCTCAGCTGGGCACCGCGTCGGACACGATGATGTCGCACCCCCTCGCACTCCAGTTGCGCACCCTGCAGACGCTCGTCGAGATCGGCGTGGACAAGAACACGCTCGTGATCGCGCCGGCCCCGCTCGTGAACTCGATCGGCGACGTGATGAACCTGATCGATCGGGAGGCGGCGGTCGCGCAGATGCGCGCGCACTAGCGACGGCGGCCGCGATCCAGTCTCCGACGCGCTGAAGAACCCGGGAAAGCCGAAGGCCCCCGATCGGGATTTCTCCTGATCAGGGGCCTTCTCTTGTTGCGGGGACAGGATTTGAACCTGCGACCTCCGGGTTATGAGCCCGGCGAGCTACCGAACTGCTCCACCCCGCGGCACAAGAAATGAGCCTAGCACGGGATTCGGCAGTGCGCGAATCGGGACCCCTTCCGACTACTTCCCGGGCGTGTTGGCGTTGCCCTGCAGCTGGATCAGCTTGTTCACCGCATCGGTGAGCTGCTGATCCGCGGTCGCGAACGCCGCGAGGTCGCCCGCCTTGAGCGCCGCGTCGCGGGCGAGCATGGCCGCCTTGGCGTCCGACAGCGCGGCCTGGAACGCCGCATCCCCCGTGGGAGTCGTCGTGCCCGTCCCGCTCCCGGTGCCGGGCGTCGGCGTGGGCGTCGGGGTGACGTTGCCGTCACCGCCGGTCGCGCCGGCGTCGCCGCCGAAGAGCTGATCCAGCGCCTCGGTGAGGGTGTCCGCGAAAGCGATCTTGTCGCCGAACGCGACCAGGATCTTCTGCAGGCGCGGCACCTGCGTGCCGCCCGAGGACTGCACGAACACCGGCTGCACGTAGAGGAAGCCGCCGCCGACCGGCAGGGTCAGCAGGTTGCCGTGGGTGACCTTGGACTGCCCCTGCTTGAGCAGGTTCAGCTGCTGGCCGACGGTCGGATCCGAGTCGAACGAGTTCTGCACCTGGCCGGGGCCCGGCACGGTCGTATCCGCATCGATCTCCAGCATGCGCAGCTTGCCGTACGAAGCCGACTTCTTGCCCGACGTCGACCCCGCGTCGGCATCCACCGACAGGTATCCCATCAGCACGTTCCGGCTGTTCGCCCCCTGTGATGCGGGGATGAACGTCGTGTACATCGAGAACTGCGTCGCGTCCTGTCCCGGCATCTTCATGCTCAGGTAGTACGGCGGCTGCAGTTCGGGGTTCGCCGAATCGCTCTGCGGGTCGTTCGGGGTCTCCCAGAGGTTGTCCTGGCGCGCGAAGGACGCGGCGTCGTTGACGTGGTAGGTGCCGAGCATGGCGCGCTGCACCTTGAACAGGTCCGTGGGGTAGCGCACGTGGCTCATCAGCTGCGACGACATGTCGCTGATCGGCTTGAGCGTCGACGGGTAGATCTTCTGCCACGTCTTCAGCACCGGATCGGTCGGATCCCAGGCGTACAGGGTCACCTTGCCGTCGTAGGCGTCGACGGTCGCCTTGACCGAGTTGCGGATGTAGTTGATGTCGTCCGTGACGAACCCGGGCTGCGTGTTGACGGAGTCGCTGATGGCCTTGGGCAGGTTCACCGTCGTCGAGTACGGGTAGCTCGAGCTCGTGGTGTAGCCGTCGACGATCCACACGATCCGACCGTCCACGATGCTCGGGTACGGGTCGCTGTCGAGCGTGAGGTAGGGCGCGGCCTTCTGCACGCGCGTCGCCGGGTCCCGGTCGTAGAGGATCTGGGAGTCCGGGTTCACGCTGTCCGAGAAGAGGATCTGCTCGGACTGGAACTTCAGCGCGTACAGGAGCTTCGTGAAGAAGTTGCCGATGCGGGGGCCGCCGTCGCCCGTGAAGGTGGTCTTCGTCTGGTTCTCGCTCGAGTCCTGACCGCGCGGGTAGTCGATCTCGATCGGGGACGTGCCCTTCGGGGCGCCCACGATCGAGTAGGGCGGCGAGTTCTCACCGAAGTACACCCGCGGCTCGAACTTCTCGCTGTTCGTCAGCACGCCCGAGGTCGGGATGCCCCGCTCCAGGAACACCGGCTCGCCGTCGTCCGTGCGCTGGTTGCCCGCCGCGGCGACCAGGCCGTAGCCGTGCGTGTACACGAGCGTGCTGTTGTTCCAGGTCGGGCTGGGGATGCGGTTCGTGTCGATCTCACGGACCGCGACCACCGCGTCCTGCGTCTTGCCGTCGATCGCGTAGCGGTCGACGTCGAGCTTCGTCGGGAACTTGTAGTAGCTGCGGTACTGCTCCAGCTGCTGGAAGGTGGGGCCGATGACGTTCGGATCCATGATCCGGATGGACGCCGTGGTGTCGGCGTCGCTGCGCAGCTGCCCCGTCTCGGCCGTCGTCTGCGCCTTGAACGGCGTGGTCTCCACTCCGTCGATGCCATAGGCGGCCTTCGTCGCCTTCAGGTTGCGCTCGTAGTACTGGGCCTGCAGCTGGTTCTGGTTCGGCTTCACCTGGAACGTGTTCACGGCCCAGGGGTAGGCGATGCCCAGTACGAGCGCGGCGACGATGAGCAGTGCGGTCGCCGCGAGCGGGAAGCGCCAGCGGCCGATCACCGCGGTGACGAAGAACAGGACGGCGACGAGCGCAGCGATGATCGCGAGGATCGCGAGGCCGGGGATCGTCGCGTTGACACCGGTGAACGCCGCACCGGTGATCTTGTCCTCGGGCGCGGTCAGGGTCTTGTACCGGTCGACCCACAGGCTCACGGCCTGGACCAGCAGGTACACGCCGGCGATCACTGCCAGCTGCACGCGCGCGGCCTTGGAGATCCGCAGCTCCCCCTGGCCGATGCGCACCGAGCCGTAGAGGTACAGCACCAGGGCTGACACCAGCAGGCACAGGATCAGGACGGCGGAGACGAAGCCGAGCAGCGCCTCGTAGAAGGGCAGGTCGAACAGGTAGAACCCGGTGTCGAGATGGAACTGGGCATCGGTCTGCCCCGTGGCGGTGCCGTTCGCCCACTGCCACACGATCTCCCACTGCCCGGCCGCGGCGAAGCCGGCGAACAGGCCGAAGAACACCGGCATCCCCCACATCGCGAGGCGCCGCAGCGGCTCCACGACCTCCTGATAGCGGTCGAGCTGCGAGCTCAGACGCACGTACACGGGGCGCAGGCGATAGGCCAGCTGGATGGCGACGAACATCGGCGCCGCCATTCCGAGGAAGCCGACCACGAACATCGTGGCCGTGGCGATCCACCGGGTGGTGAGCACCTGGGCGAAGTTCAGCTGGTCGTACCAGAGGAAATCGGTGTACATCGTCGCGAACACGAAGAACGCGGCGATGAGCACGGCGAGGATCACCACCGTCGCGAGGACGATGCGTCGGGCAGTTCGGGGCGCGGCCGGTGCGGGTGAGGTCACCGTTCCATCCTAGGTCGGCGGATTCCCGTCGTCCTGAGCGCAGCCGCGGCCGGCTTCGCCCGTCGCGAACGCACCCCCGCCTGCGGCGGCTACTTCTTGACGTCGGCGGCGGTGCAGGCGGGGAGCTTCGCGACGTCCCCGCCGTCGGCGATGACCTTCAGCGCATCCAGCGACTGGCTCAGGCTGTCGGTGCGCACGACCGTGAGGCCCGAGGGGATGTGCCCGTAGACCTCGTCGCAGTTGGATCCCGGCGCGAGGAAGTAGGTCGCCCCCGCGGAGCGGGCGCCGTAGAGCTTCTGCCTGATGCCGCCGATGGGACCGACCGTGCCGTCGGCGGTGATGGTGCCGGTGCCCGCCACCTGCTTCCCGCCGTTGAGCGCACCGGGGGTCATGGTGTCGATGATCCCGAGCGCGAACATCATGCCGGCGCTCGGCCCGCCCACGTTGTCGAGCTGCAGCTTCACGTCGACCGGGAAGCTGTACTCCTGCTGCAGGGTGATCCCGAGCAGCCAGCGGCTCGTACCGTCGACGGTCTGCTCCCGCGGGGTGACCGAGACGTCCTGGCGCTGTCCGTCGCGCTCGATCGTGAGCGTGACCGGGGATCCCTTCGCGTCCTGGATCTCGGCGCGCATCGCGTCGGAGTCGGCGGGGTTGGCGCCGTTCACGGCCACGACCGTGTCGTCCTTCTGGAGAATACCGTGCGCCGCGCCGTCATCGGTGACCGAGGCCACCTGGATCGTCACCGGGACCGTGTAGCCCAGCTCGCGCAGGGCCGCGGCCGTCGCCTCCTGCTGCGAGTCGACCATCATCAGCTGGTTCGCCTGATCGCGCTGGGTCGTGGTGACGCCCTGCGGGAACACCGCGTCCACCGGGACGACCGCCTTGGACGAGTCGAACCAGGCCAGCACGATCTGCATCCAGCTCGGCGGCGCCTCCCTGTTGCCGACCACCTGGACGGTGGTGAGGTCGAGCGCGCCCTTGGTCGGGTGCGTCTCGGCGCCGCTCACGGAGATCAGCGGCACGCTCTTGCCCTGGGCGTCCTTCACCTCGCCCAGCGTGTTGAAGACCGGCCCCGGCTGCTCGATCACGTACGGGAGCGGAAGGAACGTGAGCACCAGCAGCGCCGCGAGCGAGGCGATGAACGCGATGAGACCGATCCGACCTGCGCGGCTGGAGCGCGTGCTCGTCACTGTGTCTCCCCCCGGGGTCGTGGATGCTCGTTCGCGAGCGGCGTACAGCGGGGCGGCCCGGTTCGGGGCACTCCCACTGGTGGTGCAACTAGCGTAGTCAGCACGGGCTATACACGTGCTGAGAGGGCTCCCCATGGCTGACAACGACCCGAACCCCGACGACTTCATGGAGATGCTGCGCCGCATGCTCGGCGGATCGGCGGAGGGCCTCGATCTGAGCGCCCTGCAGGGCATGGAGGGGCTGAACATCGACCCCGCCATGATGCAGCAGCTGATGCAGCAGATGCAGCACGCGATGAGCGGCGACCCCTGGGAGACCGCGCTGCGCCAGGCGCTGCACATCGCCAACCGCGACGGACTGGGCATCGACTCCGGAGCGCGGTCGTCGATCGCCGACGCGTTCGCCCTCGCGGACCTGTGGGTCGGCGAGGCGACCACGATCTCCGAGCTGGGCTCGCCTCCGCGCGCGCTCACCCGCGGCGAGTGGGTCGAGCAGACCATGCCGGTGTGGAAGGAGGTCGCGGCCCCGGTGTCCACGAGCATCGCCGACGCGCTGATGAGCGCGCTCGAGGGGCAGACCCCGGAGGAGATGCAGGGCGCCGTGCAGGGCGCGGGCCGTCTCATGCGCGGCATCGGCAGCTCGGTGTTCGCGATGCAGTTCGGCCAGGTGCTCGGCAACCTGTCGCTCGAGGTGGTCTCGGGCGGCGACGTCGGGATCCCGGTCCTGCCCGCGGGCACCGCGGCCGTCATCCCGCAGAACCTGTCGGCGTTCGGCGAGGGCCTGGAGATCCCCGAGGACCAGATCGCGCTGTACCTCGCGGCCCGGGAGATCGCCTACGCCCGCCTCTACCGGCACGCGCGCTGGCTGCACCTGCACGTGATGACCCAGATCACCGAGTTCGCGAAGGGCGTGACCGTCGACGTCGCCAAGCTCGAGGACGTGGCGGGGCGCCTGGACCCGTCCAACCCGGAGGAACTGCGCGAGGCGATCGAGGGCGGCGCGCTCCTGCCCGAGCTCTCCGAGGTGCAGCGCGAGGCGCTGGAGCGCCTGGAGAACCTCATCGCCACGATCGACGGCTGGGTCGACGTGGTCACCACGCAGGCGACGTCCCGCCTGCCCGACAGCGTCCGCATCGCGGAGGCCGCCCGGCGGCGCCGCGCGGCAGGCGGTCCGGCCGAAGACGCTCTCGGCGCGCTGGTCGGGCTGAAGATCCGTCCCCGCCGGCTGCGCGAGGCCGCGGCGATGTGGCGCGCGGTCACCGACGCGGTGGGTGTGGAGGCCCGCGACGCCCTCTGGGACTACCCCGATCTGATGCCGGACGCCTCGGACATCGACGACCCCGCCGCACTGGTGGCGCGCCTGCAGGCGCGCGCCCGGGGCGAGCAGCCGGTGCAGGACGAGATGGACGAGGCGCTGGAGCGCCTGCTCCGGGGCGACGACTTCGGCGGCCCCGATGCCCCCGGCGACGACCCCGCACCGGACGCACCGGCGTCGGACGGCCCGGACGGCGGATCCGGCGAGAAGCCGGTCTGAGCGAGTTCTCCACCGATTCCGGAACGGGATCCGGCCGCGGCGGCGATGCGGTCATGATCGGGACATGCCCACGATCCGACTCGACCCCGCGCTGCCCGTGCTGTGGCGCGATGCCGACTGCGTGCAGCTCGGCGCCGACGCCGCTCTGACGCTGTCCGTGGACGGACCATGGATCCCGCGGATGCTGCAGAAGCTGACGCACGGGATCGACGAGCGCGCGTTCGAAGTGGTCGCCCACGGCCTCGGCGCGCCGCTCCCCGCGGCACGCCGGCTCCGCGCCCTGCTCGGTCCGGCTCTCGTCGGCGATCTCCCCCGCTCCCTCGTGCGCCTCGACGCCGCCGCGGTCGGCGTGCGCACAGCGCTGCGGCTGGAGGAGGCGCTCGCGGACGCGGGCGTCGACGTCACCGACGCCCGCGACGCCGTCACCGTGGTGGTGCGCCACGGTGCGGTGGCGGCGCGGGATGCGATCGGTCTCCTCGCCGACGACCGCCCTCATCTCCCGGTCGCCATCGACGCCGGAGGATCCACGGTCGGCCCCCTGGTGGTGCCGGGGAGCACGCCGTGTCTCTCCTGCCGCGACGGCCACGATCGCGCGCGGGACCCCGCCTGGGCGGCCCTGCACGTGCAACTGCTGGAGCGCGATCCGGGACGGGTGCCGTTGCGTGCCGTCGCCGCGGCCGCGGACGCGGCGGCGGACCTCCTCGCCGTGCGAGCCGAGTCGGAGCGGGACGGATCCGGCCGGCGGATCAGGATCCGCCGCGACGGGACCCGATCATCGCAGACGGCGGAATTTCACGCAGACTGCCTCTGCCGATCTCCGCGAGAAAGCGCGAGGGACGCCGCCCTGCCCGATTCACGTCGCGCGACCAGGTCAGCGTCAGCGCTCGCGCGGCCCGCGTGACACCGACGTACGCGAGGCGCCTCTCCTCGTCGATCGCCTCGAACCCGCTCGCGTACGAGATCGGCAGGAGCCCCTCCGAGCACCCCACCAGATACACCTCGGGCCACTCGAGACCCTTCGCCGCATGCAGCGTGGACAGGGTCACGGTGCGCAGCACGGGTTCGTGCTGGTCCTTGGCCCGCGCGAAGAGGTCGTCGGCGAAATCGCGCATCGTGGTGCCGACGGGCGCGTCCTCGGCGAGACGCAGCACCGCGCGTCGCGCCTCCCAGGCGTCGCGCAGGGCTCCGCCGGCCTCGGGAGGGTCGTCGCTGTACCCGAGACCGCGCAGCACATCCCGCACCGCGGCGAGGAAGGAGTGCTGCTGCGGGGCCACGGCGGCCGCCCGCAGGGCCTGCACGGCCTGGCGCACCTCCGGCAGGTCGAAGAAGCGCTTGCCGCCGAGCACGGTCGCGGCCACGCCGGTGGCGGCGAGCGCCTGCAGCAGCGCCGCGGACTGCGAATGCGCCCGGTAGAGCACCGCGATCTCCTCGGGCGGCACGCCGGACGCGATGCGGCCCGCGATCGCGGCTGCGACCCCGCGGGCCTCGTCCGCGTCGTCGTCGAACGCGACGACCACCGCGGTCTCCGCCACCGCGTGCTCCGCGGGCGCCCCGGCCTGCGACGCAGCCGGCTGTACCGCAGGGACGAGCTCGAGGGCTCCGGGGCGTCCCTTCATCAGAGCGTTCGCGACGTGCAGCACTCCCTCGGCGGAGCGGTAGTTGGTCTCCAGCCGCACGACCGTGGCATCCGCGTGCCGCCGGGCGAAGTCGAGGAGGTAGCCCTGATCGGCGCCGGCGAACGAGTAGATGGTCTGGGACGCATCGCCCACGACGCAGAGGTCGCCCCGATCGCCGAGCCACAGCTCCAGCAGACGGTGCTGCAGCGGCGAGACGTCCTGGTACTCGTCCACCGTGAAGTGCCGGTACTGCTCGTGCACGGCCGCCGCCACCCGCGGTTCGGCCTCCAGCATGCCGGCGCAGGCGAGGAGCACGTCCTCGAAGTCGAGCTGATGCCGGTCGTCCTTGAGGGTCTCGTAGGCGCGGGAGAGATCGGCGACCTGACCGGGATCCAGCCGGCCGATCGATCGGCCGCGGGCGGCCGCCTCCTCGATCGAGAGCATCGAGACCTTGCGCCACTCGATCGCGGACGCCAGATCCCGCAGCGTCGCCGTGTCCGGCCGCAGCCGCAGCATGTCGGCGGCCTGCGCGAGCAGGCGGACCTTGTTGTCGACGATCGCCGGGGCCGGGGCACCGGCCAGCTGCGGCCAGAAGAAGCCGAGCTGCGCGAGCGCCGCCGCGTGGAAGGTACGCGCGGAGACGCCCTGCACCCCGAGGCCGCGGAGGCGACCCCGCAGCTCGCCGGCCGCCTTCGCGGTGAACGTCACCGCCATCACCCGTGCCGGGGAGTACGCGCCGGTCTCCACGCCGTGCGCGATGCGATGCGTGATCACGCGCGTCTTGCCGGTCCCTGCCCCTGCGAGGACCGCCACCGGTCCGCGCAGCACCGATGCGGCCTCCCTCTGGCGTTCGTCGAGTCCGTCGAGCGCGCTCACCGCCGATACCAGTCGACGATGAGGCGATGGGCGATGGACGCCTCGCCCGGAAGCCCCACGGGCCCGTCTCCGGCGAGGGCGGATCCGATCTCGGCGCGGCTCAGCCAGCGCACGTCGATGATCTCCTCGCCGTCGCCGTGCACCTCGGCGTCGTCGACGGCCGTCGCGTGGAAGCCCACCATGAGCGAGCGCGGGAACGGCCACGGCTGCGACGAGAAGTACGTCACATCGCGCACGCGCACCCCCGCCTCTTCGAACAGCTCGCGGTGCACGGTGGTCTCCAGCGCCTCCCCCGCCTCGACGAAGCCGGCGAAGCAGGAGTAGAAGCGGCCCTTCCACTGCGCGTTGGCCCCGAGCAGGAGCCGCTCGCCGTCGGCGCTCTGCACGGCGACGATGACGGCCGGGTCGGTGCGGGGGAAGTGCTCGCGTCCGCAGGACCCGCAGTGCCGGGACCAGCCGTTCTGCCGCAGCTCGGCCGGGCTGCCGCACGCGGGGCAGAAGCCCGCGTCGCGCAGCCAGCCGGCCAGGGCGATCGCCGCGACGACAAGCTCGCCGTCGGCCGCGTCGACGAGGGGAAGCGCCTCGCGCAGATCGCTCCAGCGCGGAGCCCAGGATCCATCGGCGTCGGTGTCGTCCTCCGGCTCCTGCAGCGCGAGCAGCAGCCCGCTGCCGTCCGCCCTGCGGCCCAGCAGCGCCCACTCGCGGGTGCGGGCCAGCACGGCGTCGTCGGCCGGCACCAGGATGAGGCCGTCGCCCAGGGGCACCCGGCGCTCGCGCACCACCAGGACCCGGGTGCGGGGATCGGCGCGCAGGCGCGGCAGCGTCTGCGGATCGTCGCGCCACTCCGCCGCGCGGTCGAGCGATGCGCCCTCGGAGGCGGTGTCGGCGAGAGGCGCCACGCCGACGGCGGATGGTTCGGGGACGGTCTCCGGCACGGTCACGACTCCCCTTCTCACAGGCGTGGCGGGCCCTGTGCGGACGAGGCTCGACCTACCCTGGTGACATGGCTCGCTCACCCTTCACTCTAGCCGCGGCGGTCACGGCGGCGGTGCCCGGAGCCGATGTCGTCGGCGTCCGCGCCCTGTCATCGGACGGCGACGCCCGTTTCGACTCCGCCGTGGCGACCCTCGCGGACGGCACGGAGGTCGCGATCCGCGCCTCGAACGATGACGAGACCGCCTCCGAACTCGCCCGGGAGAGTCTGGCGCTGCGCGCGCTGACCCCCGGCGCCCGCTCGATGCTGCGCTTCGACGCGCCGGAGCACCTGGGCGACGGCCGGGTCGGCGACGCCCGCGCCCTCGTCACCACGCTGCTCCCCGGCTTCCAGATCGACGCCGCCGACGTGCCGCCGGGTCCCGGCGCCGCGGTGGCGATCGGCAAGGCCATCGCCGGCGTGCATGCGCTGCCGGCCTCCGTGGTGCGCGGGGCGGGCCTCGCCGAGCGCACCCCCACGGACGCCCGCGACGACGTCCGCGTGCTCATCGACCGCGCCGCGGCCACCGGACGCGTCTCGGCGCGGCTCACCGTGCGCTGGCGCGAGGCGGTCGACGCCGACGACCTGTGGCGGTTCGAGTCCGCGGTCACCCTCGGCGGTGCGCATGCGGAGTCGTTCCTCTTCGCCGATGACGACGAACGCGGTCCGCGCGTCACGGGGGTGCTCGGCTGGCACGCGCTCGCGATCGGCGACCCCGCCGTCGACCTCGCCTGGCTCACCATGGCCGCGGACGCCCGCGACGACGTGCTGGACGCGTACGCGTCCGCGACGCTGCGCGCCCCCGACGCCGGCCTCGGCATCCGCGCCCGCCTGCTCGCCGAGCTCGAGCTGGCGCGCTGGCTGCTGCACGGCCACGACACCCACCGCCCCGACGTCGTCGACGATGCCGCGCAACTGCTCGATGCCCTGGCGGACGGGATCCACGACGACCTCGCCCCTCGGGCGAGCGCGGGGGCGGGGGTCGACGAGGCGATGTCGGCGCTGGACCGTGTTCCGGCGACGGGGGCCACACGCGTCGACACCTCCATGCAGACCGACGCCTACGATGCCAGCGCCTTCGTGGGGATCACGATGGACGACACGTCCGCGTTCGGTCCGCGGGGGCTGTCGTCCGAGCGCGACTCCGCCGCGGCGGGGGACGAGCACCGGGACTCCGCGGACGCGGCCACCGACGACGCCGCCGACCGGGACGCGCAGGATCTCACCGCGACCGGCGCGCTCGAGGATCTGGATCCGAACGCCACCGAGGACCTCAGCGACCTGCGCCCGTCCGCCGAGGTCCGCGACGACCGCGACTCCCGGGGCGACGAGGACGACCGTCCGGCCCGCTCCGGCACGCTGCTGCCCAGCGAGGGCGGGATCGCCGGCTCGGAAGCGGACGTCGCCGACGCTCACCGTGCGGCGCGCGCCGCGTTCCAGCGCTGGACCAGCGCCTCCTCCGAGTAGACCGTGTCGCCGCGGAGCACGAGGTCGTCGGCGACGTAGAACAGCGCGACGTCGATCTCCTCGAGCGGCACGCCGTAGCGGCGGTGGTACGCGAGCCGATACAGCGCGAGCTGCAGCATGCGCTCCTCGCGCTCCGCCGCAGTGGCCGGCGGTCGCCCCGTCTTCCAGTCGACGATCTCGATCCGCCCCCCGCGATCCGCACGACGATAGACCGCGTCGAGCTTGCAGATGACGATGCGCGGCGGCTCCCCCTCGCCCACCGGGAGCGCGAAGTCGATCTCGGTCTCGACCGCGATCGGCTGCAGCTGCGCCCACTCGCTCCGTTCGAAGACGGCGCGCAGACGGGCGAGGTCCTCGGCGTCCGCACGGGCGATCTCGTCATCGGCCGGGGCGTCCATCCCGCCCGATGCCCCGGGAGCGGCGAAGTCGTCGTCGAGATCCCAGAGCGCATCGTCCAGCGAGGTGCCGACGCCCACGGATCCGGACCGGTGCTCGACCCAGGCGTGGAACAGGGTGCCGAGTCGGGTCTGCCGATAGGGCCGCTCGGGCATCGGCCGGGTGAGGGCGCTGATCGTGCCGCGGTAGTCGGAGACGTAGTCCTTGAACCGCGACGCGGGAACGCGCGTCGGGGCGTCCGCCGCGGTTCCGCGCTGACGGGCCGCGCGCTCGGCGAGCAGTCGCTCGAGCTCCTCCGTCGGCGTGGCGCGCTCCGCATCGGTCATCGCCCGGCGCACCTCCTCGGCCGCCGCGGTCACCCTGCCCCGGCGGGCGCCGAGCGGATCCAGCGGCCACGCGCTGGTCCGCGCAGCCCCCTCGTAGGGGTTCTCCGCACCTTCCGGCTCGCCGATCGGATCGAGGCCGAGCACCTCGATCGCCTCGGCGAGGTAGGGGCTCACCCGGCGCGGGTTCTTCTGCCCCGACCAGTGCGCGCCGGTGAGGAGCAGGTCGGTGCGCGCGCGGGTGACGGCGACGTACGCGAGCCGCCGCTCCTCGGCCCGCTGATAGTCGCGATAGGCGTCCTTGAACCGCCGCAACGCCCCGCCATGCGGATACTCCTTGGTCTCCCCGGCGAGGAGGGAGGCCTTCGCGGCCTTCTCCCGCTTCGCCGGATCCGGCCCCGCGGCCTCGCGCGCCGCCTCGGGATCCCAGGAGAACCGCGGCAGGGCCGCCGCGTCGCCGCGCAGCGCGAACGGCACCACGCCGAAACCGAACCAGCCCTGCGTGTCGGCGATGCGGCCGGGCAGCTCGTCCTCGACGAGGCGGACCACCGCCACCGCATCCCATTCCAGCCCCTTCGAGCCGTGGATCGTCAGCAGCTGCACGACGCCGGGCTCGGGCGGCTCCGTGCGGGGCATCAGCTCGTCGGCGACCTCGGCCTTGTCGAGCCAGGCGAGCAGGCTGGAGATCGTGCCCCGGTCGTCGGCGGCGAGGAACGCGCGCACCTCGTCTCCGAAGGCGCGCAGCTGGGTCGCCGCGACCCTGGCGGGCCCGCGCGTCTCGTTCACGGCGAGCTCGATGTCCAGCCGCAGCTCGATCTCGATGAGCCGGATCAGCTCGAGGATCGGCTGCCCCGCGGCGCGCCGCAGCCGCTCCAGCAGGTCTCCGGCCTGGCGCAGTCTCGCCCGCCCCTCCGCGCTGATCCCCTCCAGGAGCCGGTAGTCGTCGCGCGCGGTGCGCACGAAGTCGACGGCGTCCACGATCGAGACCGCCTCGTCCGCGCCCTGGGAAGAGCGCAGCCGCTGCTTGAGCTCGTCGCCGAGGGGCGCGAGCGCGCCGTCGCGCTGGGCGAGCTGCGCGGCCAGGTCGTAGAGCGCGCCCATGTCGGCGACGCCGATGCCGAACCGCGGCCCCACCAGCAGCCGGATCAGGGCGGATCCGGCCGTCGGGTCGTGGATCACCCGCAGAGCGGAGACGACGTCGACCACCTCGGGCGTCGCGAGCAGTCCGCCCAGCCCGAGGATGCGGTGCGGGATGCCCCGGGCGGCGAGCCCGGCCGCGAACGTCTGCATGTGCCGCTTCGAACGGAACAGGATCGCGCCCGTGTGCGGCCGCCCCGCGGCCGCTTCGTCGTGCGCGGCACGGCGATCCGCGAACCAGCGCGCGACCTCGTCGGCCTCGTCGTCGACGGTCTCCGGGAAGCGGACCTCGACGCGGCCCTGCCCCGATCCCGGACGCGGCTCGAGCGCGGGCACGTCCAGTCCCGGCCGCTGCAGCGGCTCGAGCACGCGGTTCGCGACGTCGAGGATCCGCGCATCGTTGCGCCAGCTGGTCATGAGCGAATAGCTCGCCGGCGCCTGCTCCTCGGCGAAGGTGCGCCCGAACGCGTAGAGGTTGTCCGCGCTCGCGCCGCGCCAGCCGTAGATGGACTGATGCGGGTCGCCCACCGCCATCACGGCGCCGTCGCGGAACAGCGCCGACAGGAAGCGGGTCTGGATGACCGACGTGTCCTGATACTCGTCCAGCAGCACGACCCGATGCTCGGCGCGCAGCTGCGCGCGCACCTCGGGCGAGGCCTCCACGATGTCGAAGGCGCCGCCGACCTGATCCGCGAAGTCGAGCACGCCGCGGCGCTCCTTCTCGGCCCTGTAGTCGCGGACGAGTCCGGTGAGGACGGGCATCGCCCGCAGGTTCGCGACGATCTTGTCCAGGTCGGTCTGCGGCAGGAAGGGCTCGAACTCGTCCGCCTGGCGGGCGGCGATGCGCATCATCGCATCCAGGTCGACGCGATGGTCGAGCACGTCCCCGGCGAGGCGCTGCACGGCGTCGATCACCCCCGTCGCGCTGCGCTCGATGTCGCCGAGCCCTGCATGATCCGAGCGCAGCACGACCGCCCGCGCGATGAGCCACGATGCCGACTGGCTGAGCATCGCCGAATCCGGGTCGCGGCCGATGTGCGCGGCGTGCTCGCGCACGATGCCATCCGCGAACGCGTTGTAGGTCGACACCCGGGGCCGGCTGATGAGGTCGTCCGCGGAGCGCGGGGCGGTCGGATCCCAGCCGGTGTCGAAGCGCTCGGCGAGCGCGTCCAGCACCTCCCGCTGCAGGAGCGCCCGCTGAGCGGGCGTGCGAGCGGCGTCCAGGCGGGCGAGGGCGCCGGTCGCGACGATCTCCGGCAGATGCGGCAGCAGGCCGCGTCGGCCGTACTCGTCGATGCGGTCCAGGCGCAGTGCGATCCGCTCGGCCAGCTCCCCCGCGGCCTTGCGCGTGAACGTGAGTCCGAGCACCTCCTCCCGGGCGACGAGCCCGTTCGCGACGAGCCACACCACGCGGCCCGACATGGTCTCGGTCTTGCCGCTGCCCGCACCGGCGACCACGAGCGCCGGTACCGGCGGCGCCTCGATCACCCGCTGCTGCGCCGGGGTCGGCGACGGCAGGCCCAGGGCCGCGGCGATGTCGGTGGCGGCGATGCCGTGCCCGCCCTCCCAGCCGGCCGCTCCCGTCGCCGCGCTCACGCGCTCACCGCCGGGATCGTGTGGATCCGGCAGATCTCGACCCGGTTCGCGGAGGTGTCCGCGCAGTGCGCCTCGACCTGGGCGGTGAAGCTCGACGCGGCCATGCCGCGGCCCGCCTCGACGACGCGGTCCAGGAACCGCTCGCGGGCCTCGTCCTCCAGCCGGTGCTGGTGCGCGACCCGGTAGGTGCTCCGGCCGATCGTCTTGGAGACGATCACGAGACGTGCACCGGCCAGCCCGTCCGGATCCGCCCCCGGCACGAGCCCCTCCTCCACCGCCAGCTGATACGCCGCCAGCTGGGCGTGCTCGCGCACCTTGTCCTCCGTCACGTTCGTCTCGCTCTTGCCCGTCTTCAGATCCACCACGACGACCCGCTCCTCGGCGGCGCCTGCCGACATCGGCGCCCAGTTGCGGGCCGGCCCCCGGGCCTCGGCATGGTCGCCGGCCCCGGGCGGATACGCCTCGACCCGGTCGATCGCTCCGCTCACGACCACCTGTCCCGCGGGGCGCTCGGGATCGACCGGATGCGTGCGCGGCTGCGCGTCGGGATCCAGTTCGATCGCGAACCGGAACGTGCCCTCCGCGGAGAGCAGCCGCCCCTCGTCGCGCTGGACCGCGGCGAGGTAGTCGTGGAGGCTGTCCAGGTACTGCTCGGCGCGGCGTCGTTCCTTGGCCGCCATCCAGGGCGCCTCGAAGTCGAGCTCGCCCCAGCGCTCGTCGAGCACCGCCCGCATGCGCTCCCGGTCGCCGTCCGGGACGCGCTCCATCGCCGCATGCACGATCGTGCCGATGCCGGCGGACGGCGAGCTGCTCGTGTCCCCGCCGAGCGCCGCGATCGCCCAGTTCACCCCGCAGGTCTCGAACGCCTCCAGCCGGGACGGCGAGACCCGCACGGAGCCGGTCTCCAGGTCCTCCAGCGGACCGGAATCGGACACGGGCCGCACGCCGAACCACTCCCCCGGATCCGCGCCCGGCACCTCGGCCTCCGCGAGCAGGCGCAGCTGCCCCGCCGCAGCGGCACGCGCCGCCGGATCCGCCGAGGTCGTGAGCACCCGGCGGTGCCGGGCCACGAGCCCGCGCAGCGTGAGCGGGTGCGCGTGCCGCTCGTCGACCGGCAGCGGATCCGGCAGGAAGCCGAAGAACGCGCTCGGACTCTGATCGTCGTCGTCCACGGCGGTCACCAGCAGCCGATGGCGGGCGCGGGAGGCCGCGCGCACGAAGAGGCGCAGCTCGTCATGGAGCGCGGCGCGGCGCCGGTCGAGCGTGGAGTGCACGTGCTCCGGCTCTCCCGAACGCGCGGCACCGGTCGCCTCGGCGAGCCGCCAGGTCTCGAGCAGGCCGCCGCGCAGCCGCACGTTCGGCCACACCCCGTCCTGCACGCCCGCGATGACGACGGCGTCGAACTCGGTGCCGAGCGCGGTCGCCGGCGTCATCAGGGTCACGGTCCCCGGCCGCTCCGGCGCCGAGAGGGAGTCCTCCGGCACCTCGCTGTCGAGGATGTCGTGGATGAACGCCTCAGGGCCCTTCTCCGGCGCGCGCTCGACCGATCGCTTCGCCGCATCGAAGAGGGCGACCAGTGCGTCCAGGGCGCGCGCGGTCTCCGTCCCCGCCGCACCGGATCCCCGCGCCGAACCGCCCGAGCCCGGCCCGTCGGCGATCTCCCGCCAGGCGACGGCGAGCCGACGGCCGTCCGGCGCGCGGGAGCCGTCCCACACCCGCCAGAGCAGCTCATGGATCGTCTCGCCGCGCTGCCAGCCCTCGCGCACCTCGCGCAGCACCGTGCCGAAGCGGTCCGCCATGCGCGCCTCGGCGGTGTCGACGCGGGCGAGCTGAGCGGGCTCCGCGATCCCGTCGCGCAGCAGCAGCCGCGCTGGGGCGGATCCTCCGGCCTCGAGCTCGAGGTGCCGCAGCCGTGCGCGCAGCCGGCGCAGCCCGACGCCGTCCAGCCCTCCGAACGGCGTCCGCAGCGCCTCGGCGAGCAGCTGCGGGTCGCGCTCGGCCGGCTCCGTGAGCGCGAGTCGGACGATGCCGACGATGTCGCGCACCACGGTCTCGCTGCCCAGCGGACGCTGCACGCCGGCTGCCCTGGTCGGAACCTCCCGGGCGGCGAGCTCGGCCTCGAGCGCGGCGACCTGGCGGGTGTCGTGCGCGATCACCGCCATCCGCTCCCACCGCACGCCCTGCAGCAGGTGCCATTCCCGCAGCGTCCGCGCGATGAGATCGTGCTCCTCGTGGGGCGAAGGAGCGATGTACGCCTGCACCGCGCCGGGATGATCCGCCGCGTCGGACGCGATGGGGGCTCTGCGGTGCTCGACCCGGCCCGATGCGCCGATCGTCTGCACGACGGTGCGGGTGAGCGCGGTGAGCGGCGGATCCTGCCGATGCGGCTCGTCGAGCACATGGACGTCTCCGAGCATGCCCACCAGCTCCGCGAACAGTTCGGGCCCGGCCCCGCGGAAGGCGCCGGAGGAGATGTCCGGATCCCCGAAGGCGAGCACGGCGACGCCCCGCGCGCGCAGGGCGGCGACCAGCGCCACCCCTCCGGCGGTGAGCTCCTGCGCGTCGTCGATGAGCACCGTGCTCAGCCGGCTCAGGGCGCCCAGCTCGTCCGGTGCTGCGCCGCGCAGGGTCGTGGCGGCCTCGGCCAGCAGGTCGGCTGCGTCCCGGTGCGCGGAGCGGGCGCGGTCCAGCACCCGGCGGTAGGAGCGGGCGAAGGATCCCACCGCGCGCCAGGCGGGACGCTCGGAGGTCTCGAGATCGGCCGGGGTCAGGCCGAGCTCGGTGCACTCGGCGAGGAACGCGCGCAACTCCGATCGGAACGCCCGCGACGCGCGCACGGTGGCGCCGAGGCTCTCCGGCCAGCGGCTGCGGATCCCCTCGCGCTCGTCCTCCGCGTCTCCCGCGAGGAGGTCGGCGATGATCCGGTCCTGGTCGGCGCCGGTGAGCAGCGCGGGCGGCTCGAGGCCCGCATGCACCATGGCCCCGCGCACGAGCTGGAACGCGAAGGACCCGAGCGAGCGCGCCATCGGTCCGGGCGTGGCGACCCGCACGCGCACGCCGATCCGATCGCGCAGAGCGGTGGCCGCCTGCCGGCTGGGCGTCAGCGCGAGCACCTGCTCGGGAGCGAGGCCGCGCTCCAGCAGCGTTGCGACGCGCTCCACCAGCGCATGCGTCTTGCCGGTGCCCGGGGCTCCGATCACCGTGCCGACGGCGTTCGCCGGGGCATCGATCACGGCCGCCTGCGCGGGAGTCGGAGCGGAGGCGTCGGGCATGCCTCCACGCTATCGGCCGCGGCCGACATCGATCCGGCCGAGCAGGACGTCCATCCACGGAGAACATCGAAGCAGCCGGTCTCGGGAACTGCGGCCGGGTCGGCGGCGCTGCTCAGGCGAGTTTTTCGGTGCGTGCTTTTCCGGCTCGCGGTGCACGCCACCCCGGGGTCGTGTTTCAGGCGAGTTTTTCGGTGCGTGCTCTGCCGCCGGGGCGGGGTGGGGCACTGGTGCCGGGTGGGGGCAGGAACCAGACCTTCGCGTGGATGCCGGTGCCGTCGACGCGGATGGTCCAGTCGTTGTCGTGGATGAGGTGGTGGCAGGTCTCGCAGAGCAGTACCCCGTTGTTGAGGTCGGTTTCGCCGTGGTCACGGGCCCACCACGCGATGTGGTGCGCTTTCGTCACCCCGGGTGGAAGTCCGCAGAACGCGCACCCACCATCGCGTTCGACCAGGGCGAGGCGCTGCGCGCGACTGAACAACCGCCGATCCCGCCCCCAGTGCAGAACCTCCCCATCCTCCCCGCACACCCACCGGCTCACCCCGCCCCCGCCCGCCATGCGGCGCACCGTGCCGATGCTGACGGGCTGGTCGATCCCGTCGATGAGCCCGAACCCGGTCCCGGCCTCCAGGTCGGTCGCGTTCACGCGGACGATGACCGTCGCCCCGTTCAGGGTCCCCTTGCCCTCACAGGTCAGGGCGTGCTCGGCGAGGTGGGCGAGCGCGTCGGCCTGGATCTGCGGGACGGTGCGCCGGTCCGCGTCCGGCGTGTTCGGGTCGCGGCCGTCGCGTTTCGCGGCGAACTCGGCCGACACGAACCCTCCGATCGCGGTCTTCACCGCCGCACCCCGGGCAGGGTCCAGGACCGCGGTCACATGCAGCATCCCCTCCCGCTCGAACAGGGTCACCGACGCCCGGGCCCGCAGCTCCTCCTCCCGCGGGGCGACGCCGTCCGGGTCCAGGTGTGCTTCCCACCGGGTGAGCATCCGCCGCACCTCATCGTGCGACAACCCGGGCGCCTTCCCGGTGAGGAACTCCTCCGCCTCCGCGGTCTTCTCCCGCCCCACCTTCACGATCATCCGGTCCAGAAACCCCACGATCACCCCCGCCGCCGCCGCCCCGATCCGCCCCGCGACCAGCGCCTCCCGCACGGCCGGGAACTTCGCCGGCAACACCTCCCCGACCAGGTTCGCCCGCGGCGCCGTCGCCTCCCCGACCTTGACCAGCCGGGCCGCATCACCGGTCGACGCCCCGGTGGTCGTCGCGATCAACTGGGCCGTGTTCCGAAACCCCTGCTGCCTCGCCAACGACTGCGGCCCCAGCTCCGGCCGGGACTCCTCCGCCAACCGGGCAGCCACCTCCGCATGCACCCCATCCGCGGTGCGCTTCACCCGCCCGATCGCCTCATTCACCGCCACCAGCCGCGCCCGCGACAGACCCGCACCAGAGGAGGCATCACCCCACGCATCCACCAGAAGCCGAGTGGCCTCCAGAAGCGGATCAAGAGTGCTGGACATACCCCGATTCTACCGAGAATCGAAACTAGCTTCGAAAGTTATCCACAGGCATTCCCCTCTTGCTCTGAGGAGTCCCCGCGCGCAACGGCGACGGACCGCCGAAGAGGATCCGGGGCATCCGACCCGACAAGGCCCGGCACCGGGCTCCGCAATCGCCCTCGGCGAACACCGCCCCGCACACGATCCCACCCCGCAGAGCCCGCGATAGAGTGACGGAACCTCAACCTTTCAAGGAGCATTCCGTGGAGATCCGCATCGGCATCATCAACACCGGCCGCGAGCTCAGCTTCGAGACCTCGGCCGACGCCTCCGAGGTGCGCGCGGCCATCGCCGGCGCGCTCGACCAGGGCGCGAGCCACGTCGAGCTGAGCGACACCAAGGGCAACTCCTACATCGTGCCGACGGCGAGCCTCGGCTACGTCGAGCTCGGGACCGAGGAGTCCCGCCGCGTCGGCTTCGTGGCCTGAGCCCCGTGTACATCCTGCTCGCGCTGATCGCCGCCTGCGTGCTGGGCGTGATCGTGCACTTCGCGATCCCCCATCGGGATGTGCGAGGGGTCGCGCTCGTCCCGGCGGTCGCGACCGCGGTCGCCGCGGCGGCCTACACGCTCGGGCAGTGGGCCGGGTTGAAGGAGTCCAGCTTCTGGCTGTGGCTGATCGCCCTCGGCGGTGCGGTCGTGGTCTCCGCCCTCGTCGGAGTGGTCCTCACCCGCGTGCGGCACCACGGCGACGCGGTGCGGCGCGCGGAGCTCGGCGTCTGAGCCGACGGTGACGGCCTCCGCGAGCGGGGACCGTTTCCGCACCCTGCGCGGGATCAGGATCTGCCTCAGCATCCTCATCCTCGGACTGATCGTGAGCGGCGTCACCGCCTTCCCGCTACGGGAGGAGCTCGGCCTGGCCGCCAGGATCATGGACGGATCCCCCGTGTCCGCGCTCTTCCCCGACGCTGCCGGGTGGGTGGACCGCGTGGCCGCCGCCCTCGCCGACACCGGAGCGCGATACCCCTTCCTCGCCTACGGCACGGATTGGCTCGCCTTCGCGCACCTGATCATCGCGGTGGTGTTCCTGGGCCCGCTGATCGATCCGGTGCGCAACATCTGGGTGATCCAGTTCGGGGTGATCGCCTGCGCCGGGATCATCCCGCTCGCCCTCATCGCGGGAACGCTGCGCGGAATCCCGCTGGGGTGGCAGCTCATCGACATGTCGTTCGGGATCCTCGGGGTGATCCCGGTCGTCATCGCCTGGCGGCTGACCCGGCGCCTCGAAAGGCTTCCGGTCGAGGCGGGCTGAGCCCGTCGCCGGTCCCGCCTGCTAGGACGCGAGCCCCATCGCGTCCATGCGCCGCGCGTGGGCGCCCATCAGCTCTGTGAAGACCGGCTCGAGACGATCGTCCTCGGCACCGGGCAGGTGCGGGCGCAGCGCGGCACGCGCGACGAGGATCGTGTCGCCGACGAGTCTCCGGCCCCACATCGACAGCAGGGAACGCCACTGCTCGTCGCTCGCGATCGTGGCCTGCACGATCCCGATGATCTCGTGGCGGTCGTCGGCCTCGGAGAGGATCGTTGCCACCTTCGCCCCGGTCTCGCCGTAGCTGGACGCGAGCGCGATGTAGAAGTCGTCGAGCATGCCGGCCGTGAGGTAGACCGCGAGCATGGTCTCCGCGATGCGCGGGCCGAGGGTCTTGCGGCGGAACGCGTCCAGCTGCTCCCGGAACGGCAGCATCACCTCGGTCGGGTCGTCCCCGTGCGCGGTGATGATGTCGACGATCCCGCGGTGCTTGACCAGCGCGGCGCCCGCGGCACGCGAGAGGATCTCCTTCTCCGCGAGATCGCTCGTGGCGCGGATGAGGCGCGTGAGCGTCTCGAAGTAGCCCAGTTGCAGATACGCGGCCTGGCCGAGGAAGGTGTTCAGCTCGGGCGCCAGCTCGGCGAAGTCGACGCGGGTCGCGTCGCCCACGTCGCCCCGGGAGCGGAGCACCAGGGTGCGTCGCGGCGCCTTGTCGCGCTGCCAGAACCACCTCACCACGCGCCCAGCCTAGTGGAGCCGCTCCCCCGGGATCGGCGGCGGCGCGCACCGTGCGCACTCCGCTCCCGGAGTCGGGGGCGCGCTCCGGTAGGCTGGATCCCGCTCCGGCGACGGATCGGAGCCCCGCGCCTGTGCATTCGGATTCGGCGTGGACCCCATCAACGAGGCGGCGCCGCGATCGCAAGGCCCGCCGGACAGGCAATCAAAGACTGTGACTTCTTTCGCCGATCTCGGCATCGATCAGGACATCGTGGACGCCCTCGCGGCGAAGGGCATCGTCGACGCCTTCCCGATCCAGGAGCAGACCATCCCCCTGGGCCTGCCCGGCCAGGACATCATCGGACAGGCCAAGACCGGCACGGGCAAGACCTTCGGCTTCGGCATCCCCGTGGTGCAGCGCCTGGGCCTCGACCCCGAGCCCGGCGTCAAGGCGCTCATCGTCGTGCCCACCCGCGAGCTCGCGGTGCAGGTGTACGAGGACATGGACCTGCTCACCTCCGGCCGCTCCACGAGCGTCGTCGCGATCTACGGCGGCAAGGCCTACGAGGGCCAGATCGAGCAGCTCAAGGCCGGCGCGCAGATCGTCGTCGGCACGCCCGGCCGCCTCATCGACCTCGCCAACCAGCGCCTGCTCGACCTCTCGCACGCCACCGAGGTGGTGCTCGACGAGGCCGACAAGATGCTGGATCTCGGCTTCCTGGCCGACATCGAGAAGATCTTCTCCAAGGTCCCCGCGGTGCGGCACACGCAGCTGTTCTCGGCGACCATGCCCGGCCCGATCGTGGCCCTGGCGCGCCGGTTCATGACGAACCCGATCCACATCCGCGCGAACGACCCCGACGAGGGCCTCACCCAGGCGAACATCCGCCACCTGGTCTACCGGGCGCACTCGCTCGACAAGGACGAGGTCATCGCCCGGATCCTCCAGGCCGAGGGCCGCGGCAAGACGGTGATCTTCACGCGCACGAAGCGCGCGGCCCAGCGTCTGGTCGACGAACTCAGCGACCGCGGCTTCAACGTCGGCGGTGTGCACGGCGACATGGGGCAGGACCAGCGCGAGCGCTCCATGGCCGCGTTCAAGGCCGGCAAGCGGGACGTGCTCGTCGCGACCGACGTCGCCGCCCGCGGCATCGACGTCGATGACGTCACCCACGTCATCAACCACACCATCCCCGACGAGGACAAGACGTACCTGCACCGCGCGGGCCGCACCGGCCGCGCCGGCCGCACCGGCATCGCGGTGACGTTCGTGGACTGGGAGGACCTGCACAAGTGGGCCCTCATCAACCGCGCCCTCGAGTTCGGCCAGCCCGAGCCGATCGAGACCTACTCGTCCAGCCCGCACCTGTACGAGGACCTCGACATCCCCGCCGGCACCAAGGGCCGCCTCGTCACCGCTCCGGTGTCCGAGAAGCCGGCCCGCAAGCAGCGCGAGCCGCAGCGTGCGACCGAGGCCGCCGCCGAGGGCACGAGCGAGGGCACGACGCGCCGTC
This sequence comes from Microbacterium sp. MMO-10, assembly GCF_037148715.1. Taxonomy (NCBI): domain Bacteria; kingdom Bacillati; phylum Actinomycetota; class Actinomycetes; order Micrococcales; family Microbacteriaceae; genus Microbacterium; species Microbacterium sp. MMO-10. Next base: position 584,383 of record NZ_JBBCSV010000004.1, on the reverse strand, counting down.
GCCGCCGCCGTCGCCGTGCGGCGGAGGGCGTGGGATCCACGTTCACCGAGGGCGCCGAGACCGCCGTCGCCAAGGGCGCACCGGCGGGCGACGCCGACCGCGGCGCGGAGGGATCCGGCACGCACGACGGCCAGGGCGCCGAGCACCACGACGGCAAGCCGGCCGCGCAGCGTCGTCGCCGTCGGCGTCGCCCCTCCGGGGGCGCGGCCGGGGGCAGCGCCCCGCAGACCGGGGCCTGAGGCTCCCTCCCGGTCGCGGGCGCTCAGCCCCCGACCGGGTAGACCGGGGCCGCTCCGGATCCGCGGTCGATGATCCGCTGCAGCATCGCCGGGGTCGTGGTGTTCTCGCCCGGCACGTTGGGCTTGCCTGCCCCGTGGTAGTCGCTGGATCCGGTCACGATGAGGTCGTGCTCGGCGGCGATGCGGTGCAGCCAGGCCCGCCCTTCCGGGGTGTTCTCGCGGTGGTCGATCTCGAGGCCCGCGAGGCCCGCGTCGATGAGGCGGCGCAGCGTCGCGTCGGTCATCCGCTCCCGGCCGGCCGGATGGGCGATCACGGCGACGCCGCCGGCGGCGGCGATCAGCTCGATCGCGGTGACCGGATCCGGCGCGTAGTGCCCCTCGTAGTAGCCCTCGCGCGGGTGCAGGATCCCGTCGAACGCCTCGCCGCGGTCGCGCACGATGCCCTGGGCGACGAGCGCGTCGGCGATGTGCGGGCGCCCGACGGTGGCATCGGGGTCGGTCTGCTCCAGGACGTCCTCCCAGCGCAGCGGATAGTCGCGGGCGATGTTGCGGACGATCCGCTCGGCCCTGCCGATCCGGTCCTCGCGGATCCGCGTGGTCTCCGCGACGAGATCCGGATCCGTCGGGTCGAACAGGTAGGCGAGCACATGGACGCTGCGCCACCCGTCCTTCGACGACATCTCCATGCCGGGGATGAAGGTCATCCCGTGCGCGGCCGCCGCGGCGGCCGCCTCACCCCAGCCCGCCGTCGTGTCGTGGTCGGTGAGCGCCAGGGTGCCCAGGCCCTGCTGCGCCGCCTGCGCGACGAGCTCGGCCGGATCCTCGGTGCCGTCGGAGCGGTTCGAGTGCAGATGCAGATCGATCGGGCCTGCGAACAGGGCGGGTCGCGGCGTCGGATCGGCATCGGTCATCCTTCGAGCGTAGCGATGCAGGGGCGCCACCGGCGCACGGCGCTTCCCCGGCTCCGCACCAGACGGCTCACAGACGCGGTCGCCTAGGCTCGAGGGCGATGCTTCGTCTGATCGGGATCCTGCTCACCGTCCTCTTCGCGATCGCTGCAGCGGTCGTGACCTGGCCGCAGTTCTTCCATCTGGAGCAGACGTTCCCGATCACGCAGATCGTCGCCTCCCGGGCGGTGCTCGTGCTCGCGTTCGCGGGCATCCTGCTGCTCGCCCTCCTGCTGATGCTCGCCCGGCCCCTGCGCGGGTTCGCGGCCTCGATCGCCCTGATCGCGCTGCTCGCCGGCGGCGCCTCGGCGGGGATCCTCGCGCTGCGCGGAGTCGACACCGCCGACGCGCTGCCTGCGAAGGCGGCGAAGAGCGTGCGGGTACTCGCGTGGAACACCGCGGGAGAGGCCGTCTCCGCGGACGAGATCGCCGACACCGTCGTCGCGCAGCAGGCCGACATCGTCGCCCTGCCCGAGACCACGGAGGCGGTCGGCGAGGACATCGCCCTGAAGCTGCGCGAGGCGGGGCACCCGATGTGGGTGCACCATGTGCAGTACCGTCCGGAGGTGACGCAGGGGCCGGATTCCTGGCAGACGACCGTGCTCATCTCCCCCGCCCTGGGCGACTACTCGGTGATCCCCTCCTCCGCCGACGGATCGAGCAACACCTCCTCGGTGCCCAGCGCGGTGGTCATGCCCGTGAGCGGCGACGGCCCGACCGTCGTCGCGGTGCACACGGTCGCCCCGCGGCAGGACGAGATGGACGGCTGGTCGCAGGATCTGCGCTGGGTGGCCGATCAGTGCCCCGCCGGAAAGAACGTCATCCTCGCCGGCGACTTCAACGCGACGCTGGACCACATGGCCGGCCTCGGCACGGCCGGAGGGGACCTCGGCGCCTGCCGCGACGCGGCATCGCGCACCGGCTCGGGCGCCGTCGGCACCTGGCCGACGTCGGTGCCCGCGCTCGTCGGCGCGCCGATCGATCACGTCATGGCCACCGAGCAGTGGCGGCCCTCCGGATCCGCTGTGCTCCCCGCCGGCGCCGGCGGGAGCGATCACCGGGCGCTCATCGTGCAGCTGGAGCCCGCGAAGTCCTGAGGCCGACCGGCCGCGCGCTCAGCGGCTCGAGCGCACCCGGGCGACGAGCGCCGCGATCCCGCGCCACCCGACGAGGAACACCAGCAGCGTCACCGTGGCGACGATGATGAACGCGACGGCGGTGGTGCCGCCCGCGAGGACGCGCAACAGCATCCCCAGCACGACCGTGATCACGACCAGTCCGACGCCCGTGCGCAGCGGGGCGGCCGGCGCCCGCCACGCCCGCAGCACCAGCCAGCCGACCGCGAGACCCGCGAGGAAGGGCCAGGCCGTCTCCAGCACGCCCAGGGCATCGACTCCGTGCTCGTGGCTCGCACGCCCGATCGCGGCGAACACGATCACGAGCACGACGTCGATCCCCGCGGCCCACGGCCAGGTCGGAGCGGATCGGCGGGCGGAGGCGACTTCGGTCATGCCTCCACGCTAGCCCGGCCGGCTGTGCGCTCGGACGGCCTCGGCCCCGGACCGGCGTCCGCACGCGACGGGTCCGCCGATGCTCTGCGCGAGGGAGCGTGTGACGATCAGCACAGCCCGGCACGATCTGCACACGGATCCGGCCGATCCGTGTGCAGATCGTCACAACGTGTGCGGATCGTTGCATGGCCGGCAGGCGCCACGCGAGAGGGCGGGGCGACGCGGTGAGAGGATGGATCCATGACCTCCGAGCACGACACGATCGAGCAGCCGGGCGACGCCGCCACCGCGACCACCTCGACCACGACCAACCGCCGCCAGCCCTTCCCCCAGGGGTTCCTCGACACGATCTCCACAGGCTGGGCCGAGCGGCCCGAATCCCTGCCCGCACCGCGCGCGCAGGCAGAGTACGCGGCCGCCCGTCGCGCCGCCGTCTCCGCGGCCTTCCCCGGCAAGCGCCTCGTGATCCCGGCCGGATCCCTCAAGCAGCGCAGCAACGACACCGACTATCCGTTCCGCGCCCATTCGGCGTTCGCGCACCTCACCGGGTGGGCCGCCGACTCCGAGCCCGACTCGCTGCTGGTCTTCGAGCCCACGGCCGGCGGCCACGACGTCACCCTGTACTTCCGCGAGCGCGCCGACCGCACCACGAGCGAGTTCTACTCGGACGCCACGATCGGAGAGTTCTGGATCGGCCCGCGTCCCGCCCTCGCCGGCGTCGCCGCCGACCTGGCCGTCGCCACCGCGCACCTCGACGACTTCGCCGCGGGCGAGTCCGACCTCGTGGTCGACGAGGACGACGAGCTCACCCGATTCGTGTCCGAGTTGCGCCTCGTCAAGGACGAGTACGAGATCGCCGAGATGCGCCGCGCCGTCGAGATCACCGCGAACGGCTTCGACGACATCATCCGAGACCTTCCGCGGGCGGTCGCCCACCCGCGCGGCGAGCGCATCGTCGAGGGCGCCTTCCACCAGCGCGCCCGTAGCGACGGCAACTGGGAGGGCTACGACACGATCGCGGCATCCGGTCCGCACGCCTGCTACCTGCACTGGACGCGCAACGACGGCGCGGTGCTGCCGGGCGACCTGATCCTCATCGACGCGGGCGCCGAGGCCGACAGCCTCTACACCGCCGACATCACGCGCACGCTGCCGGTGAACGGCACGTTCAGCGACGTGCAGCGCCGCATCTACGACACCGTGGTCGAGGCCGCAGACGCCGCGTTCGCGGCGGCGCAGGTCGGTGTGCCGTTCCGCGAGGTACACGGCGCCGCGATGGACGTCATCGCCCGCCGCACCGCCGAGTGGGGCCTGCTTCCTGTCTCCGCCGAGGAGGCGCTCGACGCCGACAAGGGCGGCCAGCACCGCCGTTACATGGTGCACGGCACGAGCCACCATCTCGGCATCGACGTGCACGACTGCGCGCAGGCGCGGCGCGAGATGTACTACGACGGCCTCATCGAGCCGGGCATGGTGTTCACGATCGAGCCCGGTCTGTACTTCCAGATCGACGATCTGACCGTGCCCGAGGAGTACCGCGGCATCGGCGTGCGCATCGAGGACGACATCCTCATCACGGCCGACGGACCCGTGAACCTCTCCGCCGGCATCCCGCGCACCTCGGCCGAGGTCGAGGCGTGGATCGCCCGCGTGCAGGGATCCGCGTCCTGACCGAGGACATGCATCCGGGGCAGCTCCGGGTGGGCGAGGCCGCCGCGGCCGCACGGATCGCGGCGGCCTTTCCCGAACTCGCGGGGCTTCCCGTGTCCGCGCTCGCGACACCGGGTACGGTGAACGCGCTGTTCCGGATCGGCGCGACGCACGTCGCGCGCTTCCCGCTGCAGTCGACCGCGCATGCCGAGATCGCCGCCGAGGCGGCCGCACTCGAGGAGTTCGCCGCGGTCGCGCCCTTCCCCGCTCCGGTCCCCCTGGGCGTCGTCGACGGCGACGCCGCCTACCCCTCGGCCTGGTCGGTGCAGACGTGGGTCCAGGGACGCACGGCGGCGGAAGCGCTCCCCGACGCGGATCCGGGTCCGCTCCCCGGCCTCGCCGACGATCTCGCGCACCTGATCGGGGCCCTCCGCCGCGCCTCGCTGCGCGGACGCTCCTTCGACGGCCGCGGCCGCGGCGGAGACCTCCGCGTGCACGAGGAGTGGATGACCGAGTGCTTCGCGCGCAGTGAGCACCTGCTCGACGTCGCCGCGGCGCGCTCGCTCTGGGCACGGCTGTCGCGGATCCCGCATCCCGGCGTCGAGGTCCTGTCGCATCGGGACCTGATCCCGCCGAACCTCGTGCTCTCCGAGGACGGGCGGCTCGACGGTGTTCTCGACGGCGGGTCCTTCGGCCCGGCCGACCCCTCCCTCGACCTCGTGATCGCGTGGCACCTGCTCGGACTCGACGACCGGCGCCGGCTCCGTGCGGCCCTCGGCTCCGACGACCGCGAGTGGCGCCGCGGGGGCGCGTGGGCGCTGCAGCAGGCGATGGGCCTGGGCTGGTACTACGAGCGGACGAACCCCGTCATGGCCGCGCTCGGTCTGCGCACGATGGGGCGCCTGCTGGAGGATCCGGATCTGGTGGGCTGATCGCCGGATCGGCTGGATCAGCCCACTGGGCCGCACTTACACGGACCGACTCCTCATGGCATGCTCGCGCAGCGCGTCCGCCATCTGTCGAACGGCCTGCTCGATGATCGGACGCGGAGTCGCGAGGATGAAGCGCAGGTGGCCCTCCCCCGCCGGGCCGCAGGCCAGCCCGTCCGTCATCGCGACGCCGGCGTGCTCGCGGAAGAACTCGGCCGGCGATCCTTCGACGCCCAGAGCCCGGGCGTCCAGCCAGGCGATGTAGGTGCCCTCGGGGGCGCGGTAGCCCATCGCAGGGATGTGCGCGGCGAGCAGCTCACCCAGGACGCGCCGGTTGCCGTCCAGGTAGTCGAGGGTGTCGGCGAGCCACCCTCTGCCTTCGTCGAATGCAGCGGTCGTGGCGACGACACCGAGGTTCGCCGTGCCGTGCTCGGCCCACGCGACCTCGGGGCGCGCCCAGGTCTCGGCGTCGGCATCGTTCGTGAGGATCACCTGGGCCGCCTTGAGACCCGGCAGGTTCCAGGCCTTCGAGGCGCTCACCGCAGTGATCGTGTGCGCCGCCGCAGCGGGACCGGTGCTCGCATACGGCACATGCCGGTGCGGGGCGAACACGAGAGGCGCATGGATCTCGTCCGAGAAGACCCGCGCTCCGTGCCGTTCCACGACGGCGGAGACGGCCTCCAGCTCGGCCCGCTCGAACACCCGCCCGAGCGGGTTGTACGGATTGCAGAGGATCAGCAGGCCGCCGCCGTCCGCCAGTGCCCCGTCGATGCCGTCGAGGTCGTACACGGCGCGACCTCCGTCGACGAGCATCGGCACCTCGATGATCTCCCGGTCGTGCATCGCGGGGATCGTCAGGAACGGCATGTACGCGGGCGTCGGGAGCACGACCTTCGACCCGGGGGCCGTGAAGAAGTCGATCGTGGTGCGCAGCGCGGTCAGCACGTCCGGGACCGGGCGGATCCGCTCGGCGGGCACCTCCCAGCCGTAGCGGTCGCGCTGCCAGCGCGCCACGGCGTCGGCCATCCGATCCCGGACCGCCGCGGGCAGGTAGCCGGTCAGCCCCCGGTCGAGGGCGTCCCGGATCGCCGCATCGACCGCGGGCGCCGCAGGGAAGTCCATCTCGGCGACGAACGCGCCGATCGTCTCGGGGAAGACCGACCACTTCAGACTGCCGTTCTCCCGCAGCCGGTCGATCCCGATCGCGTCCAGCTCCTCCGCCGTGCTCATACCCCTGCTGCTCCGATCCTCACGAACTCCGCGACCAGCGGTGCGATCCCCGCGCCCACCTCGGCGGGCGGGCGCTTGCGCCCCTTCACCTCGAACGAGTGCCCGCCGCCGTCGACCCAGGCGATCCGGGCGTCCCGGCACGAGGCGACCGCGTCCTCGAGCTGCGCGAGCGGCTGCACGAACGGGTCGTTCGTCCCCTCCACGAAGAGCTGCGGCTGCCGCACCGCGGGCAGGTGCTCGATCCGCGGCTTCTCCGGCTTGCCGGGCGGATGCAGGGGGTACCCGAGGTAGGCCAGGCCGGCGACGTCGAGACCGGGCTCCTCCGCGGCCGCCATCGACGCCATCCGGCCGCCGTACGACTTGCCGCAGCCGAACACGGGTCCCCGGGTGCGCCGTCTCGCCTCCGCGACCACGGCGCGCCAGGTCACGATGGCGTGCGCGGCCGGTCCCGGCATCCGCCGGCCGGCCTCGAGATACGGGAAGGTGAAGCGCAGGGTGTGCAGCCCGTCGGCCCGCAGCGCCGCGGCGAACCCGAGCAGGAAGGGATGATCCATCCCCGCCCCGGCGCCGTGGGCGATCACGACGAGCGGTGCGTCCTCGACGGGCGCCGCGGGCGCGGGTCCGAAGACGGCGGAGACCTCGACGCCACCCGCCGGAAGCGGAACCGGAATCGGGAACCGCTCCTCGGCGGACTCCGTCATCGTGAGGAGCCGTCGCCCGGCTGCTCGTCGCCCTCCGGCTGCGGGCCCTCGTCGCCCTGCGGGGCGCCCTCGGGCGCGGGGGCCGGGGTGACCGGCGGCGCGGCGACCGGCTCGGCCGGCACCGGGGACGCGGGGACCGCGGGGGGCATCGGCGGCATCGGCGGACGCTCGGGGGTCACGCGCTCGCCGTAGCGCGGCGGCTCCTCCACGCGCTCCCCGTACTGCGGCGGCTCGGCCGCGGTCGCGGACGGCGCGGGGCGCGGGATCGGCGTGACGGCGCGCCCCAGCACCTGGCGCGCCTTGCCGACGGAGTCCGGCAGCACGGTCACCTCGTAGTGGTCGGCTTTGAGCTGCATGACGCTCGCGTAGTCGCGGCGGCGGCGCACGATCGAGTAGGTGATGAGGCTGAGGATCATGCCGATCGCGACGCCGACGAACAGGATCCCGATGAAGGCCTGCATGGGGACCGAGGGGTTGCCCAGCACGAAGATCGCCGAGAGGAAGAGCCCGATGAGCACGCCGTTCACGGCGCCGGAACGCGCGGCGTTCGCATACCCGAGGCGTCCGGTGACGCGCTCCACCGTCTGCACGCCGACGCCGACGATCGCGATCGCCCTGGCGGGGATCTCGCCCGCGATCAGCTGCGAGACGAGCTTCTGCGCGGCCTCGTACTCGGCCACCGTGGCGACCGTCTCGCCGATCTCGCCCGCCGGACCCGACGCATTCATCATGCTCATCGGTCCATTGTTCCACGCGGCCGTCCGGAGTCTGCCGGATGCCGTCACCCGCCCCGGATCCCGAGGTGCAGGACAGTACGCTGGAAGCATGAGCACACAGCGGGTTTTCGTCGCGCGCCTGGCCGGGTGCGCCGTGTTCGACCCCGCCGGCGACCGGATCGGCAAAGTCCGAGATGTCGTCGTCGTGTACCGAAGTAGCGCGGCCCCCCGTGTGATCGGCCTGGTGTGCGAGATCCCCGGCCGCCGCCAGGTCTTCCTCTCCATCGGACGGGTCGGATCGATCAGCACCGGGCAGGTCATCACGTCGGGGCTGATGAACGTGCGCCGGTTCAAGCCGCGCAACGGCGAGGTGCGCATCATGGCCGAGCTCATCGGCCGCCGGGTCGACTTCGCGGACGCCTCCGGAACGGCCGTGATCGAGGACGTCGCGATCGAGCCGAACCGGCTCGGCGAATGGTCGGTCAGCCAGCTCTTCCTGCGCAAGCCGAAGACCAGCGCGTCTCCCTTCGCGAAGGGTCCCACCACGTTCGCGACCTGGACCGAGGTGCGCGAGCATCACCGTCCCGGCGAGGCGCAGTCGGCCGAGCAGCTCGTCGCGACGTTCTCGGAGATGCACCCCGCCGACCTCGCGAACACGCTGCTCGACCTCCCCCAGCAGCGCCGCATCGAGGTCGCCGAGGAACTCCCGGACGAGCGGCTCGCCGACGCCCTCGAGGAGATGCCCGAGGACGACCAGATGGACATCCTGGACCGGCTGGGCGACGAGCGCGCCGCCGACATCCTGGACCAGATGGAGCCCGACGACGCCGCCGACCTCCTCGCCCAGCTCCCCCAGGGCCGTCTGGAGCACCTCCTCGAGCTGATGGAGCCCGAGGAGGCCGAGGACGTGAGGATGCTGCTCCGCTACAGCCCCGACACCGCGGGCGGGCTGATGACGCCGGAGCCGATCATCCTCTCCGCCGACGCCACCGTGGCCGAGGCGCTGGCGCTGATCCGGCGGCACGAGCTGCACCCCGCCCTCGCCGCGGCCGTGTTCATCACGCTCCCGCCGTTCGAGACCCCCACCGGACGCCTGCTCGGAGTGGTGCACTTCCAGCGCATGCTGCGCTATCCGCCGCACGAACGGCTGGGCGCGATCGTCGACGACACACTGGAGCCGGTGCCCGCCACCGCTTCCGCCGCGGAGGTGGCGCGCATGCTGGCCAGCTACGACCTCGTCTCGCTCCCGGTCGTCGATCAGGCGCACCGGCTGGTCGGCGCGATCAGCGTCGACGACGTGCTCGACTACCTGCTGCCCGATGACTGGCGCTCGCACGACGCGGACACGTCCGTCCCGACGCAGGGCGCGGCCGGATGATGGCGAAGTCGGGCCGCCGGGGCCTGGATCTGCCCCGCGGTCGCTCCGGCATGCTCGGGCGCAGCGCGACCTCCTCCGGCTCGAGCGACACCTTCGGGCGCTTCTCCGAGGCCTTCGCGCGCGCGATGGGCACCTCGGGCTTCCTCATCGGGATGAGCGTGTTCGTCATCGTCTGGCTGTGGTGGAACATCGCCATGCCCCGGGACTGGCAGTTCGACCCCGCCGCGACGAACTTCACGCTGCTCACGCTGATCCTGTCGCTGCAGGCGTCCTACGCCGCCCCGCTGATCCTGCTCGCGCAGAACCGTCAGGACGACCGGGATCGGGTCCAGATCGAGCAGGACCGCCAGCGCGCCGAGCGCAATCTCGCCGACACCGAGTACCTCGCGCGCGAGATCGTGGCGCTGCGGATGGCCCTCGAGGAGCGCTCCTCGCAGGGCGTCACCCGCGAGGTGCTGCGCGCCGAGCTCCGGGCGATGCTGAGCGAGCTGCGCGACGAGGATCCGGCGGAGCAGACTCCGTGACCGCCGATCTCGCCGCCGCGGTCCGTCGTGCCGTCGGCGCCGTCACCGACCCCGAGCTGCGCCGCCCGCTCGCCGATCTCGACATGCTCCGCGACATCACGGTCGACGGGGCCGTCGCACACGTCGGCATCGCTCTCACGATCGTCGGCTGTCCCGCGGCGACCCGGATCGAGGCCGATGTACGCGCCGCGGCAGCCTCGGTGGCCGGCGTCGAGGGCGTCGAGGTCGCGGTCGGGGTGATGACGCCGGACGAACGGCGCGCCCTGACCGATCGCCTCCGCGACGGCAGGGCCCCACGGCAGATGCCCTTCGGCCCGGACTCGCTCACGCGCGTGATCGCGGTCACGAGCGGGAAGGGCGGCGTCGGGAAGTCGTCGCTCACCGCCAACCTCGCGGTCGCCCTCGCGGCCCGCGGCCGCCGGGTCGGTCTCATCGACGCCGACGTGCACGGCTTCTCGATCCCCGGGCTGCTCGGCATCGCCCCCGGCACGCAGCCCACCCGCATCGACGACCTCATGCTGCCGCCCGTCGCGTACGACGTGAAGGCGATCTCGATCGGGATGTTCCTGCGGGAGGGCGAGTCCGTGGTGGCCTGGCGCGGCCCGATGCTGCACCGCACGGTCCAGCAGTTCCTCACCGACGTGTTCTTCGGCGACCTCGATGTGCTGCTCATCGACATGCCGCCCGGCACCGGCGACATCGCGATCACCCTCGGCCAGCTGCTCCCGCACGCCGACGTGCTCGTGGTGACGACACCCCAGGAGGCGGCCGCAGAGGTCGCTATCCGCAGCGGCCTGGTGGCCCGTCAGACGGGTCAGCGCGTGATCGGCGTCGTGGAGAACATGGCCGCGCTCACCCTGCCCGACGGCAGCTCGCTCGACCTCTTCGGCTCGGGCGGCGGGCAGGCGGTGGCGGAGGCGCTCTCGCAGGATGCGGATCCGGTCCCGCTGCTCGCCTCGGTGCCGCTGAGCCCCGCGCTGCGCACCGGCGGTGACGCGGGTGTGCCCGTCGTGCTCGCGGATGCGCGCGACCCTGCCGCGGGCGCGATCCTCGCCGTCGCCGACGCGATCGACCGCGCGGGTCGCGGTCTCTCCGGCAGGCGGCTGCCGGTCAGCCCGCGGTGAGCGGCCCCGATGGGGTCGTTGAGCGAGGACGCGCGAAGCGCGACCGAGACGAAACGCGGCACCCTCGCGAGGTGACCGCGTTTCGTCTCCCTCCGGCTCCGCCGGTGCTCGCTCAACGCCCCCGAAGGGGACGTCAGGTGGCTTCGCTGTCGTAGGGCGGCAGCTCTTCGGCGGAGAAGACCTTGGGCGCCCGGGAGGCCGGAGCGTCCGGCGCCGGTTCTGCGGACGCGGAAGCGGCGTTCATCGCCGTCGCGGAGGCCAGCAGCGCCGCCGCCGATCCCGCAGCGGGAACCGCGGCCGCGGGCGTCTCGGCCGCGACGGCCGGCGCCGCGGGGCGCGCCGGGGCGGGGCTGTCGTCCATCAGCGCATCGCGGATGATGCGACGCGGGTCGTACTGACGCGGATCGAGCTTGCGCCAGTCCAGCTCGTCGATCTCGGGGCCGACCTCCTCGCGCATGCGGTCCTTGGCGCCGCGCAGGTAGTCGCCGGCCCGCTTGACCAGGCGCGCGAACGACTCCGCATACCGCGGAAGCCGCTCGGGGCCCACGAGAAGGGCCGCGATCACGCCGATCACGAGGAGCTTCTCGATGGTGATGCCGAAGAACATGTCACAAGGGTACCGCCGCGCCTGGCCGCATCGGACACGCAGGACGCCTACGCTCGTAAGATATGCGGCGCACTGAGTGACCGCGAGGGAGTCGAAGTGAGCGAGCAGGACGCCAACGCACGGTACGTACGCGAGGCCATCGTCGAACCGGACGAGATCGCCCGGGCGCGTGCGCATGCCGTCGAGCTCGGCGCGCAGCCCATCAGCGCTGCCGTCGGCGCGCAGATCGCCCTGCTCGCTGCGGCCTCGGATGCCCGTTCGATCGTCGAGATCGGCACCGGCGCCGGCGTCTCGGGGCTGTGGCTGCTGCGCGGCGCTCCGAAGGCGGTGCTCACCTCGATCGACAACGAGCCGGAGCATCTGGCCGCGGCGCGCAGCGCCTTCCAGGACGCGCGGATCGCCCCGACCAGGGCCCGCTTCATCGCCGGCCGGGCCGCCGACGTGCTGCCGCGCATGAACGAGGCCGCCTACGACATCGTGCTGGTGGACGCGGATCCGGAGAACGTCATCGAGTACGTCGAGCACGGTCTCCGGCTCGTGCGCGCGGGCGGAACGGTGCTGGTGCCCCGTGTCCTCGCCGGCGGGCGGGTCGCGGATCCGGTGCAGCGCGACGACGTGACCGTCGCCTACCGCTCGCTCATCCAGGAGACCCAGCAGTCCCCTGCCGTGCTGGCGGCGCTGAACACGGCGGGCGAGGGGCTGCTCCAGCTCACCGGCGTCTCCGTCTGAGCGGGAGGGCCTTCCCTCCGGAGCGCGAGGAAGACGTCCGGGAATGACGAAAGGCCCGCAGAACGCGGGCCTTTCGACGATCTGAAAGAACTCAGGCGGCTGCCACGACGCTGCTCAGCACGTCGTGCAGCTCCTTCGCCTCGGCGTCATTGACGGAGACGACCAGGCGCCCGCCGCCCTCGAGCGGCACGCGCACGATGATCAGCCGGCCCTCCTTCACGGCCTCCATGGGTCCGTCGCCAGTCCTCGGCTTCATCGCTGCCATCGCGGTGCTCCCTTTCCTCGGTGGTCTACAGCTTCCATATTAGTGGGTGCTGGGACACCGCTTACCGCTTCGGCGCCCGAGGGGCTCAGGGCACGCGCCAGAACGTGTCCGCATAGCCGTAGACGTTCGCGATCCAGACCCACTGGAGCCACAGGCAGACGATCAGCACGCCGACGCGGAGCCACCACGACCGTCGCCAGCCGACGGCGCCCCACAGCGGCGCGAGCGGGAACAGCAGCCGCAGCGTGCTGGACTGAGGGAAGAACACCGCCAGCAGATAGAGCGCATAGCTCGCCGCGTAGAGCCGGATCTCGGGCCCGAGCCGCCGCACGCCGGGGCCCGCGATGAGCGCCGCCGCGAACAGGGCGACGAGCACACCGAGGACGACCAGCCCGAGCCAGCCGGGCAGCCCGAGCATCTTGGCCCAGTACGGCATCGCCGACAGCCAGCCCTCGAACGGGGAGAACGACGGCTTCCCGTCCTGCGGCATCCAGAAACCGCGCCAGCTCAGCTCGGTCTCCAGATAGGCGTTCGGCACTCCGGTCGCGATGCCCGCGATCACCTGCCAGGCGAAGCCCACGGTCACGGCGAGCGCACCGAGGCCGAGGTAGTGCGCGATCTCCCGGCCCCTCAGCGGATCCGTGCGGCGCCGGAGCCATCGCAGCACGAGCATGAGACCGAGCATCAGCGCGAACGCGAGCACACCGGGGCGGGTGAACCCCATGAGCACGATGAGGGGGTACAGCCGCACGTAGCGCCGGCGGATGAGGCCGTCCAGGGCCAGGAGCAGGAACAGCATGTTCAGCACCTCGGCATAGCCGACCTGGAAGAGGGCGCCGAGAGGTCCCGCCGCGAAGAAGATCACGGTCCAGACGGCGGCCATCCGGCCGATCCTGACCCGCATCATCCGGAAGAGGACGAGACAGCAGAAGTATCCGGCGATGAGTGAGACGATCGCGGCGCCGACGGGCCAGCCGCCCTCGCCGAACGGCAGCCCGACCACCTGCGAGACCCAGGAGTACACCGGCAGGAACGCCCACGAGTTCTGGGTGACATGTCCGTCCGCCCCGAGCGGCAGGGTGGTCGGATAGCCGTAGACGGCGATGTACCAGTACCACTGCGCGTCCCAGCCGCTCACGAACGAGGCGATCGTGGCGTGCGCGCCGAACCTCGATCCGGGGCCGCCGGAGAGCCCGGTCGCGATCAGCAGCAGCGCCGTGGTGATCAGGCGCGCGCCGAGGTAGACCGCGAGGATGCCGGCCCAGGCGGGCATGCGGGCGTAGACGCGTCCCGCCCAGCGGGGCAGGGCCGCGAGGTCAGACACCGCGAAGCCAGGATCGCAGACCCTGCTCCGTGGCGGTGATCTGCGCGATCGGAACCCGCTCCTCGTCGTGGTGCGCGAGATGCGGGTCGCCGGGTCCGTAGTTGACCGCGGGGATGCCCAGCGCTGAGAAGCGCGCGACGTCGGTCCAGCCGTACTTGGGCTTCGGCGTCGCGCCGACGGCGGCGACGAACTCCTGCGCGATCGGCGCGTCCAGGCCGGGACGCGCACCCTCGGCGACATCGGTGATCTCCACCGTGAAGCCGGCGAACACGTTGCGCACGTGCGCCTCGGCGTCGGCCGCGGACTTGCTCGGCGCGAACCGGTAATTGACCTCGACCTCGCAGAGATCGGGGATGACGTTGCCGGCGATGCCGCCGCTGATGCGGACCGCGTTCAGTCCTTCGCGGTACTCCAGGCCGTCGACCGCGATCTCGCGGGGACGGTACTCGGCGAGGCGCGCCAGGATCGGCGCCGCGCGGTGGATCGCGTTCTCGCCGATCCAGGCCCGCGCGGAGTGCGCGCGCACCCCGGTCGTGCGGACGACGGCGCGGAGGGTGCCGTTGCAGCCGCCCTCGACCTCGCCGTTCGAGGGCTCGCCGAGGATCGCGAAATCGGCCCGGAACAGTTCGGGCCGGCTCTCGGCGAGCAGCTTGAGGCCGTTGCGGGCCGCCTCGACCTCCTCGTTGTCGTACCACATCCAGGTGATGTCGACGGCGGGATCGACGAGTTCGGCGGCGAGCTTCAGCTGCACCGCGACCCCCGCCTTCATGTCGACCGTCCCGCGGCCCCAGATCATCGGCACGCCGTCGATCTCGACGTCGCGGGTCGGGACGTTGCCGTTGATCGGCACCGTGTCGATGTGACCGGCGATCGCCACGCGCTGCGCACGACCGAGGTTCGTGCGGGCGACGATCGTGTTGCCCTCGCGGATCACCTCGAGATGCTCGCGATCGCGCATCGCCTCCTCGATGAGGTCGGCGAGATGCGCCTCGGATCCCGATTCGCTGGGGATGTCGCAGATCGCGCGGGTGATGTCCGCCGCAGAGGCGGTGAGATCGAGCGGCATGTCCCCCACCCTAGCGCCGCGTCATGAAGCCGAAGCTGGAGGCGCCGATTCGCTACCGTGGTTCCATGACCGACGCGCGCACGATCCATGGCTCAGGGCTCACCACGATCGCCGGAGACGGCACCGTGCTGGATGCGTGGTTCGCGGAGATCGGCACCGATGCCCCCTCCGCCGGCGATCTCGCCCCCGCCGCGCTGACCCTCGAGTCCTCCGCCGGGCCCGACGAGCGGCGGAACGTGACCGTCGAGCTCGTGCAGCTGACGATCGACCTCGACGACGCGCCGGCCTCGACGGCGGACGCCTACCTCCGGTTGCACGCGCTCTCGCATCTGCTGGTGCGCCCGAACGAGGTGAACCTCGACGGGATCTTCGCGCACCTCCCGAACGTCGCCTGGACCAGCGCCGGCCCGATGCTCCCCTCCGACGCTGCGCGCCTCCGCCCGCTGCTGCAGCGGGCCGGGATCCAGATCACCGGGGTCGACAAGTTCCCCCGACTCACCGACTACGTGCTGCCGGCCGGTGTGCGCATCGCCGATGCCTCCCGGGTGCGCCTCGGCGCCCATCTCGCCCCGGGCACCACGGTCATGCACGAGGGCTTCGTGAACTTCAACGCCGGCACCCTGGGCGCGTCGATGGTCGAGGGCCGGATCTCGCAGGGCGTCGTGGTCGGCGACGGCTCCGACATCGGCGGCGGATCCTCGATCATGGGCACGCTGTCCGGCGGCGGCACGCACCGCGTCTCCATCGGCGCGCGCACGCTGCTCGGCGCGAACGCGGGCATCGGGATCTCCCTCGGCGACGACTGCATCGTCGAGGCGGGGCTGTACGTCACGGCCGGCACGAAGATCGTGCTCGCCGACGCGGCCCCGACGGCCGACGGCGGCCGCCCGGTCGTCAAGGGCGCCGAGCTCAGCGGCGAGAACGGGATCCTGTTCCGCCGCAATTCGCTGTCGGGAGCGGTGGAGGCGGTCCGCCGGGCCGGGGTCGGAGTGACGCTGAACGAGGCGCTGCACGCCTAGGCGCGCAGCGATCCGATCGCGAGTCCCAGCACGCGGCGGCGCTGCGCCTCGTCGTCGTAGGCGACCGCGCTGACTCCGGCGATGAGCTTGACGACGTCGGCGATCGCGAGATCCGCCTTCACCGCGCCGGCGGCCTGGGCGCGCGCCAGGAGCGGCTCCCCCGCTCCGAGCATCACCCCGCGGCACTCGGCGAACACCGAGGACTCGCGGTTCAGCCCGTCCAGCAGCACGTGCTTGGTGCCGACGTATTCGACGAACCGGTCGAGCCAGGCCTCGAACGCCGGTCCGGGCTCGAGGTCGGCGACCTCGTCCGCGGCATCCGCGAGCGCGGCGACCTCGCGGAGGTAGAGCGTCTCGATGAGGTCGTCCCGCGTCGGGAAGTTGCGATACAGGGTGCCGATGCCGACACCCGCACGACGGGCGATGTCCTCGAGGGAGGCGTCGGATCCGTCCTCGGCGAACGCCTCGCGACCCGCGACGACGAGCGCGTCGAAGTTGCGCGCCGCGTCGGCGCGGCGCGGGCGCCGCTCCTCCAGCGTCGTCGCCGCCCGGTTCTGACCGCCCATCGCGTCGTCCCTTCAGAAAAGCCTTCAGAAAAGTCTCGGAAGACCCCTTGCAAAACGGAGGCACCCTCCGGTACCGTCAATCCGGAGGCAGCCTCCGTTCGGAGGTCTCCTCCCACTTTACCTCTCTCATCCAGGCTTCGGAAGGGAACTCATGTCCCGCTCATCCACCTCGATCCTGGTCGCCATCGCCGTGGCGGTCTCGTCCATCGCACTCCTGCAGAACCTCGTCATCCCCCTCGTCCCCCTGGTGCAGGCCGAGTTCGGCGTCAGCGCCGATGCGGCCAGCTGGACGATGACCGCCTGGCTCATCGCGGCCGCGGTCGCCACGCCCACGCTCGGCCGCGTCGGGGACCTGCGCGGCCGGCGCACCACCTTCCTGATCACCCTCGGGGTCACCGCAGCGGGCGACGTCCTCGCCGCCGTCGCACCCGGCCTCGAGATCCTCATCGTCGCCCGCGTGCTGCAGGGCATCGGCGGCGCTCTGTTCCCGCTCGCCTACGGACTGCTCCGCGACGCCCTCCCGCGGGAACGCGTGACCGGCGCGATCGGCATCGTCAGCGCCGTCATCGGCATCGGGGGCGCCGCGGGCACCGTCCTCGCCGGCCCGCTCGCCGACCTGGTCGGCTGGCGCGGCACGTTCGCCGTGCCGTTCCTCGTCGCCGCGCTCGGCGCTCTCCTCACCCTCGCCGTCGTGCGCGACACGGGCGTGCGCGCCCGAGGCCGGGTGAACACGCGGTCCTCCGTGCTGCTGTCGCTGTGGCTGGTGGCGCTGCTCGTGCCGCTCAGCACCGGCGCGCGCTGGGGCTGGACCTCTCCTGCCGTCCTTGCGCTGTTCGGACTCGCCGCCGCGGCCTTCGCCGCATGGATCGTGTCGGAGCTGCGCTCCGCAGAGCCGCTCGTGGATCTGCGGCTGCTCGCCTCGCCCGCAATCTGGCCGGTGAACGCGGCCTCGCTGCTCATCGGCGCCGGCGTCTTCGCCTTCTGGGGCTACCTGCCGCAGTTCCTCGAGCTCACCGAGTCGGCCGGAGGTGCGGGTCTCACGGTGCGCGACGCCGGCCTCATGCTCGTCCCGATGCTCATCGGAATGAGCGGCGTGGGCTTCGCCACCGGCGCGCTGAACCGGATCCTGTCGCTGCGCACGCTGCTGGTGATGGGCTCTCTGCTGATGGGTCTCTCCGCGGCGTCCGCCGCCCTCGCCCACTCGGCACCGTGGCAGCTCGCCGCGGCGGGCGCCGGGTTCGGGATCGGCTGCGGCCTGGCCTACGCGGCTTCCGCGGGGATCGTCGTGCAGAGCGTGCCCGCCGCCGTGACCGGTGTCGCGACCGGGGTGAACGCCAACCTCCGCACGATCGGCTCCGCGATCGGCTCCGCGGCGACCGGTGCGATCGTGTTCGGCGCGGCTCCGCACGGCACGGGCTCCGGCTTCGCCACCGCCTGGATGCTCGTCGCGGTCGCCACGCTCCTCGCCGGTGCCATCGTCTGGGCGGTGCGCACGCGTCCTGCGGCGACGACGTCCGCGACCGCGCTCCCCGAGCTCGTCGAGGCGTGAACCGAGGATCCGGGGATCCGCGATAGGATGGACCCGATGTCGGATCTTCCGGCATCTCGTCGCCATCCCGGATCCCTGGATTCATCATCCCTGGAAGTGGAGCCCCGCTCCCCCTCGCGATCCGGTTCTCGAGCGGCGACCTCTCGCGTCGACAACGACGCCCTTATGCGGCCGGCGAATCCGGCCCAGGAGATATCCATGCCTTCCTTCCTCGATCTCGGCGTGCCCGCGCCGCTCGCCGCGGTGCTCGCCGCCGACGGCAAGACCGAAGCCTTCCCCATCCAGCAGGGCACCCTGCCCGACTCGCTCGCCGGTCGCGACCTGCTCGGTCGTGGCCGCACCGGCAGCGGCAAGACCCTCGCGTTCTCGATCCCCCTCGTCGCCCGGCTCACCGGCGCGACCTCCCGCCCGCAGCACCCGCGCGGCCTCGTTCTCGCGCCGACGCGCGAGCTGGCCACCCAGATCGCGGCGACCATCGCCCCGCTCGCGAAGGCGGCGGGGCTGCGCGTCACGACCGTGTTCGGCGGCGTCAGCCAGCGCCCCCAGGAGGAGGCGCTGCGTCGCGGCGTCGACATCGTCGTGGCCTGCCCCGGCCGCCTGGAAGACCTCATGAAGCAGGGCGTCGTGCGCCTCGACGAGGTGCGCGTCACCGTGCTCGACGAGGCCGACCACATGGCCGACCTGGGCTTCCTGCCCGGAGTCACGCGGATCCTCGCGGCGACCCCGCAGGGCGGCCAGCGCCTGCTGTTCAGTGCGACGCTGGACAACGGCATCGACGTGCTCGCGCGCCGCTTCCTCTCGAACGCGGTCAGCCACGAGGTCGACGAGTCCAGCGTCCCGGTGGGCGAGATGACGCACCGTGTGCTCGAGGTCGCCGACGCCGAAGCCAAGAAGACCCTCGTCCAGACCCTCGCCTCGGGCACCGGCCGGCGCATCCTGTTCACACGCACCAAGCACCAGGCGAAGAAGCTCGCCAAGGTCCTGACGACGGCCGGGATCCCCGCCGTCGACCTGCACGGCAACCTCGGCCAGAACGCCCGTGAGCGCAACCTCGCGGCCTTCTCCGCCGACCCGGCCGAGGGCGGCGTGCGCGTGCTCGTCGCCACCGACGTGGCCGCGCGCGGGGTGCACGTCGACGACGTCGACCTGGTCGTGCACGTGGATCCGCCCGCCGAGCACAAGGCGTACCTGCACCGCTCCGGGCGCACCGCGCGCGCCGGCGCCGCAGGCACCGTCGTGACCGTCCTCCTGCCCGAGCAGCGGCGCGACGTGAAGGACCTGCTCCGCAAGGCCCAGATCACCGCGGCGATCGAGCAGGTCTCCGCGGCGTCCCCCGCGGTGTCCGGCCTGGTCGGCGAGACCGCGCCCTACGTGAAGCCCGCGCCGAAGCCGGTCGCGCAGCAGCCCGCCAAGAAGAAGCCGGCCGCCGCCGGCGGCGCGACCCGCCAGCGGCAGGGCCAGCCCCGTCAGGGACAGAGCCAGGCGCAGCCCCAGGGTCAGCGGCGTGCCGCGGCATCCGGTGATGTCGCCGCCGCGCCCGCCCGCCGTCGCCGTCGTCGTTCGTCGCGTCCGCAGGGCACGCCGAGCGCCCGCTGAGCCGCAGCGCGATGCAGTGAGGGCGGGGATCCGATCGGATCCCCGCCCTCACTGCATCGTCGCGCCGTCGGCTCAGCCGCGGCGGAAGTCGCGCTCCGGGGAGCCCGTGTAGAGCTGCTGCGGACGGCCGATCTTCGTCTGCGGGTCGAGATTCAGCTCGCGCCACTGCGCCAGCCAGCCGGGCAGACGGCCGATCGCGAACAGCACCGTGAACATCCGCGTCGGGAAGCCCATCGCCTTGTAGATCACGCCGGTGTAGAAGTCGACGTTCGGGTAGAGACGGCGCTCCTGGAAGTAGTCGTCCGCGAGCGCGATCTCCTCGAGCTCCTTCGCGAGATCCAGCAGCGGATCCGTCACGCCGAGCTCGGCGAGCACCTGGTCCGCAGCGGCCTTGACGAGCTTCGCCCGCGGGTCGTAGTTCTTGTAGACGCGGTGCCCGAAGCCCATGAGCTTCACGCCGTCTTCCTTGTTCTTCACCCGCTCCACGAAGCGCTGCATGCTCTGACCGGAGTCGCGGATCTGCGCGAGCATCGTCAGCACGGCCTCGTTCGCACCGCCGTGCAGCGGGCCCGAGAGCGCCTGGATGCCGGCCGAGATCGACGCGAACTGGTTCGCCCCGGTCGAGCCGACCAGGCGCACCGTGGAGGTCGAGGCGTTCTGCTCGTGGTCCTCGTGCAGGATCAGCAGCAGTTCGAGGGCCTTCGACATGACCGGGTTGATCTCGTACGGCTCGCTGTGCACGCCGAAGTTGAGCTTGAGGAAGTTGTCCACGAAGCTCAGCGAGTTGTCGGGGTAGAGGAACGCCTGACCGATGCTCTTCTTGTGCGCGTAGGCCGCGATCACCGGGAGCTTGGCGAGCATGCGGATCGTGTTCAGCTCCACGTGCTCCGGGTTGTGCGGATCCGACTCGTTCTCGTAGTACGTCGACAGCGCGGCGACCGCGGAGGACAGCACCGCCATCGGGTGCGCATTGTCGGGAAGGGCCTGGAAGAAATGCTTCAGGTCCTCGTGCAGCAGGGTGTGCCGGCGGATCTTCTCGTCGAAGTCGGCGAGCTCGGCGGGCGTGGGCAGCTCTCCGTAGATGAGCAGCCACGCGACCTCGAGATAGGAGCAGGAGTTCGCGATCTGCTCGATCGGGTAGCCGCGATAGCGCAGGATGCCTTGGTCGCCGTCGATGAACGTGATCGCCGACTTGGTCGACGCCGTGTTCACGAACCCGTAGTCCAGCCCCGTGTGCCCGGTCTGCCGGGTGAGGGTGGAGAAGTCGATGCTGCTGTGTCCGTCGGTGCCGTGCAGGACCGGGAACTCCGCGGTCGTCTCGCCTACCGTCAGCGTCGCCTTGGTCGGCCGCTCGCCCGCTGCGCTCACGCAGTCCTCCTCATGCGTCTGTCGATTGGGGGATGTGCGATCGGTGCCGATGGGCCCGGATCGCGACGCTTCTACAGCCTATCCCCCGTGCGGTCCTACTGTGAAAACAGCCAAGACTGAAGCGGGAACGACTGTGGAGACCTACGAAACACTCCCCCGGAGCCGCTGCGCGGCCGCCTCGATGCGCTCGAGCGGCGCCGTGAGGGACAGCCGCACGTGGTCGGCGGAGTGGTCGCCGTAGAACGGCCCTGGACCGGCCAGGATCCCGAGGTCCGCCAGGCGCCCCATCGACTCCCAGGCGTCGCGCCCCTCGGTCGCCCACAGATAGAGACCGGCCTCGGAGCCGTCGATCCGGAAGCCCGCCTCGACGAGCGCCGGCCGCAGCGCATCCCGGCGCCGGCGATACAGCTCCTTCTGCGCGGCCACATGCTCGTCGTCGCGGAGGGCGACCTCCATCGCGTGCTGCACGGGGGCCGGCGGCATCAGGCCGAGGTGCTTGCGGGCCGTGAGGATGTCGCCGACGATGCGAGCGCACCCCGCCACGAACGCCGCCCGGTAGCCGGCCAGGTTCGACTGCTTGCTCAGCGAGTAGACGCTGAGCAGCCCCGATCGGGTACCGCCGGTGACACGAGGATCCAGCACGCTCGGCACGCGTTCCGTGGCCCACGGCCCGTCCCAGCCGAGCTCTGCGTAGCACTCGTCGCTCGCGAGGACGGCGCCCAGCTCCCGCGCGCGACGCACGGCCTCGGTCAGCTCCTCGACGGTCCAGGTACGGCCGTCGGGGTTCCCCGGGGTGTTGATCCAGATGAGCCGCGCACCCTCGGGCCAGAGCGCCGGGTCGTCCTCGCTGACGACGGTCGCGCCGACGACCTGGGCGCCGACGGCGTAGGTCGGATAGGCGACCCGCGGCTGCACCACGATGTCCCCCTCGCCCAGGCCGAGCAGGGTCGGGAGCAGGGCCACCAGCTCCTTCGAGCCGATCGTGGGCATCACGTTGTCCACGCGCAGGTCGGGGACGCCCCGGCGTCGGGCGTACCAGTCCACGATCGCCTCCCGCAGCGCCGGAGTGCCCACGGTCTGCGGGTAGGAGTGCGCGTCGGTGGCCTCGGAGAGCGCCCGGCGGATGATCTCGGGCGTCGGATCCACCGGGGATCCGATGGCGAGGTCGACGATCCCGTCCGGATGCGCGGCCGCGCGCTCACGGAACGGGGCGACCGCGTCCCAGGGGTAGTCGGCGAGGTCGCGGACGCTCATGACGTCACTCGCCCTGAGGCGGGAGAGCGGCGATGACCGCGTGGTCGTGATGGATCACGCCGACCTTGGCGGCGCCGCCCGGGGACCCGATCTCGTCGAAGAACTCCACGTTCGCCTTGTAGTAGTCGGCCCACTCCTCGGGCAGGTCGTCCTCGTAGTAGATCGCCTCCACGGGGCAGACCGGCTCGCAGGCGCCGCAGTCCACGCACTCGTCGGGGTGGATGTACAAAGAGCGCTCACCCTCGTAGATGCAGTCCACGGGGCACTCGTCGACGCACGCGCGGTCCTTGACGTCGACACAGGGAAGAGCGATCACATAGGTCACCGCCCCAGTCTACGACCCGTCGGCGGGAGCCTCTCCCTGACCCCGAGGATCCTGCCTCTCCCCCGGCCCCTGCCTCTCCCCCGGCCCCTGCCTGTCCGCCGGCCCCTGAGCCTGTCGAAGGGCGGCCTGCTCCTGCTGGATCCGGCGGATGCGCGAGAAGTCGGGCCAGGCCGCGACGAGCAGCACCATCCCGGCGACCGTCCAGGTCCACACGACGCCCAGCAGGTCGTTCGGCACGATCACCGAGCCGCCCGGGCCGCGTCCGGAGATCACGATCATCCCCGCGAGCATGCCCAGGCCGGTGAGGAGCGCCGCCCAGCGGTCGCGCAGCAGCAGGCGCACCGCCAGGAGCATCCCGCCGCACGCGATCACGCCGAGCACGATGCCCGCCCAGCCGAAGCCCCAGAGCGAGGAGGCGTGGGTGACGGTCGCGGCGAGCCCGAAGACCACGCCCACGATCAGCAGGGCCACCCAGGAGAGCACTCGATTGAGCCAGGATCCGCGCACGCCTCGAGCTTACGCGGCCACCCTGTCCGCCGCCCTCAGGCCGCCCAGCCCACCAGGCGCAGAAGGGCGGCCACCACGGCCGCGGCGATCACCACGACGAGGAACGACTGCCGCAGCCACAGCAGCCCGGCGGCCACGAGCACCGCAGGGACCCGTGCGTCCACGACGATGTGCTGCCCCGAGGCGAGCGCCTGCACGGCGACGAGGGCCGCCAGCAGGGCGACGGTGAGCAGATCCGTGATGCGCGCCGGCCGCGGCGCCTCCAGCACCGAGGCCGGCACGAGGTATCCGGCCGCCTTGAGCGCCAGACACCCGATCGCCGCGAGCAGCACCGCGTTCCACAGCGTCATGCCTCTCCCCCCGCCGGTTCGGCTCCCTCGCGCCCCAGCCAGTTGAACCACCCGACGACGACGGCCACGAGCGCGGCGACGAGCACCGGCAGCCCGGGGATCAGCACGGGCGTGAGCGCGGTCGCCACGGTCGCGGCGGCGATCCCCACCGCGATCGCCTGGCGTCGGCGCAGCCGGGGCCAGAGCAGGGCGAGGAACGCCGCGGCCGCCGCCGCGTCCAGGCCATAGGTCCTGGGATCCCCGAGGACGTCGCCGAGCAGCGCGCCGAGCAGCGTCGTCAGATTCCAGCCGGCGTAGATGCCGAGCCCGGTGATCCAGAAGCCGAGGGTGCGGGCCCGCGGCGAGGTCTGCGCGAGCGAGACCGCGGTGGACTCGTCGATGGTGAAGGGGGCGGCGGCGGCGCGCTTGAGCGCACCACGGCCGATCACCGGAGACATCCGCATGCCGTAGGCGACGTTGCGCACGCCCAGCAGCAGCGCCGAGGCGATCGCCGCCGGCGCCGCCGCGATCCCGCCGGCGCCGATCACACCGACGAAGGCGAACTGCGACCCGCCGGTGAACATGAGCAGACTGAGCACGCAGGTCTGCCACACGTCGAAGCCGCTGGCGACGGCCAGCGCCCCGAAAGACACGCCGTAGGCGCTGGTGGCGAGGGCGACGCCGAGCGCCTCACGGCGCGCGCCGCGGACCTCTGCGGCGATCTCGTCGCCGTCACGGTCGACCGTTCGCTCCTCTGAACGCATGACGATCATTCTGAACATCGGCGCAATGTTTGTCAAGGCGAACGATCGTTTGGAATACTGGCCGCATGGATGATCTCCGCGAGCGCATCTCCCGATCCCTCCGTCGCGAACGCGAGACGGCCGGGATCTCCGTGTCCGAGCTCGCACGCCGCGCCGGCGTCTCCAAGGCCACGGTGTCGCAGCTGGAGAGCGGATCCACCGGCCCGAGCGTCGAGACGCTGTGGGCGATCGCCGACGCGCTGGGCCTCCCCTTCGCCGCATTCGTCGAGGAGCGCGTCAGCGCCCCGACCCTGATCCGCGCCGGCGAGCACGCCGGCGTGCCCTCGGCAGCGGCACCGTATCTGGCGACGCTGATCGCGGCCTGTCCCCCGGGCGCCCGACGCGACCTGTACATCATCCAGGCGGAGCCCGGCGAGCCGCGCCGCTCCCAGCCGCACCACGTCGGCACCACCGAGCACGTGGTGCTGATCAGCGGGCGCGCGCTGGTCGGCCCGGCGGACGGGGCCGTCGAACTGCGCCCCGGCGACTATCTGTCCTACCCGGGCGACGCCGGGCACGTCTTCGAGGCGCTCGAGCCCGGCACCTCCGCCGTGCTCGTGTCCGAGCTGCGCTGACCGGCGCCGCGCACGAGAAAGGCCCGCCTGCCGGAGCAGACGGGCCTTTGCACGGATCAGGCGCCCGAGTCCTGGCGCTTCTGACGCGAGGCCTCGCGGCCGCGGACCGTCGCGTCCAGGATCACCTTGCGGATGCGGACCTTCTCGGGGGTGACCTCGACGCATTCGTCGTCACGGGCGAACTCGAGGCTCTCCTCGAGGGTCAGCAGGCGCGGCGGCGTCATCGACTCGAAGTTGTCGGCCGTGGAGGAGCGCATGTTGGTGAGCTTCTTCTCCTTGGTGATGTTCACGTCCATGTCGTCGGCGCGCGAGTTCTCGCCGATGACCATGCCCTCGTAGACCTCTTCGGTGGGCTGCACGAAGAACGACATGCGCTCCTGCAGGGCGATCATCGCGAAGGGGGTGACCACGCCGGAGCGGTCGGCGACGATCGAGCCGTTCTGGCGCGTCGTGATCTGACCGGCCCACGGCTCGTAGCCGTGCGAGATCGCGTTCGCGATGCCGGTGCCGCGGGTCGTGGTGAGGAACTCGCTGCGGAAGCCGATGAGCCCGCGCGAGGGGACGATGAACTCCATGCGCACCCAGCCGGTGCCGTGGTTGGTCATGTTGTCCATGCGCCCCTTGCGGTTCGCGAGGAGCTGGGTGATCGCGCCGAGGTGCTCCTCCGGCGTGTCGATCGTGAGGTGCTCGAACGGCTCGTAGGTCTTGCCGTCGATCTTCTTCGTGACCACCTGCGGCTTGCCGACGGTGAGCTCGAAGCCCTCGCGACGCATGTTCTCGACGAGGATCGCGAGCGCGAGCTCGCCGCGGCCCTGCACCTCCCACGCGTCCGGACGCCCGATGTCCTCGACCTTGAGCGAGACGTTTCCGATGAGCTCGCGGTCCAGGCGGTCCTTCACCATGCGCGCCGTGAGCTTGTGGCCCTTGACCTTGCCCATGAGGGGCGAGGTGTTGGTGCCGATCGTCATCGAGATCGCGGGGTCGTCGACCGTGATGGCCGGGAGCGGACGCACGTCCTCGGGATCCGCGATCGTCTCGCCGATCGTGATGTCGGCGATGCCGGCGATCGCGACGATGTCGCCGGGGCCGGCCTCCTCCGCGGGGTAGCGCTCGAGGGCGCGGGTCTTCAGCAGCTCCGTGATGCGGGCGTTGCTCGTCGAGCCGTCACCGCGCACCCAGGCGACGGTCTGCCCCTTCTTCAGCGTGCCGTTGAAGACGCGCAGCAGCGCGAGGCGGCCGAGGAAGGGCGAGGAGTCGAGGTTCGTGACCCAGGCCTGCAGCGGCGCCTCGTCGTCGTAGGCGGGAGCCGGCACGTGCTCGAGGATCGCCTCGAACAGCGGCTCGAGGTTGTCGTTGTCGGGCAGCGAGCCGTTCTCGGGACGCGTGCGCGAGGCCGCGCCGGCGCGGCCCGAAGCGTACACCACGGGGACGTCGAGCAGGGCGTCGACATCGAGGTCGGGGACGTCGTCGACGAGGTCGGATGCGAGGCCCAGCAGCAGGTCGTGCGCCTCCTCCTCGACCTCGGCGATGCGCGCGTCGGGACGGTCGGTCTTGTTCACGAGCAGGATGACCGGGAGCTTGGCCTCGAGCGCCTTGCGCAGCACGAAGCGGGTCTGCGGCAGCGGGCCCTCGGACGCGTCGACGAGCAGCACCACGCCGTCGACCATGGACAGGCCGCGCTCGACCTCGCCGCCGAAGTCGGCGTGACCCGGGGTGTCGATCACGTTGATCGTGATCGGGGTGTCGGTGTGCGCGCCGTTGTAGGTGATCGCCGTGTTCTTGGCGAGGATCGTGATGCCCTTCTCACGCTCCAGGTCGTTGGAGTCCATCGCGCGCTCTTCGACGTGCGCGTGCTCGCCGAAGGATCCGGTCTGGCGGAGCATGGCGTCGACCAGCGTGGTCTTGCCGTGGTCGACGTGCGCGACGATGGCGACGTTGCGGAGATCGGAACGGAGGGCGTGCGCCATGAAGGAATCCAATGCAGATGGGGTTTCGCCCGGGATTCCGGACTCTTCAGGATACAACACGGCACCTGGACGGAGCCTTACGCTCATCAGACGGCCCCGTACGCTCATCACATGAAGATCGCGGTCCCCCTGTCCCCGCCGGATGCCCCGTCCCGGATCCGGATCGGCTGGGAGATCGCGATCGTGCTCGCGCTCGGGCTGGGCCAGTCCGCCGTGTACGCGATCGTGCAGCTCATCGACAGCGCGACCCGCTCCACGCCGATCGCGCAGCAGAGCACGTCCCTGAACCCCGCACTGTCCAGCCGGGAGGTCTTCGACCTCCTCTACCAGCTGCTCGGTCTCGCCTTCGCCGTGGCGCCCGTGCTGCTGGTGTGCTTCCTGCTGTGGCGCCCGACGCGGCCGCATCTGGGCGCACTCGGCCTCGACGGCCGCCGCATCGGACGCGATACGGCCTGGGGCACTGGCCTCGTGCTCGCGATCGGCGTCCCCGGCCTCGCGCTGTACGTCGCGGGGCGCGCGCTCGGACTGTCGCTCGCCGTGGATGCGGGATCCGCGAGCGCCTACTGGTGGACGATCCCCGTGCTGCTGCTGTCGGCGGCCCGCGCGGCGCTGCAGGAGGAGTTCGTCGTCCTCGGGTACCTGTTCGCCCGCCTGCGCCAGCTCGGCTGGAGCCCCTGGGCCATCGTGCTCGGCACGTCCGTCCTCCGCGCGAGCTACCACCTGTACCAGGGCCTGCCGGGTTTCGTCGGCAACCTCGCGATGGGCCTCCTGTTCGGCACCCTCTTCCTGCGCAGCGGCCGCCTGCTGCCGTTCCTCGTGGCGCACTTCCTCATCGACGCCGCCGCGTTCGTCGGCTACCCCGTGGTCGCGGCCCTGTGGCCGTCCCTGTTCGGTATCAGCGGGCACTGACCCCCGCCCCGTCGCCCCGCCCCGCCCCGTCCCGTTGCCCCGCCCCGTCCCGCCCCCTGGCCGCGAGACCTAACCTGCGTCCCGAGACCCGCGATGCCAACGTCGGTTTCGGGACGGGAGTTCGGTCTCGCTGACGACGACTGTCGTCCTCCACAGGCGGGAGGTGCGGCGGGTTCCTCACCGTTGCGGCAATGGGCCCCCGGGTCGTCCGGGGCGTGGTGAGAATCAGGGGGATGAACGGCACCTCCGAATCCATCGCTGTCGACGGGATCGCCCCCGTCCCGATCGAACTGCTGCGAGAGCGCAGCCCGCTGAACGCGAGTCGCCTGAACCGGGCCTGGCATCGCGGCGAGATCATCCGGATCATGCCCGGTGTCTACGCCGAGTCGAAACGCTGGCAGACGCTGCCGCCGTGGGCTCGCTACCTCGCGCACGTCCATGCCGTGGCGCTGAAGAAGCCGGACGCCGTGTTCTGCGGCGTCTCCGCGGCCGCCCTGCGCGGCGTCTATCTCGGCCGGGCCGATGAGCCGGTCCACGTGCTCGAACCCCTCGGATCCAGTCGGCTCGCCGGCAGGATCCGTATCCACACCGGCGGCCACGACCGCGTGATCGAGGAGGTCGGCGGAACACTGCTCACCGGGATCCCGGATACGGCCGTGGATGTCGCGCGCTCCGTCCCGCCGATCGAGGGCCTCGCCTTCGTCGACGCGCTGCTTCGTCGCGCCAGGGATCCGAGGCCGGACGAGCTGCGAGCGATCAACGAGAGCCGTGAGACCTCACGCGGTCGCAGGAATGCACGATGGGCGCTCGAACGCGCGACCGGCGTGCCCGAGAGTCCGCTGGAGTCGCTGAGCCTCGGAGTCATGGAGGCGGCGGGGTTCGAGCTTCCCGAGCTCCAGGTCGAGTTCCACCTGGAGGGATGCGTCGATCGCGCGGACTTCTTCTGGCGGAGCAGGAGGATCATCGGCGAGGCCGATGGCCGGATCAAGTACGACGGAACGCTTCAGGATCCGATGAGCGCGATCATGCGGGAGAAGCAGCGGGACTCCCGTCTGCGCCGCCAGGCCTCGGGCCTCCTGCACTGGGGCTGGAGCGAGGTCCGGGACTTCGCCATCCTCACCGGCATCCTGATGAGCGCCGGCGTGCCCCGCCCCCATCGCCGGGATGCGGCGCTGCTCGCGACGCTGCGGGATCTCGCGTGACGGTGCGCGGCCACCGCACCGTGAGACCGAACCTGCCGCACGAGACCGACGATGCGATCGCGGGTCTCGGCACGGAAACTCGGTCTCACGGTCGCCCGCCGGACGGCCGGAGCGAGGTGCCAACGGACGGCCGCACGCCGGACGAACGGACCGGACGGACGGACGGGTCAGCGGGTGACGGCGATCGCGATCGCGGCCCAGACGACGATGACGACCAGTGCGCCGATCGCCGGCCAGTCCCAGCTGCGCCGGATCGGGGCGTCCACGCCCTCGCCCGTCGTGCCGACCGGGCGCTCCACCGCGTTCTCCCAGCGGGCGCGCACGTCGGTGAGCGCCTGCAGACTCTGCGGAACGGTGACCTCGCCCGAGCGCTTCATCCGCGGCGACTGGATCCGGCCCGGGCCGCCCCAGCAGGCGAGCTTCCGGCCGTCGTCGAGCGTGAAGTCCAGCTGCCAGCGCAGATCGAGCTCGGTGACCCTGCGCCAGCCGAAGCGGGTGCGGCGCAGGAAGTTCTGCACCGAGGCGCCCTCCTCGTCGACGTGCACCATCGACGCCACGCTCACCACGTAGATGAGCCACAGCACGAGCAGGACCCAGGGCACGAACAGGAGCATGAGTCCCCAGCTGCCCCGCACCACCGCGTCGCCGAGCAGGAACACGGACAACACCGCGCACACGACGAGAACGGCGACACCCGTGGTCGCGCGGTAGGTCCGCGCGCCCACGGGCGTCTGATCCATCGAGCTCACGCGCTGCGACCGCCCAGGGCGATCGAGACGCCCGGGATGGCCTGGAGCAGGCGCTCCGTGTACTCCTGCTGCGGGTTCGCGAAGATCTCGTCCACCGTGCCCTGCTCGACCAGCTTGCCCTTCTCCATCACGCACACCAGGTCGGCGGCGACGCGCACGACGGCGAGGTCGTGCGTGATGAACAGGTAGGTGAGGTCGAGCTCGCTCTGCAGCTCGGCGAGCAGCTTCAGGATCTGGTCCTGCACCAGCACGTCGAGCGCGGAGACCGCCTCGTCGAGGACGACGATGTCGGGCTTCAGCGCGAGCGCACGCGCGATCGCGACGCGCTGACGCTGACCGCCGGACAGCTCGTTCGGATACCGCGTCGCCAGCTCCCGCGGCAGCGAGACCTGATCCAGCAGCTCGAGCACCCGCGCGCGGCGCGACGCCTGGTCGCCCACGCCGTGGATGTCCAGCGGCTCCGAGATCGTGTTGCCGATGTTGCGCAGCGGGTCCATGGATCCATAGGGATCCTGGAAGACCGGCTGCATGCGCCGGCGCAGCGCCAGGGTCTCGCGTCCGGAAAGACCCGAGATGTCGGCGCCATCGATCTGGATCGTTCCCGAGCTCGGCTCCTCGAGCTTGAGGACCATCTTGGCGACGGTCGACTTGCCCGAGCCCGACTCGCCCACGAGGGCGAGCGTCTTGCCACGCGGGATGTCGAAGGACACGGCGTCGACGGCGCGGAACGGCACACTGCGGAACGACCCCTGACGGATCTTGTAGTCCTTGGTGAGCTCGCGCACGCTGACGGTCGGCGGGATGCCCGCGATGTCCTCGCTCGTCTCGATGCCGCGCTTCTCGACCACGGCCTGGATCCGCTGCGAAGCGATGCTCGGGGCTGCGGCCACGAGCTTCTTCGTGTACGGATGCAGCGGGTTCTCCAGGATCTCCCGGCTCGGTCCCGCCTCGACGATCTCGCCGTTCTGCATGACGATGATCTTCTCGGCGCGCTCGGCCGCGAGCCCCAGGTCATGCGTGATCAGGAGCACCGCGGTGCCCTTCTCCTTGGTGAGCCCCGCGAGGTGGTCCAGGATCACGCGCTGCACGGTCACGTCGAGCGCCGAGGTGGGCTCGTCCGCGATGAGCAGCTTCGGGTCGGCCGCGAGGCCGATGCCGATGAGCGCGCGCTGGCGCATGCCGCCGGAGAACTGGTGCGGGTACTGGTGCAGGCGCTTGGCCGCGTCCGCGAGTCCCGCCTGCTGGAGCACCTCGATCGCGCGGGCCTCGATCTCCTTGCGGCCCTGGGCGAGCCCGTTCGCACGGATCGCCTCCTTGACCTGGAAGCCGATCGACCACACGGGGTTGAGGTTGGACATCGGATCCTGGGGCACGTAGCCGATCTCGCGACCGCGGATCTTCTCCATCTGCCCCTCGGTGAGCGAGGTCAGCTCCTGACCGTCGAGCATGATGCTGCCCGCGGTCACGTGCCCGGTTCCAGGCAGCAGATTGATGATCGCGGAGGCCGTGGTGGACTTGCCCGAACCGGACTCGCCCACGATCGCCAGCGTTTCGCCCGCATACAGCTCGAGGTTGACGCCGTGCACGACCTCGCGCGAGCTCTTCTGCGTGTCGAAGGCGATCCTCAGATCGCGGATCTGAAGAAGCGGTGTGTCGGTCGATGCGCTCATCGGCGAGCCCTCGCTCTCGGGTCGAGGGCGTCTCGCACGAGCTCGCCCAGCATGATGAACGCGAGGACGGTGACGGTCAGCGCGATCGAGGGGTAGATGAGCGCCATCGGGGCGACGCGCAGCGAGGCCTGGGCCTGGCCGATGTCATTGCCCCAACTCATCGTGTCGGATCCGAGTCCCACACCGAGATACGACAGAGTCGCCTCGGCGACGATCGCGGCGGCGAGGCTCAGCGTGGTGATCACGAGCAGCGGTGCGATCGCGTTCGGGATGACGTGCGAGATGAGCGTGCCGAAGCGCGACTTCCCGAGCGCTCGCGAGGCCGTCACGAAATCGGCCTGGCGCACTCTCAGGACTTCCGCGCGCACCACGCGCGCCGTGGACGCCCACGCGAACCCGCCGATGGCGAACGCCAGCGTGAACACGTTGCGGTACTGCGCAAAAACGCTCATCACGACGACCGCTGCGAGGATGTAGGGGATCGAGAAGAAGATGTCGCCCACGCGGGAAAGCACCCCATCCAGCCAGCCTCCGTAGAAGCCTGCCAGGGCGCCCATGACGAGGCCGATGATCGAACCGATGAGCGTCGCGATGATGCCGACGGAAAGCGACGTCCTCGCTCCCCACACGGTGCGGGCGTAGATGTCGCAGCCCTGGAAGGTGAAGCCGAGCGGATGCCCGGCTGCGGGACCGCCGTTCGAGTTCGACAGCTGGCAGTTGTTGTTCGGCGGCGTCTGCGTGAACAGCGTCGGCCAGACGGCCATCAGGAGCACGATGAGCACGATCACCAACGAGATCCAGAACATCGGACGCTTGCGGATGTCGGCCCAGGCGTCGCGCCAGAGGTTGGACGGCTTGTCCGCGATCTTGATGGCGTCGACGGCGACGGTGCCCTCGGGGATGGGTGCGACGTAGTGCGTCGCGCTGGTGTCAGACATAGCGGATCCTCGGGTCGAGCAGGCCGTACAGCAGATCCACGAGCAGGTTGACGAGCACGTAGATGATCACGAACACGGTCACGAAGGACACCACGGTCGGCCCCTCGTGCTGCTGGATCGCGTGGAACAGCGTGTTGCCGACGCCGGGGACGTTGAAGATCCCCTCGGTGACGGTGGCGCCGACGAGCAGCACGCCGAAGTTCGTGGCGGAGTTGGTGATCACCGGGATCAGGGAGTTGCGCAGCACGTGCACGGGGATGACGCGTCGTCGCGGCAGCCCCTTGCTGTAGGCGGTGCGCACCCAGTCCTGGTTGAGCGTGTCGATGACCGAGCCGCGCATCAGCCGCATGCTCGTCGCGTACAGGCTGACGCCGAGCACGATCGCCGGCAGCCAGAGGTCGCCCCAGTCGTTGTCGGCGCCCACGGTCGGGCTGAACCACTGCAGCTTGACCGCGAGGAAGTACTGCGCGAGGAACGCGATGACGAAGATCGGGATCGAGATGAAGACCAGCGACAAGACGAGCATCGAGTTGTCGAAGATCTTGCCCTTGCGCAGCGCGGAGAAGGTGCCGATGATGATCGCGAGCACGAACTCGAGCGCGATCGCCATGACCGCCAGACGACCCGTGACCGGCAGCGTCGCCGCGAGCACGTCGTTGACGGACCGGCCGGAGAACGTGGTGCCCATGTTCCCCTGGAAGATGCCGACCAGGTAGTACCAGTACTGCACGATGAACGGCTGGTCCAGGTGGTACTGAGCCGTGAGAGCCGCGTGCAGCTGCGGGCTCGGCTGCTTGTCGCCGAAGAGCGCCGCGATCGGGTCGCCGGGCATGGCGAACACCAGAAAGTAGATGAGCAGGGTGGCCCCGAGGAACACGGGGATGACCTGCAAGAGGCGTTTGAGGATATATCCGAACATTCGCCCTCCCTCCAGATGAGGAGGCGCCTCGGGTCCCCGGCACGATCTGTGCGGGTGCGACGCCTCGCTGAGAGAATCGTGTCACGTGTTCGACGTGCACGACACTTTGGGTTTGCGCTGTTTTGACAGCGCGCGAGGCGGTGACGTGGTCGTCACCGCCTCGCGGGTGTGATCCCTCGGGCCGGTCAGCCCTTGGTGATCTCGTAGTACAGCGGAACCGAGTTCCAACCGAACTGGACGTTGTTCACGCCCTTGGCGAAGCCGCCGTTCACGTTGGAGTACCACAGCGGGATCGCCGGGAGGTCCTGGAGGAGGATCTCCTGCGCCTGCGAGTAGTCCTTCGTGGCCTCGGACTGGTCGGAAGCCGAAGCGCCCTTCGCGAGCAGCGCGTCGAACTCGGGGTTCGAGTAGTCGCTGTCGTTCGACGAGGCCTTGGTGCCGTAGAGCGGCTGCAGGAAGTTGTACTGCGCCGGGTAGTCCGCCTGCCAGCCGGTGCGGAACGCGGTCTGGATGGTGCGGGCGTTCACGTCCTTGCGGAGCGAGGCGAAGTCGACGTAGGGGTTGCCCGAGGCGTCGATGCCGAGGTTGTTCTTCAGCTGGTTCGAGACCGCGTCGACCCACGCCTGGTGGGAGGAGTCGGAGTTGTACGCGATCTGGAACTTACCGGACCACGGCGAGATCTTGTCGGCCTCGGCCCACAGCTCCTTCGCCTTCTTGGCGTCGAACTTCAGCACGTCGGCGCCCTTGAGCGAGTCCGACCAGCCCGCGATGACCGGCGAGGTGAAGTCGCTGGCCGGGGTGCGGGTGTTGTTGAAGATCGTCTTCGTGATCGCCGCGCGGTCGATGGCGAGCGAGATCGCCTCCTTGCGGAGCTTGCCCTCGTCGCCCGTGAAGTGCGCCAGGTTGCCCGGAAGGGTGAACGACTGGAAGATCGCCGCCGGCTGGTTGACCGCACGGTCGCCCAGGTCGGACTCGAACGTCTGCTGCGCCGAGGCGGGGATCAGGTCGATGACGTCGACCTTGTTGCTCTGCAGGTCGGCGTACGCGGCGTCGGCGGTCGCGTAGAACACGAAGGTCACGCCGCCGTTCTTGGCCTGACGCGCACCCTTGTAGCTGTCGCTCTTGACGAGGTCGAGCTCGACCTTGTGCTGCCACGCGCCCGTCTTGGCGAACTTGTACGGGCCGTTGCCGATCGGGTTCTCGCCGAACGCGGCCATGTCCTTCAGACCGGCCTCGGGGATCGGGTAGTACGCCGAGTAGCCGAGACGCTGCGAGAAGTCCGCCGCGACCGGGTTGGAGAGCTTGATCGTGAAGGTGTAGTCGTCGACCTTCTTCAGACCGGTCAGCGGGGAGTCCGCGTCGGCGCTGAAGCCCTCGATGTCGCTGAACCAGGACTGGTTGAGCTGCTTGTTCGAGAACAACGCACCGTACTGCCAGGCGTTGATGAAGCTGTCGGCGGTGACCTTC
Organism: Microbacterium sp. MMO-10; assembly: GCF_037148715.1. Taxonomy (NCBI): domain Bacteria; kingdom Bacillati; phylum Actinomycetota; class Actinomycetes; order Micrococcales; family Microbacteriaceae; genus Microbacterium; species Microbacterium sp. MMO-10. The sequence goes on along the minus strand of NZ_JBBCSV010000004.1, from coordinate 549,731 downwards.
TCGCCGTTGGAGAAGGTGTTGCCCTGCTTGACCTTGATCGTGAGGTCACTGGAGTCGTCGACCTTGATCGATTCGGCCATGTCGTTGACGAGCTTGCCCTTGGCGTCGTAGAACGCCAGACCGGCGAAGATCGAGTCGAGGATCTTGCCGCCGCCGACCTCGTTGGTGTTGGCGGGGAGCAGCGGGTTCTCGGGCTCGCTTCCGCTCACACGGATGATCGACTTCGAATCCCCACCCGTCGAGGCGGTGGCGTCGCCGCCGGACTTGCTGGAGCAGCCGGCGAGGGCGAGTGCGCCCGCCGCAAGCAGCCCGATGCCCGCGAGGGCGATCTTGTTGCGCTTCACGTTGTGTCCTCCTGTGGACAATTGACAGCAATCTGCGCACTCGTCGTCGAGTGCTCAGGGATACTCGAGCCTAACCGCCGATCCGCGGATCGCACGAATGCGCGGCGTTAACCGTTATTCACTGGTGACCTGAACGACGAGACGCCCCGGAAGCGGATTCCGGGGCGTCTCGACGGCTCTTCATCGGGTCCCGACGACTACAGCGCGAACGCCTCCACGGGCGGGCAGGCGCACACCAGGTTGCGGTCGCCGTAGGCGTTGTCGATGCGACGCACCGGCGGCCAGTACTTGCCCGCGATGAGCGCATGCGTCGGGTAGGCCGCCTGCTCACGGGAGTAGGCGTGATCCCACTCCCCCATGAGCAGCGAGGCCGCGGTGTGCGGTGCGTGCACGAGCGGGTTGTCGTCGGCCGGCCAGACGCCCGCGGCGACCTCGGCCGCCTCGGCCCTGATCTGGATCATGGCCTCGACGAAGCGCTCCAGCTCGCCGAGGTCCTCCGACTCCGTGGGCTCCACCATGAGCGTGCCCGCGACGGGGAACGACATGGTCGGGGCGTGGAAGCCGTAGTCGATAAGGCGCTTGGCCACGTCGTCCACGGTGATCCCGGTCGCCTCCTTGAGCGGACGCAGGTCGAGGATGCACTCGTGCGCCACCCGGCCCTGCTCCCCCGAGTACAGCACCGGGTAGTGCTCGCCCAGACGCGCCGCGACGTAGTTGGCCGCGAGGACCGCCGCCGCCGTCGCGTCGCGCAGGCCGTCGGCGCCCATCATGCGCACGTACGCCCACGAGATCGGCAGCACGCCGGCGGATCCGTACGGCGCCGCGGAGACCGGACCGCCCTCGAAGACGTAGCCGCCCGCGTGCGTCTCGCGCTGGGCCTGCGGGTGCCCGGGCAGGTACGGAGCGAGGTGCGCCTTGGCCGCGACCGGGCCCACACCGGGGCCGCCGCCGCCGTGCGGGATCGCGAACGTCTTGTGCAGGTTGAGGTGCGAGACGTCGCCGCCCAGGTCGCCGAACCGGGAGTAGCCGAGCAGCGCGTTGAGGTTCGCGCCGTCGATGTACACCTGACCGCCGGCCGCGTGCACCGCCGCCGTGATGTCGAGCACGTCGTGCTCGTACACGCCGTGCGTGGACGGGTAGGTGATCATGAGCGCAGCGATCTCGTCGGCGTGCTGCGCGATCTTCGCGCGCAGGTCGTCGAGGTCGACGTTGCCCAGCTCATCGGTCGCGACGACGACCACCTTCATGCCGGCCAGCACCGCCGAGGCGGCGTTGGTGCCGTGCGCGGACGACGGGATCAGGCACACCGTGCGGTGATCGTCGCCGTTCGCGAGGTGGTAGCCGCGGATCGCGAGCAGGCCCGCGAGCTCTCCCTGCGAACCGGCGTTCGGCTGCAGGGACACCGCGTCGTAACCGGTCACGTCGGCGAGCCACGCCTCGAGCTGGTCGATCAGCTCAAGCGTGCCGCGCACGTCCGCCTCCGGGGCGAACGGGTGCAGCTGCGCGAACTCGGGCCAGGTGATCGCCGCCATCTCGGTCGCCGCGTTGAGCTTCATCGTGCAGGATCCGAGCGGGATCATGCCGCGGTCGAGCGCGTAGTCCCGGTCCGCGAGGCTCTTCAGATACCGCATCATGGCAGTCTCCGAGCGGTGCGCGTGGAACACGGGATGCGTGAGGTACTCGTCCTGACGGGCGAGGGCCGCGGGCACGCTGGTGACCGGGATGTAGGCGAAGGATCCCTCTCCCGCGCCGAAGACCGTCGCCACCGCGAGGATGTCCTCGTAGGTCGTGGTCTCGTCGGCGGCGATGCTCACCGTGTCGGCGTCGACCGGGTTCAGCAGGATCCCCGCCGCGTGGGCGTCGGCGACGAGCGCCTGCGCCCGGCCGGGGACGCGGACCGTGATCGTGTCGAAGTAGTCCGCGTGCACGATCTCGGCGCCGGCCTTCTCCAGCTGGGTGGCCAGGAAGCGCGCCTTGGACGCGACGCCGGTCGCGATCTCCCTGAGCCCCTCGGGGCCGTGGTAGACCGCGTACATCGAGGCCATCACGGCCAGCAGCACCTGGGCGGTGCAGATGTTCGAGGTGGCCTTCTCCCGGCGGATGTGCTGCTCACGGGTCTGCAGCGCGAGGCGGTAGGCCGGGTGGCCGTCCGCATCCTGCGAGACGCCGACGAGGCGACCGGGGAGCTGCCGCTCCAGACCGCTGCGCACCGCCATGTAGCCCGCGTGCGGACCGCCGAAGCCCATCGGCACGCCGAAGCGCTGCGTGGTGCCCACGGCGACGTCGGCGCCGAGCGATCCCGGCGAGGCGATCAGGGTGAGCGCGAGCAGGTCGGCCGCGACGACGGCGAGGGCGCCGGCGAGGTGGGCCGCGTCGATGACCGCGGACGGATCCCAGATCCGGCCGGAGGCGCCCGGGTACTGCACGAAGACGCCGAACAGCTCCTCGGGCAGCGTCTCGCCCGCGGCGAGATCGCGCTCGACGAGCTCGATGCCGACGGCGTCGGCACGCGTCGCGAGCAGTGCCTTGGTCTGCGGGAGCGCATCGGCGTCGACCACGAAGACGGAGGAGGCGGACTTGGATCCGCGCCGCGCGAGCAGCATGCCCTCGGCGACCGCGGAGGACTCGTCGAGCATCGACGCGTTCGCGGTGTCGAGGCCGGTCAGCTCCGAGACCATGGTCTGGAAGTTGATCAGCGCCTCGAGCCGGCCCTGCGAGATCTCCGGCTGATAGGGCGTGTAGGCCGTGTACCAGGACGGGTTCTCCAGCACGTTGCGCTGGATCACGCTCGGCGTGATGGTGCCGTAATAGCCCAGGCCGATCATGGCGCGGTTCACCGTGTTGCCGTCGGCCAGGGCACGCAGCTCGGCGAGGGCCTCGGCCTCGCTCGCGGCGGCCGGAAGCACGCTGACGCGGTCTGCCGCCGACCGGATCGAAGCGGGCACGGCCTCGCGCATGAGCGCATCGACGGGGCGCTCATCGGCGCCGTACGCGATGCCGATGGCGTCGAGCATCGCCCGCTGGGCGTCGGCCGTGGTGCCGATGTGGCGGTCTGCGAACGAGGTCACTCTCAGCCCTCCGTGTGCGCCACGTACGCGTCGCGGTCCAGCAGACCGTCGACCGCGCCCGCGGCGAGGGAGACCTTGATCAGCCAGCCGCCCTCGAAGGGGGCGGAGTTGACCAGCGAGGGGTCGCCGACCACGGCGTCGTTGATCTCGACGACCGTGCCGTCGACCGGCGCGTAGAGCTCGGAGACGGACTTGGTCGACTCGGCCTCGCCGAAGACGTCGCCGCGGCTGAAGGAGGTGCCCACGGCCGGCAGCTCGACGAAGACGATGTCGCCGAGGGCGTCGGCGGCGAAGTCGGTGATGCCGATGGTGGCATTGTCGCCGTCCACGGCGACCCACTCGTGCTCTTCGCTGTAGCGCAGGGTGTTCAGATCGGTCATTTCTTCCTCCGGTAGAAAGGCAGGGCGGTGAGGGATGCGGGGATCTTCGTCCCGCGGACGTCGAGGAACAGGGGGACGGAGCCGTCGGCGACCGCGGGGTCGACGAAGGCCATCGCGATCGGGTGGCCGAGCGTGGGGCTGAGGGCGCCGCTGGTGATCTCGCCGACCACCGTGCCGTCCTCGCTCACGACCGCGTACTCCGCGCGGCCGGCTCGGCGGCCCTCGGCGGCCAGGCCGACGAGCACGCGCGCGCCCTCGGCCGGCGTGATGCCGTCCTTGCCGACGAAGCTCTCCTTGTCGGCGACGACGACGCGGCCGAGCCCGGCCTGGGCCGGCTTCGTCTCGCGGTTCAGCTCGTGCCCGTAGAGGGGCATGCCTGCTTCGAGGCGCAGGGTGTCGCGTGCGGCGAGACCCGCGGGGACGAGCCCGTGCTCCGCGCCGGCGGCGACGACCGCGTCCCAGAGCGCCGCGGCGTCCGCGGCGGCCACGAGCAGTTCGAACCCGTCCTCGCCCGTGTAGCCCGTGCGCGCGAGCAGCAGCGGCTTGCCTTGGTAGTCCGCACTCGCCCAGGCGTAGTACTTCTGCTCCGCCCAGGGGACGGAGACCTCGTCGATGCCCGCGGTCTCCGCGAGGATGGCCTCGGCGTTCGGACCCTGCACGGCGATGAGCGCGTAGTCGTCGGAGACGTCCGCCACGACGACCTCACGATCGGCGGTGCGGGCGAGCAGCGCCTCGCGCACGGCGTCGCGGTTGCCCGCGTTGCTGATGATGAGGAAGTCCTCGTCGCCGAGCCGGTAGACGATGACGTCGTCGATGATCCCGCCGTCCTCGGCGAGCAGGAGGGAGTACTTCGCCTTGCCGACCGCGAGAGCCGAGAGCCGGCCGGCGAGGGCGTAGTCGAGATACTCCGCGGCGCCGGCGCCGCGGATCGTGAACTCGGCCATGTGCGAGATGTCGAAGATCCCGGCCGCCTCGCGCACGGCGTGGTGCTCGGCGAGGTCGGACGTGTAGCGGACCGGCATCTGCCAGCCGCCGAAATCGGTGAACGAGGCTCCGAGCGCCTCGTGGCGCTCGCGGAGCGGGGTGTAGCGGGCGTCTGTCATGGAGCTCTCCCGTGCGGATGGGTGAGGATCCGGGCGGCGCGCGGATCCGAGAACTCCCCCTCTGTCATGGGCCTGAGAGCTTCGCCCGCGCGCGTGCGCGAGGGCTTTCACCGTCGGCGGATCCGTCGTGAAGCAACAAGAGGTGGAGATCCGCGGGGATCTGCTCACCGGGGTTTCGGCTCGGACGCCTTCGGCGGCCTCGCTCAACCCGATTTCTTGCTTCGCTCGAAATCGCTTTTCAGAGCGGCCGGATCTGCGCGGTGCGGTTACCTGAGAGATTGGCGGGGAGGCTTGCTCCTTCGGTGTCCGGCTGCGATCACCGGACTCTCCCGCGCGGACCATGCGGCCACGTGTTCAGTTGATCCCCCCAGCATAGCGGCACGGCCCGCGCGGGCGCAGGGGTCGGCGGGCCATCGTCGCCCGAACGGGGATCCTCGCCCTAGGCTCGTGGTGTGACCCAGGCGAGGACAGAGGACGACGCGATCCGCGTCGCCGTCTCGGCCGTCATCTTCTCCCTGCGCGCCTCGGACGACGGCGACCGGCTCATGCTGCCGCTGGTCCGGCGCACCCGGGAGCCGTACCGCGGGATGTGGGCGCTGCCGGGCGGCTGGCTGGGCGTCGACGAGGACCTCGACGCGGCCGCGGCGCACACCCTGGCCGAGACGACCGGACTCACGCCGAGCTACCTCGAGCAGCTGTACACGTTCGGCGACGTGGATCGCTCACCGAACCGTACGATCTCGGTGGTCTACTGGGCCCTGCTCCGCTCGGACCTCGTCGACGCCCAGCGCTCGGCGGCCGGCGCGCCCGAGAACGTCGAGTGGCTGGACGTGGACGCGATCCCCCCGCTCGCCTTCGATCACAACCGCATCGCGGCCTACGCCCTCGACCGCCTGCGCAACAAGGTCGGCTACAGCCGGATCGCGGCGGGGCTCCTCCCCGACGAGTTCACCCTCGCGGAGCTGCGCGAGGTCTACGAGACCGTGCTCGGACGGCGTCTGGATCCGTCGAACTTCCGCCGCCTGCTCGAAGGCTCGGGCGAGCTCGTCCCCACCGAGTCGTTCCGCACCGGCAACCATCGGCCCGCGCGGCTGTACCGCTACTGCTCCGAGAACTGAGCCCCTCCGCGCGCCGCGCTCCCGGGCCTTCCCGCCCCTCCGCTTGCACTTCTGGTCATTTCGACTTAATGTGCACTCAGCGACACTAAATGTCGATTCGACCAGAAGGCGGCGCGCCATGTCCTCCTCCCCTCTCCTCGATCCCTCCGTCGATCACGCGCTTCAGCTGATCGTCACCGGCGCCTCCACCGAGGAGACCTGTGCGACCGATCTCGCCGCCGGCCCGTGGAACTTCGACACCGTCCCGGGGTACGGCCCCGGATCCTCGATGGGCGACGTGATCCCCACCGGCGCCCCGCGCCAGGGTGAGCTGCCCGCGTCCTACCGCGAGGCCGCGGAGCCAGAGCTGCACGAGAGGATCCGCGCCGCGAAGGCCGCTCTGGGCGAACGGGTCGTGGTGCTCGGGCACTTCTACCAGCGCGAGGAGGTCGTGCAGCACGCCGACTACATGGGCGACTCCTTCCAGCTCGCGACCGCGGCGAAGGAGCACCCGGATGCGGAGGCGATCGTCTTCTGCGGCGTGCACTTCATGGCCGAGACCGCGGACCTCCTCTCCGGACCCGACCAGGCCGTGATCCTGCCGAACCTCGCTGCCGGCTGCTCGATGGCGGACATGGCCTCGATCGACCAGGTCGAGGAGTGCTGGGAGCAGCTCGCCGAAGTCCTCGGCCCGCTCGACGCACCGGATGCCGACGGCCTCGTGCCCGTGATCCCCGTCACCTACATGAACTCCTCCGCCGCGATCAAGGGCTTCGTCGGCCGGCACGGCGGCATCGTGTGCACCTCCTCCAACGCCCGCACGGTGCTGGAATGGGCCTTCGCGCGCGGCCGCCGCGTGCTGTTCTTCCCCGACCAGCACCTCGGACGCAACACGGCGAAGGCGATGGGCGTGCCGCTCTCCGAGATGCCGCTGTGGAATCCGCGCCGTCCGCTCGGCGGGTCCTCCGCGGCGGAGCTGCAGGACTCGCGCGTCATCCTCTGGCACGGGTTCTGCTCCGTGCACCGCCGCTTCACCGTCGCCCAGATCGACCAGGCGCGCGCCGCGCACCCCGGCGTGCGGGTGATCGTGCACCCCGAGTGCCCGATGGAGGTCGTGGACGCCGCGGACGAGGCCGGATCCACCGACTTCATCCGCCGTGCGATCGACGCCGCGACCGAGCCCACGACGTTCGCGATCGGCACCGAGATCAACCTCGTGCGCCGGCTCGCCGCACAGTATCCGCAGCACGAGATCTTCTGCCTGGATCCGGTGGTCTGCCCGTGCTCGACGATGTACCGGATCCACCCCGGCTATCTCGCCTGGGTGCTCGAGGAGCTCGTGGCGGGACGCACGCCGAACCGGATCACGGTGACCGCCGATGTGGCGGATCCCGCGCGGGTCGCGCTCGAGCGCATGCTGGCGGCACGCCCTCCGGTGGCGGTCGGCTGATGGACGTCCTCGTCGTCGGCGGCGGCATCGGCGGTCTCACCGCGGCGCTGCACGCGCACGAGGCCGGCCATCGCGTCACGATGGTCGTGAAGGACGCCCTGGGCGACGGCGCGACCGCGCTGGCGCAGGGCGGGATCGCGGGCGCCTACGGGGCCGGCGACTCCCCGGCCGCGCACGCCGAGGACACCCTGGTCGCCGGATCCGGTCTGTCCGATCCCGAGGCCGTCGAGGTGCTGGTCGGCGACGCGAGCGCGCGGATCGCCGAGCTCATCGCACGCGGCGTGCCCTTCGACCGCGACGCCGCCGGGGCGCTGCGGCTCGGGCTCGAGGCGGCGCACTCGGCGGCGCGCATCGCCCACGCGGGCGGCGACGCGACCGGAGCCGGGATCTCCGCCGCGCTGTGCGCCCGGCTGCGGGAGACGGGTGTCCCCGTCCGCGAGCATGCGGTGCTCGTCGATCTGCTGACCGCCGACGGTCGCGTGCGCGGCGCGCTGCTCCTCGCGGAAGGCCGCCTCCAGGAGGTGACCGCCGACGCGGTGATCCTCGCGACGGGCGGCGCCGGCCAGCTGTTCCGCCATACCACCGCCCCGGACGTCTGCACCGGCGACGGCATCGCCGCGGCGCTGCGCGCCGGCGCGGCGGTCGCCGACCTGGAGTTCGTGCAGTTCCATCCGACGATCCTCGTCTCCCCCGGTCCCGCCTTCCTCGTCTCCGAGGCGGTGCGCGGCGAGGGGGCGACCCTCATCGACGACGACGGCCGGCGGTTCGCGTTCGACGCGCACCCCGACGGCGAGCTCGCCCCGCGCGACGTCGTGGCCCGTGCCATCGTGCGCCGCGCCGCCGAGCAGGGCTCCCCGGTGCGGCTCGACGCCACGGCTCTCGGGGCCAACCTCCTGGCCGCGCGCTTCCCGACGATCGACCGGGTGACGCACGAGCGCGGCTTCGACTGGGCGCGGGAGCCGATCCCGGTGACCCCGGCGGCGCACTATCTCATGGGCGGCGTCGTCACCGACGTCGACGGACGCACCACCCTGCCCGGGCTCTTCTCGGTCGGCGAGTGCGCCCGCACCGGGGTGCACGGCGCGAACCGGCTCGCCTCGAACTCGCTGCTCGAAGGAGCGGTGTTCGGCGCGCGCGCGGCGGCGGCTCTCGTCTCGGCCTCTCCGCGGGACTCGTCGAGCGCGCCGCGGCAGCCCCGGGGACAGGCGACGGGCGTCGGGGACGGATCCCGCCGGACCCCGTTCTCCCGTCTCGCCCTGCAGGAGCTCATGTGGGATCTCGTCGGCCCGCTGCGCACCCCCGACGGGCTCGGACAAGCGCTCGCGACGGTCCGCTCCTGGCGCCCGCCGGAGGGCCTCACCCGGACGGCCGTCGAAGACCGCAACCTGCTCCAGCTCGCGGAGGCGATGATCGCGGCCGCCCTCTCACGCCCGGTCTCGGTCGGCGCGCATCACCTCGAAGCCCCCGCCCTGATCGGAGCGCGATGATCACCCCCGCCGTCCTGAACCGCGTCGTGGGCGCCGCCCTGGAGGAGGACGCCCCCTGGGGCGATCTGACCAGCACCGCCCTGCTCCCCGTCGATGCGACCGCCACCGCCGACCTGGTCGCCCGCGAGCCCGGGGTGTTCGCGGGGGGCGACGTCTTCACCGCCGCGTTCGCGCTGACCGACCCGACCATCTCGGTGGATCTGCACTTCGCGGACGGCGACGCCTTCGCCGCGGGTGACGTGCTCGCGACCGTGACGGGATCCGCCCGCAGCGTGCTCACGGCCGAGCGGGTGGCGCTGAACTTCACGCAGCGCCTCAGCGGCATCGCGACCCTCACGGCCGCCTACGTCGCCGCCGTCGACGGCGCCGGCCCCGGCGGCAAGCGGGTCCGGATCGCCGACACCCGCAAGACCACGCCGGGCCTGCGCGCCTTCGAGCGGCACGCCGTCGTCGCGGGCGGCGGGCGCAACCACCGCTTCTCGCTCTCCGACGCGGTGATGGCGAAGGACAACCATCTCGCCGTGCTGAGCAGGGGCGGGCGGGATCTCGCGACGGCGCTGCGCGAGGCCATCGCGACACTGCCGCACACGACGCACGTCGTGGTCGAGGTGGACCGGCTGGACCAGATCCCCGCCGTGCTCGAGGGCGGTGCGGACACCGTGCTGCTGGACAACTTCTCCCTCGACGACCTGCGTTCCGGTGTCGCACTGATCGCCGGCCGTGCGACGGCGGAGGCCTCGGGCGGCGTGAACCTCGACACCGTGCGCGCGATCGCCGGCACCGGGGTCGACGTCATCTCGGTGGGTGCGCTCACCCACTCCGCGCGGGCGCTGGACCTCGGGCTCGACGTGCGGATCGACTGACATGAGCGGTCCGCTGTACCTGGATCACGCGGCGACCTCCCCCGTGCGCGCCGAGGTGCTCGAGGCGATGGCGCCGTACCTCACCCGGGCGTTCGGCAATCCGTCCAGTCACCACACGGTGGGCGAGACCGCGGCGGCGGGGCTGGAGGACGCCCGCGCGCGCATCGCCCGCGTGCTCGGCATGCGCACCGGCGACGTCGTGTTCACCGCCGGCGGCACCGAGGCGAACAACCTCGCGGTCAAGGGCATCGTGCTCGCCGCGCTCTCCCCGGGCCGCCGTCACGTCGTCACGACGCCGATCGAGCACGAGTCGATCCTGGAGTCCGTGCACCACCTCGAGCGCTTCCACGGCGTCGAGTCGACCCTCGTGCCCGTCGACGGCACGGGTCGGGTGGATCCGTCCGACATCGCGGCCGCGATCCGCCCCGACACCGCGCTGATCGCCGTCGGGCACGCGAACAACGAGATCGGCACCGTCCAGGACATCGCCGGCATCGTGGCCGCGGCGGCGGGCTCGGGCCGGATCCCGGTGCACGTGGACGCCGTCCAGTCCGCGGGCTGGCTGCCCCTGGCCGGCCTCGGGGCCGATGCCGTCGCGATCGCCGGGCACAAGCTCGGCGCTCCCAAGGGGATCGGCGCGCTGGCCGTGCGCGGACGCGTGCCGCTCGAACCGCTCGTGCACGGCGGCGGCCAGGAGCGCGGCCGCCGGTCGGGCACCGAGAACGTCGCCGGCGCCGTCGCGCTGGCGACGGCGCTGGAGCTCGCAGAGGCCGAGCGCGCCGCGGCGTCGGCGCAGGTCGGCGCGCAGTGCGCACGGCTCATCGCCGGTATCCTCGCCGCCGTGCCGTCGGCGCGTCTCACGGGGGATCCCGTCCGGCGGCTGCCCGGCACGGCGAGCTTCACCTTCAGCGAGGTCTCCGGCGAGGCCGTGCTGCTGGAGCTGGAGCGTCGTGGCGTCGTGTCCTCGAGCGGATCCGCATGCGCGGCCGGCAGCGACGAGCCCTCGCACGTGCTGCTCGCCTGCGGCGTCGCACCGGCCGTCGCGCAGACCTCGGTGCGGTTCACGCTCGGCCGCACCGGGCTCCCCGGCGACGCCCCGGAGCGGCTGGCCGCGCTGGTCGCCGACGCCGTGGCCGCCGTGCGCTCCTGACGGCCGGCGCACGGCGCGAGACCCGCCCGGCGCCACCGACCGGGCGCGCTCCTAGACTGACAGGGTGCCTGCCCCGCTCGTGACCGTGATCGTGCCCGGGCGCGACATCGCCGCCTTCGCTCCGGCCGCGCTGGACTCGTTGCGCGCGCAGACGCTGACCGCATGGCGGGCCCTGCTCGTCGACGACGGATCCGCCGACGACACCGGACGGATCTTCGCCGCCGCGGCCGAGGCGGATCCGCGGTTCGCAGTGCTGCACCACACCGAGCCCCGCGGGCTCGGCGGCGCCCGCAACGCCGCGCTCGACCTCGTCGACACCGACTACGTCGGCTTCCTCGACGGCGACGACGAGCTGACCCCGTCGGCGCTCGAGCGCCTCACCGGCACGCTCGCCGCGAGCGGCAGCGACTTCGTGGCCGGTGCCTACGTGCGCTCGCGCTGGGACGGCGAGCGCTACGCGCCGGGTCGGATCCAGCCCTGGGTCTCGGCCGCGACGGATCCGGAGCTTCTGGGCACGACGATCTTCGACCACCCGGCCGCGTCGGCGAACATCGTGGCGTGGTCGAAGGTGAGCCGCACCGGTTTCTGGGACGGCCTGCGGTTCCCCGAGGGCGTCGCCTACGAGGACCAGATCGTCGCACAGCGCATGTACACGTCGGCGCGGGCCTTCGACGTGATCCCCGACGCCGTCGTCCGGTGGCGCCTGCGCGCCGACGGCAGCTCGATCACCCAGGGCAAGGACCGGCTGCCGGTGCTGCGCGACTACCTCGCCGCCCTCCGCGGCGGAATCGCGGTGCTGCACGATGCGGGCGCCCATGCCGCGGTGGCCGCTAGGCTCGGTCTCATCCTCGCGATGGACGTGCCGCCGCTCCAGGAGATCGCCGGCACCCACCCCGACCCCGCCTATCCCGCGGCGGTCCGAGCCTTCCTCGACGAGCTCGAGGCGCTCCCGGAGTTCTCCGACGCCCGCGTCGATCCCTCCCTCGTCGCCGCGCTGCGCTGGTAGCCGCGGCCCGTCCCCGACCGCGCGCGCCCTGCGTCGCCGTCAGAAACAGGACCACCATGAACGCCTACCTCTCCGAACTGTTCTCCCTCGACGGCCGCACGGCCGTGGTCACCGGGGGCAGCTCCGGCATCGGCCGCGGCATCGCGACCGCCCTCGCGCGAGCGGGAGCGGCGACCGTGATCGTCGCGCGCGGCGCCGAGCGCGTCGACGAGACCGTGCGCGAGCTCACCGAACTCGGCTGCCGCGCCGCCGGCGTCGTCGGCGACCTCGGCACCCGAGAGGGGATCCGTACGGTCGCCGAGGACGCCGCGGCGCCGTTCGGTGAGCCGGACATCCTCGTGAACTCCGCCGGCATCAACATCCGTCCCGCCTTCGCCGACATCACCGAGGACGACTGGGACGCCACGATGACCGTGAACTCCCTCGCCCCGTTCCTGCTGGGCCAGCGCTACGCCGTCGGCATGGCCGAGCGGGGCTATGGCCGCCTCATCCACATCAGCTCCCAGCAGGCCCATCGCGCCTTCGTGGGCAGCGGCGTCTACGGCGTCTCCAAGGGCGCGGTCGAGTCGCTCATGCGCTCCGAGGCCGAGGCGTGGGGAGGCACCGGAGTGACCAGCAACACCCTCGTCCCCGGATTCGTGCTGACCCCGCTGAATGCGCGTCTGCAGGAGGATCCGGTGCAGATCGCGGCCCTCGCGGCGCGGACGATGATCGGGCGCAACGGCCTTCCCTCCGATTTCGCGGGGGCGGCCGTGTTCCTCGCCGGCGCGGGCTCGGCGTACGTCACGGGGCACTCGCTCTTCGTCGACGGCGGCCTTTCGGCGCACTGAGTGTCGGATCCGGGGGGCCGTCGCCGGTCCCCGGATCCGCGCTCAGGCCGAACGGATGTCGTCGTCGATCCTCGCCGCCGCCACCTGCTGGGCGGCGAGATCCGCGTACAGGCCGCCGTGGGCGAGCAGCTCCGCGTGCGTGCCGGACTCGACGATCCGCCCCTCCTCGACCACGTGGATGACATCGGCGCCGATCACGGTCGACAGACGGTGGGCGATGGTGAGGGTGGTGCGGCCACGGGCCGCCTCGTCGAGGGCCTCCTGCACGACGCGCTCCGAGACCGTGTCCAGCGCCGAGGTCGCCTCGTCCAGCAGCAGCACCGGCGGATCCTTCAGCAGCACCCGTGCGATCGCGATGCGCTGCTTCTCGCCGCCCGACAGGCGGTACCCTCGCTCGCCGACCACGGTGTCGTAGCCCTGCTCGAATCCGGCGATCACGTGATGGATGTTGGCCGCCGTGCACGCCGCGACCAGCTCGTCTTCGGTGGCGTCCGGCTTCGCATAGAGCAGGTTCTCGCGGATCGTCGCGTGGAAGAGATACGTCTCCTGCGAGACGATGCCGATCTCGTCGATGATCGACTCCTGCGTCAGCGTGCGCACGTCGGCGCCGTCGAACAGCACCGCTCCCCCGCTCGCCTCGTAGAGCCGGGGCGCGAGATACAGGATCGTGGTCTTGCCCGCCCCCGAGGGTCCGACGAAGGCGACGTGCTGCCCGGGCTCCGCGGTGAACGAGACCCCCTGCAGCGTGTCCCGCGCGGTCGGCGATGCGTCCGGATAGCGGAAGCGCACGTCACGGAACTCGAGCAGTCCGCGCGGACCCGGCGCGGCGGTCGCCGGCAGGGCGTCGGGGGCGTCGGTGATCTGCGGCACCATGTCGAGGTACTCGAAGATGCGCGCGAACAGCGCTTGCGAGGTCTGCACGTCCAGCGCCACGCGCATGAGCCCGATCAGCGGCATGAGCAGCCGTGCCTGCACGGTGGTGAACGCGACGATGGCGCCGGCGCTGATGGATCCGGTGCCTCCGGCGACGAGGAAGCCCGCGACCAGGTAGATGATCGCCGGGACGCTCGACATCAGCACCGAGACGACGGCGAAGAAGCCCTGCCCGCTCATCGCCGTACGCACCTGCAGACGGATCTGCGTGCGGTTCTGCGCCTGGTACCGGGCCGACTCGGAGCGCTGCCGGTTGAACGACTTGGACAGCAGGATCCCGGAGACGCTCAGCGTCTCCTGGGTGATCGCGGTGAGCTCGGACAGCGACTCCTGCGTCTCGCCCGCGATCCGCGCCCGCACCTGGCCCACGCGGCGCTGCACGAGCACGAGGATCGGCATGACGCAGACCGCGATGATGGTGAGCCGCCAGTCCAGGAGGATCATGGCGACGAGCGAGGCGATCACCGTCACGGTGTTGCCGAGGATGCTCGTCACCGTGCTGGTGAGGACGCCGGAGACCCCGCCGACGTCGTTCTGCAGCCGCGATTGGATGACCCCGGTCTTGGTACGGGTGAAGAAGCCCAGCTCCATCGCCTGCAGATGTTCGAAGAGGCGCACCCGCAGGTCGCCCGTCACGCTGTTGCCGACGGTCGAGGTGAGCCAGGTCTGCACGACGCCGAGCCCGGACGAGAGCAGGTACAGGCCGATCATCGACACGACCAGGGTGACCAGGAGCCCGAGCTGCGGACCGGAACCGTCCTGGGGGAACAGCGCGTCGTCGAAGACGCGCTGCACGAGCAGGGGCGGGATGACGCCGAGCGCGGCGCCGAGGACGACGAGCAGGACCGTCGTGAGGATCCGGTTCCGGTAGGGCCGGAACAGCGTCACCACGCGGCGACCGAGGTTCGGGATCCGGGGCGCCTCGGCGTTCTGCCTGCGCTGAGCCGCCTCGTCCACGGGCCGGCCGCCGCGCGCGCCGCCCATCCTGGCCATCATGCTCATCCGCTCACCCCTGCCCGCCGCGGGTCACCTGCACCTTCGGCACCCCGCAAGCGTATGACCACGAGCTCGGCACGGGCTTCGCGCGCGGGCCCCGTCCGCTCAGGGCGCAACGTCGCGGACGCGGTCCCGCGGCGATGCCCCGCTTCCGGGGAATGGAATGTCCGACCCTGTGGTTACGCTGATAGTCGCTGGTCGCTCCGCCGACCCATCCCCCATCTTTCGCCCCCGCCGAGCCGGAGGAACACATGTCTGCCATCGATACCGGATCCACCCCCGCCGTCTCCGACGGGGGTCTGATCCCGCGCCGCGACATGGGCGTGATCTGGGTCCTGCTCGCCGCCGCATTCGTCGCGATCCTGAACGAGACGACGATGAACATGGCGATCCCGCATCTCATCGACGACCTCAGCATCACGCCGCTGGCGGCCCAGTGGGTCACGAGCGCCTTCATGCTCACCATGGCCGTCGTCATCCCGACGACCGGCTTCCTGCTGCAGCGCTTCACCACGCGGCAGATGTTCCTGACCGCGCTCGCGCTGTTCTCGGCGGGCACGCTGCTCGCCGCGCTCGCGATCGGCTTCCCGATGCTGCTCGCGGGCCGCATCGTGCAGGCGTCGGGCACGGCGATCATGATGCCGCTGCTCATGACGACCGTGATGAACCTGGTGCCGCCGTCGTCGCGCGGCCGCATGATGGGCCGCGTCAGCATCGTGATCTCGCTGGCCCCGGCGATCGGCCCGACGCTGGCCGGCTTCCTGCTCGATCACTTCAGCTGGCGCTCGATCTTCGTGGTGGTGCTGCCGATCGCGCTGGTCGCGATGTTCATCGGCTGGCGCTGGCTCACGAACGTGGGCGAGCAGACCCACGCGCCGCTGGACGCGCTGTCCATCGTGCTCAGCGCGTTCGGCTTCGGCGGCCTCGTGTTCGGGCTCAGCCAGATCGGCGAGCTCTCCGGCGGCGAGGGCTCGCCGCTGCCGATGGCGATCGCGCTGATCGTGGGCGCGATCGGACTGGCGCTCTTCCTCTGGCGTCAGGTCGTGCTGCAGCGCAAGGACGATGCCCTGCTGGATCTGCGCGTCTTCGCGTCGCGCGACTTCTCGCTCTCCATGGTGCAGATGTTCCTGCTCTCGATCGCGTTCTTCGGCGCGATCACCGTGCTGCCGCTGTTCCTGCAGAAGGGCCTCTCGCTGGGCACCACCGAGGCCGGCCTCGTGGTGCTGCCCGGGGCGCTCGCGATGGGCCTGCTGGGACCGGTGATCGGCCGGATCTACGACGCCCGCGGCACGAGGATCCTGCTGATCCCCGGCTCGATCCTCGCCGCGAGCATGCTGTGGCTGTTCACGACCCTGAGCACCAGCACGCCGGTGTGGGTGCTCATCGTCGCGCAGACGCTGCTGTCCATGGGGCTCGCACTGTCCTTCACGCCGCTGTTCACCGCGTCGCTCGCCTCGCTGAAGCCGAGGTTCTACTCCTACGGCAGCGCGGTGATCTCGACGATCCAGCAGGTCGCGGGCGCCGCCGGCATCGCGGTGATGATGGCGGTCTTCACGGTGATCGTGAACGCGAACGGCGGCACCGAGCAGCCGGCCGCGGTCGCCGCGGGCTCCCGCACGACGTTTGTGATCGCGGCGGTCATCGCGACGCTGACGATCGTCGGCGCCTTCGTGATCCGCAAGCCGGAGGACCAGCCGCACGAGGAGGGCACCGCTCCGGCGATGCACTGACCTGGGCCTCCGCCACATTCGAGTCGTCCCCCTGAGCCCGGTCCATAGGTCGTGCTCAGGGGGACGACTCGCGTTCTGTGGAGAACTCGACGCATGATCCGCCGTGCTGCGGCACTGTTTCCAGGCATGGGATGGCGAGAGCTCGCGGGAGCGCAGGACGGTCTGATCACGCGCGCGCAGCTCCGCGCTCACGGGATCGACAACGACGCGGTGCGACATCGAATCGCGACCGAGCGCTGGGTTGCCCGCTCGGCTACCGTCATCGGCACCACCACCGGTGGCCTCACCCGTGCGCAACTGATGCGACTCGGCGTTCTCCATGCCGGCGCTCCGGCGATCATCGGCGACCTCAGCGCCGCCGAGGTGTCCGGCCTGCGCAGCTGGCACCGTGAGGAGATCACGGTGCTGGTTCCCCAGGGCAGCGATCTGGGGCAACCCCTCGCCGGGATCCGGTTCGTCGAGACCCGGCGATCACTGGCCGCGATGCGCGATCCTGCTCGCCGGCTTCCGACATGCCGGTTGGAGCCCGCGATACTTCACTTCGCGGCGTACCAGCACTCCCCGCGCACCGCCGAGGGCGTCGTTGCGGCGGCGGTTCAGCAAGGCCTGACCACTCCGGCACGACTGGCTGCCTGGATCCCCCGGATGCGACCGCTGCGATGGGCGCGGATGTTCCGCGAGACGCTGAGCGAGATCGCGGACGGGGCCCAGTCAGTCGCCGAGCTCGATGTGCTCCATCTCTGCCGTGCCTTCGGGCTGGCCACGCCTCGGCGCCAGACCATGCGCCGTGGCACAGACGGACGGGCCCGCTACACCGACTGCGAATGGTCGCTTCCCGACGGCAAGACGCTCATCCTCGAGGTCGACGGCGCGTTCCACATGGAGGTCGCGCACTGGGAGGCGGATCTGGCGCGCCAGCGTGCGCTCGCCGCGCCGGATCGCATTCAGATCCGGTGCACATCGCGCGAGCTTCGGGACTCACCGGACCGCATCGCTCGCGACCTGCGCCTTCTCGGCGTTCCGCGCGCCGTATGACCGCGTCGTCCCCCTGAGCACGGTTCATAGGTCGTGCTCAGGGGGACGACTCGAATGTGGGAGGTCAGTCCTTCGCGCCCGGGAGACGGCAGAAGCCGCCGATGCAGAGCCCGGCGTCCGTCGCTTCGTCGCCCGCAAGCAGGGTGAGCCCCGGCGCGGCCGCCAGCGTCGGACGCTCGGCGTCCGCGGGGGCCTGCGATTGGGGGTCAGCTGCCGTGGTCATCCCTCGATGCTACGCCCGTCCGGATCGGACGGCGCCGTTCTCGGGATCCGGCACGGAGAAGCACGGTGGCGGATGCCCACCCATACCGTCCGGCGCGCGCCAGGCGTAGTCTTCGCTCGGGCGCTGGCACTGGGGTCCTCCCGCTCAGGAGGCGCGTCGGCGCGGACGCGAAGGAGCTTCCCATGATCATCAGCACTCCCCCCGCGGAGACCGCCGAGGGACATGTCGCCGAGATGTACGCCGACGACCTCTCCTCGGACGGGTTCGTCTTCGCCTACACGAGAGCCATGGCGGTGAACCCGGAGGCGCACGCCGCGTTCATGGCCCTCATCGCGGCGATCGTGCCGTCGATCGGCATCCGGGTCTACGAGGCGGCGACCCTGGGCGCGGCGAGGGCGATCGGCTCCCCGCATTGCCTTCTCGCCCACGGACGCAAGTCCCTCCGGGCAGAGGTCCTCGACGACGAGGCCCTCGCCGCTTTCGCGCACCGAGACGACAGCGGCTTCACCCCGGCCGAGCGCGCTGTCGTCCGCTACGCCGAGCGCCTGTCGTCGGATCCGCGATCGATGACGGACGCCGACACCGGAGCACTCCGCGATGCCGGCTTCGACGACCGCCAGATCGTGGACATCACGCTGGCCGCCGCGGCGCGCAACTACTTCAGCCGTGCGCTGCTCGCGCTCGCCGTGCCGACGGAGGACGTGCCGGGACTGACTCCCGAGACGGCCGCCGCGCTGCGCGCCGCCGCCCTCTGACAGCGGAGATCGCCCGCCGGTCCTTCGGTGGGAAGATCCTCCGAATCGGCCCGAAACGCCGCAACGCGGTTGAGGGACCGGCCTGTACGAGGAATCGTGGCCCGGACATGTCGTGACCGCGACGTGTCCGCAACCGGAAGGAGTGCCTCATGCTCACCTTGACCGACAGCGCCACCGCGCTCGTCACCACGCTCGTCCGTCGTCGCACCGACGCGGAGGGCGCGGGACTGCGCATCCACACCGCCGATGCCGCAGGGCAGGCGGACCAGCATCGCCTGGCCGCCGATGTCGTCGTCGCGCCCGAGCCGGATGACCAGATCCTGGATCTGCCCGGTGCTCCCGTCTTCCTGGAAGGGGAGGCCGCCGTCGTCCTGGACGGCAAGGTCCTCGACGCGAACGTCACGGACGAGGGCGCGGTGTCGTTCTCGCTGCTGCCGCAGGCCGTCTGACCGCCCGGCGGCCGAGGCCCGAGCGGACGTCCTTCACGTCCGCCCGGGCCTTCTTCATGCGCAACACGGAATACGCCGGGCCCTACGGTGGACGGATGTTCAAACGCCTCGCCGCACGCGTGTTCTGGACCTGCAGTCGCTGGTCGCTCCGCAGCGAGCCGGCGCCGACGCGCCCGACCGTGCTCATCGGCGCACCGCACACCTCGAACTGGGACTTCGTGCTCATGCTCGGCATCGCGTGGCGGCTGGGGATCGACGTGCACTGGCTGGGCAAGAAGAGCCTGTTCACCGGCTGGCGGGGCCCGATCATGCGCCGGCTCGGCGGCATCCCGGTCGATCGCTCGGATCCGGCGCGCGTCGTCGGCGAGGTCGTCGAGCAGATCCGCACCGGCGCGGTGTTCGGGCTGGTGGTGACGCCCGACGGCACCCGTGGCGGCAACGACCACTGGAAGAGCGGCTTCTATCGCATCGCCCGCGAGACAGGGATGCCGGTGACCCTGGGATATGTCGATCGCAGCACCATGACCACGGGCCTCGGACCGACCCTCGATCTCACCGGCGACGTCGCCGCGGACATGGATCGGATCCGTGCCTTCTACGCCGACAAGGCGGGAGTGCGCCCCGAGCGCCGCACCGAGCCGCGACTGCGCGAGGAGCTGGCGGCGGTCATCCCAGCCCCGTGACGAGATTGATGATCGTGCCGAGGATGAGCGCGCCGAACACGTAGGCGATCGTCGTCTGAGCGATCACGATCCGCCGGATCGCGTTGCGCGTGACGTTGGTGTCGGCGACCTGGTAGGTCATGCCGAGGCCGACCGAGAAGTAGGCGAAGTCGGTGTACTCGGGATCCTCGTCCTGATTGAAGAGGATGCCGCCGGATCCGTCGTAGTAGAGCTTCGCGTAGCGCAGCATGTAGTCGGCCTGGATCAGCCCCCACGAGGCGGCGACGCTGAGCACGGCGCTCCCGGCGAGGGCGAACTGCACCCAGCCGTGCGCATGCCGGGCCTGCAGCACGACGACCAGCACGGCCGCGATGCTGACGAAGCTCCCGATCACGGCCACGACCCGGGCGATGCGGCGGCCGGGGTCCTCCTCGGTGGCGTGCGAGCGCGTCTGCTCGGCGTTCATCGGCCACACCACGAGCAGGATCCACACGGTGCTGACGAGCGCCAGCGTGCCCCAGGCCGCGAGGAGTCCTGCCGCCAGCCCCAGGGAGGGCGTGACGGCGAAACCGACCGCGGTTCCGGCCAGGATCGCGACGGCGGTGCGCACACGCCAGCGATGGCGCAGGGGAAGCGGGCTCACCTCGGAATGCTAACCCGCATGCCGACTCATGCCGGGGAGCGCTCGGGCTGGCAGTGCGGGCAGAACTGTGCAGAGGCGCCGGAGAACACCCGGTCGACGATGGTCGTGCCGCACACCGGGCACGCCTCGCCGCCGCGGCCGTGCACGGCCATCGCGGCGACCTTGGCCGGCTTGAGCTGTTCGGGCGCCAGGCCGCGTCGGTCTGCGACGGCGGCGCGCAGCACCGTGGTCGTGGCAGCGAACAGTCGATCCCGCTCGTCGCCGTCGAGCAGCGCGGCGTGCACCGCGGGGGCGATCCGCGCGCGATGCAGGATCTCGTCGGAATAGGCGTTGCCGATTCCCGCGAGCGACGTCTGCTCCTGCAGCAGTGCCTTGATCTGCTTGCGCCTGCTGCCCAGGGCGCGCTCGAACGCGTCGCGGGCGAAGTCGGGACTCAGCGGATCCGGTCCCAGCGCGGCGATTCCCGCCACGTCCTGCGGGCCGTCGACGACGGAGAGCGTGACCGCGAGGAAGTCGCCGGTGTCCACGATCCGCATCGCCGCACCGTCGTCGAGCACGATCCGCGCGACCTCCGGCACGAGCTCGTCGCCGGGCTGCTCCCCCGCGTCCAGCCAGCGGATCCATCCGTTGCGCCCGAAGCCGAGCATCAGCCAGCCCTCCGGGGTGTCGAAACCGACGTGCTTGCCGAATCGGGTCAGACCGTCGATGCGCGCGCCGACGAGCGATCCCGGCGGCCGGTCGCGCGTCTTGACCACGCGGAACTCATCGATCTCGACCGCGGCGATGACGCGACCGCGGATCCGCTCGTCGAGGAACTCGACCAGCGCCTGCACCTCCGGAGACTCGGGCATGCGCCCCATCCTCGCACCGGGGTCGGACATCCGCGCGCCTGGAGGTCACGGCAGACCCAGGAAGTCCCGGAGCCAGAGGTCCACCTCGCGCATCGTCGCGACGTCGACCTGACCGAGGGCGCCGGTGATCCGGTCCCGGGTGATCGTGCGCGGCTGTTCGGTCAGCGCGAAGGTCGCTCGCGGCAGGGTCAGCCCCGGTCCGCGCAGGCGCACGTGATTGGGCCAGCCCCGATCGATGCTCGACGCCGGGACGACGATCGCGAGGCTGTCCGCCTGCTCCAGGAAAAGGTCGCTCGCGATGACCAGGACTGGCCGGCGACCGGAGTGCTCCCGTCCGCGTGTCGGATCCAGATCGGCCCAGACGACGTCGCCCCTCCGTAGCGTCGTCACGTCGTCAGTCCGCCAGCGCGATGTCCCACTCGTGGAACTCATCCCAGTAACCGCCGTCGGCCGCGCTGACAGCGCGGCCGAACGCATCCATCCGCCTCCGCCGTTCATAGGCATCCAGAAGGCGCTCGATCAGACCCGCTGCCGAAACGCCCGTCGCCCGTGCGTCGTCGTTGATCCGATCGCGCAGCTCGGTCGTCACCTTGATGGTGGTCATCGCCATGCTCCGATTCTAAGGCGGACGTATACCGATCCGTATACCTCCTCTTTGATCCCCCGCGTCGAGGATGCCCGCTCGCGCTCCCGGGGAACGCGCTCGAGGCGAGATCGGCGCGAAACCCGGAAGGTGCCCGGGTTGTGGAGGCCGGACCCGCGCGTCAGGCGAGCGCCACCTCGTCGTGCGGGGCGACGGCGAACTCCTGCCCCGGGTAGCGGAGGCCGGAGAAGTACATGTTGGTGTGGGCCACGATCTGCTCGCCCGTGATCGGGACGCCGTCCACGGTCGCGTCGACCGTCGTGTGCGCATCGCGCACCAGCGTGACGTCGTAGCCCTCGGCGGCCGCCCGCTGCGTGGTGGTGCGCACGCAGAAGTCCGACTGCGCGCCGGCGACCACCAGCCGAGTCGCGCCGAAGGCATCGAGCACCTCCTGCAGATCGGTGTCGGCGAAGGCGTCGCGGTAGCTCTTGCGCACAAGCGGCTCCCCGTCGGCACGCGCGAGCGGCGACGCGAGCTCCCAGTCGGGCGTGCCCACGCCGACCGGATCGTGGTGCACCCACACCACCGGAACCCCTTCGCTGCGCGCCCGGCGCACGAGGGCGTCGGTCCGCTCGAGCACTCCGCGCTCGTCGAAGCAGCCGGGCATGACGCCGTTCTGCATGTCGATCACGAGGAGGACGGTACGCGCCGGCGACTGCGCAGCAGTGCCGATCATCAGTCCCAGGCCAGGTAGTCCTCGATGGCGAAGGCCGTGTCGACAGGGTCGCTCACCGGGAACAGATGGCCGCCGCCCTCGATCGTGACGACGCTCGCGCGCTCCTTCGCGGAGTCGCGCAGCTTCTCGCCGTTCGCCGGGGGCATGACGTCGTCCGCGGACCCCTGGATGATGAGGATCGGCACGGAGGGCGCGATCGGCACGTCGACGTCCTCGACCCCGAGCAGCAGCACGCCGAGAGCACGGTCGGTGCGCTTCGCGGACAGTGCACGGGCGACGGTCCCGCCGACCCCGTGGCCGCCGATCCAGGTGGCGCCGATGCCGACGTGATCCATCACGTCGCTCGCGTCCTGGACGCGCTCGTCGAGCGTCGCGTCGTCGGCGGCGCGGTTGCCGATCCGCAGCACGCGGATCCCCTCGCCGGCGAGGATGTGCGCGACCGAGCCGAGCGCGCCGCCCTCCAGGCCGCGGCCCGGGATCAGCACCAGAACGGGCCCGTCGCCCTCCGACATCTCGTCGACGTAGGGGATCGCGCGGCCATCGGGTTCGAAGATGCTGTTGTTCTCGGTAGTCACCGAGCCATCGTACCGAGTCCCGCCGCGGCCTCTGCTGGGCCGGCGTCGGGACAGGAGAGCCGATCCGGATCCTCGTTCCGGGCTCGAGAGCCCGGAATCCCGCGGCGTACGATCGCGAGAGGGCCCGTGACCGCACGGGCGACGCGAGGAGCGGCGATGACTCAGTACATCATCTACTTCAACCAGCAGTGGGTGGGCGATCACAGCCCCGAGTGGTTCGCGGAACGCGGGCCGCTCGCCAATGCCGTCGTGTCGGACATCAGGGACGCCGGGGCCCTCGTCTTCGCCGGAGGCGTGCACGAGGACGATGCTGCGGCGTTCACCGCCGACGCGACGAGCGGAACGACGGTGATCGACGCGGGACCCTTCGCCCCGACCGAGCAGCGCATCGGCGGCCTCACGATCATCGACGTCGCCGACGACGCCGCCGCGAAGCACTGGGCGGGCAGGATCGCCGAAGCCTGCGGCTGGCCCCAGGAGGTGCGCCGGGTCAGCTGACCTGATCGTCCTCATCCGGTTCGGCGCGGAGCAGATCCGCGATCTCCTCCTCGGGTCGAGGTGCGATGTTCTCGTCGACCTCGAGTTCGGGGATCGTCGGCTCACCGGGTGCCGGGACATGCGGTGCCGTGGGCTGCTCATCGCTATCGGACATGGCCGTGCCTCCTCTGGACGACACCGTCATCCTACGAGCCTCGCGCTGCGCGGGGACGCTCAGCGCAGAACCCGGTCCACCCAGTCGTGGATCAGCGCGCGGAGCAGCTCGGGCCGCTCGTGCGGCAGCGCATGCCCGGCGTCGTCCAGGACCGCGGCCGTCGCGCGCGGGTAGCGGTCCGCAAGATCGAGCGCGGCGGCATATCCGACCGTCGAATCGAGCCGGCCCGCCACGACGAGCGTCGGCCCGGCGAACGGCGGGCCCTCCCCCGGCGCGAGCTCCCACTGCTCGGCGATCCGCTCCATCGCGCCCTCATCGGCGAGACCCATACCGGGCACCACGAACCGCTCGTACCTCTCCAGCATCTCCGGCGTCTGCACGACGAAGTACCCCCGGAACTCGTCATCGCCGAGATCGCCGGATCCGTCGATCACGCGATGCTCCGGTACATCCCGGATGTCCGGAAGCAGCGGGCAGACCAGGGCGAGGCCCGCCGTCCGCTCGGGATTCCGCGCCGCAATCGCCCGCGCGAAATGCGCACCCGCCGAGTGGGCCACGAGGAGCCAGGACTCGCCGTCGCTCACCTGCTCCGCGAAGTCGAAGAGCACGACCACGACGTCCTCTGCGCTGCGAAGATCCTCCGGCGCCGACGTGCGGCCCATGCCCGGCAGATCGGGATAGATCCTCCGGACTCCGCGGATCCCGGAGAACGCCGGCTCGAAGCAGGCCTCGGACTCGCGATGGTCGACGCCGGCGCCGTGCAGGATCAGCGCGGGGAGCCCCGTGCCGTGCTCGACGTAGTGCACCGAGGTCTTGCTCCCGCGCGCTTCCACGACCCCACGGTAGTGCGCCGGTCCACGCGACGACACCCTCCCGGTGGATCCAGGTGCAGCGCATCGTGCGACGAAGCCCCGTACGC
The DNA here is from genome assembly GCF_037148715.1 of Microbacterium sp. MMO-10. Taxonomy (NCBI): domain Bacteria; kingdom Bacillati; phylum Actinomycetota; class Actinomycetes; order Micrococcales; family Microbacteriaceae; genus Microbacterium; species Microbacterium sp. MMO-10. The sequence continues at coordinate 525,211 of NZ_JBBCSV010000004.1, read as the reverse complement.
TGGACGACGCCGCGATCCGCGCGCGAGAGGACGGATTTCCATGAAGATCACCCACCTGAGGGGATTCGTCGCCGTCGCCGAGGAGCTGCACTTCCCGCGCGCAGCAGCCCGCCTCGGCATCCCGCTCGCCGCGCTGTACTCGTCCATCGAGAAGCTCGAGGAGGAGGTCGGGCAGCCGCTCGTCACCCGCGGCGGTTCCACCCGTCTGACCAGTGCCGGCCTTCTCCTGCTCCCCGAGGCGCGGGACAGGATCGCCGCGGCGCCCACGCCCCCGCAGAAGTCGGATGCGCCGTCCGGCGGCAAGGCGAAGGCGTCCAAGGGAAAGGGCCGGGCACCCGCCGTGAAGGGCCAGCCCAAGCCCTACAAGAAGCGCCAGGGACGCTGACCCTTACTCGAACCCTGGCTTCAGGGGCCGGGCTCGGAACGGAGCAGCTCGGAATCGTTGGACATCACCGGCATCGCGCCTACCGGCTCGAACTGCAATCGCGCGTCATTCGACGGCACGAGGCAGATGACCAGACTCTCGCGAGATGGAGCGACCTCCACGAGTCTCGCCACTCCTCAGCGTCTGCGATTCAACCGCTCAAGACGGGCTTCCAGCGCCGCGGTCTCCTCGGAATCCGAGAGCACGCCTGCCTCGATGACCTCCCGCATAGCTTCGACGTCGTCGTAGAACGCTCGGAAGACCGTCGGCACATCGATCGCGTGGTCTGGGCGGGAGAGCACCGTAATCGTCTCGCCTGGCCGGACGAATCCCGGCCGCTCGACGGACAGATAGGCACCTGACAGGCCATGATCGACGAACCGCTTGAGCCAGCCCGCCTCCCCCATGTGCATGCGGAACGTGCCGCACGGGATCCGGGGTCCCTCGACCCGGAGCACCACGGCGTCCCCCACCTGCCAGCGCTCACCGATGAGCGCGTGGTCGATATCGATACCGGTCGTGGTGAGGTTCTCCCCGAACATGCCGTCATCCAGATGACGACCGAGCTCCTTGCCCCACCAGTCCAGCTCCTCACGGGAGACCGCGTACACGGCTTGATAGTCGCCGCCGTGGTGCTGCCGGTCGCCGATGAAGTCACCCACGACGCCGCTGCCGAGTCCCCCGTGCTTCGAGCCGGGTCGTCGCAGCTCGATAATCTCCACCGGCCGCTTATGGATGCCGGTAGGGGTGTCCTTGGCGGCGTTCGGTCGCTCCGCGCCGACGTTCACTGAGACGACATGGGCCATTGTGGCTCCCTTTCCAGTCTGCCGAAATGGCTCTGCAGACTGATCTGTATCTGAACGCAACCACGTTCCCCGGTTCGCAGAACGTCATGCGAGGGCACGAGCCATCACCACTTGCTGAACGGGCGTCACGGAGCGCTTGAACTCGTAGCCAACGAATGACCAGTGCACGATCGCTTCCGAGCTGACTTCGCGCCCGCGAACGAAGGGCGGGCAGGGCGCGAGTCGGACCCCGGTCGGAGCCGTGTCAAGCATTATTTCCTCGGCACCGCATCCGTCCAACGAAAACAGATCCGTCAACCCACTCATCCGCGACCAGGAGCAATGACATCGAGGCCAGCGGCCCGCGCCGCTTCAGCAAGCCGATGGTCGTACGTGAGGACGGCATCGACGTCCAGGCGGATCGCCGCCTCCAAATGGAGTGCGTCGAGAGTGCGCAGATAGGGCATCGGCAAGAACCCCGCCGAGCGGTACACGGCACGATCGAGCGCCGCAAGAGAAACGCCCTCGAGGATCGCACTGACCTTCGCCTGGTCCCGTCCCTCCCGCGCGGCCATCCGACGCAGCTCCGTCTCTAGCAGATCGCTCGAGACAAGGCTGACGTCCGCACCGTCGAGCCACTCCACCAGCGCCTCGGTCTCGACCTGGGAGATGAGAAGCGCTCCGAATGCGGAGGTATCGACGTAGACGAGTGGAGCGCTGCTCACACCCGGTCCTCGCGAAGCTCGTCGACGATGCGCGACAAGAGTCGATCACTCTCGACGGGCTGAGGGCTCAGCGCGGCCCAGCCTCCGACGCGCTTCGCAGCCCGAACGATCGGCAGCGTGGCGGCGGGCGCGTCGAGCGGGACGATACGACCGACGGCGACGCCTCGGTTGGTCAGAACGAACGACTGACCCTCGCCGACAAGACGCAGAACACGTCCGGACTCGTTGCGCAGTTCACGCTGGGAGAGGCTCTCGATGTGCGAATCGCTCACACTCATGCGACGAGTGTAGCACCCGCGCTACGTAATTGGAGCGAAACGTCACCGAACCGTACTCCTCGGAGCCGAGAGTCGGGATCAGAAGGGTGAGGGCCTGCTGAACGTCCGACATGACGTGCAGCACAACGGCCTCCGCCACAGACATCGACACGACGACGCCGTCGGAGGTGTGAGCTGCCCTCATCCGAGCATTGCCTCAGACGTCCGATGCGAAACACGCCATCGCGCAGGCGCTAGTACCACGCCAGCTCACAGTTCAGATTCAGACGTTGAAACGGAACTCCACCACGTCGCCATCCTGCATGACGTAGTCCTTGCCCTCCAGGCGCGCCTTGCCCTTCGAGCGGGCCTCGACGACGGATCCGGTGTCCACCAGATCCTGGAACGAGATGACCTCGGCCTTGATGAAGCCCTTCTCGAAGTCGGTGTGGATCACGCCGGCGGCCTGCGGGGCCTTGTCGCCCTTGTGGATCGTCCAGGCGCGGGCTTCCTTCGGGCCGGCGGTGAGGTAGGTCTGCAGGCCGAGGGTGTCGAATCCGATGCGGGCGAGCTGGTCGAGGCCCGACTCGTCCTGACCGGTGGAGGCGAGGAGCTCTGCGGCGTCCTCCGGATCCAGGTCGATGAGCTCCGACTCGATCTTCGCGTCGAGGAAGATCGCCTGGGCGGGCGCGACGAGCGCGGCGAGCTCGGCCTTGCGGGCGTCGTCCGTCAGCACGGCCTCGTCGACGTTGAAGACGAAGATCACGGGCTTCGAGGTCAGCAGACCGAGCTCCTTGATCGGCGTCAGGTCGATGCCGCTCGTGGAGAGCAGCTGGCCGCGCTCGAGCGCGTCCTTCGCGGCCTTCGCCGCCTCGAGCACCGAAGCGTCGGTCTTGCGGCCGCGCACCTCCTTCTCGATGCGCACGATCGCCTTCTCGAGCGTCTGGAGGTCGGCGAGCATGAGCTCGGCGTTGATCGTCTCGAGGTCGTTCTTGGGGTCGATCGCCCCGTCGACGTGCACGACATCGTCGTCGGCGAAGCCACGGACGACCTGGGCGATCGCGTCGGCCTCGCGGATGTTCGCGAGGAACTGGTTGCCCAGCCCCTCCCCCTCGCTCGCGCCGCGCACGATGCCGGCGATGTCGACGAACGACACCGTCGCGGGCAGGATCCGCTCGCTGCCGAAGATCTCGGCGAGCGCGTTCAGCCGCGCATCGGGCAGGTTCACCACGCCGACGTTCGGCTCGATCGTCGCGAACGGATAGTTCGCCGCGAGCACGTCGTTCTTGGTGAGGGCGTTGAAGAGGGTGGACTTGCCGACGTTGGGCAGTCCTACGATTCCGATGGTGAGAGCCACGGGGTACGAGTCTACCGGGGCCCGCGCCCGCTCACGATCCGCGGATCGCGCGGTAGGCCGCGGTCACGTACGGCATCGACAGCGTTCCGCCTTCGACGAGGCCGAGCTCGTCGAAGAGCTCGTCCATCGCCTGCGCGATCCGCGCCTTCTCCTCCGGCGACGACGTGATGATGACACTGCGGGAGCTCGCCATCGCATGCAGCTCGGCGCGCGTCATCTCGCGCGACCACTCCCAGCGCCGCTCCTCCAGCGCTCCGAAGGGCGCCGCGACCCGCACGGTGTTCTCGCCGATCATCTGCTCCGCCGCGCTGCCGCCCATGATCGCGGTCAACCGGCGCACCCACTCGGTGCGGCCGTCCCGCACGTTCCAGATGAGCCCGAGCACGCCACCGGGGCGCACGACGCGGCCGATCTCCGCGGAGGCGGCGACAGGGTCCACCCAGTGCCAGGCCTGCCCGAGGGTCGCGGCGTCGGCACTCGCGTCCGGCAGCGGCAGCGCTTCCGCCGTGCCGGTGACAGCCTCGACGCCGGGGGTCTTCTCGCGCAGGGCCTCGAGCATCTGCGGATCCGGATCCACGGCCGTCACGCCCGTGCCCCCGAGGCCCCGCACGGCGCGGGTGAGCTTGCCGGTCCCCGCGCCGATGTCGACCACCGCCCTGTCGCCGTCCGCCAGCGGCTCCAGCAGCCAGGCGACCGCGTCCGACCGGTACTCCGGCCGTCCCTTCTCATAGCTGCCCGTCTCGGATCCGAAACTCGTCGCACGTTCGACCATGCTCCCGAGACTACGCCCGCCGATCACGCCCTCCGCGGCGCGCCTGCTCCGCCGGCGCACATGGTCGACGGAAGGTGGATCCGTGGCCCTGGACTTCACCGCGATCGACTTCGAGACGGCGAACTCCTCCCCGGCCTCGGCATGCTCGGTCGGTCTGGTCCGAGTGCGGGACGGCATCGTCGTCGCGCAGACCGGCTGGCTGATCCGCCCGCCCGCCGGGCATGACGAGTTCCAGGAGTGGAACGTCCGGATCCACGGCATCCGCGCGCACGAGGTGCAGGGCGCCCCGGGATGGAGCGAGCAGCTCGATCGGCTCTGCGCGTTCGCCGGCGCGGACGTGCTGGTCGCGCACAACGCCGGGTTCGACCTCAACGTCATCCGACGTGCGTGCGAGGCGACCGGCGACGACTGCCCGCCCTACCGTTCGCTGTGCAGCCTCGCCGTGGCCCGCAAGGTCTACGACCTCGACTCCTACAAGCTCCCGGTCGCGGCCGAGGCCGCCGGGTTCGGCACCTTCCCGCATCACGACGCGCTCGCCGACGCCCGCGCGTGCGCGCAGATCGTGATCGATGCGGCACAGCGCACCGGATCCGCCACCGTGCAGCAGCTGGCCGAGACGATCGGCGTCCGCCTCGGAGACCCTCTCGCCCCGGCTACCCCGGCGAAGGTGCGCGCCGCGGCCTGACACGCGACCGCGCGTCCCCGGCGATGTCGGTGGCCCCGCCCATCATGGACGCATGGACGCGCTCGCACTGCTCATCGCCGCTCTCACCGCTGTCGCCGGCCTGGCCGTCGGCTGGTTCCTCGGCCGCAGCCGCGGCGCCGCCGACCTCGCCCGCGCCGATGCCGAGCTCTCGGTGGTCCGCGAAGACCGCGACCGGCAGCACGACCTCTACCGCGACGCCGTCGAGCACGCTCGCCTTCAGCAGCACGACGCGGCCGAGCGCGCCCGGCAGGAGAGCGCGGTGCTCACCGCCCTCGCCCCGGTGCGCGAGAGCCTGCACCGCATGCAGCAGACGGTGACCGTGCTGGAGCGCGAGCGCCACGCCCAGTTCGGTCAGCTCAGCGAGCAGCTGCGCCGCACCGAGGAGAGCGGCGAGGCGCTGCGGTCGACGACCGAGTCCCTGGCCGGTGCACTGCGCTCCACCTCGGCACGCGGGGTCTGGGGCGAGACCCAGCTGCGCCGCGTCGTGGAGGCCGCCGGCCTCACCCGGCACGTCGACTTCGACCTGCAGACGACCATCCGCTCCGATGCCGGCCAGGGGCGCCCCGACATGGTGATCCGCCTCGCCGGCGGCGCCTCGATCGCCGTCGATGCGAAGGCTCCGCTCGACGCGTTCCTCGCAGCCGGCGCGCTCGGCTCCGAGGATCCGCAGCGCCGGATCCTGATGCAGCAGCATGTCAAGGCGGTGCGCGCGCACGTGGACGCACTCGCCAAGAAGGCGTACTGGTCGGGACTCGAGGTGAGCCCCGAGTTCGTCATCTGCTTCCTGCCCAGCGAGTCGCTGCTGTCCGCCGCCCTCGACGAGGATCCGGCCCTGCTCGACTACGCCTTCGGCAAGCGCGTGGCCCTGGCGACCCCGGTGAATCTCTGGGCCGTGCTGAAGACCGTCGCCTACACGTGGAAGCAGCAGGAGCTGTCGGCCGAGGCCGCCGTGCTGCTCGAGCTCGGCACCCAGCTGTACGACCGGCTCGGCGTGCTCGCCGGGCATGCGGACGACCTGCGCCGGGCGCTGGAGCGCACGGTAGAGAGCTACAACCGCTTCGCAGGGTCGCTGGAAGGGCGGGTCCTCGTGACCGCCCGGCGGTTCCCCGGTGTCGATGCCGACGCGCTGGCCGCACCCTTGCCGGTCACCGGCGCGACCCGGCGGTTCACCGCGGAGGAGCTGACCTCACCCCCGACGGTGGAGGATCCCGCGTCGTCTGCCACCGCGGACGCGATGCAGGCGGACCTCGGCGAGCTGCGTGCGCGGCTGGCCGGGCAGGACGAAGCCCGGGAGGAGGTCAGGCGCTCCCCGGAACCCCGCTGAGCAGGAAGACGACGGTCGCGGAGAAGAGCACGAACGCGCCGATCATCCACCAGGCGCTGATCTCGTGGCCCTCTTCGCGACGGACGCGGAAGAGCACGTCGGGGCGGCGCGCGGCCTCCATCTCGACGACCTTCACCGTGCCGGTGTCGGTGACCGTCTCATGGCGATAGATGTTCTCCGTAGCCATCCTCATCACCTTCCTGCTCCGCATTCCGCGTCGCGCCGAATGCGCCGTGCACGCCGATGGCGCCTCCCCCATTGTGCCAGGTGCCGAGGGAATCGGCCGGACTGAGGCCAGGTCGTTATCGCGACCCGGCCCGCCGCCGCGGGATGAGGCTCAGAGCCACTTGGAGACGAGGTGCTCCGAGGCGATGCGCCGCAGGGTGCCCGAGGCGCTGCGCAGCACGACGCTCTCGGTGTAGAGGTAGTCGCCCTCGCGGCGCACGCCGGCGACGAGCTGCCCGTCCGTCACACCCGTGGCGACGAAGATCGTGTTGTTTCCGCTCACCAGGTCGTCGGCCTCGTAGACCTTGTCCATGTCGAGGCCGGCATCGATGCCGCGCTGGCGCTCATCATCGTCGCGGGGCCACAGCCGGCCCTGGATGTGACCGCCGAGAGCCTTGATCGCGCAGGCGGTGACGATGCCCTCCGGGCTGCCGCCGATGCCGATGCACATGTCGGTGCGCGCGCCGTGACGGGCGGCGTTGATGCCGCCCGCGACGTCGCCGTCGCTCATCAGACGCGTGCCGGCACCGGCCTCGCGGATCTCCCGGATGAGCTTCTCGTGACGAGGACGGTTCAGCACCGAGACGACGAGCTCCTCGACCGGCTTGCCCAGGGCGCCGGCGAGACGCTGGATGTTCTCCGCGACGGGGAGGCGGATGTCGACCACTCCGACGCCCGCGGGGCCGGTGACGAGCTTGTCCATGTAGAAGACGCTCGAGGCGTCGAGCATCGTGCCGCGGTCGGACACCGCGATGACGGACACGGCGTTCTGGCGCCCCTCGGCGGTGAGGGTGGTGCCGTCGATCGGATCGACGGCGATGTCGTACTGCTGCGCCCACTCGACGCCGCTGCCGACATGCTCGCCGTTGAAGAGCATCGGGGCGTTGTCCTTCTCGCCCTCGCCGATCACGACGCGACCGTCGAAGTCGACCGTCCCGAGGAAAGCCCGCATGGCGTCGACGGCGGCGCCGTCGGCCTCCTCCTTCGCACCGCGGCCGATGAAGGGGACGGCACGGATCGCCGCCGCCTCCGTGGCACGGACGAGTTCCAGTGCGAGGTTGCGGTCGGGGCTGAGGGGGCTGAGATCGGCTGTGAGGCGCACCATGGCCCCCAGCGTAGGGCCGCGAAGCGTACGGATCAGCAGTTTTCCGCTCCGGGAAAGCGAAAGATCTTCCCTTCTTTACCAGGCGGAAGATCCGGCTCCCCAGGCCGTCGGTCACGCGCTCTGAAACGCGGATCCTACGGCGCTAGAGTGGCACCGACCCCCGTCATCCAGCACAGGAGAAGCCATGCCCGTTGCCACCCCGGATCAGTACGCCGAGATGCTCGACCGCGCGAAGGCGGGCGGCTTCGCCTACCCGGCGTTCAACGTCTCCAGCTCGCAGACCATCCACGCCGTGCTGCAGGGTCTCACCGAGGCCGGCTCCGACGGCATCATCCAGGTCACCACGGGCGGCGCCGACTACTTCGCCGGTCAGACCGTCAAGGCCCGCGCCACGGGCGCGCTGGCCTTCGCCAAGTTCGCCACCGAGGTCGCGAAGTCCTACCCCGTCACCGTCGCGCTGCACACCGACCACTGCCCGAAGGACGCCCTCGCCGGCTTCGTCGAGCCCCTCATCGCGGCAAGCGAGGAAGAGGTGCGGGCCGGACGCAACCCCATCTTCCAGTCGCACATGTGGGACGGCTCGGCCGTGCCGCTCGCGGAGAACATCGAGATCGCCAAGGATCTCCTCCCCCGCATGAAGGCGATCAACGCGATCCTCGAGGTCGAGATCGGCGTCGTCGGCGGCGAGGAGGACGGCGTCGCGCACGAGGGCTCGAACGAGGCGCTCTACACCACCTTCGCCGACGTCGACCAGGCCGTCCAGGCGCTGGGCCTCGGCGAGCAGGGCCGCTACATCGCCGCGCTCACCTTCGGCAACGTGCACGGCGTGTACAAGCCCGGCGGCGTGAAGCTGCGCCCCGAGCTGCTCGGCGAGATCCAGGCGCAGGTCGCCGCGAAGTACGGCACGGGCGCGAAGCCGCTCGACCTCGTCTTCCACGGCGGATCCGGTTCCACCGACGCGGAGATCGCCCTCGCGGTCGCGAACGGCGTCGTGAAGATGAACATCGACACCGACACGCAGTACGCGTTCACCCGCTCGATCGCGGGCTACATGTTCAGCAACTACGACGGCGTCCTGAAGGTCGACGGCGAGGTCGGCAACAAGAAGGTCTACGACCCGCGCGCCTGGGGCAAGGTCGCCGAGACCGCGATGGCCCAGCGCGTCATCGAGTCGACCCGTCAGCTGGGCTCGTACGGCCAGTCGAAGAGCTGACCGCACCTCAGCCGCATCGGAAGCGCCGCCCGGATCCGTCCCGGCGGCGCTTCCGTCGTCTGCGGGTCAGCCGCCGATCTTCGCGCCCGTCGCATCCACGACCCACCAGATGCCCTGCACGCCCTGGCCCTTCACGTCACCGGCCGCCGCGTCACCGGAGTAGGTGTAGAGGGGCCAGCCGTCGAGCGTGACCTGCTTCTTGCCGTCAGGCGTCGGGATCGTGCCGAGCGTGCCGGTGATGCCGTCTCCCTGGGGCGTGCCACCGGTGGCGAGGATGGGCGGCCACAATCCGACGCAGGCTCCCGTGCACGCGCTCGCCTGCGTGCCCTGGGTGTCCTTGTCGAACATGTAGGCGGTCATGCCGGCCGAGGTCACCACGACCTCGCCGAGAGACGTCTTCGCGACCTTCAGGCTCGTGCTCGCCGCGGTACTGCTCGTCCCGGAGCCGTAGCCGCCGCCGCCCCCGTACCCGTCGCTCGATGCCGGAGGCGCCGAGGATCCGGTCGTCGCCGGCGAGCTGCATCCGGCCAGCAGTAATCCCAGTGCAAGGGCTCCGATCGCCCAGGTTCTGCGCATGTCCTCATCCTTTCGACCGCGCTCCGTGCGGTGCGCTCCAGGGCAAGAACGAGGGCGAGCGCGTGGCGGTTCACCCCGACGCGGATCCGCCGCGGATGTCCCGGCTCAGCACGACGTCTCCGGCCGCCGTGCGGATCTCGACCGTCCGGATGTCGTCGAGCGCCGCCGCGGTGCCCGCGGAGAGCGTCGCCGTCCGCCCCGGCTGGACCTTCCAGGTCGACAGGTCGGTCGCTGTGCCGTCCTTGCCCACGACGGTGAGGACGTAGGTCCACCCGGCATCGGGCGCCCCGGCGTCGTACAGGCACGCCATGTCGATCCTCGTGCCCCAGGCGACGGGCGTCAGCGAGACCGTGGCTCTCACCGGAACGGATCTGTCCGCCTCCAGCGCCACGGACACCGCCGGGCGCGGCGCGATCGCGACGACGGTGACGGGTACGGCGATCGCGAGCGCGGCCGCGATGCCGATGCCGGTCCAGAGCGCACGGCGGCGACGCCGGCGGCGTGCACGCGCGATCGAGAGCAGCTTCGGAGCGACCGGATCGGGTTCGCCCGTGCCGATGCGCTCCGCGTCCTCGGCGCGCACGCGCGACAGCAGGCTCACCGCCGGCACGAGCGCGGCCACGGCGGCACGGCAGTCCGGGCAGTCCGCCAGATGCGCCTCGTAGCGCGCGCGGTCCGGCGCGGACAGCGCACCCATCGCATAGGCGGCATCCCACGTGGCGAACGGGTCCGGATCGATGCTCACCGGATCACCCCTCTCTCCTGCAGCGCGAGCCGCAGGGCCCGCAGTCCATAGTGCATGCGCGACTTCACCGTTCCGGCGGGGATCGCGAGCTCCTGTGCGATCTCGTCGACGCTGCGACCGCCGTAGTATCCGGCCACGATCACGGCGCGATGCTCGGCGCTGAGGTCGGCGAGCGCGTCCTCGATGAGGATCGCGTCGAACAGGCGATCCGTCGTGTCGTCGGTGCCCTGCTCCGGCACCTCGGCGACGGGATGCTCATGGCGCCGGCGCGCGCTGCGGGCCTCGTCGATGACGAGATGCCGCGCGACGGTGAACATCCAGGACCGGGTCGTCGCGACCTCCTGCTCCAGGATCCGCGGGGTGCGCCAGGCCCGCAGCAGCGTCTCCTGCACGACGTCGTCCGCGGAGGAGCTGCTGCCCGTCAGGTGCACGACGTAGCGACGGATCGGCCCGGCGTGCACGTCGTAGAGCGCGGTCAGCCGCTCGTCCTCATCCTCCATCGTCGCCTCCTACCGGGGAAACGAGATCCGCGAACGAAAGGTTCATCCCCGACGGATCGGATCCGCGCCGATAGGATCCGGTGAACCCGGTGCACCCGCGCGCCGTTCTCCCAGTATGACCGCCTTGCTCGCCTCCGGCCCCTTCACGCTTCTCGGCCTCCCGCTGCACCCGCTGCTGGTGCACGCCACGGTGATCCTCGCTCCCGTGACGGCGCTCGCCGTGGCTCTCACGGCGATCTGGCCCGCTGCCCGACGCCGTCTGGGCCTGGCGATGCCGATCGCCGCGGCACTCGTCGCGGTCCTGGTGACGGTGACCGTTCTCGCCGGCCTCGATCTGGCAGCGAAGGTCGGATCCACGCCCGCGATCCGGCAGCACGAGGCGCTCGGGCTCCTGCTGATCCCCTGGAGCATCGCCCTCCTGATCGCGGCCGTCGCCGTTCACCTGCGGGAGCGGATGACGGCCCGGATCCGGCGGATCCGCATCGCGTCCGCGATCTCCGCGACGATCACCATCATCGCGGCGGTGTGCGCGATCGGGACGATCGTCACCGCCGTCCTGGCGGGCGAGGCCGGCGCACGTGCCGTCTGGGGCGGGATCGCCTGACGGCACCGGCAGCCCGATTCCGGGATCATCCGCCCGGTGGCACCGGAAGTAGCCGATCGGCTGATGCGACGATCGGGGCCCGATTCCTAGCGTGGAAGACATGAACATCACCTTCCCCCGCAAGCTCATCGCCGCCTCGACGATCGCCCTCGCGGCCGTCGCCATCGTCCCGACGGTCGCCGCCGCAGCCGCGCCGGCTGCCGCGCCCGCATCGTTCGCCTCCGGCCACCGGGCGCTGACGCCGTTCGAGACGCTGGCCTCGACCCCGTGGAAGACCACGAGCGCGCTCGACGCCCAGGGCCGCCGCGTCGCTCTCGACGACCCGGCCGTGAAGAACTTCGTGGGCTGGGCGTACTTCAAGGCCGACGGCACGTTCACGATGTACAACCTCGACGACAGCCCGAAGATGCACGGCGACTGGAACGTGCCCGCTGACGGCGCCACGCGGTGGATCGCCGCGAAGGACGCGAACGGCGCCGTGCTGTTCGAGCGCGTCGTCCCGATCGTGGAGCTGAACAAGAACGTCTTCACCTACCGGGTGTTCCCGAACGCGGCCGACACGAGCGTCTACTACGACATCGTGCACACCAAGACCAACCACGTCGAGCCCGGCACCGGAGGTCGCGGCCCCGGGGCGCACGGCAACGGTCACCACAAGGGCGACCACCACTTCAACAACGGCAACGCGCACTGACGGGCCGCTCGTCGTTGGTCCGGCTCCCCGAGGGGGCCGGACCTTCGGCGTCCGCGGACGCTACTTCTGGAGCTGCCCGTTCAGGAACGAGACGACGCTCGGATCCGTCATGAAGGGCACCGCGATGCAGACCGACGCCAGCATGCCGAACACGATGCCGCCGGACACCGGGAGCCACCACGTGAGCTTGCCGCGCCGCAGCCGGGCCACGGACCATGCGGCGGTCACGATCCAGCCGACGATGAGGACGATACCCGCGACGATCCCCGCGGTCCGCGCCGGTCCGTAGTTCGAGAAGGTGCCGGTGATCCCCATCATCCGCATCATCGAGGTCATGAGCGAGGACGGGTCGAGGTAGGCGATGACCGTCGTGATGACGTTCCAGACCCCGTAGGCGAGCAGCGCGATCGACGCCATCCTGTCGACGGGGTGAGCCGGGCGCTCCGCCGTGTCCTGCGCCGGTGGGACCACCGGAAGCACGGTCGGCGGAACGGGCACGACGGGCGGCGGCATCGGCCTTCCCGCTCGCCTGCTCTGCTCCTCCGGAGTCGCGTACTCGCCGAAAGCCGGCCGTCGCGGCTGCTCCGCGGGCCCGGAGCCGGTCATCGGCTGCGTCCTCCGAGCGCCCGCTCGTCGCGCTGGCCCGTGATGTCCTGGCGCAGCTCCTTGGGGAGGGAGAACATGAGGTCCTCCTCGGCCGTGCGCACCTCCTCGACGTCTCCGTAACCCGCCTCGGCGAGGGCCGCGAGCACCTCCTGCACGAGCACCTCGGGCACGGAGGCGCCGCTCGTCACCCCGACGGTGGCGACGCCGTCCAGCCACTCCTGACGCACCTCGTCGGCGTAGTCGACGCGGTAGGCGGCCCGGGCGCCGTATTCGCGCGCGACCTCGACCAGGCGCACGCTGTTGGACGAGTTCGCGGATCCGACCACGATCACGAGATCCGCGTCCTTGGCGACCTTCTTGATCGCGACCTGCCGGTTCTGCGTCGCGTAGCAGATGTCGTCGGAGGGCGGATCCTGCAGCTCGGGGAACCGGGTGCGCAGCCGGTTGACGGTCTCCATCGTCTCGTCGACGGAGAGGGTGGTCTGCGACAGCCACACCACCTTGCTGGGGTCGCGCACCTCGACCGTGTCGGCCTCGGCCGGCGAGTTCACGACCGTGACGTGGTCGGGCGCCTCCCCCGCGGTTCCCTCGACCTCCTCGTGGCCGTCGTGGCCGATGAGCAGGATCTCGTAGTCGTCGCGGGCGAAGCGCACCGCCTCGCGGTGCACCTTGGTCACCAGAGGGCAGGTCGCGTCGATCGCGTGCAGGTGGCGGTCCTCCGCGGCGGAGACCACCATCGGCGAGACGCCGTGGGCGCTGAAGACCACGTGGGATCCCTCGGGGATCTCGTCCACCTCGTCGACGAAGATCGCCCCCTGCTCCTCGAGCTCGGTCACGACGTGGATGTTGTGCACGATCTGCTTGCGCACGTACACGGGCGCACCGTAGCGCTGCAGCGCCTTCTCGACCGCGACGACGGCGCGGTCGACCCCCGCGCAGTAGCCGCGGGGCGCGGCGAGCAGCACGCGCTTGACGCCCTCGACCGGGCGGTTCTGGAGCGGCTCGCGCGCGCCCTCGGGACGACGGCGGGGAATCTGCGGCACGGGCAGCGCGACGGGAGAACTCACCCCGCGATTCTATCGGCGCCTCCTGGCAGGAGGCCGGGACGGGCCGCCCTGCGTACCGGGCCGGGCCGCGTCGGGAGCCCGCGTTATCCTGAACCCGCCCCGATCGACAGGATGCGATGACCGTCTTCGAAGCCGCCCCCGGCGAGACCCCGCCGGCCGACGCCGTCTCCCCCCGCGACTCGACCGCGGACGCGCCGACCTCCATCGCCCGCCTCAACGCCACGATCCGCGACTTCGTGGCCCAGTGGGGCACTGTCTGGGTCGAGGGCGAGATCACGAGCTGGAACCTGCGTGCCGGCAACGTCTTCGCCCGCCTCAAGGACACCCGCTCCGATGCGCAGATCTCGATCCGGATCTGGTCGAGCGTGCGCGCGCGGATTCCGGCCGATCTCGCGATCGGCGACCACGTGGTCGCCGCGGTCAAGGCGGACTACTTCGTCAAGGCCGGCGACTTCAGCTTCGCCGTCTCCGCCATGAAGCACGTCGGGCTCGGCGATCAGCTCGAACGCCTGGAGCGGCTGCGCACCCAGCTGCGCCAGGAAGGACTGTTCGACGCCTCCCGCAAGAAGCCGCTGCCGTTCCTGCCGCACATGATCGGGCTGATCACGGGCGAGAACTCCGACGCGGAGAAGGACGTGCACCGCAACGCCGAGCTGCGCTGGCCTCAGGTGCGCTTCCGCACCGTGCACGCCGCGGTGCAGGGCGACCGCTGCGTGCCGGAGACGCTCGCCGCACTGAAGCGGCTCGATGCGGATCCGGAGGTCGACGTGATCGTGATCGCCCGCGGCGGCGGGGACCCGCAGACCCTTCTCGGCTTCAGCGACGAGCGCCTCGTGCGGGCGGTCGCCGCCGCGACGACCCCCGTGGTCAGCGCGATCGGACACGAGAACGACCACCCGCTGCTCGACGACGTCGCCGACCTCCGCGCCTCGACGCCGACCGACGCCGCCAAGCGCGTCGTGCCCGACGTCGGCGAGCAGCGCGCGCTCGTCGCCCAGCTGCGCGCGAGGGCCGCCACCCGCGTCTCCCAGCGCATCGCGCACGACATCGCCCAGCTCGAGCAGCTGCGCTCCCGTCCGGCGCTGCGGGATCCGGATCCGCTCATCGAGCGCCGCGCACAGGAGGTGTGGCTGCTGTCCGCACGGTCGCGCGACGCGCTCGGCCGCACCGTCGACGCGGCGGCCCGCCGTACCGCAGAGCTGCGCGCCTCCTTGCGCGCGCTCTCGCCCGCGGCGACCCTCGCCCGCGGGTACGCCATCGCGCACCGGGACGACGGGCGCATCGTGCGCGACGCCGCGGACGCCCCCTCCGGCACCGTGCTCACCCTCACGGTCGACCGCGGCTCGCTGCGCGCCGTGTCGGAGGGCGAGATCGCCGAGGCCGCGGACGGCGGTGCCGACGCGGCCGGTGGCGCCGACGCACGCCGGTAGGATGGAGGCGTGACTGTGTCGAACGAGCCGTCCGCCTCCGCAGGGACCTCTGCGCCGACCGTCGCCGATCCGGCTTCTCTCAGCTTCGAGCAGGCCAGGGACGAGCTGGTCCGCGTCGTCGCCGAGCTCGAGCAGGGCGCGCCCACGCTCGAGCAGTCGCTCACGCTGTGGGAGCGCGGCGAAGCGCTCGCTGCACGCTGCGAGGAGTGGCTGCTGGGTGCGAAGCGCCGCCTCGACTCCGCGCGCTCGCACGCCGAGTCCGAGGAGGCCGGACGATGAGCCGCGCACCGAAACAGCCGCCCGTCGTCGCCGAGCTGGGGCGCCCGGAGACCGCGCAGGAGACGGCCGACCGCAAGGCGGCGTCGTCGGCCGCCTACCGGGGCAGCCAGACCTTCCGCGGCCTCATCGCCGCCCTCATCGCCACCGTGGGCGTCGTGCTGCTCATCGTGCTGATCGTGCCGCGCGGCGACTTCACCGGCACCAACGCCGTCGACCTCCCCGCCGCGGCCAGGAACGCGCAGAGCAGTCTGAACCGCCCCGTGCTGCTTCCGACGCCGCCCAACAACTGGCGTGTGAACAAGGCCGTCCTGGTCGACGGCAAGCCGATCGTGTGGGACATCACCATCGCCCCGCAGGCCGATGACGCCCGCGGCTACGCGCACATCGCGCAGGCCTTCGACGCCGACGCCGACTGGGCGCTCACGCCGCTGCGCGGCACGGCTTCGAAGAACACCGTGACCATCGGCGGACGCGCCTGGGACGAGTACGTGATCTCGCGCCCCGACGAGTCGGCGAACATCAACTACGCCCTCGGAACGCAGGTCGGCAAGGACTACGTCCTGGTCTACGGCGCGCTCGGCAAGGCCGGCACGGCGGAACTCGTGGCGAAGATCAGCCCCCAGATCGACGAACTCGGAAGCGGACGATGACCGGTAACAGCACTCTGACCCCCGACGAGGCCTGGCGGCTCATGAGCGAGGGGAACCGGCGGTTCGTCGCCGGCACGCCCCAGCACCCGAACCAGGACGTCGGCAAGCGTCACGAACTCGTGGACGGGCAGGCGCCGATGGCAACGCTGTTCGGCTGCTCCGATTCGCGCCTGGCGGCGGAGATCATCTTCGACAAGGGCCTCGGCGACCTCTTCGTCGTGCGCAACGCCGGTCAGGTGATCGGCGAGTCGATCGTCGCGAGCCTCGAGTACGCGGTCGCCGTCCTCGGTGTGCCGCTCATCGTCGTCCTCGCGCACGACAGCTGCGGCGCCGTGCGCGCGGCGATCGACGGCACCGCCATCGACGCGGCCCCGCTGCCGCCGCACATCTGGAAGCTCGTGGCGCCGATCGTCCCCGCAGCCCGCAAGGTGCTCTCCGAGCAGGGCGGATCCACCGTGGCCGACATCGATCCCGAACTCGTCGGCCAGGAGCACCTGCGCAACACCGTGCACGATCTGCTGCAGTCCTCCGAGCTCATCGCCCAGGCCGTGACGGAGGGCCGTCTCGGCATCGTCGGCGCGAACTACCGGCTGAACGAGGGCACGGCCGTGCCCGTCGTCACCGCGGGTCTCGGCGACCTCCCCTGAACATCCCCCCACATCACCCCGTCACAACTGGAGGAACAGCAGTGACCGACACACACCAGCGGAGCGGCGAGAACGCGCTGCAGTACCGCATCGAGCACGACACCATGGGCGAGGTGCGCGTGCCCGTGAACGCGCTCTACGGAGCCCAGACGCAGCGCGCCGTCGAGAACTTCCCGATCTCGGGCAAGGGGCTGGAGTCGACGCAGATCGCGGCGCTCGCCCGGATCAAGAAGGCCGCGGCGCTCGCGAACAAGGAGCTCGGCACCCTGGACGGCGCCATCGCCGATGCGATCGCCCAGGCCGCGGACGAGGTCGCCGCGGGCAGGCACGACGGCGAGTTCCCCGTCGACACGTACCAGACCGGATCCGGCACCTCCTCGAACATGAACATGAACGAGGTGCTCGCGACCCTCGCGACCCGGATCCTGGGCGCGACGGTGCACCCGAACGACCACGTGAACGCCTCGCAGTCCTCGAACGACGTGTTCCCGACCTCGGTGCACATCGCCGTCACCCAGGCGCTCATCGACACCCTCATCCCCTCGCTCGACCACCTCGCGGTGGCCCTCGAGGCGAAGGCGGAGTTGTGGAAGGACGCGGTCAAGTCCGGCCGCACCCACCTCATGGACGCCACCCCGGTCACCCTCGGCCAGGAGTTCGGCGGCTACGCCCGCCAGATCCGCCTCGGCATCGAGCGCGTGCAGGCGGCCCTCCCCCGAGTCGCCGAGGTCCCGCTCGGCGGCACCGCGGTCGGCACCGGCATCAACACCCCGCTCGGCTTCCCGCAGAAGGTCATCGCCCTGCTCGCCGCCGAGACCGAGCTGCCGATCACCGAGGCCAAGGACCACTTCGAGGCCCAGGCGAACCGCGACGGCCTCGTCGAGGCGTCGGGTGCACTGCGCACGATCGCGGTCTCGCTGACCAAGATCAACAACGACCTGCGCTGGATGGGCTCGGGCCCCAACACCGGCCTCGGCGAACTGCACATCCCCGACCTGCAGCCGGGCTCCTCGATCATGCCGGGCAAGGTCAACCCGGTCATCCCCGAGGCGACCCTGATGGTGTGCGCGCGCGTGATCGGCAACGACGCGACCGTCGCATGGGCCGGCGCCTCCGGCTCGTTCGAGCTCAACGTCGCGATCCCCGTCATGGGCACCGCGCTGCTCGAGTCGATCCGCCTGCTCTCGAACGCCGTGCGCGTGCTCGCCGACAAGACCGTCGACGGCCTGCAGGCCAACGTCGAGCGCGCCGCCGCGTTCGCGGGCATGAGCCCGTCGATCGTCACGCCGCTGAACAAGGTCATCGGCTACGAGGCCGCGGCGAAGATCGCGAAGCACGCCGTCGCCCAGGGCATCACCGTCCGCGACGCCGTGATCGACCTCGGCTACGTGGAGCGCGGGGAGATCACCCTCGAGGAGCTCGACGCCAAGCTCGACCTGCTCTCGATGACGCACGCCGGCTGATCCCGGATCCCTCACGCGGATGCCGCGGTCCCCTCGGGGCCGCGGCATCCGTCGTCTCCGGCGGGCTGTGCGGGCCTCGGGTCGCCGCGAAGCGCGTCAGGCCGGCAGGACGCGGAAGCGGACGAGCACGGCGGGGGTGCCGTCGTCGACCGTGAAGGACGGATCGCCGATGGCCGAGCGGTACTCGGCGCCGTGCCAGAAGCGCTCGTGACCGGCGCGCCACGCGGCGACCGTCTCGAAGCCCTCGCCCTCGGCGACCGCATGAGCGAGATCCACGTCGCCGACGCAGGCGACCCGCACGTCGGTGATCTCCTCGACCGCGATCCGTTCACCGGCTGAGTCCACGATCGCCGCACGATCGCCGACGGACGGCAGTGCCTCGCCCTCGAGCTCGTAATCGGCCACGAGGCTCGTCGTCGCGGTCTTCTCCCCGCCCAGGATCGCCGCGATCAGCCTGTCGCGCAGAGGTCCGGGGAAGGCGTACTCGGAGACGGGGAGGTCATCGATCGAGGTCACGGCTCCAGCCTAGGTCCGCCCGCGCAAGGGAGGATGACGGCGTCACCCCGTGCCTGAATCAGGTCGGATCCGGGCCGGAAGCCCGGATCCGACCTGATTCACGCCATCCGATGAGCTCTGGCCTGAGTTCGGCTCCCGAACCCGGCCCGCCCCGTTCTCAGCTGAGCTCGCCGACCTCCAGGAGCTCGGTGACGAGGGCTGCGATCGCCGACCGCTCGGAGCGCTGCAGCGTGACGTGCCCGAAGAGGTCGTGCCCCTTGAGGGACTCGATCACGCTCGCGATGCCGTCGTGCCGTCCGACGCGCAGGTTGTCGCGCTGCCCGACGTCGTGGGTGAGCACGACGCGCGAGTTCTGGCCCATCCGGCTCAGCACGGTGAGCAGCACGTTGCGCTCGAGCGACTGCGCCTCGTCGACGATCACGAACGCGTCGTGCAGCGAACGTCCGCGGATGTGCGTGAGCGGGAGCACCTCGAGCATCCCGCGCGCCACGATCTCCTCCACGACGTTTCCGGAGACGACGGATCCGAGCGTGTCGAACACCGCCTGCCCCCACGGGCTCATCTTCTCGTCCTTGTCGCCGGGCAGGTAGCCGAGCTCCTGACCGCCCACGGCGAACAGCGGGCGGAAGACGATGATCTTCTTCTGCTGCTGCCGCTCCAGCACCGCCTCGAGCCCGGCGCACAGGGCGAGGGCCGACTTGCCGGTGCCCGCGCGTCCGCCGAGCGAGACGATCCCGACCTCGGGGTCGAGGAGCAGGTCGATCGCGATGCGCTGCTCGGCCGAGCGCCCGTGCAAGCCGAACACCTCGCGGTCGCCGCGGACGAGCGCGTACTCGCCGTCCCCCGTGACGCGACCGAGGGCGGAGCCCCGCTCGGAGTGGATGATGAGCCCGGTGTTCACGGGGAGACCGAGCGCCTCCTCGCTCGTGCCGACCTCGCTCTCGTACAGGTCGCTCATCTCATCGCCGGAGAGCGAGATCGAGCTGATCCCGGTCCAGCCCGAGTCCACGGCCTGCTCGGCCAGGTACTCCTCGGCGTTGATGCCCAGCGACGCCGCCTTGACGCGCATCGGCAGGTCCTTCGAGACGACGGTGACGTCCTGCCCGTCGTCGGCGAGGTGCATCGCGACGGCGAGGATCCGGCTGTCGTTGTCTCCGAGGCGGATGCCGCTCGGCAACACCGAGAGGTCGGTGTTGTTGAGCTCGACGCGCAGGGTGCCGCCGTCGCCGATGGGCACCGGGAAGTCGAGCCGGCCGTGCTCGACGCGCAGCTCGTCGAGATGGCGGAGGGCCCGCCGGGCGAAGTATCCGAGCTCGGGATCGTGGCGCTTGCCCTCCAGCTCGCCGATCACGACGACCGGCAGGACGATGGAGTGCTCGGCGAAGCGGAAGAACGCCTGCGGATCCGACAGCAGCACGGACGTGTCGAGCACGTACGTCTTCAGATCCTGATCGGGCGCTGCCCCTCCTCGAGATCCCGCCGTCTCGTCGACGGCAGGTCCTGCCGCTTCGCCGGCGGCGTTCACGGCGCTGGTGCGAGTGCTGCTGTTCAGTGCGGTACGTGCGGCCACGACCCTCTCCCGACCCGGGGATTCCCGGAACTAGGCGAGTCGGCCAGGGCCACGAGTCGCGATCCTTGAGGCCGACTCGATCGGACGCCGTGTCCGATGCCATGACCGTACGACTTCCCCGCACCCCGGCGCATCCGCGACACGCGTGGTTGAAGGTTAAGAGCCGATGAACTCCTGAGCGCCGGCCAGCGCCGCGTCGAGCATCGCGAGGGTGTCCTCCGACGTGCCCGCGTGCGGAGAGACGCGCACCGTCCCGGCGCGCTGGGTCACATCCACGCCCGCGGCGGCCAACGCTGCGCCGAGCTCCTCCGGCCGGGCGACCTCGAGCACCACGATCCCCGCGCGTTCGGCCTCGCCGCGCGGCGAGCCCACCGGGATCCGGTGCCGGTCGGCGATGGCGATCACGGCGTCGACGCGGTCCGCAAGCGCCGCGGCGACAGCGGCGA
Source organism: Microbacterium sp. MMO-10 (assembly GCF_037148715.1). Lineage (NCBI taxonomy): Bacteria > Bacillati > Actinomycetota > Actinomycetes > Micrococcales > Microbacteriaceae > Microbacterium > Microbacterium sp. MMO-10. The sequence goes on along the minus strand of NZ_JBBCSV010000004.1, from coordinate 504,525 downwards.
CGCCGGCGCCGCGGATCTCTGTCGCGGCCGCGGCGAGCCGGGCGGCCGCCAGGGGATCCGGCGCGCTCACGGCGAAGGCCTGCGCGGAGGCGACGGGTGCGGGGAGCGCATCGGTGGGCAGGCCGTCCGCCGCGGTCGCGATCCGGCCGCTCAGCACCGGGCGGATCCGCTCCCGCGCGGCGTCGCCGAACCGTGCGAAACCGGTGCCGCGCCCCGCTCTCAGCCACTTGTACCCGTGCCCGACGACGACATCGGCCACGGACCAGTCCTCGTCCACCACGCCGAACGACTGCACGGCATCGACGATCAGCAGCCGATCGGGACCGAGCACCTTGCGCAGCGCGGCGAGGTCGGCGCGATAGCCGGAGCGGAAGTCCACGTGGCTCACGACGAGGGCGGACACCGCCGGATCGAGCGCCTCGGCGACGGCGTCGGGGGTCACGCGGGTCCGGGCCGGCGAGATCCAGCGCGGCAGAAGGCGCCCCTGGGCGGCCGCCGCGGCGCGGTCGAGGGTGATCGTCACGCTCGGGAACTCCGCGGCGGAGGCGATGACGGCGCCGTCCAGCCCGGCGAACGCCTGCTGCAGCGCATGGGTCGACGAGGGATGCAGCGTGACCTCGTCTGACGCGGCGCCGAGCAGGTCGGCGACTCCGGTGCGCGCGGCGACGCCGGCCGCCGACGCCGCATCGACATCGGCTCTCCGCCCGGTCGCGAGCAGCGCGGCGGTGTCGCGCAGCGCGGTCGCCGCCCCGGGGGACATCGGCCCGAACGCGGCCCAGTCCAGGTATCCGGGCTGCTCGCCGAAGGTGTCCGTGTACTGGTCGATGGCGCGCATCCGGCCAGTCTGACACGGCCGATCGACGTCAGCGCCCGAAGCGCCGGTCGCGGTCGGCGTAGTCCCGGATCGCGCGCAGGAAGTCGACCTGAAGGAGATCCGGCCCCAGCGCCTCCACGAAGTAGAACTCGCTGTGCGCGCTCTGCCAGAGCAGGAAGTCGCTGAGCCGCTGCTCACCGCTCGTGCGGATCACGAGATCCGGATCCGGCTGGCCCCCGGTGTACAGGTGCTCGCCGATCATCTCGGGCGTGAGATGCGCGGCGAGATCCTCCATCGTGCCGCCCGAGGCGTCGTGCTGGGCGAGGATCGATCGCACGGCGTCGACGATCTCGTTGCGCCCGCCGTAGCCGACCGCGAGGTTGACGTGCAGGCCCGTGTGCGTGCGGGTGCGCTCCTCGGCGTCGGCCAGCACCCGCGCCAGTTCGGGCGGGAGGATCTCGGCGCGGCCCACATGCTTGACCCGCCAGTTGCCCTCGTGCGAGAGGGCGTCGGCGAGCTCTCCGATGATCTCGATGAGGTCGGCGAGCTCGGCGGAGTCGCGCTTGCGCAGGTTGTCCGCGGAGAGCAGATACAGCGACACCACGCCGATCCCGAGCTCGTCGCACCACCCGAGGAACTCGTGCATCTTCGCGGCCCCGGCCCGATGCCCGTGCGCCGGAGTCGCGTAGCCGAGCTGTCGCGCCCAGCGGCGGTTGCCGTCGATCATCATGGCGATGTGGTGCGGCACGGTCGACGGGTCGAGCCTCCGCCGCAGCCGTCGGGTGTACAGCCGATAGAGGGGGCCGCTCCCTGGCTGATCGGACCGTGCGCTCACGTGAATACGCTACCGCGCGCACGGCGCCCCGCGATGTGCGGGTGCCCATGTCGCGCTCGGGATATGTACGGCTCGCGGCATGCGCGGCGGCCTAGCATGCAAGCATGCGCAGAGCGACCCGAACCGCTGCCGAAGTGCCCGAGCTGCCTCTCATGGAGGCGGCCACCGTCGATGCGCAGGTCGAGCTCAAGCCGACCTGGCGCGGCTGGATCCACGCGGGCACCTTCCCCGTCGCGGTCGCCGCGGGCATCGTGCTCATCGTCCTGGCGCAGGGCGCGCCCGCCAAATGGGCCGCGGTCGTGTTCACCGCCACCTCGATGCTGCTGTTCGGCAACTCCGCGCTCTACCACCGCTTCAACTGGAAGCCGCGGACCAAGTCGATCCTCAAGCGGATCGACCACGCCAACATCCTCCTGCTCATCGCCGGCACGTACACCCCGCTCGCGGTCCTCGCGCTGCCGCCCGGCAAGGGCGCGCTGCTCCTGATCGTGGTCTGGTCCGGAGCGCTGCTCGGGATCCTGTTCCGGGTGTTCTGGATCAACGCGCCGCGCTGGCTCTACGTCGCGCTGTACCTCCTGCTCGGCTGGGCCGCCGTGATGTACATGGTGGACCTGGTGCAGGCGAACGTCGCGATGATGGTCCTGGTCTGCGTCGGCGGACTGCTCTACACCGGCGGCGCGATCGTCTACGCGCTGAAGAAGCCCAACCCGTGGCCCGGGCGGTTCGGCTTCCACGAGATCTTCCACGTGTGCACGGTGCTCGCCTTCCTCTGCCACTGGACCGCGTGCCTGCTCATCTCGCTGGCGCCGCTGCAGCCCTCGCTGGGGATTCCCGGCTGAGTCCGATCGCCTCGCCGAGGTCAGGCCTTCGGGTCGGCCTCTCCCGCGCCGTCGCCGTTCGTCGCCGCCTCCTCGGCGTCGAGCTCGGCACGGACCTCTTCGCGGTAGCGCACGCGCCGGATGCGGCGCTGCATGTCCCAGATGAGGAGGGCGGCGAACACGACGACCACCGCGACGATCACGAAGCCCACCGGCCCCGGGGTGACCAGGTTCGGGTCGACCGTGGGGGTGGGGGTGGGGGTGGCCGCCGCAGCGAGGATCGCCTCGATCATCAGAACGCCTTTCGTCTTCACCCCTCCGGGCCGATCGGCCTGCGGACTCGAGCCCTTCGGGTACGGGGCTCTCGAGGTGGTCGGCCGCGTTCGGGCGGAGGCCCTGCGCGGGATAACCTGGAACCTCAAGCCTAACGATCGGATGCACCCCGCCGTGACGACCCCCGCCCAGCTCGACGAGCGCTACGGTCGCGGACCCCGTCGGCGCCTTCCGATGATCCTCGCCATCGCCGTCGCCGCGGTCGTCGTCGGCGTGTTCGGCTGGTGGACCTGGCAGGGATCGGCCGACACCGTCGACGTGACGGGAACGGGCTTCCACCTCGTCGACGATCACAGCGTCACGGTGTCCTTCCAGATCACCGCGCCCCCGAACCGGCCCGTGCACTGCATCGTGGAGGCGCAGGACGAGGAGTTCGGGATCGTGGGCTGGCGCCTCGTCACCTACCCCGGATCCGAGAAGCACTCCCGTGCCTTCACCGAGCACGTGCCGATCGTCTCGGCGGCGACGACGGGTTTGGTGAACTCCTGCTGGGTGTCCTAGGCTCATCGTGTTGATCGACGCCCCGGCAGGTGCCGGGGCGTCTTGGCATATCCGGGGCGCTCTGCATCCGGATCCGATTCGCAAGGAGTTCACCGTGTCGAACGACGCACAGGTCCCCTTCCTCACGCAGGAGGCCTACGACCGTCTTGTCGCGGAGCTGGAGAACCTCTCCACGGTCGGCCGCGAGGAGATCGCCAAGCGCATCGAGGTCGCGCGCGAGGAGGGCGATCTCAAGGAGAACGGCGGCTACCACGCCGCCAAGGACGAGCAGGGCAAGATCGAGGCGCGCATCCGCACCCTCGAGACCCTGCTGAAGACGGCCAAGGTCAGCGAGGCCCCGGCCAGCCGTGGCATCGTCGAGCCGGGGACCGTCGTCACGGCCACGGTCGCCGGCGGCGAGGAGGTCTTCCTCCTCGGCAGCCGCGAGATCGCGGGCGGCACCGACCTCGACGTCTACAGCGAGGCGAGCCCGCTCGGATCCGCGATCCAGGGCCTCAAGGTCGGCGACAAGACGTCCTACGAGGCGCCCAACGGCCGCTCGATCCAGGTCGAGATCCTGAAGGTCGAGACCTTCGCGGGCTGACCGCATCCGCAGACGACGAACCCGCCGCGCCATCGAGGGCCGGCGGGTTCGTCGTCTGCTCTGGTCTCCGCGGGGCCGTCAGTCCTGCACCACGATCGGCTCGAAGCCGGCCGCGCGCAGAGTGTCCAGGGTGAGCTCGGAGTGCTCCGGACCGCGGGTCTCCACGCTGAGCTCGAGGATGACGTCGTTGATCTGCAGGCCGTGCCCGTGGCGTGTGTGCATCGCCTCGATGACGTTCGCGCCGGCGTGCGCGATGAGCTCGGAGACCTGGGCCAGCTGGCCGGGGCGGTCCGGCAGCGGGATCCGCACGGTCATGTAGCGCCCCGACGCCGCCAGACCGTGCGAGACCACGCGCTGCAGGAGCAGCGGGTCGATGTTGCCGCCGGAGAGCACCGCGAGAGTCGTGCCGGTGCCGGCCACCTTGCCCGCGACGATCGCGGCCACGCCCACCGCTCCGGCGGGCTCCACCACGACCTTGGCCTGCTCGAGCAGGAGCAGCAGCGCTCGGGCGATGTCGTCGTCGCTCACCGTCACGACCTCGTCGACCAGCTCCCGGATCATCTCGAACGGCACGTCGCCGGGGCGCGCCACGAGGATGCCGTCGGCGATCGTGGGCTGCGTGACGATCTCGACCGGATGCCCCGCCTCGAGGGACGGCCCCATGGCCGCGGCGTTCTCCGCCTGCACGCCGACGATCCGCACCGTGCGCCCCTGCTCGGCCGCGCGGGCCTTCACGGCCGCCGCGACGCCGGCGATGAGACCGCCGCCGCCGATGCCGACGAGGATCGTGTCGACGTCCGGCACGTCCTCCATGAGCTCCAGGCCGAGGGTGGCCTGCCCGGTGACGATGTCGCGGTGGTCGAACGGCGGGATCAGCACCGCGCCGGTGCGCTCGGCGAACTCGGCCGCCAGGCGCAGCGAGGTCGCCACGGTCTCCCCCTCGAGCACGACCTCGGCGCCGTACCCGCGGGTCGCGAGCAGCTTCGGCACCGGCACGCCCATGGGCATGAAGATCGTCGCGGGGATGCCGAGCGCCTGGGCGGCGAGCGCCACGCCCTGGGCGTGGTTGCCGGCCGACGCGGCGACGACTCCGCGGCTGCGCTCCTCGGGCGTGAGCCGGGAGAGGCGGTGCACGGCGCCGCGGATCTTGAACGACCCGGTGCGCTGCAGGTTCTCCATCTTCAGCAGCACGGGCGCGCCCAGCACCTTGGTGAGCGCGACCGAGGGCAGCGTCGGGGTGCGCACGATGACGCCGTCCAGGCCGTCCGCCGCCTGCTGGATCTCCGCCAGGATCGGGATCTCGGCGAGCGTGGGGGTCGCGTCGTTCGTCATCGCTTGCTCCTTCTCCGCGCCCGCGGCACGGTCTGCCAGATGTAGTCGCCGTCGGGATCGGCGCCGGTGCGCCACGCACCGGAGTTGATGGTCACGGCCGCCACGTTCACGAACGCCGCGAGCGGCACCGCGAACAGGGCGCCGGGGATGCCGGCGATCAGGGCGCCACCGGCCACGACGAGCACCACCGCGAGCGGGTGCACCTTGACCGCGGATCCCATCAGGATCGGCTGCAGGATGTGCCCCTCGATCTGCTGCACCGCGAGCACGACGACGAGCATCCACAGGGCGATCCACGGCCCGTTGTAGACGAGGGCGAGGAAGACCGCCAGGGTTCCGGTGACGACCGCGCCGACGATGGGGATGAACGATCCGAGGAACACCAGCACGGCGACGGGGACGGCCAGCGGCACCCCCAGCAGGAACGCACCGAGGCCGATGCCGAGCGCGTCGATGAAGGCGACCAGCATCTGCGTGCGCGCGTAGTTGATCACGGTGGCCCAGCCGTTGCGCGCGGCGGCGTCGACCGCGGGGCGCGAGGCCTTCGGGAAGAGCTTGAGGGTCCAGTTCCAGATGCCGCCGCCGTCGGCGAGCAGGCAGAGCAGGATGAACAGGGTGAGCACGGCCCCGGTCGCGACGTGCCCGAACGTGGTGCCGACCGCGATCGCCCCGCTCTTGAGCAGCTCCCCCTGCTCGCTGAGGAAGGTCACAGCCTGGTCGAGCAGATCCTGGATCTGCTTCGCGGTCAGGTGCAGCGGGCCGTCGAGGAGGAACTGCTGGAACTGGCCCCAGGCGGCGACGGACCGTGCCTGCACCCCGTCCCACTGCTGGGTGATCTGCCAGATCGCGAGCCACAGCAGGCCGACCACGATCGCCAGGGTTCCGATGAGGGCCACCACGATCGCGAGCCAGCGCGGCCAGCGCGCCCGCAGCATGGTGCTGAACACGGGCCAGAGCAGGGCCGTGAGCAGGATCGCGACCATGAGCGGGATCACCAGGATCTTGAACAGCATGACCAGCCAGATGATCACGCCGAGAGCCGCCGCGATGACGAGCAGCCGCCAGGAGTATGCCGTGGCGATGCGCAGTCCCGACGGCAGCGTGCGCTGCACGTCGTCGCGCACGTCGATACGGCCGGTGACCGAGCGCTGTCGGAGCAGATCGCGCAGCCGGGGTGTGCTTTCCTCGCTCATCGACCCAGTCTACGGGCGTGTCGGACCGCTCCCCGCGCCGTGTCGGCCCCGGGGGTACGGGGACCTCCGGGCGGTGTCGGCGGCGGTCGCTACGCTGGCGGACGTGACAGGATCCGCTGCCGTCCCCTCCCCCGTCGACACCCTGAGCGCGGCCGAGGCCCGGAGGATCGCGCTCGCGGCGCAGGGCTTCTCGCGCCGTCGCCCCGCCTCGCCGGGAGTGCGGCACCTGCACACGGCGATGCAGCGCATGGGCGTGCTGCAGATCGACTCGGTGAACGTGTTCGCCCGGTCGCACTACCTTCCGCTGTTCTCACGGCTGGGCGCATACGACCCCGCGGTGCTGGAGCGCGCGTTCCTGGCTCGGCCCGGCATCGGGCGGGCGGGGCGCTACACGGAGTATCTGGCGCACGAGGCCACGTTCCTGCCCGTCGAGGACTGGCCCCTCTGGGGCTTCCGCCGGGATGCGTTCCGGGCCAAGCGCGGCGCGTTCTGGGGGCAGAGCTCCTCGGCGCGCACGCTGGACTGGGTGCGCGCCGAGCTGCGGGACCGCGGCCCGTCCCGCCCCGCCGAGATCCGCGGCGACGCGCCCGGCGGGCGCGGCGGCTGGTGGGAGTGGGACGAGGTCAAGCACGCGCTCGAGTACCTCTGGCGGATCGGGGACGTGGCGATCGCCGGGCGGGACGGCTTCGAGCGCCGGTATGCGCTGGCGGAGGACGTCGTGCCCGCCGAGCTGCTCGGCCGGGACGCGGACCGCGCGACGGCCGTCGGCGAGCTCGTCCGGCGGGCGGCGAGATCGTCCGGGGTGGCGACCGCCGCCGACATCGCGGACTACTACCGCATCAAGGACCGGGCTCTGGTGCTGGCGTCGATCGCCGACCTGGTGGAGCAGGGCGAGCTGGTGCCGGTGCGCGTGCGCGGCTGGGAGCGCGACGGACGCCCCGTGCGGGCCTGGCGCCACGCCGAGGCGTCCCTCCCCCGGCGCATCGACACGACGGCCGTCCTCACCCCGTTCGACCCCGTGGTCTGGTTCCGCGATCGCGCCCTGCGGACGTTCGGTCTGGACTACCGGATCGAGATCTACACACCGGCGGCGAAGCGGCGCTACGGCTACTACTCGCTCCCCGTGCTTGTCGGCGACCGCATCGCGGCGCGCGTGGATCTCAAGGCCGACCGGTCGACCGGGACGCTGCGCGTGCAGTCGGCATGGTGGGAGCCGTCGGCGCGGCCCGCCGAGGACGCGGAGCCCATCGCGGCCGAGCTCCGCGCGGCGGCACGATGGCAGGGGCTGGAGCACGTCTCCGTGTCCGGCTGGGGCGACGCGTCAAGCTCCCTCGCCGGAGCGCTCGACGCGCATCCGGAGCGCGTGCAGCGGCATGACGCGGGGCGCGCGGATCAGGTGCCCCTGGGGGCGTGAACGCCTCCGCGGACGTCGAACGACGTCCCGTCAGAACTGGACGCGGGGCGGCTCGGCGATCGCCGTGCCGTCGGCCACCTCGAAGAACTCCCGCTCGGTGAAGCCCAGGTTGCGGGCGAACAGGTTGTTCGGGAACACCTTGATCTTGGTGTTCAGCTCCCGGACGCCGCCGTTGTAGAACCGGCGGGAGGCCTGGATCTTGTCCTCGGTGTCGACGAGGGCGGACTGCAGCTGCAGGAAGTTCTGGCTCGCCTGCAGCTGCGGGTAGGCCTCGGCGACCGCGAACAGGCTCTTCAGCGCCTGCTGCAGGTGGCCCTCCGCCGCCCCGGCCTCACCCGGCGTGGAGGCCGAGAGCGTCTCGGCCCGAGCGCGCGTGACGTTCTCGAAGACGGCCTTCTCGTGCGCGGCGTACCCCTTGACGGTGTCGATGAGGTTCGGGATCAGATCCGCTCGGCGCTTGAGCTGCACCGTGATGTCGCTCCACGCCTCGTCGACGCGGACCCCCAACTGCACGAGCGAGTTGTACGTGGCCCACAGATAGATGCCGACGGCGACGATCAGAACGACGATCACTCCGACGACGACGAGCACTGGAACGAGAACATCCACGGACGACGACCCCCCTTGCAGACGCGATTTCGCCCATCCTATCCCGGCACCCTTCGTGTTTGCCGGGCTGCCAGGCAACAGTCAGGCGCCGAGGACGCGCTCCAGATACCGGTTGCCGAAACGGCGTTCCGGGTCCAGCCGATCGCGCAGCGCGACGAAGTCGCCGAAGCGCGGATAGAGTTCGCGGAACCGTTCCGCGTCGAGCGAGTGCATCTTGCCCCAGTGCGGCCGCCCGCCGTGCTCGACGCAGATCGCCTCGACCGCGTCGAAGTACTCGCGCGGATCGTGCCGCCAGTAGCGGTGCACGGCGATGTAGGCGGAATCGCATTCGTGCGCCGTGGACAGCCACCGGTCGTCGGCGGCGGCGAAGCGCACCTCGATCGGGAACTCCACGCGCCAGCCGCGCCTCGCGATCAGCGCCTGCACCGCGCGGAACACGGGCACCACCTGGTCCCGGGGCAGCGCGTACTCCATCTCGCGGAAGCGCACCGTGCGGCTCTGCGTCAGCACCCGATGCGAGAGGTCGGTGTACTCCCGGTCGCCCGTGAGCTTCACCGCGAGCCGGCTGAACGGCGGCGTGATCGCCGGCACGGCGACCCCGGCGGCGCACACCGCCCGGTACACGCCGTTGGAGAGGAGGGTCTCGTCGATCCACTTCCCCACGGCGGGCAGCGGATGCCGGACCGCGGACTCGGGCAGGCGTTCGGTGGTCTTCGTCAGCGCGACGTCGGTATGCGGGAACCAGTAGAACTCGAAGTGGTCGGCGGCGGCGACCCGGTCGTGCACGGTCTCCAGCACCTCGTCCAGGGGCGCCGGCGCGTCCACCGCGTGCATGACGAACGCGGGGACGCACTGCAGCGTGACCTCGACGAGGATCCCGAGCGCGCCGAGCCCGAGCGCGACCGCGGGCAGCAGCTCGGCGTTGTGCTCCTCGTCGACGCGCAGGAACTCGCCGGCGGCGGTGATGAGCGTGACGCCGACGACCTGCGCGGCGATGCCGCGGAAACCCGCGCCGGTACCGTGCGTCCCGGTCGAGATCGCGCCGGAGATCGACTGCCGGTCGATGTCGCCGAGGTTCTCCATCGCCAGCCCGAACGGCGCGAGCAGCGCCGGGATCCGGTGCAGGCGGGTGCCGGCGAGAAGCGTGACGCGTCCTCGCGCCTCATCGACGGACACCGTCCCCTGCAGATCGTCGAGCTCGAGCAGGACGTCGGGAGCGACGGCCACGTCGGTGAAGCTGTGCCCGGCGCCGACCGCCTTGATGCGCAGGCCCTGCGCCGCCGCGGCCCGCACGGCGCGCTGCACGCCCTCCGGCGAGCGCGGACGCTCCACCCGGATCGGTCGGATCGAGGCTGAACGGCCCCAGTTCTGCCAGGTCCCGCCGGGTCGTGTCACAGGAACGCCTTTCCCTCGCCGCGATACGTCGGCAGCTCGCCGACGACACGGTCGCCGTCGACGAGGTGATAGCTCAGGATCCGCTCGGCGGGCTCGCCGCTCTTCGCATGCCGCAGCCAGACGCGGTCGCCGACCCGCAGCGTGCGGGCGGCGTCGCCGCGCAGCGGCGTCTGCACCTCGCCCGCGGCTTCCCGGGGCGCGGTGCGCAGCCCCTGCGGCCACACCGGCAGCGGTTGCCGCGACGCCACAGGCGGCCCGGAGGCGATCCAGCCGCCGCCCAGGATCGTGGCGATGTCGGCGGCGGGCCGGCGCACCACGTCGAAGGCGAAGGCGCTCGCCGGGGCGAGCTCGAAGGAGCGGTAGCCGTCGAACAGGTGCCCGGCGAGCAGGCCGCTGCCCGCGGTGATCTCGGTGAGGGCGGGATCGGATCCGGTGTACTCCAGAGATCCGGTGCCGCCGCCGGTGACGAACTCCAGCGGCACCAGCGCGCGCACGGCCTCGGCGATGCGGGCGCGGCGCTCGCGCAGCTCCTGACGGGACTGCGCCTGCACCGTGCGGATCACCGCGTCGCCGCTGCCGGTGTCGTCGCCCTGTCCCGCGATCTGGGCCTCGTACATCTGCAGCCCGACGAGGCGGAACCCGTCGCGCTCCGCCGCGCGCCGGGCGAAGCGCGCCACCTCGTCCGCGGAGTGCAGCGGCGAGCGGAACACCCCGATGTGCCCGAGGGCCGGCGCTCGCCAGGAGGCGTCCGCGTCGATCGCGATGCGCACGCGCGGGCGCTGCGCGGGCGCGACGACCGCATCGATGAGGTCGAGCTGCGATTCGTCGTCCACCATGAGGGTGATCCGCTGGCAGGCCTGCTCATCGGCCAGCAGGCGCCGCAGCGCCGGGCGATCGGCCGTGGGATACGCCAGCACGATGTCGTCGTGGTCTTCGGCGAGCCACAGCGCCTCGGCGAGGGTGAAGGCCAGCAGGCCGCGGTATCCGGGTACCCGCAGGGCCGCGTCGATGACCTCGCGCACCCGGACCGACTTCGTCGCGACGCGGATCGGCAGCCCGCCCGCTCGCACGACCATGTCCATCGCGTTGTAGCGCAGCGCCTCGAGGTCGATCACGGCGACGGGCGCGGGCAGGTGCGCGGTGGCCGCGGTCAGCCGGGGCCACCATCGCGCGGGGTCCCGCCACGGGTGGGCGCGCAGGGGCGCGGACGCGGGGATGCTGCCCTGATCGGCGATGAGCTCGAGCACCCCTCCACCCTATTGGCTCGGAGTCAACATCGCGCCGGCCCTCCCCCTCGCTAGGCTCGGGACAGGCCCCCGTAGCCCAACGGCAGAGGCAGGCGACTTAAAATCGCTTCAGTCCGGGTTCGAATCCCGGCGGGGGCACTGCGAAGTACTCAGATTGATCTGCAGACCGTTCCGACGCGCGCCTCGCACCGGTTCCGGCCCAGGTTGCGCGGCCATCGGAGGGCGCCGATAGCGGAGGGGAACACCCCCCCTTCGCAGGAGGAGTCAATCCCACGTCGGGTGAGCACGTCGGTGGCGAACACCGCGGCCACAGCCGTCGAACGCACCGTCGACATCGGACCCGACACGCTGCGCCGCGACCTCAGTTGACGTCTTCACCACGGCCCCCTTGCCTTCTTGAGTTCTCGTGGCCTTCTTGAGTTCTCGTGGTCGTTACGGCCCAGCCCGCCTACCGCCTTCGTTCCGGGTCGCGCAAGCCCGTAGCTGCTCTCGTTGTTCTGGCCGTAGCTTGCCAGGACACGAGCACACAGGTCCGCGGTTGCCGCGGCTTTGCGAGAGCGAGGAACGCGATGGCCGCCACGAATCCGAGGTCGGAGGAGAAGTCCGGTCGGTCAGGAGAGACGGTCGGGTCCGACGATGGGGAGAACAAGAAGCGCAATCCGGTGATGCGTTTCCTCCGGGTGCTGGGGCCGGGGCTCGTGACGGGCGCCGCAGATGACGACCCCTCCGGTGTGGCGACGTACTCACAGGCCGGTGCGACGTTCGGTAACGGGCTGCTGTGGACCGTTCCGCTGTCGTTGCCGTTGATGATGGCGGTGCAGGAGATCTGCGACCGGATGGCGCTCGCGACCGGAGACAGCCTCGGCGCGTTGATCCGTCGCAGATTCCGTCGAGGTGTCGGTATCGCGATCGGTGTGCTGATCGTCGCTCTGATCGCGGCGAACTGCCTGAACCTCGCCGCGGACCTCAACGCGATCGGACAGGGCATGCAACTCCTCCACGCCGGACCGGCGTGGATCTGGAGCATCGTCGCAGGCATCGCGATCCTCGTCACCGTCGTCGTCGGGTCCTTCGAACTGATCGGGAAGATCTTCAAATGGCTGTGCCTGGTCCTGCTCGTCTACATCGGAGTGCTCTTCGCAACGCACGTGAACTGGGGCAGCGTCGCCTCCGGCCTTGCAGGGTTCCAGCTCCAGCTCTCGCCGGCGTACCTGGGCCTCGCGGTCGGTGTCCTCGGGACGACCGTCTCGCCGTACATGTTCTTCTGGCAATCCGCGCAACGCGTTGAAGAGCTCCGGGAGGAGAAACGCGGCGGCGATGAAGCACCCGCCCTTGACGAGCGGCCCGCGCGGGAAGCGCATCGCCGGCTTCGCAACGGGCGAGTCGACGTGTTCACCGGGATGATCTTCAGCGTCCTCATCATGTTCGCGATCATCGCCTCGTCCGCCGCGACCCTCGGAGCGCACCACAAGACGGTCTCCAGCGCGGCCGAAGCGGCGAAGGCTCTCGAGCCCATCGCGGGCAATTTCGCCAGCGTCCTGTTCGCCCTCGGATTCATCGGCTCGGGAATGCTCGCCGTCCCCGTCCTCGCCGCTGCAGGGGCGGCGGGCCTGTCCGCGCTGATGAACAAGAACTGGGGGCTCGAAGAGGGCCCCCGCAAGGCGCCCCTGTTCTACGTCCTGCTGGGCGTCGGGATGATCGGCGGCACGATCCTCGCGGTGGTCTCGACGGACCCTATCGGACTGCTCGTGCTCAGCGCGATCGTCAACGGGATCGCCGCGGGCCCGTTCCTCATCGTGCTCATGCTCATCTCCCGCGACAAGAACATCATGGGCGAGTACCGCAACGGCAAGCTCGCGGCCACCCTGGGCTGGCTCACGACCGTGCTCATGTGCATCGCCGGAATCTACGGGATCTGGTTCACGATATGGGGCGGATAGCCCGCTATCCGAGGATGTGCTCTTCGGGGATGAGGATCCCTCCGGACGTGTTCGCGGAGTTCGCATACGCCTGAATCCGCTCCGGATCCAGCGGTGGGGGTGTCGGCTCGTCGAACTCGAATCGGAGCTGGATCGCGGGGTGCAGCCAGATCGTGGAGCGCCCGCGCGGCTGCGTGTCGTCATGCATCCAGGAGAGCGTGAAGCTCTCGTTACGACGGAGCTTGGTTGCGATCACGACCTTGAGATGCGCGAGGGCGACATCCTCGATCTCGATCGCATGCTCAGAGCTGCCATAGAAAAGCACACCCATGAGGATCACCATTCTCGTCTGCTTGCCGCCACGGGAACCCGTTGCCAGGAGGCACGACCAAGGTGATCGCTCTGTGGTGACGACATCCACCGTCCCACGCATAGACGCCGAAAGACAGGCGACACGGGTGCGTCCACCGACGTATCGGCCCCGACCTCGCACGGCGAGCGGGCCTCGTTCCCAGGGAGATGGGGTATGGTCGATCTCAGGTTATTGAGGTTGCGTTTCTGCCGGAGTCAGCTCCGGACCTTCTTCTGGCCCTGGATCGACATCCGGGCGGGCATTCAGTTCAGTGGCTCTGGTCGCATCAGCCAACGTGATGTGCTTCTCCGCCGATTGGCCCCCCATCTCTCTCATCTCTTTTCCGGCTGTCTCGTCGTCACCGACCTCGCCAACTGTATGGCGACAAGCCGCCGACGATGTGTTCGCAGCGACATCACGCTCAGGCGAGTTCGCAGGCTTCGTCGCGCAGGACGAGTCCGGTTATGCGGCCTACGACGCCCAAGGACGCCGACTCCGTCGCGCAGCATCGTTGGGCGACGCCCGAGCCTCGGTAGAAGCCGCGACCGCTTCGACCCAATCCCGGCACACGCCCGCGCCGACCGGCGCCCACCACACGTCGCGACGAGATCGTCGCGCACTCACGGATCACACACTTGGTCCCAGACAACAAAGGAATGACGTCATGGCCACTGGCACCGTCAAATGGTTCAACTCCGAAAAGGGCTTCGGCTTCATCGCTCCCGACGACGGCACCGCCGACGTCTTCGCGCACTTCAGCGCGATCACCGGCGACGGATACCGCAACCTCGAAGAGAACCAGAAGGTCTCCTTCGACGCGGAGCGCGGCCCGAAGGGCATGCAGGCGGCGAACATCCAGCTCGTCTGACTGCAACACGCGAGGGTCAGGGTCCCGGTCTTGTACCGGGACCCTCACCCTCGTTCTACGGCGGATTGAAGGGCACCCGGACGAGCCGCACATTGCCGCCACCTGCGCTGTCGGCTCGCTCATGGAGGAGCCATCGGCTCGATTTCGTCGTCATACACCCGCGTTGGTGATAGCGCTCACTCACCGGCAGAGTCAGATGTGGCTGGCAATGTTGATGATCTGACCCGCGGGATCCCTGAGAAAAAACCTGCGGATGCCCCACTGCTCGTCGCGGATATCTCGGACGATCTCGAGTCCGTCCGCCTTGGCCCTCACGTACGCAGCGTCCACATCGGCAACCTCGATCGACACGTCCACGGATACGAGCTCCGGGTCTGCTGCCGTCTCACTCGCCCAGGCCACGATCATCTGGGTCGTCGGGTTGCTCGGCGAGGCGAGCATGAGCATCCCGTCCTCGTCCATCGCAGTTCGGAAGCCGAGAAGGCCCTCATAGAACTTGCGTGTCTCGGCGGGGTGACTGGTTGTGATCACTGGCATCGCCCGACGAATGTCCATGGTCGCAGTCTGTCGCACCAGTAACGATGAGTCCAGCGGTGCCGCGCGGACTGTCCGCGGCTCCAGTAGGTATTGAAGCCATGAACGTGCGGGTGACGTCTCGGAGCGAACCATCGGATGCCGCTTGGCGGCGGTCTGGTGACATCGGAGCCCGGATCCTCGTCAACCTCGCAGAGCGCGATCGCGAGGCACAGGCCGCCGCAAAAGCAGAGGCGGCCATCGTTTACTCATCGAGGAAACACCTCGCCCACCCGGACGAAGTCCACACCCCGGATCGTAGCCCTCGCCGCTTCCTCACGCGGACGACGTCATGCCGATACCCCGCACCTGACGACCCCTGCTAGCTTGTCGGTTGCAGAGCGCTCAGGACTCCGGGGAGGTCGTGCGATGCGTCTTCCACGTACAGCGGGCCCGTTCGTCGGGCGGGAGCAGGACCTGGCGAGCGTGGAGGCCCACCTGGCGGCCCACCGTCTCGTGACGCTTCGCGGTCCGGCGGGAGTCGGAAAGACCCGTCTGGCGATCGAGTTCGCCACGGGGCTGATCGCCGGAGGGCGGGACCGGGTGTGGTTCGTCCCTCTCGGGACGCTGGGTTCGGGTGCGCTGCTCGCCGAGACCGTCATCGCCACGCTGGGCATCAAGTCGACCCTGGCCGAGCCCCTCGCCGCGCTGAGCTCCTACCTGGATGAGGAGCCGAGTCTCGTGCTCCTGGACAACTGCGAGCACATCGCCGCGGCCGTGTCGGAGTTCGTGAGCGCTCTCCTGGCGACGACCCGCAACGTGCGGGTGATCGCGACCAGTCGGCAGCCGCTGGGCGTGGATGAGGAGGTCACCGTCGCGCTCGGCGGCCTGGACACCTCTGCCCGGGGCGCCTCGGTGGAGCTGTTCGCGGCTGTGGCGCGGCGGTCGGATCCGGCCTTCCGCGGCACCGGCACGGGCGACGGCGAGGTCGCCGAGATCTGCCGCCTCGTGGACGGCCTGCCCTTGGCGATCGAACTGGCGGCCTGCCGCATCGGAGCCCTCTCGCCTCTCCAGATCCTGGAGCAGACGCGGACGTCGATCGGCCTGCTGCGGCGCGCGGGCCGCGAGCCGGGACGCACGACGTCGCTGATCGCGTCGATCGCGGACAGCTACTCGCTCTGCAGTGCGCGGGAGCGCCTGCTGTGGGATTCCCTGTCGGCCCTGGCGGGTCCGTTCGCGCTCGACGACGCGGTCCAGGTCAGCGGACTGGAGGCCGCCGAGGTCCTGGATCTCATCGAGGCCCTCCTCGAGAAGTCGGTGCTGCTTCGCGCCGACGACGACCAGGATCGACGGGCGCGCTACCGCATGCTCTACGTGCTGCGCCGGTTCGGGCGGGAGCGGCTCGCCGAGGACCCGGAACGGGAGAGCGCGGTGCTCGACGCGCACGCCCAGTGGTTCGCGACGGTGGCCGCCCGCGCTGAGGAGGAGTGGATCGGTCCGCAGCAGCAGCGCCTCGTCGCGAATCTCGAGGCTGCCTTGCCGGACATCCGGGCCGCGAGCGAGCACGCGATCGGCCGCGGCGACGCCGCGACCGCGTACCGCGCGTGCGTGGTGTGCACCCCGCAGCTGTGGTGGGCTTCGGGACGCATCGACGAGGGCCGCCACTGGGTCGAGCGGGCTCTCTGTCTCATGAGCGAGCCTTCGGACGAGCTGCTGATCGCACTGCTCGATGCCGAGTCGCTCGCCCTGGCGAAGGGCGACCTCGCGTCCGCGGACGCTCATCTCCGGCGCGCGGCAGAGGTGGCGGCGGCCCCCGGCGTCGCCTCCGCGGACTCCCGTGCCCGGATGGCGTTCGGGCGTGCGTTCCGGCACCTGCTGCTCGGGCAGTTCGACGATGCGGCTGCCGTCGCCACGGCCGGCATCGAGCACTCCCGGACGATGGACCCCGCGGACGCGACACCGTACCGGCTCCGCCAGGTGCTGGTCTACGCCTGCAACGCACTCGGCGACGTGGAACGGGGAACCCGCTCCTGCAACGAGCTGATCGACCTGTCGGCCGCCGCGGGCGAGACCTACTACCGGGCGTTCGCCCAGCACGTGCTCGCCCTGTACGCCTGGCGGCAGGGGGAACTGGGCGATGCGCGCCGTCTCTCCGACTCGGCGATGCGCTCCTCGGTGTGGGTGCCGAACCGCCCGGAGAACCCCGACGCGCTGCTGATCGCAGGCTTCATCGCCGCCGCGGACGATCAGACGGAGCGTGCGGCGACGCTGTTCGGCGCGTCCGTGGGGACGTCGACGACCCACATCGCATCCACCGCGCTCTTCTCCGAGACGATCGAGGAGCGCGACCGCCTCGCGCAGCGGCACGCCCAGATCACCGAGGTCCTCCACCCTGCCGCCACCCTTCGCGGCTACCGGATGACTCCCGCGCAGGCCGTGGAGTACGCCCTGCAGCGGCACCCCGCTGCGGACGCCGCGGTCCTGTCCCCCCGGGAGCTCGAAGTGGCGGCGTTGATCGCGGAAGGCCGCATCAACAAGGAGATCGCCGCAGCCCTGACCATCTCCGTGCGCACCGCAGAGGGCCACGTCGAGCGCATCCGCCGCAAGCTCGGAGTCCGCTCCCGGGTCGACATCAGCACCTGGTATGTGCGCCGCACCGTCGATGGCGCGAACGGCGCAGCGGGATCGGAGTAGCGGCTCCGCCGCCGCTCCGCGCGCGGGCGACCAGGTAGTCGAACAGGTAGTTCCACGGATCGCGGCCGACGGATCGTGCGCGACAGCATGGTTCTTAGCTGCGCGTCACGCGTCGTGCTCTCACCCAGGGGGGCTTGAGGAACGACCGGCGGTATCCGGCGTCAACGTCGGCAAGCCATCTCAGAACAACCAAGGGGAGAACCATGCTCGAAACCCCACAACCGAACGATCAGGCCACGGGGGCGACGACGTCGCGCGGGATCGGCCGCCGTGCGATCGTCAAGGGTGCGGCCTGGAGCGTGCCGGTCATCGCCGCAGCGGCCGCAGCGCCGCTGGCGGCGGCGAGCGGCTGCACGCCGGGTACGCTCACGATCCTCGGCACAGGCGCGACCCTGTCCATGACGACCGTGACGATTCCAGCCTGTGCGAAGAAAGTCACGTTCGTCCTGGCCGGCGGGGACGGCGGTCGCTACAGCGGGACCGCCGCCGGTCGCGGCGCCACGATCTCGGGCGACCTCGTGCTGACCCCGGGGACCCATGTGCTGACGCTCATCGCGGGCGGTGCGGGTGCCGGAGGCGGATCCACCAACCCGCGTGCGGGCGGAGCCGGCTTCGGCAGCGGCGGCGATGCCTGGGGAGCCGTGGGAGCCGGCGGCGCGGGCAGCGCGATCCTGGTCGACGGCACGCCCGTCGTCGTGGCCGGTGGCGGCGGAGGCGGAGCCAACGTCAACATCTCCATGAGCGGCACCGGAACCGAGACGCTCACCGCGCCGAAGTACGGTGTCGACGCCGGCCTCGGCTCATCGAGCGGCAGCGCGGTGGGCTACGGCTTCGGCTTCAGCAACAGCGGCACGCTCGTGTTCGCTGCGGGCGGCGGCGGCGCAGCGATCGGTGCCGTCGGGGGCGCCGGCGCGGCGCCCCTGGTCAATGGCAGCGGCACGGCGACCGAGTACCCCGGCGGCGCGGGCGGAGCCAACGGATCCGGCGCCAATGGCGGCGGGGACGGCGGCGACGGTCCGTTCATCAGCTCCCCCACCGGGCAGGGCCTGTCCAGCGGCGTCAACGGCGGGGGCGGCGGAGGCGGCTGGGCTGGCGGTGGTGGCGGTCGTGCGTTCTCGAAGACCTCAGGCCCCTCTGGGCTGCTCGAAGGAGGCTCCGCCGGCGGTGCGGGATCCAGCTTCGTGAACGCTTCCGGGGCCACCGCGACCGCACCCGTGCCACGCTCGGACGCACGAGGCGAAGGCCTCGTCACCGTCACCTGGTCATGATCCCGGGGACTCCGGCTGCGACTTCGCCGCACACCGGTTGACATCAAGACCCGCAGGCGCTGCTGCTGCCTGCGCTCTCCGCACAATGGGGATGTGCGGAGACCGCCCCTGTCTCTCGTTTCCCGCTTTGGCGAGGGGCAGGGGCCTCCACACCCTTCACCATCGGTCCCTCCCCGGTCGATGGTGAAGGGCGGAGGGAGGGGGGAAGCTCCCGTCCGCCGAGAGGCGGACGGGAGCTTTCGATTTCTCCGCGCTTCAGAACGTGATCCGGCGCAGAGGACGGGTCAGTGCGTGAAGCCGGTTCCAGCCGTCGAACGGTCGGGCAGCGGTGAGGTCAGCGCATCCAGGTAGGCGACCTCTTCTCGGATCGTGGCGAGCAGCGCCTCGGCCAGATCCATCGTCACGCCGTTGCGGATCACGATCCGCTGCACGGTGA
Organism: Microbacterium sp. MMO-10; assembly: GCF_037148715.1. Classification (NCBI taxonomy): domain Bacteria; kingdom Bacillati; phylum Actinomycetota; class Actinomycetes; order Micrococcales; family Microbacteriaceae; genus Microbacterium; species Microbacterium sp. MMO-10. The sequence goes on along the minus strand of NZ_JBBCSV010000004.1, from coordinate 485,401 downwards.
TCTGCTCCAGATCCGCGGGAAGCGGATACGCCGGCACCAGCCACCCCCGCATGCGCAGACGGTCCGACAGGTCGTAGAGCGTCCAGTTCGCGGTGTGACCGTCGAGCAGCCGCCAGGCGAACACCGGGATCGTCGAGCCGTCGCTGATCAGGGCGAACGGCTCGAGGCCGCCGATGCCGTCCGCGAGATAGCGCGCCACCGCCCGCGACGTGCCCTGCACCTCCGCGTAGCCCTCCCTGCCGAGCCGCAGGAAGAGATAGAACTGCAGCAGCACCTGGGCGCCGGGACGCGAGAAGTTCAGGGCGAGCGTCGGCATGTCCCCGCCGAGATAGCTGACCCGGAACACCATCGACTCCGGCAGCGCCTCGGCGTCACGCCATACGACCCAGCCCAGGCCGGGATACACGAGACCGTACTTGTGACCGGAGGTGTTGATCGACGCGACGCGCTCCACGCGGAAGTCCCAGGCCAGATCCGGATCCAGGAACGGCGCGACCATCCCGCCCGACGCGGCATCGACGTGGATCGGCACGTCGTGGCCGGCCGTGGCCGCGATGCGGTCGAGGGCCGCCGCGATCTCGGCGACCGGCTCGTAGGCGCCGGTGTAGGTGACGCCGAGGATCGCGACGACGCCGACCGTGTTCTCGTCGACGTACTGCGCGAGCAGATCGCCGTCCAGGGCCGGGTGCTCGGCGCTCACCGGCACGTACCGGGGCTCGACCTCGAAGTAGTTGCAGAACTTCTCCCAGCACACCTGCACCGCGCTCGACATCACGAGGTTGGGGCGAGTGGCATCCGCGCCCGCCTGGCGCCGCTTCTCCTGCCAGCGCCGCTTGAGCGCGATGCCGGCGAGCATGCACGCCTCGCTCGATCCGATCGTCGAGGTGGCCGGCGCCGCGGCGGGATCCGGCGCGTACCAGAGTTCGGCGATCATGCGCTGGCAGTAAGTCTCGATCGCCGCGGTCTGCGGATACTCGTCCTTGTCGATCATGTTCTTGTCGACCGCTTCCGCGTACAGCCGCTGCGCCTCCTCGTCCATCCACGTCGTGACGAAGGTGGCCAGGTTGAGGCGGGCGTTGCCGTCGAGCATGGTCTCGTCGCTGACCACGTGATAGGCCGTCAGTGGGTCCATGCCCCGATCGGGGATCCGGTGCTTGTCGACGGAGACGCCGGATCCCGCCCGGCGGTGCAGCGGGTTGATGTGGATGCGTTCCTGCGACATGGGCCACTCCCGAATGCGTTCGCGATGTTCGGGCGTCACCCTAGCATCGCCGGCGATCGGTGCGGTGAACGAGAAACGCCCCCGCTCCGAGGAGGAGCAGGGGCGTTCCCGAGGGGTCTTACTTGGCTGCGGCCTCAGCCGGCTTCTTGGCCGCGGCCGCCTTCGGCGCGGCGACCGGCTTGCTGTCGGCCGGAGCGGGCGCGGCCACCGCGGCGGGCGCCGGAGCGGCGTCGACCGCAGGGCGCGGGCGGGCGGCGAACTCGTCGAACACCGCGCGCGGCGTCTGCACGGCCTCGAGGCCGACGATGTCGCGGCCGAGCCACAGGTTGTTCCACCAGCCCCACAGCACGCGCCACTTGCGCTCCCAGGACGGCATCGCGAGGCCGTGGTAACCGCGGTGCGCGAGCCAGGCGATGAAGCCCTTCAGCGCGAGGTTGCCGGACTGGAACACGCCGTTGTAGAGACCGAGGCCCGCGACGGCGCCGAGGTTCTTGTGCACGTAGTCCTTCGGCGTCTCTCCGCGCAGCACCGCGACGAGGTTCTTCGCGAGGAGCTTGGCCTGACGGACGGCGTGCTGCGCGTTGGGCACGCACATGCCGCCGACGCCGCCGCCGGACAGGTCGGGGACGGCCGAGACGTCGCCCGCGGCCCACGCGCCCTCGACGAACGCATCGGGGGTGCCGACCCGCAGGTCGGCACGCGTCTGGATGCGTCCGCGCTCCTCGACCGGCAGATCGCCGCCGCGCACGACGGTGGGGTTGGCCATGACGCCCGCGGTCCAGACGATGAGGTCGGTCGGGATGACCTCACCGGTGGAGAGCTCGACGTTGCCGTCGACGGCGCCCTTGACCTGGGTGTCCAGGTGCACGTTCGCACCGCGCTTGGCGAGGTCCTTGAGCACCCACTCGCTCGTCTTCAGGGAGACCTCGGGCATGATGCGGCCCATCGCCTCGATGAGGTGGAAGTGCGTGTCCTCGAACGACAGCTGCGGGTACTTGGAGATGAGCGCCGAGGCGAACGAGCGCAGTTCGGCGAACGCCTCGATGCCGGCGAAGCCGCCGCCCACGACGACGACCGTGAGCAGCCGGTCGCGCTCCGGCCCGGCAGGGATGGAGGCGGCCTTGTCGAAGTTCGAGAGCAGCTTGTCGCGCACGGCGACAGCCTCTTCGATCGTCTTGAGCCCGATCGCGTTGTCGGCGATGCCGGGGATCGGGAACGTGCGGGAGACGGCGCCGGCCGTGACCACGATCTGGTCGTACGCGAACTCGTAGGGCTCGCCCACCGACGGCGTGATCGTCGCGACCTTGTCGGCGTGGTTGATGCCGGTGACCTTCGCGGTGACCACGTGGGTGCGCTTGAGGTGGCGACGGTGTGCGACGACGGCATGCCGCGCCTCGATCGACCCGGCAGCGACCTCGGGCAGGAAGGGCTGGTAGGTCATGTAGGGCAGCGGGTCCACCATCGTGACCTCGGCCTCACCCTTGCGGAGGTGCTTCTCGAGCTTCCACGCGGTGTAGAAACCGGCGTAACCACCGCCCACGATCAGGATCTTGGGCGCAGCAGCGCTCTTTGCCACGGTGCTCTCAGTCACGGAGGCTAACTCCTCAGTCATCGGGATTTTGGCGTGCGGAAGCGCGCGCCGAACGGATGCGCCGGGCAGCAGCGGTGACGCCAAGCGCTATAAGGATACCAGGCACCGTGAGCGCCGCGAGCGGGAGGGTACCGTACAGCAGCGAATCCGGGCTGGGGATCAGCGGCGAGGTCGCCTTCGTCGGGGCATCGGCCTTCGGCAGAGGCGGGATGGCGAGCGGTGTCGAGGTGGACTGCGCGGGCGCCGGAGCCTCGGCGCGGCGGTGCAACCGGATCCAGTCCGACAGGTCGCCGAGCGGGTTCTCGTCGACGGGCGGCACGGCCGAGCTCACGGCGGCGGAGGCGTCGATCAGTCCGTAGCCGTACAGAGGATCCGGATGCGCCGTCGCCTGCGGCGCGGGCCGGGCGGTCTGGATGATCTGGTTGATCACGTTGTTCGCATCCATGTCCGGATGCGCGGCGCGCACCAGCGCCACCACGCCGGCGACGATGGGGGCCGCGCCGCTGGTCCCGTTCCAGGTCTCGACGGTGCCGTCGGCGTCGACGCCGAGCAGCGACTCGCTGGGTGCCGAGACCGCGATCGAGATGCCCTGCGTCGAGGCCGCACGGCTGGCGACCCCGCGCTGGTCGACGCCTCCGACCGCGAGCACGCCCGGGATGGTCGCGGGGGCCCCGACCATGGCGGTGCCGCTGCCACGGTTGCCGGCCGCGACGACGACCACGACATCGTGCTGGAACGCGTAGAGGAACGCGTCGTCCCAGCTGCGGTCCCACTCCAGGGTGTTCGTGGTGAAGGACAGGTTGATCACGTTCGCGCCGTGATCCACCGCCCACCGCATCGCGTCCGCGACCTGCTTCGTGAAGGGCACCGGGGCCGTCGTGCCGAACCCCAGCGAGATCGAGAGCAGCTTGGCCTCCGGCGCCACCCCGATCATGCCCGTCCCGTCGGCGTTCGGGCGTCCGGCGGCGAGCGAGGCGACCCGGGAGCCGTGGTCGCTGTCCAGGGGCCCGAGCGGCGTGCGACCGTCGTCGGATCCGATGCCCGACACGTCCGTGCCGTCGGTGACGGCGCCCTGGAACGCGCTCGGCCCGTTCGCGATGCCGGTGTCGATGATCGCGATCGTCACGCCCGCGCCGCGCGTGGTCTTCCAGGCGGCGTCGATGTGCGCACCCTCGAGCCAGTACTCCGCCGCGCGCTCGGGATCCGCCGTCGGAGTCGGGGTGGGCGTCGCCGCCATCGCCAGCGGCGTCGCGACGGCGAGCACGAGGAGCGCGACGACGGTGCGGAGCCGTCGGGCGCGGGGCGTGATGCGGGGCGCGGTCATCGGGCTCGGCTCACCGTCCCCGCGCGGCTCCCGGCTCGACGCACTCGCAGCGCTCCGGCGACCACCGGGCGCGGCGCAGAGCCTCGTCCCCGATGGGGTTGACGCCCTCCCCCGCGGCGAGCGCGTGGCCGGCCAGCGCGTGCAGGCACTTCACGCGAGTGGGCATGCCCCCCGCGGACACCCCGGCGATCTCGGGCACGTCGCCGTACTGCGACCGGTCCGCGAGGAAGGCCTGATGCGCGCGCAGGTAGGCGGCGGCGACCTCCTCGTCGTCGAGCAGCTGGGCGAGCTCCGGCATCGCGTGCTCGGCCTCGAGGGTCGACATCGCGGCCGCCGCGACGGGGTGCGTGAGGTAGTAGAACGTGGGGAACGGCGAGCCGTCGGGCAGCCGCGGCAGCGTCGCCACGACCGTCGGGTTGCCGCACACGCAGCGGGCGGCGATGCCCACGACTCCGCGGGCCTCGCGGCCGAGCTGTGCGGAGACGACCGCGATCTCGGCGTCGGTGGGCGGGGCGAAGGGCGGCGTGGTCACCCCTCCAGGGTACGGGGTCGAACCGGGAGGGTCCTCAGCGGCCGGTCGAGCCGGTCGCGGTCTTGGCGAGCCCGGCCTCGGTCACGCTGCGCAGCAGCTGGCCCGCCCAGTCGGAGGACTTCTCCTGCACGGTGTCGCTGACCCTCGCCTGCTCGACCGGACGAGCCGCGGGATCGATGTCGTTGTCGATGAGGTAGACGACCTCTCCCGGCTTGACGTAGAAGAGCCGCTGACGCGCCTGCGCGGTGATGTACGCGGGGTCGTTCCAGCGCGCCCGCTCGGCCTTGAGATCGTCGATCTGCTTCTGAGTGACCGTCACGGAGTGCTCGAGCGCCGCGATCCGCTGCCTCTGGTCGAGGTAGGTGCCCAGCGTCGGCACCAGGACCCAGGCTCCCAGCACGACGAGGGAGAGCATGATCACCATGAACCCGCTGAGCCGGATGCCGCCGACCCAGCCCCGCACGTCCACGGCGCGGGCGCCGGCCTGGCGCGGCGCGGCGGTCGCTCTCGGAGACGACGAAGGAGGAGTCCGCCGTTCGGTCATGACTCCTCCTCCACCGTCAGCCGGTTGACAGAGCGTGTCAGCAGATGTGCTGGTCAGCCCTTGAAACGCGGGAAGGCGGAACGCCCGGCGAACACCGCGGCGTCACCCAGCTCCTCCTCGATGCGCAGAAGCTGATTGTACTTCGCGACGCGCTCCGACCGAGCGGGCGCGCCGCTCTTGATCTGGCCCGAGTTCACGGCGACGACGAGGTCGGCGATCGTGGTGTCCTCGGTCTCGCCCGAGCGGTGCGAAAGCATCGTGGTGTAGCCCGAGCGGTGCGCGAGGCTGATCGCGTCGAGGGTCTCGGACAGCGTGCCGATCTGGTTGACCTTGACGAGCAGCGAGTTGGCGACGCCCAGGTCGATGCCCTTCTGCAGACGCTCCGGGTTGGTGACGAACAGGTCGTCGCCGACGAGCTGGATCTGCGAGCCGAGCTTCTCGGTGAGTGCCTTCCAGCCGTCCCAGTCGTCCTCGGCGAGAGCGTCCTCGATCGTGACGATCGGGAAGTCCTTCACCAGGCTCACGTAGTAGTCGGTGAGCGACGCCGCGTCCCAGTCCTTGTCGTCGAGGCGGTACGCGCCGTCGTTGAAGAACTCCGTGGCGGCGGCGTCGAGGCCCAGGGCGATGTCGGTGCCCGGCGTGAAGCCGGCCTTCTCGATGGCCTTGACCAGGAACTCGAGGCCCTCGCGGTTGCTGGGCAGGTCGGGGGCGAAGCCGCCCTCGTCGCCGAGGCCGGTGGCGAAGCCCGCCGCCTTCAGCTCTCCCTTGAGCACGTGGTAGACCTCGGTGCCCCAGCGCAGCGCCTCGGAGAAGCTGTCCGCACCGATCGGGGCGAGGAAGAACTCCTGCATGTCGATGCCGTTGTCGGCGTGCGAACCGCCGTTGATGACGTTGAACAGCGGAACGGGCAGCAGGTGCGCGTTCGGGCCGCCCAGGTAGCGGAACAGCGGCAGGTCGGCGGAGTCCGCGGCGGCCTTGGCGACCGCGAGGCTGACGCCGAGGATCGCGTTCGCGCCGACCCGGCTCTTGTTGTCGGTGCCGTCGACCTCGATGAGGATCTCGTCGATGATGCGCTGCTCGCTGGCCTCGACGCCTTCGATCGCCGGGCCGAGCTCGTCGATGACCGCCTCGACGGCCTTGAGCACGCCCTTGCCGCCGTAGCGGCTCTTGTCGCCGTCGCGCAGCTCGTACGCCTCGAACGCACCGGTGGACGCACCGGAGGGGACGGCGGCGCGCTGCACGATGCCGTCGTCGAGGAGCACCTCCACCTCGACGGTCGGGTTGCCACGGGAGTCGAGAATCTCGCGTGCGCCTACAGCCTCGATCAGTGCCACAGGGTGCTCCTTGTTCAAGAGGTGAGTGGGTGGGTGGAGCGACGTCGATCCGCCGCCCAGTCTAGTCAGAGCGGCCCTCGCGGCGCTGATGATGAAGCACCACCCGCGCGCACGACGCCGCTGCCCTGCGCCGGGTGCGGCTCGCTATCCTTTCGACATGGTCCTCGACTCCGCCGCGGCGCTGGTCGCCGCGCCGCCGCGGCGATCGCGCGACGGGAGCGGGAACGTGCGCTCGATCGCCGAGGTCGCGGGAGCCGCACCGCTGTGGTTCTCGGTGCCCGAGGAGCACGCGGACCTGCTCGGCGATCGTGCGGACCACGTGGCCGTCGCCCTGCTGCTGCCCGCCATGCGCTACGGGCGCGCGCTGCACGTCGGAGGATCCGTCACGGACGTGCTCCTGCACCGGCTGAACCACGATCTGCAGGCGCTCGTGCGCGCGGTGCACGCGGAGTACCGTCGCATCCCCGTGACCGCCGACGGCACCGTCGCCTCGGGTGCGCCGGCACCCGGCGTCGTGACCGGCTTCTCCGGCGGCGTCGACAGCTTCGCGACGCTCGCGGAGTACGCGCTCGCCTCGGACATCCCGGCCGGCATGCGCATCACCCACCTGCTCAACAACAACGTCGGCGCCCACGGCGACCGCAACGACGCGCTCTGGGAGGCGCGCTGGCGGGCGCTGGCACCGCTGGCCGCGGAGCTCGGGCTGCCCTTCCTCCGCATCGACAGCAATCTCGACGCGCACTATCCGCAGATGGGCTTCATGGAGACCGTGACCTTCCGCAACGCGGCCGCGGCGCATCTGCTCGGCGGCGGGATGGGGCGCTCCTACCATGCCTCGGAGGGCGCCTACCGGAACGTGCGGATGCCGCCTCCGCACGGCGACATCGGCCTCGCCGGCGCGATGACCTTCCCGATGCTGTCGACCCCGGCGCTGACGCTGGAGTCGACGAGCTCCGGCCTCTCCCGCATCGATCGGACCCTCGCCCTCGCCGGCACGCCGTACGCGAGGTATCTCGATGTCTGCGTGGACGCGGATCCGGGACGCGCGACCAACTGCTCGCGCTGCTGGAAGTGCATGCGGACCATGCTGACGCTGGACATCGCCGGCCGGCTCGAACCGTTCCTGCCGACGGTCTTCCGGCGCGAGCCGTATCTGGCGAGGCGCGCCGAGTACTCGGTCGCGCTCCTGGCCTCGGAGGAGCCGAACGACATCGAGCTCGTCGCATTCGGCGACGCGCACGACTGGCGCTGGGGCGTCTCCGCCCGCCCGCGCGCGGCCGTGCTGCGCGCCGTGCGCACCGCACGCAGCACGGCCGCCGCCGCACGACGGCGCCTGCGTGCGCGACCCGGCGCCGACCGCCGCGGAACGGCCTGATCCTCCGCCCCTCGGGCCGGGTACGACGAAGGGCCGCGCGGTGCTGTCCGCGCGGCCCTTCGCGATATGGGTGTTACTTGTACGACTTGACGATCTCGAGGAGGTTCGGGACGTTGGCGTACGCCTCCGCCGCGTTCTCCTTGGTCACGATGACCGGAGCGAGCAGGTAGGACGGGACGACCTTGACGCCGTTGTTGTACGACTTGGTGTCGTTGACGTCGACCTTCTCGCCCTTCTGCAGCTGCTCGGTCATCTTGATCGCCTGGGCGACGAGCAGCGTGGTGTCCTTGTTGATCGTGGAGTACTGCACGCCCTCCATGATCGACTTGACGGACTCGACCTCGGAGTCCTGGCCGGTGACGACCGGAACCGGCTTGCCGGCCTGCTGCACCGAGGTGATGATGGCGCGGGCCAGGGTGTCGTTCGGGCTCAGCACGCCGTCGATCGTGGCGGAGCTGTAGTTCGCCGTGAGCAGGGCGTCCATGCGGCGCTGCGCGTTCTCGGCCTTCCAGCCGTCGGTCGCCGTCTGGGTGATCTCGGTCTGGCCGGAGACCACCTTGAGCGTGCCGTCCTTGATCTTCGGCTCGAGCACGTCCATGGCGCCCTTGAAGAAGACCGCCGAGTTCGCGTCGTCCGCGGATCCGGAGAACAGCTCGATGTTGTACGGCGCCGGGTGGCCCGCGCGCTTGGCGAGACCGTCGAGCAGGGCCTGGCCCTGCAGCTGGCCGACCTTGAAGTTGTCGAACGCGACGTAGTAGTCGACCGCGTCGGTGTTCTCGATCAGGCGGTCGTAGGCGATGACGGTCGCGCCGGCGTCGTGCGCCGCCTTGACCTGGGTGGACAGCTGCTTGCCGTCCTTGGCGCCGATGATGATGACCTTCGCACCACCGGTGACCATCGCCTGGATCTGGTTCTGCTGCTCGGCGACCGTGTTGCTGGCCGGCGCGTACTGCACGTCGGGCTTGAAGCCCGCCTTGGTCAGCCCGTCGGTGAACAGCTTGCCCGCCAGCACCCAGTTCTCACTGGTCTTGTCCGGCAGGGCGACACCGATCTTCGCGTCGGCTGCGAAGCCCTTGGCCGTGCTGTCGCCGCTCGCGGCGGGGGTTCCGCCACGCTCGGACGAGCAGCCGGTCAGGGCGAAGGCACCCGCGACGACGAGCGCTGTCGCCGAAAGGAGGATCTTCTTCATTGGGATCTCTTTCTCTCTTGGTGTTGCATCTCAGGTGAATGCAGGATCGCGCCGCGCGAGCGGCCCGGACCTCTTCTTACTTTCCGCTCGCAGTGCCGCCAGCGGTGGTGGGGAACGGCTCCTCCGCGCGGGAGAACCGTCGGGTGATGAATCCGGTGATGGACGGCCGGCCCTGCTGCTTGTTCCAGACGTCGACGGCGACGGCCCCGAGCAGCACGAGTCCCTTCACCATCGCGACCGTGTCGGCGCCCGCGCCGAGCAGCGCCATGCCGTTGTTGAGGAAGGCCATGACCAGGCCACCGATGATCGAGCCGATCACGGTGCCGATGCCGCCGGAGACGGCCGCGCCGCCGATGAACACGGCCGCGATCGCGTCGAGCTCCCAGCCGTTGCCGTCCTGAGGACCGGAGGCCGTGGCGCGGGCGACGTAGATCATCGCCGCGACCGAGGCGAGCACCGACATGTTCATCATGACGAAGAAGTCGGTCCACCGGTCCTTCACGCCGCTGAGGCGAGCCGCCTGGCGGTTGCCGCCGACCGCGTAGATGTGGCGGCCGAAGACGGTGTTGTTGGTGACGAAGGTGTAGACGATGACGAGCACCAGCAGGATGAGCCCCGAGATCGGGAAGCTCGTGCCCGGCCGTCCGTTGGCGAACAGCCAGCCGGCCGCGAGGATGATCGCGGCGAGGACCACGATCTTCACCACGCTCACCCAGAGCGGGGCGCTCTCGGTGCCGGCCTTGCGCTGCGAGGCGCGCATGCGGAACTCGAAGAACACGACCCATGCCGCGGCCAGGACCGCGAGCAGCATCGTCAGCACGTTGAAGTTGAGCGGCACGGCGAGCTCGGGAAGGTAGCCCGCGCCGATGAACTGGAAGTCGGCCGGAACCGCCACCGACGTCGACTGCCCGACCGCCTGGTTGGCGCCTCGGAAGAACAGCATGCCGGCGAGGGTGACGATGAACGCGGGCACCCGCACGAACGCGACCCAGAAGCCCTGCCAGGCGCCGACGAGCGCGCCGAGGGCGAGGCCGAGCAGGATCGCCGCCCACCACGGGAAGTGCCAGTTCGCCATGGACTGGGCCACGACGATGCCGACGAACGCGGCCACCGAGCCGACCGAGAGATCGATGTGGCCCATGATGATGACCATCACCATGCCGATGGCCAGGATCAGGATGTAGGAGTACTGGCTGACGACGTTGATCAGGTTGCCCGACGACAGCGTCAGACCTCCGGTCCAGACCTGGAAGATCAGGATGATGACGATCAGTGATCCGAGGATGCCGAACTGACGTCCGGTGGACTGGCCGCCGCCCATCATCTTGCCGAGATCGCGGAAGCGGAAGCCCGGCTCGGGCGCGGGTACCTGCGGTGCGGGCGTGGTCGTGGTGCTCATGCGGACGCCTTCTGAGTAAGGGAGGTCATGCTGCGCATGAGCGCCTCCGGGGTTGCTTCGGATGCGGGGAGGCAGTCGGTGACGCGTCCCTCGAACACGGTGTAGATGCGGTCGGACATGCCGAGCAGCTCGGGCAGCTCGCTGGAGATCACGATGACGCCCTTGCCCTGCGCCGCGAGCTCGTTGATGATGCCGTAGATCTCGTACTTGGCGCCGACGTCGATGCCGCGGGTCGGCTCGTCCAGGATCAGCAGATCCGGATCCGTGAACATCCACTTGGCCAGCACGACCTTCTGCTGGTTCCCGCCCGAGAGCGTGCCCACGCCCTGGTCGACCGTCGGCGTCTTGATGCGCAGGGACTTCCGGTACCGCTCGGCCACCTGCGCCTCCTCGATGTCGTTGACGACGCCGTTGCGGGAGATCTTGGAGAGCTTCGCCGAGACGATCGAGCGCTTGATGGTGTCCAGCAGGTTGAGGCCGAGCACCTTGCGGTCCTCGCTCACGTAGGCGAGACCGTGCCGGATCGCGCTGCGCACGTCGGGCAGCGCGATCTCCTGGCCGTCCTTGACGATCGTGCCGGAGAGGAACTGCCCGTAGGAGCGGCCGAAGATGCTCATCGCGAACTCGGTGCGCCCTGCCCCCATGAGGCCGGCGATGCCGACGACCTCCCCGCGGCGCACCTCGATGCTGGAACCCTTCACGACCATGCGCTCGGAGACCGAGGGGTGGCGCACCCACCAGTCCTTGACCTCGAAGAACACCTCGCCGATCTCGGGGGTGCGGTCGGGGTAGCGGCTCTCCAGCGAGCGGCCGACCATGCCGCGGATGATGCGGTCCTCGTTGATCTCGCCGCGTCCGACGTCGAGCGTCTCGACCGTGCGGCCGTCGCGGATGATCGTGATCTCGTCGGCGATCTGCTCGATCTCGTTGAGCTTGTGGCTGATGATGATCGACGTGATCCCCTTGGCCTTGAGGCCGAGGATCAGGTCGAGCAGGTGCTGCGAGTCGTTCTCGTTGAGCGCCGCGGTGGGCTCGTCGAGGATCAGCAGCTTGACGTCCTTGTTGAGCGCCTTGGCGATCTCGATGAGCTGCTGCTTGCCGACGCCGAGGTGCTTGATCGCGACGTCGGGATCCTCCTTGAGGCCGACGCGGGCGAGGAGCTCGACCGTGCGCTGCTTCTGCGCGGTCCAGTCGATGCGGGCGCCGCGGCGGATCTCATTGCCGAGGAAGATGTTCTCGGTGATCGAGAGCTCGGGGATCAGCGCGAGCTCCTGGTGGATGATCACGATTCCGGCATGTTCGCTCGCGGCGATGTCTCGGAAGCGCTGCTCCTGCCCGTAGAGCAGGATCTCGCCGTCGTACGTGCCGTAGGGGTAGACCCCGGACAGCACCTTCATCAGGGTCGACTTGCCCGCGCCGTTCTCGCCGCAGATGGCGTGCACCTCGCCGGTGCGGACGGTGATGGACACATCGGAGAGGGCTTTCACGCCCGGGAACTCCTTCGTGATGCTGCGCATCTCGAGGATCGGTCCCGCCACGGTGGGCAACGCCGTCGTCTCGCTCACGGATCTCCTTCGATACCAGGTCCGATGATGTTCCGGTCAATGTTACCGTTCACATCGGGTTACATGGTGCCTTGCGCGCTTCGGCAGTGTCAAGTGCCGACGCCGATTTCGTGTCCTTACCGTGACGCGGCGGACTCGCGTCCGCACAGCACCGGCACGACCGGCCCGAACTCCGGCGCCGCGTCCCCGCGCAGCTGCGCCAGCAGGATCCGCACCGCCCGCCGGCCGAGCTCGGCGAAGTCCTGGTGCACGGTCGTCAGCGGCGGCGCGACGTGCGCCGCCACCGGGATGTCGTCGAAGCCCACGACGCTCACATCGATCGGCACCCGCAGCCCCGCGTCGCGGAAGCCGTGCATCAGGCCGATCGCCATCAGGTCGTTGGCGGCGAACACGGCGGTGAAGTCACGGCGCCGCGCGAGCTCCTGACCGGCGAAGTAGCCGAAGTCGGCGGTCCAGTCGCCGCGGATGGGCGGGATGGTGGGCAGATCGGCGTCGCGCATCGCATCCAGGTACCCGCGCATGCGCGACTCGGCCTCGATCCAGTCCTGCGGACCCGCCAGGTGCAGGATGTCGCTGTGCCCGAGCCGGATGAGGTACTCGGTGATCATGCGCGCGCCGGCGAGCTGATCCGCGGAATGGCTGAAGCCGTCCGAGCCGGAGGCGGTCTGCAGGCTGACGAACGGCACCGTCACCGCCATCCCCCGCAGCACGTTGAACACCCGCACCTGCGGCGCGAGCACCACGATGCCGTCGACGGACTCGCCGACGAGCTGCCGCACCGCGGCGCCGATCGCCTCCGGGGTGGTGTCGGGCAGGTTGAGCGTGCTGACCGAGTAGCCCTCGGCCCGCGCCGCGTCCTCGATCGCCGCGATCGAGGACGTCGGGCCGAACTCGCCGGTGGTCGCCGAGAGCACGCCCAGGATGTTCGACCGGCTCGTGGCGAGCGCGCGCGCCGCCACGTTCGGCCGGTAGTCCAGCACGCGGATCGCGTCGAGCACCCGCTCCTTCGTCTCCGGCCGGATGCTGGGGTGGTCGTTGAGCACCCGCGAGACGGTCTGGTGCGAGACCCCGGCCAGGCGTGCCACGTCGCGGATGCTGGGCATCCGGGCACGCTCGGAGGAGGTCGACATGCAGAGCCTCCTCGATGTGCACGGTCACATGGATGAGTCCATTATGGAGGCCAAGCCGCCGACGCGCACGCACGGACCCGATCCGCCCGGCGCGAGACGGAGGATCGGCTCAGGACTCGATCGAGACGACGTGCGCGCCGCGCACCGGCCCGTGCGCCCGCAGCGCCGTGCGCCCCCAGCCGCGGAGCATCTCGGCGGTGGCGTCCGCCCCCTCGGCCGTCTCGCAGAGGAACGCGAGGGTCGGACCGGACCCCGACACGATCCCGCCGACGACCGGCCCGCCGCCTCCGCCGATCACCCTGTCGATGGTCTCCTCCAATTGCGGGCGCAGCCGGAAGGATCCCGCCTCCAGCTGGTTGCGCAGGCTCTGCCCGAGCTCGAACGCCTCCCCCGAGAGGAGCGACTCGAAGAAGGACGGAGGCACCTGCACGGGGTCCAGCCGGCGCCGCTCGGCGTGGCGCTCCGCATCGCTCTGCCGGTCCTCCGCCATCACCAGGTCGAAAGCCCGGTACACCGCGGGAGTGGACAGCCCCTCGTCGTCGAGGAGCAGCACCCACTGGTACCGGCCACGGGAGAGCGCGGGGGTCAGCACATCGCCGCGCCCCGAGCCGACGGCGGTGCCGCCCAGGAGCGAGAAGGGCACATCGGCGCCGAGCCTGGCCCCGAGCTCCTGCAGGCGACCGTGGTCGAGCCCCGTGCGCCACAGCTCGTTGCAGGCGACGAGGGCGGCCGCGGCATCCGCGGATCCGCCGCCCATCCCCCCGGCGACCGGCACGCTCTTGCGCACGTCCAGGTGCGCTCCCCCCGCGTACCCCGTGGCCGCGGCGAGGAGCTTCGCCGCGCGCATCGCGAGGTTGCGGTCGTCGAGCGGGACCGTGGACGGATCCGCGACGCCCGACACGCTGATCGTGAAGTCGTCGGCGGGCGTCGCGATGACGTCCTCGTAGAGGGACACCGCCTGGAAGACCGTGGACAGCTCGTGATAGCCGTCGTCGTCGAGGTCTCCCACGCCGAGGAAGAGGTTGACCTTCCCCGGAGCCCGCACGTGCACCCGGCGCACGGGCTGGTCGTCCGGCGCCTCCTCCGCGATGCTCATCGCCTCAGAGCTCCGAGGAGACCGACCACAGGTTCACATCGAGACCCGCGCCGGCCACCCGATCGATGCGCGCGAGCTCCTCGGCCGTGAGCTCGGGCGCGTCGAGCGCCCCGAGGTTCTCGTCGAGCTGCGCGGGCCGCGAGGCGCCGATGAGCGCCGAGGCCACGACGCCGTCGCGCAGCACCCACTGCAGGGCCAGCTGGGCGAGACTCTGTCCGCGCTCCCGGGCGAGGTCGTTCAGCGCACGCAGGACCCCGAGGCCCTCGTCGCTGAGCGGGCGGTCCGGCAGGGAGCCGCGCTTCTGGGCGCGCTCGGCGGTGCCGTCGTCGAGGTACTTGCCGGTGAGCAGCCCCTGCGCGAGCGGTGTGAACGCGATCGCCCCCATCCCCTCCTCGCGGAGCGTCTCGGTGAGACCGTCCTCCACCCAGCGGTTCAGGATCGAGTACGAGGGCTGATGGATCACGAGGGGCGTGCCGAGCTCGCGGGCGATGTCCGCCGCGGCCTCCGTGCGCTCCGCGCTGTAGGACGAGATGCCGACGTACAGCGCCTTGCCCTGCCGGACGAGAGTGTCCAGCGCGCCGATGGTCTCCTCGATGGGCGTCTCCGGATCCACCCGGTGCGAATAGAAGATGTCGACGTAGTCCAGCCCCATCCGGGTCAGCGACTGCTCGGCGCTGGCCAGGATGTACTTGCGGCTGCCGAGGTCTCCGTACGGCCCCGGCCACATGTCCCAGCCCGCCTTCGACGAGATGATCAGTTCGTCGCGGTAGGGCCGCAGGTCCTCGGCGAAGATCCGCCCGAAGTTCTTCTCCGCGGAGCCGTACGGCGGGCCGTAGTTGTTCGCCAGGTCGAAGTGCGTGATCCCCCGGTCGAACGCGTGCCGCAGGAGGGCGCGCTGACCGTCCATCGGGATGTTGTCGCCGAAGTTCCACCACAGCCCGAGCGAGATCGCCGGCAGGAAGAGGCCGGACGACCCGACCTGCCGGAAATGGGCCCCCTCATAGCGGTCCGCGGCGGCGGTGTGGGGGCGATGGATGTCGAGGACGTCTGGGCGGAAGCGCGGCTCGGTCACCGTCCCAGGTTAGCGGCGCTGCGCCTCGTCGCACCCGATTCCCCGGCTCTCTTTCCGCGGTTCGGGCGGGCCGGGGCCCTGGGCGGCGCTCGCCGATATCTCGCAGACTCGCTAGGATGATCGGCCAACCGCGGACCGAGCCCGATCCGCGTCCGATCACGCTCGCCCCCAGTGCGGATCTCCACCCGAAAAGTGCATTCGCCCGAGCGTGCGGCGACAGGATCCGTCATGCACTGGCCTCGGCGTACCCCCCTCGTGCTCCTGGCCGCGGGAGTGCTCTGCGTATGCATTCCCGCAGCCGCGCTGACCACCGCCGACCCCCGGTGGTGGCTCTCCTGCTTCAGCAGGCTCGGAGCGATGCAGGACGACTCCAGCGCGTACTTCAACCTCGGGATGGTGCTCGCGGGTGCGGTGATCGCCCTCGCCGCCGTGCCGGTCCGTCGCGGCCTCAAGAGCGGATCCCTCGCGGGAATCGGCGCGAATGCGGCTGTTTCGACGGTCGTGCCGCTGCTCATCGTCGGGCTCGGCCTCAGCCTCGCGCTCGTCGGCGTCCTGCCGCTCTCCTACAACGTGTTCGCGCATGAGCGCGCCGCCAACGGCGCCCTCGCCTCCTCCGCGGGGCTGCTCCTCATGCATCGCCTGCACCTGCGCGGGGCGTCCCGCACGCTCGACCGCCTCGCCGTCGGAGCGACGATCGTGCTCGCCGTCGGCATGACGGCCCTGGTCGCCGGGGTCATCACGCTCACGGTGTTCGAGGCGCTCGCCTTCGGCTCCGTGATCGCCTGGCTGCACACCCTCGAGACGCGGGTACGGCGCCCGCGCCCCGCCGCGCCGCGCCCATTCACGGCAAACTCTCAGCATTTGTCCTTGTCCCCCATTTGGGGGACAAGGTGATCCGGTGTTATTGTCGAGACCTCAGCTGAGGAAGTCGACCGGGATCTGGGGACTCGGTCGACGTGAAGGTACCTCCAAGTGAAGTGAATGTGCCCTCTCGGGAACCCGAAACCCGAGAGGGAACAACTTCGGGGGAAACGGATCCGGGCTCGATCCGCTCAGTCCTTCGGCGCGACCCGCGCGATGCGGTGATAGTCGTCCACGGTGAGATCCTCACCCCGCGCCGTCGGCGCGACGCCGGCCGATTCGAGCACGGCGGAGGCCTCGGCGGAACTGCCGAAGATCCCGGACAGCGCCTGACGCAGCATCTTGCGCCGCTGGTTGAACGCGGCGTCCACGATCGCGAACGTGCGCAGACGCTCCTGGTCGGATCCGCGCGGCTGCGGATCCCGATGGAACCCGACGAGCAGGCTGTCGACGTTCGGCACCGGCCAGAACACCTGTCGCGACACCGTGCCGCTGAGCTTCCACGGCCCGTACCAGGCGGCCTTGACGCTCGGGGCTCCGTAGATCTTGGAGCCGGGCTTCGCCGCCAGCCGCTCCGCGACCTCGGCCTGCACCATGACGACGCCGCGCTGGAGGTAGGGGAAGGTCTCGAGGAAGTGCAGCAGCACCGGCACCGAGACGTTGTAGGGCAGGTTCGCGACGAGCACGGCCGGCTCGCCCGGCAGCTCCGTCACCCGCATCGCGTCGGCGTCCACGACGGTCAGCGCCCCCTCCGGCACGCCGCGGTCGCGCGCGGTCTGCGGCAGGCGCGCGGCGAGGCGGTGGTCGATCTCCACCGCGGTGACGCTCGCGCCCGTCTCGAGGATCGCCAGGGTCAGCGATCCGAGACCCGGGCCGATCTCCACGACCCGCTCCGACGGCTGCACGGCGGCGGCCTGGACGATCTTGCGCACGGTGTTCGCATCGACGACGAAGTTCTGGCCGAGCTTCTTGGTGGGCGTCACATCGAGTTCGGCGGCGAGCCGGCGGATATCGGCGGCGCCGAGCAGGGAGACGGTCATCTGACCATTGTCCCCTACCGTCGATAGTCTTCTCGGATGTCCTGGATCGGTGAAGTCGTCGCGCCGCGCCGCCTGGGCACCGACTTCCGCTGGCTGCTCGCCTCGAGCTGGACCAGCAACGTCGGCGACGGCGTGGCGCTGGCCGCCGCTCCCCTGCTGATCGCGTCGATGACCTCCTCGCCGATCCTCGTGGCGGCCGGGGCGATCCTGCAGTTCCTGCCCTGGCTGGTGTTCGGCCTGCACGCGGGCGCGATCGCCGACCGCTTCGACCGCCGCCGGCTGGTCATGGTGGCGAACGGTGCGCGCGCGCTCGTGCTGCTCGCGCTGTGCGCGTTCCTCGTGACCGGCATGGCGAACATCTGGATCGTGCTGGCCTCCGCGTTCCTCTACGGCACCGCGGAGGTGTTCGTCGACACCGCGGGATCCACACTGCTGCCGATGCTCCTGAAGCCGGTGGACCTCGGGCTCGGCAACGCCCGCCTGCAGGCGGGGTTCCTCGTCGCGAACCAGTTCGCCGGTCCTCCGCTCGGCGCGTTCCTGTTCGCCGCGGGCCACGCCTGGCCGTTCCTGCTCGAGGCCGTGTGCGTGAGCCTGGCGGTCGTGCTGATCTCCCGGATCGCGCGGACTTCGGTGCCTCCGCGCGACGCGGGCGGCTCGACGACGGCCGCTGCGGATCCGCGCCCCGCGAAGGTGCACACCGACACTTCGACGAGCTCAGTGCATCGCATCGCCGAGGGCCTGCGCTGGCTGTGGCGGAACCCTCCGGTGCGGATGCTCGTGGTGATCATCCTGCTGTTCAACGTGACCTGGGCGGCACCCTGGGGCGTGCTCGTGCTCTACGCGACCGAGCATCTGCGCATGGGGGCGATCGGCTACGGCATGCTCACGACCGCGTCGGCCGCCGGCGGACTGCTCGCGACGATGAGCTTCGGCTGGCTGGAGCGGCACGTGTCGTTCGCCACCATGATGCGCGTCTGCCTCTCGCTCGAGGTCGTCATGCACCTCGCGTTCGCCCTGACCACCCAGGGCTGGATCGCCCTGATCATCATGTTCGTGTTCGGCTTCTACGCGTTCGTCTGGGGCACGATCTCGACCACGGTGCGGCAGCGGCTCGTGCCGCATGAGCTGCAGGGCCGGGTGTCGTCGGTGAACTCCGTCGGGGTGTTCGGCGGGATGGTCATCGGCCAGGCGCTCGGCGGGGTGCTCGCGCAGGCGTGGGGGCTCACCGCGCCGTGGTGGTTCGCCTTCGCCGGAGCGGCGCTCACCCTGCTGTTCGTCTGGCGGCCGATCTCGCAGATCGTCTCCGCGCGTCCCGTGCTCGACGAGGTTCAGGCGAACGAGCCGTAGACCTCGAGCGTGTTCGCGGCGATCTGCGCGGCGAGCTCGTCGACGTCGACGCCGAGTTCGGCAGCCAGGAAGCGCAGCGTGATCGGGATCAGGTAAGGCGCGTTCGGGCGCCCCCGCAGCGGCACCGGCGTCAGGAACGGCGCATCGGTCTCGACGAGGATCCGCTCACGCGGCGTGACGGCGAGCGCGTCGCGCAGGTTCTGCGCGTTCTTGAACGTCACGTTCCCGGCGAAGGAGAGGTAGTACCCGGCATCGGCGCAGACCCGCGCCATCGCCTCGTCGCCCGAGAAGCAGTGGAACACCGTGCGCTCCGGGGCGCCGACGCGGCCCAGGGTCTCCAGCACGTCGTCGTGGGCGTCGCGGTCGTGGATCTGCATCGCGATCCCGTGCTTCTTCGCGAGCGCGATGTGCGCCTCGAACGAGGCGTGCTGGGCGGCGCGCCCCGGCTCCTCGGTGCGGAAGTAGTCCAGCCCGGTCTCGCCGATCGCCCGGGTGCGCGGGCGGGCGGCGAGACCGTCGATCACCGCGAGCGCCTCGTCCAGACGTCCGGCGTCGGCGTAGGCGGGAGCGTCGTTCGGGTGGATCGCGACGGCGGCGAGCACGCGCGGATCCGACTCGGCGGCATCGACGGCCCAGCGCGACGACTCGATGTCGCCGGAGGCCTGCACGACGCCGGCGATCCCGACGGCCTCAGCCCGGTCCAGCTGCTCGGTGAGCGACAGGCCCACGTCGCCGTCGGCGATCTCGAGGTGGCAGTGGTTGTCGTACACCGGCACCGCGAGCGGCTCGGGCGCCTCGGGGTAGCGCAGGTCCTTGCGCCCCTCGGTCGCCCGCTCGCGCACATAGGTGTCCGGGGTCTCGCTCATGCGGTCAGGCCTTGGCCTCGATGCGCGGGAAGAGCGGTGCGAGCGCCTGCACGCGGATCCCCGCCGGCAGCTGCCCCCAGCGCCCGGCGTCGCGCAGCGGCTGCGCGGTGAGCGCGCCGAGGCCGCCCTCCGCACCCAGGGCGTCCCAGAGCTTCGCGGTCGACTGCGGCATCACCGGCGACAGCAGGACCGCGAGCGCACGCAGCCCCTCGGCGCAGGTGTACAGCACGGTCCCGAGGCGGTCGCGCTGCTCCTCGTCCTTGGCGAGCGCCCACGGCTCGTTCTCGGTGATGTAGCCGTTGAGCGCGTCGACGATCGTCCACACATCGGCGATCGCCTCGTCGATGCGGAACCGCTCGACGGCGGCGTCCGCGTCGACCGCGGCCTTCGCCACGAGCTCCTGCACCGCGAGATCCTGCGGGGTGTACTCCCCCGCCGCCGGCACGACGCCGTCGAAGTAGCGCTCGATCATCGCGATCGTGCGCGAGGCGAGGTTGCCGAACCCGTTCGCGAGCTCGGCCTGGTAGCGGGCGGAGAGGTCCTCCCAGGAGAAGGATCCGTCCTGCCCGAACGCGATCGCGGAGAGGAAGTAGAACCGGTAGGCGTCGGATCCGAAGACGTCGGTGATCTCGGTCGGCGCGATGCCGGTGAGCTTCGACTTCGACATCTTCTCGCCGCCCACGAGCAGCCAGCCGTGCGCGAACACGCCCTTGGGCACCTCGAGGCCCGCCGCCATGAGCATCGCCGGCCAGATCACCGCGTGGAAGCGCAGGATGTCCTTGCCCACCACGTGGTACGCCGGCCAGCGGCGCGCGAAGGTCTCCTCGTCGGAGCCGTAGCCGACGGCGGTCGCGTAGTTGAGGAGCGCGTCGACCCACACGTAGATGACGTGCGAGGTGTCCCACGGCAGCGGGATACCCCAGTCGAACGTGGAGCGCGAGATGGAGAGGTCCTTGAGTCCCTGCGAGACGAAGGAGACGACCTCGTTGCGCGCCGAGTCGGGGCGCACGAAGTCGGGCTCGGTCTTGTAGAGCTCGAGCAGGCGGTCCTGGAACTCGCTGAGCTTGAAGAAGTAGTTCTTCTCCTGCAGCAGCTCGAGCGGCTTGGAGTGGATCGCGCAGACCTTGAGGCCCTCGAAGGGACCGGTGCCGTCGACGATCTCGGACTCGGGCTTGAACTCCTCGCAGCCCACGCAGTACAGCGCCTCGTACTCGCCCGCGTAGATGTAGCCCGCGTCGTAGAGCTTCTGGAAGAACACCTGCACGTTGGTCTCGTGCCGCTCCTGGGTGGTGCGGATGAAGTCGTCGTTGGCGACGTCGAGGGTCTTCAGCAGCGGGAACCAGCTCTCGCTGACGAGCTTGTCCACCCACTCCTGCGGGGTCACGCCGTTCGCGGCCGCCGCACGCAGCATCTTCTGGCCGTGCTCGTCGGTGCCGGTGAGCATCCAGGTGTCGTCACCCGACTGGCGGTGCCAGCGCGCGAGGGTGTCCACGGCGACGCTGGTGTAGCCGTGCCCGATGTGGGGCACGTCGGAGGGGTAGTAGATCGGCGTGGTGATGTAGAAGGACTCGCCTGCGGGCATGCGTTCGATTCTAGGCGGGATGCGGGGCGCGGTTCCGACGATGACGACGGCGGACGCTTCGCTCGGAGAAGGACGCGATCTTCGGACGGGATCCGCGGATCCGGTCCGAGCCCGGCGGGCGCCTCGCGCGGAGATGTGCGCTTCGATCGGACGGAATCACCCGTTTCGTCCGAAGCAATCGCACATCTCCGAGCGGCGCGCACGCCCCTCCGCGCAGCGGAACCCCCTGCCAGGGGCCCGGACCCTGTCTCGACCCGTCTTCAACGGCGTTCGGCGATCACGGCCCCGTGCGGTCGGACGCTGCCCGCGGCGCCCGGCTCTCGCTCCCGTCGTTCGGCGTGCACGACGTCGAGCCCCGCGTCGCCGAGCAGCGCGGCAAGGGCCGGCGCCGACCAGTAGCGGGCGGGTGCGACGGCGTGGGCGAACTCCTCGCCCGGTGCGCCGTCGAAGAAGCCGATGAGGATCCGGCCTCCGGGGGCGGTCACCCGCGCCAGTTCGGCGAGCATCCCCGGCAGCTCCTCGGGCTCCGCGTGGATCAGCGAGTACCAGGCGAGGATCCCTCCGAAGGCGCCGTCGGGGTACGGCAGGTCGCGGATCGACGCCGCCTCGAAACGCAGGCCGGGATGCGCGGCACGCGCCGCGGCGAGGAACTCGACGGAGACGTCCGCCCCGATCACGTCCCGTCCGCTCTCCGCGAGGAACGCGGTCCACAGGCCCGGCCCGCAGCCGGCGTCGAGGAGCTGTCCGGGGGTCTCGTCCCGCCAGCGCGCGATGAGCGCCACATCGGCGTCCTCCAACTGCTCGATGCTCCCGATCAGCGCGATGTACTCGGCCGCCCGCGCGTCGTAGGCCGCCGCCACCTGCTCGTCCCGCATCCCCCCAGCCTTCCCTTCGACGCGGATCCACGGCCCGCGCCGCGCCGTCGAGGACGCCGAGGAGGCCCCACCCGGAAGAATCGTGAACACGAACGACTCCTCCGAGGAATACAGGATGTGAACAACGACAACACGGTGATCGCGAGGTCGGTGACGGATCCGTCGGCCTTCGGCGAGATCTTCCACCGCTACGCAGGAGCAGTGCATCGCTACGCGGCCCGACGGGCCGGTGACGCCGTCGCCGACGACGTCACGAGCGAGACCTTCCTGATCGCGTTCCAGCGCCGCGCCCGGTTCGATCCCGCACGGGAGGATGCCCGACCCTGGCTGTTCGGCATCGCGACGAACCTCATCCACCGCCATCGCATCGCCACCGCGCGGGTGCTGAAGGCGATGGAGCGCAGCGCGCCATCGCCGGTGACGACGCACCACCCGGACGAGGCGCTGGACGCGCAGCTCGCGGTCGGACGTCTCGCCGGGCGGATCCGCCGGCTCTCCGCCGGGGACCGCGACTGCCTGCTGCTGTTCGCCTGGGCCGAGCTCTCGTACGACGAGATCGCCGAGGCCCTGCACATCCCCGTCGGCACGGTGAAGTCGAGACTCAACCGCGCCCGGCGCCTGCTCCGCTCCACACCTGAGGAGGGTGAAAATGGACGACCTGACCTTGCTCCGCAGACTGCGTGACGACGTCGCCGAGCCCGACGCGGCCCGGCTCGCTCCTGCGTACCGGAAGCTCGAGACCGCGATGCGCGCGGCCGAGAAGACCTCCGCATCCCGCGCGCCGCGCCGCCGGCACCCGGTGCGCTGGGCCGCCGTCGGCCTCACCGCCGCGGCCGCCGTCGCCGCGGCCGTCGTCGTGGGCGGCGTGCTCGCCCCGCCGCATCCGCAATCGGCGAGCGCCGCGGCGATCGTGCTGCGCCAGGCCGCCGCCGAAGCGATCACCTACAGCGATCCCGAGGCGGGACCGGGGCAGTATCTGAAGTTCCACACCCGCTCCGACTGGGCCAGCTACCAGGGCACGTCCGACCAGACGGTCACGAGGCTGCCGTCGAACATCCAGAACGTGGACGTCTACATCCCCTCCGATCCGAGCGCCGAATGGGCGCTGTACCGGGACTGGGAGCACGGCCAGACGGGAGACGGCGCGTTCGTCGCTGAGACGATCCACGCCCCGGAGGGCCGGTTCTACGGCAGCCCCTGGGCCTCGCAGGACCTGAACGCGATCCCGATCGGATCCGGCGCCGAGACCCTCGCCTACTTCGACGCGCAGTACCAGGGCGGCTCGGCGAGCCGGGACGAGGACGACTTCGTGCGGATCACGGATCTGCTGCGCACCTACCCGGTGCCGGCTCCCGTGCGCGCGCGTCTCTTCGAGGCGCTCGCGCTGATCCCGGGCACCACGTCGACCGACGGCGTGGCGAACCTCGACGGGCGGGTCGGCGTGGCGATCGGGCGTGACGAGCCGCAGCGCTCGGGCGAGCGCCAGGAGATCATCATCGACCCCGGCACGGGCCAGGTCATCGGAGAACGCCGGTTCTTCCCCGCGGGCGCGGTGGCGGCGGGCGAGGAGCAGACGGTCCTGACCGCGATGTCCGTCACGGTCGTCGACACCGCACCGCCGGCGACCACGCCCGCGCGCGACGAGAACGGGTGACGGCGATGCGACCCGCACTCACCCCCTCCGCGCTGACGCTGCCGCCGACGATCAGCGTGCCTGTGCCGCCGATCTTCCGACCGCCCGCCGATCCCGCCGTCCCCGACCCGCGGCAGTGACGCGACGACAGGATCCGGTGCTCCTCGAAGGCACCGGATCCTGTCGAGTGCACGGGAACTCCGCGCGGAAGACCCGTGCGCTCGACGGCACGGCGTGCGCTCGACGGCGCAGCGGGCGCGCGGCCGGCGCCGGAGGCACGGCGCCGGAGGGGTCAGGCGCTGCGGGCGGCGAGCGCCGCCTGGTACAGATCGCGGGATCCGAGTCCCGTGGCGGCGGCGACCTCGGCGCAGGCGTCCTTCAGCCGCACCCCCGAGGCCACCAGCGCCTGCACCTGGGACAGCGCGTCCTCCGGCGAGACGACGCGGGGCGCCGCGCCCTCCACGACGACGACGATCTCGCCCTTCACGCCCTCGGCCGCCCAGGCGGCCAGCTCGGCCGCACCGCCGCGACGCACCTCTTCGAACAGCTTCGTGAGCTCGCGGCACACGGCGGCGCGGCGGTCCGCGCCGAACGCCGTCGCCATGTCGTCCAGGGTCGCGGCCAGGCGCGACGGCGACTCGAAGAACACCATCGTGCGGGGCTCGGTCGCGAGCGCCGCGAGTGCGGAGCGGCGCTCCCCCGGCTTGCGCGGCAGGAACCCCTCGAACGTGAACCGGTCGGTGGGCAGCCCCGACACGGCGAGGGCCGTCACGACCGCGCTCGGCCCCGGGATCGCGGTGACGGTGACGCCCCGCGCGGCGGCCGCGGCGACCAGCCCGTACCCGGGGTCGCTCACGGTCGGCATGCCCGCATCGCTGAGCACCACGATGTCCTCGGAGGCGGCGAGCTCGGCGAGCTCCGCGGCCTTGGCCTTCTCGTTGTGGTCGTGCAGCGCGATGAGCCTCGGCCGGTTCGCGATGCCGAGGGCCTGCAGCAGCCGCTGCGTGGTGCGGGTGTCCTCCGCGGCGATGATCGTGGCGCCCTCCAGCACCTCGACCAGGCGGCGGGACGCGTCGCCGAGATTTCCGATCGGAGTGGCCGCGAGGATGATCACCCGCCCCAGCATAGGCTGAGCGGGTGACCGCGCCCCTGCTGCCGCCCCTCGAGGAACGGCACGACGACCGTCCCACCGGCTGGGAGCGTCTGCGCGACGCGTGGCTCGGGGATCCGGCGAGGCTGCGGCTGGTGAGCTGGCTCGCCCCGGCCCTCGTCACGCTGCTCGCCGCGGTGCTGCGGATCACGGGGATCGGGCATCCGCACGCGATCGTCTTCGACGAGACGTACTACGTCAAGGACGCCTGGTCGCTGTGGGTGCAGGGCTACGAGGGCACCTGGGGCGACAAGGCGAACGAGCTGTTCGCGTCCGGCGACACGAGCGCCCTGCAGACCGCGGGCTCCTTCGTGGTGCACCCGCCGCTCGGCAAGTGGCTGATCGCGCTGGGCATCGCCGCCTTCGGCCCCGGATCCAGCTTCGGCTGGCGCATCTCCACGGCGATCATCGGCACGCTGACGGTGCTCGTCGTGTACCTGCTCGCCAAGGCGCTGACCCGCTCCGTCGTCGCGGCCACCCTGGCCGGACTCCTGCTGGCCGTCGACGGGCTCGGCATCGTGCTGAGCCGGATCGGCCTGCTGGACGGGATCCTGACGTTCTTCATCGTGCTCGGGATCCTCTTCCTCGTGTACGACCGGCAGCGGGTGATGCCCCGCCTGGAGGACCGGACCTCGCACGAGCGCGGCGACGCGCCGACGCTGTGGGGCCGGGTGTTCTGGGGCCGCCCCTGGGTCGTCCTGGCCGGACTCGCGCTCGGCGCCGCGACCAGCGTGAAGTGGTCGGGCGCCTACGTCCTCGCCGCCGCGGGGATCTATCTCGTCGTCACCGACGCGCTGGCGCGACGCCGCGCGGGCGTCGCCCTGTGGCCGACCGATGCCGTGCTGCGCCAGGGGCCGGTGAGCTTCCTGCTGCTCGTGCCGGTGGCCGCCGCCACCTACCTCGCGTCCTGGAGCGGATGGTTCCTGACCTCGGGCGGCTACGACCGCAACGCGGCGGACGGCGCGCTCGCCTCCTGGCTCAAGTACCACTCGGACATCCTGGCGTTCCATGTGGGGCTCACCTCCTCGCACCCGTACGCCAGCCCGGCGTGGCAGTGGCCGCTGCTCATCCGCCCCACCGCGTTCTGGGTCGGCGGCCAGGACGCCCCCTGCTTCGGCACCGATCACTGCATCGGCACGATCACGTCGATCCCGAACCCGCTCATCTGGTACCTCGGCGTCGCCGCCGCGGTCTACCTGCTGGTGCGCTTCGTGCGCGGCCTCGTGCTGCGCTCCCCGATGCCCTGGAGCTACGCGATCCCGCTGGTCGGGCTCGCCGCCACGTACCTGCCGTGGCTGGCGTTCCCCGAGCGCACGATCTTCCAGTTCTACACGGTGGTGATGGCGCCGTTCCTGATCCTCGCCCTGGTGCTCGCGCTGCGCGACATCGCCGGACGACGCAGCGCTCCTCGCCATCGCCGGCAGGCCGGTCAGCGCACCGTCCTGGTGATCGTGGTGCTGATCCTGCTCGTCAGCGCCTTCTGGTATCCGCTGTGGATCGGGCTGCCGGTGCCGTGGTGGTTCTGGCAGGCCCACAACTGGATGATCACCTGGATCTGACATGCGCATCCTGGACACGTTCGACGAGGAGCTCATCGCGCAGTTGCGCGCGCAGGACGAGTTCTTCTGGCTGGATCTGATCGCGCCCTCCGCCGAGGAGATCCAGCGGATCGGGACGGCGCTGGGCTGGCATCCGCTGTCCATCGAGGACACCCAGAGGATGGGGCAGCGGCCCAAGCTGGACGTGTACGGCGACGGGGCGCTGCTCGTGCTGCAGGCCGCGATCGCCGCGCACCCGGAGGACGAGAACGACCATCCGCTGGAAGAGGTGCACTGCCACCTCACCGGCGACTACTTCATCACGGTGCACGGCGGCCGGTTCACCGACCTGAGCCAGGTGCGGACCCTGCTGCAGAACTCGACCAGTCCGAAGACCGAGCGGTACTACGTCTACAAGATCATCGACGTGATCGTGGACAGCTACTTCCCCGTGCTCAGCGACCTGGACGAGGAGATCAACGCCCTCGAGGACGCGATCGTCGCGAGCGGCGGCCGCAAGGAGCTGCAGCAGACCTTCGGCCTCAAGCGCCTGCTGCTCACCCTGCGCCGCGCCGTGGTGCCGATGCGCGACCTGTTCGCCCGGCAGGTCGAGGTGATCACGGATCTCGCGGGTCTGGAGGCCGACAGCCACGACTACTTCCGCGACATCTACGACCACCTCATCCGCATCACCGATGAGCTCGACGGCTACCACGACATGGTCGCCGGCTGCACCGACCTCTACCTCTCGATGGTCGCGAACCGTCAGGGCGAGACCTCGAAGCAGCTCGCGATCATCGCATCGATCTTCCTGCCGCTGAGCTTCCTCACCGGCTTCTTCGGGATGAACTTCGACTGGTCGATCGCCCACGTGCTGTCCGGTCCGTGGTCCTTCTTCCTGCTCGGCATCGGATCCATGGTGATCTCGGGGGCGATCATGTGGTGGTGGTTCCGCCGCAAGGGCTGGACCGGGAACGACGAGTAGGACGATGCCGGCACCTTCGGGCTTCACCTACGCCGTGCGCGGCGAGGACGTCGTCATCACGCACCGCGGCGCGGTCGCGACCACGCTGCGCGGCCGTCGCGCCGCCGAGTTCCTCGACCAGGTGCAGACGCAGGACCCCCAGCTGCTCATGGCCCGGGTCACGGGGAACTACCGGCGCGGCAACGAGCGGGCCGCGCGGCGTCATCCGCGCAACAGCGGCTGAGCCGGATCCCGCCCCTGCGGCCCGCGCCGCGTCAGCCGCGGGCGGCGTGCTCCACGAGCGGCAGCACCCGTCCGCTGAGGTGCGTGCGCATCGCGATCGAGCTGGCGGTGCGGGCCACCCCGGGCACCAGCGCGATGCGGTCCAGCACCTCCTGCAGCTGCTCCGCGCTGTGCGCCACCAGGCGCAGCTGCATGTCGCTCGCCCCGGTGACGGTGTACATGTCCACGACCTCGGGGATCGCCGACGCCAGAGCCTCCGCGACGTCGTCGTGCCCGACCTTCTGGTCGATCTCGACCTGACAGAACGCCGTCAGGGCGTATCCGAAGCCGCGCGGGTCGATGCGCGGCACGATGCCCTCGATCACGCCGTTCTCGTGCAGCCGGGCGAGCCGGCTGGTGACGGTGCCGCGCGCCACGCCGAGCCGCCGCGCGCACTCCAGCACGGGTAGCTGCGGCGAGTCGGTGAGCAGCCGGATGAGGGCCGCGTCGAGGGCATCGATGCGCATCGTCAGCTCCGGAACACCTCGTCGGCGGAGTCCTTGAGCACTCCGGGACGGGAGAGGCCGCGCGTGAGGCGCGCCACCACGAGCAGCACCACGGTGAGGCCGATCGTGAGCAGCAGCTGCGTGCGCGCGCCGGCGTCGAACATGGTGAGCACGATCACGGCGCCCAGCAGCACGATGGTGACGATCGACAACCACGGGAAACCCCACATGCGCATGGGCAGCGGGGTGCCCTCGGCGTCGGCGCGGCGGCGCAGGATCAGCTGCGTGACCGCCGTCGCCGTCCACATCACCAGCAGGGTGGATCCCACCACGTTC
This sequence comes from Microbacterium sp. MMO-10, assembly GCF_037148715.1. NCBI lineage: Bacteria > Bacillati > Actinomycetota > Actinomycetes > Micrococcales > Microbacteriaceae > Microbacterium > Microbacterium sp. MMO-10. The sequence continues at coordinate 457,108 of NZ_JBBCSV010000004.1, read as the reverse complement.
AGCAGGGTGGGAAGCACCTGCTCGGGCCAGATCCAGTTCAGGATCACCGTGACGAAGCTGAACGCGACCGAGGCCAGCACGGCGACGCGGGGCACCCCGGCGAGGCTCGTCCGGGTGAGCGCGAGCGGGGCGAGACCGCGCTCGCCCAGCGAGAACGCCATCCGGGAGGCGCCGTAGATGTTGGCGTTCATGGCCGACAGCAGCGCCACGATCACGATGAGGTCCATCACGAGACCGACGCCCGGGATCCTCAGGGTGTCCAGCACGGCGGAGAAGGGACCGGCGAGCACCTCCTTCGAGTTCCACGGCAGCACCGCGACGATCACGAAGATGGATCCGACGTAGAACACCAGGATCCGCACCATCACCTGGCGCACGATGCGGCTGATGTTGCGCGCGGGGTCGTCCGACTCGGCTGCCGCGATCGCGACCACCTCGGTGCCGCCGAATGCGAAGACCACGATGAGCAGGGCGCCCGCGATCCCGGCGATGCCGGTGGGCGCGAAGCCGCCCTGGTCGACGAGGTTCCCCACGCCGGTCGCGGGGGTGCCGGGGATCAGTCCGACGATCGCGAGCACGCCGACGACGAGGAACGCGATGATCGCGGCGACCTTGATCGCCGCGAACCAGAACTCGAACCGGCCGTAGTTGCGCACCCCGAGCAGGTTCACGATCGTGAGCGCGAGGACGAAGAGCAGCACCCACGCCCACTCGGGCAGGCCGGGGAAGCGGTGCGCGACGATGCCGGCGGCCCCGGTCGCCTCCGCGGCGATCACGACGACGAGCTGGATCCAGTACAGCCAGCCGACCGCGCTGCCGACGCTGCGGCCCATCGCCTTCTGCGCGTAGGAGCTGAACGCGCCCGAGGACGGGTTGGCGGCGACCATCTCGGCGAGCATCGCCATCACGAGCACGACGATCGTGCCCGCGACGAGGTAGGAGACGATCACGGCGGGGCCGGCGATGCCGATCGCCTGGCCGGAGCCGACGAAGAGGCCGGCGCCGATCGCGCCGCCGAGGCCCATCATCGAGATCTGCCGACGGGTGAGCCCGGGATGCAGGCCCTTGGTCGTGGTCGTGGTCAGCGGGACTTCGGTGGTCATGCGGTCGCCTCCTCGCGAACGGCAGCGGTGGGGTGGGCGGGGTCCGTCGAGGCGGCGAGGGCCGCCGCGACGCGGTCGACGTCCTGGGCGGATCCGGCCGAGATGCGCACTCCCTCGCCCGGGAACGTGCGGGCGACGACGCCGCCGTCGTGCAGGAGGCCGTCGAGCTCGGCGGAGCGCTCCCCCGCCGGAACCCACACGAAGTTCGCCTCGGAGCGCACCGCGGGCCAGCCCGCGTCGACGAGCACGTCGTGCAGGCGGTCGCGCTCGGCGGTGACCTCGGCGATGCGCACCGCGAGCTCGTCCTGCGCGTCGAGCGAGGCGACGGCGGCGGCCTGCGCCAGGTCGGTGACGCCGAAGGGCACGGCGACCTTGCGCTGCGCGGCGGCGATCGCGGAGGGCGCGATCGCGTAGCCGATCCGCAGGCCTGCAAGCCCGTAGGCCTTGGAGAACGTGTGCAGCACGGCGACGTGCGGGTGGCGGCGGAACAGCTCGAGGCCCGCACCGCGCTCCGGATCCGTCGCCCCGGGGGCATCGGCGAAGTACGCCGAGCCGTCGAAGTGCACATAGGCCTCGTCGATCACGACGAGCACGTCGCGCGGCACCGCCGCCACGAAGCGCTCGAGCTCCTCCGGGCCCACGACCGTGCCGGTGGGGTTGTTCGGGTTGCAGACGAAGACGAGGCGGGTGCGGTCGGTGATCGCCGCGAGCATCGCGTCGAGGTCGTGCCGGTGCTCCGCGTCCAGCGGGACCATCACCGGGGTCGCACCCGCGATGCGGACGAGCGACGGATACGCCTCGAAGGAGCGCCAGGCGAACACGACCTCATCGCCCTCGCCCGCCACGGCGTGGATGAGCTGGGAGGCCAGCTCGACGGATCCGGCGCCGACTGTGACGAGAGCGGGGTCGACCCGGTAGCGCTCGGCGAGGCGGCCGATGATCTCGGGCGCCGCCATCTGCGGATAGCGGTGGAGGGATCCGAGCCGGTCGGCGACCGCCGAGACCACGGAGGGCAGCGGCGGGTGCGGGGACTCGTTCGAGGAGAGCTTCGAGGCGCCGGCCGGGGCGGAGCGTCCCTGCTTGTAGGCCGGAACGGCGTCGAGCCGCGGATTGGTGGGCGGGGTCTCGGCGGGCGGGGTGACAGGGAGGGGCATCGTCGTGGCGTCCTTGCTGCGGTTCGTTCGGGCCGGAGGGCGGCGCGTCGGGCGGCAGGGCCGGAGCGGCGACGTCGCCGGGGGTCCGGCCACTGTATCCAGGGCGACGATCGCTGGACAAACGGGACAGCTGAGCCTGCGCATGTCGCACAGCCTGTCGCCCTTCTACCGCTCAACCCTGGTCAGAATGTACAGCAATCGATCCGCGGCGCTCAGCGTGCCGCAGGAACGAGCGCCGGATCCGACACCGGCAGACGGCAGACGAAGCCGCGGCAGTCATAGGCGACGCCGTCGACGCCGTCGCGCCCCTCGAACAGCGTGAAGCCGACCTCGGCGAAGGCCCGCACCTGCTGCGGGCTCAGCACCGCCGCGAGGTCGGCGTCCGCCGCGCGCACCGCCGCCGCGAGCGGTCCTCGCGGATCCGAGGTCACCGCGACGATCTGCCGCGGCGGGCGGGCCAGGCCCGCCGCCGCGCGCAGCAGCGCACCGGATCCGAACGGGTGGCGCAGCGCCTGCGCCGCGCCGGCGCGGACGAGGGCGGCCGCGCGCTCGCGATGCTGCTCCCCCGCGCCGAGCCGCCAGGCGGTGAGGTGCGCGGCCGCGCGGGCGGAGGCGCCCGAGGGGAGATCGCCGTCTCCGCCGTCGACGGACCCGGGGATCCCCTGCCCGGCGAGCACGGGGTCGGCGACCGCGTCAGCCGCCAGCACCTCCAGCCCCCGTGCCGCCCACCGAGGGTCGCCCGTGGCGAGTGCGAGGGCCAGCAGGCCGTCGGCGAGCAGCCCGAGGTCGGCGTCGGTGGCGACGGCCGCCGAGGGGACGCCGTCGAGCGAGGTGCGCACGAGTCGCCCGCCGGCGTCGCGGTTCACCGTCAGCACGAGCCCCGCGGCGCGCACGGCGGCGTCGATCCACGAGGACTCGCCGAGATCGGCCCCGGCCCGGGCGAGCGCACCGATCACGAGCCCGTTCCAGCCCGTGATGATCTTGCCGTCCACCGCGGGCGGCTCCAGCTGTGCCCGCGCGTGGAGCGGGACACGGTAGTAGCCGCCCTCGCTGCGCTGCCCCTCGATCCACGACTCCGAGTCCTGCGCGGCGCCGAAACCGCCTCCGGGGCGCTGCAGGACGGCGAGGAGGAAGTCCGCGATGCCCCGCGCGACATCGGCCCGTCCGGCATCGATCGCCACATCGAGCAGCTGGGCGTTGTCGATGAGCATCCGCTCGTAGTGCGGCACCGACCAGTCCTGCTGCGTGGCGTAGCGGAAGAACCCGCCGTCCTCGTCGCGGAGCTCCGAGGCCGCCATCGCGTCCAGGGCGCGCGCGACGACCTCGGTGCGGCCCTCGGCCTGCAGGAAGCGCAGGGTCGTGGCGACGGGGAACTTCGGCGCCGTGCCGAAGCCGCCGTACCGGCGATCCTCCCGGGCGACGATCTCGTCCGCGGCGGCGGCGAGCGCGCGTTCGTCCGGCAGCGGCGCGGCCTCGGATGCCGCCGAGGCCGCGAGGACCTCGGCGACCGCCCCGGCCTGCGCCTCCACCTCCCCGCGACGATCGGTCCACGCCTCGCGCACGGCCGCGAGCACCGTGCGGAATCCGGGCATCCGGCCGCGATCGACCGGCGGGAAGTACGTCCCCGCGTGGAAGGTCCGCCCGGACGGCGTGGCGAAGACCGTGAGCGGCCAGCCCAGATCGCGGGTGAACGCCGAGGCAGCCGCCAGGTATGCGGCATCGACCTCGGGGTGCTCCTCGCGATCCACCTTGATCGACACGAAGCCGCCGTTGAGCTGCGCAGCGGTGTCCGGATCCTGGAACGACTCGCGCGCCATGACGTGGCACCAGTGGCACGTGGAGTAGCCGATCGAGATGAGCACCGGGACGTCGCGGCGCCGCGCCTCGGCGAACGCCTCCTCGCCCCAGGGGTACCAGTCCACCGGGTTGTCGGCGTGCGCGCGCAGATAGGGGCTGCCGGTGCCGGCGAGGCGGTTGCTCATGGCCTCACGCTACGCCGGCCGCGGGCGCCGCGACCGTGCTCCCCCGCGATCCCGGGTGCGGAGGTCAGTTGACCTCGTCCGGGTGCGAGGCGACGCGACCGGATCCGTCTCCCGGGTCGAGCGCCGAGATCGCGGCGAACTCGGCATCGCTCAGCGCGAAGTCGAACACGTCGAGGTTCTCCCGCAGACGCTCGGCGTGCACCGACTTCGGGAAGACGATGTTGCCCTTCTGGAGGTGCCAGCGCAGCACGACCTGCGCCGGGGTCTTGCCGTGCGCGGCGGCCGCTTCGGCGACGGCCGGGATCCCGAACAGGTCGTACTTGCCCTGGCCGAGCGGGCCCCAGGCCTCGATCTTGACGTCATGGTCGCGCGCCCAGGAGGCGACGTCGCGCTGCTGGTACGCCGGGTGCAGTTCGATCTGGTCGACCGCGGGGGTGACGCCCGTCTCGGCGACGATGCGCTCGAGGTGCGGCACGAGGAAGTTCGAGACACCGGCGGAACGCGCGAGCCCCCGATCGCGGATCGCGACGACCTTCTCCCAGGCGTGCACGTAGTTGTCCTTCGCCGGGGTCGGCCAGTGCACGAGGTAGAGGTCGACGTGGTCGAGGCCGAGCTTCTCCAGGCTCTCCGCGATGGCGGCATCCGGCTCGTCGCCGTCGTGCCGGTCGTTCCACAGCTTGGTCGTGATGAACAGCTCGTCGCGCGGGATGCCGCTCTTGGCGATCGCCGCCCCGACGCCCGCCTCGTTGCCGTAGATGGCGGCGGTGTCGATGTGGCGGTATCCGATCTCGAGGGCTTCGCTGACCGCGCGCTCGGTGTCGGCCGGATCGACCTTGAACACCCCGTAGCCGAGCTGGGGGATCGTGTGGCCGTCGTTGAGCAGGATTCCGGGGATCGTCATGATTCCACCCTAGGTTCCCGCGCCGGCCCGCGGGCCGGCGCCCTCGTGCTCGTCCGTGCGGGGCAAGCGCTCAGCGCCCCGGCGCAAGGGCCGCGTAGGCGCGGGCATCGCTCAGGCGAGGGTGCCGACCGCCTCTTCGATGAGGGCCCAGAACCGGTCGACGTCGAGATCCATCGCGATCGTGGCGTTCGGCGCCGTGCCGAGCGCGCCGAGGAGGTCCACGCTCGTCGCACCGCGCGTGAACACGCCCTCGGTCTCGACGTCGAGCCGGGCGCGCACGGTCGTCGCCACGGAGGGGTCGATGAGCATCGCCACCGTGATCGGATCGTGCAGCGGTCCGTCGGGCATGTGCTCGGCGATCTCGTAGGTGGCGCAGAAGAACTCCAGCAGCTCCGCGCCGAACGCCGCGGACCGCGTGCCGATGCGCCGGATCCGCTCCCGCACCTCTCGAGTGATGAGCGCCTGGTGCGAGATGTTCAGCCCGACCATCGTGAAGTCCACGCCGCTGTCCAGCACGAGCGCCATCGCCTCGGGATCGGTCCAGGCGTTGAACTCCGCGTAGGGGGTCGCGTTGCCGCGGCCGGTCGACCCGCCCATCCAGACGACGCGGGCGACGCGGGGCAGCAGGTCGGCGTGGTCGCGCACGAGCAGGCCGATGTTCGTGAGCGGCCCGGTCGCGACGATCGTGACGGGCTCCTCGGCCTCCTCGAGCACCGCGCGCATGAGCGCCAGCGCGTCCCGCGGATCCTCCGGGACGGTCGGCTCCGGCAGTTCGGGACCGCCGAGCGCGTTCGCGCCGTGGATCAGCTCGGCGGGATGCAGCCGGCCGTGGAGCGGCCCGGCCGCACCCGCCGCGATCGGCACCCCCTCGATGCCCGCGACCGTGCACGCGATGCGGGCGTTGCGCGTCGTGAACTCCAGCAGTCCGTTGCCGCCGACGGTGGTGAGGGCGCGCAGGTCGATCGCGGGATGCGCGGCGGCGAGCCAGATCGCGAAGACGTCGTCGTGGCCGGGATCGCAGTCGAGGATGACGGGTGTGCTCATGATGCCCCCAGTATCGCGGCTCATCGAGACGGCACGAAGACCCGATACAAGGGCTTCTCCCGCGATAGGCTGGAGGGCTATGTCTGCGCCCGTGATCTCCTATCCGCCGGAACTCCCGGTCAGTGCCGCGCGCGACGAGATCGCCGCAGCGATCCGCGACCATCAGGTCGTCGTGGTCGCGGGCGCGACCGGATCCGGCAAGACGACGCAGCTGCCGAAGATCCTGCTCGAGCTCGGCCGCGAGCGCATCGCGCACACCCAGCCGCGTCGGCTCGCCGCCCGGACGATCGCGGAGCGCGTGGCGGAGGAGCTCCGCGTGCCGCTCGGCGGGCTCGTCGGCTACAAGGTGCGCTTCACCGACCAGGTCTCGGACGAGACCCGGATCGCGCTCATGACCGACGGCATCCTGCTCAACGAGATCCACCGCGATCGGCTCCTGCGCCGCTACGACGCGATCATCATCGACGAGGCGCACGAGCGCTCCCTCAACGTCGACTTCCTCCTCGGCTACCTGCACCGGATCCTCCCCGAGCGCCCCGACCTCAAGGTCGTCATCACCTCGGCGACGATCGATCCGCACAGCTTCGCGAAGCACTTCGCCGACGCGGAGGGCGAGCCCGCCCCGGTCATCGAGGTCTCCGGGCGCACCTATCCCGTCGAGATCCGCTACCGGCCCCTCGTCGAGGAGCGCGAGGACGCCGGCGCGCCCAAGTCAGCCCGCACCGCGAAGTCCGAGCCCGAGGACGAGGTCACCGCGATCGTGCGCGCGCTGCGCGAGCTCGACCGCGAGGAGCGCGGCGACGTGCTCGTCTTCCTCCCGGGCGAGGCCGAGATCCGCGACGCCGCCGACGCGATCCGCGGCGCCTACCGTTCCCAGACCGCGCCGGTCGAGGTGCTGCCGCTGTACGGGCGGCTCTCTGCCGCCGAGCAGCACCGGGTGTTCGAGCCGTCGACCGTGGCGGGACTGCGGCGGCGCGTGATCCTCGCCACGAACGTCGCCGAGACGAGCCTCACGGTCCCCGGCATCAAGTACGTGATCGACACGGGCACGGCCCGCATCTCGCGCTACAGCAGCCGGTCCAAGGTGCAGCAGCTGCCGATCGAGGCCGTGTCGCAGGCGTCCGCGAACCAGCGCTCCGGGCGCGCCGGACGCACGAGCGCCGGCATCGCGATCCGCCTCTACGGCGAGGACGACTTCGACAAGCGCCCGGAGTTCACCGAGCCCGAGATCCTGCGCACCTCGCTCGCCGCGGTGGTGCTGCAGATGCTGAGCCTCGGATTCGGCGACATCGCGGAGTTCCCGTTCCTCACGCCGCCGGAATCCCGCGACGTGCGGTCGGCCTTCGAACTGCTCGTCGAGCTCGGTGCGGTGCAGGTGCCCCCGAGAACCGCGGGGACCGGATCCGAGACCCCTCGGCTCACCCGGATCGGGCGTGACATCGCGCGCATGCCGATCGACCCGCGCTTCGCCCGCATGCTCGTGGAGGCCGTGCGCACCGGCGTCGTCGCTCCCGTGCTCGCGATCGTCGCCGGGCTGTCGATCCAGGACGTGCGCGAGCGCCCCTCCGCCGACGCCCCGCAGGGCGTGCGCGACGAGGCCGAGCGGATGCACGCGCGGTTCGCGGATCCGACGAGCGACTTCCTCTCGATCCTGAACCTCTGGAATCACCTGCGCGAGCAGCAGAAGGAGCTCGGATCCAGTGCGTTCCGCCGGCTCTGCCGCGCAGAGCACCTGAACTACGTGCGGGTGCGCGAGTGGTTCGACGTGCACCGGCAGCTGCGCACGCTCGTCCCCGCGAAGGGTCTCCGCGAGACGAAACGCGGCGATCTCACGGGTGACCGCGTCTCGTCTCGGTCGGCTTCGCCGTCCTCGCTCAACGACCCCATCTCCGCCGATCCGGATGCGGTGCACCGCGCCCTGCTCGCGGGGCTCCTCAGCCACATCGGGATCCTCGACGAGCGCGCCCTCACGAAGGGGCCGCCGGCCAAGGGCGGGAAGAAGGATCCGAAGCGCCGCGCCGCCGAGTACCGCGGCGCGCGCGGGATCCGGTTCTCGCTGTTCCCCGGCTCCGCGCTGCGCAAGAAGGCGCCGCGCGCCGTCATGGCGGCGGAGATCGTGGAGACCTCGCGCACGTTCGCGCGCACGGCCGCCGCGATCGACCCGGCCTGGGCCGAGGCGCTCGCGGGCGATCTCGCCAAGCGGCAGATCTCCGAGCCGCACTGGTCCAAGGAGTCGGGGGCCGCGGTCGCGTTCGAGAAGGTGACGCTGTTCGGCGTCGAGATCGTGACGCGCCGTCGCGTGCAGTTCGCCCGCATCGACCGGCCGGCCGCGCGCGAGCTCTTCCTGCGGCATGCGCTCGTCGAGGGTGAGTGGGATCCGGGCCGGATCGACAAGCGGGTGTCCGCCTTCTGGCGCAGCAACGCCGAGCTGCGCAAGCGCCTGGAGAAGCTCGAGGAGCGCGAGCGCCGCCGCGACATCCTCGTCGGCGACGAGGCCGTCTTCCGGTTCTACGATCAGCGCATCCCGAGCGACGTCTTCGACGTGCGCTCCTTCGAGGCGTGGTGGCGCGACGCCCTGGCGACGACGCCGAGGCTGCTCGTGATGCGCGAGGCGGACCTGATCGACGACGACGAGCGCGCCGACCAGCAGGACTTCCCCCCGCGCTGGGCGCAGGCGGATCAGGTGCTCGGCCTCGCGTACCGCTTCGAGCCGGGAGCCGCGGACGACGGCGTGAGCGTCGTGATCCCGCTGGCCCTGCTGCAGCAGGTGCAGGACGCCGGGTTCGACTGGCAGGTGCCGGGTCTCCGCGCCGAACTGGTGACGGCGCTGCTGCGGGCGCTGCCGAAGGCGATCCGCCGGCACGTGGTGCCCGCGGCGGACTGGGCCGAGAAGTTCGGCGCCGAGCTCTCCGCCGAGGGGCCCGAGGCCCATCAGGGCCTGCCCGGACGGAGCCTGCGCGAGGCGCTCGCGCGACTCATCCAGCCCCTCGCGAACCAGCCCGTGTCGGCCGCGGAGTTCGACCTGGAGCGCGTGCCCGCGCACCTGCGGATGAACTTCCGGGCGGTCGACGAGCGCGGACGCGTGGTGGGCTCCGGCCGGGACCTCACGCTGCTGCAGCGCGAGCTCGCCGACCGCTCGCGCGCGAGCGTCGCCCGCTCGATCGAGCGCGGTCCCGACGCCGCCCGTCCTGCACGAGGGCGCGGCGCCGCGGCGGTGGCCGCGGCCTCCCCCGCTCCGGCCCTCACCCAGCGCGACGGCATCACGACGTGGGACCTCGGCGACCTGCCGGAGGTGCTGGACACCCGCGTGGCCGGGGGCGTGGTGCGCGGCTATCCCGCCCTCGTCGACCAGCGCACCTCGGTCGCCCTGCGGGTGGAGGCGACGGCCGAGGCGGCGCTCTCCGCGACCCGCGAGGGCGTGCTGCGGCTGGTGCTGCTCGGGATCCCCTCCCCCGCGTCGTACGTGCAGCAGCATCTGACGAGCGCCGAGAAGCTCGCGCTCGCCGCCTCGCCCTACCCGAACGTCGCGACGCTCATCGAGGACGCCCGCGCCGCGGTCGCACGGGCGGCGATCGATCGGCTGACCACCCCGGCGACGGGCACGGGGACCGCGGGGATCGTCCGCACCGAGGCCGACTTCGCCCGCGTGCGCGACGGCGTCTCCGCGGTCGTCGTGGACGAGCTGTTCGCGCTCGTCTCGCTGGTCGCCAAGATCCTCACGAAGGCGCGCGAGGTCGAGCGGGCCCTGAAGGGGCAGAACTCGCTCGCCCTGCTCGGGCCTCTGAACGACATCCGCGGCCAGCTCGCGGGCCTGCTCCCGAACGGCTTCATCTCGGGTGCCGGCGCCGAGCGCCTCGCCCAGTTCCCGCGGTACCTCGACGGCATCCTGGATCGGCTGCGCACCCTCGCGGACGCCCCGGGCAAGGACCGCACCCGGCAGAGCGAGTACGAGCGCATGGCGCAGGCCTACGCCGATGCCGGGGGCGCGATCCCGCTGCCCGCCGGATCCGCGCCCCGGCTCGTCGAGGTGCGCTGGCTGCTCGAGGAGTACCGCGTGAGCCTGTTCGCCCAGCGCCTGGGCACCGCGCAGCCGGTCTCGCCGCAGCGGATCATGAAGGCGCTCGCCGAGAAGTGAGCCCGGGCGGTCGGGTGGCCTCGATCCGCCTCCGCCCCGGCCTGCGGCACCCGCGGTCCGGCCCCTTCCCCGCGCCCCGCCGCTCCGCCGCGTCGTAGCCTGGAACCATGGCGCAGGCGATCGTGCAGACCGAGCTCGGCGGACCGGAGGTCCTCACCCTCGTGGAGGTGCCGGATCCGGTCCCCGCCGCCGGCGAGGTCGTGGTGCGCATCGAGGCAGCCGGGGTGAATCCGATCGACGTCAAGCAGCGCAGCGGCTTCCGCCCGCTGCCCCCGATCACCGAGCCCCGGCACCAGGGCTTCGACGGCGCGGGCGTCGTGACCGCGGTCGGTCCCGGCGTCGACGATCTCCGCGTCGGCGATCGCGTCGCCATCCGCGACACCCGGGGCACGTATGCGACCGCGCTCGCCGTGCCGGCGGCGCACGCCTCCGTGATGCCCGACGAGGTGACCTCCGCCGAGGGCGCCGCCCTCGGCATCCCCGCCGGCACCGCGTACCAGTCCCTGCGCTCGCTCGGCGTCGGCGAGGGCGACCTCCTGCTCCTGCACGCCGGTTCCGGCGCGGTCGGCCAGGCCTCGATCCAGTTCGCCGTCGCGTGGGGCGCCGACGTCATCGCCACCGGCGGCGCGACCTCGCAGGAACGGCTGCGCGAGCTCGGCGCGATCCCCGTCGTCTACGGCGAGGGCCTCGAGCAGCGGATCCGCGACGCGGCGGGCGATCGCGAGATCACGGTCGCGCTCGACGGCGCCGGCACGGATGAGGCGATCGCCGCCTCCCTCGCCCTCGTCGCCGACCCGGACCGGATCGCGACGATCGTGCGCGGACCCGATGCCGCGTCGTTCGGGATCCGCGCGTTCAGCGGCGGGAGCCCGGTCCCGCTCACTGCGCAGGAGCTCGCCTGGCGCGCCGAGGCCGTGCCGGTCGCACTGCGGCTCATCACCGAGGGCCGCTTCTCGATCGAGTTCGGCCCGGAGCTGCCGCTCGCGGAGGCCGCCGAGGCGCACCGCCTCGTGGAGGCGCACGCCGCGCGGGGCAAGATCGTGCTGATCCCGTGACCGCCGGCACCGCGACCTCGATGCTCGCTGTGCCCGGGGGGCGGCTCGCGGTCGAGGAGAGCGGCGCGGCCGACGGCGCACCGGTGCTCCTCATCCATGCCGGGGTGACCGACCGGCGATCCTGGGCCGGCCTCGTCGACGTGCTCGGTCCGTCCGTGCGCAGCATCCGCTACGACGCGCGCGGTTTCGGTGAGACGACGACGGAACCGCACGACGACTGGTCTCCGGTCGAAGACGCGCGCGCCGTGCTCGACGCCGCCGCCGCGGATGCCGCCATCATCGTCGCCTGTTCGATGGGCGGACGCACGGCGATCGACCTCGCCCTCGTCGCCCCCGGACGCGTGCGGGCCCTCGTGCTCATCGCGCCGGCCATCAGCGGTTCCCCCGCGCCCGAGCTCGACGCCGTCACCGCCGAGCTCGACCGCCGAGGGGACGCGGCGATCGAGCAGGGCGACCTCGCAGAGCTCAACCGGATCGAGGCCGAGCTCTGGCTCGACGGCCCCGGCCGTGCCGGACGGGTCGGGAAGGAGGCGCGCGAGCTCTTCCTCGCGATGAACGGCGCCGCCCTCGCCACCGACGATCCCGGCGCGCGGGCGCAGGACGCCGTGGCCTGGCCGCGCCTCGGCGAGATCCGCGTCCCGACGCTCGTGCTCGTGGGCGCGCTGGATCTCCCGCACGTCCGCGCGGCGGCACGCCATGCAGCCACGACGATCCCCGGCGCCGCGCTCGTCGAGCTCGAGGACGCGGCGCATCTCCCCCACCTCGAGCGGCACGCCGTCGCGCTCTCCGAGATCGCCGCGTTCGTGCACCGTCTCGCGGAGGCCTGACCGCGGGGCTCACCCGGCGGATCCGCAACAGTCGGAAACATCCCAGCGCGGCCGGCACGGCGCGCCGCAGGATGGGTCCGTGACCGATCCCGCCGCCTCCGCCCCCGCCACCCGTTTCGCGACGAGGCAGGTGCAGGCGGCGTACGTGCCCGGCGCGCCGCAGAACACCGCGGTGCCGCCGCTGTACCAGTCGGCGGCCTACCAGTTCGCGAACCTCGCGGAGGCGCGCGACCTCTTCGCGCTGCGCCGCGCCGGCAACATCTACAGCCGCAACGCCAGCCCCACGCAGCAGCTGCTCGAGGAGCGCGTCACCGCGCTGGAGGGCGGCGTCTCCGCGGTCGCCGTCGCCAGCGGGCAGGCCGCGGTCGCGGTCACGATCCTCGCCCTCGCGGGCCGCGGCGGCCACGTCGTCGCGGCCGACCGGCTGTACGGCGGCACGGTCGACCTGCTGCAGGACACGCTCGACGACTTCGGCATCACGGTGACCTTCGTCGACCAGGACGACCCCGCGGCCTGGCGCGCGGCCGCGAACGAGCGCACCCGGCTGTTCTTCGCCGAGTCCGTCGCGAACCCGCTCGCCCAGGTGCTCGATCTCCGGACGGTCGCCGACATCGCCCATTCCGCGGGCGTCCCCCTTGTGATCGACAGCACGGTCGGCACGCCCTTCCTGATCCGCCCCGGAGAGCACGGCGCCGACTTCGTCGTGCACTCCGCCACGAAGTTCCTCAGCGGCCACGGCACCTCGCTCGGCGGCGTCGCCGTCGACCTCGGATCCTTCGACTTCGGCGCAGACCCCGCCCGCTGGCCGCAGTTCACCGCCGTGCACGCCCGGTTCGGCCCGCAGTCGCTCTGGGAGCGGTTCGGGCAGGGGTTCGCGTTCGGGGCGCTGGTGAAGGCCAAGTACGTGCACGACCTCGGGCCCTCGCTCTCGCCGTTCAACGCGCACCAGATCCTGCAGGGCATCGAGACGCTCGACCTGCGCGTCTCCCGGCAGAGCGCGTCGGCCCAGGCGATCGCCGAGTCCCTCGTCGTGCACCCCGCGATCGCCGCCGTGCACCACCCCGGGCTCGCCGACAACCCCTGGCACGAGCTCGCCGCGCGCTACCTCCCCCGCGGGATCCCCTCGGTCTTCTCGATCGACCTGGTCTCCACGGGCGACGAGGAGCGGGATCAGGAGCGCGTGGAGCGCTTCGTGGACGGCCTGAAGGTCGTGCGCCTCGTGGCGAACATCGGCGACGCGCGCTCGCTCGTCTCGCACCCCGCCTCGATGACGCACTCGCACCTGAACGCCGCCCAGCGTGCCGCGGCCGGGATCGGCGCGACGACCCTGCGCCTGTCGATCGGGATCGAGGATCCGGCCGACATCCTCGCCGACCTCGAGCAGGCGCTCGCCCTCGCCGTCGTGGAGCCGGCGCTCGCCGCGGTCTGAGCCCTCCGGGGTCGTTGAGCGAGGACGAGCGCAGCGTGATCAACGTCCCCACCACGGTGCTCGCTACTCTGGACCGGTGCCGATCCTGAACAAAGACATGACCCTGTGCATCTCGCTCTCCGCGCGACCCAGCAACAACGGCACCCGGTTCCACAACCACCTCTATGAGGCGCTGGGGCTGAACTGGATCTACAAGGCGTTCGCCCCGACCGACCTCGCCCAGGCGATCGCCGGCGTGCGCGGACTCGGGATCCGCGGCTGCGCGATCTCCATGCCCTACAAGGAGGACGTGATCGCCCTGGTGGACCGGATGGATCCCTCCGCCACCGCAATCGACTCCGTCAACACGATCGTCAACGACGACGGCGTGCTCACCGCCTACAACACGGACTACTCGGCGATTGCGCAGCTCATCGTCCGCAACGCCCTGGATCCGGCGTCCTCGGTGCTGCTGCGCGGGTCGGGCGGCATGGCGAAGGCGACGGCCGCGGCCTTCCGCGACGCGGGCTTCGCCGACGTCACGATCGTCGCGCGCAACGAGCAGGCGGGTCGCGCGCTCGCCGGCCTCTACGGCTTCGGGTGGGTCGCCGACGTCGACGACCGCACGGCCGACATCCTCGTCAACGTCACCCCGATCGGGATGGCGGGCGGCGCCGAGGCGGACGCCCTCTCGTTCCCGCCCTCCGCGATCGACGCCGCCGGGGCGGTGTTCGACGTCGTCGCCCTTCCGGCCGAGACCCCGCTCGTGCGCGCCGGCCTCGCCGCGGGCAAAACCGTCATCAACGGCGCCTCGGTCGCCACGCTGCAGGCGCTCGAGCAGTTCGTGCTGTACACCGGGATCCGTCCGACCGATGAGCAGGTGCGCGAGGCCGAGGAGTTCATGCGCGCCGGTTGATCCCTCGTCCGGGGGCGTTTCCCGCGCGGGTGTTCCGAACTCAGGCTGGAGAGCGCCCGAGGGGCCAAGAAACGGTGTCCGACGTCTCCGCCGGGAGATTCAGCCTGAATTGCGCGCACCGCTTCGTCTCGCTGCCCGGTCCCTGAGCGAGCCGAAGGCGAGACGAAGAGCCCGGTAGACTCGGACGGTCATGCCCTCCGTGTCGAACTACCCCGCTCCGCGCCTGGATTCCCGCCCCGTCGAGACCTTCCGCGCCACGCTCGGCGACCTCGCCGCACACCTCGGCGCGGAGGCGCCCGACGCCGCGGACACCGGCTTCACGGGTGTCGCGCTCGGCACCGACCACGTGCGGCCGGGCGACCTCTTCCTGGGGATCCCGGGAGCGAACGCGCACGGCGCCCGGTTCGCCGAGAAGGCCGTCGCCGCGGGTGCGACGGCGGTCCTCACCGACGCCGAGGGCGCCGCGCTCGTCCCCTCGGACGTGCCGACGCTCGTCGTGGACAGCGCGCGTCTGGCCGCCGGCCCCGCCTCCGCTTTCCTCTACCGCGACCCCGCCGCGTCGATGACGTCGATCGGGATCACCGGCACGCAGGGCAAGACCACCACCGCGTTCTACGTGGCCGCCGCGGCCGGCATGGCGCAGTCCGGCACGATCGGATCCATCGGCACGACCGTCGGCGACGACTTCTTCCCGCCCGTGCTGACCACTCCGGAGGCACCGGAGCTGCAGGCGCTCTTCGCGGTCATGCGCGAGCAGCACCTCGGCACGGTCGCCGTCGAGGCGTCCAGCCATGCCCTCACCCTGGGACGCGTGGACGGCTTCGCGTTCGACGCGGGCATCTTCCTCAACCTCGGGCACGACCACCGCGACTACCACCCGACCCAGGCCGACTACTTCGCCGCGAAGGCGCTGCTGCTCACCCCCGAGCACTCCCGGATCGGCATCGTCGACATCGACTCGCACTGGGGGCGCATGATGGCGGCTCAGGCGACCGTCCCCGTGCGCACGACGTCGGCGAGCGGATCCGAATCCGCCGACTGGGTGGCTTCGGACGTCGAGCTGCGCGCGCACGGATCCTCGTTCACCGTCCGCTCCCCCGAGGGCGAGCGGGTGCGGTTCACCACGCAGCTCACCGGCGCGTTCAACGTGAACAACATCCTCGCCGCGGTCGCCGCCCTCGCCGAGACGGGACGCGACCTCGCGGAGCTCGCCCCCGGCGTCGCCGCGCTGCCGAGCGTCGAGGGCCGCCTGCAGCGGTTCGACTTCGGGCAGCCGTTCACCGCGATCGTCGACTCCGCGCACAAGCCGGAGGCGATCAACGCGGCCCTGCGCGCGATCCGCACCACGACGCCGGAGGGCCGCCTGATCGCGGTGCTCGGCGCGAACGGCCATCGCGACGCCGCCAAGCGCCGCATGATGGGCCGCTTCGCCGCGATGTTCGCCGACGTGCTGGTCATCACCGACGACAACCCCTACGACGACGACCCCGCCGAGATCCGTGCCTCCCTCATCGACGGCGCGCGCTCCAGCGTCGTGGAGATCACCGAGATCGCCGATCGCCGCGAAGCCATGGCCGCCGCGGTGCGGATGGCCCGGCCCGAGGACACCGTGGTGATCCTCGGCAAGGGGCACGAGCGGTACCACGCCCTCGCCGACGGGGAGATCGCCTGGTACGACCCCGACGTGCTCCGCGAGGTCATCGAAGCGCTCTGACCCGCCCCGCGCGGTGCCGTCCCGCGGGATCGGCTCAGTCCTCCAGCGGATCCGCCTCGGCTCAGTCCTCCAGCGGATCCGCCTCGGCCGGCACGGGTCCGCGTTCGACCGGGCGCCCCGGCGTGTTCGACCAGGCGCTCCACGATCCCGGGTACACGGTCACCTCGCGGCCGATCAGGGCACCCGCGAGCGCGAGCTGCGCCGCCGTCACGCCGGATCCGCAATAGGCCGCGATCGGCACCTCCTCCCCCGCGCCGACGGCCTCGAACGCGGCCTCGATCTCGGCGGGGGCGCGGAACCGCCCCTCGGCGTCGAGCACCTCGGCGATCGGCAGGTTGCGGGCTCCGGGGATGTGCCCGGCGACCGGATCGATCGGCTCGGTCTCGCCGCGGAACCGCTCGGGTGCGCGGGCGTCCAGCAGCACCCCGGTCCACGCAGCGACCTGATCGGCATCCAGCACGTCGGCCGTTCCCGGGCGGGCGAGCACCACGTCTCCCGACGGTGCCACGACCTCGCCCTCCTCGACGGCTCCCCCGGCGGCCCGCCAGGCGCCGAGTCCGCCGTCGAGCACGCGCACGACGGCCACGCCGGCGCGGCGCAGCGCCCACCACGCCCGAGAGGCGGGAAGAGAGCGCGCGTCGTCGTACACCACGACCGCCTGCCCCTGACGGATCCCCCAGCGGCGCGCGGCCTGCTCGAGCTCGTCGTCGGACGGCAGCGGGTGACGCCCGTCCGCAGGGGCGCCGTGAGCGGCCAGCTCGCCCTCCAGGTCGGCGAACACCGCCCCGGGGAGGTGCCCGGCCCGGTAGTTCTCCCGCCCGTCGGTGAACCCGAGTCGGTAGCGCACGTCCAGGATCCGCAGATCCTCGCCCTCCTCGAGGAGGGAGCGGAGTTCGGCGGCGGTGATGAGATCGGCCATGCCCCCATCCTCCCAGCCCGGCGACGGGACCGCACGGGCGTCGATGCCGCGCGCACGATTCCTCCCCCTTATCGGAAGCCCGTACGCTTGTGCCCATGACCGCCCACTCCCCGCAACCAGCTCTGCGCTGGGGCATCCTCGCCACCGGCGGCATCGCCGCCGCCTTCGCCGCCGATCTGCGCACCGCGGGGCTCGACCTCGTCGCCGTCGGATCCCGATCGCAGGAGTCGGCCGACGCGTTCGCCGCCCGCTTCGACATCGCCCGCGCGCACGGCTCCTACGAGGCTCTCGCGGCGGATCCCGAGGTCGACATCATCTACGTCGCGACGCCGCACCCGATGCACCACGACGACGCCCGCCTCGCGCTCGAGCACGGCAAGCATGTGCTCGTCGAGAAGGCGTTCACCCTCAATCGCGCCGAGGCGCAGGATCTCGCCGACCTGGGTCGCGAGAAGGGCCTGCTGGTCATGGAGGCGATGTGGACGCGGTATCTGCCCCACATGGTCCGGATCAGGGAGATCATCGCGGCCGGCACGCTCGGCGAGATCCGCGCGGTCTCTGCCGACCACACGCAGTCGCTGCCCACGGATCCCGCCCACCGCCTGAACGCTCTGGAGCTCGGCGGCGGCGCGCTGCTCGATCTCGGCATCTATCCGATCTCGTTCGTCCACGACCTGCTCGGCGCACCCGAGACAGTCCAGGCGACGGGGCGGCTGATCTCCACCGGCGCCGACGCCGAAGTCGCGACGATCATGACGCACGCCGGCGGGGCGATCTCGACCACCCTGTCCTCCTCGCGCGCGGCCGGTCCCAACACCGCCGTGGTGCTCGGCACCCTCGCACGCATCGAGATCGACCGGGTCTGGTACTCGCCCACCACGTTCCGCGTCGTGGCGACGGACGGCACGGTGTGGGAGGAGTTCGACGGCCGCACCACTTCGGACGAGCGCGGCGGCGGTCGAGGCATGCAGTACCAGGCCCTCGCCGCGGAGCGCCACATCGCCGACGGATCCCTCGACAGCGACCTGCTGCCGGTCGCGGAGTCGGTCGCGATCATGGGCCTGCTCGACGAGATCCGCGCGCAGATCGGCGTCCGCTACCCCGGCGAGACCGCCTGACCGCCTGACCCTTCCGGAGGAGGATCCCATGGCCGAGCCCCAGGACACCCGCGTCGCCGTCTACCTGGACTTCGACAACATCGTCATCTCCTGGTACGACCGCGTGCACGGGCGCAACGCCTACAGCAAGGACCGCCAGCGCATCCAGGACGACCCCGCCGACGCCGAGGTCGCGGAGCGGCTCAAGTCCGCGACGATCGACGTCGGCGCGATCATCGACTACGCGTCGTCGTTCGGCACCCTCGTGCTCACCCGCGCGTACGCCGACTGGTCGTCGCCCGTGAACGCCGTGTACCGCTCGCAGCTGGTCGCCCGCGCCGTCGACCTCGTGCAGCTGTTCCCCGCCGCGGCCTACGCCAAGAACGGCGCGGACATCCGCCTCGCCGTCGATGCGGTGGAGGACATGTTCCGCCTCCCCGATCTCACCCACGTGGTGATCGTCGCCGGCGACAGCGACTACGTGCCGCTCGCCCAGCGCTGCAAGCGCCTCGGCCGCTACGTGGTCGGCGTCGGCGTCGCCGGTTCGACCGCGAAGTCGCTCGCCGCCGCGTGCGACGAGTTCGAGGCGTACGACTCCCTGCCGGGTGTCGAGCGCGCCGCCGCCCAGGCCGAGACCCCGCCGAAGAAGCCCACCGCCAAGCAGTCCCAGGGCGCGCGCAAGGAGTCCAGGGCGTCCGCGGAGAAGGACGAGCCGACCACCGACGATCAGGAGCAGGCCACGGCGACGCTCGTGCGCGCGCTGCGCCTCGGCCACGACAAGAGCGACGGCGACGAGTGGCTGCACAGCTCGGCGGTGAAGACGCAGATGCGGCGCATGGATCCGTCCTTCAGCGAGAAGGCCCTGGGCTACCGCTCCTTCAACGCCTTCCTGAAGTCGCGCGCCGACATCGCCGAGCTCGAGGAGTCCGGGCACGAGCGCCTGGTGCGCCTGATCGGGAGCTGACCGGCGCCCACCCCGCCGACGGCCCGCCACGGGGCGAGGGCCACGTTCATTCGCCTTTTTTGAACATGTTCGATATCGTGATGACATGACACCGGACCCGCTCTCCCCCTACGCCGCGGCGCTCGGCGCACGCGCGGAGCGGCTGCATCCTCGCATGCGCGCCTACATCGCAGCGATCCCCTCGGGACGGGTCGGCGTCGGGCACGGCGTCTTCGAGCGGGTCGGCTGCCGCAGGCGCGCGGTCCGCGTGCTGCTCGGCCCGCTGCTGCGCTTCCTCGAGCGTCGTGGCGCGGTCTACGCCGGGTGGGCGGAGGACCTTCCGTTCACGGTGCGCAATCGCGACGGCGGAGGCAGATCCGCCGAGCGCACGCTGCACCTCCCGCACGGCGACCTGACGCTGTGCGATCGCGTGCGACCTCTGCCGCGGGGGCGCATCGCGGACCGCCTCGGGCAGCGCGGGGGGCTCGCCGCGGTCTTCCGGGCGACGGCTTCCGACGGCGCGCTGGAGCTGCGCAGCACGCGCGTCGGGCTGCTCCTGGGAGGCCTGCGGATCCGGATCCCGTCGTGCATCGCTCCGCGGATCCGGCTCATCGACGGCATCGAGCACGCCACCGGCCTGCAGCGGGTGGCCCTGACCGTGGACGTGCCACTGCTCGGGCGGATCCACGAGTACGCGGGGACGTTCCGCTACCGGATCGAGGAGGACGCATGAACGAGGAAGACGGCCGCACCCGAGGCAGGGTCGTGCTGGGCGGGTCGACGGGGTTCATCGGGCAGGACCTGCAGCAGCGCTGGCGTGCGGCGGGGCGCGAGGTCGTGACCGTCTCCCGGCACGGCGCCGACCTGACCTGGGACGACCAGGCGGGGATCGACGCCGCCGTGGACGGGGCGAGCCTGGTCGTCGGCCTGGCCGGGAAGAGCGTGAACTGCCGGTACACGGCGGCGAACCGGGCGGAGATCCTCCGCTCCCGCGAGCAGACGACAGCCGCCCTGCGGATCGCGGTGCGCAACGCCGTCACCCCTCCTCCCCTCTGGATCAACTCCTCCACCGCGACGATCTACCGGCACGCGGAGGACCGCCCGCAGACCGAGTCCACGGGCGAGCTCGGGACCGGATTCTCGGTCGAGGTGGCGAAGGCGTGGGAGCGTGAGCTGTTCGCCGGCGACCTCCCGCGCACGCGACGGGTCGCACTGCGCACGGCGATCGTGCTCGGCGACGGCGGCGTCCTCGGCACCCTCCGCCGGCTCGCCCGGTGCGGCCTGGGCGGAACCCAGCACGACGGCCCGTGGCCGATCGGCCGCGCCCGGCGAGCGGCGGGAACGGCGCACTACTTCCGTGCACGCGGCGGGCTCCAGCGTTTCAGCTGGGTGCACCTGGACGACCTCGCCGGCATCATCGCCTTCCTCGAGGAGCACCCCGAGCTGGAGGGCCCCGTGAACGCCGTCGCGCCGCAGGCGAGCGACAACCGCACGCTCATGGCGACGATCCGGCGCACCCTCGGCAAGCGGGCGGGCCTGCCGTCGGCACGCTGGATGCTGGAGCTGGGCGCGGTCGCGCTCCGCACCGAGACCGAGCTGATCCTGAAGAGCCGATGGGTCGCCCCGGAGAAGCTGGTCGACGTGGGCTACGCCTTCCGGCACCCCGCCCTCGATGAGGCCGTCCGCGCCTCCTTCGCCCTCGCCCCCGCGCCCTGACCCCGATCCCCCTCATCCGGATCCGGATCCGCTCCCGTCGCGGACCCGGATCCGTCGCGCCCCTCCCGTCGCGGACCCGGATCCGCTCCCGTCGCAAAAACTGTCGCTCTGGACGCCGCTCAGCGACATCTTTTGCGACCGGAGCGACCGTTCTGCGACCGGAGCGACCGTTCTGCGACCGGAACGACGGTTCTGCGACCGGAGCGATCGGGCCGGCCCGTCAGCGCCCGACGATGGCCTGCACGGCGCCCGCGAGCTGCGGGTAGCGGAAGGCGTACCCGGCGTCCTCGAGCACCTGCGGCAGCACCCAGCGACTCTTGAGCACGAGCTCCGACTCGGTGCGCAGCACCGCCATGCCCGGCTCCAGCACGAAGCGCGGCGCCGGCAGGCCGAACGGCGCCCGGACCGCGCGGCG
The DNA here is from genome assembly GCF_037148715.1 of Microbacterium sp. MMO-10. Classification (NCBI taxonomy): domain Bacteria; kingdom Bacillati; phylum Actinomycetota; class Actinomycetes; order Micrococcales; family Microbacteriaceae; genus Microbacterium; species Microbacterium sp. MMO-10. The sequence continues at coordinate 435,779 of NZ_JBBCSV010000004.1, read as the reverse complement.
CAGCGTGCGCATGAGCTCGATGTTGGTCACCGCATTCGGCGACGCCATGTTCACGGGACCCGCGATCTCGTCGTGGTCACGGAGGAACCGCACCGCCTGCACGAAATCCTGCTCGTGCATCCAGCTCAGCCGCTGCCGGCCCCGGGAGTGCTCGTAGTCGGGGCGGTCGGGCTCGGTGGGGTGGGCGCCGATCCCGCGATAGCGCCGGTGCGGGAACCACCAGCCGTCGTACTGCGGGCCGCCCAGTCCCAGCCGGGCCAGGCGCAGCAGCATGTCCATCACGGGCGCGCCCCGGCCGAGCACCAGCGAGGTGCGCAGGGCGATCCGCCGCGTCCCCGGAGTCTCGCCGTCGAACAGCGCGGCCTCCCACTCCCGGGTCACATCGGGCGAGAAGCCCTTCTCGTCGAGCGGATCCGCCTCGGTGCGCGGTGAGACCAGCGTGTAGCGGTACGCCGTCGCCGAACTGCCGTTCATCCACACCGCCGGAGGAGCCGCCACCGCGGTGACCGCACGGTGCAGCGCCTGCGTCGTGCGCACGCGCGAGCGCAGGATCTCGTCGCGGTTGCGGTCGGTGTACCGGCAGTCGATCCGGCGGCCGGCGAGCCCGATCACGAGGTCGGCGCCGTCGACGAGGCGGAGGACCCCCGCCGGATCGTCCCAGCGCGCGTCCGCGCCGGTGCGCCCGATCGTGCGCACCTCATAGCCGTCGACCCGCAAGGCTCGCGCCAGCGCGGTGCCGAGGTAGCCGCTGCCGCCGCCGATCACCGCGCGGCGCAGCTGCGGAGTCGCGTTCATCCGACGTCCGTCCCGTCCTGCTTCTTGCGCTTCTCGATCTCGGCGCGCAGCCGCCATTCCTCGATCTCGCGGTCGAGGTCGGCGATCTGCTGCTCGGTGCTGCGGGTGTCCGCGGGAGGCGAGGGCGCTGACGGCGCGGGCGATGCAGGGCGTCGCTCGCGCGGGCGCGGCAGCCGGATCCCCTCCCCGTCGTACTCGCGTCCGACGAGGAACCAGATGAGGGATCCGGCCAGCGGCACGATGATCACCAGGATGATCCAGAACACCTTGGGCAGGTGCTTCACCTGGTCGTCACGGCGGGTGATGATGTCGATGAGCGCGCCGACCATCAGCACCAGCACGAGGATCGAGAACACCAGGCCCATGACGACAGCCTGCCAGAGAAGCGGGGATCCTGCGTCCGCTGCGCGCCGGACGGCGGTCAGGGCAGCGTGTGCCCTGCGGCCCGGAACAGCTCGTACCATTCCGCGCGGCTGAGCTTGACGTCGGCTCCGTCCGCCGCCTCCTGCACGCGCGCGGGCGTCGTCGTGCCGAGCACGACCTGCATCCCGGCGGGGTGCCGGGTGATCCACGCGGTGGCGATGCCGGTCGGGGTCACGCCGTGCGCGGCGGCGATCCGGTCGATCGCGGCGTTCAGCTCGGGGTAGGCCGGGTTGTCCAGGAAGACGCCGGTGAAGAAGCCCGCCTGATACGGCGACCAGGCCTGGATCGTGATGCCCTCGATGCGGCAGTACTCCACGATCCCCCCGCCGTCCCGCACCACGCTCTGGTCGAGCGCGGCCATGTTCGCCGCGATGGGCTGGGAGATGATCGGCGCGTGCGTGATCGACAGCTGCAGCTGGTTCGCGACGATCGGCTGCGTCACCGCGGTCTTCAGCAGGGCGATCTGCCCCGGGGTGTGGTTCGAGACGCCGAAGGAGCGCACCTTGCCGGACGCGTGCAGCTCGTCGAACGCGCGGGCGACCTCCTCGGGCTCGACGAGCGCGTCCGGGCGGTGCAGGAGCAGCACGTCGATCCGGTCGGTGCGCAGGGCGGCGAGGGATCCCTCGACCTGCTGGACGATGTGCTCGTAGGAGAAGTCGAACATCCCCTGCGCGGGCACGATCCCGCACTTGGTCTGCAGCGTGATCTCGTCGCGCTCCGCGGCGGACAGCCCCAGGGCGGCGCCGAAGCGCTCCTCGCAGACGTGCATGGCCCCGCCGTAGATGTCGGCGTGATCGAAGAAGTCGATGCCGTTCGCGCGCGCGGTGTCGTAGAGCTCCCGGATCTGCTCGTCGGTGCGGCCGTCGATGCGCATCATCCCGGCGACGACGGCGGGGGCGGATCCGGATCCGAATCGCACCTGCTTCATGATCTGCTCTCCTTCTGCGCAGCATCCTGCGCCGTGCTCGGTGCGGCATCGGGCGCCGCGTCGGCGGCCCGCGCGGCGAACGCGCGGTAGTCCTCCGCGGCCAGGTCGGCGTAGGCGCCCGCCCAGCTCACCAGCGTATCGGCGAGCTGGGCCCCCTTGCCCGCGTACCCGGCGATCTGCGCCGCGGCCGGCGCCTGCGCATGGGCGCGGGCGAGCGTGATCGCGCAGGCGACCGCGTACTCGCGATACCCCTCGTCCTCGATGACGTCGGTGTCGATCGAGCCTTTCATGTCGTGGAACTGGCGCACGTAGTAGTCGTCGCGGGCGCCCTTGATGTGTCCGAGGAAGGGATCCGAGAACGCCTGCAGCACCCGCTGCATGCCGACCACCCGCGCCCCCTCGCCGCGCTCGTCGACGCGCCGCTGCAGCTCGTCGGGCTGCACGATCCCGCCGTACTCCACCAGCACGCTCCGCCCTGCCTCCTTCACCTGCAGCAGCAGCGGCTCGGCGTCCGCCGTGCCGAGCACCGCCAGGTAGCAGCGGGTTCCCACGCTGCCCACCCCGACCACGCGCCGCGCCACGTCGCGCACCCGGTACTGCCGCAGCAGCAGCTGGATGTCGACGTTGGCCGTCGCCGCGTACTGCACGAAAGCGGTGTCGCTGAGCTCACGGATCCAGGGGTCGGCGTGCGTCATGACCGGGGGCTGCTCGATGAAGCGCAGATGCCCGTCGTCCCCGCGCACGGTGAGCTTGCGCGCGGCGCGCTCCCCCGTCCTCTTCTCGGCCGAGGCGATCGCCTTCTGCAGGGCGCGCTTCGAGTCGACGTCGATCCCGTCCCTGGTCGCGGTCGCGTCGAAATGCGCGAAGTAGCGCTGCAGCGGATCCGCACGGACGCCCGCGCGCAGCGCCCTCGCATACGCGAGGACGCACTGGCGGGCCGCCTCGTCCGCGACAGACGGCCCCCTGGTCTCGCGGGCGCCGATCACGACGCTCGCCACGAGGCGCTTCAGATCCCATTCCCACGGAGCCCAGGCGGCCTCGTCGAAGTCGTTCAGGTCGAACATCAGGGTGCGCTGCGGCGACGCGAAGAACCCGAAGTTGCCGATGTGCGCATCCCCGCAGGACGGCACCAGGATCCCCGTGTGGGGCGTCCGGGCCAGATCCGCAGCCATGAGCGCCGCCGTCCCCCGGTAGAAGGCGAACGGGTTCGCGGCCATGCGCTCGGTGCGGAGGGCGATGAGATCCGCCTGCCGCGTGCTGTTCTGCCGGTCGAGGATCCCCAGCGGATCCCGCCCCGACGTCTCGATCTTCGCCAGTGCCGCGCGCGGCGTGCGCTCCCGGACCGCGCGGCCCGCGGCCAGCCCCTCCGCGCGCGTGAGCATGCGGTCGCCGACGAGGTTGGTTTCGGTCATGCCTCATTGTCGCCCTCCGCCGGTTCGTTCGTTGCCCTGCGAATAGGATCCCGGGCAAGATCTCCGATGCACACAAGACCGGCTGTCGTCCCGGGGCGGCCCCAGGGAAAGGCACCGCATGAGCGACAAGAACCCCGGCTCGGCCATGGATCCCGAGGACGCCCTCGAGAACGAGCGCGAGCTGACCGGCGACCGCACGATGGCGGTCGAGGACTTCTCCCGGGAGGACGCCGGCTACCACAAGGCCCTCAAGCCCCGCCAGATCCAGATGATCGCGATCGGCGGCGCCATCGGCACCGGCCTGTTCATGGGCGCCGGCGGCCGGCTCGCGTCCAGCGGCCCGGCCCTCATCCTCGTCTACGCCGTCTGCGGCTTCTTCGCCTTCCTCATCCTCCGCGCCCTCGGCGAGCTCGTCCTGCACCGCCCCTCCTCCGGATCCTTCGTCTCCTACGCCCGCGAGTTCTACGGCGAGAAGATGGCCTTCGTCAGCGGCTGGCTGTACTTCCTGAACTGGGCCATGACCTCGATCGTCGACGTGACCGCGGCCGCCCTCTACGTGAAGTTCTGGGCGCAGTACTGGGAACCCCTCCGCGCCGTCCCGCAGTGGGCGATCGCGTTCATCGCACTCGTCGTCGTGCTCTCGCTCAACTTGGTCAGCGTCAAGCTCTTCGGCGAGATGGAGTTCTGGTTCGCGATGATCAAGGTCACCGCCCTCGTCGCCTTCCTCATCGTCGGCACCGTGATCCTCATCATGCAGGCGCCGACCGACGTCGGGCCGACGGGCTTCTCGATCCTGGCGGAGCACGGCGGCGTGTTCCCGATGGGCTTCTTCGCGCCGTTGATCGCGATCTCCGGCGTCGTGTTCGCCTACGCCTCGATCGAGCTCATCGGCACCGCGGCGGGCGAGACCGCGGAACCCGCGAAGGTCATGCCCCGGGCGATCAACACGGTCGTCATCCGGATCGCGATCTTCTACGTCGGATCCATCCTGCTGCTCTCGCTGCTGCTGCCGTTCAGCACCTACAAGTCCGGCGAATCGCCCTTCGTCACGTTCTTCTCCCACCTCGGGGGCGCCGACACCGGCGCCGTCGCCGGATCCGTGATGAACTTCGTCGTCCTCACCGCGGCCCTCTCCAGCCTCAACGCCGGCCTGTACTCCACCGGCCGCATCCTGCACTCCATGTCGGTGAACGGATCCGCGCCGCGCTTCACCGCCCGGATGAGCCGCAACGGCGTGCCCTACGGCGGCATCCTGCTCACGTCGGTCATCACGCTCGCGGGCGTCCTGCTGAACGCGCTCGTGCCGTCCCAGGCGTTCGAGATCGTGCTCGAGGTGTCGGCGCTCGGCATCATCGGCGGCTGGGCCACCATCATCCTCTGCCAGCTGAGGCTGCACGCGCTCACGAAGAGGGGCGTGCTGCAGCGCGCGTCGTTCCGCATGTTCGGCGCGCCCTACACGGGATATCTCACGCTCGCGTTCCTGCTCTTCGTGCTCGTCACGATGGGGTTCACCGAGACCGGGCGCTGGGTGCTGCTCTCGCTCGTCGCCATCGTCCCCGCGCTCATCGTGGGGTGGTTCGCCGCACGGCGCCGGATCCTCGCCGCCGCCGCCGAGCGCGGGGGCTACACCGGCATGCACTCCGTGCTCCCGCACCGGCAGGCGACCCAGGCTCTCCGCGACGACCGCTGAGCGCATGCACGACGACGGGCTGAGCGCACGAAACGTCCGCGCGCCCGGCCCGTAACAGCGCCGTCATCCAGCTGCGCCACAGTGGATCCGTCGTCGGAGGGAGGCGCTGATGATCGATCCGCTGGGCGTGGTCGTGCTTGTCGGGACGCTCGTGGTGGCTGGGAGCTGGGCCGCACCCTGGCTGCGCCTCCCCGCGCCGCTGCTGCACCTGTTCCTCGGGCTGCTCAGCGGCTTCGTGCCCGCGGTGCGCGAGATCCATCTGCCGGCCGAGGTCGTGCTGGTGCTCTTCCTGCCGGCGCTGCTGTTCTGGGAGGCGTTCACCACGCCGTTGCGCGAGGTGCGCCGGGACATGCGGGTCATCCTGCTGCTCAGCACGCTGCTCGTCGTCGCCACCGCGTACGGCGTCGCAGGCGCGGGCGTCGCGCTGGGCTGGAGCTGGATGGCCGCGCTCGTGCTCGGCGCGGCGCTCGCCCCGACGGACGCCACCGCCGTCGGCGGCCTCGCCCGTGCGCTGCCGCACCGCAACGCGATCCAGCTGCGCGCGGAGAGCCTCGTCAACGACGGCACCGCCCTGGTGATGTTCACCATCACGGCCGGCGTGGCGGTGAGCGGCGTCTCCCTCACGGGATGGCAGGTGACGGGCCTGATCGTGCTGGCATACCTCGGCGGCGGCGCCATCGGACTGGCCGCCGGGCTGCTGGGGACCCTCGTGCTGAAGAGGCTGCCGGACGCGATCACCGCGAACGCGGCGATGGTGCTCCTGCCGTTCGCCGCCTTCCTCGCCGCGGAGCAGGTGCACGCCTCGGGCGTCATCGCCGTGGTCGTGGCCGGGCTCGTGATCAGTCAGACCGTGCCCCGCACCGGCACCGCCCAGTCGCGTCAGCAGATGACCTCGTTCTGGACGCTCACGACGCGGAGCCTCAACGGCGCCCTCTTCGTGCTCATCGGGATCGAGGCCCAGTCGGCCGTGCGCGCCGTGCCGGCCGCGTCCCTCCCCGGCCTGCTGCTCTTCTGCGGGATCGCCTGGATCGTGCTGCTGCTGATCCGGTTCGTGTTCCAGGTCCTCACCGCGTGGCTGCTCCGCCTCGTCGACCGGCGGCCGTCGCAGCGCGGCCGCCGCATGTCGCACCGTGCGAGGGTGGTGTCGACCATCGCCGGCTTCCGCGGCGCGGTGTCGCTCGCGGTCGCCCTCGCGGTGCCGTCGGGGATCCCCGGCCACGACCAGATCGTCTTCGTGGCGACGGGGGTCGTCGTGCTCACCCTCACCGTGCAGGGCGTGCTGCTGCCCTGGGCGATCCGCTGGGGACGCTTCGAGCCGGACACCGCGATGGCCGACGAGCTGTCCACCGCCCAGCGGCGCTCGACGCTGGCCGCGCTGGAGGCCGTGGACGACCTGGCGCTGCGGGTGGGCGCACCGGACCCGGTGCGCGACAGGGTCACCGGCGAGTACCGGGACCGCCTGCGGCGCATCGACGGCGCGGGCGACGGGTCGGACCCCTCGCTCTGGGCGGCCGACCCCGAGTACGCCGCGCTCGGTCTGGCCGTGCTGGAGCACAAGAGGTCCGTCCTGATCGGAATGCGCGACGGGAAGGCCATCAGCGACACCACGCTGCGGGTGCTGCAGACCCGGATCGATCGTGACGTGCTGCGGCTGGCCCCGCCGCCGCCCGTCGAGTGAGCATCACGGGTGGCGAGCGATCCTCGGGACGGCGCCGATGTCGGTGCCCCGGCGTAGCGTCGTGCCCGACGGCGGATCCGCCGAGATTCTCCCCACCGAAGGAGTGTGCAGCATGGACTGGAAGATCGAGCTCATCTTCGTGCCGGTCACGGACGTCGACCGCGCGAAGGAGTTCTACACCCGGATCGGGTTCACCCCCGACCACGACCAGACGCCGTTCGACGGCCTCCGCTTCGTGCAGATGACCCCTCCGGGCTCGGCGTGCTCGATCGCGTTCGGCACCAATCTCGGGATCGACCTCGAACCGGGCAAGCAGAACACGATCCAGGTCGTCGTACCCGACGCCGACGAGGCTCTGGCGCACCTGCGCGGCCTCGGCGTGGAGGCCGACGGCGTGGACGAGCTGTCCTGGGGCCGGTTCGTCACCTTCGCCGACCCCGACGGCAACCGCTGGACGCTGCAGCAGCTGCCCGACCGCAGCGCACAGGCCTGAGATCGCCGGGGCGGATCGGAGCCCGGCGGCTCCGGTCCGCCCCGTGCCCCGCGGCGCGCGGTCATTTCGCACGCGCGCCCTCGCGCGGCGCTAGCGTGGGGGCATGACCTCCCCGATCGACGCCACCGCGACCCCTGCCTGGACCGAGCTCACCGCGCTGCGGGAGTCCTTCTCCCCCGATCTGCGGGGCTGGTTCGCCGATGACCCGGAGCGTGTCGAGCGCCTGACCTTCGGCCTGGCCGACCTCCGTGTCGACCTGTCCAAGAACCTGGTCACCGCGGAGGTCCGCGAGGCCCTGGTGCGTCTCGCGGAGCAGACCGGCGTCGCCGAGCGTTTCGCGGCCATGCTCGCCGGGGAGCACATCAATACGACCGAGGACCGCGCGGTCCTGCACACGGCCCTCCGCCGTCCCGCGGATGCGTCCCCGGCGCTGGTCGTCGACGGGCAGGATGTGGACCACGACGTGCACGAGGTGCTCGACGCGATGAGCGCGTTCGCCGACCGGGTGCGCTCGGGCGACTGGCGCGGCGTGACGGGCAAGACCGTGACCCACGTCGTGAACATCGGCATCGGCGGATCCGACCTCGGCCCGGTCATGGTCTCTGAGGCGCTGAAGCCCTACGGCGGCGGGATCCAGGCCCGTTTCGTGTCGAACATCGACCCCACCGACATCGCGGAGAAGACCGCTGACCTCGACCCCGAGACGACGCTGTTCATCGTCGCCTCGAAGACGTTCACCACACTCGAGACGCTGACGAACGCACGGCTCGCCCGCGACTGGCTCTGGGAGGGCCTCGCCAAGGCCGGCGTCGACGTGTCCACGGACGAGGCGCGCAGCACTGCGGTCGCACACCACTTCGTCGCCGTCTCGACGGCGCTCGACCGGGTCGCGACGTTCGGGATCGACCCGACGAACGCCTTCGGCTTCTGGGACTGGGTCGGCGGACGCTACTCGGTCGACAGCGCGATCGGCCTGTCCCTGGCGATCGCCTTCGGTCCCGCCGTGTTCCGTGAGCTGCTCGCGGGCTTCCACGCCGTCGACGAGCACGTGCGCACCACCCCCCTCGACCGCAACGTGCCGGTTCTCATGGGGCTGCTGAACGTCTGGTACGTGAACTTCTTCGACGCCCAGTCGCATGCGGTGCTTCCTTACGCGCAGCAGCTCAGCCGCTTCCCCGCGTACCTGCAGCAGCTGACGATGGAGTCCAACGGCAAATCGGTGCGCTGGGACGGCTCTCCGGTGACCACCGACACCGGCGAGGTGTTCTGGGGCGAGCCCGGCACGAATGGCCAGCACGCGTTCTATCAGCTGATCCACCAGGGCACGCGGCTGATCCCGGCCGACTTCATCGCGTTCGTCAACCCGGCGTATCCGCTCACCGACGACGGCCGCGACGTGCATGCCCTGTTCCTGGCGAACTTCCTCGCCCAGACCAAGGCGCTCGCGTTCGGCAAGACCGCGGCGGAGGTCGAGGCCGAGGGCACCACGGGCGCGCTCGTCGCCGCCCGCACCTTCGCCGGCAACCGTCCCACGACCTCCATCTTCGCGCCCGCGCTCACCCCGGCCGTGCTCGGACAGCTCATCGCGCTGTACGAGCACATCACCTTCACCCAGGGCGCGATCTGGGGCATCAACTCGTTCGACCAGTGGGGCGTCGAGCTCGGCAAGCAGCTCGCCCTGCAGATCGCCCCGGCCATCGAGGGCGACCAGGATGCGATCGCGGCGCAGGATCCGTCCACCCGCGCGCTCCTCGCGTACTATCACGAGCGCCGGAACGCCTGAGCGGCGCTCATGGACGACGGCATCGAGATCGGAGCGCTCGCACTGAACGTGTCGATCCCTCCGGCGATTCGGTGGGAGGACGAGCGCCGCGGCGAGCGGTTCGAACTGCAGTCGCTGACGGTGCGCCTGCTTCCCGACGGGACGCTCGCGGCGAAGGCGTACGGACGCCCGGTCGCCGGCGGACGCGGCGCCTACGTGTCGTTCCCCGTGCGGCACTCCCCCGAGATCGACGCGTTGATCCTGGATGCCGCGACGAGCGCCGGCACTCGCTGGGCCGATCACCGGGGGCTGTGAGCGGCGCTCCTCAGAGCAGATCCTCTTCGTTCGCCGGAGGGGTGCGGCGGCCGCGCCGCGTGATGAGCAGGATCAGGCTGAGCAGGAACACGACCGCGCCGGCGATCATCAGGATGTAGCCGACGAGATGCAGGTCGATCCACGAGACCTGGACGTTGAGCGCGAACTCGAGGATCGCGCCGATGACGAAGAGGACGATGCCGGTTCCGATGCCCATGAGGAGTGCCTCCGTTCGTAGCGGGATGCCGTAGAGACCGACCGTAGGCCGGATCCCGCGGACTTCCACGGGGCTTGACAACCGGCCGCGGAGGCGTCGTGCCGGCTCCATGCTGGACGCCCGCCGGGTCACGGCGCATACTCGACGTGACACGTTCAGGGAGCGCGAGATGACACAGGCAGATCACGTCGCGACCGCCGAGGTCGCGATCACCGCACCGGCCGAACAGGTCTGGGAGGCGCTCGCTGATCCCGATCGGCTGCCGGAATTGTGGTTCGGCGCCACCGTGCGGACCACCTGGCAGCCGGGATCCCCGATCACCTGGGACGGCGTCTGGAAGGGCACCCCCTACCAGGACAGGGGCGAGATCCTCGTCTTCGATCCGCCGCGCCTGCTGCGGCTCACGCATTTCAGCCCTCTGAGCGGAGAGCCGGATGAACCCGAGAACCACCACATCCTGGAGTTCGCGCTCTCTGGCGACGGCGCGACGACGCGCGTGGTGCTGTCGCAGAGCAACAACTCCTCGGCAGAGGCCGCTCGGCATGCCCAGGAGATGTGGGAGCAGCTGCTGCAGACGCTGAAGGAGACCGTCGAGTCATCCTGAGGCGCGAGCCCCCGGCCGGCGCGCCCGCCCGCCCTGAGGCGCGAGTCCGATCCCGAGTCCGCCGCCGCGCGCCTCCCGCCTAGGCGGCGGAGAGCAGCCGCCCCTCCTGGTCCGCGGCATCGAGCGCGGACTCCGCGGCGCGGCGGCCTTCGGCGATGAGGCGCGGCACGTCCTTCATCACCCACTGCGCCATGCGCTCCATCTCGGGCTGGATCAGGAGCACCGTGGGGTCCGCGACGAGATCCGCGGTGGCCGTGACGGTGCGCATCATGCGCACGTTCTCCCACTTGGCGTGCAGCCGCACCACGATCGTGCGCTCCGCGCCGATCGCGCGCGTCACGGCATCGGGAACGTTGTCGATCATCCCGCCGTCAGCGAGCAGGGCGCCATCACGGCGCACCGGCGGCAGCACGCCCGGCACGGCGATGGTCGAGCGCAACGCGGTGCTGAGCGGCCCCCGATCGAGGATCACGCCGCGGCGGGTGCGCAGATCCGTCGCATAGGCGCCGAAGCGTCGCGGCAGCTCCTCGATCAGCGGATCGCGGCCGAGGATCCCGTGCACCGCATCGGTCACCGCATGCGTGTCCAGCAGACCCCAGCGCGGCCGGAACGACCAGCGCGCGATATCGCTCCAGCGGAACCGGCGCACCGCCTGCTCGATGGTGTCCGCATCCATCCCGGCCGCATACGCGGCGCCGATGAGCGCACCGGCGCTCGTCCCCGCGACGATCCCGGGACGGATCCCCCGCTCGGCGAGCACCTGCAGCACGCCGGCCTGCGCGGCCCCGTAGGCGCCGCCGCCGCTGAGGGTCAGGCCGAGGGTCGGGTCGTCGGTCACGGGGCTCCTGTCGTGGGCGTTCCCGCGACGCTACCAGGGGCCGCCTGCGCAACGGCTGACACGCCCGGCCGGTCTTCGCTCAGCGCCGCACCCGCGGCTGCCCTCGGTCCCCGCCCTTGCTTCCTCCATCCGGTTGATGTTATAAAAGTTATGCCACTCACTGAACTATCTAGCGAGTGTTTCTTATCGAAACGGAGAAGACATGAGCGCTGACGACAAGCTGTCCGCCGGAGTCGACAAGGTGAAGGGCAAGGTCGAGGAGGTCATCGGGAAGGTGACCGGCGACGACGCCAAGGTGGCCGAGGGCAAGGCGACCCAGGCGAAGGGCGATGTCAAGCAGGCCGCGGAGAAGGCCGAGGACGCGGTCAAGGACGCCCTGGGCAACTGATCGGCATTCGATTCACGACTCAGATCGACGATTGAAGGAGTAGGACGATGGGATTTCTCGGGTTTCTTCTGTTGGGGCTGATCGCCGGAGCGATCGCGAAGGCGATCCTCCCCGGTAAGCAGGGCGGCGGCTGGATCGCCACGCTGCTCCTCGGAGTGGTGGGAGCGCTGCTCGGCGGCTGGCTCGGAAGCGTTCTGTTCAACGCGCCGCTCCAGGACTTCTTCTCGCTGCAGACCTGGCTGCTGGCGATCGTGGGATCGATCGTGGTCCTGCTCGTCTACGGCCTCATCGTCGGGCGAGGCAAGCGGGCGTAGTCGAAGGGGACGACGCCCCGCCAGCACTGCCGCGGCGGCCCCTCCCGTTCTCGGGGCGGGCCGCCGCGGAGCAGGATCGCACAGCCGCTGCACCTCGCAGCAACTGTGTAGACGAGCAACTGTGTAGACAACTGAGTCAGATAGTTCTGCGGGTTTATCATGAGGAGTGATCATGACGATGGCCGTCACGGTTCCCGTCCGGACGAATCCGGCCCACGAGGCCGTCTGGGTCCAGGTGGAGAGCGGCTTCTGGGCAGGCAACCGCACGGGCGAGTTCCTCGGGACGATCGAGGCTCGGGGATCGGGATTCGTCGCCATGGACTCCGCACATCGCTTTCTCGGCTCCTATGCGGAGTTCGAAGCGGCCCGCGACGCGATCACCGGTGAGCAGTGAGCCGGGTGGAGACCTCAGGAGGAGAAGATGCCGCAGACGATCATCCGACATGAGCAGGAGCATCTCTACGCCGAGCAGGCCGGCACGGCCGCGGGCCGCGAGCTGACGCTCGCACTGCTGCGCCTGCGCCGCGCGGAGCACATCCAGGAGACCCGCGCCCTGAGCGCCTCGGGACTGTCGAACCTGGATCTCCGGGCACTGCGCTATCTCGTCCAGGCGCAGCGGGACGGCAGGGATCTGGGCCCGAAGGATCTCCTCACCATGCTCGACACCTCCAGCGCGAACATCACGAACGTCGTCGACCGGCTCGTGCGGAAGGGCTACGTCGAACGGGTCGACCACCCCACGGACCGGCGCGCCCGCTACCTGCGCGCCACCGCCGCGGCCGTCCAGCACGTCGACTCCGCCGTCGGGGCCCATCATGCCGAACTGGTCGCCGCGATCAATGAGATCGACGAGAAGCAGGCGCAGCTGGCCGCATCCGTGATCAGCCGGATCGTCGCCGCCCTCGACCAGCTCTCCGAACGCCAGCTGACGGCCTGAGCAGGTCGGTCAGCCGCCCTCTCGGAGTGCCTCGTGGACGCGCAGGGCGAGCGCGATCTCCAGCGGATCGGTGGAGCGCCCGGCGCGTTCGCTCTGGAACCGGGCCACGCGCTGGCGCACGGTGTTGCGGTGCAGGCCCAGCTCGGTCGCCGTGCGGGTGTGGTTCTCCCCCGTCGCGTAATAGACGCGCAGGGTGTCGCGGATCTGCTGAGCGGCTGATCCGGGCGCGGCGAGCGTGCCGAGGGTCTCCGCGATCCACGCTCGGGTGGCGGCCGGATCCTTGGTGAGCAGGGCGAGCACCGCCACGTCGGGATCGTCGTATCCGACCGTCGCGGCGCGTGCATAGCGCCGGGTGCCGAGTGCGATGAGGCGGGCGGTCGCAGCCTGCTCGTGCGAGCGCCGGAAGCCCTCGGTTCCGCTGCCCGGCAGGCCGAATGCGACCCTGATGCCTCCGCTCGACGCGACGAGGTCGTCGATCCCCGCGCGCGTGACATCGTCGATCCTGTGGCCCGCTCCCGCTATCCAGGCCCAGGCCGTGGCTCCGTCGGCGGCGGAGGTCAAAGGCGGCCGCGGTGAGCGCAGGAGTCCGGCGATGCGGCGGATCACGGTGTCCATGCGCTGCTGCGCCTCGTTGTCCGGTTCTCCGTCGACCCAGCTGATCAGCGCGAGGTGCGATCCGGCGAGCTCGTAGGTTGTCGCTCCGGCGAACGCCTTCTCGCCGACCTCGTCGCCGCGCAGCACCTTCAGCACCGTCGAGGCGTTGAGCGTCGCACGCGCCGACCACCAGCGCCGCCGCTCGGTGTCGTGCACCGTGCTGACGTACTGCAGGATCCAGTCGATGTAGCGATGGATCGTCTCGGCGACGCCCCGCACCACCTCCATCCGCGCGCTCTCGGAGACGTCGAGGTGCTCCACCTCGTCGAGGGCGAGCCGCAGCAGCATGCTCTGGCCGAGGTAGTAGGCGCGAGTGAGCGCACCCAGGGACACGTCGCGCTGCGCGAGCCGCACCGCGTACTCGACGGCGGCGGTCGTCGGCTGCAGCGATTCGATGCCGATGTCGTTCGCGAGCACATGGCAGATCGTGGCGACGTTGCCCTCGATGCTGGACTGCAGCATCTCGACGAGCAGCGGATCCCCGCCCAGATCGTCGATGCGGGTCGCGAGGTGGTCGCGCATGTCCCGCACGATCTCGGGGAGCCTTGCGTCCAGGCGGCCCGCGACGACCGCGAGCAGCTCGGTGGTCGTCGGCTCGGCCGCGCGGCCCGCGTCCGCTCCGCCCGGGGTCGCCCCGCCGCGCTGCGGCCCGCGCCCGCCGTTCACCCCGCGCCCACCGGCATCGGCTCGTGCTCGTGCTGGTGCGCCGACGTGCGGAGACCGAGCTGCTGCAGCGCGCGGCGGGCGGCGTTGTACCCGCTCATGCCGTGGATGCCGGGGCCGGGCGGGGTCGCGGCGGAGCAGAGGAGATAACCGGGCACACCGGTATCGTACGGACGCGGCGTGATCCGCGGACCGGTGAGGAACCGGATCGGCGTCTTCGCTCCCGTGAGGATGTCCCCGTTCACGAAGTTCGGGTTCTCCAGGGCGGAAGCCATCGTCGTGCGCGCACGGGTCGCGAGGATCCGGTCGCGGAAGCCGGGGGCGAAGCGTTCGATCTGCCGGACGATCGCCGCGGTCGCGTCACCGCGGTACCCGCTCGGCACGTGCGCATAGGCGTACACCGGGACCGTGTCACCGTCGGCGCGGGACGGATCCGCGAGGTATTGCTGGCCGACGAGCACGAACGGACGCTCCGGCATCCGCCGGAGCACGGCCGCGTCGTGCTCGGCCGCGACGATCTCCGCCGCCGAGCCGGCGACGTGCACGGTTCCGGCGAGACGGGCCTCCTCGTTCAGCCAGGGGATCCCGCCGCGTACGGCGAAGTCGACCTTGAACGCCGCGGGTCCCGACCGGGAGCGACGGTAGGCGCGGCGGATCCGCTCCGGCAGGGCGCCCTGCAGGATGGTCGCGGCATCGTGGGGGTGCACGTCGAGGATCGCCAGGTCGTGCGCGGGCAGATCCTCCCGGCGCCTGATGCGCCGGGAGGTCTCGAACGTCACGCCCATCCCGTCCAGCATCCGGACCATCGCATCCGTGAACACTCCGGTGCCGCCCTCGATCACGGGCCAGCCGACCGCATGCCCTGCGGTGATGATGCCGGCGCCGATCCCCCCGACGAGGGGCACGTCGATCCGGTTGATCGCGTGCGCCGCGACGCCGAGGAAGAGCGCGCGCGCCCGCTCGGTGCGGAAGAACCGCGCGACCCACGTGGGCGGCGGGCCCGCGACGAGTCCGAACCGGGCAAGCGCGAACGGGTGCCGGGGCACGCCCAGCATCGGCGTCATGATGTCCTCGGAGAGCTTCGCGAAGGCCCGGGAGGGCCGGCCGAACGCGGCCTCCCAGCGCGGACCGTCCGCGCCGAGCCCGGCCGCGGTCTCCGTGACGGAGGTGTGCAGCACCCCGGCGGATCCGTCGTCCAGCGGATGCGCGCAGTCGATCGGGGCGTACCGCAGCGCGATGCCCATCGCGTCGAGGTCGAGGGTGCGCCAGAAGGCTCCCATCGGCGCCATCGGGTGCACGGCCGCGCAGTGGTCCTGGATCAGTCCCGGGCGAGGCGAGGCGACCGAGCGGGCACCGCCGCCGAGCACGTCGGCGGCCTCGACGACGGTGACCTCGACCCCGGCCCGGGCGAGCACGGTGGCGGCCGCGAGCCCGTTGGGCCCGCTGCCGACCACCACCGCCCTCGTCACCGCCGCGACTCCTCCGCGAGCTCCCCGACCGCGGCGTCGGCCTTGATCGCGGGGATGCCGTGCGCGTTCGTCGCGGTCACCGGCGGCTGCAGCGCCGCCCGCCAGGTGACGTCGAGCGGGATCGGACCGTCGGGCAGCCAGGGCTGCGCGGCGACCGCATCGGACACGAGCCACGTGCCCCGCTGGATCACGCCGAGCGCCGCATCGATCACCTTGTACTCCTGCGTCTTCTTGTGGATCGGCTGCGACTCCACCCACACCACCACGAACTCGCCGGGGGCGAAGTGGCAGCGGGCCTGGATCGCACGGATCAGGTCTTCATTGTGCAGGTGCCCGTCGCCGAAATTGAAGCCGATGATCGAGTTGCAGGCGAACTCGCCCTCGCGCACGGTGCGGGTCTCCAGGTCCGGCAGAGTCTCGTACAGCACCGAGTAGAGGCCGCGACCCTGGCTGTGCATCGAGCGCCAGGCGATCGTCTGCTGCATCGTGATCTCGGCGACCTCGAACGGATACCCGAGCTGCTGCAGCTGGTCGACCTGATTGCCGGTGGGCCGGATGATCGCGTCGAGCTTCTTCTCCGCCCCCGGCGTGAAGGTCCACAGCGCCGAGGCCCAGTTGCCGGCGTACTGCCGCAGCGAGGGCAGGAACGAGACCTTGTCGGGCCGCAGGTTGCCGAGGATCGGGAAGAACAGCATCGCGGCGACGATCCCGGCGAGCAGCCACGGGCTCGAGAAGTCGGTGATCGCGAACCCGCCCCAGGCCGGGAAGCCGAGGAAGAGGACGGCGGCCCCGACCGCGAACAGCAGGTTCCATTCCAGCGGCACGGCGAGCGGGAAAGTCGACACGATGAAGAAGCAGAACCCGACCATCAGCACGAGCGCCGCGAACGTCACCCACTGGTTCGTGGAGAACAGCAGCACGAGCGGGGCGCCGAGCTCGACGACCGTGCCCATCACGTGCGCCATGAAGTGCGCGAGACGGGAGGGGCGGATGTCCGAGGGGAAGCTCCGGTACATCGAACGCTTGAACCACTTCGGCGGCCAGAACGGGGTGTTGCTGAGCATCGGCGGGATGACGTTGACGAAGTGCGCGTTCATCTTCGACACGGCCGCGCCCACCCAGACGATCACGAGGAGCAGCTTCAGCCCGATGATCATGTCGGTGAAGCCGAGGGTCGCGAAGAACACGAGCGCCGGAAGGTACTGTTCGCCGCGGGCGGCGAGGAAGATCGTCTTGTCACGCACGCCCGTGAGCATCAGGAAGACGATCGCAGCGGCGACCGGCCAGACCGGGACCAGGCCCGAGGTGTTGTCCGGCAGCACGGCGTGCAGGGACGGGGTGACCGTGCCGGGCAGCACCAGTGCCACCGCGAGCGAGGCGAGGAAGCCGAGGTAGAGGGCGACGTCGAAGCCGGTGCGTCGGTCGCCGTTCGTCCCGGGCAGCCATGCCCAGGGTCGCAGCCGGATCGTGCCGGGACGCGCCCAGAAGAGGATCCCGCCCGTCATCGGCTTGAACTTGCCGGCACCGGGCCCCCAGGACCCGGCGACGCCGATCGCCTCGATGAGCATCGTCCAGATGATGAGCTTCTGGTACACGATCGGCTGGTTCCACCAGGTGCCGATCTCCCAGAACCAGCCGACGCCGCTGGTGGACGTGATGATGATGCTGCCGACGAACAGCCAGAGCACGGCCATCTTCACGATGTACGTGAGCGGGATCATCGCCGCCGAGCCGAAGCCGTACTCGACCCAGTGCAGGGCGAGCGTCTTCACGCGGTGGCGGAGGGGTTCTTGCAGGAATGTCTCCAGGTCGACGGGAGGGAAGTTCCCGGTCTTCAGGCCCATGTCAGCTCCTTCGGTGCAGGGTCTTGTTGCGTGCGGATGGGGGGGTCGCCGTTGCCGGCGCTCAGAGGACGGCGGGTTCGAGCCGCCGCAGCGCAGGCTTGTCGATCTTGCCGACGGGATTGCGCGGGAGTGCCTCGACGATCTCGAGGCGGGCAGGGATCTTGATCTTGGTGAGACCGGTCCGGCAGTGCGCGAGCAGATCATCCGCCGTGGCGGATCCGCCCGGGAGCAGCACGACGTACGCGACCGGGACCTCCCCCAGCACGTCGTGCGGCGCCCCGACGACGGCGGACTCCAGCACCTCGGGATGCGTGGCGAGGAACGCCTCGATCTCCTTCGGGTAGAGGTTCTCGCCGCCGCGGATGATCATGTCCTTGATCCGGTCGACGATGGTCAGATACCCCTCGCGGTCCAGGATCCCGACATCGCCCGTGTGCAGCCAGCCGCCGTGCACCGTCGCCGAGGTGGCGGCCGGGCGGCCGAGGTACCCCCGCATCACCGTCGGGCCCGAGATGATGATCTCGCCGCGGCGTCCCGTCGGCACCAGCCGGCCGTCCTCGTCGACGATCGCGATCTGCTGACCGGGCAGGGCCCGGCCCACGGTGCCGGGCTTGCGGATCCCCCAGAGCGGGTTGCAGGCCGAGGCGCAGGTGCTCTCGGTGAGCCCGTAGCCCTCCAGGATCGCGAAGCCGAACCGCTCCTCGCAGCGCCGCAGCAGCTGCTTCGACACGGGTGCCGCGCCGCAGATCGCGAACCGGAGCGAGCGCACCTGCGCGGTCCGCTCGGCCGGCAGCTCGGCGAGGCGGGCGAAGATCGCCGGCACCGCCGAGAAGTACGACGGGCGGAACCGGTCCAGGGCGTCGAGGAAGGGCTCCGGCGAGAAGCGCTCGAGGATCGTGACCCTCGCCCCGGCCGCCATCGGCGCCAGGAAGCTGATGCAGATCGAGTTCACGTGGAACAGGGGCAGCACGAGCAGCGCATGATCGCTCGACGAGAGATCGAGATGCGTGACGAGGGATCCTGCCATCGCCGCGAGGTTGTCGTGGTCGAGCATCACGCCCTTGGGCTGCCCGGTCGAGCCGCTCGTGTACACGAGCAGCGCGAGATCGGCGCCGAGGATCCGGGGATCCTCGATCGGCTCCTCCGGGAGCGCTCGCATGTGCTCCGGCAGGATCACCGGCACATCGACCGCGGGAGCCGTGGGCGGAGCGAGCAGGATCCGAGCGCGCGAATCCGCGACCTGGTACTCGAGCTCGCGGACGGTGAAGGTCGGGTTGACCGGCGTGACCGCCGCGCCGATCCGCCACGCGCCGAGCATCCCGATCAGCAGTTCGACGCTGTTCGGGAGCATGATCGCGACGACGTCTCCGGCTCCGACGCCGAGTTCGAGCAGCTGCTCGGCGAAGGCCGCGGCGCGCCGCTCGACGGCGCGGTAGGACAGGATCCGCTCCGCGTCCGCGATGCACGGGGCATCGGTTCCCGCGGCCGGCGAGGTCCAGGGCAGGTGGGGCAGCGACATCGTGGTTCCTCTCGATCACCGTCGATCGTTGATAGAGGAACGCTATGAGCGCGGATCGCAGCCCGGTCCCGCCGATGCCGTCCCGATTCAGGACGACGGCAGTGCAGAGTGCACATCCGCGAGAGCCGTCGACGTCCGGCCGAGACTCAGTCGTCCGTGCCGCCCGCGCGCCGATCCGAACGGATGACGAGGTTCACCGTCGTCGTCCTCTGCGCTTACGAGACGACACGAAGAGGCCTGGACCTGCAGAAATCCGCAGGTCCAGGCCTCTCATCAGCCCTTTCGGGCCGGGGGTGAGTCAGCGACTCAGAAGTCCCAGTCCTCGTCCTCGGTGGCCTCGGCCTTGCCGATGACGTAGGAGGATCCGGATCCGCTGAAGAAGTCGTGGTTCTCGTCCGCGTTGGGCGAGAGCGCCGACAGGATCGCCGGGTTCACGTTCGTCACGGTCGCCGGGAACATCGCCTCGTAGCCGAGGTTCATGAGCGCCTTGTTCGCGTTGTAGTGCAGGAAGCGCTTGACGTCCTCGGTGAGGCCGACCTCGTCGTACAGGTCCTGCGTGTACTGCACCTCGTTGTCGTAGAGCTCGTACAGCAACGAGAACGTGTAGTCCTTGAGCTCGTCCTTCTTCGCCTGGTCGAGCGTCTCGAGACCGCGCTGGTACTTGTAGCCGATGTAGTAGCCGTGCACGGCCTCGTCGCGGATGATGAGGCGGATGAGGTCGGCCGTGTTGGTGAGCTTCGCCCGCGACGACCAGTGCATCGGCAGGTAGAAGCCCGAATAGAACAGGAAGCTCTCCAGCAGGGTCGACGCGACCTTGCGCTTGAGCGGCTCGTCGCCCCGGTAGTAATCCATGACGATCTGAGCCTTCTTCTGAAGGTTCGGGTTCTCCACCGACCAGCGGAACGCCTCGTCGATCTCCTTCGTCGAGCACAGCGTCGAGAAGATCGAGGAGTAGCTCTTCGCGTGCACCGACTCCATGAACGCGATGTTCGTGTAGACGGCCTCCTCGTGCGGGGTGATCGCATCGGGGATGAGCGACACGGCGCCGACGGTGCCCTGGATCGTGTCGAGCAGCGTCAGACCGGTGAACACGCGCATGGTGAGGGTCTGCTCCTCGGCGGTGAGCGTGTTCCACGACTGGATGTCGTTCGACAGCGGCACCTTCTCGGGCAGCCAGAAGTTGTTCACCAGACGGTTCCAGACCTCGAGGTCCTTGTCGTCCTGGATGCGGTTCCAGTTGATCGCCTGCACGCGGTCGACCAGCTTGAGCGGTTCGGGAGTCATGTCAATCCTTCAGAAGAGTGGCTGATCAGAGCGTCACAGCATGCAGCTGACGCACTCGGCCATGTCCGTGCCCTCGAGCGCCATCTGACGCAGGCGGATGTAGTAGATCGTCTTGATGCCCTTGCGCCAGGCGTAGATCTGCGCCTTGTTGATGTCGCGCGTGGTCGCCGTGTCCTTGAAGAACAGCGTGAGCGACAGGCCCTGGTCGACGTGCTGCGTGGCCGCGGCGTACGTGTCGATGACCTTCTCGTAGCCGATCTCGTACGCGTCTTCGTAGTACTCCAGGTTGTCGTTCGTCATGAACGCCGCCGGGTAGTAGACGCGGCCGAGCTTGCCCTCCTTGCGGATCTCGATCTTCGACGCGATCGGGTGGATCGAGCTCGTCGAGTTGTTGATGTACGAGATGGATCCGGTCGGCGGCACGGCCTGCAGGTTCTGGTTGTAGATGCCGTGCTTCTGGATGGACTCCTTCAGCTCGGCCCAGTCGGCCTGCGTCGGGATGTGGTGGCCGGCGAACAGCTCGACGACCTTCTCCGTCGCGGGCGCCCACTCCTGGTCGATGTACTTGTCGAAGAACGCGCCGGACGCGTAGGTCGAGTCCTCGAAGCCGTCGAAGGCCGTTCCGCGCTCGATCGCGAGCTTGTTCGACGCGCGCAGCGCGTGGAACAGCACCGTGTAGAAGTAGATGTTCGTGAAGTCGATGCCCTCTTCGGACCCGTAGTAGACGTGCTCGCGGGCGAGGTAGCCGTGCAGGTTCATCTGACCGAGGCCGATCGCGTGGGAGCGGTCGTTGCCGTCCTCGATCGAGCGCACCGAGGCGATGTGGCTCTGGTTGCTCACCGCGGTGAGGCCGCGGATCGCGGTCTCCACGGTCGCGCCCAGGTCGCCGCCGTCCATCGCGAGCGCGATGTTCATCGAGCCGAGGTTGCAGGAGATGTCCTTGCCGATCTGCGCGTACGAGAGGTCCTCGTTGTAGGTCGTCGGGGTGTTGACCTGCAGGATCTCGCTGCACAGGTTGGACATGTTGATCCGGCCCTTGACCGGGTTGGCCTTGTTCACCGTGTCCTCGAACATGATGTACGGGTAGCCCGACTCGAACTGGATCTCGGCGATCGTCTGGAAGAACTCGCGCGCGTTGATCTTCGTCTTCTTGATGCGCGGGTCGTCGACCATCTCGCGGTACTTCTCGGTGACCGAGATGTCGCCGAACGGCACGCCGTAGACGCGCTCCACGTCGTACGGCGAGAAGAGGTACATGTCCTCGCCGTTCTTGGCGAGCTCGAACGTGATGTCCGGCACGACGACGCCGAGCGAGAGCGTCTTGATACGGATCTTCTCGTCGGCGTTCTCGCGCTTGGTGTCGAGGAACCGCATGATGTCGGGGTGGTGCGCGTTCAGGTACACCGCGCCGGCGCCCTGGCGCGCGCCGAGCTGGTTGGCGTAGGAGAAGCTGTCTTCGAGCAGCTTCATGACGGGGATGATGCCCGAGGACTGGTTCTCGATCTGCTTGATCGGCGCGCCGGACTCACGGATGTTGCTCAGCAGCAGCGCCACGCCGCCGCCGCGCTTGGAGAGCTGCAGGGCGGAGTTGATGCCGCGGGCGATCGACTCCATGTTGTCCTCGATGCGCAGCAGGAAGCAGCTGACGAGCTCGCCGCGCTGCGCCTTGCCGGCGTTGAGGAACGTCGGAGTGGCCGGCTGGAAGCGGCCGGAGATGATCTCCTCGACGAGGTTCTTCGCCACGCCCTCGTCGCCGTCGGCGAGCGCGAGAGCGGTCATCACGACGCGGTCCTCGAAGCGCTCCAGGTAGCGCTTGCCGTCGAAGGTCTTGAGCGTGTAGCTCGTGTAGTACTTGAACGCACCGAGGAAGGTCTCGAAGCGGAACTTCTTCGAGTAGGCGAACTCGTTGAGCTCCTTGATGAAGTCGAACGAGTACTTGTCCAGGACGGCGCCCTCGTAGTATTCCTTCTCGACGAGGTAGTCGAGGCGCTCCTTGAGCGAGTGGAAGAACACCGTGTTCTGGTTGACGTGCTGCAGGAAGTACTCGCGGGCCGCGCGCTTGTCGGCGCCGAACTGGATCTGCCCGTTCGCGTCGTACAGGTTCAGCATCGCGTTCAGGGCGTGGTAGTCGAGCCCCTCGTACGCCTGGTTCGCCTTGTAGTCGGCCTCGGCCTTCACTGCTGCTGCTGCTTCCACCATCGTTCCAATCCGTCGCTCACGCGATCGACGTCGTCCTGTGTGCCGTAGATCTCGAGCCGATACAAGTGGGGCACCTGGCACTTGCGGCTGATGATGTCACCGGCGGCGCAGAACGCGTCGCCGAAGTTGGTGTTGCCTGCGGAGATCACTCCGCGGATGTGTCGCCGGTTGCGCTCGTCGTTGAGGAACCGGATGACCTGCTTGGGCACGGCGCCCTTCTCGACGCCGCGCCCCTGTCCCCCGCCGTAGGTCGGAGTGACCAGCACGAACGGCTCATCGACGACGAGCGGCTCCTCCGTGCTGTGCAGCGGGATCCGTCGCGCCTCGAGGCCCAGCTTCTCGATGAACCGGGCGGTGTTGCCCGAGATGCTCGAGAAGTAGACCAGCAGCGGCGCGGCGGTCGCGGTGGCGGCGTTCATGAGATCGCCTCCTCCGTGGTTACGCCAGGCGAGCGGCGAGTTCGTCGATCTTGTCGGGACGGAACCCCGACCAGTGGTCCTCGTCGGTGACGACGACGGGCGCCTGCAGGTAGCCCAGCGACTTCACGTGCTCGAGCGCCGCGGCGTCCTCGGAGACGTCGTGCACCTCGTACTCGATGCCCTTCGCGTCGAGTGCGCGGTAGGTCGCGTTGCACTGCACGCAGGAGGGCTTGGTGTAGACCGTGATGGACATGTGTTGCGCCTCTTCTTCCCCTCAGAGCCCGGCTTTCGAGCAGGTGGCCCTGCCGGGAGTTCAATACTACATATAGGTGCGGACATTCGGGTCGACCACAAGGGCTAGTAGTTACAACTGTGTAGTTTTCCACCGTATTCCACCGCTTCGACACAGGTTCTCCACGACTTTGTCCACAGTCGGAGGCGTCGTCCCGGTGCCTTCGATCCGCGATTTCCCGCGGCTCCGGAAGCCCCGGATCGGATCCCTCCACAGATCCGACGCTAGGCGGGGCTTCGGACATTCCCCAGCCTGTGGAATTCGCCCCTCGGCGTGTCGTCGGCGTGTCGCACGGAGGGGTCCGCCGGCGGCTTGGGGGAGTCCTCCCCATCGCCGCGCCGGTCGCCTCCGCATAGCGTGAACCCGGGCCTCCAGCCGAAGGCCCGCGTCACGATCGAGAGGGGGCGGGATGTCGCTCAAACCGGTGATCCGCGAACTGCGGCAGGCCGTCCTGCACGGGATGGGTCACGCACAGCTCAGGCTGCACCACCTCGCCGACAACATGGTCGACCATCTCGACACCGTCGCGCGCGAGGTGGCCGATCTCGATCAGGTGGACGACGCGGTCGCCCGCGGCTGGTGGAAGGACCGCAAGCTGCGCAAGGGCGAGAAGACGGAGGGCGGCTGGCACTTCCTGCCGGAGGACGACCGGCCGTTCGCCGGCGACGTCCCCCGCTACCCCGGCGAGTACGTGCTGGACCTGCACGGTTCGCCGAGCGCCGTGCAGGGCGCCGACGGGTCCATGCTGACCGCGGAGGACTTCGCCGCGCACGTCAGGAAGCACACCGATTGGGACGGCACGACGCCGATACGCTTGTTCTCGTGCAGCACCGGTGCCGACTCCGACGGCTTCGCACAGCAGCTGTCGAACCATCTGAACGTCGAGGTGACCGCACCGACGAAGCCCGTGTGGTCGTCGTCCCACGGAACGCCGTTCGTGACGGACGTCGATCCCGTGACCGGTAAGCCGGTCAAGCCGCACAACGGCTCGTGGACGAGCTTCCAGCCGAACGGAGAGTGAGAACGCATGATGAAGCAGGTTTCGGTCTTCGCTGACGCCGGGAGCCTCCCACCCGGGCAGCGCCCCTCCTTGAACGAGGAGCGCCTGAGCCCCGAGGAGGCGTCGCGCGTCGCGGCGTACCTCGAGGCCGGGGCGGTGGTCGCGCACACGACGGTGCGCGGCGTGGACGTGCTGGCCGACGACGCTCCGGTCGTCCCGCTCACGGCCAGGACCGACGGCGAGTTCCTCTGGACCGGACCGGTCACGTACTACGTGAGGACGTACGCCGTCGCGCCGGACGCCGAATTCCTCGCCCACGTCCGCGCCCGCGACTACGCGCCGCGAGTGCCCAGCGACTCCGAGGTCGAGGCGGCCGCGAAGGAGTTCGCCGAGGCGGACTGATCCGGTCCCGCCCTGTACCGTTGATCCGTGGCCGGATCGGGATACAAGGAGCTTCTGCGCGTACCGGGAGTCGGACGCATCATCGCCGCACAGCTGACCGCGCGGTTCCCGAACGGAATGGCCAGCCTCGCGATCCTGCTGCACGTGCAGCACGCCACCGGCTCCTACGGCGCGGCCGGCCTTGTGCTCGCCGCGTCGTCGATCGGCCAGGCCGTGTCGGGGCCCGTCACGAGCCGCTGGATGGGCCGCTGGGGCATGCGCCCCGTGCTCACGCTGACGCTGTCGGTCTGCGTGCTCGCGTTCCTCGGACTGGCGTTCTTCACCGCCCTCCCCCTCGCCGGCCTCGTGGTGCTCGGCATGGTCGCAGGGCTGTCCACGCCGCCGATCCAGTCCGCGGCGCGCACGATCTACCCCAAGCTGGTGAACTCGTCGCAGCTGACGCCGCTGTTCTCGCTGGACGCCTCGCTGCAGGAGATCATCTGGATCGTCGCGCCGGTGGTCATCACGATCGTGTCCACCCAGGTCGGGACCGTGCAGGGGCTGCTGCTCGTGGCCGCCGTGCTCGTCGGCGGCGGAGCGTGGTTCATCCTGTCCCCCGAGGTCGGGCGCGTGCGCATCCCGCGCAGCCGTCGCGGGTTCGGCGCCGTCGTGCTGAAGCCCCCCGTGCTGCTGGCCACCGTCATCGGGTTCCTCCTCATCGGGGCGTGCGCGGCGGTCGAGGCCGGCGTCGTGAAGACCTTCGACCACGGGGGTCTGGAGGCGGGGCTCGTGCTCGCCGTGTTCTCGGTGGGAAGCCTCGTCGGCGGCCTGGCCTCGGGTCGCGTGCCGATGGGGCCGTGGGCGATGGCCCGGCGCCTCACGATCGTCACCGTGGGTCTCGCGCTCACGATGATCTCCCTCAACGTGTTCTGGCTCGGCGGCACGCTGCTCGCCGCCGGGATCGGCATCGCCCCGGCCCTCGCGGTGCTGTTCGCGATCACCTCGGCGAGCGTGAAGTTCTCCGAGACCGCGGAGGCGTTCGGCTGGGCCGGCACCGGGCAGCTGATCGGCGCCGCCGCCGGATCCGCGATCGCCGGCTTCCTCATCGACAGCCTGCACAGCCCCGCCGGCGCCTATCTGGCCGCCACCTGCTTCGCCGCCGTGGCCCTGATCGTCTCCGTGGTGTTCGTGCGGTACTTCCCGGATCTGCGCGGTCGCGACGCCGCGCCGATGCCGGACACCGAGGTCGTCCCGCTCCCCTGAGCGGGTCAGGCCACGGTCACCCCGAGAAGGGATTGATCACGGCCAGCCCCGGAACATCGAAGTCCTTCTCGTTCCGGGTGACCACCGTCAGACCATGATGGAGCGCCGTCGCGGCGATCAGCGAGTCCGCCCAGGGACGCCGGTCCGGCACGTTGATGCCGGCGCAGATCCGAGCGATCTCCGGCGTGACAGGGAGTATCCGCGCTCCGAGTTCGAGACGGATGCCGTCGATCCATCCGCGCAACGCGTGTGCTTGACGAGGATCTCTCCGCTCCAGCGTCAACGCGCCGAGCTCCAGCTCGTAGTCCGAGACCACGCTGATGAACAGCGACCCCGGTGCGACGGAGCTCATCCAGCGACGCGAACGCTCACCCAAGGATCCTGTCCGCCGCGCCTCCGAGAGCGCATTGGTGTCGACGAGGTACATCCTTCACAACTCCAGCGGTGGACGACCGATGTCCTTCTTCCGGTCTGCGACGATCTCGTCGATGATGCGATCGAACTCTCCGTCATCCCCTTCACCCTCCGGCGCCATCGCGAGCAGGTCGAGCATCGACGCCGGAGCGGATGGTCGCAGCCGCTCGTACTCCTCGATGCTCAGCAGCACGTAGGCCGGCTGCGAGTGCTTGGTGACGAGCACCGGCTCCTTGTCCGCGATGCGCTGCGCCCGGGCGACGGATTGGTTGAACTCGCGCGCGGTCATGCTGAACATCATGTACCTCGGTTCCCTGAAGTAGTGATAGTACTACACAGGATCGGCTCCCTGAGGGCGGTCGACGCGCGTCCTCTCCCCACCCCACCCTTCGCACGCAACCTCGGAATCCGCAGAATCCAGGCATCCGCACCTTCGATTTCTGTTGTCATTTTCAATTTCGAGTGACAAGATCGGAGCATGAGCGCCGATCTGCAACAGAAAGCACACGATCACCTCTGGATGCACTTCACCCGGCAGTCCACGATGGACCGCACCGGTGTGCCGATCATCGTCCGAGGCGAGGGACACCACATCTGGGACGACACCGGCAAGCAGTACATCGATGGGCTCGCCGGCCTCTTCGTCGTCAACGCCGGCCACGGCCGCAGGCGGCTGGCCGAGGCCGCCGCGAAGCAGGCCGAGCAGCTCGCCTTCTTCCCACTGTGGTCGTACGCGCACCCGGCGGCGATCGAGCTCGCCGACCGCCTCGCCGGCTACGCACCGGGCGACCTGAACCGCGTCTTCTTCACGTCGGGCGGCGGCGAGGCCGTGGAGACCGCGTTCAAGCTCGCCAAGCACTACTGGAAGCTGCGCGGCAAGCCGACCAAGCACAAGGTCATCTCGCGCTCGATCGCCTACCACGGCACGACGCAGGGCGCCCTCGCGATCACCGGCATCCCCGCGATGAAGGCGATGTTCGAGCCCGTCACCCCGGGAGGGTTCCGCGTCCCGAACACGAACATCTACCGTGCGGCCGAGATGGGCGCCCCGACGGATCCCGAGGCCTTCGGAGTCTGGGCCGCCGACCGGATCGAGGAGATGATCCAGTTCGAGGGTCCCGACACGGTCGCGGCCGTCTTCCTCGAGCCGGTGCAGAACTCCGGCGGCTGCTTCCCGCCCCCTCCCGGCTACTTCCAGCGGGTGCGCGAGATCTGCGACCGCTACGACGTGCTGCTCGTCTCCGACGAGGTGATCTGCGCCTTCGGCCGGATCGGGCACATGTTCGCGTGCGACGCCTACGGCTACGTGCCCGACATCATCACCTGCGCCAAGGGCATCACGAGCGGCTACTCCCCTCTGGGAGCCGCGATCGTCAGCGACCGGATCTACGAGCCCTTCGCGCACGGCGATCTGTCGTTCCCGCACGGCTACACGTTCGGCGGGCACCCGGTCTCCGCCGCCGTCGCCCTGGAGAACCTCAACATCTTCGAGGAGGAGAAGCTCAACGAGCGCGTGCGCGAGAACTCTCCGCTGTTCCGCGCGGAGCTCGAGACGCTGCTCGACCTTCCGCTCGTCGGCGACGTGCGCGGCGACGGCTACTTCTTCGGGATCGAGCTCGTCAAGGACAAGACGACCCGGGAGACCTTCGACGACGACGAGTCCGAGCGCCTGCTGCGCGGATTCCTCTCCGGCGCCCTCTACGAGGCGGGGCTGTACTGCCGCGCGGACGACCGCGGCGACCCCGTGATCCAGCTCGCCCCGCCGCTCACGATCGGCCCGGCGGAGTTCCGCGAGATCACCGGGATCCTGCGCGGAGTGCTCACGGAGGCCGAGAACGTTCTCTGACCCCCGGGGTGGTCGAGCGAGGACGGCGAAGCCGACCGAGACGAAACGCGGTGTCCTGCGAGGGCGCCGCGTTTCGTCTCGCTCGGCCTGCGGCCGTGCTCGCTCAACGACCCCGGGTGAGACGAAGGGCGTCTCGCTCAACGACCCCGGGTGCGACGAAGAGTGTCTCGCTCAACGACCCTGGGTGAGACGAAGGGCGTCTCGCTCAACGACCCCGGACGGACGGGGTCGCGATCACGAGGCTCGTGGGTCCGACCTGCTCGACGCTGACGAGATCGAGTGCCGCGCCGTCGGGGAACAGCCGACGGCCCGCGCCCGTCGCGGTCGGGAACACGCGCAGCCGGTACTCGTCGACCACGCCGGCCTCGACGAAGCGCTCGACGAGAGATCCGCTGCCGATCAGGACGACATCGCGCTCGGCGGCGGTCTGGCGGGCCCAGCCGATCGGATCCGCCGCGACCCTCCGGGAGTTCCGCCACCGGCTCAGGTCGACGTCCCCTCCGGTCACGACCGCCTTGTCGGCGGCGTTCAGCGCCCGGGCGAACGCATCGGTCTCCTCCCGCGCCGGCCACATCGCCGCGAACGCCTCCCAGGTGCGGCGGCCGAAGAGGAAGATCCCGGTCTGCAGGATCGATCCGTAGTGGAACTTGTCCCCCGAGATCGCCGCGGGCCCGTGCCGGAAGCACCACCCGCCGAACGGCGTGCCGCCGGAACCGTCCGGGTCCTCCACGACCCCGTCGAGGGTGATGAACTGCGCCACGATGATGCGTGCCATGTCGTGCTCCTTGTCCCGCCCCGCGCATGGGCCGCGGAGGGCGTCACCAGGGTCTACGCGCGAGCGGGGTCGAACTCATCGGTGCCGGGCGGGTCCGATCCCCCGGCGTCGGTGACGGCTCCGTCCCGCTCGAACAGCGCGAACAGCGCGTCGTCGCGGTACACCAGCACGTGCCCGATCCGCTCCCCCGAGGCATCGGCCTCGAACAGCTGCACCGTGTGCGGGCGGGCGCCCTCCTCATCGACGCGCAGCAGCAGGATCCCGTGCTGCCCGTTGGCGGAGATCGGCCGGGTCGCCCAGCGCGACCCCTGCCACGCGAACAGGTGCGCCATGAAGGCGGCATACGTCTCGCGCCCGATCGACCAGTGCGGCACGGGCGGCATCTCGAACAGGACGTCATCGGCGACGAGAGCGGCGAGGGCCGCGACGTCGGCGCGCTCGATCGCTCGCGCATACCCCTCGACCGTCTCCCGCCGCAACGGCGCAGGACGCGCCGCGCGCTCGGCGACCGCCGCCTTGGCGCGCTGCAGCGCGGAGTTCACCGCCGGCACGGTCGTCTCGAGGATCTCCGCGGTCTCCGCCGCCGAATGCCCCAGCACCTCGCGCAGGATGAACACGCCGCGCTGCTTCGGCGGCAGCGCCTGCAGCACGAGGGTCACCGCGAGTCGCACCCCGGACGCCTCGGCGACCGCGCGCTCGGGCTCGGAGTCCGCCCACCAGCCGGTCGGCGCGGGCATCAGCCACGGGACGTCGAGCGCCGGGACCAGCGGCGCCCCGACGTCGATCCCCGCGGCGGTGAGGTCGCGGGGCAGCGGGCGCCGCGGGCTCTCCCGGAGCCGGTCGACGCACACGTTGCGCGCGATCCGGTACACCCAGGTG
The DNA here is from genome assembly GCF_037148715.1 of Microbacterium sp. MMO-10. NCBI lineage: Bacteria > Bacillati > Actinomycetota > Actinomycetes > Micrococcales > Microbacteriaceae > Microbacterium > Microbacterium sp. MMO-10. The sequence continues at coordinate 406,084 of NZ_JBBCSV010000004.1, read as the reverse complement.
GACAGGGCGGCGCGGTCGGGCCGGTACGAGGCCCGGCTGCGCCAGGCCCGCTCGAGCGCGTCCTGCACCGCGTCCTCGGCGTCGAACGGCGAGCCCAGCATCTGATAGCAGAAGGCGAGCAGGCCGCCGCGGAGTGCGGCGAGGTCGGAGGCGTCCACGCAGCCGAGCGTATTGCCTCCCGGTTCGTCCCTCCAGGCCCGGTTGCGGGGACCGGATCCGTTCCCGTCGCAAAAGGTCCGTTCCCGTCGCAAAAGGTCCGTTCCCGTCGCAGAAGATGCCGCTCCGGAGGTCTCAGAGCGGCATCTTCTGCGACGGGAGCTTCGGATCCGCCTCAGCCGCCGGCCATGGTCCGGGCGATGTCGGCCGCCGAGTCGCCGGCGCGCTTGAGCACCAGGGCGACGAGCGCGAGCGCGCCGAGCGTCAGCACGAGCATGATCGTCGACACCGCGGCGATCTCCGGACGCAGGCCGCTGCGCAGAGCGCTCAGCACGTACACCGGCCAGGGCGTCGTGCCGGAGACCTGGACGAACGCGGAGACGATGGTGTTGTCCAGACCCAGCGTGAACGAGAGCAGGAAGCCGGCGAGCACGGCCGGCATCGCCAGCGGCAGGGTCACCTTGAAGAAGGTGGTGAGCGGCTTGGCGTAGAGATCCGCCGACGCCTCCTCGAGCTTCGCGTCCAATCCGACCAGGCGCGCCCGCACGATGTACGACACGATCGCGATCGAGAACAGCGACTGGCCGATCACGAGGCGCACCGTTCCGTCGTTGAAGATCGACATCCCCAGATCCTGGCCGAGGAACACGACCCACGGCAGCAGCGCGACCGCGTCCACGATCTCGGGGGTGACCGAGATGAGCAGCAGCAGCGCGAGGAACCAGGGCACCCACTTGCCGGGGGTGCGCGCCATCGCGATGCCGGCGAGCGTGCCGAGGGCGGTCGCGAGCACGGCGGCGATGAGACCGGTGCGCAGCGACACGAGCACCGCGTCGCGCACCGCGGGCTTGGTGACGATCGCCGCGAACGAGTCGAACCCGAAGTGGTCCCACGAGATGAGCAGGCGGCCGACGTTGAACGAGTACACGATCACGACGGCGATCGGCAGGAAGAGGAAGACGAACACGAGCGTCGCCCACAGCGGCAGCAGCCAGCGGCTGACGTTGCGCGGCGCCCGGGTGCGCGCGCCGGCCGCGGCACGTGCGGACGGCGAGGGGTCCGCCTGCTCAGCGGGTCGTTCTGCGACGACGGTCATCGTGCCTCCTCGAGCGTCAGGCGGTAGCTGCGGCGGATCGGGATCGTCACGAGCCAGCCGATCGCGGCCGCGACCCCGATCGACAGCGCGATGGTGAGGATGAGCAGCACCGCCATCGCGGAGCCGAGCGCCCAGTTCTGCGCGGTCTGGAACTGGCTGGCCACGATCTGACCCACCATGTTGCCCTTCGCTCCGCCCAGCACCGTGGCCGTGATGTAGTCGCCCATGAGCGGGATGTAGACCAGCAGCACTCCGGCGATGATGCCGGGCTGCGCGAGCGGGACGGTGACCCGGAGGAACGTCTTCCAGCTGCCGGCGCCGAGATCCTTGCTGGCCTCGCGGAGCGGTCCGCTCACGCGGTCGAACGCGACGAACAGCGGCAGGATCATCAGCGGCAGGTAGTTGTAGACCACGCCGAGGAGCACCGCCCCGCGGGTGTTCAGCACTCCGAGCGGACCGGGGATCACCCCCAGGAACTGCAGGGCGTGCGAGAGCCACCCCTCCGGGGCGAGGATGATCTGCCAGCCGATCGTGCGCACCAGGAAGTTGGTCCAGAACGGCACCATCACCAGCGCGAGGAACATGCCCCGGCGGCTCGGCGCGCACTTCACGGCGATCCAGTACGCGACGGGGGCGCCGATCAGCAGGCACAGGACCGTGCCCGCGACGCCCACCCAGAGCGTGTTCTGGAAGGTCGCGAAGAACGTGGGCGAGAGCGCCTCGATGTAGCGGTCGAAGGACAGCTTGTCGTTCGCATTGGTCGCGAAGATGCTCGGCTTGTAGCCGAAGCTGTACCAGACGACGACGCCGATCGGCACGACGAAGAAGACGAGCAGCCACACCCAGGCGGGCAGGGCCAGACCGAAGCGGATCCTGAGCTTATGCACCGGCGGCCGCCTTCGTCGCGTTCCAGATCGCCACGATCCGCTCCTGGGCGCTCGTGAACTTCTGCTCGTGCATCGTCTGCACCTGCGCGTCGTCGAAGTACACCATGTCGAGCCGCTCCAATCCGGCCTCCTCGGCCTTCTGCCGCGTGCCCTGCACGCCCGTGTCGTAGCCGATGTAGTCGACCTGGGCGAGCTGCACATCCGGCGCGATGATGAAGTCGATGAAGGCGTGCGCCGCCTCGGGATGCGGAGCACCCTTCGCGATCGCCCAGTTGTCCATCCACAGCTCCGTCGCCGGACCGCCGAGCACCCACTGCCAGCGGTCGGGGTCCTTCGACTGGGAGATCCCGGTGCGCGCATCGCCGCTGTACGACTGCACGAGCGCGGCCGAGGCCTGCGGGATGATCTGCCCGCCGGGCGCCGAGTCGAACGTGGTGATGTGCGGCGCGAGCTCCTTCGTCATGAACGTCTCGCAGGCGTCGAGGGGCTTCTTCTCGGTGGTGTTCCAGTCGATGTCATGCGACCAGAAGTAGATGCCGCACAGGGGCGCCGGATCGTCCAGCACCGCGGTCCGGCCCGAGGCCTCCTTCTGCGCGGCGTCGATGAAGTCGGCCCAGCTCGTGAGCTCGCGCTTGATCACGGTCCTGTCGTAGACGAAGCCCGTCGTCCCCCAGGCCTTGCAGATCGAGTACTCGTTCTTCGGGTCGAAGGAACGATGGATGAAGCTCGGGTTCATCGTCGCGAAGTTCGGGATGAGATCGAGGTTGAGCTTCTCCAGCAGTCCGTTCTCCGCCATCGGCAGGATGAACAGACCGCTCGGCACGACGATGTCGTAGCCCGAGGTGCCGCGCGCCGCGACGAGCTTGGCGATCAGCTCCTCGTTGGAGTTGAAGGCGTCGACGACGACCTTCGGCCCCTTCTTCTTCGTGAAGGCGGTGAGCACCTCCGGGGCGTCGTAGTCGCTCCACGTGTAGATCGAGAGCTTGTCCTCGAGCGGCCCGCCGTGCGCGCTCGAGGCGGCGGAGGCCTTGCCGGGGGCGCACGCCGTGAAGAGCACCGCGCCCGAGGCGGCGATCGCGGTGGCGAGGAACCCTCGCCGGGTCAGCTCGGTGCGGATCTTCCGCGCCGAGGCCGTGTTCGCGAGCACCCGGACCGGCGGGCGGTCGAGGATCCCGCCGTACGCCATCAGGCGGCCTCCTTCGGGAGCGCGATCACGTGCGTCGCGGTCTCGGGGATGCCGTCGCCGGCGAAGATGCGCACGTCGGCAGGACTCCAGGTGCAGCGCACCGCATCGCCGACGGCGACCGAGGGCGCCCCGGGCGCCGGGATCCGCACGAGGAACGCCTGCTCGCGGCCCACGTCGACCGCGACCTGCAGGGTCTCGCCGAGGTGGGAGACCCCGAGGACCGTGCCGTCGATACCAGGCCCGTCGGCGGTGCCGGCCGGCGCGAGCCGCAGGAACTCGGGACGGATCGCGGCGACCGCGGTGGATCCGGGCTGCCCCTGCTCCCCGCCCCAGCGGCCGTGCACAGCCCCGGCGAAGGTGTCGACGGCGTCTCCGCCGCCGAGGACGGCGCCGTGCAGGAAGTTCTGCTGGCCGATGAACGACGCCACATAGGCGGACGCCGGCTCGGCGTAGATGTCGGCGGGGGCGGCCAGCTGCTCGATGCGGCCGGCGCGCATCACCGCGATCCGGTCGCTCATCGACAGGGCCTCGGCCTGGTCGTGCGTGACGAAGACGAACGTGGTGCCGAGCCGCGACTGCAGCAGCTTCAGCTCGAGCTGCATCTCCTCGCGGAGCTGGCGGTCCAGTGCCGCGAGCGGCTCGTCCAGCAGCAGCACGGACGGGCGGTTGATCAGGGCGCGGGACAGCGCGATGCGCTGCTGCTGCCCGCCGCTGAGCTGGGTGGGCTTGCGGTCGGCGAAGCGGCGCAGCTGCACCATGTCGAGCGCCTCGGCCACGCGCTCGCGCTGCTCGGCCTTGGGCACCTTGCGCTGCTGCAGCCCGTAGGCGACGTTCTCCGCGACGGTCATGTGCGGGAACAGCGCATAGGCCTGGAAGACCGTGTTGACCTCCCGCTTGTGCGGGGGAAGGCCGAGGACGCTGCGGCCGCTCAGGCGGATGTCGCCCTCGTCCGGATGCTCGAAGCCGGCGATCATGCGCAGCGTCGTGGTCTTGCCGCACCCCGACGGGCCCAGCAGGGAGAGGAACTCCCCGGGGCGGATGGACAGCGACAGCCGGTCGACGGCGGTCGCATCGCCGTAGTACTTGGTGACACCAGAGATCTCGACACCGCCGGTCGGCGCGTCGGTCGTGCTCTGAGCAGGTACGGGCACAGGACTGCTCATGGAACCTCCACATCGAGTAATTCGCTGCAGAGAGTCTGTCACAGGATCCAAGGTCGGTACAGAAGAAAACGAAGGAATCTCAGATATTTGCGACGATATTCGTTGTCGGTGAGGTCATCTCCAACGAAAATGCGTGTTTCGAGTGTGTTTCGGGCGAGCTACTTCCCCTGGAAGTCGAACGCCTTCAACAGCTCGTCGATCGCCTGCTCGCGCTGGGCGCCGCCCTCGTCGAACATGTGGGCGACGTGCGTGCGCAGGTGGTTCTCGATGAGGAGCCGGTTCAGCGATTCCAGGGAGCGCTGGATCGCACGGGACTGGGTGATGATGTCCATGCAGTAGTCCTCGTTCTCGATCATCTTCGCGACGCCGCGGAGCTGACCCTCGAGAATGCTGGTGCGGTGCAGAGCGCGCTTCTTGATGTCTTCGATCACGAAGACGAGGCTACCGTTCCGTCCGGCGGACCGTCGCGGAGCAGAATGGCGCCGATCGCCGCCCGGGAGGCGATGTCCCAGCGCTGCAGGATCGCCCCGACGTGCTTCTCGACCGTGAACTCGCCGATCCCGAGCAGGGTCGCGATCTCGCGGTTGGAGGCGCCCGAGGCGACGAGCTCCGCGACCTGGCGCTGCCGCGGGGTGAGCGCCGCCGTGCCGGACGGCGGTGCTGCGCCGGCCGGATCCCCCGTCCCGGCGAGCGCGCTCGCGACGCCGGCGCGGGTGGGCGTTCCGAAGGCGAACAGGATCCGCGAGACATGACCGCGCACCGTGTGCGGCGAGATGAACAGCGCCGCGGCGATGTCCGCGTTGGAGTCGCCGCGCGCGAGCAGCACCGCGACCTCCCGCTCCCGGTCGCTGAGCCCGTTCCAGGCGCGACGCCGATCCGGCGGCAGGCGACGTCCGGTGCGCCGCAGCTCGCGAGCCGCCATCGCCCGCACCACGTCGCGACCGGCGCCCTCGCTCGCCTCGACCACCGCGGTCAGCCGGCGCACCGATTCCGCCACCTCCCCCGCGGCGATGCGGGCACGGGCGGCGAGGATCTCCCCCTCGGTGGCCTCCACGACGCGGCGCCGGTCGATCGCACGCGCCACGCTGCGCTCGGCGAGCGCGGCCGCCCGCGCATCGTCGCCCTCGGCGTGGGCGATGCGGCTCGCGATGCGATCCATCACCGTGTCGGCGATCGGGTGGTCCACGAGCACCGACAGCTCCTCGTGCCACGCCCGGGCCGCGTCGAGATCCCGATCGTCCAGCGCCGCGCGCACGAGGATCTCCCCGCAGAGCGCGCGATCGACGACACGGAGGTTGGAGAGCCGGGCGTCGACGCCGGCGCGCAGCACGAAACGCGCCGCGGTGCGCACGTCGTTCTGCGCATTCGCGGCGTACGCGCCGATCACATGGATGCCGCTGACCAGCAGGTGCGTCGGCGGTGCATCGACCGTCGCGAGCTCGCGCAGCGCCTCGCGCATCGCCGCGCGCTGATCGGCGTTGCTGTCGACCAGCGCGACGCAGGCCGCCGCGAACGCGTGCATCAGCGGCGGCAGACCCGGCGTCCCCTCGGCGGCGCGCGCGAAGGCCTCAGCCGCGACGACGTCCCCGCCGAAAAGTCGCACGCGCGCCAGGATGCAGCGGAGCAGCGCGCGCACCGGATCGTCCGGCCCGTCGAAGCCGACGGGGTCATCCGGGTCGCACTCGGCCGCGAACTCCGCCGCCAGATCGAGGCGCGAGCAGCCCAGCGCCGCCTCGATCAGCAGCAGCTCCAGCGGGCGCCGCATCCGCCGGCCGAGCGGTCGCGGATCCGCCGCGGCGTCCTGCAGCGGATCACGATGCACGCGCGCCACGGCGGGCCACGCCGCCCGCGCCCAGCCCGCCACCGCCCTGGCGAGGGCGAGGGCGTCGACGTCGGAGGGATCCACGGCGTCCAGCGCCACAGCGGCCGCCTCGCCGTCCGTGCCCTGGCCCGCGCAGAGATCGACGAAGGCGCGTAGCGCCGCGACGAACGCCTCATCGCCGGGGACGGCGTCGGCGAGGGCGCGCCGGAGGACCGGGTCCTCGGACGGGCGCACCGTCACGACCGCCCTCAGGACCACCTCGAGGCGCTGTTCACGAAGCACGCCTCCACCGTATCGGCCGCCGGATCCGCTGACCCCGGCGCAGGAATACGCCGGATCCACCACGCCCACGGGGTCGGAATGCGGGATCCTTGAGCCGACGACACGTACATCCGCCGGCCGTTCGTGATACCCGCACGAAACGGCCGCCTCCCGGGTCGCCGGCGCGGGACGCCGTGCGCCGGGAGCGCCGTGCGGTGGTCGCCGGACGCGGGCGTCGGACCTCCGACGCCGCAGCCGATCGCGCTGGGGCGCTTGCGAGAGGGATCCGTTTGGGGACGGATCCCTCTTCCCCTCCCGTCTCCTGTCGCCGCGCCCGCCGGCCTTCGCCTCTCTCCCGTCTCCTGTCGCCGTACTCGCCGGCCGTCGTCCCTCTCCCGTCTGCATGCCCGCCGGCCTCGCGCGCCACGGGCGCCGTCTGCATCGATCGCGCACTCGGCCCGTCGTGCGCGCTACGGCCGCTCCGGCCCCCGGGATGGAAGGATGGCCCCATGGCGCGCGCCCGTGAAGCACTGCTGTCCCCCGCCGATCAGGAGCGCCTGCGCGCCCTGCGCCGGATGAAGGCCGTCGCCCTCGCCGCGCTCGGGATCATGGCCGTCGCCTTCGTGCTGGCGTTCTGGCTGCAGGCCCGCTATCCGTGGCTCGAGTACGTGCGCGCCGCCGCGGAGGGCGGCATGGTGGGCGCCCTCGCCGACTGGTTCGCCGTGACGGCGCTGTTCCGCCGTCCGCTCGGGCTGCCGATCCCGCACACCGCGATCATCCCCAACCGCAAGGACGAGATCGGACGCACGCTCGGCGAGTTCGTCGAGACCAATTTCCTCTCCGCCGAGGTCGTGCGCACGAAGCTCTCCGAGACCTCGATCGCCGCGCGGCTCGGATCCTGGCTGGGAGATCCCGCCCACGCCGAGCGGGTCTCCAGCGAGGGATCCACGATCGCCTCCGCGGTCCTGCGCGCCCTGAGCGACGACGACGTGCAGAGCGTGATCGCGGAGCTCGCGCGCGAGCACCTCGTGGAACCGGAGTGGGGCACGCCGGCGGGCACCTGGCTGCAGCGGATCGTCGAGGCGGACGCCCATCGCGGGGCGGTCGACCTCGCCGTCGACAGCATCGCGACCTGGCTGGACGGCAACGCGGCGGCGTTCCAGGGGCTGCTCTCGCGCCGGCTGCCGGGGTGGGTGCCGCGACTCGCGCACCGGTTCGTGGACGAGGCCGCCTACAACGAAGCAGTGCGGTTCGTGCGGGCCGTGCAGGCGGATCCGCGCCACCCGGCCCGGCTCGCGCTGGACGGCTACCTCGCCCGCCTCGCGGACAACCTGCAGCACGACGCCGGCACCCGGGCGCGCCTGGAGAACGCCAAGGCCGCCGTGTTCGACAGCCCCCGCGTCGGGGCGCTGGCGGCAGAGGCGTGGAACGCGGCGAAGACCGGACTGCTGTCGGCACTCGCGGATCCGGAGAGCGGCCTGCGCCGTCGGGCTGCGGCGGCGCTCGCCGAGCTCGGGGGCCGCCTCGCCACCGAGGAGCCCTTGCAGCGACGGGTGGACGGCTGGGTCACCGACGCCGCGGTGTTCCTCGTCGACCGCTACCGGCACGACATCGCCTCGATCATCACCGACACCGTGGAGCGGTGGGATCCCGCCGAGACCACGGAGAAGATCGAGCTCATGGTCGGCCGCGACCTGCAGTACATCCGGCTGAACGGCACGGTCGTCGGAGCGCTCGCCGGACTCGCGATCTTCGCCGTCGCGCACGCGGTCATCCCGGTGTAGCGGGGCCGGCGTTCGGGGCGTGCGGGGCGCGGGGGCCGCGGCGTGGGACGGGCGGGCCGCGGCGTGGGACGGGCGGGCCGCGGCGTGGGCGTGCGGGGTGCGAGCGGGGGCGTGGATCCCGCCAAGCCGTCACGATCAGCACACCCTGTCACGATCAGCACACGGATCCGGCCATTTCGTGTGCCGATCGTCGCATCGTGTGCTGATCGTGTCAGTCGAGGTGCCCGCCGATCGTCCTCCACAGCCGACGCTCATCGAGGGTTGTGCACAGATCCTGTGATCGCCGCCCCGGGGACGACGGAGTTCGTCACCCTCGTAGCATGCTCTCTCTGATCGATACGATCCGCCGCCGGGGCGGCATCGCCCCTGGTCCGGAACTGCAGCGCCTCGGCTTCACGCGCACGACGCTCTCCCGAGCCGTGCGCGCCGGAACGGTCGACCGCCTGAGGGACGGCGTGTTCGCCGTCGGTCCGATCGCTCCCGATGTCCGTGCCGCGGTCGCGCACGGTGGCGCGCTCACCTGCGCGAGCGTGCTGACGGAGCGAGGGATCTGGGTGCTGCCCGAGGTCGCCGGACCGCACGTCTGGCTGGGTGCGGGGCGGCATGGCCGCACGCACCCGGACTGCGCCTGCGTTCCGCACTACTACCGCGGCTCGCCACCGCTCGGCCGGACCGACCTCGAAACCGCCCTGCTGCACCTGCGCCGCCGCGCCGGAGACGAGGCGTTCTTCGCCGCGTTCGAATCCGCCTGGCGGAAGCGGCTTCTGCCTGCGACGGCGCGGAGGCGGATCCGCGATGCGTTGCCGGCCTCGGCACGCTGGCTCACGGAACTGGCGCGACCCGATGCCGACAGCGGACTCGAATCGCTGCTGCGGCTGAGGCTGCATGCGATCGGTCTGCGCCTCGCCTGCCAGGTGCAGATCGACGAGGTCGGCAGAGTCGACTTCATGGTCGGCCGGCTCATCATCGAAGTGGACGGCAAGGAGAACCACGACGGACCGGTGAAGCGGCACCCGGATCTCGTGCGCGACGCGGCCGCCGCGCGTCTCGGATACCGCACCCTCCGGTTCGACTACGCACAGGTCGTGCACGACTGGCCTTCGGTGCAGGCCGCGATCCTCGCCGCGCTCCGTGGTCTGTGACGATCGGCACACCCTGTCACGATCAGCACAGGAGTCCGGGGGTGTCGTGTGCTGATCGTGACGGCCTGTGCCGATCGTGACATCCTGTGCGATCGTGACGGACGGTCCAGGACCGGCGTAGAGGGGCCGACCCCAAAGCCGGGCACCAGGCCAGGTTAGGGTCGGCGCCAGGAGCCTGGCGTGGCGGAGGGGCCGACCCCAAAGCCGGGCACCAGGCCAGGGTAGGGCCGACCCCAAGGCCAGGGGCCGGGCCAGGGCGAGGGCTGGCGTGGGCTCCGCACCACACGCCGCACGAAGCCGGGTGTCTCGTGGGCCAGACAGCGCTCGGCCGCACGCCACCGCCGAGGGCCGGCGCCGTGGCACGCTGTCTATCGGATGCGGTCCGCGCCTCCGAGAAGGGACTCCCATGGCACTGTCGCACGATCCCCTCTGGCCCCGCGGGGGCGACTGGCCCGCGTTCGGCACCCCCGCCGACGCGGTCGTGCTCGGAGTTCCGACCTGGCGCACGTCGCTCTCCCCCACGGGCGCGCATGCGACGCCGGCCGCGATCCGCGAAGCGCTCCGCCGCTACAGCCCGACCCTGATGGGCCCGCCCATCGTGGATCTGAACGCCGCGCTGCAGATCTCCGACGCCGGCGACGTGCACGAGCCCGACGGCGACGAGGGTGTCGCGCGCACGATCGCCCGCGTATCCCAGCTCGCCGCGGCCTCCCGGCTGGTGATCGCCCTCGGCGGCGACAACTCCCTCACCTACCCCGTCGCCCTCGGATCCGGATCCACGGGTCTCATCACGATCGACGCGCACTTCGATCTGCGCGACGGCGTCTCGAACGGTTCGCCGGTGCGCCGCCTCGTCGAGGACGCCCCCGAGGGATCCGCGATCGATCCGCACCGGATCGTGCAGATCGGCATCGCGGACTTCGCGAACTCCGCGGCCTACGCCCAGCGCGCCGCCGACTGGGGCATCCGTGTCATCACCCTGGACGAGGTGCGCCGCCGCGGCATCGACGACGTCGTGGCCGAGGCCGTCGAGATCGCCGGCGCCGGAGACGCCTCCCGCGTGCACCTCGACATCGATGTGGACGCCTGCGACCGCGCCGCGACGCCGGGGTGCCCGGCCAGTGTGCCGGGCGGGTTCGCCGCCTGGGAGCTGCGCGCGCTGGTGCGCGGCATCGCCGGCGACCCCCGCGTCGTCAGCGCCGACATCGCCGAGGTGGACGCCACCGCCGACGACGAGGATGCGCGCACCGTCCGCCTCGCCGCACTCTGCGTGCTGGAGCTGCTCGCAGCGCTCGCCGGCCGGGCCTGACCCGCCGATGAGCGACCGGCCCGCGCGCGATCCGTTCCTCGAGGGCGGCCCCGCCGTGCGCGTCGCGCTGGGGCTGCGGTTCGTGATCGAGCTCGCGCTGCTGGCCGGCGCGGCGACCGCTGCGGTACGGCTCCTGCCGGGCTGGCCGGGGTGGATCGGCGCCGTCGTCGCGGTCGCGGTGCCGGCGGTGATCTGGGGGCTCCTGCTCTCGCCCCAGGCGCGCTTCGACATCCGCCCCGCGGGACGCGTGCTCCTGGAGACCGTGCTCTTCGGCGCGGTCGGAGCGGCGCTGTGGGCGAGTGGACTCGGCCTCGCCGGGGTCTCCCTCTTCGCCGTATGGGTTCTGGACCGGATCGCACTGGCGGCGCTCGACCGCCGCTGACCGCCTGCAGAGGTCGGCTCGGCGGCTCGACAGCCGCCCGCAGGCTCAGCCGCAGGTCGACCGATGCTCGATGCTCAACCGGCGCGCAGAGCCTCGTCGACGGGCACCTCTCCGGCGTTGAACCGGATCGTGCGCCCGATGGTCGCCGGCTCGAGGAGCGTCTGTGCGATGACCTGCGCGACGTCGGCGCGGGACACGCTGCCCGAGGTCTCCGCCGTGGCGTCGATCTGTCCCGTCGCCTCGTCCAGGGTCAGCCGACTGGGGGCGAGCACCGTCCAGTCCAGGCCGGATGCCCGCAGTGCCTCATCGGCCTGCGCCTTCGCCTCGGCATAGGCGAAGAAGGAGTCGGTCGCGGGGATCCCGTGCTCGAGCGAGGATCCGAAGTACGACACCATCACGTACCGCGCGACGCCCGCGTCGGCCGCCGCCGCCATCGACCGGACCGCGGCATCGAGGTCGACGGCACGCGTGCGTTCCGCCGATCCGCCGCCGGCGCCGGCCGACCACACGACCGCGTCGTGCCCGGCGATCAGTGCGGCCATCGCCTCCCGCGACGCCGATTCGACGTCGAAGACGACCGGGTCCGCGCCGGTCGCGCGCACGTCGTCGCTCTGACCGGCGTCGCGGATCACCGCCGTCACCTGGTCGCCGCGCGCCGTGAGGAGGGGTTCGAGGAGCAGGGCCACCTTGCCGTGGCCGCCGAAGATCAGGATCCGTGCCATGCCTCCACGCTATGCCCGATCCGGCGGACGCGGGCGGGCGGATCCGGATCCGCTCCTCACGCGACGAGACGCGGGACGGCTCGCCCGGCCGGGCCGCAGACGACACGAGCGCCGGCCCCCGCCGGCCCCCGCCCGGCACCAGCCCGGCACCAGCCCGGCACCAGCCCGGCACCGCCGCCGTACCATCGCCGCCGCTTCGGCTAGCGCACCACCAGGCGGGGCTCGATGAGCGCGTGCGCCGTGCCGGCCCGCACGTCCCGCGGGGTGACCGTCTCGCCGGTCGGCCCCATGAGCAGCTCCAGGGTCGCCGCCGCGACGTCCTCGGGGCGCTGCTCCACGCTCGAGAAGCCGAGCGCCTCCGCGGTCGGCGTGTTGTCGAACCCGATCACGGGCACCCGTGCGGATCCCTCCGTCTGCGCGAGGAGGGCGCCGATCGCGAGGGAGTCGCTCGCGCACACCACCGCGTCCACGTCCACCTCCGCGCCTGCGACGACGGCCCGCGCCCGCGCGACGTCCTCCTGGGTCGTCCACCGCGGACCCGTCGCGCCGGCCGCGGCCATCGCCTCCCGCCAGCCGCGTTCGCGATCGTCTCCGGTGCCCGATCCCGTCGGCCAGCCGAGGAACGCGACGCGGGAGCCGAAGCCGAGCGCGTGCTCGGTGGCGGCCCGGGTGCCGGCGGCCCCGTCGACGTCGACCCAGAGGTGCTCGGGGGCGGCCAGGTCGTCCTCGCCCCAGGGGCGCCCGAAGGCGACGAAGGGCAGCTGCGCGTCGCCCAGCCACCGGGTGCGCGGGTCGCCGTGGAACGTGCCGGTGATGATGGCCGCGTCGATCTCCGACCCCTCCCAGAGCTCCGCGAGCCGGGCGATCTCGTCGTCGGCCGTGCGGGCGGCGTAGACGAGCATGCGCATGCCGCGCTCGCTCGCGCGCTCGGTGAGGGCGTGCACGAAGCGGTCCAGCACGACCCCGGAGACCCCGCCGACATAGGGATCCAGGTGGATGCCGATCGTGGAGCTGCGGCGGGTGCGCAGCTGACGGGCGGCGGCGTGCCGCCGGTAGCCCAGCTCGACGATCGCCTGCTGCACGCGCTCTCGGGTGGCCGGCTTCACGATCGCCGGGGTGTTCAGCACGTTCGACACGGTCTGCCGCGACACACCGGCGCGCTGCGCCACGTCCTCGACGGTCGGCGTCCTGACCATGTCTCTCCCCTTCCGGATCCGGCTCGGGATCCGGGACCACCTTCCCACCTTGACACCCCGGGCTCCTGCCGCCTAGCGTATTCGACACGGAGTTTGATCGTTCAAATTCTTGCGACGGCGTCCCGTCGCCACCGAGAAGCACACATCATCACGGATGCTCATCAAGGGAGAAGAGACATGACACGGCACAGCATGCGCGCCGCGATCGGGGCCGGAGCCCTCGTCCTCGCCGGCGCGATCGCACTCACCGGCTGCGGTTCGGGGTTCTCCGGCGGCGACGCCGGCAGCACCGGATCCTCGACGCTCACCTCGTCCGACAAGCCGCTGAACATCCTTATCGGCTCATCCGGCGACGCGGAGACCAAGGCGGTCAACGAGGCCGTGGCCGCCTGGTCGAAGACGTCGGGCGTCAAGGCGACGGTGACCGCGGCGAGCGACCTGAACCAGCAGCTCTCGCAGGGCTTCGCCTCCGGCTCCCCCGCCGACGTGTTCTACCAGTCCACCGACGCCCTGGCCGGCTACGCCTCGAACGGGTCGCTCCTCGCGTACGGCGACCAGCTCAAGAACAAGGACGACTTCTACCCGAGCCTGCTCACCTCGTTCACCTACGACGGCAAGCTGTACTGCGCCCCGAAGGACTTCTCCACGCTGCAGCTGGTGATCAACACCGATCTGTGGGCGAAGGCCGGGCTCACCGATGCCGACATCCCGAAGACCTGGGACGAGCTCGCCACCGTCTCGAAGAAGCTCACCGCGGACGGCCACGTGGGCCTGTCCATGAGCGGCGAGTACGCCCGCGTCGGCGCCTTCATGGTCGCCGCCGGCGGCGGCCTGATGAACGCCGACTCGACCAAGGCCACGGCCGACGCCGAGGGCAACGTCAAGGCGCTCGACTACCTCAAGGGGCTGCTGAACGACGGCTCGATGAAGTTCGCGGCCGATCTCGGATCCGGCTGGGGCGGCGAGGCCTTCGGCACCCAGAAGGCGGCGATGGTCGTCGAGGGCAACTGGATCACCGGCGCCATGACCAACGACTACCCGACCGTGAAGTACAAGGCGGTGGAGCTGCCCGCCGGCCCCGAGGGCAAGAAGGGCACGCTGCAGTTCACCAACTGCTGGGGCATCGCCGCCGACAGCAAGAATCAGAAGGCCGCCCTCGACCTCGTCGAGCACCTCACCAGCGCCGACAGCCAGCTGGCGTTCTCGAAGGCGTTCGGCCCGATGCCGTCCATCAAGTCGGCCGCGGACCAGTGGAAGAAGGACAACGCCGCTCTCGTGCCGTTCCTCAACGGCGCCGAGTACGCCCAGGGCGTGCCGACCCTCAAGGGCGCGAGCGACGTCGTGACCGACTTCAACGGCAAGCTCGGCTCGCTCGCGACCGGCGACCCGAAGGCGATCCTCGATGCCGCGCAGAAGAACCTGGAAGCCCTGACCAAGTAATCATGGCCTCCTCCACCGTGCGGTCTCCCCGTTCCGCGGCCCATCAGGGCCTGCGGCGCGGTGAGACCGCATCGGGGTGGCTCTTCACCGCCCCGATGCTGATCCTGCTCGGCCTGTTCCTGGTCGTCCCCGTCCTCATGGCGCTCTGGGTGAGCGTGAGCGACTGGGGCGGCCGGGGCTCGCCCTTCTCCGGCGGCGTCTCGTTCGTCGGCCTGAAGAACTACGCCGCCCTGCTGCTCGGCGGCGGACTCGCCGAGGCCGACTTCGGCATGAGCCTCAAGAACAACGCGTGGTACGTGATCCTCGTGGTCCCCTGCCAGACCGCGCTGAGCCTGTTCCTCGCGGTGCTCGTGAACCGGCAGATCCTCAAGGGACGCGGGTTCTTCCGCACCGCCTTCTACTTCCCCTCGGTGACCAGCTCCGTCGCGATCACAGTCCTGTTCCTGTTCCTGTTCTCCACGACCGGCGCGGTGAACGCGGCGCTCGGCTGGCTCGGCATCAACGGGCCGAACTGGCTCAACGACCCGTCCGGGATCCTGCACTTCGGCGCCGCCGGCGGACCCGCGGCGCTCATGCAGAACAGCTTCCTCGGCGTCTCGTTCTGGGACTGGATCGGCGGTCCCAGCGTCGCGATGTGCGTCTACATCATCATGGCGATCTTCACGACGAGCGGAACCTTCATGCTGCTCTTCCTCGCCGCGCTGCAGAACATCTCCGGCGAGGTGCAGGAGGCCGCGATGATGGACGGCGCGAACGGCTGGCAGCGCTTCTGGCGGATCACCCTGCCGCAGCTGCGACCGACCCTGTTCACGGTGCTCACGCTCGGCCTCATCGGCTGCTGGCAGATCTTCGACCAGATCTACACCGGCACCCGCGGCCAGCCCGCCAAGACCACCATCACCCCGGCGTATCAGTCGTACCAGTCGTCGTTCCTCAACCAGGAGTGGGGACAGGGCGCCGCGATCGCGTTCATCCTGTTCGTGATCATCATCGCCTTCACGCTGATCCAGCGCTGGGTGCTGCGCGAGCGCCCCGTCTCGCGCCGCCGCAACCGCCTGTATCTGGAGGCCGCCGAGCGCGCCGCCCGTGCGGTGGCCGCCGACCGGACTCCTGCGACGAGCGAAGGAGCTCCGCGATGACCGCCCCCGCCTCCCCGGTCCCCCGCCGCACGCGGCGCGGCACCGTGCGGATCGCGTCCACCTCGCTGCTGTACGCGCTGCTGATCGCCCTCGCCCTGGTCTACATCTACCCGTTCCTCATCCAGGTCGCCACGAGCTTCAAGACGGATCCGGATGCGGCGGCGAACCCGCTCGCGCTGGTGCCGCAGACGTTCACCACCGAGGCGTACACGCAGCTGTTCCTGCGCAGCGACTTCCCCACCTGGTTCAAGAACTCCGTGGTCGTGACGATCGTGGTCACCGCGGGCCGGGTGTTCTTCAACTCGCTCGCGGGCTACGCGCTGGCGCGCCTCCGCTTCCGCGGGCGCACCGTGGTGTTCGCCGGGCTCATCGCCGTCATGAGCGTTCCGGCCGTGGTGCTGCTGATCCCGAAGTTCCTGGTGATCAACACCCTCGGCATGTACGACTCGTACGCGGGCATGATCCTGCCGCTCCTCGTCGATGCCGCCGGGGTGTTCATCATGAAGAACTTCTTCGAGTCGATCCCCGTCTCCGTCGAGGAGCAGGCGCGGATCGACGGCGCCGGCACCTTCCGGGTGTTCTGGTCGGTCGTGTTGCCGATGGCGCGCCCCGCCCTCATCACGATCGTGATCCTGTCGTTCCAGGGATCCTGGAACGAGCTGGCGCACTTCATCGTCTCCACCCAGTCGCCCGAGCTGACCACGCTCACGAAGGGCGTGGCGCAGCTCGCGAACGGACAGCTCAGCCAGGGCCGTCAGTACCCGCTCAAGCTCGCCGCGGCCATCATCATGACGATCCCGGTGGCGGTGATGTTCTTCCTGTTCCAGAAGCGCATCATGAACTCGAGCGACGGGGCGGTGAAGGAATGACGGCCGACGCGCCGACGATCCTCGCCACCTGCGGAGGGATGGTCGACGGCGGCTGGCACGACGCCGCCTACGGGCCCCTGCTGCACCTCGCGATCGAGCTCGCCGGCGTGACCGGGCGCGCTCCCCGCGTCGCCCACGTGAACACCGCAGGCGGCGATCCACGGTCCGCCGAGGGCGCGGAGCTCGAGGCCGCCCGCGCGTCCGGAGTCGAGGGCAGCCACATCCGGCTGTTCCCGCATCCGAACCACGAGCGCCTCGCGGAGCACGTGCTGAGCCGCGATGTGATCTGGGTGAGCGGAGGCAGCGTGGTGAACCTGCTCGCCGTGTGGCGGGCGCACGGCCTGGACGACCTGCTGCGGCGGGCCTGGGAGGCCGGCGTCGTCCTCGCGGGCGGATCTGCCGGCGGGCTGTGCTGGCACAGCGGCGGGACCACGACCTCGTTCGGCCCGCAGGCGACGGCGGTGGCCGACGGCCTCCGCTTCCTTCCCGGATCCTTCAGCCCGCACCACGACTCGCAGCCCGCCCGGCGGCCGGCCTTCCGCGACGCCATCGCGGAGGGCCGGATCCCGCCCGGATACGGCGTCGAGGAGGGCGTCGGCCTGCTCTACCGCGGCACGGAACTCGCCGAGGTCGTGACGGAGCGACCGGACGCGCATGCCTGGGCCGTCTCCGCCGGTGGCGCCGAGGAGCGCCTGCCCGCCCGGATCCTCCCCTCCCGCCCTCTGTCCTGATCCCCGTCCTCTCCCCCGCCCGGCGGGCACCCCGCCCGCGCACCGCCCCTCACGAAGGAGCCCCATGACCGACACCCCGCTGCAGCCCCTCCTGAACGACGCCGTCATCGTCCTCCAGGCGCCGACCCAGGTGTGGTCGGATCAGACCGGAGACATGGGATCCGCGCCGATCCACGGGGTCTACCACGGCGACCTGCGTCACGTGCGCGCGCTGAGCGTCGCCATCGAGGACACCGAGATCGAGACGATCGCGTGCTCCGCCCCGACCCCGCAGCAGGCGGTGTTCGCGGCGGTGCTGCGCGGCGTCGACGACGACCGGCCCGACCCAAAGGTGCGGCTGGACCGGACGCGGACCGTGGGCGCCGGCCGGGTCGAGGAGCGGATCCGGGTCTCCTCGCACCGCGAGGTGCCCGTCCCCATCGCTCTGACCGTGACGCTCGCGCCCGACTTCGAGCCGCTGCAGCGCGTCAAGGCCGGACTCCCCGACCCCGGAGCCTGGGCCTGGGACGGCGAGCGCGCGTCCTCGGGGCCGGCGTCGTTCGCGCTGACGGCTCCCGGAGCGGCGATCGCGGTCGAAGGGGCGACCCTCGCGGTCCGCTGGGCGACTGTGCTGGAGCCGCGCTCGACGGCGGAGTTCTCGTTCGCGCTCGCCCTCGAGGATGCGACGCTGGTCGTGACGGCTCCCTCGGGCGCCGCGCACGCGGCCGTGCCCGCCACCGGTGACCCGCGCCTGCGCCACTGGCTCGACCGCGCCGCCGGCGACCTCGCCGCCCTGCGCCTCGCGCTTCCCGCGCACCCGGACGACGCGTTCTACGCTGCCGGGGCACCCTGGTTCTTCACCCTGTTCGGCCGCGACTCGATCTGGGCCGCGCGCCTGGCGCTGCGCCAGGACCCGGCGATCGCCGCCTCGACCCTGCGGGTGCTCGCGCGCCTGCAGGGCACGAAGAAGGATCCGGCCACCGCCGAGGCTCCGGGCAAGATCCCGCACGAGCTGCGCAGCGGCGCGCTGTCGCTGCCGAACGAGGGCGTGCACCTCCCCCCGCTGTACTACGGCACGGTGGACGCGACCCCGCTCTGGGTCTGCCTGCTCGCCGACGCCCGCGACGCGGGCATGCCCGAGGCCGAGGTACGGGAGCTCCTGCCGAGCCTGCGGGCGGCGCTGGGCTGGATGACCGAGCACGGCGACGCGAGCGGATCCGGCTTCATCGACTACGTCGACGAGACCGGGCACGGACTCGCCAACCAGGGCTGGAAGGACTCCGGCGACTCGATCCAGTGGCGCAGCGGCCGGCTGGCGGAGGGCCCGATCGCGCTCAGCGAGGTGCAGGCCTACGCCTACGAGGCCGCCGTGCGCAGCGCGGACCTCCTCGATGCCCTGGGCGAGGACGGCGCTGAGGGGCTGCGCGCCTGGGCCGCCGATCTGCGCGCCCGCTTCCGCGCGGCCTACTGGGTGACCACGCCCGAGGGGCGCTACCCGGCGATCGCGCTGGACGCGCACGGCGCGGCGGTCGACACCCTCACGAGCAACATCGGTCACCTGATCGGCACCGGCCTACTGGATCCGGACGAGGAGCGCGCCTGCGCGGCGCTGCTGCTCGGCGACTCGATGTCGAGCGGCTTCGGGATCCGCACGATGTCCTCCGGGGCCACCGGTTTCTGGCCGCTCAGCTATCACGGCGGCAGCGTCTGGGCGCACGACACCGCGGTGGCCGTGCACGGCATGCTCCGCGCGGGGCTCCGCGACGAGGCCTCCGCCGTCGCGGGCCAGCTCGTGGACGCCGCCGAGGGCTTCGACTACCGGATGCCGGAGCTGCACGCCGGCGACACCCGCACCCCGGGCGTCGCACCCGTGCCGTACCCCGCCTCGTGCCGCCCGCAGGCGTGGTCGGCCGCCGCGGCCGTGGTCTGCGCGGAAGCGCTGGGCTGAGTCCCGCCCTCGCCGAACGGGTGGTCCGCCAGGCTCGGGCCGTCACGATCAGCACACGGTGCGACGATCGGCACAGGATTCAGACCAGATCCTCTGCCGATCGTCACAACCTGTGCTGATCGTGACGTCGCCCGCAGCGCGCGCGGGCGGGCGAACCCGCCTCAGACCGCGCGCACGCCGTCCTTCCAGACGGCGTCGACGAGCGGCACGCCGGGACGGTAGGCCAGGTGCACGCGGCTGGGGCTCTTCAGCAGCACGAGGTCGGCGCGCATCCCCGGAGCGATGCGGCCGATGTCGGTGCGGCGCAGGGCCGCCGCTCCCCCGGCCGTCGCCGCGTGGATCGCCTCGGCGACGGTCATCCGCATGTCGCGCACCGCGACGGCGATGCAGAAGGGCATCGACGAGGTGAAGCTCGATCCGGGGTTCGTGTCGCAGGCGATCGCCACGGTCACGCCGGCGTCGATGAGCCGGCGGGCGTCGGGATAGGGCTGGCGGGTGGAGAACTCCACGCCGGGCAGGAGCGTGAGGACGGTGTCGGATCCGGCGAGCGCCGTCACATCGTCGTCGGTGAGGTAAGTGCCGTGGTCGATCGAGGCGGCGCCGAGGTCGACCGCCAACTGCACGCCCTCGCCGGGGCCGAGCTGGCTCGCGTGCACGCGCGGCTGCAGGCCGCGCGCGATGCCGGCCTCGAGCACGCGCCGCGACTGGGGCACGGTGAACGCACCCGTCTCGCAGAACACGTCGATCCACTTCGCATGCGGAGCGCAGGCGTCGAGCATCTCCCCCGTGACGAGGTCGACGTAGTCGTCGCCGCGATCGGCGTACTCGGCGGGCACGACGTGCGCGCCGAGGAAGGTGACCTCGGGGGTGACCTCGGCGGCGAGGCGCACCAGGCGCTCCTCGGTCGCGACGTCGAGTCCGTAGCCGCTCTTGATCTCGACCGTCGTGGTGCCCTGGGCGAGCATCTCGTCGAGGAAGCCGCGCAGGCGCGCCCGCAGCTCGTCGTCGCTCGCCGCCCGGGTGGCGGCCACCGTCGAACGGATGCCGCCGGCGGCATACTTCTGGCCCTGCATGCGGGCCTCGAACTCCGCGGCCCGATCGCCGCCGAAGACGAGGTGGCTGTGGCTGTCCACGAAGCCCGGGATCACCGCGCGCCCCGCCGCGTCGACGACGGTGAGCTCGTCGGCGTGCGACGTCTCGTCTCGCTTCGCTCGCTCAACGACCCCGTCGGCGTCCGCCGCCGCTCCGACCCACGCGATCCGGTCGCCCTCGATGAGCACGGCGGCATCGTGCCGCGTGCCGCAGCGGTCTCCGGTAGCTCCGACCGATCGATCGGGCTCTCCGACCGCGGGGGCCGGGTCGTTCGTCGTCAGCTCGCCGATGTTCGTGATGAGGATCCGCATGTCCCGCCGCCTTTCCAGAAATGGTCGCGTCCCGCCCTGCGCTCCCCCATCCCCCGACGAGGTGCGCAGAGCGGGACGCCGTCTGTGTCCGAGCTCGGCTCAGAGTCCCATCGGGACCTTGAGGCCTCGCTCGCGCGCGATGTCCTTCGCGTGGTCGTAGCCCGCGTCGACGTGCCGCATGACGCCGGTGCCCGGGTCGTTGGTGAGCACGCGCTCGAGCTTCTCGGCGGCCAGGGCGGATCCGTCCGCGACGGTCACCTGACCCGCGTGGATGGAGCGGCCGATGCCGACGCCGCCGCCGTGGTGCAGCGACACCCAGCTCGCCCCCGACGCCGTGTTCAGCAGGGCGTTGAGGAGCGGCCAGTCGGCGATCGCGTCGGATCCGTCCTTCATGGCCTCGGTCTCGCGGTACGGGCTGGCGACCGAGCCGGAGTCGAGGTGGTCGCGGCCGATGACGATCGGCGCGGACAGCTCGCCCGAGGCGACCATCTCGTTGAACTTCAGGCCCGCCAGGTGGCGCTCCTTGTAGCCCAGCCAGCAGATGCGGGCCGGCAGACCCTCGAAGTGCACCTTCTCGCCGGCCTTCTCCAGCCAGCGGTGCAGCGCCGCGTCCTCCGGGAAGAGCTCCGCGATGGCGCGGTCGGTCTTGTAGATGTCCTCCGGGTCGCCCGAGAGCGCCGCCCAGCGGAACGGGCCGCGGCCCTCTTCGAACTGCGGGCGGATATACGCCGGAACGAAGCCGGGGAACTCGAACGCGCGGTCGAAGCCGCCGAGCACCGCTTCGGCGCGGATCGAGTTGCCGTAGTCGAACACCGCGGCGCCCGCGTCCTGGAACGCGACCATGGCGCGGACGTGCGCGGCCATGGCCTCGCGCGAACGGCGGGTGAACTCCTCGGGGTCGCGCTCGGCCTCGGCCTTCCAGTCCTCGACCGAGATGCCGATCGGCAGGTACGCGAGCGGGTCGTGCGCGCTGGTCTGGTCGGTCACGATGTCGATCGGCACGCCCCGGCGGAACAGCTCGGGGAAGATCTCCGCCGCGTTGCCGACGATGCCGACGGAGAGGGCCTCGCCCGCCTCCTTTGCGGCGACCGCACGGGCGATCGCCTCGTCGAGGTCGGTGTAGTAGACGTCGAGGTAGCCGTGGTCGACACGGCGCGCGAGACGCGACTCGTCGACGTCGACGATCAGGCAGGCGCCGTCGTTCAGGGTGACGGCGAGCGGCTGCGCACCGCCCATGCCGCCGGCGCCGCCGGTGAGCGAGAGGGTGCCCTTGAGGGAGTCCTTGCCGAGCGAGCGGGCCACGGCCGCGAACGTCTCGTAGGTGCCCTGCAGGATGCCCTGGGATCCGATGTAGATCCAGGATCCGGCCGTCATCTGGCCGTACATCATCAGGCCCTCGGCCTCGAGCTTGCGGAACTCGGGCCAGGTGGCCCAGTCGCCGACGAGGTTGGAGTTGGCGATGAGCACGCGCGGCGCCCACTCGTGCGTGCGGAACACGCCGACCGGCTTGCCGGACTGCACGAGCAGGGTCTCGTCGGGCTCGAGCTCGTCGAGCGTGCGCACGATCGCGTCGTACGCCTCCCAGCTGCGCGCGGCGCGGCCGGTGCCGCCGTAGACCACGAGGTCCTCGGGGTGCTCGGCGACCTCGGGGTCGAGGTTGTTCATGAGCATCCGCTTCGCGGCCTCGGCGCCCCAGCTCTTCGCGGTGCGCTCGTTGCCGCGGGTGGCGCGGATGGAGCGGGTCGGGTCCGACAGGGTCGGGCCCGCCGTGGTGGTGGTGGTGTCAGTCATTCGCGTGCTCCTTCGCAATCGCAGCGATCTGGCCGGACTGCACGAGCGCAGCGACGGCCTCCATGTCAGGGCTGAGGAATCGGTCGGGGCCGGGGCCGCCGGCCACAGTGCGGACGAGGTCGCGGACCGCACCGGTGGCGGGTCCGGCCTCGAGGGGCGCGCGCAGGTCGAGCGCGCGGGCGCCGGTGAGGATCTCGATCGCGAGGACGCGGCCGAGGCCGTCGATCGCGCGGCGGAGCTTGCGGGCCGCGGCCCAGCCCATCGAGACGTGGTCCTCCTGCATCGCGGAGGACGGGATCGAGTCGACCGAGGCCGGCACGGCGAGGCGCTTGAGCTCGGAGACGATGCCGGCCGCGGCGTACTGAGCGATCATCAGACCGGAGTCGACGCCGACCTCGTCGGCGAGGAACGGCGGCAGGCCGTGGCTGCGGGCCGGGTCCAGAGCGCGGTCGGTGCGGCGCTCCGCGACCGAGGCGACGTCGGCGACCGAGATCGCGAGGAAGTCGAGCACGGCGGCGACGGGCGCGCCGTGGAAGTTGCCGTTGGACTCGATCCGTCCGTCGCTGGTGACGACGGGGTTGTCGACGACGCTGGCGAGCTCGCGCTCCGCGATGGTGGCGGCGTAGGACGCGGTGTCGCGGGCGGCGCCGTGCACCTGCGGCGAGCAGCGCAGCGAGTAGGCGTCCTGCACGCGCCCGTCCTCCGGGCCCTTGTGGCTGTGCACCATCGGCGAGGATCCGAGGAACGCGCGCAGGTGCGCCGCGGACACGGCCTGGCCGAGCTGCGGGCGCAGTGCCATGAGGTCGGCCGCGAAGACCGCGTCGGTGCCGAGCTGCGACTCGATCGACATGGCCGCCGAGATGTCGGCCGTGAGGAAGAGGTCCTCGAGGTCGTGGAGGGCGAGGACGAGCATGCCGAGCATGCCGTCGGTGCCGTTGATGAGGGCGAGGCCCTCCTTCTCGACGAGCTGCAGCGGGGCGATGCCGGCCGCGGCCAGCGCGTCGGCGGCCGGCACCTTCTCACCGGAGGCGTCGCGGACGTCGCCCTCGCCCATCGAGGCGAGCGCGATGTGCGCGAGCGGGGCGAGGTCGCCCGAGCAGCCGAGGGAGCCGTACTCGCGCACGATCGGGGTGATGCCCGCGTTGAGCATCGCGGCGTAGGTCTCGACGACCTGCGGGCGGACGCCGGTGTGGCCGGAGGCGAGGGTCTGCAGGCGCAGCAGCTGGAGGGCGCGGATGACCTCGGTCTCGACCTCGGGTCCGGTGCCGGCGGCGTGCGAGCGGATGAGGCTCTGCTGCAGCTGGCGGCGGCGCTCGGGCGCGATGAAGGTGGTGGCCAGCGCCCCGAAGCCGGTGGAGACGCCGTAGTGCGGGTTCGGGTCGGCGGCCATGCCGTCGATCACGCCGCGCGCGGCGGCGACGCGGTCGAGGGCGCCCGCATCGATGACGATCGGGGCGTGGTGGCGGGCGACGGCGACGACATCCTCGGGGCGCAGCGGCGCCGCACCGACGGTGACAGGGGAAGTGTGGGGCATGAGACGATTCCACACCCTCGCCTGCCGCCCGAACAGGGCGCAGGACGACGTCCTGTCTGTGATCACAGACAGTCTGCACGAGCCTCCACATCGCTCGAATCGGGTGTCGAGATCCCGTGTACCCGGCGGGAGCGATGACCACGATCCGCGGCCCCCGCACACCGCGAGCGGGACGGTGGATGTGCGACCTGTCGATCAGCAGACGACATCAGTGCAGATCGCACATGGTGGGGCGCGCGGCACGTCACTAGCGTGAGCGGCACCATCCTCTTCCGCCCGAAGGAAACCACCATGGCCCGCATCGCGCCGCACGACGACTTCGCCCTCTCCCGCGTGACACCCGAAGCACGAAAGCCCTGGTTCGGCATCGCCGTGCAGCGCTTCGGCCAGGTCTCCGCCCTGTCGCAGTTCCTCCTCGGCGCCACCCTGGGCTACGGGATGAGCTTCGGGGAGGCGGCGCTCGCGTTCCTCCTCGGATCCGTGATCCTCGAGGTCATCATGTGCATCGTCGGGTTCATCGGGCAGCGCGAGGGCCTGAACACGGCGCTCCTCGCCCGCTGGACCGGCTTCGGCGAGATCGGCGCGGCGCTCGTCGGGCTCGCGATCGGCATCAGCCTCATCGGCTGGTTCGGCATCCAGTCCGCGATCTCGGCGCAGTCGCTCGACGCGCTCATGCCCGGCGTGCTGCCGACCTGGCTGTGGAGCCTGCTGTTCGGCCTCGCCGTCACCGCGATCGTCGCGTTCGGCTTCCTCGGCATGCAGTGGCTCGCGAACATCACCGTGCCGCTGTTCCTCATCCTCGTGGGCTGGTCGGTGATCTCCGAGCTCAGCCGCCACGACCTCGGCACGCTGCTCACGAGCCCCGCGCCGGGACCGCACATCAGCGTCTGGGCCGGCACCGGCATCGTCGCCGGCGGTCTCATCGTGGGCGCGATCATCACCGGCGACATGACCCGCTTCAACCGCTCCCGCGCCGACGTCGTCAAGCAGACGGTCGTGGGCGTCACCCTGGGCGAGTTCGTGATCGGCCTGGCCGGCGTGCTCCTCGCGCACGCCGCGAAGTCGGGTGACATCGTCGCGATCGTGACGAGCTCGGTCGGCCTGGTCGGTCTCATCATCGTCATCACGGGAACGCTCAAGATCAACGACTGGAACCTCTACTCCTCGGCCCTGGGCCTGGTGAACTTCGTGTCCACGACGTTCGGCAAGAACCTGCACCGCGTGACGACGACGATCGTGCTCGGCGTGGTCGGATCCGTCCTCGCCGCCGCCGGGATCCTCGGGCAGTTCACCCAGTTCCTCATCGTGCTGAGCGTCGCGTTCCCGCCGATCGCCGGCATCATGGTCGCCGAGTACTTCGTCGTGCGGCGCTGGCGCGGGGAGCTCGACGCCAGCCGCGAGGAGGGGGTGCTCCCCGCCTCCGCCCCGCGCATCGTCCCCGCCACGATCGTGGTCTGGCTGGTCTCGTCCCTCGTCGGCTACTTCGTGACCTGGGGGATCCCGTCCCTCATCAGCCTGTTCCTCTCGATGGTCCTGTACATCGCGGCGGGCAAGCTGGGCCTCGTCCGCGGCGTCGGGGCCGTCCCCACCCGTCAGGCCGACCCCGCGGAGACCACGGCGGTCTGACCCCCAGACTCCGTCGCGGGGCACGGCGCCTTCCGATTCCCCGCGACGGGACCATTCGTCTCAGAAACACCGAGAAAGCGAGAACCATGCACATCGGCATCGACGTCGGCGGCACCAACACGGATGCCGTCCTCATGGACGGCGCCCACACCCTTGCCGGGGTGAAGCACTCCACCACCCCCGACGTGACCGACGGGATCGTGCAGGCGATCGAGGATCTGCGCGCGCACCACCCGTTCGAGGGATCCGACATCGAGGCCGTGATGATCGGCACGACGCACTTCATCAACGCGCTCGTGCAGGCCAGCCGCCTCGCGCCCACCGCCGCCCTCCGGCTCGGTCTGCCCGCGACCCGCGCCCTGCCGCCGCTCGTCGACTGGCCCGGCGAGCTGCTCGAGGCGGCCCAGGCGCGCAGCTACCTCGCGCACGGCGGCTACGAGTTCGACGGCCGCCCGATCTCCCCGCTCGATCCCGAGGAGCTGCGCGGGATCGCCGCGGACATGAAGGAGCACGGGATCCGCTCGGTCGCGATCTCGGCCGTGTTCAGCCCGGTCAACCACGACCTCGAGGTGCGCGCCGCCGAGATCCTCGGCGAGGTCCTCGGCGACGACGTCGCGATCTCCCTCTCGCACGAGATCGGCCGGATCGGCATCCTCGAGCGCGAGAACGCCACGATCATCAACGCCGCCCTGCGCGAGCTCGCCTCCGAGATCGTCGACGGCCTCACCGCCGCCGTCCGCGCGCACGGCATCGAGGCGCCGATCTTCCTCAGCCAGAACGACGGCACGCTCATGGACGACGAGTACGTGCGCCGCTACCCCGTCGCCACTTTCGCCTCCGGCCCGACGAACTCGATGCGCGGAGCCGCGGCCACGAGCGGCTTGCAGGACTGCGCGGTGATCGACGTGGGCGGCACCACCGCGGACATCGGCCTGCTCGTCAACGGCTTCCCCCGCGAGACCGCGAACGAGGTCAAGGTCGCCGGCATCCGCACGAACTTCCGCATGCCCGACGTGCTCTCGCTCGGGATCGGCGGCGGCAGCATCGTCGACACCTCCACGGCCGAGGTCGGCCCGGCCTCGGTCGGCTACCGCCTCGGCACCGAGGCGCTCGTCTTCGGCGGCTCGACGCTGACGGCGACCGACATCGCGGTCGCCGCGGGCCGCGCTCAGGTCGGCGACCCCGCGAAGGTCGCGCACCTCGACCCGGAGTTCGTGCAGCGCGTGCTCACGCGCATCGCCGAGCGGGTCTCGGAGGCGGTCGACCGCATGCGCACCTCCCCCGACCCCATCGCGGTGGTCGCCGTCGGCGGCGGATCCATCCTGCTGCCTGACGTGCTGGAGCCGTTCGGCCCCGTGCACCGCCCGGAGAACTACGCGGTCGCGAACGCGATCGGCGCCTCGATCGCCCAGGTCGGCGGCGAGATCGACAAGGTCTACGCGATCGCCCCCGGCGCGCGCGACGAGACCATCGCCGCGGTCCGCGCGGAGGCCGTCGACAAGGCGATCGCCGCCGGCGCGAAGCCGTCCACGGTCGCGATCATCGACTTCGACGAGGTCCCGATCCCGTACCTGCCCGGCAACGCCACGCGCATCCGCGCCAAGGCCGTCGGCGACCTGGACATGGGGGCCTGAGATGGGCTGGCAGATCGACACCGCGCAGATCGAGGATCTCGCCCGCGGCGCCGCCGTGTTCGGCACCGGCGGCGGCGGCGACCCGTACATCGGGTCCCTCCTCGCCCGTCAGGCGCTGTCCGGCGGACCCGTCCCGGTCCTCGACCTCGCCGAGGTCCCCGACGACGCGCACGTGCTGTTCGTCGCGATGATGGGCGCGCCGACCGTCATGGTGGAGAAGCTCCCGAGCCTGGACGAGGTCGTCGAGCCCGTGCGCGCCCTCGGCGCGCACCTGGGCCGCCCCGTCACGCACATCGCGTGCGCCGAGGTGGGCGGCGTGAACTCGACGATCCCCGTCGCGGCCGCCGCGGCGCTCGGACTGCCGCTCGTGGACGCCGACGGCATGGGCCGCGCGTTCCCCGAGCTGCAGATGGTCCTGCCCACGCTCATCGGCGTCACCGCTTCGCCGCTCGCCCTCAGCGACGAGAAGGGCAACATCGCGGTGTTGCAGACGGTCGACAACGCCTGGACGGAGCGGATCGCGCGCGTCGCGACCGTCGAGATGGGCTGCTCCACGATGATCGCCGGGTTCTCGATGACCGGCGCGCAGGCCAGAGCGGGACTCGTCGGCGGCTCGCTGTCCCGGTGCATCACGGTGGGGCGGGCGATCGCCGACGCCCGTGCCGCGAAGACGGACCCGGTCGAGGCCGCGGTCCGCGAGCTGTCGGGGCGCGAGCTCTTCGACGGCAAGGTCGTCGACGTGCAGCGCGCCACGACGACCGGATTCGCCCGCGGCCGCGCCCGCATCGAGGGCGAGGGCGGCACCGCGCTCACCCTGCAGTTCCAGAACGAGCACCTCGTCGCCGAAGCCGACGGGCGGATCCTCGCCACCACGCCGGACCTCATCATGGTCGTCGAGGGCGAGTCCGGAGAGCCGATCACGACCGAGGCCCTCCGCTACGGGCAGCGCGTGCGCGTGCTCGCGGCCCCCGCCGACGAGCGCTGGCACACCGCCGAGGCGCTCGCGATGGTCGGCCCCGGCTACTTCGGCTACGACATGCCGGCCCACCGCTTCGACGGGACCGTCTCGCACGGTGCAGGAGCGGACGGACCGGAGCAGGCGCCCGAGGCGTCGCGCGAGCGGATCGAGGCGCGATGAGCTGGCTGCTCACCGCGGCCGACCTCCCCGATCTCGCCCGCGGCGCGACGCTGCTGGGCACGGGCGGCGGCGGAGACCCCTACATCGGCAGCAAGCTCGTCGAGCGCGTCCTCGGCGACGGGGCGATCACGATCCTGGATCCGGAGGACCTTCCCGACGACCTCTTCGTGATCCCGACCGCGCAGATGGGCGCGCCGACCGTGATGGTCGAGAAGATCCCGGCGGGCACCGAGCCCACGCTCGCGCTGCGCGCGCTCGAGGCGCACCTCGGGCGGACGGCCGACGCCACGATGCCGATCGAGTGCGGCGGGATCAACTCGATGATCCCGCTCGTCGTCGCCGCCGAGACCGGGCTGCCCGTGGTCGATGCGGACGGGATGGGGCGTGCCTTCCCCGAGCTGTCCATGGAGACGTTCGCGGTGTACGGCGTGCACGGCTCCCCCCTCGCCCTCGCCGGCGAGCGCGGCGAGACCGTGATCATCGACACCGGTGACGACGACCGCCAGATGGAATGGCTCGCCCGGGCGATCACGATCCGCCTCGGCGGTGTCGGGCACATCGCCGAGTACGCGATGTCCGGCGCGGACGTGCGCCGCACCGCCGTGCCCCGCACGCTCTCGATGGCGCTCGCCCTCGGCCGCGCGATCCGCGAGGCCCGCGAGCAGCACCGCTCCCCCTTCGAGGCGATCGCCGAGACGCTCTCGCCCACGCTGTACAGCCACGTGCGCGAGCTCGCCGTGGGCAAGGTCGTCGACGTCGAGCGCCGCACCACCGAGGGGTTCGCGAAGGGACGCGCCGTGATCGCGCCGCTCGAGGGCGACGGGGTCTTCGAGATCCTGTTCCAGAATGAGAACCTCATCGCGCGGCGCGACGGAGAGGTCGTCGCGATCGTGCCGGATCTCATCTGCGTCGTGGATCACGAGACGGCCGAGCCGATCACGACCGAGGGGCTGCGCTACGGCCAGCGCGTGCGCGTGCTGGGCATCTCGACGCCGGACATGATGCGCACCGAGGGCGCCCTCGCCGCGTTCGGCCCCTCCGCCTTCGGCCTCGCCGAGCCGTTCCTCCCGGTCGAGCGGCTCGGCGCCTGAGCCGGCTCTCTCCGCGGTCGGCACGCCGACGCCCCCTCCGCGCATCCGAACCCCTCCGCAGGGACGCAACTGACGGGGGGTGCGGGTCGCGTGAGGGGGCCTCGGCGAGCAGGCCCGGAAAGCTAGTCTGGGACGATGGCGTGGCGACTGCGACCCGAGGACGTGACCGCGCTCGCACGGGGCTGCGCACTGCTCGGCTCCGGCGGCGGCGGCACGACGACCATGCTCGAGCTGATGCTCGCCGGTGACGATCGCGGACCCCGCGCTCTCGCGGATGTGGACGAGCTGGATCCGGAGACCCCCTGCTTCGGCGCCGCCTTCGTGGGCTCCACGATCCTGCTCGGCGAGCGCCTGCCGTCGCTGCAGCCGTTCGGCCATCTCGTGGCCGCGGCGGAGCGCTGGCTGGGCACGCGGATCCCCGCCGTCTGCTCGATCGAGGGCGGCGGCCTGAACGCCCTCGCCCCGTTCCTCTTCTCCGGGGAGCGCACGATCGTGGACGCCGACTGCACCGGACGCGCCGTGCCGGAGCTCGACCAGATGTCGCTCTTCGTCGACCGGGTGCCGGGGCTCGTGTTCACCTGCGACAGCGGCGCCGGCGGCGTCGCGCTCGTCGAGACGGACCGCGCCGTGGACGCCGAGCGCATCGTGCGCTCGGCCATCATCCAGGCGGGAGGGACCGGCGCGGCCGTGCTCGCCGGGTTCACGGTCGGGGATCTCCGCGAGCACGCGATCCCCGGGCATCAGCGCCGCGCCCTCGAGCTGGGTCGAGCCTTCCTCGCCGCCCGCTTCGCGCCCCCGGCGGAGCTCGCCGCACGGCTCGGAGCGAGACTCCTGACCGAGGGGCGGATCGATCGCGTCTCCCCGCACCGCGCCGACCCGCACGTGCAGTCCGTCGAGATCGCGGGTCCCGGCGGCGCGGTCGACCGCGTCGTGACCCGCTCGGAGTCCTTGGCGGTGCTCAGCGACGGAGAGCTGCTCGCCTCCGCGCCGGCGATCATCGTCGTGCTCGACGCCGCGTCGCGCGAGATCCTGCAGGTCACCGACCTGGGCCCGGGGCGGCGCGTGGTCGTCCTCTCCCTGCCCGCGCCGGACTGGTGGCTCGCACGTCCGGAGCGCCTGCGCCGCGTGCTGCCCTCGACGTACGGACTCGCCGAGCTGGACGCCGCATGAGCGCGCGGCTGTCGCTCGCGGGCCTCCGCGCGCACCCCGAGAACGGCGGCCTGCGCCGGATCGCCGGGCCCGAGGACGCCGAATGGGACGCGGTCGCCGTGGAGACGGCGGAGGCCGACCTGCCCGCGCTCCTCGACGGCGGCCTCGCCGTGCTGCTCGACGCGGCCCCGGAGACGCCCTGGCAGCAGGACGCGATGCTGCGCCGGATCCGCGAGCGCGGGTTCCGCGGCGTCGCAATGCCGGGCGCCGGCGCGTTCGACCCCGGCGCGCAGCGGCTCGCGGAGCGGCTGGGGATCTGCCTGCTCGACGTGCAGCGGCCCATCGTGCTCGCCCAGGCGTGCTGGATGCTCGTGCAGGCGCAGGACGCCCTCACCCTCTCGCACGTGCGCAAGGTCGCGCGCTCCTTCGAGTACCCGGCCCGGGACCTGTCGGACCTGCTGCGCCAGGTGTCCGCCAACCTCGGTCATCCCCTCGCCCTCGTCGACGGCACCGAGGTGCTGCACTCCTCGGGCGGCGTGCTCGATCCGGCGCTGCACGCGGCGATCGACTTCCGCCCCTGGGTCGACCTCGCCCGCGCCGGCGACGCCGCGGCCGCCTCGGTGCGCGTGGACAGCCCGAGCCGGCCGGGTCTGCGCCTGGTCGTCTTCGGCAGGGGATTGAGCGAGAGCCAGCTCGCCGCACTCTCGGTCGCGGCAGAGATCGCGATGCCGGCCGTCGCGGCGCGGATCCTCATCGACGAGGTCGCGGAGGTCAACGACGTCTCGGCCTCGTCCGCCCTGCTCCGCGACTTCGTCGACGCACGCGGCCTCGCCGACGACGACATCGAGCGCCGCATGGGCGAGCGCGGCTGGCGCACGGCCGGATATCATCTCGGCTTCCGGATGGTCGGGCGCGGCCGGCTGGACCCGCTGCCGCTGCTGCGCGCGGTGCGCGCGGCGCTCGGCGGCATCGCCGCGGAGGCGCACGTGACGACCGCGGGCCGCGGACTGAGCGGGTGGCTCGCGTTCTCCGAGGCGCCGGACCCGGTGACGGTCGAACGGCTCGCGCGGGGGCTGCGCTCCCTGCACCGCGAGGTGGGGCGCTCGTTCGCGATCGCGACGGGCGTGGGATCGCTCCAGCGCGGATCCGCGGGGCTCGCGGTGACCCTGGACGAGGCCGCGGACGCCGCCCGGATCGCGGCGTCGCGCTCGGCGACCGGGTGGTTCGTCCGCGTCGACAGCCTCGGGCTCGAGCAGCTGCTGCTCGCCTGGACCGGCAACGACACCTTCGTACCCGCGGCGGCGTCGCTGCTCGCGCCGCTGCAGGGCGCGAGCGGAGACCTGCTGCGCACGCTCTCGGTGTATCTCGACCAGGAGTCGAGCCTGGTCGCGACCGCTGCGGCACTGAACCTGCATCGCAACACGGTCGCGGTGCGGATCCGGCGGGTGCAGGAGCTCCTCGGCGTCGACCTCACGGATCCCGAGACCCGCCTCGCCGTGCACCTCGCCTGCCGCGCCGTGCTCGCCCCCGCCGCGGGCGACGGCCCGGCGCGTCGCGAGCATGGCATCCTGGGAGCGTGAACGCCGATCGCACCGACCACGGCGCCGGGACGGGCTCGCCGATGAGCGCCCGCGACGACCGGCCCCAGGTGCCCGCGGCCGAGCACACGCTGCGGATCCTGCGGTTCCTGGCGCGACGGGCGGGACCGGTGGCGGCCTCCGCCCTGGCGCGCGAGCTCGACATCCCCCGCTCCACCGTCTATCACCTGCTCGCGACGCTCGAGGCGCACGGTTTCGTCGTGCACCTGCCGCAGGAGCGCCGCTGGGGCCTCGGCACGAGCGCCTTCGAGCTGGCCGGCGGCTACGCGCGGCAGGAGCCGCTGGCGCGGCTCGGCCGTCCGCTCCTGGCGGGCCTCGCCGACCGCCTCGGCGAGAGCGCGCACCTCGCCGTGATGACCGGGCGCGACGTGCTCTACATCGTCGAGGAGCGCGCGCTCCGGCGCCCCGCCCTCATCACCGACGTGGGCGTGCGGCTCCCGGCGCACCTCACCGCGACGGGCCGCGCCATGCTCGCCGCTCTCCCCCGCGAGCAGGTGCGCGCGCTGTACCCCGATGCCGCATCGTTCGCGCAGCGCACCGGCGGCGGACCCGCACGCCCGCGCGAGCTGAACGAGCTGCTGCGGGAGATCCGCCGCGACGGCATCGCCCACGAGGACGGTGAGGTGACCCCGGGCTTCCGCTCGGTCGGCGTCGCCGTGCGCGACCACGTGGACTGGCCGGTCGCGGCCGTCGCCGTGACCTGGGCAGAGGAGGCGCCGGTGGACGAGACGGCGATCCAGACGGCCGTCGCCGAGACCGCCCGGCAGCTGCAGCGCCGCCTCGGCTACGGCCCGCGCCCGGCCTGACCCCGGATCCGTCCCGGGAGGCCGGATCGGTCCCGGGAAGCCGGATCGGTCCCGGGGAGCTCGGATCGGTCCCGAATAGCCGGATCGGTCCCGGGACGCCGGATCGGTCCCGGGGAGCTCGGATCGGATCCGGTGCGGAGGGGGATCCGATCGGCCCGGATGTCGCAGGATCGCGACAGCCCGGCGACGGAGCGGAGACACCGGCTCGATAGCCTCGTGTCATGAGCACCACGCAGCAGCGCGCGCCTCACCGGATCCGGCGCGGCGCCCTCACCACCGCCACCACGACCGCACTCGCCGTCCTCGTCCTCACCGGCTGCTCGCCCGCCGCGCCGAGCGCCGGGGCGAAGAAGACCCCGGCGTCGACCGCTCCCTCCGCGGCCGCGGCGAAGCCCGCGGTGGCGACCGTGCCCGGCTACGACGTCGGCCAGTTCCCGCCGGTTCCGCTGTTCCGGCTGCCGGACCTGGGGCTCCTCTCCGGCTCGGCCGACGCCTTCGCGATCGAGGTGGACAAGAGCTTCGCCGACGTCCCCGGCGTCACCGTCTCCCCCGCGCGCTGCGACGCCGGCGGGAAGGTCGTCTCCGGCGCCGGATCCGCGATGCTCTACGGCGACGGCTCCGGCAACTACACCGGCCCGGACGGCACCGTGCAGAACTTCGGCGACGGCTCCGGCGTCTCCACGATCAACGGCGTCACGATCGAGAACTTCGGCGACGGATCCGGGAACTACACCTCGGGATCGGTCCGGATCCAGAACTTCGGCGACGGCTCCGGCAACTACGCCGACGGCCGGATCTCCGTCGAGGTCTTCGGCGACGGATCCGGGAACTACACCGCCCCCGGGATCCGGATCCAGAACTTCGGCGACGGATCCGGGAACTACGCGGCGGGCTCGGTGAGGATCGAGAACTTCGGCGACGGCTCCGGCAACTACGCGGCACCGGGACTCTCGATCCAGAACTACGGCGACGGCACGGCCAAGGTGAACGGCACCACGGTGAAGGCCGCGAAGCTGCCGGCCGTCGCGAGGCTCGGCAGCTTCCCGCCGATCGCGGCGCTCGCCCCCGTCGCCTCGTGCGGCACCACGATCACCTTCCAGGACGGCGTGCTGTTCGACTTCGACCGCGCCGACATCCGCGCCGACGCGGAGAAGACGATCTCCGCGGTCGCCCAGGTGCTCATCGCCCAGAAGGTCGCGAACGCCGAGATCTCGGGTCACACCGACGCGATCGGCGACGACGCGGACAACCAGGACCTCAGCGAGCGCCGCGCCCGTTCCGTGGTCGCGGCCCTCCAGCACGCCGGGGCGAAGACGGCGATGGATCCGGTCGGCTACGGCGAGACGCGCCCGGTGGCGCCCAACGAGATCGACGGACAGGACGACCCGGCCGGTCGCCAGCTGAACCGTCGCGTCGAGATCTTCATCCCCGCCGCGGTCTGACCCGCCCGCCCTCACGACGACCGGAGAAACCATGCCCCGCCTCCGCCGGATCCCGGCCCTCCTCTGCGGACTCGCCGCAGCCCTCGCCCTCGCCGGCTGCTCGGTCGGCCTCGTCGACGGGGCGAAGCCCACGTCATCCCCGCGGCCCGACAGCACCAGCCGCGCCGAGGTGCAGGGCGGCGCGGCCTCTCAGCCGCCGAGCCCCGCGCCCGTGACGGATCCCCCCGTGACGATGCCCGGAGGGCCGGACCGCGCCGCCGTGATCGCCGCCGCCACCCGCACCGTGCGATGCGACGGCGAGTACTCCCTCATGGACGATGCGCTGATCGTGCGCGTCGAGGGCGCCTGCGACCGGATCATCGTCAACGCCTCCGGCTCGCAGCTGGTCGCCGACGACGTCGGGATTCTGGAGGTCATCGGCAACAGCAACGTCGTGCTCACCGGCGCCGTGCAGAAGGTGCTCGTGAACGGCGAGGCGAATGTCGTGCACTGGACGGGCGCGACGCCGACCGTGAGCGACATCGGATCCACGAACACCCTGACGGCGGGCTGACATGGCCGAGGCCCGCCCCCGCATCCTGCTCGTCGACGACGACGAGGCCATCACCGGCGCCCTCGGGCCGTTCCTGGAGCGCAGCGGCTTCGACGTCGAGATCGCCGCGGACGGCGCAAAGGGTACCGCCGCGGTCGAGCGGCGCGCCCCCGATCTCGTCGTCTGCGACGTGCTCATGCCCCACCTCGACGGCCGCGAGTTCGTGCGGCGCATGCGCGGACGCCGGCTCTGGCTGCCGATCATCCTGCTCACCCAGGTGGGCGAATCCTGGGAGCGCAGCGCGGCCCTCGACGAGGGCGCAGACGACTATCTCAACAAGCCCTTCGACCCGCACGAACTCATCTCGCGCATCCGCGCGGTGCTGCGCCGCACCGCGGCCGGCGGCCCCTCGCTCGCGGCGGCCGCACGGCTGCGCGCGCACGGCCTCGTGCTGGATCGCACCGCGCGGCGGGCATGGCTCGACGACGCCGAGCTCACGCTCACCCCGAAGGCGATGACCCTGCTGGAGTACCTGATGCTGCACCCCGACGAGGTGCACACCCGCGACCGCCTGCTGGAGACGCTCTGGGGCTTCGACTTCGCGACGTCCAGCCGGGCGGTCGACCACCGCGTCTCGGAGCTGCGCCGCGTGCTCGGCGACGACGCCGCCGCGCCCCGGTTCGTGGAGACCGTGCAGAGCTTCGGCTACCGCTTCGCGGCGCCCGTGGGTGCGGCATGAGCGGGCGGACCGACGCGACGGGGGCGACCGGGATCCCCGAGCCCGGCGGACCGGCGGACCGGCGGACCCTGCCGGCGCCGACCGGGACGGCGGCGACTGGGATCCCCGGGCCGACCGCGGCAGGGATCCCCAGACCGACCGGACCGGCGCGCCCGCCCCGGGGGCCCCGGCCCCGCGCCCTCTGGTGGATCCTCGGCGCCGTGCCCGCCGTGCTCGGCACGACGATCGCGGCGCTGCTGCTCGCGACCGGCGAGACGCGTCAGGTGCAGGTGAGGATCGCGCTGCCCGCCGTGGCGGCCGGCGCGGGGATCCTGCTCAGCGTGATCGCGCTGGGTGTCCTGGCCGCTCTCGCCGCGCAGGCCCGGGGTCGTGCCAGGGCGCAGGCCGCGCACGCCGAGGCCGCGGCGCGCGGCGCCCAGCAGGAGCGGGAGAACCACGCGCGCTTCCTCGCCCGGCTCGACCACGAGCTGAAGAACCCCCTCACCGCCATCCTGGCGACCTCCGCGGCGGCTCAGAACGACGCGGGCAGCACCGCATCCTGGCCTCTCGTGGACGCGCAGGCCGCGAAGCTCGGCGGCCTGGTGCGCGATCTGCGCAAGCTCGCCGACCTCGAGTCGCGGCCGCTGGAGCGCGAAACCCTCGATCTGGAGCAGCTCCTGGTCGAGGCGATCTCCGCGCTCGCGCAGCAGGATCCCGCCGCCGGCGCGCGCATGGCCCTGACCGTCACCCGCGTGCCCTGGCCGGTGCCGCCGATCTCTGCCGATCCGGATCTGCTGGCCCTCGCCGTCGACAACGTGCTCGGCAACGCGGCGAAGTACGCGGATGCCGGCCCGATCGAGGTGCGCCTGCGCGAAGAGGCCGGTCAGGCCGTGATCGAGGTGGCCGACACCGGCCGCGGCATCCCCGGCGCCGATCTGCCGCACGTGTTCGACGAGCTCGCCCGGGCGCAGAACGCCCGCGATGTCGCCGGCTCGGGCATCGGGCTGAGTCTCGTCTCGGCGATCCTGCGCCGGCATGGCGGGACCGTGGCACTGCGCTCCGCCGAGGGCTCCGGCACCGTGGTGACGCTGCGATTGCCGCTGGTCTGACGCTGCCCCTGCTCGCTGGTCTGACGCTGCCACTGCCGCTGGTCTGACGCCGTGCCGAAGACTCCGCATCGGGGGGCCGTGCGCAACTCAGGCTGTCTTCAGGCCAGGGTGGCAGGTCGTCGCGGAAACATGCGGCGACGATCGGCACCGACGGTCGTCCAGCCTGAATTGTGCGCACGGCGCCGACCAGCCTCCGTCAGCACGGCGCCGACCAGCCGCCGTCAGCACGGCGCCGACCAGCCGCCGTCAGCACGGCGCCGACCAGCCGCCGTCTGCACGGCGCCGACCCCTCTCCGTCTGCACGGCCGGTGCACAGGCCCAGGCGGAAGGATCGGGCTGTGCGGACCTGGAGCGACCGTGCGCGGTCGCGCCGCGCCGCCCTGATCGCCGGCCTGATCGGTGCGTGCGCCGGAGTCCTCGGATCCTGGATCCCGTCGTTCTGGGGCGATGAGGCGGCCAGCGTCATGTCGGCCTCGCGCACCTGGCCCGAGCTCTGGCGAATGCTGCAGCACGTCGACGGCGTGCACGGGGTCTACTACGCGTTCCTGCACGGGTGGATCGACCTGTTCGGCGCGGGCGAGTTCTCGGTGCGGCTGCCGAGCGCGCTCGCGGCGGGACTGCTCGCCGCCGGCACCGCGGTGCTCGCCGGCCGGTGGGGCGGCCCGCGGCTCGCCCTCGCCGCGGGACTGCTCGCAGCGCTCCTGCCGCGGACGGCGGTCATGGCGGCCGAGGCCCGCTCCTACGCGATCGGATCCGCGATCGCGGTGTGGCTGACGGTGCTGCTGGTGACCCTGCTGGAGACCCACGGCCGGCGATGGGCGTGGGCGGGCTACGCCGTGGGGGCGGCCGCGGCGGTCTACGTCTTCCTCTACCTCGCGCTGCTGCTGCCGGTGCACGGGGTGTTCGTGCTTCTCGCCCACCGCGGGCGGATCCGGGTGTGGGCCGGCTGGGCCGTCGCGGCGGTCGCGCTGGCGACGCCGATCGTGCTCCTCGCCGTGTCGGAGCGCAACCAGATCGGCTTCCTCGCGCATCGCGACTACGCGACGGCCGAGAACGTCCTCGCCCTGCAGTGGTTCGATCCGGTGACCGTCTGGCCGTGCGCGGCGCTCATCGCGATCGGTGCGGCGGCGGTGCTCCGAGCCCGCCGGCGCGACCCCGGGGCCGCGCGGCTGGCGCTGCTCGCCGGGATCTGGCTCGTGCTGCCGACCGCCGTGATCCTGCTCGCGAGCGCGACGGTCGCCCCGATGTACACGGTGCGGTATCTGTCGTTCTGCACGCCGGCCGCGGCGGTGCTGGTCGCCCTCGGCGCGCGGGCGGTCGCGCATGCGGTGCGGAGGATGGCGCCCGCCGGGGCGACCGCGGTCGGCGCCGGCCTGCTGGCGGTGATGCTCGCCGCCTTCGTGCCGAATCTCGTCGTGCTGCGCGGTCCGTATGCGAAGGACGGCAGCGACTGGCGCGACGCGGCCGCGTATCTGCAGGGCGCCGCCCGCCCCGGCGACAGCGTCGTGTACGACGACCGGCCGAAGGACTCCGAGCAGCCGCGCCTCATCGCCGCCGTCTACCCGGCGGACGTCGCCCGGCTGCGGGATCCCGCTCGGATCGCGTCGTTCCGCACGCAGCCGGGCCTGTGGGACCGCACCCGGCCGAACGACGCCCTCACGGCCGCAGACCTCACCCCGGACGTGTGGGCGGTCGAGCGCGGGTCGGATCCCGAGCGGTCCCCCGATGTGCGGCACCTGGAGTCGCTCGGCTATCGGATCTCCTCGCTGCATCGGATCCATGTCACGACCGTGCTGCGGCTGCAGCGCTGAGCGGAACCGCCGTTCCCGCGGGCACCGCGTTTCGTCTCGGTCGGCTACGCCGTCCTCGCTCAACGCCCCCGAAGGGTGTCCGGGTCTGCTCCCGTCGCGAACGTCGTCGCTGCCGAGCCCCGAAACCGGCCCCGCCCCCGAAGGGCGTCCGGGTCTGCTCCCGTCGCGATCATCGTCGCTGCCAAGCCCCGAAACCGACAACGCCCCCGAAGGGGGTCCGGGTCTGCTCCCGTCGCGATCGTCGTCGCTGCCGAGCCCGCGGATCAGACGGGCACGTACATGACGACCGAGAGGCCGGGCGCGTCGGAGGGCACCAGGCTGTGGTGCTCGAAGACGCGCCGGCCGTCCTTCGGGTGCTGGAACACGCGCTGCCGCGAGGTGAAGCGCTCGACCGCGTGCTCGGCCCACTGGATCCGGAAGTCCTCGCTCCCCTCGAGCAGCCGCTCGATGAGCGCCCGATGCCGATCCGAGCTCAGCCGCACTCCGGACTCCGCGCGGAACTCGGCGAGGAACCGCCGGCTCTCCTGGTCCCACTCGGGCAGCATCCGACGCAGCCGCGGGTCGGTGTAGATGAGCCAGAGCAGGTTGCGATCGCCGGGATCCACGACGGCGATCGGCTCGTACAGGCGCGCATACGGGGCGTTCCACCCCAGGATCGCCCAGTCGCTCGCGACGACGAAGGCCGGGAAGTCCAGCGCGTCGACGAGCCGCTGCAGGTGCTCCGGGATCCGCTCCGCCTCCTCGGCCGCGCCGTCCTCCTCGGGGCCGGCGAGCCGCACCACGTAGTCGATCTCGGCCGGGCTCAGCTGCAGCACGCGCGCGACCGCGCCGAGCACCTGGCGGGAGACGCCGATGTCGCGCCCCTG
Source organism: Microbacterium sp. MMO-10 (assembly GCF_037148715.1). Lineage (NCBI taxonomy): Bacteria > Bacillati > Actinomycetota > Actinomycetes > Micrococcales > Microbacteriaceae > Microbacterium > Microbacterium sp. MMO-10. The sequence goes on along the minus strand of NZ_JBBCSV010000004.1, from coordinate 366,624 downwards.
CTCGAGCCAGGTGAACCAGCTCGCGCTCACTCCGGCGAGCGCCGCCACCTCCTCCCGGCTGAGACCCGTGTCCCCGCGGCGGGCGGCCTGCGGCAGGCCCAGGGCGGAGCGGCTCGCCGCGCGGCGCCGCGAGGCGAGGAACTCCCCCAGCTGCTCGCGCCGAGGCGTGCGCGGGCGGATCATGAGCGCCGCCGCCGTCCGAGGGCAGCCGCCCGGTCGGATCCCCTCGGTTCCGGATCCCCTGCGCTCTTCGCGTGACGGCTCATGCGAAAACAGTACTCCGAGTACTAGTACAAGCCCTCCTCGCCCGGGGGCTCGGCAGATCCGTGCGGCGGGTCCACAATGGTCACCATGGTCGCTTATCGCTCTCGCACGGTCACCCACGGACGCAACATGGCCGGCGCCCGCGCCCTCTTCCGCGCCGCCGGCGTGAACGGCGCGGACCTCGGTCGCAAGCCCATCATCGCCGTCGCGAACTCCTTCACCGAGTTCGTCCCCGGCCACACGCACCTCGCACCGGTCGGGCGCATCGTCTCCGAGGCCATCTCCGAAGCCGGCGGGATCCCGCGCGAGTTCAACACGATCGCCGTCGACGACGGCATCGCGATGGGCCACGGCGGCATGCTCTACTCGCTCCCGTCGCGCGACCTCATCGCCGACTCGGTCGAGTACATGGTCAACGCGCACTGCGCCGACGCCCTCGTCTGCATCTCGAACTGCGACAAGATCACCCCGGGCATGCTGCTCGCGGCCCTCCGCCTGAACATCCCGACGGTCTTCGTCTCCGGGGGCCCGATGGAGGCCGGCCGCGCGACGCTCGTCGACGGCACCGTCCGCTCCCTCGACCTCGTCGACGCGATCAGCGACGCGGTGAACGAGAAGATCTCGGACGCCGACATCCTGCGCATCGAGGAGTCGGCCTGCCCGACCTGCGGATCCTGCTCCGGCATGTTCACCGCGAACTCGATGAACTGCCTCACCGAGGCGATCGGGCTCTCCCTGCCCGGCAACGGCTCGGTGCTCGCCACGCACACGGCCCGCCGCGCACTGTACGAGAAGGCCGGCTCGCTCGTGGTCGACATCGCCAAGCGCTACTACGACGGCGACGACGAGAGCGTCCTGCCGAAGAGCATCGCCACGCACGCCGCGTTCGGCAACGCGATGGCGCTCGACATCGCGATGGGCGGATCGACCAACACGATCCTGCACCTGCTCGCCGCCGCGCATGAGGCGGGCGTCGACTTCGGCCTCGCCGAGATCGACGCGATCTCGCGCCGCGTGCCCTGCCTCGCGAAGGTCGCCCCGAACTCCGCCGGCAGCCGCACCTATTACATGGAGGACGTGCACCGCGCCGGAGGCATCCCCGCCCTCCTCGGCGAGCTGCGCCGCGGCGGACTCCTCGACGACCAGGTGCACACGGTGCACGCCGCGACGCTCGGCGAGTGGCTGGACGAATGGGACATCCGCGGCGGCTCGGCCTCGGCCGAGTCGCAGGACCTGTGGCACGCCGCACCGGGCGGCCGACGCTCGTCGACCGCGTTCTCGCAGTCCGAGCGCTGGGCCTCGCTCGACACCGACGCCGAGGGCGGCTGCATCCGCGACGTCGCGCACGCCTACTCCAAGGACGGCGGCCTCGGCGTGCTGCACGGCAACATCGCCGAGAACGGCGCGGTCGTGAAGACCGCGGGCGTGGACGAGTCGATCTGGACCTTCTCCGGCCCCGCCGTCGTCTGCGAGTCGCAGGACGAGGCGGTCGAGAAGATCCTCAACAAGCAGGTGAAGGAGGGCGACGTCGTCGTCATCCGCTACGAGGGCCCCAAGGGCGGCCCCGGCATGCAGGAGATGCTCTACCCGACGTCGTTCCTCAAGGGCCGCGGACTCGGCAAGGCCTGCGCGCTGATCACCGACGGGCGCTTCTCCGGCGGCACCTCGGGCCTGTCCATCGGGCACGTCTCGCCCGAGGCCGCCGCGGGCGGCATGATCGCGCTCGTCGAGGACGGCGACATCATCTCGATCGACATCCCCACCCGAAAGCTCGAGCTCGACGTGCCGTGGGAGGTGCTGGAGCGCCGCCGCGAGCAGCTCGAGGCGAACGGCGGCTACCGCCCCAAGAACCGCGTCCGCGAGGTGAGCCCCGCGCTGCGCGCCTACGCGCACTTCGCCCAGTCGGCGGACAAGGGCGCGATCCGCATCGTCCCCGAGCTCTGAGCCGGCCCCGGTCTCTCCGAGTCGTCCCCGCCAGCGGCGCCCAGAGGGTGCGCTGACGGGGACGACGCGGTTTCCGCGCCAGGGCAGGTCAGGCGGGGACCGCCGCCCCTCGGGAGCGGCGGGTCCTCGCCGACCAGCGCGCGCCGGTCCGGGTGACCTCGATCGGATGCGCGAACGCGCGGGAGATCGTCTCGGTCGTGACCGCGCTCTCGACCGGCCCCTGCGCGGCGATCTCGCCCTGGGAGATCACGAGCGCGTGCGAGGTGGTCTCCGGCAGATCCTCCAGGTGGTGCGTGACGAGGATCGACGCGAGCTGCGGATCCCGGTGCGCGAGCGCGTCGATCGTCTCCAGCAGCTGCTCCCGGGCAGCCACGTCGAGTCCGGTCATCGGCTCGTCGAGCAGGAGCAGCCGTGGCCGGCACGCGAGCGCCCGTGCGATGAGCGCCCGGCCGCGCTCCCCCTGCGAGAGCGTCGGCCACAGCGCCTCGCGCCGGTGCGAGAGCCCGACGTCGGCGATGAGCTCGTGGGCGAGGGCGGTCTGCGCAGGCTCCGGCGACCAGCGCATCGGGGTCTCGATCGTGCCGGTGAGCCCGGTCAGCACGACCTCGGTCACGGTCAGCGGCGAGCGCAGCGGGTGCCGCGGATCGACGTGCCCGATCAGCCGGCGCAGCTCCTGCAGGTCGACGCGCCCGATCCGGTGGCCGAGGACCTCGGCGGTGCCGCTCGACGGATGCGTCCGGGCCCCGCAGATCCCGAGGATCGTGCTCTTGCCCGCGCCGTTCGGCCCCAGCAGCGCCCAGTGCTCCCCCGCGCGCACGGTGAGGCCGATCTCGTGAAGGATGTCCTTCCCCTCGCGACGGAGCGTCACGGCGTCCAGGCGCACGACCTCGGCGCTCACCGCAGGCCGTCCTTGAGCGAGGCGAGGTGCTTCCGGCTGAGCCCCGCGGCGAGCGCGGCGTCCCCGGCGCGGATCGCGTCGGCGAGGCGCTCGTGGGCCGCATGGTCCTCGACGCCGCCGAAGGCCGTGCGGATCCGCAGCATCGCGACCATCGTCTGCCGCAGCCGCGGGGTGAACCCGTCGAACAACTCGGTGAGGATCGGGTTCGCCGCCGCGACGACGATCGCCCGATGGAAGGCGAGGTCGGCGTCGACGTGCTCGTCGAGATCCGCGCGGTGCTGCTCCCGGACCTTCAGGGCGCGCCGGATCGCCCGCAGATCGGTCGCGGTGCGCCGCTCCGCGGCGAGGGCCGCCGCCTCGCTCTCGATCGCGGTCCGCGCCTCGATCACGCTCACGATGTCGGCGCGCTGCAGCACCGCATCCCAGTCGTCGCGCGCGTCGAGCGCCGCGACGAAGACTCCGGCGCCCTGCCGTGCGGCGAGAACACCTCGCCCGGAGAGCTGCCGGATCGCCTCGCGCACGGTCGAGCGTCCCACGCCGAGCTGTGCCGCGAGCGTCGTCTCCCCCGGCAGTCGCGCCCCCAGAGCCCACTCCTCGGCGCGGATCCGGCCGAGGAGCACCTCTGCCGCCTGATCGGCCATCGAAGTGCGCTGCACGGCACCGCTCCCCGGCGCATGGGCTCCCGACATCTCAACTCCTCAACTTGTCTGAGGAGTTAACGCTACACTGCCTGCATGCTCCTGCGCACAGCGCTTCTTCTTCTCCGCCACGACGGGGTCTGACCGGACCGGCGCCCCCGTCGTGGCTGATGCGCCGCGCCGGTCGCCGAAACCGCAGTCGAAGGAACCGACAACCATGAGCAGCACCGCCTTCCCCGGCATCTCCACGCCGGCCGGCCCCCTCCCCGCCGACGCCCCCGCGTGGAATCGTCAGCGGCATTCGCAGATGCCCTCCCACCGCTACACCGACCCCTACGACCGCGTCGAGGTCCCGCTCGCCGACGCCGAGCGCCGATGGCCGTCACGACGTCTCACCGCCGCACCGCTCTGGGTCCCCGTCGACCTCCGCGACGGCAATCAGGCGCTCGCGGAGCCGATGGATCCGGCCCGTAAACGACGTCTCTTCGACCTCATGGTCGCGATGGGCTACAAGGAGATCGAGGTCGGCTACCCCTCCGCCTCGCAGACCGACTTCGACTTCGTCCGCCTCATCGCCGAGCACGACGTCGCCCCGGACGACGTCACGATCGTCGTGTTCACCGCCGCCCGGCGCGACCTCATCGCCCGCACGGTCGAGGCGATCCGCGGCATCCGCAACCCGGTCGTGATCCACCTCTACACCGCGACGGCCCCGAGCTGGCGGGAGACGGTGCTCGGACGGGACCGGGATGCGCTGCGGGCCCTGATCCTCGAAGCCGGGCGCGACGCGCTCGATCTCGCCGGGGACCTGCCGCACGTGCGCTTCGAGTTCTCCCCCGAGGTGTTCATGCTCACCGAGCCCGACTATGCGCTCGAGATCTGCGACGCCATGACGGCCCTCTGGGATGCGACGCCGGAGCGGCCGGTGATCCTGAACCTGCCGGCGACGGTCGAGATCGCGACCCCCAACGTCTACGCGGATCAGATCGAGTACATGCACCGCCACCTCGCCCGTCGCGACGGCGTCATCCTGTCGGTGCATCCGCACAACGACCGCGGCACCGGCGTCGCGTGCGCGGAGCTCGGGGTGCTCGCCGGGGCGCAGCGCGTCGAGGGCTGCCTGTTCGGCAACGGCGAGCGCACGGGCAATGTCGACCTCGTCACCCTCGCGCTGAACCTGCACGCCCAGGGCATCGACCCGATGATCGACTTCTCCGACATCGACGAGATCCGGCGCACGGTCGAGCACAGCAACCGCATCGAGGTGCATCCCCGCCATCCCTACGTCGGCGACCTCGTGCACACGGCGTTCAGCGGCACGCATCAGGACGCCATCCGCAAGGGGTTCGCGGAGCACCGGGCGCGCGCTGCGCGGGAGGGACGCTCCGAGCGCGAGATCGCCTGGCGCGTCCCCTACCTCCCCGTCGACCCGGCCGACCTCGGCCGTTCCTACGACGCGGTGATCCGGGTCAACTCGCAGTCGGGCAAGGGCGGCATCGCCTACCTGCTCGAGACGGAGTTCGGGATCCGGCTCCCGCGCCGGCTGCAGCTCGACCTGGCGGGCCACGTGCAGCGCCGCGCCGACGAGAGCGGCCTGGAACTCGGCGCCGAGGAGCTCCGGCGGATCTTCGAGGACGCCTACCTCTCGCCCCGGGATGACGCGCGGGTCGTGCTGGCTGCGGCGCAGATCGAGGCGGCGGAGCCGCAGCCGCGCACCGCGCTCCGGCTGCGGGTGGACGGGGTGGAGCACGCGGCCGTGCATCCGGGCGTCGGCCCCGTCGAGGCGCTGACCGCGGAGCTCGCGGCGCACGGCATGCCCATCGAGGTCCTCGACCTGCAGCAGACGAGCCTGGGCGCGGGGACCGACGCCGAGGCGCTGACGCTCATCGAGTACCGCGGCGCGCGGGGAACGGGCTGGACCGCCGGCAGGGATCGCTCCGTGCTGACCGCGACCCTCAGAGCCGTCGTGGCCGCGGCGAACGTCGCGGCCAGCTGAGCGCGGCGCCGCGGATCCGTCTCACCGGGGACGGACGGGATCCGCGGCGCTCCCGCTCGCGGCGCCGAGCCCGTCACGGAGCGCCGCGAACGCGCGAACGCGCACCTCGGCGCGGCCCGCGCGGATCGCCGGAGAGGTCGCCCCGCGGGCGACCTGCTCATAAGGCCACCAGTCCACGAGGTGCACCGCCTCGGCGAGCATCCACGCGACGACGGCGCCCTCCGCTTCGGGGAGCGCTTCCGGCAGCGCCGCGTCGATCGCGTCCCTGACGTCGAGGTACTGTGCGTGGAACCGCAGGGTGAGGGCCCTGCTGCCGAGCACGAGGGCGGCGAAGCCCCGCCACGCATCGGGATCGGCCGTCGCGAGTGCACGCGCGGTGCCGCCGGTCCGCTCGCGCTCGACGCAGTACCCCTCGATCGCGTCCACCGCCTCCAGGACCGACGAGACGCCGGCGATGACCCCGGCGACTCGACGCACATCGCCGTCGAACTCGTCGAAGACCAGGTCCTCCTTGAGCGGGAAGTGATTGGTCACCGTCATCTTCGAGACTCCTGCGGCGTCCGCGATCTCGGCGATCGACACCCCGTCGAAGCCGCGCTCGGCGAAGAGCATCATCGCGGCGCCGGAGATGCGCTCGCGGCGACGCTGCTTGGCGCTCATTCCGCCCTCGTCCGCAGCGCGGCGCGGATCCGGCACTTCCGGGGTTGACGTCATGCGGCCAGTCTAGCAATATTGGGTTCGACCTAGTTTTATGTTCAACCTAATCAAGAGGAGCGGGACCATGTGGATGGACGGAATGAACGACGCGATCATCGTCGGAGGCGGACCGGTGGGCCTCATGCTCGCCCTCGAGCTCTCCCTCGCCGGCGCGGATCCGCTGGTGCTGGAGCGCTTCGAGACGGTCGATCCCACCATCAAGGCCGGGTCCCTCAACGCCCGGGCGGCCGACGCGCTGCGGCGTCGCGGCGTCGCCTTCGCCGGGGACGACCCCCGGGCGACGGCCCCCCTCGGCCCGCGCAGCCCGCGCCTTCCGGGCGCGCCGCAGCCGGAGCCCGCGCCGTTCACCCCGCCGCGCTTCGCGGGGCATGTGGCCGGGATGACCCTGCGGCCCGACCTGGTGCGCTGGGACGAGCTCGGCCGCAGCTCCGACTCGGCCCTCGTGGCCCAGCAGCAGGTGCAGGCCGTGCTGCGCGAGCGGCTCGTGGAACGCGGCGTGGAGGTGCGCCAGGGCGTGACCGTGACGGGGGTGACCCCGCACGCCGACCACGTCGTCGTGCACAGCGACGCCGGCGACCTCGAGGCACTATGGGTCGTCGGCGCCGACGGGGGCCGCAGCACGGTGCGCAAGAGCGCGGGCTTCGGCTTCCCGGGGCTGGACGGCGTCATGACCGGGTATCAGGCCCTGGTCGCCGGCGACGGCCTCGATGACGTCCCGCTCGGCTGGCACCTCACGCCGACAGGGGTGTTCCGGCGCATGCCGAACAACCTGATCCTCACGGCGGAGTTCGACGGGGCGCCGGCCGATCGCACGGCAGAGATCACCGCCGCGGAGCTCACGCGGGCGATCCGCGCCGTCACCGGCGTCGACGTCACGGTCACCGCGGTGCTCAGCGCGACCCGGTTCACGGACAACACACGCGCGGCCGATCACTACCGCCGGGGGCGCGTCCTGCTCGCCGGCGACGCCGCGCACGTGCACCCGCCGTTCGGCGGCCAAGGCCTCTCCCTGGGCATGCTCGACGCCACGGCCCTGGGGTGGCGTCTGGGCGGGGTGATCGCCGGCCGCCTGCCGGAGCGCGTCCTCGAGGACTACGAGCACGAGCGCCGCCCGGAGGCCGAGCGCATCCTGGACTGGAGCCGCGCGCAGGTCGCCGTGATGCGCACGGACGAGCGCTCCCGCGCCGCGGGCCGGCTGGTGCGCCGCCTGATCGACACCCCCGACGGCGCGACCGAGATGGTGCGCGTGCTCTCCGGCGAGCTGGTCGGATACGGCGTCCCGGGCGAGCTCGCCGGCTCGTTCGCGGCCGACTGGGCGGGCGCACCCGGGGAGACCGGCTCGTACTTCGACGCCGCGGCCGACGGCGCCTTCGTGCTCGCGCATCGACCCGATGCCGCCGCGCCCGCATCCGCGGCTCGGGACGGGGTGCGGGTGTTCGCGACCGCCGACGCACCGGCCTCGCTCGCGCTGGTGCGCCCGGACGGGGTCATCGCGTGGGCGGGCGACGACGGCGCGGGACTCGCCGACGCCCTCACGGGCTTCCTCCCGGAACGGTAGCCCCGGGCGCGGGCTCTCAGCCCCGGCTCGACCTCCGCTCGACCAGGGTCCCGTGCTCGGGCTCCGGCACCTCCAGCGCGAGCCCCGGCTCGAGCTGCCGCAGCAGCTCCGCCGCGGCCTGCCGGCCGAGAGCCTGCGGCTGCAGATCGACGGCGGTGATCTCGGGCACGGAGTTGCGCAGACTGTCGGCGTCGGATCCGCAGACGACGCGCACGTCCTCCGGGACGCGCACGCCCCGCGCGACGAGCCGGTCCACGAGCGCGCGGGCATGGTCGCTCGTCATGCAGTACACGCCGTCGGGCGGCTCGGGCAGGGCGAGCAGCTCGTCGGCCGCGGCCGCGCCCTCCGACGGGTCGGAGCGCTCCGGCACGTGGCGCACCAGCTGGTCCGCGGGCGGGGTGCGCTCGCGGTAGCGCCGTTCGGTCGCCGCGTTCCACTCGATCGGATCCGTGCCCAGGACCAGCGCGATGCGCGTCGCGCCGGCGGCGGCCAGGTGATCCAGCACCCGATCCGTGATGGGCCCGGTCGCGATGTCGATGACGTGCGGATCGTCCGGATCCTCGGGGTCCGCCCCGACCAGCGTGTACGGCATGCCCCCGGCCCGCAGCGCCGCCACGAGCGGGTCGTCGACGACGGGGTCGGTCACGATGATGCCGTCGCACGCCCAGGCCGTGGTCGGCGCGTGCGGCACGGTCGGGTCGGCGACGAGCATGAGCGCATAGCCCTGTCCGAGCGAGGCCAGCGCGGCCGCTCCCGCGAACCGCGGGAAGTAGTCGACGTCCTGGATCTGCTGCGGCTCCGCGCCCACCGCGGGGCGCAGCACGAGGCCGATCACGCCGAGCCGGCTGCGGCGCAGGCCGCTCGCCACGACGTCGGGGTGGTAGCCGAGCTCGGTCGCGGCCGCGCGGACGCGGGCCTGCGTCGCCTCGTTCACGACGCCGTTGCCGGAGAACGTGTGCGACACCGTGGTGACGGAGACGCCCGCCTTGCGGGCCACATCGCGGATCGTCGATCGCTGTCTGCGCATGCCGCGATGATAGATCCCGGAATCTCCTTGCCCAAATCGTTTTGGCTCTTTAGCGTTGCGTGTCGAGCGCGAACAAGGACGTCGCGCACCCGACCTTTCGCCCTGGAGGATCCATGTCGCAGACGACACCCCCCGAGACCGCGGCCCCGTCCCCCGCCCTCACGCACCCCGTCCCCACCGACAGCGCCACGCGCGTCGAGACGCACGGCATCGACTACATCCCGAACGCCGAACGGCACGGACGCGCCCGCGACCTCTTCGCGGTGTGGGCGGCCCCCAACGTCAACTTCCTCGCAGTCGTGATCGGCGTGACCCTCGTGCTGCTCGGCCTGAACCTGTGGCAGGCGCTGCTGGTGATCGTGATCGGCAACCTGTTCTCCGTCATCACCGGCATCGTCGCCGGATCCGGGCCCGCCGCCGGAACCCCGAGCGAGATCATCACGCGGGCGATGTACGGCATCACCGGCAACCGGTTCAACGTCGCGATCGCCGGCTGGCTGATCAGCGTGTGCTACCTCGCGATCAACTGGGCCGCCGCCACGACCGTCGCGGTCGGCCTGCTCGGCCGGCTCGGCGTCGCATCGAACGGGTGGACCATCGCGATCAGCGCCATCGTGATCGCCGCGGCGACCATGGTGATCAGCGTGTACGGCCACGGCCTGATCATGCGCCTGTACCAGCCGCTCGCGATCCTGCTCGCGGTGATCTTCGCCGGCATGGCGGTGTTCGTCGTCGGCGGCGCGCAGTGGAACTACGCCCCCGCGCACCCGCTGCACGGGCTCGAGCTGGTCGCGATGATGGCCGCCGGGATCGCACTGGTCGCGTCCGGCCCGCTGTCCTACACGAACAGCGCCGACTTCGCCCGCTACCTGCCCGCCGCCACGCGCGTGCGCGACGTCGCACTGTGGACCACGCTGGGCATGGTGATCCCCGGAGTCCTCGCGACCTTCGTCGGCGTGCTCGCGGCGAGCTCGGTGGACATGTCGGATCCGGAGGCGGGACTGGAGAAGTTCCTGCCCGGCTGGTTCGCTCCGATCTTCCTCATCTCGGTGATCGTCGGCACCATCGCCAACAACGCGATGACGGCCTACAGCTCGGGCCTCGCCCTGCAGGCCGTCGGCATCCGCCTGCCGCGCTCGCGCACGGTGCTGCTGGACGGCACGGTCGGCGTGCTGATGACCCTGTTCGCCCTGCTGGTGTGGAACTTCCTCGACAGCGTCTCGAGCGCCCTGCAGCTCGCGGTGACCGTACTCGCCCCGGTGATGGGGGTCTACCTCGCCGACATGCTGTGGCGGCGCAACCGCTACGACGGGGCGGCCCTCGCCGACGACAGCCGGGGCAGCCGGTTCTGGTTCACCGGCGGCGTGCACATCCCGGGCGCGGTCGCGGTGCTCGTCGGCATCGGCGCCTCGCTGATGTGCAGCGCGACCCTGGTGTTCACCGGCCCGATCGCCGCGGCGCTCGGCGGCATCGACCTCTCGGTGCCGGTCGGACTGCTCGTGCCGTTCGTCCTCTACCTGCTGCTGGTGCGCCGGTCGCCCCGCTCCCAGGCCTCGCTCTGACCACCCGCACGACAAAGGATCCGCACTGATGACTTCGCACGAGACCCGCACCACCCACTACCGGGGTGGGGCGATCTTCACCTCCGACACCCGGCCGTGGGCGCAGTCGCTCATCGTCGAGGACGGCCGGATCCTCTTCGTCGGGGACACCGCCGCCGCCGACGCCTTCGCCGCGGACCACGTCGTCGACCTCGACGGGGCGCTCGTGATCCCCGGCATCGTCGACGCGCACACGCACCTCATCGGGCTGGGCGAGTCTCTCGAGCAGGTGGACCTGCACGACGCCCCCGACCTCGCCGAGATCCAGGCGCGCATCGCCGCTGCGGCGGCCACCGACCCGGATGCGCCGCGGCTCCTCGGCCGCAGCTGGCTGTTCTCCAGCCTGGGCGGCCGCACACCGCACCGCGACATGATCGACGCCGTGGTCGCCGACCGCCCCGTCTACCTGAATGCGAACGACAACCACTCCGCCTGGCTGAACTCCGCGGCGCTGGCGGAGCTGGGCATCGACGACACGACCCCGGATCCGATCGGCGGCACGATCCAGCGCGATGCGGACGGCCGGGCCACCGGAATGCTGCTGGAGAACGCGGTGTTCGCGTTCCTGCGCGTGCGGCTGGACGCCCTCACGCGCGACGCCGACCGGGAGGCGCAGTTCGAGGCCGCCCTGCGCACCTACCTCGACGCCGGCGTCACCGCCGCGGTCGACATGGCGCTGAGCGAGCCGGACCTGCGCGCGATGCTCGCCGTGCAGGAGCGGCACGGCGGCGTGCTGCCGATGCACGTCGCGGCGCACTGGGCCGTGTACCGCACGGCGACCGCCGAGGGCGACGCCGCCGCGGTCGACCGGGCGATCGCCCTGCACCGGGAGCACTCCGGCCCCGGCCTCCGCATCGCCGGCATCAAGCTGTTCGTCGACGGCGTGATCGACAGCTGCACCGCGGCCATGCGTGCGCCGTTCGCCGACGGCTCCCAGCCCGACGCGCTCTGGGACCTCCCGTCGCTGACCGCCGTGGTCACGCGCGCCGATGCGGCGGGCCTCCAGATCGCGATGCACGCCATCGGCGATGCCGCCTCGGCCCTCGCGCTCGACGCCCTCGAGGCCGCGGTCGCGACGAACGGCCCCCGCGCCGATCGCCGGCACCGGATCGAGCACCTGGAGACCGTGGACCACGCGACCCCGCTGCGCCTGGCCCGCCTCGGCGTCATCGCCTCGATGCAGCCCGTGCACTGCGACCCGGCCATCCAGGACAACTGGCGCGCGATGCTCGGCGACGACCGCGTCGAGCGCGGCTACCCGTGGGCCGAGTTCGCCGAGGCGGGCGCGACACTCGCGCTCGGCACCGACGCCCCGACGGCGCCGTTCGACCCGCTGCCGAACCTGTTCATCGCGACCACGCGGCGCTCGGCGTTCGACCCGGACCTTCCGGCGAACGTCCCCGGCAACGCGATGGCGATCGCCGACGCGGTGCGCCGCGCCACCCGCGACGCCGCCTACGCCTCGCACTGGGAGGACGAGCTGGGCGTGCTCCGCACGGGCGCGTCCGCCGATTTCGTGGTGTTCGACGCGGATCCGTTCCGCGAGGGCCCCGAGGTCTTCCTCACCGCGCGGGTGCGCACCACGATCGTCCGCGGTCGCGAGCACGCCGCCGTCCTCGCCGCAGGCCCGGGAGCTCGCTGAGGATCCCCGCCCCCCGGGGTCGTTGAGCAGGCACGGCACAGCGACCACTCCCCTCGGGGTCGTTGAGCAGGCACGGCACAGCGACCACTCCCCCCGGGGTCGTTGAGCGAGGACGGCGCAGCCGACCGAGACGAAACGCGGTGCTCCCGCAAGGGCACCACGTCTCGTCTCGCACTGCCTCCGCCCGTGCTCGCTCGACGACCCCTGTCGCGGATCCGATCCTCAGCGCTCGTAGAGCAGGATCACGCTCCCGGCGCCGTCGTGGCGCGCGGTCTCGCGGTAGCCGAGCTCGCGCAGGTCGCTGAGCCCCCAGGAGTCCACGACGCCGTCGAAGCGCAGTTCGACCACCCACACCCGCTCGACCCCGTCGAAGCGACCCATGCCCGCCGCGCGGGGGATCCCGTAGGTCTGGTCGTACCAGGTGTACGACTTCTGATACGGCGTCTTCAGCAGCAGATCGGCGGTGTTGCGGAACGCGGCGGGATCCGTCGCCTTCGCCAGGCGGGTGCGCTGCGACGGCCGGGCCCCGTCGTCGAACACGATCCCGTCGCCCGGCTCGGCGTTCGCGCTGATGAAGGCGGAGATGTCGTTCCAATCCGACTGGTTCTTCGCATAGGGGCCGCGCTGCAGCACCGCGACCGGCACGGCGGCGATCACGACCGCCGCGATCGCGATCCCCGCGAACCACGCCCCGCGCCGCGAGCCGGCCCACCCCCGCGCGTCCGTTCCGCCGCCGGATCGATCGCCGATCCGGGCCAGTGCACGCACCCCGAGCGCCATCACGATCGCCACCCCGGGCGCCGAGAACGTTCCGTAGCGGGCGGTGTAGACCGCCATGAACGGGGTGACCGCGAGCAGCAGCCCCATCGGCACGATCATCCAGCTCAGCGCCACCACCTCGAGGCGCACCCCGGGGGTGCGCCACAGCCGGCCGCCACCGCGCCGGATGAGCACGACCTCGCGGACGAACACGACCACGGCGACGAGGATGAGGGCCCAGGCGATCGCGGTGAACCACCACTCCTGGAACCACATGTTCTTCAGCACCACCTCGGGGGTGACCGACTCACGCACCGCGAGGAAGGCGATCTGCCGGCGCTGCAGGAAGCCGAACCACGCCAGGGGCGTGCACAGCAGGAGGGCGATCCCGGTGCTCAGAGCCCATGCTCGCCAGCGTCGTCGCAGTTCGGGCGACAGCAGCACGACCGCGAGGGCGGCGAACACCATGAGCGCGAAATAGAGGAAGGTCCAGACCGCGACCGTGAGCACCGCCGCGTAGCCGACCCACCACCGGATCGCCCGGCCGGGCCGCCGCGCGATCTCGACGAGGAGCACGAGCAGGACGGCCGCGAACGCCGCCCCGATCGCGTAGGAGCGCGCTTCCTCCCCCGCGAAGATCAGGCGGGGCTCGAGCGCGGTGAACACCCCGGCGACGACGGCGAACCAGGTCCCCTCGAACCGCCCGCACAGCCACACCACGGCCGCGGTGCACACGCCGATCGCGAGCGCCGACGGGAAGCGGATCGCGAACGCGCTCGGTCCGAACACGTCGATCCACGCGTGCAGTCCGACGTAGTACAGCCCGTGCACGGCGTCGACGTAGCTCAGCATGTGCCAGAGCGAGGACAGCGGACGCGTCGCCGACATGAGGCTCGCCGCCTCGTCGCCCCAGAGCGAGGGGATCCAGGATCCGGCGGCGCTGGCCGCGACCCCGAACAGCCCCAGGAGCCCGGCCCACAGTCCGAGCCGCCGCGGATCGGCCGTCACCCGCGCCGAGGCGGGGAGGGACCGCTCCGAGGCGGTGCCGACAGCGGAGGAGGTCACGCCCCGAGGGTAGCGGCCTCTGCTGGGCCGCTGCTCCGAGGTCCCTGTCAACGGGCCGCCCCGTCACCGTCCGTCCACCCGACGTTCTCCGAGCGTTCGCTCGGCGTGCGCCCAATATCCTTGTTGCGTGTCCCTCTCCTCCTCCGCGCGGCGCCTGAAGTCCACTGCCCGACGCCTGAAGCGGGCGGTCGAGGCCGAGCGCATCGCGTTCTGGCGCTCCCGTCCGGTGCGCCCCGATCAGGTGCTGTACGAGTCGTTCGCCGGCAACGGCATGCTGTGCAACCCCGAGGCGATCTTCCGCCACCTGCTCGCCGACCCCGCGTATGCGCACCTCACCCACGTCTGGGCGATCGCCGACGACGACGCGATCGAGCGCTTCCGCGCCGAGTTCGGCTCCGACCGCCGCGTCTCGTTCGTGCGCCGCGGATCCGCGTCCTACCGTCAGGCGCTGGCCGTCAGCGGCTGGCTGATCAACAACGCGACGTTCCCCACCTGGTTCGGGAAGCGGGAGGGTCAGGTCTATCTGAACACCTGGCACGGCACCCCGCTCAAGCTGATGGGCTTCGACATGCCCGCGGGCGCCGTGCAGTCGGCGAATACGCTGCGCAACTTCCTGATGTCGGACTACCTGCTGGCCGCGAACCCGTTCATGGCCGAGACCATGTACGAGGGCGCCTACCGGCTCACCAACGTCTACCCCGGCACGCTCATCGAGGAGGGGTATCCGCGCATCGACCGTCAGCGGCTCGACGCCGCCGACGAGGCATCGGTGCGGGCCGAGCTCGAGCGCAGCGGCGTCGCGCTCGACGGCAAGCCGATCGTGCTGTTCGCGCCCACCTGGCGCGGCAGCTCCTTCGACGACCCCGAGGACAACATCGACGAGCTGGCCGCCCAGCTGGCCGATCTGCAGGCGGGAGTCGGCGACGAGTACGTCGTCGTGCTGAAGACGCACCAGATCGTGCATGCCCGCGCCGCGTCGCGGCCGGCGCTCGCCCGCTCGCTCGCCCCGAACACGATCCCCACCAACGTGCTGCTCGGAGCTTCGGCGGGCCTGGTCACCGACTACTCGTCGATCTTCTTCGACTATCTCGCGACCGGCCGGCCGATCGCGTTCTTCACGCCCGACGCCGACCTCTACTCCTCGGGCCGCGGCACCTACATGCCGCTGGACACGCTGCCCGGCCCGGTCGACGCCGACGCCGCCGGAACCGGCCGCGCCCTCGCCGCGCTGCTGCAGGGCGCGGAGCCGCACCCGCAGTACGCCTCATGGGCCGAGCGGTTCACCCCCTTCGACGACGGCGGGGCGACCGCCCGCGTGGTCGACATCGTGTTCGGCGGCGCCCGCGAGGGCTATCGCGCCCGCTCCGCCTCAGAGGACGGCCGCAAGCGCCTTCTCGTCTACCTCGGCGGCATGAAGCCGAACGGCATCACCACCAGCGCGCTGAACCTGCTCGGCGCGATCGACCACAGCCGCTACGACGTGACCGCCCTGCTGCCGAAGCGCCGGCTCAGCACCGACCCGCTGACGCAGGCGCGCATCCCCGCCGAGGTGCGCCAGGTGTTCCGCATCGGGGGGATGAACGGATCCAAGGCCGTGCACCTGCGCCGCCGCATCGAC
Source organism: Microbacterium sp. MMO-10 (assembly GCF_037148715.1). Taxonomy (NCBI): domain Bacteria; kingdom Bacillati; phylum Actinomycetota; class Actinomycetes; order Micrococcales; family Microbacteriaceae; genus Microbacterium; species Microbacterium sp. MMO-10. The sequence goes on along the minus strand of NZ_JBBCSV010000004.1, from coordinate 350,897 downwards.
GACTGGCGCGGATCCCCGCGCACCCCCGGCACCGAGCCGTGGCACGAGAACCTGTGGAACGACGAGTGGATGCGCGTGTTCGGCGATGCGCGCTTCGACTGGGTCGCCGACTTCAGCGGCTACGGCCCGCTGTGGACCACCCTGCTGCTGCACGCCCCCGCGCCGCGCGAGGGCGGCCCGGGTCCGGTGCGCGCCATCTGGATGCACAACGAGATGGCCTCCGACCGCGAGCGCACCGTGAACGGGCGCGCCAGCATGAAGCGGGGTCTCGGGGCCGTTTTCGCGATGTACTCGGAGTACGACCAGCTCGTGTCGGTGTCGCACCAGCTCACCCGGCTGAACCGTGCGGAACTCGCCCAGTACGCCCCCGCGGACCGCTTCCGCACGGTGCGCAACTTCCCCGACGTCGAGCACGTCACCCGCGGCGCGCGCCGCCCCCTCAGCGACTTCTTCGCCGAGTCGGACGCGCAGTTCGAGGCCGCAGACCAGGAGATCCCGCCGCGGCCCGACTGGTACGAGGCGCTCCAGGCCGACGAGGGCGAGCTGCGCTGGTTCGTGACCGTCGGCCGGCTGAGCCCGGAGAAGAACCACGCCCGCCTGATCCGCTCCTTCGAGAAGGTGCACGCCGCCCACCCCGAATCGCGTCTGCTCATCGTCGGCGCGGGCCCGCTGCGCGCCGATCTGCAGCAGCAGATCGACGACGCCGGTCTCGGCGAGGCCGTCTTCCTCACCGGCGCGCAGCGCAACCCGTACGCGCTGCTCGCGGCGTCGGACTGCTTCGTCCTGTCCAGCCTGTACGAGGGGCAGCCGATGGTGCTGCTCGAGGCCGCGATCTGCGAGCTGCCGATCGTCTCGACGGCGTTCGGATCCGTCTACGGAGCACTCCCCGACGGCGCCATCCGCATCGTCGAGCAGGACGACGACGCGCTGGCGGCCGGCATGACGGCGTTCCTCGACGGCGACGTCCCGGCCGCGACCCTGGACGTCGACGCGTACCGCGCCGACGTCAAGGCCGAGTTCGAGGCGCTGCTCGACCGCTGAGGGCCCCGCAGATCGGGACCCGCGCCTCTCGCGCCGCGACGGGCGGTGATGGCAGACTCGAAGTCCGCTGGGATGCGCGATGAGGCGCGCCCAGGAACGATCGAACGGGGAGCAGCATGACCTCACCTCACCCCCTGGACTCGCTCACCGGGGCCGAGTTCTCCGCCACCGCCGCCGCGCTCGCGCGGGAGCACGGCGTCGACGCCGGCTGGCGGTACGCGTCGATCATCCTCAAGGAGCCGCCCAAGGCCGAGGTGAAGGCCTGGCGCGAGGGGGATCCGGTCGTGCGCCGGTCGCTCTCGGTGCTCTGGCGCAAGCAGACCAACGAGGTGTACGAGGCCGTGGTCAACCTCACCGACGACGCCGTCGAGTCGTGGACGCACGTGCCCGGCGTGACCCCGAACTTCACGATCGACGAGTACCACGACTGCGACCACGCGATGAAGGAGAACCCCGAGGTGCGCGCCGCCCTGGAGGCCCGCGGCGTCGACGTCGACCTCGTGCTCTTCGACGTGTGGACCTACGGGGGCGCGGTGATCCCCGACAAATGGCGGGATCGGCGCCTCGGCTGGGTCGACCTGTGGATGCGGGCGACACCGGACGGCAACCCGTACGCGCACCCGGTGAGCGGCCTGAAGATCATCGTCGACATGAACACCCTCGAGGTGCTCGAGATCGAGGATCACCACGATTTCGGCTTCCCCGAGGTGCACGGCGAGTACGTGCCCGAGCTCGCCGGCATCACGCCGCGCACCGACCTGAAGCCGCTGCAGATCGTGCAGCCCGAGGGCGTCTCGTTCACGGTGGACGGATCCCGGATCCAGTGGCAGAACTGGGACTTCCGTCTCGGCTTCAACTACCGCGAGGGGCCGGTGATCTACCAGGTCGGCTTCGACGATCAGGGCACCCGCCGTGAGGTCGCCTACCGGCTCTCGTTCGCCGAGATGATCGTGCCGTACCGCGACTCCAGCTTCGACCACTACCGCCGCACGGCGTTCGACGTCGGCGAGTGGGGCCTCGGCTACATGTGCACCTCGCTGGAGCTCGGCTGCGACTGCCTCGGCGAGATCACCTACCTCGACGCGGTGCTGCCCGACACGGCCGGCCAGCCCTGGACGATCACGAACGCGATCTGCCTGCACGAGGAGGACAACGCCGTGCTGTGGAAGCACGTCGACCCCGATGCGGGCACGGAGGTGCGCCGGCAGCGGCGGTTCGTCGTCTCGGTGCACGCGACCGTCGCCAACTACGAGTACCTCGTGTACTGGCGGTTCTACCAGGACGGCAACATCGAGTGCGAGGTGCGCGCCACCGGCATCATGGTGACGACCCCCATGGCCGAGGGCGAGACCGCGAAGGCCACGGGAACCACGATCGACACCCGCACCTACGCGCCGTTCCATCAGCACTTCCTCATCGCCCGGCTCGACCTGGACGTCGACGGCGGCGGCAACACGGTCATCGAATCCGACTCGATGCCCGCGCCGATCTCGGAGTCGAACCCGTTCGGCCTCGACCTCAACACCCGGGCGACGGTCATCCGCTCGGAGTCCGAGGCGGGCCGCAGCTTCGACTGGGAGCGCCAGCGCGGCTGGAAGGTGCAGAACCCGAGCAAGCTCAACGCCTGGGGCGCGCCCGTCGCCTACAAGCTCGTGCCCTCGGCATCGTTCCCGGCGATGTTCGACGAGGCGTCGCCGATCCTGAAGCGCAACCCCGTCATCGGCAAGACCCTCTGGGTGACCCGCCATCACGACGACCAGTTCTGGCCGGCCGGCGACTACCCCACCCAGTCGGTCGACGACCTCCACAACGGCATGTCGGCGTGGATCGCGGACGACGAGAACCTCGTCGACGAGGACGTGGTGCTCTGGTACAACTTCGGGATCCACCACATCACCCGCGCCGAGGACTGGCCGATCATGCCGGCGGACACGATCTCGTTCTGGCTCAAGCCGTTCGGGTTCTTCGACCGCAACCCCTCGCTGGACGCCCCCCGCACGATCAAGGGCGCGGCCTGCGCCTGCGGCGACGGCGAGTGCCGGTGCGGGCACGATCACGGCGCGGGCCACGGCTCCGACGGAGGGCACGCGCACGGTCACGACGAGGGCCATCAGCACGACCACCACGGCTGAGGCCGCTCAGGGTCCGCGCGACCCGGCGAACGAGATGGCGAATGCCCCCACCCGAGGTCGTTGAGCGAGCACGGCAGAAGGCCGGGCGAGACGAAACGCGGCGCTCTTTCGAGGGCACCGCGTTTCGTCTCGCTCCGCTCGCTCGACGACCCGGAAGCCCCGCCCGCCCCGCGACCCCGGGCTTACGGCTCCCGCGCACGGCCTTTCCGGATCCGGCGCCGTGCGCTGCCGACGGGGTTACGATCGCGGTATGCGAGAGACCAGGGCGACGCACGGCTGAACGTCCTGGAGCAGCGTCCGTGCCGCCCGGCCTCCGCGAAGGAGGCCCGATCATGAACACGCAGGAGCAGCGCGGCACCACCACGCACGCCGACTGGGGTGCGGGACACCCGCATCTGCTGATCACATCCGACGACGCCCGGTTCGTGCACGAGATCGTCGACGACGAGACGCGGATCGGATCCGGTACGGACTGCCAGATCCGTCTCGCCGGGCTCGCGGCGGTGCACGCGGTCATCCGGCACGACGGATACGACGACTACGACCTGGAGATGATCGGGCAGGGGCAGACCAGCGCGAACATCGCGAAGGCCGCCGAGGAGGAGGGGCGACCGGTCGAGACGCTGCACACGGGCGCGCGGTTCACCGCGGGCGAGTGGCGCTTCGTCTTCGTCCGGGACGAGTTCGCCGACCACGGCCGTCCGTACGGCGGGCGTCTGGGCGGCGAGGGGGCGCACCAGCGTCGCCAGCCGCCGCGGCCCGACTACGCGAGTGAGGGGCACACCGGAGCGATCCCCGCGGTGCCGGTCCCTCCCGCGGACGACCACGGCGACGACACGCACGACGCGGACTGACCGGTGCCTCCCCACGGCGCCCCGCTCTGCGGAATACTGGGGGCGTCGGAAGGAGGCCGCGTGTTCCAGGTCGATGTGCAGGGTGTTCCGCAGGTCTGCTCCGCGGCCGGAGCCTGTTCCCCGCGCGCCAGAACCGCGCGGACAAGGTCTGACGCATGACCGCACCGTCGCCTGCCGGGTCACCCGCGACCGAACCGCGGGCGACCCCGGACACCGACCCGGCGACCGGTCTCGACGACGCCGCAGTCGCCGCACGCCTCGCGGACGGGCGCGACAACGCCTTCCAGGCCGACACCAGCCGCAGCGCCTGGAACATCGTGCGGGCGAACGTCTTCACGCTCTTCAACGGCATCGTGTTCGCGTGCTTCTTCGTGCTGTTCCTCGTGGGCCGGTGGCAGGACGCGCTGTTCGGATTCGCCGCCTTCGGCAACGCCATCATCGGCTGCATCCAGGAGTTCCGCGCCAAGGCCGCGCTCGACAAGCTCGCCCTGCTGAACGCCCCGCACGCCACCGTGCTGCGCGACGGCGAGGAACGCGACATCGCCTCCGGAGAGGTGGTGCTCGACGACGTGCTGATCCTCCGCGCGGGCGACCAGATCGCCGCCGATGCGCGGGTGCTCACGACGCGCGCGCTGCAGGTCGACGAGTCGATGCTCACCGGCGAGTCGGACCCGGTCGACAAGCACCCGGGCGACGAGCTGCTGTCGGCCTCGATCGTGGTCGCGGGGTCCGCCCGGGCACAGGTGATCCGGGTCGGCGCCGATTCCTATGCCAATCGCTTCGCCGGCGAGGCCAAGCGCTTCTCCCTCGTCTCGAGCGAGCTGCGCACCTCGGTGGACCGGGTGCTGCGCTGGATGAGCTGGCTCATCGGGCCGATCGGGCTGATCGTGTTCAACGCGCAGGTCATGGTCGCCGGCGGCTACGAGAAGGCGTTCCGCACCGGCGCGTGGGTGCAGGCCGTGGTGAACACGATCGCCTCGCTCACCGCGATGATCCCGCTCGGCCTCGTGCTGATGACGAGCATCGCGTTCGCCGTGGGCGCCGCCCGCCTGGCTGCGCAGAAGGTGCTCGTGAACGAGCTGCCCGCCGTGGAGGGCCTCGCGCGGGTCGACGTCGTGTGCCTGGACAAGACCGGCACCCTCACGGTGGGCGAGATCGCGTTCGACGAGGCCCACCCCGTCGCCGCCGGCCCCGGAGAGACGACCGATTCCGCCGGCTGGCGGCCCGTGCTGGGCTGGTACGCCGCCGCCCCCGACGCCAACGCCACGGCCCGCGCCCTGCGCGACGCCTTCCCCGTCGCCGAACCCGGAAGCGCAGAGCCGGCGACCATCCCGTTCTCCTCGGCCCGCAAGTGGAGCGCGGTGTCGTTCCCCGGCACCGGGGAGTCCTGGGTGTTCGGCGCGCCCGAGATGGTGTTCGGCGACGCCGCCGCCGACCCGGCCGACCCGCTCGGGGCGGTCGTGTCGCGGCTCGCGGACACGGGCCGCCGCACGCTCGTGCTCGCCCGAGCAGGGACGGCGCTGACCGAGAAGCAGATCGCGGCGGAGACCCTGCCGGAGCGCCTCGCGGCCGTGGTGGTGCTCACCTTCCGCGAGCAGGTGCGCCCGGATGCCGCGGACACGCTCGCGTACTTCCGCGAGCAGGGCGTCGGGATCAGGATCATCTCCGGTGACAACCCGCGCACGGTCGCGGCGATCGCCCGCGAGGTCGGGCTCGACGCCGCGGACGGCTTCGATGCGCGCAGCCTCCCCGACGACGGCGCCGCACTCGCGACGGTGCTCGACGAGCATCGGGTGTTCGGCCGCGTCACGCCGGAGCAGAAGAAGCGCATGGTGGTGGCGCTGCAGTCGCACGGCCACGTCGTGGCGATGACCGGCGACGGCGTGAACGACGCCCTCGCGATCAAGACGGCCGACATCGGCATCGCGATGAACTCCGGCTCGCCCGCGACGAAGGCGGTCGCGCGCCTGGTGCTGCTGGACGGGCAGTTCTCGCACCTGCCGGACGTCGTCGCCCAGGGCCGGCAGGTGATCGCGAACATCGAGCGCGTCTCGATGCTGTTCCTGACCAAGACCGCCTACGCGACCGGGCTCGCGATCCTGTTCGGCGTTCTCGTGATGGAGTTCCCGTTCCTGCCCCGGCAGCTGTCCATCACCGATGGCCTGACGATCGGGATCCCCGCGTTCTTCCTGGCGCTGATGCCCAACAGCCGGCGCTACCTGCCCGGGTTCCTGCGCCGTTCGCTGAGCTTCGCGATCCCGGCGGGTGTGCTCATCGCACTCGCCCTGACCGTGTACGCGCGCCTCGCGACCGATCTCGGCGTGCCGGCGGACCGGCTGAGGACGGGCGCGACACTGATCCTCGCCGTGGTCGGGATCTGGGTGCTCACGGTGCTGTCCCGCCCGGTCACGCGCCTCAAGGTGCTCGTGATCGGGGCGATGTTCCTCGCCCTCGTCGTGGTGTTCACCGTTCCCCTGGCGACGACGTTCTTCGCGCTCGTGGATCCCGGGCGCGACGCCGCCTACCTCGTCGCGACGATCACGATCCTGACGATCTGCGGCATCGAGATCGTGCGGTTCGTGCACACCCGCTTCGTGCTGCGTGCGCTCAGCCCGGATCAGTACCCTGCGCCGGACGCGCGAAATAGCGCGCCCCGGGAGGAAGCCACAGCGCCAGGAGCGTGAGCAGGTCGAGGGCGATCCCGACCACGCCCCACCAGTCCCAGTCGGTGAGGGTGAAGGTCAGCACGCCGAGCAGCAGCTGGGCGCCGAGATAGAGCGACGCCAGCAGCCGGGCGAGGCGGCTGCCGCGCCCGATGCCGCCGGCGATGGCGAGGGTCAGTAGCCCGAACAGGATCACGGCGGCGCCGATCAGCGACACCGCGAGCACGTCGTCCGCGGGGACGTCGTACCGGCTCAGCAGGATCAGCGTTCCGACGAGTGCGCTGCCGATGCCGTTCAGCGCGGCGAGCACGACCACGAGCGTGATGAGCAACGGGCGCCGGGACGCCGGTGGGGCGGTCATGCGCTCACTGTAGCGGGCGGCGTCGGGCCCTGAATCCTTCTCCTCCGAGTCGTCCCCCCGAGCACGAGCCATAGGCCGTGCTCAGGGGGACGACTCAATTGTGGGGGTGGGATCAGACGAACTGGACACGTGGGGGCGGAGTGTCGGCGTAGATCCGTCCCCCGGGACTGGTCCAGGTGATCACTCCCCCGGGCCCCTGCGCCGCGGTCCACCGCCAGCGGTCGTCGAGGTCCGGATGCTTCAGCGCGTGATGCCCCTCGCACAGGCAGCAGAGATTGCAGAGGTCCGTCGGTCCGCCCAGGGCGTGATCGTGGTTGTGATCAAGGTCGCAGCTGCGGGCGGGCATGCGGCAGCCTGGGAACCGGCAGTGCCGGTCTCTCGCGCGCAGGAGGCGGCGCATCCGCTCGGTCGGTGCGTAGGTGTCGGTGCGGGTGAGCATCCCTCGGGGATCGAGGAACAGCCGGTCCCACGTCCCTGCCCCTCCCGCGAGCGCCCGGGCGATGTCGGGGTCGATCGGCCCGTGCCCGTCGAGCTCGGCGGGCCGATCGTCGGCTCCCGCGAGGGTGGACGCGGCGATCGTGACCTGGACCGTCGCCCGGATCCCGTCGACCCCGTTCTGCGTCAGCAGGTCGGTGTCGGCGGTGAGCAGCAGATCCGAGACGATGTCGGCCCGCAGTTCGTCGAGGCTGCGCGGATCCGTGAGCGGCTCCTGCAGCTCGTCGACGATGCTCTCGAACGAGGTCAGACGACGCCAGTCGTCGTCGGTGGGAGCCTGCCCCGGCTGCGGGGCGCGCGGGCCGGAGAACGCGCCGCAGTCCTGCGCGGCGCGGACGACCCGGAGCTGACGTCCGATCGCGGACACCCGGTCGTAGGCGGCATGCGCCAGCGGCGACGGCAGCAGGATCTCGAGCCACGCCATCCCGTCCTCGGCATCGGTGACGCGCACCTGGCGGTCGGCCCGAGCGCGGCGATGCCGCTCGACGACGGTCTCGGGGGCGACCGATGCCGCCGCCGACCTCGCGAACGCCTCGGTCCGCGGGGCGGTCTCCGCTGCCGCATAGGGCACCACGAGGCCCTCATACCGGGCATGCGCGTCGCGATCGGCGAGGTCCAGGGCGGCGGCGCCCGCGACGATCACCGCCGCGTGCCGCAGCGAGATCTCGCCCGTCGCGAGCGCGGCCCGCGTCTGCGGGAAGCGGTCGCCGAGCGACCAGCCCGTGGCGAGTGCGCGGGAGGCCGCCGCCCGGGAGATGTGCAGAGCGGCGGCCACCTCGGCGAACATCGACCGCTCCGCGCTCTCGAACCCGGCGGCGCCCGGAGGCACCTCGTCGAGCAGCAGCTGCACGCGTTGCCCGAGCAGCGCGGACTTCTCCGCCTCGAGCGCCGCGATCCGACGGTCGAGCTCACGGCACCGATCGACGATCTCGTCGCTGCGGACGAGGTACGAATCGGCGGTTCTGGTCATGCCTTCAGACTAGAACGCACGTGCGGCGGTCAGAGGGCGAGAACGAGATCTGTGGATAACCAGCATCGAATCTTTCTCTCAGGACTCGGACGGCGCCAGCGGTAGTTGCGGCCCGTGGTTCCAGGCCAGGATCGCCGGCTGCTCCCGGGTGAAGCCGAGCACCGAGACGGATCCGGCATCGAGCGTGATCGCGGCGCCGAAGCGCGGCGCCTGACGCAGGAACACCGCCGTCAGGATCCGCAGATAGTGACCGTGGGCGATCAGCGCGACGTCGCCGTCGACCATCGCCGGCAGCACCCGGGTGAGCACCCGGGAGGCCCGCGCGGCGACCTCCTCGACGGTCTCCCCCGGGGTCTCGCCGCGGATCACGCCGTGCGTGAACGCGCTCCAGTTGTAGCCGAGCTCGGCGCGGATGTCCTTGGTGGTGCGCCCCTCGTAGCCGCCGTAGTCCCATTCCACGAGCAGCGGGTCGACGTCGGCGTGCAAGCCCGCGAGCTCGGCCGTGCGGCGGGCGCGCTGCAGGGGCGAGGACAGCACGAGCCGGAAGTCGTAGCCCGTCACGAGCGCTCCCGCGAGCCGGGCCAGCTCCTCTCCGCGCGGGGTGAGCGGGATGTCGGTGCGCCCCGTGTGCCGCCCGCTGCGCGACCATTCGGTCTCGCCGTGGCGCAGCAGCACGAGCTTGCCCTGCGGGTTGTCGGGAGCGGGATGGTCGGGCAGGGGGTCGAGAGTCTCCACCTCGCCACCGTACGCCCTCCGGCTCTGCCGCCGCGGCGTTCAGCCCCGGCCGAGCACGAACAGCAGGCAGAGCACGCCGACGAGGAGCGTCGCGCCGGTCAGCGCGGCGACCGGCCAGCCCGAGCGCAGCACGACGGGCTCGGTCGAGGTGAGCGCCCGATGCTGGCGCCGGTAGCGCCGATGCGAGCCGACCAGCACCACCACGGCGAGGGCGAGCCCTGCGAAGCCGAGCACGAGCGCCGCCCCGCCGATCACGGACGGGAGGATCCGCATGATCACGACAGATCCCCCGGCGAGGGCGAGCGCCGTGCGCCGCCACGCCAGGGCGGTGCGCTCGGGCTGCAAGCCGGGGTCGAAGACCCGTTCCGGATCCCCGCTCACGCCAGCAGCACCCCGAGCAGCACCAGCACGCCGGTCGCGACGACGACGATCACCAGCGGGATCGCGATCCACGGCGGGCCCAGGGGCGTCGACTCCCGCAGCGACCGTTCGGTGCGCATCCAGCCCAGCCACGCCTGCACGGGGGTCAGCAGCCCCGCCACGATCAGCAGGATCGACGCCGCGTGCCGGAAGCCGGCGTGCATGCCCAGCCCGAGCGCCTCGAGCGCGACGCCGCCCGCGAGCAGGGCGAGGGAGGTGCGGATCCACGCCAGGAACGTGCGCTCGTTCGCGAGGGTGAACCGGGCGTCCGGCTCCTCGCCGCGGTCGTAGACGCGCCGGGGGAAGCGGCTGGTGCTCATGCGTTCTCCGTTCGGAGCGAGACGGTGCGGAACCCGGCGTTGCCCATCGACGAGTCGGGGGTGTTCGAGCTGCGCGCGGAGTTGCGGTAGCGGTTGCAGTAGGAGATGTGGCAGAGGTAGCTGCCGCCGCGCAGCACCCGCGCCGCACCGAGCGAAGGGCCGCGCGGATCCGCTTCGGCCGACCGCTCGTAGGCTCGCGGATCGAACCAGTCCGCACACCACTCCCAGACGTTGCCGACCGGCTGGAAGAGGCCGTAGCCGTTCGGGGCGAAGGCCCGCACGGGAGCGGTGGTCAGCCAGCCGTCGTCGAGGGTGTTCTCCCGCGGGAACGCGCCCTGCCAGATGTTCGTGCGCCAGCCGCCGTCATCCGGCTCCGCGTCGCCCCAGGGATACTTCGCCCCGTCGATCCCGCCGCGGGCGGCGTACTCCCACTCCGCCTCGGTGGGCAGCCGCCGGCCGGCCCAGGCGCAGTACGCCACCGCGTCGTTCCAGCTCACGTGCACGACCGGGTGGTCGGCGAGCCCGTCCAGATCCGAACCGGATCCACCTGGGTGCGCCCAGTCCGCGCCGCGCACGCCGTACCACCACGGGGTGCCGGCGGCGGGGCCCATCACGTCGGCGTCGGGAGCGCTCACGGCCAGGTGGAACACGGCCGAGAACCCGAAGACCTCGGCCTCGGTGCGATACCCGGTGGCCCCGACGAAGCGGGCGAAGTCGGCGTTCGTGACCGTGGTCGCGTCGATCTCGAACCCCTCCAGCGCGACCCGGTGCCGGGGAGTCTCGCCATCACCGCGGTTCTCGTCGCCCGAGGAGTCGCCCATGACGAAGGATCCGGCCGGGACCCGCGCCTGAGCGATCAGGTGCCGCCCGGCGGCCCTCTCCTCGTCCGCGCTCGGCGCGCCGAGCAGGGGCAGCACGGCACGGTCGCCTGTGAGAACGGAGCGCGGCGGGGCGCCGCAGGCGCAGTCGGGACCGCAGGAGGGGGAATCGGCCATGGATCCATCATCCCCGCTTCGGTCCGGGCGGAGCGAACCCGACTCACCTCGCTCCGGGAGTGCCCGTGACGGGGTCCGCGAGTCCGACCGCGGAGCCGTCGAACGCCCATGACATAATCTGCGTGTGCACGTAGATAAGCAGATTTGCGGACTGGGGCCGGAGTCGGAGTTCGTCGAGCTCGCGGTGGAGGTGTTCGCGATGCTCGCGGATGCCACGCGGGTGCGGATCATCCTCGCGCTGCGCGGCGGCGCCGAGCTCTCGGTGAATGCGCTCGCGGACGCCGTGGGCAAACCCGCGGCCGCGGTGTCGCAGCACCTTGCGAAGCTGCGTCTGGCGCGGATGGTGCTCACCCGTCGCGAGGGCACGACGGTGTTCTACCGTCTCGCCGATGAGCACGCCTCCGAGCTCGTCAACGACGCCGTGCGGCAGGCCGAGCACACCGTGTCGGACGGCGGGGTCCCCCACCACCACCGGGCGACGGGCACCGGCTCATGAGTCCGAGCGCCGATCCGGAGCACGCCCGGGTCCACCGGCACGACCGTACCCCCGGACTCGACCACGAACACGAGCACGCACACGGACACCAGCACGACGGCCACGAACACGGCCACGACCGCTCCCCCGAGCACGGGCACGACCATGAGCTCCACCACGAGCACGATCACCCGCACCACGAGCACGACCATGACCATCCGCACGGCGGGGTCCGCGGATTCCTGTACGACCTGTTCGTCCCCCACTCGCACGATGCGGCGGACTCGATCGACGACGCCCTCGAAGCGAGCCGCGCGGGCGTCCGCGCGCTGAAGATCTCCCTGTTCGTGCTGCTCGGCACGACGATCCTGCAGGCCGCTCTCGTCGTCGTCACGGGATCGGTCGCCCTCCTCGCCGACACCATCCACAACTTCGCCGACGCCCTCACCGCCGTGCCGCTGTGGATCGCCTTCGTGCTCGGACGCCGTGCGGCGACCCGCCGGCACACCTACGGGTACGGGCGCGCGGAGGATCTCGCCGGCCTGTTCATCGTCTTCGTCGTCGCGCTTTCCGCCGTGATCGCCGGAGCCGAGGCGATCGACCGCTTCATCCATCCCCGCCCCGTCGAGGCGCCTTGGCTGCTCGTCGCCGCTGGACTGATCGGCTTCGCGGGGAACGAGGCCGTCGCGATCTACCGGATCCGCGTCGGCCGGAGGATCGGATCCGCCGCGCTGGTCGCCGACGGAGTCCACGCCCGTCTCGACGGCTTCACCTCGTTGTCCGTCGTACTCGGCGCGATCGGCGTCCTCCTCGGCTTCCCGCTCGCCGACCCGATCATCGGGCTCATCATCGCGATCTCGATCCTCGTCCTGCTCTGGAGCACCCTCCGATCGATCGGCGCCCGGCTCATGGACGCGATCGACCCCGCCCTCGTCGACCGGGCCGAACGCGCCCTCCGGCAGACGCCGGACATCGTCGACGTGGACCGCGTGCAGCTGCGCTGGATGGGACACCGGCTCACGGGATCCGCGACGATCCACGTCGAGGAGACCACCCTCGCCGGCGCCGCCCGGATCTCCGAGCACGCTGCCGCGCACGTCCGCGAGGAACTCCGCAACCTCGACGACTTCACGGTCGTCGCGAGATGATCCCCTTCCTCGTGCACCCGGCCGTGCCGGAATCCCCGGAGGACGCGTCATGACCGCCCCGCCTCCGCCGACCGGGACCGTTGCCGTCCGCCTGCGCCCGTGGCACTTCATCCTCGCGTTCGGGATCGTGAGCCTCCTCGCGGACATGGTGTACGAAGGGGCGCGGAGCATCATCGGCCCTTACCTCGCCACTCTCGGTGCGTCGGCGACCCTCGTCGGGGTCGTCGCCGGCGCCGGCGAGTTCATCGGCTACGGGCTGCGCGTGGTCACCGGCTATGCGACGGTCCGCACTCGCCATTACTGGACCTGGACCATCGTCGGCTATGCCCTGACGGTGCTCAGCGTCCCCCTGATCGGCGTGACAGGAATGCTCGCTCCCGCGCTGCTCCTCTACGGCACCGAGCGCCTCGGCAAGGCCGTGCGGTCGCCCGCGAAGGACACGCTCCTGTCCTACGCCTCGGCGAGCACCGGTCGCGGGAGCGCCTTCGGCGTCCACCAGGCGCTGGACCAGACCGGGGCCGTGCTCGGGCCGCTGCTGCTCGCCGCCGTCCTGGGCTGGCGCGACGGCGACTACGCGCTCGCGTTCGGCGTGCTCATCGTGCCCGGTGCGCTCGTGCTGGCCCTGCTGCTCTGGCTGCGCCACCGCGTGCCCGACCCGCTCGTCTACGAGCAGCCCGAGCGCGCGAGCACCGCACCCGCGGAGCGCGCCGACGCCGCCGGAGCCCCCGGCGACGTGGTCACGCGCACTCCCTCCGGACGCCCTCCCCTGCCGGGCCGGTTCTGGTTCTACGTCGCCGTGATCGCCGTGCTGTCGATCGGGACGGCCTCCTTCCCGCTCCTCGCCTTCCACGCTCAGTCGCACGGACTGCTCCCGGACGCACTGGTACCGATCCTCTTCGCGGTCGCGATGCTCGTCGACGGCGCGAGCGGCCTGGTCGTGGGCCGCGCCTACGACCGCTTCGGCGCCCGCGTGCTGCTGCTCATCCCGGCCGCGGCCCTCGCCTCCGCGATCGCCTTCACCGATGACGTCGCGCTGCTCTGGATCGGCGTCGCGGTCTGGGGCCTCGTGAGCGGGGTCCTCGACTCCACCGTCAAGGCCGTCGTCACCGAACTCGTCTCCTCGGGCTCACGCGCGATCGCGTTCGGCTGGCTCGCCTCCGCCCGTGGCTTCGGACTGCTGCTCGCCGGCGCCGCGCTCGGCTTCGCCTACGACCGCGGCGCGGTCTGGCTGGTCATCGCCATGGTCGCCGCCAACGTCCTCGGCTTCGCCGGGCTGCTCGTCGTGCTCCGCCGGATGGCGTCTCCCGCCGCCGCAGCCCGGGGCCGATGACGCAGGACTGCTGCACGCCTCCACGCCTCACTCGGAGATGTGCGCCTCACTAGGAGATGTGCGCCTCGCTCGGAGATGTGCGCCTCACTCGGAGATGTGCGCCTCGCTCGGAGATGTGCGCCTCACTCGGAGATGTGCGCTTCGCTCGGACGAATTCACGCATTCCGTCCGAAGCACCCGTACAGTTCCGAGCGAGACGCATGCCCAGCCCGCACGACCGCGCACACCTGAGCACGACCGCGCACACCTCCGCATGACCGCGGATCTCCGCATGACCGCGGATCCGATCATCGCGACCGCGGAACAGAGCCGCACTCCTCAGGCGCGAGCCCGCCGCGCGGCGCCCCAGAGCTGGTGCATCCCGGTGAGCAGGGAATCGAGGCCGATCTCGAACAGCAGGTCGCCCGGGCTCAGCGCGCGCTCCTCGGCGACCCTCGCGAAGGCGACGGAGGCGCGCGCGAGCAGCGGCGAGCGCTCCGGATCCCGGGGCTCGTACACGCCCGCCGGCGTCGGGGTGTCCAGCGCGGCGCCGAAGATGAAGGTCTCGAGCACGCTCAGGGACGCGACGATGCTCTCCTCGGGCCAGTGCGCATCGGAGAATCCCGCGGCCACCCGCTGGTACACGAGTGACGTGTACGGGGTGTGCGCGAGCGGCACGGCGACGATGAGCGGCACGAGCTCGGGACGCTCGCGCAGCCGGTTCAGATAGCTCCACGCCCATCGTGAGAGGGCCTCGCGGAGCGGCTCGACCCCGAAGCCGGACGTATCGATCCCCGCGGCGAAGCGCTCCTGCAGCAGGGCGAGGACCGCGGCGCGCGAGGGGACGTGGTTGTAGAGCGCCCCCGGGGACACCCGCAGCCGCCGCGCGAGCGCGCGCATCGTCATCCCGCCGAGGCCCGCGGAGCGGATCTCGGCGAAGGCGGCGTCCGCGATCCGGTCCCGGTCCAGGATCCGCTCCCGCGGCCTTCCGCGCCCGCGCGCCGCGGCGGCGCGCCCCGTCGTCCGCGCGAGCCGTGCGGGGTCATCGGGCATGGCTTCTCCCGGCCTCGTAAATGAACATGGATCCGGATCGCTTGTCTCATATTACAAGTGCCAACAGATCAGAAATAAACGATACGCCTCCCCTGCTCGTCCGGTGCGCGCCGGGGACCCTAGCATCGTGACGTCATCCGCCGCACCGCGCAGCGACGCGCGGAAGCCCGAGCGGATCGACGGGAAAGGACCGCCATGAGCACGCCCGCGATCGACCTCGCCGACGAGGCCACCGCCCCCGGCGAGAGGCCCGCCGAGCACGCCACGACCCGGATCGACCGCGACGTCGTCGTGATCGGAGCCGGGATCACCGGGCTCGTGGCCGCGCGCCGGCTGGTCGAGGCCGGCCGTACGGTCGCAGTGCTCGAGGCCCGCGACCGGGTGGGCGGCCGCACCTGGTCGCAGACGATCGACGGCTCCTTCCTCGAACTCGGCGGGCAGTGGATCTCCGTGGAGCAGACGGCGCTCAAGGCGCTCCTGGCCGAACTCGGCAAGGAGACCTTCTCGCGCTACCGCGACGGGAACTCGGTGTACCTCGGCCCGGACGGTGAGCGCCGCGCCTTCACCGGATCCTTCCCCGTCGGCGACGAGACCCTCGCCGAGATCGACCGGCTCGTCGCGGCGCTCGACGCCCTCGCCGCCGAGCTCGACGTCGACGCACCCTGGGACCACCCGCGCGCCGGCGAGCTCGACCGCATGCCGTTCGGCAGCTGGCTCGCGTCGCTCTCCGACGACGAGGAGGCGATCCGGATCGTGGACCATTACATCGCGGCGGGCATGCTCACCAAGCCGTCGCACGCGTTCTCGGTGCTGCAGGCCATGCTCATGGTCGCCTCCGCGGAGTCGTTCGAGAACCTCATCGACGAGGGGCTGCTGCTCGACGAGCGGGTGGTCGGCGGGATGCAGTCGGTCTCGGAGCAGATCGCGGCGGAACTGGGCGACGAGGTCGTGCACCTGTCGACGCCGGTGCGTCGCATCCAGTGGAGTGCGACAGCCGACGGGGCTCCGGGGGAGGTCGTGGCGATCGGCGACGGGCTCCGGGTGCACGCGCGCTCCGCGGTGATCGCACTACCGCCGAACCTCTACTCCACGATCGACTACGTCCCCGCGCTGCCCCGGCTGCAGCAGGTCGCGCACCAGCACCAGTCGATGGGGCTCGTGATCAAGGCGCAGGCCGCGTACGAGCGCCCGTTCTGGCGCGAAGAGGGCCTGAGCGGCACGGGCTTCGGATCCCGGGAGCTGGTCTGCGAGGTCTACGACAACACCTCGCCGCACGAGGAGCGGGGCACGCTCGTCGGATTCATCGCGGGAGCGCGCGCGGAGGAGGCCTGGGCGCTGCCCGAGGCCGAGCGCCGCCGGGCCGTTCTCGACTCGTTCGCGGCGTACTTCGGCGACGAGGCGCGGCATCCCCTCGCCTTCTTCCTCTCGGACTGGGGCAGCGAGCGCTACACGCGCGGCGCCTACGCCTCGAGCTACGACCTCGGCGGGCTCAGCCGCTGGGGGCACCTGCAGAACCGGCCGGTCGGCCCGCTGTACTTCGCGAGCTCCGACATCCAGGGCGCCGGCTACATGCACGTCGACGGAGGGGTGCGGATCGGATCCGACACCGCGCGCCGCATCGACGCGGGCTTCGCCTCGTCCGGCGCGATGTCGCCCGAAGCCGCGCTCGTCGGCGTCGCGGCCGAGTGAGGCGGCACGCGTGAGCGAGCAGAGGAACGAACCGCGCGGGCCGCTCGACGGCGTGCGCGTCGCGGACTTCTCCCGTGTGCTCGCCGGGCCCTACGCGACCATGACGCTCGCCGACTTCGGCGCCGACGTGATCAAGGTCGAGCCGCCGGCGGGCGACGACACCCGGCACTGGCGCCCTCCGGTCGACGCCGAGGGCACCGCGACCTACTTCGGCAGCGTGAACCGCAACAAGCGCTCGGTCGCACTCGACCTCGCCACCGAGGCGGGACGCACGGAGGCGCTCCGCCTCGCCGCGTCCGCCGACGTCGTCGTGGAGAACTTCCGCCCGGGCGTCATGGCGCGCTTCGGGCTGGACCACGCCGCCGTGCGGGCGCGCAACCCCGCGGTCGTGTACTGCTCGATCACCGGCTTCGGCGCGGGCGCCGGGGCCGAGCTCGCCGGCTACGACCTGCTCGTGCAGGCGGTCGGCGGCCTCATGTCGATCACCGGGGATCCGGACGGCCCGGCGACGAAGGCGGGCGTCGCGCTCGTCGACGTCCTCTGCGGGCAGAACGCGGTGAACGGGATCCTGCTCGCCCTGCGCGAGCGCGACCGCACCGGCGAGGGGCAGCGGGTCGAGGTGAACCTGCTGCACAGCCTGCTCTCGGCGCTGACCAATCAGGCCGCATCGACGCTCGCGACCGGCCGGTCCCCGCAGCGGCTCGGCAACGCGCACCCCTCGATCGCGCCCTACGCGCTGTTCCGTGCGGCCGACCGCGACCTCGTGATCGCGGTCGGGAACGACCGCCAGTTCGCCGCGCTCGCGACGACGCTCGGACGGCCCGGGCTCGCCGAGGATCCGCGCTTCGCGACCAACACCGACCGCGTCGCCCACCGCGAGCCCCTGACCGCCGAGATCGAGGCCGCGCTGGCCGCCGCTCCCGCCGGGGCCTGGATCGAGCGGTTCCGCACGGCCCGGATCCCTGCGGGCCTCGTGAACGACGTCGCCGAGGCGATCGCTTTCGCCGAGGCGCTGGGCCTAGATACCGTGGTCGGACTCGGCGCCTCCCGCACGATCGCCAGCCCCATCGGGCTGAGCGCCACCCCCGCCCGCTACCGCACCGCACCGCCGGCCCTCGACGCCGCCGCCGGCGCCGACTGGCACCCCCGGAAGGACCCCTCATGACCACCCCACCCCTCCCCCGCGCACCGAGGATCGACGCGGTCTTCGATTTCGACGCCCTGCTCAGCGAGGAGGAGCGCGACTGGCAGCAGAAGGCGCGCGCCTTCGCGCAGGAACGGATCCTTCCGATCATCGAGGACGACTTCGAGAAGGCGCACTTCCGGCGCGAGCTGATCCCCGAGCTCGGTGCGGCAGGCTTCCTCGGCATGCACCTCAGCGGCTACGGCTGCGCGGGCGCCGGCGCCGTCTCGTACGGGCTGGTCTGCCTCGAGCTGGAAGCGGCCGACAGCGGGTGGCGCACGTTCGTGTCCGTGCAGGGATCCCTCGCCATGAGCGCCATCGCGAAGTACGGATCCGAGGAGCAGAAGCAGCGGTGGCTGCCCGGCATGGCCGCGGGCGAGCTCGTCGGGTGCTTCGCGCTGACCGAGCCGCAGGGCGGCAGCGATCCCGCGGCGATGACGACGACCGCTCGCCGCGACGGCGACGCATGGGTCATCGACGGCGCCAAGCGCTGGATCGGCCTCGCCTCCCTCGCCGACGTCGCCGTGGTCTGGGCGCGTGTCGACGATCCGTCGTTCGGCGAGGGCGGCCAGGCCGTGCGCGGCTTCCTGGTGCCGACCGCCACCCCCGGCTTCACCGCGACGCCGATCGCCGGCAAGCTCTCCATGCGCGCCTCGGTGCAGTGCGACATCGCACTCGACGGCGTGCGCCTCCCGGCCGACGCGCTCCTGCCCGGCGCCCGCGGGCTGTCCGGCCCGTTCGGGTGTCTCAACGAGGCCCGCTACGGCATCGTCTGGGGCGCGATGGGCGCAGCGCGCAGCTGCCTCGAGGCGGCGCTCGAGCGCTCGACGACCCGTCAGGTGTTCGGCAAGCCGATCGGCGCCAACCAGCTCACCCAGGCCAAGCTCGCCGACATGCTGCTCGAGGTCGAGAAGGGGATCCTGCTGGCCCTGCACCTCGGGCGCCTCAAGGAGCGCGGCGCGCTCACGCCCGCGCAGATCTCGGTCGGCAAGCTCAACAGCGTCCGCGAGGCGCTGGAGATCGCGCACCAGGCGCGCACGATCCTCGGCGGCGACGGCATCACCGGCGCGTTCCCGGTCATGCGCCACGCCGCGAACCTCGAGTCGGTGCGCACCTACGAGGGCACCGATGAGATCCATCAGCTGGTGCTCGGGCGGGCGCTGACCGGACTGAACGCGTTCTGAGATGGACGGGCTTCTGATGCATGAGCCGGATCCGGCCGCCGCGATCGCGACCGATCCGGTGGATCGAGCCGTGCGCGCGGCCGCCGGCTCCGGCCTCGAACGCTCCTCCCGCGAAGCACGGGCGCGCTGGCTGCGCGCCCTCGCCGACGCCCTGAGCGCGCACACCGAGGAGCTCGTCGGGATCGCGCACCGCGAGACCCACCTGAGCGCCGCGCGGCTGAGCGGCGAGGTCGTCCGCACGGCGACCCAGCTGCGGTTCTTCGCCGACGTCATCGAGGAGGGCTCCTACCTCGAGGCCACGGTGGACGGACCGGATCCGGCACTCCTCCCGCCCCGGCCCGACCTGCGCCGGATCCTGCGTCCGCTCGGGGTGGTCGCGGTGTTCGCCGCGTCGAACTTCCCGTTCGCGTTCTCCGTGCTCGGCAACGACACGGCCTCGGCTCTGGCCGCGGGCTGCCCGGTCGTGGTGAAGGCGCACCCCGGGCACCCCGCACTGTCGCGCCGGGTCGCGGACATCGCCCGTGCCGCCCTCGCCGAGGCGGACGGCCCCGCCGACGCCGTCGTGCTGGTGGAGGGCCTGGACGCCGGGCGCTCGCTCGTGCGCCACCCGCTCGTGCGGGCCGTCGGGTTCACCGGATCCACCCGGGGCGGACGCGCGCTGTTCGATCTGGCATGCGAGCGGACCGATCCGATCCCGTTCTACGGCGAGCTCGGATCCGTCAACCCGGTCGTCGTGACACCCGCGGCGCTCGCCGAGCACGGCGCCGAACTCGCCGCCGGCCTCGCCGCCTCCTTCACGCGCGACGGCGGGCAGTACTGCACGAAGCCCGGGCTGGTGTTCGTGCCGGGCGACGGCGCCGAGGCCTTCGAGCAGGCGCTCACCACCGCGGTCGCCTCCACCCCCGGACAGCGCCTGCTCACCGCGGGCATCGCCGAGGCCTTCGCCGCGAGCGGCTCGGTGCTCGCCGCTCGGGACGACGTCGCCGTGCTGGCCGTCGCCCAGGGCGCCGAGGACGGAACCACGCCGATCGTCGCGGCGACGACGGCGTCGGCCTTCGCAGCGGATCCCGGGGCGTTCCAGGAGGAGCACTTCGGCCCCCTGACCCTGCTGGTCCGCTACCGCGACGTCGCGGAGCTCGAGCGCGCCCTCAGCCTGCTCGAGGGAAGCCTCACCGGCACCCTGTGGCACGGAGCGGAGGAGGATCCCGCACTGCTGGACGGGATGACCGCCGCCCTCGCCCGCGTCGCCGGACGGGTGCTCTACAACGGCTGGCCCACCGGAGTCGCGATCGCATGGGCGCAGCACCACGGCGGCCCCTGGCCCGCGTCGACGGCATCGGTGCACACCTCGGTGGGCGCCACGGCGATCCGCCGTTTCCTCACGCCGCTGACCTACCAGGACGCCCCCGCGTCGGTCCTGCCGGCCGAACTGCGCGACGGGAACCCGCTCGGCATTCCGCGTCGAGAGGACGGCGTGCTCGTCGGGGCGTGAGCCGGCGCCGGCTCGCCGATCACGATCCGCATACGACGAAGGCCCCGAGCGTGATGCTCGGGGCCTTCTGTTCCGGTGGACCCAAGGGGATTTGAACCCCTGACCTCCTCGATGCGAACGAGGCGCGCTACCAACTGCGCCATGGGCCCGTGAACCAGACAAGCCTAACACGGGCTCACCGGCGCGCGTGCCCTCAGCGCGTCTGCGGCGCCCGCCGGGCGTGTCGGAGAGACTCAGCCGGCTGCGCGCTGGGCGAGGAGCCGACGCACGTGCGCCTCGATCTCGGCGTCGTCGACGTAGCCCATCCGGGCGTACGGCGACGCCTCCGCCGTCCGCTCCCCGGCATCGGCCGACGCGGCAGCGGGCGACGGCAGCTCGACGGGAGCCGGCGGCGCCAGCTCGTCCGCCCTGCGCTGCAGCTCCGCGGCACGGGCCGCCTCACGCGCGAGCGTCTGCGCGTCGATCGTGGCGCGGGCGGCATGAGCGCGCGACCCCGTGACGGAGACGAGCGGCTCGGGCAGCGTGCGCGGCGTCCAGGTGCGCGGTCCCTGATCGTGCAGCTCGGCCTCGCGCACGGGCACCGAGACGGCCGGAGCGCCGGCGACGCGCGCGGCGCGTCGAGCGGCACGGCGCGCGACCGCCGCCATCCGCTGCAGCAGGCCGAGCGCCAGCACGACGACGGCTCCTGCGATCCACAGCAACAGCGAGGATCCGCCCGCGAGGAACTGCCACACGCCGAGACCCGCCGCGGCGAGCGCCACGACGAGGAGCACGGTCGCGACCAGGCGCGTGCGGCGGCGCGCGCGGGCACGGCGGAACGCGGGATCCGCGCGCGTCGCGGCGAGCTCCTCGCGCAGTCGCTGCAGATCCGCCTGCTCGCGGTCGGACTGCAGTCGCCGTGCGAGCCGCTGCTGCGCCAGCGCTGTGCGCGCGTTCAGCTCCAGCTGCACCTCGCGCGGCGCCTCGCTGGTCTCGGCCAGCACCCGCAGTGCGCGATTGAGTCGCAGCGCATTGCGCTCGGCGGCGTCGTACTGGTGCTGCCCCCGCCAGGACGGCAGAAAGTAGAGCAGCCACAGCAGCGCCGCGACCAGGACGATCACGCCCCCGCTCAGCACCGGCCCGTTCATGCCCTCCACGGTATGCGAGGGCCCGCCCCGGATCCCGCAGACACGCGCATGCGGACGTGCGCGAACGCCGGCACACGCGACGTCTGCAGGATCGCGCGACGTCTGCAGGACCGGATCCCGGATCCGGTCCTGCCCGCGTCGCGGAGTCCTGCAGACGTCACGGCGGAGCGCGACGTCAGCACGGCGCGGATCCGGCGCGGCGACCCCGGCGTCCGCTCCGGCGAGTAGGGTCGGCTCCGTGGCCTCGTTCACCCCTCTGCACCGGCTGGTCATCGCGGTCGCGGTCCTCGCATCCTTCGTCACCTTCCTCGACGGCACGGTGGTGACCGTCGCCCTGCCGGCGATCAGCCGCGAGCTCGGCGGCGGCATCACCACGCAGCAGTGGGCGGTCGACGCCTACCTCATCACCCTCAGCGCGCTCATCCTGCTGGCCGGATCCGTCTCGGACGCCTACGGGCGGGTGCTGGTGATGCGGATCGGGCTCGTCGCCTTCGGCATCGCGTCGATCGCGGTCGCCGCAGCGCCCACCCCGCTCGTGCTCATCGTCGCGCGGGCGGCGCAGGGCGCCGCGGGCGCGCTGCTGGTGCCGAGCTCGCTGGCGCTCATCACCGCGGTCATGCGGGGCGAGGTGCAGTCGCGGGCGATCGGCGTGTGGACGGCCTTCACGACGGCCGCGCAGCTGGTCGGCCCCCTCCTCGGCGGCCTGTTCGTCGACCTGCTGTCCTGGCGCTTCGTGTTCCTCATCAACGTGCTGCCGATCGCCGTCACCCTCGTGCTGCTGTCGCGCCTGCACCTGCCCGAGGCGGGACGCACCGCCCGGGTCGACTGGCTCAGCGGCGCGCTCTGCGCGATCGGCCTCGGCGGCGTCGTGTACGCGCTCATCGAGCAGCCGCACCAGGGCTGGGGCTCCCCCGTGATCCTCCTCACCGGGATCGGCGGCGCCGTGCTGCTCGCACTCTTCCTGCTGCGCCAGCGCCACCCGCACCCGCTGATGCCGCTGTCGCTGTTCCGCGTGCGCAATTTCGCCTGGGGGAACCTGTCCACGCTGTTCGTCTATGCGGCGCTCTCGCTGAACGGCTTCGTCATCGGCGTCTACCTGCAGCAGGGCGCGGGCCTGAAGGCCACGGAGGCGGGCCTCGCGAGCCTGCCCATCACGATCCTGATGATCCTGCTCAGCTCGCGGGCGGGACGCCTCGCCGGGCGACTCGGTCCCCGGCTGTTCATGACCGCCGGCCCGCTGATCATGGCCGCGGGGACCCTCCTGCTCCTGCTCGTGGCCGAGCGCTTCAACTACTGGTGGCAGGTGCTGCCGGCCATGATCGTGCTGGGCGTGGGGCTGTCGCTGACGGTGGCGCCTCTCACCTCCGCGATCCTCGGATCCATCGACGAGAGCAGATCCGGCATCGCCTCGGCCGTGAACAACGCCGTCTCGCGCGTCGCCGGGCTGCTCGTCGTGGCGATGCTGTCGACGATCGTCGGAGGCACCCTGAATCTGGCCGGCTTCCACACGGCGACGATGGTCACCGCCGCCCTGTTCGCCATCGGCGGTGCCGTGTCCTGGATCGGGATCCGCCGGCCCGCCGCGGATCCGACGGCGCCCGAACCGGAGCCCGCCGCGAACTGAGCCTGCTCCGCCTCTCGCCGATGCCCCCTCGCAGCATCGGTGCCCCCTCGCACCGACGGTCATACGAGGGGGCGAGGATGCTGCGAGGGGGCGTCGATGTCCGCGGGCTCGGCGTCCGCTCTGCCTCAGCGCGGCAGATCCGACTCCGGCACTGCGGCCCAGTCCGCCGGCACGCGCCCCTCGGCCCAGCGGCGCAGCACGCCCTCGGGGACGTCCTCGCGCACGAGCGAGAACGCCAGGTGATCGCGCCAGTCGCCGTCGATGTGGATGAACCGGCGCCGCAGGCCCTCGTAGCGGAAGCCGAGCTTCTGGACGACGCGCAGGCTGGGGCGGTTCTCCGGTCGCAGGCAGATCTCGATGCGGTGCAGGCCGAGTTCGGCGAAGGCGAGATCGGTCGCCATCGCGACGGCCGCGGGGGTGATCCCGTGCCC
The DNA here is from genome assembly GCF_037148715.1 of Microbacterium sp. MMO-10. Classification (NCBI taxonomy): domain Bacteria; kingdom Bacillati; phylum Actinomycetota; class Actinomycetes; order Micrococcales; family Microbacteriaceae; genus Microbacterium; species Microbacterium sp. MMO-10. Next base: position 327,196 of record NZ_JBBCSV010000004.1, on the reverse strand, counting down.
GGCGAAGCGCTCGCTCACCCAGTAGCCGATCGTCGCCGAGCACAGTGAGCCCCGCATCACCCCCCAGATGTTGAGCTGCCCGGCGATGGCCCCGCCGTACTCCATGACGAACGGGTACCCCGAGCCGTCGCGATACTGCTGCAGCAGCCGCCGGATGCTCACGCGCATGTCGATGCCGGTCTGCAGCCCGGGCAGCGTCGCCTCCCACGGCTCCAGCCAGCGGCGGTTCGTGACGAGTTCGTGCTGCAGCGGGCGCGCGTCCTTGGGCCGGATGAGCCGCAGCTCCACCGGCCCATGCCGCATCGGGGTCGAGAAGTCCATGCGCCGCTCAGATCCCCTCGGCGAACTCCTTGAGCCAGACCCGCAGGTCAGGCCCGAGATCGTCGCGATCGGCGGCGAGCTGCACGATCGCCTTGATGTACTCCAGGCGGTCGCCCGTGTCGTAGCGGCGCCCGCCGAAGACGACGCCGTGCACGCCGGGCCCGTCCGGGTCGGCCGCGAGCTCCTGCAGCGCGTCGGTGAGCTGGATCTCGCCGCCCTTGCCCGGAGGCGTGCGCTCGAGGATGTCGAAGATCGCCGCCGGCAGCACGTAGCGGCCGATGACGGCGAAGTTCGACGGCGCCTCCTCGCGCGCCGGCTTCTCGACGAGGCCCGTCACGCGCCGGACGTCTCCCGGGGAGCCCTCCAGTGTGCCGTCGACCGCGGCCGTGCCGTAGAGGTGGATCTGTTCGGGGTCGACCTCCATGAGCGCGATCACGGCAGCGCCCGTGCGCTCGTGCTCGGCGATCATCTCGGTCAGCAGCGGATCGCGCTCATCCATCAGGTCGTCGCCCAGCAGCACGGCGAACGAGCTGTCCCCCACGTGCGTCCGCGCCCGCAGCACGGCGTGGCCGAGGCCCTTGGGCTCGCCCTGGCGCAGGTAGTGGATGTCGGCCATGTCGCTGGAGGCGACCACGCGGGCGAGCCGGCGGTGGTCGCCCTTCTGGGTCAGCTTGCCCTCGAGCTCCGGCATCTGATCGAAGTGATCGGAGATGGAGTTCTTGTTGCGTCCGATGATGACGAGGATGTCGTCGATGCCCGCGGCCACGGCCTCCTCGACCACGTACTGGATCGCCGGCTTGTCGACGACGGGCAGCATCTCCTTCGGCATCGCCTTCGTGGCGGGCAGGAAGCGCGTACCCAGACCGGCCGCGGGGATCACGGCCTTGATGCGTGCCTTCGTCATCTGCTCAGCTTAGGGCGCATGGCCCGGCAGGGACCCGCGGACGCCACGCGCGAGCCCCGGTAGAATCGGGATCATGCCGGGCGCCATCGACCACGCGAAACGCGCGCTGCGCGCCGACCTGCGCGAGCGCCGCGGCCTGCTGTCCGACGCGCAGCGCGCGGCGGCGGAGGCGGCGCTGACCGCCCGGCTGCACGCGCTCGTGGCCGCGACCGGGGCCCGCTCGATCTCCTGCTTCCTGTCCACCACGACCGAACCGGGGACGCGCACCTTCATCCGCGAGGCGGTCGCCGAAGGGATCCGCGTGCTGCTGCCGATCACCCGTGAGGACGGCCTGCTCGACTGGGCGGTGGCCGGTTCCGACGACGAGATAACGACCGGTCTGCACGGGCTCCCGGAGCCGACCGGCGAGATCCTCAACCCGATGGCCCTCGACGAGGTCGACCTGCTCCTGATCCCCGCCGCGGCCGTGGACCGCACCGGCATGCGCATGGGCTGGGGGCGCGGCTACTTCGACCGCACGCTCGGCTCGATGCAGAGATGCCCGCCCGTCTACGCGATCGTGTTCGACTCCGAGATCCTCGACGAGGTGCCGAGCGACGTGCACGATCAGCCCGTCACCGGCGCGGTGACGCCCCTGCGCACCGTCGTCTTCCCCCTGACCTGATCCTTCCGAACCGAGACCTGCGAGGCCCCATGCCCACCTACTCCTACGCCTGCACCGCGTGCGGGCACCGCTTCGACGCCGTGCAGTCGTTCTCCGACTCCGCCCTCACCGAGTGCCCCGAGTGCCAGGGACGGCTGCGCAAGGAGTACGGATCCATCGGCGTGACCTTCAACGGCTCGGGCTTCTATCGCACCGACTCGCGGGCGGGATCCGGCTCCTCGTCGTCTGCGGGGGCATCATCGAAGGCGGAGTCGACGGCGAGCGCCAAACCGGCGCCCGCCTCCGCACCGGCCTCGGGATCCTGAGGCCGACGTTCAGGGGAGAGAAAAAGCATGATCAAGGGGTTCAGGGAGTTCATCCTCCGCGGGAACGTGATCGATCTGGCGGTCGCGGTCGTCATCGGCGCCGCGTTCTCCGCCATCGTCAACGTCGTGGTCGAATCGCTCGTCAACCCGCTCATCAGCCTGTTCTTCAAGGCGGACAGCCTGGACAACGCGCTGAAGCTCACGGTTCCCGGCTTCTTCGGGGGCTCCGCGACCTTCGCCTTCGGTGCGATCATCGGCGCGATCATCAACTTCCTCGCCGTCGCCATCGTGGTCTACTTCGCGTTCGTGATGCCGATGAACCACTTCAACCAGCGCCGGGCCGCCAAGGCCGGTGTCTCGGAGGAGCCCGAGGCCCTTCCGAGCGAGCAGGAGCTGCTCATCCAGATCCGCGACCTGCTCGAGAAGCAGAAGTCGGCCTGACCGTCTCCTCGACGCCCCGGCGCCCTCGCGGTGACCGGGGCGTCGTCGTCTGCGGGCGGCGCCCTCAGTAGTGCGGCGGCACCTCGCGTCGCATCCGGTCGTCGTTCGGGCCGCCGGACGCCGGACCCGCCGCCGGCGCGGGGCGGTCGCGCTCATCCGGTTCCGCGTGCGTCCCGGGCGCCGGTGTCAGCTTCGCCCGCCGGGATCCGCGCACGCGGACGATCCGCTGGCGGGATCCGGATCCTTCCGGACCCGGTCCGTCGGAGGCCTCGGGGCCCTCAGGCATCGCCGACGTCGAGCGGCTGCGTGTCGCCGTCCACCCGCGGCGCGTCCAGCGGCACCCCGAGCACCTCGCCGATGCGCCGCGCGACGCCGGCCGGGTCGCTGTACAGATCGAAGGCGTGCACGCGGATGTAATGCCACCCCAGGCGGCGCAGCACCTGCGGGCGCAACCGCAGCGTCTCGCGGAGCGACTCGGGGCGGGACTCGGGGTCGGGCTCGATGACCACCGCCTTGCCGGCGTGCTGGGCGACCAGCGGCAGCAGTCCGCGGTAGTCGACGTCGACGGCGATTCCGAGACGCCGCAGCTCCCGCGCGAGGGCGAGGGTGAGCGGATCCGCCTGGTCCTCCGCCCGTTCTTCGCGCGCATGGCCGGCGAGGTCGCCGAGGATCGACATGAGCGTCGCGGCGCCGTGCTCGAGACGCCCCTCGTCGAAGGACGACGGGCAGATCGAGGAGACGATCACCATCGACCGGCGAGCCCGGGTCATGCCGATCGTGAGCAGACGGTCGCCGTCGGGCGACGACAGGTCGCCGAAGTCGCTGAGCACGCGTCCGTGCTTGGTGACGCCGAACCCGAGGGAGAAGATCACCCGGTCCCGGCTCTCGGCCGCCGCCTCTTCGAGGGTCAGCACGACGAACGGCTCCTGCGTGTCCCGGCCCACGAACTCCGCGACGTCGCTGCGGCCGGCGAAGGCGACGGACACGGCCGCGAACACCCGCTCCGCGTGAGTGCGGCTCGCCGTGACCACCATGAGCGACTCCGCCGGGCGGTGCACGGCGTGCTCGACGACGAGGGTCACCACGCGCGCGACCTCGGCCTCGGGGCTCTCCATCGCACCCGTCACCGGGTTCGGGATGCCCACGCCGCCCGTCACGTAGTCGACCGTCAGCGATCCGCGTCCGAGATAGGACCCCGCCCACGGCAGCGACGCGATCTCGCCGCCGTAGAACGCGTCGTTGATGAGGGAGGCGAGATCCTCGCCGCCCGCACGATAGCTGCGCGTGAGGGTGACGACCGGGAGCAGCTCGGAGAGCCGTTCGAACACGGAGACCTCGTCGAAGGGCTCCTCGTCATCTCGGTCCTCGGCGGGCACGGTCGCCACCTGGAACGGCGTCGGCTTCTGCAGCACCGGGTCGCCGAACGCGACGATCTGGCGGGCGCGGCGGATCGCCGGCGTCGCCTCGGCCAGGTTGATCGCCGCGGCGTCGACGAGGATCACCGTGTCGAACTCGGCGGAGTCGGGCAGGTCGGGCACCTGGTAGGGAGACGCGATCCACACCGGTGCGAGCACGCGCATGAGCGTCGGGGCTGCGGCCACCAGCTCCGCGACCGTGGTGCGGTGCTGCGAGAGGGCGTGGCGGAGATTCTGCGCCTCCACGGCCTCGTCCACGATCCCGATCTTCCACTGGCCGCTCAGCTGCCAGGCCAGCAGCGGGCCCGCCGCACCGGCGTGCGCCTCGTCGACGAGGCGGAAATCGCGCTCCAGCTGATCGACGACCGAGGTGTTCGCGCCCAGCAGCGAGCGGTTCTGGCGCAGCGCCTGCTCGAGCAGCGACTGCCACCAGGCGTACTCGAGCTCGGCGCCGACCCGGTCCTCGGACAGATGGCGCGTCGAGAGGTCCAGCAGCAGCGGCTCGAGGCCGAGCGCGGCGAGCTCGTCACGGATCCGGGCCCGCTCGATGAGGTTCTCGAACACGTCGGATCTCGCCGCGAGTCCCGCGAGCGTCCGCAGCAGGCGCGCCACCGGCAGCGCCGAGAGCGGCTCCCGCCGCCCCAGCGCGGTGTCGAGTTCGGCGAGCTGCGCATCGACGTCGCGCCAGGCGGCCGACGCGTCGGCGAGCCCGAGCGGCACCTCCGGGGCGACCCCCGCGTCGACGTAGCGCTGCCATTCGGTGCGCTGCGCCTGGATGCGGCTGAGCGCCTCGTGCATATCCCCCACGTGCGCGCCGGGGCGCACGTACTCCTTGGCGAGCTGACGAAGGCGCCGGCGGTTCGCGCCGGTCATCGTCGGGGCATCCCGCCTGCTGCCGTGCGCCTTGATCAGCTCACCCAGCGGCCGCTCGAACACCGCGGGCGTGAAACGGTCCAGAGAGTCGCGCACGCCGCGCAGCAGCTGCAGGTACTCGCCGAACTCGGCGATCGTCGCGAACGGACGCATCCGTGTCTGCGCGACGAGCTCATACCCCTGCTCTAGCAGATCCGGCACCGTGCGGGCATGCAGGCTCTCCGCGAGCGCGTGCACGCGGTGGGCCTCGTCCGAGGACGAGAACACCACCCCGTACCAGGGCGAGTCGTCCGGGCCGAAGCGGAACTCGCCGAGTCGCGCGGCCTGCGCGAGGGCTTCGGCGGCCTGCGACCGATCCTCCGCGAGGCTCTGCAGCGCCGCGCGCCCCAGGCGCGCCGTCGTGGTCGGCGGCGTGGGGAGCAGGGCGAGCCGGGTCAGCATCCGGGTGGCATCCAGCACACTGGCTCCCAGAGTCGGATCCTTCTCGGTGAGTGCGCGCCGGTAGTCGCGCAGCACGGTGCGCAATCGCAGCAGGGCGTCGTCGATCTCGGCGAGCTTGGGCGCGGCGGCCTTCTCGTTGCGCCCGATCGCCCGCACGAGGTCGCGGCGCACCGACGCCGGCGACACCGCGAAGCCGTCGAGGCCGATGCCGCTGAGGCGGTGCCGCACGCCGTCGAGCGTGGAGCGGCGCGGAGAGACGACGAGCACCCGACGCCCGGCGCGCACGAGCTCGCCGATCGCGTTGATGACGGTCTGGGTGCCGCCGGTGCCGGGCAGCGTCGACACGGTGAGCGAATGGCCCGCGGCGATGCGGGCGAGCACCTGCTCCTGCTCGTGATCCGCATCGAGGAGCAGGTTGTCCGAGGCGGGGGCCCGGTCGTCGGGGCCCGCCGTCGACGGCATCGGGCCGGGCGCCGTGACGCGCTCCCGGTCGGCCGCATGGCCGGCGAGGGCGTTGAGCATGGGGTGGTCGAGATCGTGCGCGTCGCGGGCCATCGCGATGCCCACGTCCGCGAACGTCGAGACCACCATCCGGGGCTGCACGGAGAACGTGTCGACGGACTTCGTCGCCGCGCGCAGCATGTCGATCGCCGGCTGGGGCGCGAACACCCCGTTCTGATAGGCGAGGGCGGCGAGCCGGGCGTCGTCGATGGTGATGCCGAAATGGTCGCGCGCGATGCGCACCAGCTCCGGGTTGAGGAAGAACTGACCGTGCAGCTTCAGCTCGTAGTCGGCGTAGTGGCGGCGGATCGCCAGGGGGCGCAGCAGCATCGGTGCGGCGTAGTCCACGCCGCCGATGCGCCAGGTGCACAGTCCGACGGCGAGATGCACCGCGTCGAGCCCGCGCACGGTCCGCAGCTCGGTGTTCTTCGCGGTGATCCGATCGGCCGCGAGTCGCGCGTTACGCAGGCCCACCTCGTCCCGGAACAGGTTCGACAGCAGGGTGGAGCGGCCGGTGATGAACTGCGGCAGGCTGCCGGGATGGGCGCGGGAGATGTCGATTCCGCTCGCCGAGACGTCGCGGTACGCGGTCAGCGGCGAGGGGCCGCCGAGCTGGGCCGCCTCGGCGCGCAGACGTGCGCGCTCGGTCGTCGCCGCATGGGCGACGCGCACTCCCGGCTCCGCCACGTCGACGTCGCCGGGCGTCACGGACTTCTCCTCCGCGTTCTTCCCGTCACGTCGCCACACACGACAAAGACTAGGCGTGTCGGGCGGATGGAGTCGTCTGATCCGCTGGGTTTTGCCGGATTCAGCCGCTTTCTTCCTCCACAGCGGGCCTTTTCCGGTTTCAGTGCACCGATTGCGCCTCCTCCGCTGCCCCCGTCGGCGGCGTGACCGAGGATGGGGACATGAGCTTCCGCTACGACTTCGCCGACACCCCGTTCGGGGACGCCCTTCTCGTCTTCTCCGACGACGGCCTGGTCTCGTTCGACCTCCCGGAGGGGATGCACCGCGATTCGCCCTGGGCGCTCGAAGCCGTCTCGCGGATGCTGCACGCCCTGCCCGAGCCGGATCCGGGGGCCGGCGCCGAGGTCGACGAGCTGCTGCGCGCCTACTTCGACGGCGAGCCCGTGCGCTTCGATGCGGAGCTGACGCTCGACTGGCGGCTCGCGCACGGCTTCACGCGCCGCGCGCTGCAGGCGGTGTGCGAGATCCCCTGGGGCGAGAGCGCGAGCTACGGCGAGGTGGCGGCGCTCGCGGGCAGCCCGGGGGCGGCCAGGGCCGTCGGCACGGCGTGCCGGAACACGCCGTTCTCGATCGTGGTGCCCGTGCACCGGGTGGTGCGCGCCGACGGCTCCCCCGGCGAGTACGGCGCCCACCCGGAACGCAAGCGATACCTCCTGGACCTCGAGGCCGACGCCGCCGCGCGCCGCCCGCCCGTGGACGGCGTCCGCCCCGGCGTGTAGGCCGCCGGGGCGGACGCGACCCGGTCCGCAAGCGGGAGGGCAAGGGATCGATGCTCCTCCCGGCCAGGTGATAGCGTCGACGCGACAAAGGGCGCAGACGTAGACGTCGCCTCCGGAAGCTGGTAGTCGGTGAGCACCTTCGAGACAGTCGGATCCGATGCGGATCTGGTCGCGCAGGCCGTGCGCGAGCTGGTCCGCCGCACCCGCTTCCCGGTCGCGTTCGGCGGGCTGCTCTCCGACGGCGAGGTGCCGGTCACGTCGATCGTCGGCTCCCGCACCCGCAGCCTCGAAGGTCTGCGCGTCCAGCCGCAGCGGGGACTCGGCGGACGGGCGATGACCGAGCTGCGCCCGCGGATGACCCACGACTACGGCTCGTCGCAGCAGATCACCCACGACTACGACGGATACGTGCTCGGCGAGGGCCTGCGCACCCTGCTGGCGATCCCGGTGGTCGTCTCGGGTCGTCCGCGCGGCGTGCTGTACGCCGGCTCCTGGGACGAGCCGTCCTCCGACGGGGTCGCGACAGCCCCGGCGATGCAGATCGCGGACGCGCTGGCGGTCGAGCTGCGCATCCGCGAAGAGGTCGAGCGCCGCGTGCGCACGACCAGCGCCCCCTCTCCCCCGCCGACGCTGACCCCAGCTCATCGTGAAGAGCTGCGCGCGAGCTTCGCCGAGCTGCGCTCGATCGCGGCCCTGGTGCAGGACACGAGCGTGCGCGCACGCATCGGCGACGTCGAACGCCGACTGCTCGCGCTCGCCTCGTCCGCGCGCCCGCCGAGCACCTCCGAAGTGCGTCTCTCGCCGCGGGAACTCGATGTGCTCGCCTGCGCGGCCCTCGGGCAGACGAATGCGGGGATCGCCGAAGAATTGGGACTGCGCGAATCCACGGTGAAGGCGTACCTCGGCACGGCAATGGCGAAACTCGATGCTCCGACCCGGCATGCGGCCGTGGCACGGGCGCGTCGCGACGGCCTGATTCCCTGAACGTCGCCGACTGCGGAGCGATCCTGCCCTGCTCCTGCACAGGTGCGCTCGCTATCCTGAACACAGCGCATTGCGCACCCGGACGAGGCGGGCCAGTACCCGGACAGCGAAAAGACTGGCTCTCAGGAGGCCCGCCATGGCGTGGATCGTGCTCATCATCTCGGGAATGTGCGAAGCCGTCTGGGCGACGGCGCTCGGCAAATCCGAGGGCTTCACCAAACTGTGGCCGACGGTCGTCTTCGTGGTCGGCCTCGCAGCATCGATGTTCGGACTGGGCTGGGCGATGCGCGAGATCCCGACCGCCACCGCCTATGCGATCTGGGTCGGAATCGGCGCCTCCCTCACGGTGATCTGGGCAATGATCACCGGCGATTCGGATGTGTCCTGGATCCGGATCCTGCTCATCGTCGGATTGGTGGGATGCATTATCGGGCTGAAACTCATCGACCCCGGTCATTCCTGACATTCCGCATTCCAATGATTGCCAAGCGCATTTCCTGCCCGTAGGTTTGTCGACATGGCACGCAAAATCGTTCATCAGCTCGTCGACGATATCGACGGCACGGTTCTCGAGGTCGGAGAAGGCGAGACCGTGCATTTCTCGCTCGACGGATCCGCCTATGAGATCGACCTGACCAGCGCGCACGCGGCAGAACTGCGCGCCGCGCTCGCGTCCTACATCTCATCCGCACGACGCACGCAGCGGGCCGGCGGCGGCCGTCCCTCCGCCGCGTCCAAGCGTCCCAACCGCAACCCGGAGACCGCGTCGATCCGGGCCTGGGCCAGCGAGAACGGCCACAAGCTCTCCGAGCGCGGCCGCATCCCGGCCGACGTGGTCGCGGCGTACCGCGCCGCGCACTGACCGCGATAAGAAGCAGTCCGCGATACGCAGCGGAAAGGGGTCATCCCGCGGGATGACCCCTTTCCGTTGCCTCCCGCCGGGGAATGCGACACGAGGCCGCGGCCTTCGGAGATCTGGTGAGGGAGCGCGTTCCTGTTCCGTCCTGGTCACATACTTGTAGTGCGGTAGCGGACCGGACGGTCTGCAGCCATTCCGGGATGAAGGGTGTGCGAGATGGCCAGGGCCAAGACGATCAGCGGGCCGTGCCAGGCATGGCCGGAGGAGAGCACGTTCATCCGCGAGGTGCTCGATCGGATCGGGGAGAAGTGGACGGTCCTGATCATCAGCACCCTGGGATCCGGACCGCTGCGTTACTCCGACCTGCAGGCGAGCATTCCCGGCATCTCCCAGCGAATGCTCACGGTGACGCTGAAGGCCCTGGAACGCGACGGTCTGGTCACGCGCACGGCATACGCCGAGGTGCCGCCACGGGTCGAGTACGCTCTGACCACGCTCGGCCGCTCGCTGCTGGAGGCCGTGATGACGCTCGCCGGCTGGGCGGCCAGCCATCACGAGGACGTCGCCGCCAGCCGACGTGCGCACGAGCTGACCGGCGTAGGACGCGAGAAGACCGCCGCGGACCGCAGCCCCCACTCCTCCGACCCGTCGGCGGCGCTCGGGTGAGCGTGCGCGCGCGCCTGCGGACCTGGGCCTGCGGACCTGGAGGGCGTCCTCCGAACACGCCATCCGGGGCTCGCCTGACGGCGGGTGGTCAGGGCACGATGACGATCTTGCCCCGCACGCTGCGGTTCTCCAGGGCCGCGAAGGCGGCCGCTGCCTCCTCCAAGGGGTAGATGCGCCCCACTCGTGGAGTGATCACGCCATCGGCGAGGTACGCGGTGAGCTCGCGCAGGACGCCGTCGGACTGCGCGCCCTGTCTGATGACCGTCAGCCCCCGCTGGTCCGCCTGGGCCTGGTCGATCTCACCACTGACGCTGACGAGCGTGCCGCCGCGCCTGAGGATGCCGTAGGCCTTGTCCAGAGAGGCGCCGCCCACACCGTCGAGGACGGCGTCGAAGTCGCTGAGATGCTCGGAGAAGTCACTGCTCGCGTGATCGAACACCTCGTCTCCGCCCAGCGCGCGGGCGAGGTCGACACCGTCTCCGCTGGCGGTGGTGGCGACGTAGGCACCGAGGTGCTTGGCCAGCTGGACGGCTGCCGAACCGACGGCGCCCGAGCCACCGCTGATGAAGACCCGCTGCCCGGGCTGCACTTTCAGGCTGTGATCGATCGCCTCGACGGCGGTCGTTCCGGCAACCGGCATCGACGCGGCATCGACGAAGTCCAGGCCCACGGGGATCGGTGCGAGATTATCGGCCTGGACAAGGGCTTGCTCGGCGATCGCACCGCTGCCTCCCAGCAGCGTGTACGCGTTGCCGTAGACGCGGTCGCCGACGGCGAACTCGGTCACGTCCGGCCCGACGCCGGCGACCACGCCCGCCACATCGCCGCCGAGGGTCGCGGGGAACCGCAGAGGCATGAGCGCCTGGGCGTATCCGGCGCGGAGCGTCGCATCGAGCGGGTTCAGCGCCGCGGCCTCGACATCGATGAGGACCTGTCGGGCGACGGGGGCTGGTAGCGCCACCTCGGCGATGGTCAGGACGCTGTTGTCGCCGTACTCGGTGATCTGCAGAGCGCGCATGGGCGTGGCTCCTTTCGTGGGATCGGGTAGGAGGTGAGGCAAGGGGACGCAGAGACCGGGGCCTGCTCGGTCACGCCCCCGGATTCTCGGACGAGAGCATTCCGACCACCTGGTCGAGGGCCTGGCCGTAGATGGCCACCGACTGGGCGCCGGACACCGCGAGCCGGCGGCCGAACACCATGAACGGCACCCCCTGCGCGCCTAGCGCGGCGCCTTCGGAGGCGTCGGCGCGGACGGCATCGGCGAACTCGTCGCCGTCGAGGATCGAGTGCACGCGGTCGCCGTCGAGGCCGAGAGACTCCGCCACGTCGACGACGACGTCCGCATCGTAAGGGTCGATCTCGCCGGAGAAGAACCGATCCTGGACCTGCGAGAAGAACTCGAGCCCCTTGCCCGTCTCCTCGGCGAAGTGCATCACGCGGTGCAGGTCGAACGTGTTGGCGTTCATGCGGTCGAGGTCGAACGCCAGCCCTTCGCTCTTCGCGATGCCCTGGATGCGCTTCTCCGCCTCGAGGACGACCGCAGGATCACCTCCGTGCTTGCGCATGAAGACGGCGGCGATCGGCTCCGGCTCTTTCGGGGAATCCGGGTTGAGCTCGAACGATCGGATCCTCAGCTGAAAGCGGCCCGCGTCGGGCCGGTCTTCGATTGCGCGCTGAAGCCGGTGCTTGCCGACATAGCACCAGGGGCACCCGAGGTCCGCCCAGACCTCCACGACGACGGGGCGCTGTCCGGCTGCGCTGCTCTGCTCCACTTCAACACCTCACTCTTTGTTCGTAACCCCATTGTGAGTGTGATTGTCGAGCCGTACAAAAGGCACCTTGAAGTGCGCCCACCGCCGGAGACGACAGAGCAGGGCCTCCTGGCGAACGGAGCCTCGCCCGTCGGAGACGACAGAGCAGGAAGGGACCACCCTCCGGGCGGTCCCTTCCTGCTCGTGCCCCCGACAGGATTCGAACCTGCGACCTGCCCTTTAGGAGAGGGCCGCTCTATCCGACTGAGCTACGAAGGCGCAGCACCAGTCTAACGATCCGGCGTGCGCCCTATGCGGCCATCGCCAGATAGGGCTCCCAGCGGGGGTCGGTGCGCTCGGAGCCGCGCACCGTCCATCCCGTCCCGCGCGGCGGCGCAGGGGTGAGCCTGAGCGCCCACCCCATCTCCTGGGGCGTGCGGTCGCTCTTGACGTTGTTGCAGCGCAGGCAGCACGCGACGAGGTTCTCCCAGGAGTTCTTGCCGCCGCGGGAGCGCGGCAGCACGTGGTCGATCGTGGAGGCGGACTTCCCGCAGTAGCCGCAGCGGTTGCCGTCGCGGCGCAGCACCCCTCGTCTCGTCACCGGCGCGTACCGGGTTCTCGGCATCCGCACGTAGCGACTGAGCACGATCACGGCGGGCCGGTCGAAACGCGCGCTCGCCGCCCAGACCGGATCGTCGTCGACGCATGCGACGACCGACGCCTTCTTGTTCATCACCAGGACGAGAGCGCGTCGGAACGACACGATCGCGAGCGGTTCGTACCCTGCGTTGAGCACCAGTGTGCGCATCCTGCATCCCTTCGATTCGCCCGGGACGGCTTCCCGGGCTCTCGACCGTGCGCAGGCGGAGGGTCCGCTGGATACGAAAACGGCGCTGTCTACGAGAGACAGCGCCGTGAGCGCACGGGTGATCCGTGCAGATCCAGCGGGCAATGCCGAAGGACGAGTCGACCGAGTGCATCCGTGGTTCGGTGTCCCGGTATTCGTCCCATCGTGTTCCTCCGCCCTTGCGACGACGGACTCAGGCTAACCCATGGGCCGACGACGAGGCGGGGAACATCCGGTGAACGCCGCCCGTGTCGGCTCGCCGACCGCGCGGCTCCGGGCACGCCGAGAGGACGCGAGGAGAACCCGTGCCGGTCGTTCGCCGGGCTCAGAGCACGTTGGCCTGGAGCCAGGCGAGCGGGTCGATCTCGGTGTTGTTGATCAGCACCTCGAAATGCAGACAGGATCCGGAGACCCAGCCGGTGTTGCCGACCTCGCCGAGGTACTGCCCCGCGGTGACGCACTGCCCGACGGAGACCGCACGGTAGCTCATGTGGCCGTACAGCGTGGAGAGCGCACCCGAGCCGCTGAGGGCCGGGTGGGAGATCTGGACCGTGTCGCCGTACCCGCCGTAGTCGCTCTGCGAGATCTGCACGCAGCCGTCCGAGATCGCGTAGATGGGGGTGCCGATCGGCGCGGCGAAGTCCTGTCCCATGTGGCTGCGGCCGGTCCGGGCGGCACCGAAGCCGTCGCTCAGCGTGTAGCTGCCGGCCGCCATCGGGTAGATCACCTGTCCGGGCAGGGCGATGGACGGCATGCTCGTGCGGACCGAAGCAGTGGTCGGCGACGAGAGGGACGCGAGGGCGGCGGCCTTGGCGGCCTCGAGGGCGCGTGCGGCCTCTTCGTCGGCCTTCTTCTTCGCGATCTCGTCGGGCGTGGTGGCGGTGAACTGCTCGCGCGTGCTCGGCGCCTGCGTCGCCTCGGAGGCGACGACGATGGACTGCGCGTTGTGCGCGGCAAGCTGCTGCGCGGTGGCCGGGGATGCTCCGGCCGACGCGGGCGCCCCGGTGACCAGGGCGGGAAGCGCGATCGCCGTCACGAGCGCCCCCACGGCGGCGAGGATCGCCACCGTGCGCAGCGGTCGCACCACGGATCGCCCGACCGACCTCTCCCGCGTCCTCACGCGTGCCGTCTCGGACGTCGAGGTCTGCTCGAGTTCTCCAGCCACAGGGCTTCCTCCAGGCCTCGGCGCGAGCGCCGGTCCGTCCGAATTCGCATGCACGACGACCTGCGCCGTGCTCGGGTGACCGTGACGGTGACGAACCGGGAGGCTACCGCCACGGTGATCGACGGCGGGCTTCTCGCCGACGACCTCCCTGACGTTACCCGATCGTGATGATGCTGTCACCCCTCGATTCCCAGGAACATCTCCGGGCATGCCCCCGAGCACACGGGATCAGCGGTCGGCAGGCGACGGGATCCGCAGTCGGCGGGCGACGGGATCAGCCGGCGTTGGCGGCCAGCCAGGGCTCGGGGTCGATCACGGAGCCGCCGATGCGCACCTCGAAGTGCAGGTGGGATCCGTAGGAGTTGCCGGTGTTCCCGACCAGGCCGATGAGCTGTCCCGCCGAGACCTGCTCTCCGGCCTGCACCATCCGGCTCCCGTAGACCATGTGCCCGTAACGGGTCTCCACCATGGTGCCGTTGATGTTGCTCATGATCATGATCGAGACGCCGTACCCGCCGATGCTCTCGGCCGAGGCGGTCACGGTGCCGTCGGCCGCGGCGTAGATCGGGGTGCCCTCGGGCGCGATCATGTCCCAGCCCTCATGGCCGCGACCGGATCCGGGCCCCTCGCCGGGCGTGAAGCTCGTCACCGGGTAGCGGACGGCCCCCGAGCCCGGCGCCACCAGGGCGAGACCGGCGATGGAGGGGCGCGAGGCCGACGCCACGGTCGCCGCGGCGGCCGCGGCGCGGGCGGCCGCGGCCTCCTCCGCCTTGCGCTTCTCGATCTCGTCGGGAGTCGTCGCGGTGAACTGCTCGCGTGCGCTCGGCGCCTGCGTCGCCTCGGAGGCGACCACGATGGACTGCGCGTTGTCGGCCGCCAGCTGCTCCGTGGTCACGGGGGCGGCCGTGGCCGGCCCGCTGGCGGAGGCGAAGGCGGGGAGCGCGATGGCGGCGACGAGCGCGCCGACGGCACCCAGGATGGCGACGGTGCGAACGGGACGCACCAGCCCGGCGGCTCGGGAGCCTGCCGGCGAGCGGTCGGGCGTCGCGGCGGTCTTCGTCTCGATCGTGGTCTCAGGCAAAGTCTGTCCTCCGGCCTCGACGCGCTGCCGCGTCGGTCCGTCGTCGTGCGTTCGGTCCGCACAGGGCGCGGACACACGTCTGTCCGCGGCGGCGACGGACCGAGGAGGCGAGCGCCGTGGACTCCGTCGGCGGGTAGGACGACGGCCCTTTCGACGCTACCGGAAAGTCACGAACGCGTCACACCGACCTAGGGATCCGCTGAACGTTGATTTCCCGCGGATTCCGGGCCCGGCACTCAGGTGATGCCCAGGCTGCGACGGACGCCGGCCCCCGCGCGGAGCACTCCGGCGACGACGACGCTCAGGCGACGAGGAAGATGTGCGACGCCAGCTCGACGGGCAGCTCGAGCCCCTCGTCCTTGCCGTCGACCTCGATGAGCACGTAGCCCTCGTTGAAGCGGAACCGGCCGCGCGCCCCCGGGACGACTCCCGCGTCGCGCAGCTGCTCCAGCAACTCCGGATCCACCTGCGCCGGCTCCGCGAGTCGGCGCACGGTGCCCTCGGTCGGGGTGCCCGCGGTGTTCATGTGCTCGACGAGACCGATCACGCCCTCGTCGAAGGTGCGCGCCGGGGTGCCTCCGAGCTGGTCCAGCCCCGGGATCGGGTTGCCGTACGGCGACTCCGTGGGGTGCCCGAGGAGCTCGACCAGGCGCCGCTCCACCTGCTCGCTCATCACGTGCTCCCAGCGGCAGGCCTCCTCATGGACGTAGGCCCAGTCCAGCCCGATCACGTCGGAGAGCAGGCGCTCGGCGAGACGGTGCTTGCGCATCACGTCGACGGCCTTCCGGCGGCCGGCGTCGGTCAGCTCGAGGCGGCGATCCTCCGAGACGACGACCAGGCCGTCGCGCTCCATGCGGCCGACCGTCTGCGACACCGTGGGGCCGGAGTGCCCGAGGCGCTCGGAGATCCGGGCGCGCAGCGGCACGATGTTCTCCTCCTCGAGTTCGAGGATGGTGCGGAGGTACATCTCCGTGGTGTCGATCAGATCGGCCATGGATCCCCCTGGTGGTCGTGCCGCCTCTGCAGGCGCTGGCTGTTAGGCAAGCCTACCTTCTGCGGATGTGCACCGGCTCTGCACGGGCCCGGCGCGCACGACGGGGGTCGTGTGCCCGGCCGCGCAGGATCCTCGTTCCCCCGCGCACGGACCGTCGCGCGGCGTCACACGGTCGGGGGCGCCCCCGCGCCGACACCTAGAATCTGTGCATGGCGATCGAGATTCCCCGCGAACTTCTGCCCGTCGACGGCCGCTTCGGCTGCGGTCCGTCCAAGATCCGCCCGGAGCAGGTGAGCGCCCTCGCGGCCGTGGGATCGAGCCTGCTGGGCACGTCGCACCGGCAGGCGCCCGTCAAGGGTCTCGTGCGCAGCGTGCGCGAGGGCCTGGCGTCGCTGTTCCGCCTGCCCGAGGGCTACGAGATCATCGTCGGCAACGGCGGATCCACCGCCTTCTGGGACGCCGCCGCGTTCGGCCTCATCGAGAACCGCAGCCAGAACCTCGTCTCGGGCGAGTTCGGCGGCAAGTTCGCCAAGGCCGCGAAGACCCCGTGGCTGCAGGCGCCCGACGTCCGCAACGCCGAGCCCGGATCCCGCGCCGAGGCGGAGGTCGTCGAGGGCGTGGACGTCTACGCCTGGCCGCACAACGAGACGTCCACGGGCGTCGCCTCCCCGATCCGCCGCGTCGCCGCAGAGGGGGCGCTCACCGTGATCGACGCGACGAGCGCCGCGGGCGGCATCGACTTCGACGTCACGGAGACCGACGTCTACTACTTCGCCCCGCAGAAGAACCTCGGCTCCGACGGCGGCCTCTGGTTCGCCGCGGTGTCCCCCGCGGCGATCGAGCGGATCGAGCGGATCGCGGCCTCCGACCGGTACATCCCGGAGTTCCTCAGCCTGAAGAACGCCCTCGACAACTCGCGCCTCGATCAGACGCTGAACACTCCGGCACTGACCACGCTGCACCTCCTCGACTCCCAGCTGCAGTGGATCAACGGCAACGGCGGACTCTCCTGGGCCGCCTGCCGCACGAACGAGTCGTCCCAGGAGCTCTACCGCTGGGCCGAGGCGTCCTCGGTCGCGACCCCCTTCGTGGCTGACCCGGCCGACCGCTCCCCGGTCGTCGCCACGATCGACTTCGACGATTCCGTCGACGCCTCCGCGATCGCCAAGACCCTGCGCGCGAACGGCGTCGTCGACACCGAGCCGTACCGCAAGCTCGGCCGCAACCAGCTGCGCATCGCGACCTTCGTCTCGATCGAGCCGGACGACGTGCGTCAGCTCATCCGCTCGATCGACTACGTGCTGGAGCACCGGGACGCCTGAGCCCCGGACGGAGCACCGCGTTTCGTCTCACTCCGGCTTCGCCGGTGCTCGCTCAACGACCCCGACCTGCAGCACTGCCGACCGGGGTCGTTGAGCGAGGACGCCGCAGGCGACCGAGACGAAACGCGGCCACGAGGGAGGAGACTCACTCCTCCTCGGCGTCGTCCTCTTCGTCGTCTTCAGAGTCGTCGTCCTCTTCGGAGTCGTCCTCTTCGTCGACGTCGTCGTCCTCGGAGTCGTCGGCATCCGCCGCGGACTCGTCGAGCTGGTCGATGTCCACGCCGTCGAGATCGCCCGCGTGCAGGCGGGGCGCGTCGTCGTCTTCATCGAGGTCGTCGTCCAGGTCGTCCTGATCGAGGTCGTCGACGTCGGACTCCCCCTCGAGATCCTCGTCGGCAAGCTCCCCGGATCCTTCGGCGGCATCGTGCTGCGCCGAGGCGGCGAGCTCGGCCTGGTGCGCGCGGTAGTCGGCGAGACGCTCGGCCCACGGCACCCACTCCGGTGCGAGGAGCGCGCCGTCGCCCGGCAGCAGCTCGGCCTCGAGCACGGTCGGCTCCTCGTCGCCGACCTGCGCGACCGAAACGGTCCAGTACCAGCCCGGGTAGCCCCCCAGGCGGTTCTCGAAGCGCAGCGAGATCACGCCGTCGACCTCGGGCAGATACCCCGCGGCCGGGCCGACGGATGCGGCCGGAGTGATCTCATGCAGGGCGGCGAGCGCCAGATCCCGTGCCCCGAGCAGGCGCTCGTTCACGGGCAGCACGGCGACGGGCTCATCGGCCGAGAACTGCTTCTCGACCGCGGGGGCGACGGCGTCCACGACGGGCGCGTCCGTCGCGGACACCGCCTGCTCGGCGTCGCTCTCAGGCATCGAAGTCCTCGGCCACGTTGCGCAGCACCGCCGCGATCTTGCGCCCGTGGCTGGAAGAGGGGTAGCGGCCACGGCGAAGATCGCCGCCGATGCCGTCGAGCAGCTTCACGAGATCCTCGACGATCACGGCCATGTCGTCCGCCGGCTTGCGCTTCGTCTTGGCGAGGCTGACCGGGGCTTCGAGCACGCGGACCGACAGCGCCTGCAGGCCGCGCTTGCCGTCGGCGACGCCGAACTCGACGCGGGTGCCGGCCTTGACCGCGGACCCGGCGGGGAGGGACGTGGCGTGCAGGAAGACGTCCTGGCCGTCATCCGTGGTGATGAAGCCGAACCCCTTCTCGTCGTCGTAGAACCTGACCTTGCCGGTGGGCATGGGAGAAACCTCGCTGCATCGTTCGGGACGAAAGGATCCGGGGATCCGATCGGGTGGAGTGCGGAAGCCCGCACCCACCAGCCTACCGGTCGCGGGGCGGGTAGGCTGGGACGGATGAGCACACGGCCGCCAGCCCCCGAACCGGAGATCCGCCCGATCGACCGGTACCTCACCTTCGGCGCGCTGACGCTCGCGGCCCTCTCGGTCGTCTGCTTCTTCGCGATCATCATCGGCACCGCGGTCGGCATGAAGCAGGCCGACTTCGCGCACGGCGCCTGGCCGGTCGTCGGCGTCTTCCCGTTCTGGGGTCTGCCGATCGCCTTTGTCATGATCATCGCGCTGCTCATCATGAGCTCCGTGCGGAGAGGCCGCGCAGCCCGGCGTTCCTGACGCCCTGCGAGCTGTTCTCCCATGAGCACCCACGCGCGCCTTCTCGCCGAGGCGCTGTCCGCGCGCACGGACGCACAGCTCGCGGCACTGTTCCGTCATCGGGACGTGCGTCCCGATGCGTCCTGGAACGACTTCTTCGACGCGGCAGAGGCGCTGCTGGATCCGTCCTCCGTCGCGAAGGCCCTTCCCCGGCTGACCCAGGCCGAGGCGGTCGGCCTCTCGGCCGCTGCGGCGGGAGCCGACCCCGGAGGCACAGCGGACGCGCTGCGCGCCCTCGCCCTGCTCCCGCCCTCGGACGGCGGTCTGCCGCCGTCGATCGCCGCCGCCGTGGCGGGGCGCGGACTCGCAGAGCCCCACCCGACGGGCCCCGCCCCGGAACCGGACGAGGCCGCCGTCGCCCGTGCGGCCGAGCGGGCCTTCACCACGGTCGCGACGCTCGCCGATGCGCTGCTGCTGGCCGAGGAGAGCCCCCTCGCGCTGCTCGCCGGCGGGACGGTCGGGCTGTCCGAGAAGCGCCGTCTCATCGAACGCGGGATGCCCGACGACCCGGCGCTCTTCGACGATGTGCTGGCGCTCGGCGCCGAGGCGGGTTTGCTGCTCGCCGTCGAGCGCACGCTGCGACTGTCGGATGAGGGCGCCGCCTGGCTTCGGCTGGCGGGTCCGGAGCGCTGGGCGCGGCTGGTCGCCGGCTTCCGCGCGGCGCTGCCCTCCGCGCTGCGGACGCACGAGGGCGGCTGGACGCCGATGCTCTCCTGGGCGGACGAGCACCCGTGGGATCCGGCCTGGCCGGACCGCGCCGACGCGCTGATCCGCCAGGCGCGCCTGCTCGGGCTCCTCGCCGACGGCCCGGACGGCGCCACGAGCGCGTCGGGCGCCGAGACCCCCTGGGCTCGGGCTCCCCGGCTCGGCGCGGATCCGGATCCGCACCCGCTGAGCGCCTTTGTGCCGGCCGAGGTGGACCGGATCTTCCTGCAGAACGACCTGACCGCGATCGCCCCGGGGCCGCTCCTCCCCGCGCTCGACCTGCGCCTGCGCACGATGGCGGCGCGGGAGTCCGCGAGCCAGGCGTCCTCCTACCGGTTCACGGCGGACACCCTGAGCGCGGCGCTCTCCTCCGGGGAGACCGAGGAGGGCGTGCTGGCCTTCCTCGAGGGCATCTCGCTGACGGGCGTGCCACAGCCGCTGCGCTACCTGCTCGCGCAGAGCGCCAGCAGGCACGGACAGGTGCGGGTCGGAACGGATCCGGAGACCGGCCGCACGCAGGTGCGCAGCGCCGATGAGCATCTGCTGCAGGCGATCGGCGTGGACCAGGCGCTGCGGCCGCTCGGGCTCGTGCCGGAGACGACCGTGCGGGGCGACGCCGTGCTGGCGACGCGCGTGAACCGCGACACGGTGTTCTGGGCGCTCACGGATGAGCACTACCCCGCCGCGCTCGTCGACGCCGACGGCGCCGTCGAGCGGCCCGTGCGCACCACGGCGGCGAGCGCGCCGGCGGCCCGCGATGACACGGAGGTGTACGCGGCGCTCATCGCCCGCCTGCGGGCGGCCCGCGAGGAGGACGCCGACGCGGCCTGGCTCGAGCGCGAGCTGGAGCACGCGGCGAAGCAGCGCGCCGTCCTCGCCGTGGAGGTCGCGATGCCCGACGGCACCGCGCGCGAGCTCGTGCTCGAGGTCACCGGCTTCGGCGGCGGCCGTCTGCGCGGACGCGACCGGGCGAGCGATGTCGAGCGCACCCTGCCGATCCGCTCGATCCTCTCCACCCGCGCGATCGAGGATCCGGCTTCCTGAACCGCACCCCGGGGGCGCCGAGCGAGCCGCACCCCGGGGAGGACCGATGGCTCCCCGGACCGGTAGACTGGGCCGCTATGTCTGATGGCCCGCTGATCGTCCAGAGCGACCGCACCGTGCTGCTCGAAGTCGCGCACGCCGACGCCGAGAGCGCCCGCCATGAGCTCGCGATCTTCGCCGAGCTGGAGCGCGCGCCCGAGCACATCCACACCTACCGGATCACCCGGCTGGGCCTGTGGAACGCCCGTGCGGCCGGCCACACCGCCGACGACATGCTGGACACCCTCGACCGCTGGTCCCGGTTCCCGGTGCCGCCGTCGGTGTCGGTCGACATCCGCGAGACCGTGAACCGCTACGGCCGTCTCGTCATCGAGCGCGACGACGAGGGCGTGCTGATCCTCCGCTCCACGGATCCGGCGGTGCTCACCCAGGTCGCCGGGAACAAGCGGATCCAGCCGCTGCTCATCGGCCATCCCTCGGCCGACACCTACGTCGTGGACGCGTGGGCGCGCGGGCAGATCAAGCAGGAGCTGCTGAAGATCGGCTGGCCCGCCGAAGACCTCGCCGGCTACACGCCGGGAACGCCGCACGAGATCACCCTGGCCGAGGACGGCTGGACGATGCGTCCGTACCAGCAGGACGCCGTCGACGCGTTCGCGAAGGACGGATCCGGCGTCGTCGTTCTCCCCTGCGGCGCCGGCAAGACGATCGTCGGCGCCGGCGCGATGGCCGCGACCAAGACGACCACGCTGATCCTCGTCACGAACGCCGTCTCCGCGCGGCAGTGGCGCGACGAGCTCATCAAGCGCACCAGCCTCACCCCCGAGGAGATCGGCGAGTACTCGGGGCAGGTGAAGGAGGTCAAGCCCGTCACGATCGCGACCTACCAGATCCTCACCGCGAAGCGGAAGGGCCAGTACGCGCACCTGTCGCTGCTGGACGAGATGGACTGGGGCCTCGTGGTCTACGACGAGGTGCACCTGCTGCCCGCCCCCGTGTTCAAGCTGACCGCCGACCTCCAGGCGCGCCGCCGGATCGGCCTGACCGCCACGCTCGTGCGCGAGGACGGCCGCGAGGGCGACGTGTTCAGCCTCATCGGTCCCAAGCGCTTCGACGCGCCGTGGAAGCAGATCGAGGCACAGGGCTTCATCTCCCCCGCCGCCTGCTACGAGGTGCGGGTCGACCTGCCGCCGGACGACCGGCTCGAGTACGCCGCCGCGACCGACGACGAGCGCTACCGCCTCGCCGCCTCGGCGCCCGCGAAGATCACCGCCGTGCGGGAGCTCATCGCGAAGCACCCCGGCGAGCGCATCCTCGTGATCGGGCAGTACCTCGATCAGCTCGAGGAGCTGTCCGAGGCGCTGAACGCCCCGTCGATCACGGGGGCGACGCCGGTCGACGAGCGCGAGCAGCTGTACCGTCAGTTCCGCGAGGGCGAGATCGAACTGCTCGTGGTGTCGAAGGTCGCGAACTTCTCGATCGACCTGCCCGAGGCGTCGGTCGCGATCCAGGTGTCCGGATCCTTCGGCTCCCGGCAGGAGGAGGCGCAGCGGCTCGGGCGCCTGCTGCGCCCGAAGCAGTCCGGCCACACGGCGAGCTTCTACACGCTCATCGCCCGCGACACGGTCGACCAGGACTACGCGCAGAACCGCCAGCGCTTCCTCGCCGAGCAGGGCTACAGCTACACGATCATGGACGCGCACGAGCTCGAGGCCGCCTGACCCCGAGGCGACGTGCGGCCTCAGTCGCGGGGCTCCTCCCCCGGTCTCAGGCCGCACCGCCAGCACGGCGCGGAGAGGTCGTCGATCAGCGCCCCGCATTCCGGGCACACCCGGGACAGCCAGCAGGCGGCTTCGCCTCCCCGCTCATCGTCAGTCATATCCGGATGCTCCGTCGCGATGACCGCGAGACCGACGCTCAGGTCTGCGGGATGACCGTCAGCACCCGCGCCGTGAACTCGGCGAACGCCGTCATGAACTGACGCAGGAACTCCGCGGTCCCCGGCGTCGTGACCCGTCCGTCGTCGTCGATGAGGCCGGGCGAGTAGTGGATGTAGGCCTCGGGTGCGGTCATCTGACGGGCGTTGAGGAAGCCCAGGGTTCCGCGCAGCGACTGCTGCCCCACCGCGGTGCCGATCGCCCCCATCGAGGCGCCGACGACGCCCGTCGGCTTGTGCGCCCACACGTTCTGCCCCCAGGGCCGGCTGCCCCAGTCGATCGCGTTCTTCAGCGGTCCGGGCAGCGACCGGTTGTACTCGGGCGTGACGAACAGCAGCGCATCCGCGCTCGCGACCTGGGCCTTGAAGTCGAGTGCGACCTGCGGATAGTCGACGTCGAAGTCGCGGTTGTACAACGGAAGGTCGGCATAGGAGATGTCGAAGAACTCGAACCCCTCGGGCGCGAGAAGGGTCAGCGCGTGCGCGAGACGGCGGTTGATGGACTCCTTGGAGAGGCTGCCGACGATGACGCCCACCCGGTAGGGGCCCTCGTGCTCGATGATGTCGATCTTCATGGCTTCACTCTGCACCCGGAGCCGGTGCTTCGCCAGGGAAAAGGTCGCAATCAGCGCGAACACGGATCCGGTCACCATAATGGGGGCATGACTGAAGCGCGCATCCTGGTCGTCGACGACGAACCCAACATCCGCGATGTCCTCTCCACGGGCCTGAGCTTCGCCGGTTTCTCGGTGAAGACGGTGGCCAACGGCGCGGCCACCATCTCGGCCGTGCTCGAGGAGGAGCCAGACCTCATCATCCTCGACGTGATGCTGCCCGACATGAACGGGTTCAGCGTGACCAAGCGCCTGCGCGGCGCCGGCTTCACGGCGCCGATCCTCTTCCTCACGGCGAAGGACGACACCGAGGACAAGATCGAGGGACTCAACGCGGGCGGCGACGACTACGTCACCAAGCCCTTCGCCCTCGACGAGATCGTCGCCCGCGCACAGGCGATCCTCCGCCGCACCATGCAGGCCGACGAGGAGTCGATCATCCGCGCCGGCGAGCTGTCGATGGACCAGGACACGCACGACGTGTTCGTCGGATCCAGCCCGATCGAGCTCAGCCCGACGGAGTTCAAGCTGCTGCGCTACCTCATGCTCAACCCCAACCGCGTGTTGTCGAAAGCGCAGATCCTCGACCACGTCTGGGAGTACGACTTCAACGGCGACGCGGGCATCGTGGAGAGCTACATCTCCTACCTGCGCCGCAAGATCGACCCGCACACCGAAGAGCCCGTGATCCAGACCAAGCGCGGGTTCGGCTACATGCTCAAGGTGGGGAAGACCGCGTAGCGGATGGGCGAGACCGACGCGATCACGCGATGGTGGCGCCGGATCAGCCTTCGCGCGAAGGTGACCGGCGTCACCGTCGGCGTGCTCGCCCTCGGGCTGGTGGTGACCGGGATCGGGACCATGCCGATCCTGCGCAACCTCCTCATCGACAACGTCGAATCCCAGCTCCCCGCGCTCGTGACGAGCGACCTGGCGACGATCACGCCGAGCACGGACGGCACGGGCTTCAGCGCCGCACTGAAGGACGAACGCCTCGGACTGTCCGAGTACTTCGTGGCCGTCTACGACGCCCAGGGCGCCCTCGTGTTCTCCGGCGGCGGGGCGCCGAAGGCCTCGAAGCCCGAGTTCCCCCCGACCTACACGCTCGCCCAGGCCACGCTCGACGCCGGCCGCACCGACCCGATCGTGCTGCGCGGCACAGACGGATCCGAGTTCCGCGCCGCGGTCGCCGTGCGCGAGGATCCCACCTCCAACATCACCTTCATCCAGGTCGTCGCGCTGTCGCTGGACGAGCCCGATCGCATCATCGCGACGTTCTTCGGGGTGTTCACGACGGTCGCGCTGGTCACGATCATCATCGCCGCCCTCGCCACGCGCGGCCTGGTCACGCTGACCTTCCGCCGGCTCGGTCGCGTCGAGTCCACGGCGATGGCGATCGCCGCCGGTGACTTCAGCCAGCGCCTCACCGACCTCGAGCCGACCACGGAGGTCGGCCGTCTCAACGGCGCCATCAACACGATGCTCGACCGCCTGGACGCGTCGATCGCGCAGCGGGACCGCTCCGTGCAGCAGATGCGCCGCTTCGTCGGCGATGCCAGCCATGAGCTGCGCACCCCGCTGGTCAGCGTGCGGGGCTATGCGGAGCTGTACCGGATGGGGGCGATCAAGGGCGACGAGGACACCGCGCGGGCGATGGACCGGATCGAGAAGGAGGCGCTGCGGATGGGCGTGCTCGTCGAGGATCTGCTCGCCCTCGCGCGTCTGGACGAGCAGCGGGAGCTCACGATCGAGCCGCTCGATCTGCGCCCGCTCGCGCAGGACGCCGCCCTCGACCTGCGGGCGGCGGCGCCCGACCGCACCGTGACCGTGGTGGACATGACCGCGGAGAAGCCGGAACCGGAGCCGTCGGCCACCGCGATCACCCGCCCCGCTCCCCCGACGCGCACCGTGAGCACCCGCGGCCGCATCCCCGCCATCCTGCGCCGCCGACCGCGCGAGGGCGGCACGGTGCCGGAGATCGACTTCTCCGAGGCGATCGTCGCGCCCGTCTCCACTCCGCCGATCGTGCTCGGCGAGGAGAACAAGGTGCGCCAGGTGATCGCCAACCTGCTGGGCAACGCCCGCCGCTTCTCCCCCGGCGACTCCCCGATCGAGGTCGTGGTCGGGGCGGACCGTCGTCGCGGTGTGGGCTGGTTCTCGATCGTCGACCACGGCGAGGGCGTACCGGAGCAGATCCGGGACCAGATCTTCCAGCGGTTCTGGCGGGCCGACTCGTCCCGCACGCGCGACACCGGCGGAGCCGGGCTCGGGCTCGCCATCGTGGCCTCGATCGTGCGCGCCCTGAACGGCTCGGTGCAGGTCACGGAGACCGAGGGCGGAGGCGCGACGTTCACGGTCTCGCTGCCGCTCGCACCGTCGCGCGCGACCCCCGAGCATCTGCTGCAGGACACTCAGCCCATCGAGCCGCTCGACCTGTCGCACTGATCGGATGCGGACCCGACCGGTCCGCACAGCCGGCCCGGGTCTCGGGCTCCCCACCGGTTCCGGGAGCCCCGCTCCCGGCGCCCACGCGGATGCCTAGCGTCGGAGGCGTCCGATGCCCCCGACGAAAGGGTTCCCATGTCCGTCTTCACCGTCGACACCGACGCCGTCGCCACCACGAGGCTCTCGGTGAGCGCCACCGCCGAACGGCTGCAGAGCGACGCCGCGGCCATGATGGCGCAGCTCACGCAGCTGCAGTCCTCGTGGACCGGCGCGGCCTCGGTCGCCTGCCAGGACGCGGCCGAGCAGTGGCGCGGCGCCCAGGCGCACGTGGAGCAGGCGCTCGCGGCGATCGGGCAGGCGCTCGGCGCTGCGGCACAGTTCTACGCCCAGGCCGAGACCGACTCCATGGGCCTCTTCCGCTGAGCCGTCCGTGGACGCAGAAGGCCCCCGGGACGGATCCCGGGGGCCTTCTGGATGGAGGTCTGGACTCAGAAGTCCATGCCGCCGGACGGGTCGGCCGGCAGAGCCGACGCCTTCTCCGGCTTGTCGGCCACGACCGCCTCGGTGGTGAGGAACAGGCCGGCGATCGACGCGGCGTTCTGCAGCGCCGAGCGGGTGACCTTGGCCGGGTCGATGATGCCCGCCGAGAACATGTCCACGTACTCGCCCGAGGCCGCGTTCAGGCCCTGACCGGCGGGGAGCTCGGAGACCTTGTGCGCCACGACGCCCGGCTCCAGACCGGCGTTGAGCGCGATCTGCTTCAGCGGAGCCTCGATCGCGACGCGCACGATGTTCGCGCCGGTCGCCTCGTCGCCCTGCAGCGCCAGCGCGTCGAGCGCCTTGTTGCCGGACTGGATGAGCGCGACGCCGCCGCCGGGGACGATGCCCTCCTCGACAGCCGCCTTCGCGTTGCGCACGGCGTCCTCGATGCGGTGCTTGCGCTCCTTGAGCTCGACCTCGGTGGCCGCGCCCGCCTTGATGACGGCCACGCCGCCGGCGAGCTTGGCGAGGCGCTCCTGCAGCTTCTCGCGGTCGTAGTCGCTGTCGGTGTTCTCGATCTCGCGACGGATCTGCGTGACGCGACCCTCGATCTGGGACTGCTCGCCCGCACCCTCGACGATGGTGGTCTCGTCCTTGGTGACGATGACCTTGCGCGCACGGCCGAGCTCGGCGAGCGTGGTGTTCTCGAGCTTGAGACCCACCTCTTCGGTGATCACGGTGCCGCCGGTGAGGATCGCGATGTCCTGCAGCTGCGCCTTGCGGCGGTCGCCGAAGCCCGGGGCCTTGACGGCCACGGACTTGAAGATGCCCTTGAGCTTGTTCAGCACGAGCGTCGCGAGAGCCTCGCCCTCGACGTCCTCGGCGATGATGACGAGCTCCTTGCCGTCCTGGATCACCTTGTCGACGACGGGGAGAAGGTCCTTGATGTTCGAGATCTTCTGGTTCGCGATGAGGATGTACGGGTCCTCGAAGACGGCCTCCTGGCGCTCCGGGTCCGTGACGAAGTACGGGTTCAGGTAGCCCTTGTCGAAGCGCATGCCCTCGGTGAGCTCGAGCTCGGTGCCGAAGGTCTGGGACTCCTCGACGGTGACCACGCCCTCCTTGCCGACCTTGTCGATGGCCTCGGCGATGAGCTCGCCGATCTCCGGGTCAGCGGCCGAGATCGACGCGGTGGCGGCGATCTCCTCCTTGGACTCGATCTCCTTGGCGGAGGCGAGCAGCTCGGCGGTGATGGCGGCGACGGCCTTCTCGATGCCCTTCTTCAGGCTGATCGGGTCGGCTCCGGCGGCCACGTTGCGCAGGCCCTCGCGGACGAGCGCCTGGGCGAGCACGGTGGCGGTCGTGGTGCCGTCTCCGGCGACGTCGTCGGTCTTCTTCGCGACCTCCTTGACGAGCTCCGCGCCGATCTTCTCGTACGGGTCGTCGAGCTCGATCTCCTTGGCGATGGACACGCCGTCGTTCGTGATGGTGGGGGCGCCCCACTTCTTCTCGAGCACGACGTTGCGGCCACGCGGGCCGAGGGTCACCTTGACCGCGTCGGCCAGGATGTTCAGGCCGCGCTCGAGGCCGCGACGGGCCTCCTCATCGAAAGCGATGATCTTTGCCATGAGTTCTGTCGTCCCTCCTGGACGTAGACATTGGGTTTAGCACTCAGATCAGTAGAGTGCTAAACCCAGTCTGGCACTCGCCCCCTGAGAGTGCAAGCCGCGGCGCACGCGGCGGCGTTCAGCCCGCGGAGCCGTCGCCCGAGGTGTCGGCGGGCGTCGGCTCGGTGGTCGGCGCGTTCTTCGCGAGGTCCATCCCGAGCACGACGGTCAGCTGCTCCTGGCCGGGCACCACATCGTCGCCGTAGCGGTCGCTCTGCGCGATCTCCTTCGCCCCGACGAGGTCGGCGAGCGCCCGTGCGGCGTTCTCGTCCGCGGCCGTCTTGTAGTAGACGGTGGAGGTCGGGAAGTCCTGCGAGTCGGCGTCCCCTGCGACCACGGCATCCGCGGCGAAGCCCGCGTTCACGATCGTGTCGCGCGTGGCCGCGGCCAGGCCGTTCGCGCCGGTCGCGTTGAGGACGAACACCGCGTAGGTCTTGTCGAGCGGCGGGGCGCTCGCGGTCGCCGTCCGCGACACGCTGGGCATCGGCGTGCCCTGGTCGAAGCTGATCTTGCCCATGGCCAGCATCGCGGCGAAGATGCCCACGGCGATGAGCACGACCGTGGCGACGGCCGCCCACAGCAGCACGAACCAGCCGCGCATCCCGGGGTTCTCGGCGCGATGGGCGCCGACGCGGCCCTGCGCGTGCGGGATCTCGTCGAATCGGTCGCGGGCGGATTCAGGCATTCCCCGATGTTATCCGGCCCGTTCCGGTGGATTCCATGAACGACAGGCGGATCCGCCCGGCGCGCCGTCAGCCCGCGGACAGGGCGGTGCGGTCGGCCCGGCGCGCCGCGGCGTCGTCGCGGATCCGGCGCAGCCGGCGAACGAGCATCGGGTCGGCGACGAGGGCCTGCTCCGAATCGATCACGCGGTCCAGGAGCTGGTAGTAGCGCGCCGGGGCCAGCTCCAGCTCGCCGCGGATCGCCTCCTCCTTCGCGCTGGAGTGCCCGGGGCGGCGCGCCTCGAACTCGAGGATCGCGCGCTCGCGGTCGCTGAGCAGCTCGGTCACCCCCTCAGGCTACGTCCGCACCCTCCTGGCACCGGGAGGCGCGCCCCGGTCTGCGCCCCTCGACGCCCGAGAAAGCGGGAGAATGGATCCGACCCCGGGAGGATCCATGTCGCACCGCGTGACCAAGACCGACGCCGAATGGCGCGCCGAGCTCGCACCGCAGCAGTACGCCGTGCTGCGCGAGGCGGCGACGGAGCGCCCGTGGACGGGTGAGCTGCTCGACGAGCAGCGCGCCGGCCTCTACACCTGCGGCGCCTGCGGCGCGGAGCTGTTCCGCAGCGGCACCAAGTTCGACTCCGGCTGCGGCTGGCCGAGCTTCTACGAGTCGGTGCGTCCGGAGGCCGTCGAGCTGATCGAGGACAGCAGCCTCGGGATGGTCCGCACGGAGGTGCGCTGCGCCGCCTGCGGTTCGCACCTGGGCCATGTCTTCCCTGACGGCTTCGGCACCCCCACCGGCGACCGCTACTGCATGAACTCGATCGCGCTGTCCTTCCAGCCGGACGAGGGCGCCGCGGACGCATGAGCGCACTCGAAGCCGTCACCCGCAGGCAGTCGTGGTCGAAGGTGACGCCCGACGCGCCGACCCGTGAGCAGCTGCTCCCGCTCGTCGCCGCCGCCGGGCGCGTCGCCGACCACTCCTCGCTGCGCCCCTGGCGCCTGATCGAGCTGCGCGGCCGGGACCGGGACCGGCTGGCGGCCGCGATCGCCGAGGCCGAGGGCGACTCGTCCCCGTCGTCCAAGCCGCTGCGCGCATCGCTGCTCATCGCCGTCGTCGCGAGCTACCGCGGCAGCCACAAGGTGCCCCGCTGGGAGCAGGAGGCCGTCGCCTCCGGCGTCGCGCATGTGCTCAGCCTGCTGCTCGACGAGGCGGGCTGGGGCGTCATCTGGCGCACCGGCGGATACACCCGCAGCGCCGCCGTGGCACGCGCGCACGGACTCGGTCCGGAGGAGGAACTGCTCGGATGGCTGTACGTCGGCGGGAAGCCCGGCAAGGAGCCCGGCCGGCGCAAGCCCGTCGACGCCGAGTCCCTGCTCTCCCGCATGCCCGCCGAGCGCACGGACGCGGACGACGCCTCGCCGGATCCCGGCAGGGTCGATCCCCACGGCACGAAGCCGAAGAAGAACGCCGGGAAGAAGCGGAAGAAAGCGGCCGAGAAGGCGCAGAAGGCCGCCAAGAAGGCGAAGAAGGCCGAACGACGGCTCAGGAAGGCCGCGAAGCGGAGCTGACCGGGCGGCGCCGCCACGGCAGCGCGATCAGCACCGAGAGCCCTGCGGCGAGCACCATGGCGACGATCTGCCACAGCGCCGGCCCCGCGGCGGGCGGCCAGATCGCATCGATCAGCACCGAGACCACGAGCTGTCCGAGCACGGCTCCGAGGCCCATCAGGAGCACGCCGGTGCGCGCCACGATGACGACCCCGAGCAGGATGTAGGCGGCGCCGAGCAGCCCGCCCAGATACAGCCACAGGTCGCCCGGGAACGCCGCGGGCAGCGGCTCGGGCACGCCGGTGACGAGCAGGCTCACGCCGACGGAGACGGAGAGCACGAGCACGCCGCCGAGGAAGCTGATGTAGGTGGCGCCGAGCGGGGAGGCGATCCGCTGCCCCAGCCGTCCGTTCACCGCGGACTGGAAGGCGATGCCCGCGCCGGTGAGGAAGGGCAGCACCAGCATCCACAGCGGCGCACGGGAGAGCACGTCCCCTCCGAGGGAGAACCCGACGGCGACGAGGGCGAACAGCCCTCCGATCAGGCGTTCCGGGGTGATCGCGACCACACCCGCCGGCCCGAATCCGACCCGGTCGAGCAGCAGGCCGTGCAGGGCCTGACCGGCCACCACGCCCACCGTGAACAGTGCGACGCCGAGGATCCCCGCGACGAGCCCCTGGGTCGAGACCGTCAGCGCACCGCAGGCGCCGCCGAGCAGCATCCACCACGGAACGTGCCCGGTGCGCACCCCGCGCCAGACCCGGGCGAGCGCCGCACGCCCCGCCCGGCCGAGCAGCACGGGGACGCTCAGCAGCACCAGGCCGACGGCGAACGAGACCCAGCCCGCGAGGATGCCGTTGTCGAGCCGCACCCCGAGCTGGCCGTTGACCCGCGCCTGGATCGCGGTCATCGCGCCGATCGCGACCGCGCCGCCGAGCGCCAGGGCGGTGCGACCGCGGGTCGGGAGCGGCGGAGGAGCGGTCACCGTTCCGAGCCTACCCGCGGCCGGATCCGCCAAAGACCGCCCCGTGTCGGCGCCCCGCGTTACGCTCCAGACATGTGCGCGAGCTACGGTCTGGATCCCCGCTTCAGCGATCAGCAGCTGATCGAGGAGGCCGATGAGGAACTCATGGAGGGCATCCGCGCCTGGGCGCGGCGCAATGCCGACGAAGCGGTCCGTCCGACCGGGCGGCTGCTGCGCAACCTCAATCCGATCCTCGTGCCGGCCGCATCCGGAGCAGCGCTCGAGGAGGCGTGGTGGGGATTCCTGATCGACGGCAAGCCGTCGCGGTTCCCGTCGATCAACACCCGCTCCGAGCGTCTGCAGGAGCGCCCCGGTGGTCTGCGCGGCCGCGCGATCGTTCCCGCGACCCGGTGGTTCGAGATGCAGAAGCCGGCGAAGACCTGGCACGAGTTCGGCTTGGACGGCGCCCTGTTCGGCATGGCCGCGGTCACCCAGCGGGGTCGTACCGAGGACGGATCCTGGTTCACCTGCTACTCGATCGTGATGCAGCCCGCACCCGATCGGCTGGCCGGGATCCACGATCGGATGCCGGTGCTGATCCCCGCCGCCTTCGCGGACGACTGGCTGGAGGGCGAGCCCACCCGCGCCCTCATGGACGACGCACTGCTCGCGTCCGCCGATGCGACCCGGTGGGTGCAGTCCGCGACGATGACGACGGCGCCCTGAGCGCACCGTCCTGAGGATCGGAGCCTCCTGCCGGACTCGAACCGGCCACCTGCGGTTTACAAGGCCGCTGCTCTACCAGATGAGCTAAGGAGGCGTCACGGTCGTCGCCGTGCGGCGCGACCGCTCCACAGCGTAGCAAGCTCCGCGGCCGGCCCCGGTGGCGTCAGGGCGTCGCGGTCGGGCTCGGCGTCGGCGTGACGGTGGGCCCGGGCGTCCCGTAGTACGAGTCGCTCGCCACGGAGAGCACGAACTGGCTGAACTCGGCGGCGTCGGTGAGCGAGCCGGCGTAGACCTGGCCGTTCACGACGATCGTCGGCGCGCCGGTCAGGGCGGCCTTCTTCGAGCCGGGCAGCGGGCCGTCGACGGCACGCTGCGTGACATCCTTCACCCAGGAGTCGTAGGTGCTGTCCTCGATGCAGCCCTGCATGCCCGAGGTGTCCTTGACGCCGCTGTCGACCGCGAGCTGGATCAGGTCCTTGTCGCTCTTGCCGTCGGTGTCCTGCTTGGGCTGGTCGATGAGCAGCGCGTGGTTGAAGGCGTAGAACACGTCGGGCTGCCGTGCCGCGACGCAGGCCGCCGCCGACGCGGCGCGCAGCGAGTACTTGGTGCCGTTCGAGTTGGCGGTGAGCAGCGCGACCGGGTGATAGGTCACGGTCGCCGCGTCCTGGTCGACCCAGGTGGCGAGCTGCTTGGCGTTGGCGCGCTCGAAGTCGCCGGCGCCCGGGGAGAGGTAGTCCACGTACACGTGGATGTCGACCGGGCCGGAGGAGGAGGTCGGGTCGGGGGTCGGCGTCGACGAGGCGGACGGGTCAGCCGAACCCGCGACGGTCGGCGTCGGGGTGGGGGCCGACGCGGCGCGCGCGGCGGCGAGGTCGCCCTTCGTCACGAGGACGCCGTCGTCCTTCAGGTTCGACGGGCTGAGCGAGGGCTTCGACACGGCCGATCCCACCGCCCAGGCCACGGCACCGCCGGCGGCGCCGACGATCACGACGGCGACGAGCCCGAGGATCACGCGTCGCATGATCCGGGCGCGGGACTGCTGGGCGTTCACCTGCTGGGCCTTCTCCCGCACGGCCGCACGCGAGTGCGAAGGCGTGGGGACGTTCGGCGTTTCGTCGCTCGACATCGTTCCTCTTGGTTCGTTGGGGATGGGCCATCCCGATGTCCGGCCGCCAACGGGCGCGGCGCGGCACGGGTTCGATGCTAGCCAGGCAGGCTGAGAAATGCCCAGACGAGCACTGGCCGATCCCTGCGAGGTCCCGCCGGTAAGCGCTTCAGCGGCACTGGACCGTGCCGAAGCTCTCGTGTCATACTGAACCCGGCCCGATGGCGGGCCACGGCGGGTTCACCCTCGTCGCTTTTTCACTACGGATCGTCCGGCACGTACCTGCCGGTGAAGGAGAAGACAATGGCAACTGTGACCTTCGACGAGGCCACCCGGCTCTACCCCGGCGGCACCCGCCCCGCGGTCGACAAGCTGAACATCGACATCGCCGACGGCGAGTTCCTGGTTCTGGTCGGCCCCTCCGGCTGTGGAAAGTCCACCTCCCTGCGCATGCTCGCCGGCCTCGAAGAGGTCAACGCGGGCCGCATCCTCATCGGCGACCGCGACGTGACCGACGTCCCGCCGAAGGACCGCGACATCGCGATGGTCTTCCAGAACTACGCGCTGTACCCGCACATGACGGTCGCCGAGAACATGGGCTTCGCGCTCAAGATCGCCGGCGTCGGCAAGGAGGAGCGTGCGCAGCGCGTCCTCGAGGCCGCCAAGCTCCTCGACCTCGAGCAGTACCTGACCCGCAAGCCGAAGGCGCTCTCCGGTGGTCAGCGTCAGCGCGTCGCGATGGGCCGCGCGATCGTCCGCCAGCCCCAGGTGTTCCTCATGGACGAGCCGCTGTCGAACCTCGACGCCAAGCTGCGCGTGCAGACCCGCACCCAGATCGCGTCGCTGCAGCGCCGTCTCGGCGTCACGACCGTCTACGTCACCCACGACCAGACCGAGGCGCTCACCATGGGCGACCGCATCGCCGTGCTGAAGGACGGCCTGCTGCAGCAGGTCGGCTCGCCGCGCGACCTGTACGAGAACCCGCAGAACGTCTTCGTGGCCGGCTTCATCGGCTCGCCCGCGATGAACCTGTTCAGCGCCGACCTCGCTGACGGCGGCGTGCAGTTCGGCACCGAGGTCGTCCCGCTCGAGCGCGAGACCGTCGCCGGCACGAGCGGCTCCCAGATCACCGTCGGCGTGCGCCCCGAGGACATCACCGTGGGCCCCGCCGACGGCAAGGGCCTCTCGGTCACGGTCGACCTCGTCGAGGAGCTCGGCGCCGACGGCTACCTCTACGGCCACACCGAGATCAACGGCAAGCGCACCGACCTGGTCGCGCGCGTCGACGGCCGCAACCACCCGAACGCGGGCGACACCGTCACCCTGGCGGCGAACCCGGGTCACGTGCACGCGTTCGACCTCGAGTCGGGCGAGCGCCTCAACAAGAAGCCGATCGCGGCTTCCTGATCCACTGATCGCGCGACGCGGCGCGGGGGTCCTCCCCCGCGCCGCGTCGTCGTTCCCGGGCCCGTCCACGCCGAGCCCGGGACCACGAGGGCCGAGGAGCAGACATGAAGGATGCACTGAGCATCACCGCGAGCGCCGTGGATCCCGGGCTGCTGTCGCTGCCCTGGTCCCTGCCGCTGGCGAAATGGCCCTCCGAGGTGATCGTGTCCCTGCCGAAGGGGCTGTCTCGTCACCTCGTGCGCTTCGCCGATCTCTCCGGATCCGTCGTCGCCGTGAAGGAGACGACCGAGGAGATGGCCCGGCGCGAGTACGAGATGCTCGGCAACCTCGCCCGTCTCGACGTGCCGTGCGTGTCGCGCGTCGCCGTGATCGCCGGCCGCACCGACGCCAAGGGCGCTCCCCTGCCCGCCGTGCTGGTCACCTCGCACCTGCGGTTCTCCATGCCGTACCGCGCACTGTTCACGCGCGTGCTGCGACCCGACACCGCGACCCGCCTCGTGGACGCCCTCGCGCTGCTGCTGGTGCGCCTGCACAACGTGGGCTTCTACTGGGGCGACGTGTCGCTGTCGAACGCCCTGTTCCGCCGGGATGCCGGGGCGTTCGCCGCCTACCTCGTCGACGCCGAGACCGGCGAACTGCACGAGGAGGGCCTCACCGACGGCCAGCGCGCCTATGATCTGGACCTCGCTCGCACCAACATCGCCGGGGAGATCCTCGACCTCGCCGCCGGAGGACGCCTGGAGCGCGGCGTGGACGCGGTCGCCATCGCCGATGGGATCGTTTCGTCCTACCGGTCGCTGTGGGCCGCGCTCACGGCGCACGAGTCGTTCGCGGCGGGCGAGGCGTGGCGGATCACGGAGCGGGTGGAGCGGCTGAACGCGCTCGGTTTCGACATCGGCGAGATGTCGATCCAGACCACCTCCGACGGCACGCGCGTGGAGATCGAACCCAAGGTCGTCGACGCCGGGCATCATCAGCGCCGGCTCATCCGCCTCACCGGCCTCGATGTCGAGGAGAACCAGGCACGGCGGCTGCTGAACGACCTGGACGAGTTCCGCGCCCGCTCGACCAAGCAGTGGGCCGACGAGGAGATGTACGCGCACGAGTGGCTCACCCGGGTGTTCGAGCCCGTGGTGCGCGCGATCCCGTACGACCTGCGCGCCAAGCTCGAGCCCGCCGAGGTCTTCCACCAGGTGCTGGAGCACCGCTGGTACATGTCGCAGCGCGAGGGCCGCTCAGTGCCGCTCGCGGAGGTGCTCACCTCGTACATCAACGACGTGCTGCGGCATCGCCGCGACGAGGCCACCATCATGGGCCCGCCCACCGAGACCATGTCCCTGCCGGTGATCACCGGATCCGTGCCTCTGGACGACGAGGATCCGGACGTCGACTGGCGGGATCTGGTCTAGCCCGCGGCACTGCCGGAGACCGGGCGGCGGTTTCCGGGTCGTCGAGCGAGGACGCCAAGGACGCTCTCGCTCGACGACCCGGAGCGGGATCCATCAGTAGCCGACGGTGAAGCGCTCCCGGTGGTGGTTGCCCTGCTCGATCTCGTCGACGACGGCGAGCGCGAAGTCGGCACCGGAGATCGTCGAGTTGCCGTCGGCATCGCGCACCACGACGTCCCCGCCGTCGCGGTAGACGCCGGTGCGCTCGCCCTCGGCCCAGGGGCCGAAGACCTCGGCGGGGTGGACGAGGAACCAGTCCAGGGATCCGTCCGTGGCCTCGAGCAGGGCGAGCGAGTCTACCCCGACCTGGGCCTCGTGCTTGTACTCCTCGGGGAAGTCGACGTCGATCAGGCGCGGGCCGCCGGGCGCGGTGAGGCTGCCGCCGGCGCCGCCCACGACGCCCAGGCGCGTGTCCGTGCCGCTGAGCTTCGCGACGAGCTCGGCCAGCACGCCGAGGACCGCGTCCTCCATGTCGCCGCGCGGGCTCAGGGCCGAGACGACCGCGTCGACGCCGTCGAAGACGTCGCCGAGCGAGGCGAGGTCGCGCACGTTGCCCTGCACGTCCGTCACGCCCGCGACCGGGGCGGACGGCACAGAGCGCGAGATCGAGACGACCTCATGCCCGCGAGCCGCGGCCTCCTGGACGATGTGACGTCCGGCGAAGCCGGTGCCTCCGATGACGATGATGCGGGCCATGCGCGTTTCCTTCCGTTGCTGCACTGGGTACGGAGAGTGGAAGGATCCGCGCCCGCCCGCTATTCCGCGCCGGCGCGATCCCTGCACGGATGTGCACTCCGGATCAACGCCGTGCGCGGGCGGTCATGCCCGGGCGCGGTACGCCGGGACGGCGCACCGGCTCCGGCGGCATCGCGCCTCGGGCCCCGCGGTCAGCCCTTCGCGCCCCGGACGGTCGAGACCTGGTACAGCGCGACTGAGGCCGCGATGCCCGCGTTGAGCGACTCGGTCGCCGCGGAGATCGGGATCGAGACGATCTGATCGCAGGTCTCGGTGACCAGGCGCGACAGCCCCTTGCCCTCCGAGCCGACCACGATCACGACCGGACGGTCCGCGAGCTCGATCGCGGGCAGCGAGACGTCGCCGCCGCCGTCCAGGCCGAGCACGAACACGCCCTGCTTCTTGAACTCCTTGAGCATGCTGGTGAGGTTCGCCGCGAGCGCGACGGGGATGCGGGCCGCCGCTCCCGCGCTGGTCTTCCAGGCCGCCGAGTTCACGCTCGCCGAGCGGCGCTGCGGCAGGATCACGCCGTGGCCGCCGAACGCGGCCGTCGAGCGGATGATCGCGCCGAGGTTGCGCGGGTCGGTGATCCCGTCCAGCGCCACGAACAGCGGGGTCTGGCCGCGGTCGATGACCTCTTCGAGGAGGTCCTGCGGGTGCGCGTACTCGTAGGGCGGCACCTTGAGCGCGACGCCCTGGTGGACGCCGTCGAAGCCGGCCATGCGGTCCAGCTCCTGACGGGTGACCTCGAGCACGGGGATCTCGCGGTGCCGGGCGATGGCGAGCATCTCCTTGACGCGGTCGTCCATCTCCACGCGCTGCGCGATGTACATCGTGGTCGCGGGGATCTTGGTGCGCAGAGCCTCGAGCACCGAGTTGCGCCCGGTGACGGTCTCGGTGTCGTTCGAGGCCGCCGACGACGACACGCGGCGGTTCGGGTTGGATCCCGACTGCGGCTTCTGTCCCGCCCGCGATCCGGGACGGCCCTTGCCCCCGGCCGCGGCGTAGCGCTCCTGCGCCGCCTTGCGCTTGCCCGCGACGTGCCAGGCGCGGTCCTCGGCCTTCGGGGTGTTGCCGCGGCCCTCGAGCGCCTTGCGACCGTTGCCGCCGGTGCCCTTGGTGGCGCCCTTCTTCTTGCTGTTGCCCGCTCCGGGGCGGCTCGGCTTAGCCATCGATGCTCCAATGAGTTCCGTCTGGAGTGTCCTCCAGGGTGATGCCCGCCGCACCGATCGCATCGCGGATGCGGTCGGCGGCGGGCCAGTCCTTGTCGGCGCGGGCCTGCGCGCGCTGGGCGATCATCGCCTGCACGAGCGCATCCAGCGCCGTGGTGGTCTTCGTGTCGGATCCGGTCCCGCGCCACTCCGGCGAGAACGGGTCGATCCCGAGCACGCCGGTCATCGCCCGCACCGCGCCCAGCGCGATGCGGACCTCGTCGACGTCGCCGCGGTCCAGGGCGGCGTTGCCCGCGCGCACGGTCTCGTGCACGACCGCGAGGGCCTGCGGCACGCCGAGGTCGTCGTCCATCGCAGAGGCGAACGCGGCGGGGAGGGACTCCGCTGCCGGCCCTTCGTCCCCACCGGCCGTGCGCTGCGCGCGCTCCAGGAAGGTGCGGATCCGGCCCAGCGCCGCCTCGGCCTCGGTCCAGGACGAATCGGACAGGTCGAGGCTCGAGCGGTAGTGCGCCGCGGCGAGCGCGTAACGGACGACGAGCGGGTCGTGCTGCGCGAGCACGTCGGCGGCGAGGGTGAAGTTGCCGAGCGACTTCGACATCTTCTGCCCGTCGACCGTCACGAGGCCGTTGTGCACCCAGTAGCGGGCGAACGCGTCGCCGGCCGCGGTGGACTGCGCCAGCTCGTTCTCGTGGTGCGGGAAGCGCAGGTCGAGACCGCCGCCGTGGATGTCGAACTCGGCGCCGAGGTAGCGCCGCGCCATGGCCGAGCACTCGATGTGCCAGCCCGGACGCCCGGCGCCCCACGGAGACGCCCAGGTCGCGTCGGCCGGCTCCCCCGGCTTCGCCCCCTTCCACAGCGCGAAGTCCTGCGGGGCGCGCTTGCCGCGGGGATCCGCGTCCTCTGCGGCCTCCATCGCGTCGACGGACTGACGTGTGAGCTCGCCGTAGCCGGCCCAGCTGCGCACATCGAAGTACACGTCGCCCGAGCCGTCGGCCGCGGGGTACGCATGACCGCGTTCGATGAGGCGCGCGATGAGCTCCTGCATCTGCGGGATCGACGCCGTCGCCCGGGGCTCGTAGGTGGGCGGCTGGATCCCGACCGCGGCGTAGGCGGCCGAGAACTCCTGCTCCATCCGGTAGGCCAGGCCCCACCACGACTCGGCATCCGTCGCGTTCGCGAGCACCTTGTCGTCGATGTCCGTGACGTTGCGGACGAACGTGACGCGTCCGTAGCGCCGCTGCAGCCAGCGCCGCAGCAGGTCGAAGCTCAGTGCCGCGCGCACGTGCCCGATGTGCGGGCCGGACTGCACGGTGGGTCCGCACACGTACATCGTCACGTTCGAGGAATCGAGCGGAACGAAGTCGCGCAGTTCCTGCGCGCGCGTGTCATGGAGGCGGATCGTCACCGCTCAAGCCTACCGGGGCGCCCCTGACAGTTCCGGGGAGCGGTGCGCGCCGCGATTCCGGGTCGGAATGCGCCGACATCGCTCCCCGGAACGGGTGCGGTCAGGGCTGCAGCAGGATCTTGCCCTCGCGTCCGGCGCGGAGGTTGCCCTCGGACGCCTCCGCGATCCCCTCGAACGGCAGGACCGCGGAGACGGGCAGCGTGAGCACGCCCTCGCGGATCCGCTGCAGCAGCTCGCCGAACAGGGCTCCGCGCTGCTCGGCGGGCATGGCCGCGGCGACCTTGGAGCCCCAGAATCCGCGCACGGTCAGCTGCTTGAAGATCACATCGCCCGAGGAGATCCGCATGGTCGGAGAGGCCATCGCGCCGAAGACGACCAGCAGCCCGCCCTCACCGAGCATCGCCGCGACCTGGCCGCTGGCGTCGCCGCCGACCGAGTCGATGCCGGCACGGATCGGGGATCCCCCGGTGAGAGCGCGCACCTGATCCTGCCAGTCCTCGGCATCCGTCGCGACCACGTTGCGCACGCCCTGCGCCTCGAGCTCGGCGATCCCCTCGGCACGCCGGACGAGACTGACCACGTGCACACCGCGCGCGGCGCCGAGCTGGGCGACCATGCGCCCGACGGCGCCGTTCGCGGCGTTCTGGATCATCCAGTCTCCGGCCGCGAGCCCCAGCGAGTCCAGCACGCTGATCGCGCTGAACGGCATGGATCCGAGCTGCGCGGCCTGCTCGTCCGGGATGTCGTCGGGCACGGGGATGAGCCCCGCCGCGGGGGCGAGCACGAACTCGGCCCAGGCCCCGAACGCACCGCCGACGGTGAACCGGCGCCCGACGAGACCCGCGTCGACGCCCTCTCCGACCGCGTCGACGACGCCGACGGCCTCGGTGCCGGAGCGCGCCGGCAGCTCGGGCTTGTATCCGTAGAGGCCGCGCACGGTCAGCAGGTCGTGGTTGTGCACGGTGGCCAGCAGCACGCGCAGCCGCACCTGCCCCGGTCCGGGCTCGGGCGTCGGCACATCCTGGACGGTCAGGACTTCGGCGGGATCCCCGAAGGAGGAGTGGACGAGTGCGCGCATGACGATGACCTCTCTACGACGTCTGCTGAACGCGGCAGGTGGCCGCGCCCCCCAGCGTAAGCACGCGCGCCCGGTGTCGGATCCGAATCCGGAGGATCCCTACGGTTAGGGATTCAGCTCAGGGCGATCGGATGCACGAGAGCCACAGCCGTGACCGCGATGCCCTCGCCGCGTCCGGGGAAGCCGAGCCCGTCGGTCGTCGTCGCGGAGACGGCGACGGGTGCTCCGCCGAGCGCCGCCGACAGGCTCCGCTCGGCCTCGGTGCGACGGGCGCTGAACCGGGGGCGATTGCCCTGGAACTGCACGGAGACGTTGCCGATCGCGAATCCGGCCTCCGCGAGGATCTCGGCGGTGCGGGCGAGGAAGACCTCCCCGTGCGCGCCCGCGTACTCGGGGTGCGCGGTGCCGAAGTGCAGCCCGATGTCGCCGAGCCCCGCGGCGCCCAGCAGCGCGTCCACGATCGCGTGCGCGACGGCGTCGCCGTCCGAGTGGCCCTCGAGGGCGGGCTCCCCCGGCCAGTCCAGGCCGCCCAGACGCAGCGTGCCGCCCGCGGCGAAGGCGTGCACGTCCGTGCCGATGCCGACGCGAGGGACGACCGGCCCCTCGGCCGCGTGCTGGGACGAGGACGAGAGGATCATGCGGGCGCGCTCCAGGTCGTGCGGGATGGTGATCTTGAAGGCCTCCTCGGATCCGAGGACGTGACGCACCGCTCCCCCGGCCGCGGCGAAGAGCGCCGCGTCGTCGGTGTACTCCACGCCCTGCTCCGCGGCCTGCGCGTAGGCGGCGAGGAGCTCGGCGCGCGGGAAGCCCTGCGGGGTCTGCGCGGCGGCGAGCTCGGCGCGGTCGACCGGAGCGATGACGTCCTCGCCGTTCACGCGCTTGAGCGTGTCGACGACGGGCAGCGCCGGGATGACACCGACCCCGGGGCCGACGGCGGTGGCCACCGCCGCGAACTGCGCCGGCGGGGTCAGCGCCCGCGCCGCGTCGTGCACGAGCACCGTGTCGACGCCCTCGGCGAGCGCCGCGAGTCCGGCCGCCACGGAGCGCTGCCGGGTGTCGCCGCCGGCGACGACCCGGACGGGACGATCCGCCGCCAGGTCCGTCGCCTCGGCCTCGAGCCCGGCGGGGACGACGAGGATCACCTGGGCCGGCGTGGCCGCGAAGACGCCGTCGAGCGCGTGCTCCAGGATCGTGCGGCCGTCGAGCGGCACGAACGCCTTGGGCGCCCCCGCGGCGAGCCGGGTGCCGGAGCCGGCGGCCACGACGATGACGGCGGTGCGCACGAGCGGCGCGGGGAGGTCGGTCACGCTCTCACGTTAGCGCGCGCCGACTCGCGACGTTCTGCAGGGAGCCGCCGCCATTCTGCAGGATCCACCCTCCTCGCCGGGCGCATCACATCGCGGAACGGTGCCGGACGCACCGCGCGCCGACCCTCTTCGCCCTGCACAACGGCCGAGCCTCCCTGCAGAACGGCGCAAACTCTTGCCTGAACCAGTACTTGATCTGATACAGTACTTGACATGAACGATGACGCCTTCTCCGCGGACCTCCTGCGCGGGCACACCGACACGATCGTGCTCGGGATGCTCCGCGGCGGCGACCGCTACGGCTTCGAGATCTACAAGACCATCCGGGACGCCACCGGAGGAGACCACGAGATCAAGGAGGCCACCCTCTACGCGACCTACCGCCGTCTGGAGAAGGACGGACTGGTCGAGTCCTACTGGGGCGACGAGACGCAGGGCGGACGCCGCAAGTACTACCGGATCACCGACGCCGGCCGCGCGGTGTACCGGCGCAACGTCGCGGCCTGGGTCGCCACCCGCCGCGTGATCGACACGCTTCTGGACGCGAAGGACTGAGCACATGAACACCGACATCCACCGCCTGCTGGACGACGCCTTCGCCGGGGTCGAGATGACACCGGCCGCACAGGACCTGAAGGAGGAGATCCGCGCGAACATCGCGGCGCAGGTCGACGAGCTGGTCGCCGCGGGCGCTTCCCCCGCCGAAGCCGCGCAGCGGGCGATCGTCGAGCTCGGCGATGTCCGCACCCTCCTCGACGACGAGCCGGCCGAAGCCGTGCGCTCCCTCGGCTGGGAGGCGCTCACCGCCCGGAACAGGGTGCGACCGAAGCCCGGATTCGTGGTGCGGACCGTGCTGCTGAGCCTCCTCGCCACCGC
This sequence comes from Microbacterium sp. MMO-10, assembly GCF_037148715.1. Taxonomy (NCBI): domain Bacteria; kingdom Bacillati; phylum Actinomycetota; class Actinomycetes; order Micrococcales; family Microbacteriaceae; genus Microbacterium; species Microbacterium sp. MMO-10. Next base: position 285,196 of record NZ_JBBCSV010000004.1, on the reverse strand, counting down.
CGCCCTCGTCGGGATCCTCCTCGTCGTCCTGCTCGTGCACCCGGCCGCCCCGCTCGCCGTCGCCGGTCTCGGTGCGGTCGTCGCGATCGCGCTCGGCATCGTCACGGCGGACGCACTGCTGCAGGAGACCACGACGAACCACCCGCTGCCGGCCGCCCGCGCCATCGGCTTCGGCCTTGCCACGGGCGGGACCCTGCTCGCGCTCGGCCTCGGAGGAGGCTTCGCACTCGCCCTGGACCAGCTCTGGCTCGTGATCCTCGCGGCCGTGCTCCTGGCCGGATCCCTCGCGCTGTTCTCCTACCTCGGCGCGACGCAGACCAATCGCCACAAGGCCTGGACCCGCGGCGCGATCACGCAGATGCCTCCGAACCGCTTCGAGACGGATCCGGAGTCCGCCGCCCGCTTCGGCATCTATACGGCGGTGATCTGGTTCCTCACCCTGGCGGCGATCGTCGTGCTGGTCTTCACGGTCGGCTGGTGGTGGGCGCCCGTGGCGTTCGTCGGCGGCCTCGCCGCCATGATGCTCCTCCTCGCACGCATGCTCTTCGCACCGCGCAGCGGCGACCGCCGCTGACCGACCGGCGGATCCGGCACCCCTCGGCAGACCGGATCCGCCCTCCATCTCCACGCAGAAAAGCCCTCAGAACGGAAGGGATGTTCGTCATGCCCGCACACCAGCGCAACGACGGCGATGCCATCATCGCCGAAGACCTCGTCAAGGAGTACCGCGGCCGCGGCCGCCGCCCCGCTGTCCGCGCCCTGGACGGCCTGAGCTTCGCCGTCCCGGCCGGTCGTGTCTTCGGGCTGCTCGGCCCGAACGGCGCCGGCAAGTCCACCACCACCAAGATCCTCACCACGCTGTCCCGCCCCACCGCGGGCCGCGCCCGCGTGGCCGGCCACGACGTGAACGACGCCCCCGCCGACGTGCGCGCAGCGATCGGCTACGTCTCCCAGGGCACCGGAACGGATCCGAACCTCACCGCAACCGAGAACCTCGAGATCGCCGCACGCATGCGGGGCCTCGGCGGCTCCGATGCCCGAGCGCGCGCCGCACGGCTCCTGACCGAGTTCGGCCTCGACGACGCGACGCGGCGGCCGGTGCGCACCTTCTCCGGCGGGATGCGACGGCGCCTCGACGTGGCCGCCGCGCTCGTGCATCGCCCGCAGGTGCTCTTCCTCGACGAGCCCACCACCGGCCTCGACCCCGAGGCTCGCGCGGCCATGTGGGCCGAGATCCGGCGGCTGGCCGGCGAGGAGGCCCTCACCGTCGTGCTCACCACGCATTACATGGAGGAGGCCGACCGGCTCGCCGACGAGCTGCTGCTGGTGAACCGCGGGCGGGCCGTCGCCCAGGGCACGCCGGAGGAGCTCAAGGCGGCGCTGCACGGCGACGCCGTCCGTGTGACCCTCGTGGAGCCGGATCCGGTCGCCGTGCGCGCGGCGGTCTCGTCCGTGCCCGGACTGCGCGACGTGCTCGTCGAGGCGGCCGGCGTCGACGGCCTGCTCGTCGCCCGCACCGACGACGCCGCCTCCGCGGTCGGCGCGGTCATCGCCGCCCTCGACGGCGCCGGAATCCGCTACGGCCAGGTCGCCGCCTCCCACCCCACCCTCGACGACGTGTACCTGCACTTCGTCGGCCACACCTTCGGCGACGCACCCGCGGCCGCCCTCACGGAAGAAGTCGCCGCATGAGCGCGATCGCCCTCTCCCCCGCCCTCGGCACCGCCCCGGCGCGCCCCGGCTGGTTCACGCAGACCGGGCAGGTGCTGCGGCGCTGGTCGATCGTCTCGATCCGTCAGGCCTGGGGACCCGTCATGAGCCTCATCCAGCCGGTGATCTGGATCCTGCTGTTCGGGCAGGTCTTCCGCACTCTGGGCGCCCTCCCCGCGTTCGGCGGGCACGGCTACATCGACTACCTCGTCCCCGGGATCCTGATGATGACGGTGCTGTACTCCGGCGCCTGGGCCGGCACCGGCTACATCGACGACATCGACTCCGGCGTGATGGACCAGTACCTCACGTCGCCGCTGCGGCGCTCGTCGATCATCGCGGGGCAGCTCCTGCAGCAGCTGGCGATCACCGTGCTGCAGTCGCTCGTCGTGCTCGGCATCGGCTGGCTGGGCGGCGCGCGCTACCCCGGCGGCGTCGGCGGCGTGCTCGTCGCGCTGGGCGTCGCGACGCTGCTCGCAACGATCTTCTGCTGCGCGTCCACGGCGGTCGCGCTCGTGTCGCGCAGTCAGATCGCGCTGATCAGCCTCTCGCAGCTGATCGTGCTGCCGGCGACGTTCCTGTCCACCACGATGATGCCCGCCGCGGCGATGCCCGAGTGGGTGCAGAACGTCTCGCGCGGCAACCCGATGACCTGGGCCGTCGAACTCGGCCGGGGCGGCCTCACCGGCTCGTACCCCGCGGAAGGGTGGTGGCAGGCCGGCGGCCTCGTCCTGCTGGCCGTGCTCGCGTTCGGTTGGGCGTTGAGCGCGATCCGCAGCTACCAGCGGTCGATCTGAGCCCCTCGGACCGCACCGCGGACACGAAGAAGGGGTGGATGCCGCGGCATCCACCCCTTCTCACGCAGAGCTCAGGAGGCGAGGACCTCGTCGAGGAGCGTCCCGGCCTTCTCCTCGTCGATCTTCTCCGCGAGCGCGAGCTCGGAGGTGAGGATCTGACGGGCCTTGGCCAGCATGCGCTTCTCGCCGGCGGAGAGACCGCGATCCTGGTCGCGGCGCCACAGGTCGCGGACGACCTCGCTGACCTTGATCACATCGCCCGAGGCGAGCTTCTCGAGGTTCGCCTTATACCGGCGCGACCAGTTGGTCGGCTCCTCGGTGAACGGGGCGCGGAGCACCTCGAACACCCGATCCAGTCCCTCCTGGCCGATCACGTCGCGAACGCCGACCAGGTCGACGTTCTCGGCAGGCACCTCGATGATGAGGTCTCCCTGCGTGACGTTCAGCTTCAGGTACTTCTTGGTCTCCCCCTTGATCACACGGTCCTTGACCTCGATGATCGTCGCGGCGCCGTGGTGCGGATAGACCACGGTCTCACCAACCTCAAAAAGCATAAAGTCGTGTCCTTTCGGCAACCTCCAGGATACCACAGCCAGAATGCGCTAAGGTTCGCGCCCCCGGCCGCTCCCCTCCCGCCATCGCGCGCGTGGGCCGAGCCGTGCGCCTGCGGCGCGTGCCCCTAGAATGGTGCTGGATCATCACGTGAATTTTCTGGAGGACCCGTGAAATCGCCCCTTGCTGCGTCCATCGCCCTCAGCGCCCTGATCATCGTCGGCGCCACCGGGTGCGCGGGGATCACTCCGCAGGCGACCACGATCGACTACTCGGCCTCCGACGGCGCGAACGTGCCCAAGAGCGGTCCGATCGAGGTCCGCAACGCCTTCTTCGTCGCCGACGAGTCCGGCACCACGGGCAACCTCGTGGCCGGTCTGGTGAACACCACGTCCGACTCCGCCACGATCCACATCACCGTCGGCGACGGCCCCGCCCAGAGCGTGCGCGTCGCCGGCCAGAAGTCGGTGAGCCTCGGCGGCGACGACGCCCAGCCGCTGACGTTCGAGGGCCTGGACACCAAGGCGGGCGAGACGGTCGACGTCTACTTCCAGTCCGGCGACGCCGAGGGCATCAAGTACGCGATCCCGGTGCTCGACGGCACCCTGCCCTACTACTCCACGCTGGTGCCGACCGCCCCGCCCAGCCCGACGCCGACCACGACCCCGGTCGCCCCGGCGGTCGAGCCGACCCCGACGGCCAGCGAGACCCCCGTCGGCTGACTCGGCGCAGACCACGCGGAAGGCCCCCGGATCCCTCGGATCCGGGGGCCTTCCGCTTCTGCGCGGCGCGCTCAGCCCTCGAAGCGGTAGCCCAGACCGCGCACGGTGACGAGCATCACCGGCTCGGACGGGTTCTCCTCGATGCGGGAGCGGATCCGCTTGATGTGCACGTCGAGGGTCTTCGTGTCGCCGAAGTAGTCGCTGCCCCAGACCCGGTCGATCAGCTGGCCGCGCGTGAGCACGCGGCCCGAGTTGCGCATCAGCACCTCGAGCAGCTCGAACTCCTTGAGCGGCATGTTGATGACCTCCCCGTCCACGGCGACCGTGTGCCGGTCGATGTCGACGGTGACCCTGCCGCCCTCGAGGATGCGCTCGTCGACGTCGTCCTCGGCCTGGACGACGCGGCGCAGCACGGCCCGCATCCGGGCGAGCAGCTCGCGCGACGAGTACGGCTTCGTGATGTAGTCGTCCGCGCCCAGCTCGAGCCCCACCACGATGTCGACCTCGGAGTCCTTCGCGGTGAGCATGATGATCGGGACGGCCGAGGAGGTGCGGATCTGGCGGCACACCTCGGTGCCCGGCATCCCCGGGAGCATGAGGTCGAGCAGGACGATGTCCGCGCCGCTCTCGCGGAACAGGGTGAGAGCGGTCGGGCCGTCCTCGGCGATCTCGACCTCGTAGCCCTCCCGGCGCAGCAGGTACGCGAGCGGGTCGGCGAGATCGGGCTCGTCTTCGACGAGGAGGATGCGGGTCATACGAGTTCTCCGGAATCGGTGCGGGGCTGGTCCGTGCTGATCACGGGCGGCGCGGCCAAACGGGAGGCCTTGCGGGCCTTCCGCTTCTTCTTGTTCTTGCTCTTGTCCTTGGCCGGCTTCTTGCGCGCGCCCGGATCGTCCTCGATCTCGGGCGCCGCGATCTGCGGCAGGCGCATGGTGAACGTGGAGCCGCGACCAGGGCGCGACCACAGCCGCACCTCCCCGCCGTGGCGCTGAGTGGCGTGCTTGACGATCGACAGCCCGAGGCCGGTGCCTCCGGTGCGGCGGGACCGGGCCTCGTCGGCGCGGTAGAACCGCTCGAAGATGCGGTCGCGGTCCGCCTCCTCGATGCCGATGCCCTGGTCGGACACCGAGATCTCGACCACGCCGTCGTCGACGCGCACGCCGACGCCCACGCGGGATCCGCGCGGCGAGTAGACGATCGCGTTGGCGATGAGGTTCCCGACCGCTTCGATGAGGATCTGCGCGTCGCCCTGCACCCACGCTCCGCGGTCGCCGCCGCGCGTCAGCTCCACACCCGCGGAGGAGGCCTGCACCGCATGGCTCTCCACGCTCGCCGCGATGACCTCGTCGATCGCGACCGGGCCGAAGCGGCCGAGGCCGTCGGAGGACTGCAGCCGGGACAGGCTCATGATCCGTCCGGTGAGCTGTCCCAGACGCGCTGCCTCTGCCTGGATACGCGAGGCGAAGGCGCGCACCTGGGCGGGATCGTCGGCGGCGGACTCGATCGCCTCCGCCAGCAGGCTCACGGCGCCCACGGGCGTCTTCAGCTCATGGCTGGTGTTGGCGACGAAGTCGGTGCGCATCTGCTCGAGGCGCTCCTGCTCGGTGATGTCGCGGATGATGAGGAGGCTCAGGCGCGGTCCGATGCGGCTCGCGCGTGCGGCGACCAGCCGCGGATCCAGGCTCCGCCCGCCGCGGGCAAGACGCAGGGTCGCCGTCTCACTGCCGCCCTCGCGCACCGCGCGCACGAGCTGGCGCAGCTCGGGGTTCTCCAGCGTGGCGCCGATTCCGATGCCGAAGCGTCCGGCGGCGGTGCTCGCAGCGGTCACGAGCCCGGACGGATCCACCGCGCAGGCGGCGTCGTCCATCGCGGCCAGCACGTCGGTCAGACCGTCCGGAAGCTCACTGGACGCCTGCTGCTCGGCGGCCGTGCGCGCCCGCATCGCGGCGACGATCATCGCGGCGATGCCCGCGCCGATCGCGACCCCCAGCCCGAGGGCGAGCAGGGCGAGCAGGGTGCTGTCCATGCCTCCAGCGTAGAGGTCGTTCACCCCCGGAATCGGCGGGTTCCCGGCCGTCCCACCCCCTGGCGCGCTACTGTTCACGAGCACGGCACCAACCGTTAACCTTCGCCGAACAGAATCGGCTCGTGCGCGTCACGACCCGTGGCGGGCACCGCCCCGTGCCCGCGCCGCGGGCCGCCGTGCGACCCGCACCGTGCCGGAGCCAGGGTCACCGAACGAAAGGTGCGCAGCCATGCGCGAAGTCTTCCACCAGTCTCTCGAGGACCTGCAGGCGCAGCTCGTCGAGATCGCCGACCTCGTGGCCGTGTCGATCGAGAAGGCCACCCGCTCGTTCGCCACCAGCGACGTGGCGCTGGCCGAGGAGGTCATCGCCGACGACGCCCGCATCGACGAGCTCGCGGTCGCGCTCGACGAGCAGGCCATCGAGATCCTCGCCCGCCAGCAGCCCGTCGCCCGCGACCTGCGGATCGTCGTCACCGCGCTGCGCGTCAGCGCGTCGCTCGAGCGCATGGGCGACATGTCCGAGCACATCGCCCAGCTCGCGCGCCTGCGCTTCCCGGAGCGGGCGATCCCCAAGGGCCTCAAGGGCACGTTCACCCGCATGGGAGAGCTCGACGTCGAGATCGCCCGCACCCTGAGCGAGCTGCTGCGCACCCAGGATCTGCGTCTCGCGGACACGATCCGCAATGCCGACGACGACGTGGACGAGCTGCACGCGAGCGTCTTCGAGAAGGTGCTCAGCGACAACTGGAAGGGCGAGGCCGGCGCGACCGTCGACGCGACCCTGGCCAGCCGCTACCACGAGCGCTTCGCCGACCACGCGGTCGCCGTCGCGAAGAAGGTCGTCTACCTCGCGACCGGCGACTGGGCCGTCGACGAGGAGGACATCGCCCTCGCCGTCGAGGCGCAGGCCGAGGCGGAGGCCGGATCCGGGCTCGCCTGATCCCCCGCGCCGCCGTCAGATCGTCGAAGATCCGCCCCGCCGTTCCGGCCCGGGCGGATCTTCTCCTCTCGAGACGCATCCCCGACCTCCGTCGGGAGGCGGACCGACGACGGATCCCGCCCCGGGCCGGTTCGGAGAACCGGGCGGGACGGGATCCGTCGTCGGTCCGGGTGCTACTTCTTGCCCTGGTTCGCCACGGCGGCGGCGCCGGCGGCGGCGGCCTCGGGGTCGAGGTAGCGGCCGGGCCCGGTCGGCACGTTGTTGTCGTCGAGCTCGTAGACGAGCGGGATGCCCGTCGGGATGTTCAGCTCGGCGATGTCGTCGTCGCTGATGCCCTCGAGGTGCTTCACGAGACCGCGCAGCGAGTTGCCGTGCGCGGTGACGAGCACCGTCTTGCCCGCTTCGAGGTCGGGGACGATCGCGGACTCCCAGTACGGCAGCAGACGGTCGATCACGAGCTTGAGCGACTCGGTGCGCGGCACCTCGCCGTCGATGCCCGCGTAGCGCGGGTCGTTCACCTGGCTGAACTCGCTCGCGTCGTCGAGCGGGGGCGGCGGAACGTCGAAGGACCGGCGCCACAGCTGGAACTGCTCGGGACCGAACTCCTCGAGCGTCTGCGCCTTGTCCTTGCCCTGCAGGGCTCCGTAGTGGCGCTCGTTGAGGCGCCAGGAGCGGGTCACCGGGATCCACAACCGGTCGGCGGCGTCGAGCGCGATGTTCGCCGTCTGGATCGCGCGGCTGAGCAGCGAGGTGTGCAGGACGTCGGGCAGGATGCCCGACTCGGCGAGCAGCTCGCCGCCGCGGCGGGCCTCGCCCTTGCCCTGCTCGGTCAGCCGGACGTCCACCCAGCCGGTGAACAGGTTCAGTTCGTTCCATTCGCTCTGCCCGTGACGGAGCAGGATGAGGGTGCGCGTCATGCTCACAGCCTACGGCGTGCGGGCGCGGCTCCCGCGTCGCGGGTCCCTGCGTGACAGCGACGCCTTAGGCGACGCATAGCAGGCGCACAGGTCTGGTCCCGACGCGGTCGAGAGGATCCTTCTGTCACCGCACGAGAGGATCCGGACATGAGCACCTTCCCCGACCCGACCCGCACTCCGCAGGGCCCCGCCTACGAGGGCCGACTGCTCGACCGCCCCGAGGAGGAGGTCGTCGATCAGGGGGCGCCGTTCGACCTCCGCACCCTGTTCTCGCGCCGGACGGTGCTGAGCCTGGTCGGCCTCGGCGCCGGCGGCGCCGTGCTGGCCGCGCGCACGCCGAGCACGTCCACCGCCGCGTCCACGGCCACCTCGACGCCGGCGCCCACCGTGACCAGCACCACCCCTGCCGCCACGGCCGCGGCCACGACCGTCGCGGTCCCTGCCGCGGAGATCCCGGACGAGACGGCCGGCCCCTACCCGGGCGACGGCTCGAACGGCCCGGATGCGCTGACCGAGTCCGGGATCGTCCGGCAGGACATCCGCTCGTCGATCGGCACCGGCACCACCGCCGCCGGCGTGCCGCTGACGTTCTCGCTGAACATCCTCGACATGGCGTCCGGCGACGCGCCCTTCGCCGGTGTCGCCGTCTACGCCTGGCACTGCAACGCCGCCGGCGGCTACTCGATGTACTCGTCGGGCATCGAGAGCGAGACCTACCTGCGCGGCGTGCAGGTGGCGGACGCCGACGGCAGGGTGTCGTTCACCTCGATCTTCCCGGGGTGCTATTCCGGCCGCTGGCCGCACATCCACTTCGAGGTGTACCCGAGCGCCGCCGACGTCACCGACTCCGCGAACGCGATCGCGACGTCGCAGATCGCGCTGCCGCAGTCCGCCTGCGACGCCGTGTATGCGACCAGCGGCTACGACGGCTCGGCGCAGAACCTCGCCCAGACGTCCCTGACCTCGGACAACGTCTTCGGCGACGACGGCGGGGCGTTGCAGCTGGCGGCGGTGACGGGCGACACCTCGAAGGGCTACTCCGCGACGCTCACCGTGCGCGTGGACACGAGGACCGCACCCACCGGCGGATCGATGGGCGGCGGGCCGCGCTGACCGACGGACGGGCTACGACCCCGTCGGCGGCGTGCCCGCCGCCGGGGTCAGGTCCTTCCGGTACCAGCGATCGGCGTACGGGGCGTCGTTGAACGCCTCGACCGGGCGGAACCCGAGGCTCTCGTACATCGCGCACGCCTCGACGAGGTCGGAGCGGGTGTCCAGCCGGAGCGACCGCAGCCCGCGGTCGAGCGCCGCCTCCTCGACCTGGAGGACCAGCCGACGCGCGATCCCCCTCCCCCGCGCTTCCGGCAGCGTGAAGACCTTGGTGAGCTCGGCATGGCCGTCCACGAAGCGCGCTCCGGCGCAGGCGACCACGGCGTTGTCGTCCCGTGCCAGGAGCAGGATCCCGGTGTCGCCCTGGAGGTCGTCGTACGGCTCGTCCGCGAGGACCGCATCGCGCTCGCGGTGCGTCGCGGGTCTTCCGTGGTATCGCGAGACCACCTCGGTCAGGTAGGTGCGCACGATCCCGTCCGCATCCGCCGTCCCGGGGATCCCGATCTCGATCGTCTGCACGCACAGAAGCCTAGGCCGGGACCGCGCCGGCCACCGGGACCGGGCAGGATGGAGCCATGGCGTCCTCACCGCTCGGCCGGCCCACGCGGGGCACGACCGGCACCAACCGGCTGCGCCGCAACGACCGCTGGATCGCCGCCTCCGACGCCTTCCGTCGCGCCGCGGATCCGCTCGTCGTCGACCTCGGCTTCGGCGCCAGCGGCGTGACCGCGTTCGAGCTCGCCGCGCGACTCGTGCGGGTGCGCGCGGATGCCGAGGTGCTCGGGCTCGAGCTCGATCCTGAGCGCGTGTCGACCGCTCGCGCCCAGCTCGCCGAGCTGCGCCGCGGCGCGGGGCACTTCCCCGCCGACCTGCCCGTCTCCTTCGCCCGCGGCGGGTTCGAGGTCCCGCTGCCCGACGGCCGCCGCCCCGCGGTGATCCGCGCCATGAACGTGCTGCGGCAGTACGACGAGGCCGACGTGCCCGACGCGTGGGCGCGGATGGCCTCCCGCCTCGCCCCCGGCGGCCTGCTCGTGGAGGGGACCTGCGACGAGATCGGACGCATCGCGAGCTTCGTCGACGTCGATGAGGCAGGGGCTCCGCAGCGCCTCACGATCTCGCTGCGGCTGGCCGATCTGGAACGCCCGTCGATCGTCGCCGAACGGCTGCCGAAGGCCCTGATCCACCACAATGTGCCGGGCGAGCGGATCCACGCGCTGCTCACCGACCTCGACCGGGAGTGGGAGCGCGCCGCGGGTCTCTCCGCCTTCGGGGCGACGCAGCGCTTCCTCGCCGCGGTCGCCGCCCTGCGCGCCGCCGGGCGCCCCGTGCTCGGCGGCCGCACCCGCTGGCGCCTGGGCGAGCTCACCGTGCCGTGGAGCGCGGTCGCCCCGGCCTGAACGATCCTCCCCAGCGACGGGAGGAGCCGGCTTCTGCACCGATTCCGCACGAGACGTCGAGAGGTACAAGTGCCGCTCTAGGCTGGCCCTCACCACCCGGAACGCACAGAATGGGGGCATGTACATGTCCACGGACACCCTGGCCGTGATCGGCAGCGGCATCGGCGGCCTGCTGACGCTCGGCATCGCGATGTTCGCGGGCTTCGCGTGGGTGATCCGACGGATGGACGCGATGGAGCACCGGCTCATCGTCCGGATGGACAGCGGAGATCAGAGACTCGACGAGAAGATCGATGCTGTCGAGCACAAGCTCAGCCAGAAGATCGACACCGTCGACCAGAGACTCAGCCGGAAGATCGACGCCGTCGACCAGAGACTCAGCCGGAAGCTCGACGCACTCGAGCACGAGTTCACCGAGGTGAAGATCGTCGTCGCGCGCATCGAGGGTCCGCGCCCGCGCCTCTTCGTCGAGCGATAGAGCCTGGACTCAGGCCTCGGGGAACACCGCACCGGTCAGACGCAGCAATGGGCGGGCCTTGACCACGGTCTCGGCGTACTCCTCGTCCGGATCGGAGAGGGAGACGATCGCTCCCCCGACGCCGTAATCGAAGCCCCGATCGTGGCGGATCATGGTGCGGATCACCACGCTGAGGTCCACGGACCCGTCGAAGGAGAAGTACCCGAGGGCTCCGCTGTAGAGCCCGCGCGGGCCGCCCTCCAGTCGATCCAGGATGGCCATCGTGCGCAGCTTCGGCGCGCCCGTCATGGATCCGGGAGGGAACGCCGCACGCACGCACGCGACGGGCGACGCGGCGCGGCGTGAGCGGACGGTGCTGACCAGCTGGTGCACCGTCGCATAACTCTCCACCCGGAAGAGCCCGTCCACGTGCACGGATCCGAGCTCCGCAGTGCGTCCGAGGTCGTGACGGACCAGATCCACGATCATGAGGTTCTCCGCGCGATCCTTCTCCGAAGCGGCGAGCTCGGCGCGGATCCGCTCGTCCTCCGCCCGGGTGTCGCCGCGCGGACGCGTCCCCTTGATCGGGCTCGATTCGACCGCGCCGTCCGCGGTGATGCGCAGGAAGCGCTCCGGGGAGGTGCTCAGCACGCTCACCCCATCGATGCGCAGGAACGCGCCGAACGGGGCCGGGTTCTGCCGGCGGAGCATCCGGTAGACCTCGAGAGGATCCGCGGCGTCCTCACCGTGCAGCAGGTTCGTCAGGCAGGCCTCGTACGTCTCCCCGGCCGCGATCTCCTCCTGCGCGGCGGCGATGAGCTCGAGGTAGCGCGCACGCGAGTGCCGCGCGGTGAGCACCGGCGGCGCGCCCTGCTCCGCGGGTGGTGCGGAGCGCTCGGCGGCATCATCGGGGAGGGCGGCGATGCGAGCCGCCGTGCTCTCGATCCAGCCCGCGTCGTCGAGGGCGAGGAGGTGGATCCGGTTCTCGCGATGGTCGACGACGAGCGTCCGATCGAGTCGGACGAGCAGGGCATCGGGCGTCTCCGACCTCCGTTCGTGCGGGGAGCCGCACTCCGCCCGCAGCTCGTAGCCGAGCGCGCCCACCCAGCCCAGCGCGAAGGGAAGGTCTCCCGCGACGACCGCGGTCGCGGCCAGCTCGGCTTCCAGCCAGTCGAAGAACCCGGACCGGACCTCGCGGATCCCGTCGCGGTCGCGCACCGTGACGGTGCCGGCGTGCACATCGGCGAGCGCGGTCGGGAGCGTGTCGCCGCCACCGAGGATCGAATAGCGCGCACGGTCGTCGCCGGGCCGGTTCCCGTCGAGCCATACGGCCTGCGCGGCGTCGCGGTACAGCGCCGTGAACAGGGCCTCGGTGTCGACGGCACGGGTCAGCGTGCGCCGCAGGATCCCGCGCGGTGCGGTCCGGGAGCCGGCGACCTCCGGCGCGGCCCCTTCCGGCCGTGTGCGCTCGAGGACCTCCGCGGGCCGCGGGCGGTCGTCGAGCTCCTCCCGGACGAGCGCGATGAAGTTCGCCATCATGCGGGCACCGTCGCGGGTGCCGATCGATTCGGGATGGAACTGCACCCCCCACAGCGGCAGCTCCCGGTGCCGGATGCCCATGATGACGCCGTCGTCGGCGCGGGCAGTGACGACCATCTCCTCCGGCACCTCGTCGATCAGCAGCGAGTGGTAGCGGATGACCTCCACCGGCGACGGCAGCCCGTGGAACGGCCCGGTGCCGTCGTGCAGGACCGGTGAAGGCCGCCCGTGGCGGGGCTCCGGAGCGCGGCGGACCACGGCGCCGAAGGCGTGCGCCAGGCCCTGGTGCCCGAGGCAGACGCCCAGCAGCGGGATGCGCCGTCGTGCCGCAAGGCGGATGACCTCGGCGCAGATCCCGAAGTCCTCCGGCACCCGCGGATCCCCCGGGCCGGGCGAGAGCACGACCGCGTCGAAGGCGTCGAGCACCGACGGGTGCCAGCCTGGCCAGTCGTTGTGCACCACCGTGGGCGCCTGCCCCGCGGTGGCCGCGATCTGATGCACCAGGTTGTAGGTGAACGAATCGTAGTTGTCGATCAGCAGGATGCGCAGCGGCCGGGACGGCGCGACGCTCCCCGTGTTCGCGCCGATCGGTCCCGCCTCCCCGGTCGCGCCGCCCACCGCCGGCACCGCGTCAGTGCGCGCCGCGCGGATCCGGCGCGGACGGCCGTCGGGAGAGCCGGGTCAGCCGCGGCACCTCCGCCGTGGCGCCGGCGTCGGCGGGGACGATGACCTCCTGCGCCGCCGCGACGTCCCCCTCCGGGGTGCGCACGACGAGGTCGCCGGCGGGCGCGCGCCGGGACAGGATGGCGAGCGCGATCGGCCCGAGCTCATGGTGACGTGCCGCCGAGGTGACGTGGCCGACCTCGTCCTCGGCGGTTCCGTCCGCCGCCTGCGCGAGCACCGGGCTCCCCGGAGCGGGCAGCACGCTCTCGCTGCCGTCCAGGTGCAGGGCCGCGATGCGGCGGGGCGGGTGCCCGAGGTTGTGCACCTTCGCCACGGTCTCCTGCCCGCGGTAGCAGCCCTTGTTCAGGTGCACCGCGCTGCGGATCCAGTCGGTCTCGTGCGGCAGCGACCGCTCGTCGACCTCGGCGGCCCAGCGCGGACGCCAGGCCGCGATGCGCAGGGCCTCCGCGGCGAGTGCGCCGGCCCAGACGGTCGAGGGGTCGGCGGCGAGTCCGGCCGCGGCCTCGGCGTCGATCACGGCGGTACGCCAGTGATAGCCGGCACCGGGGTGCTCGCTGCCGTCGCCTCCGACGCCGACGTAGTACTGGTGCCCGCCGGGCTGCACCCGGGGCCACGGGTCGGTCCAGACCACGGCGACCCCCTGCGGAGCGAGGGCGGCGCGCTCGGCCTGCTGCTCGGCGGCGGCGCCTGCGAAGAACCCGACCACCGTCAGCTCGGGACGCACGGCGACCGTGACGTCGGCGCGGAAGACCATGCGCTGCAGCCAGACGGCCAGCGGCTCGGCGTCCGCGGCATCGGCGATCAGCCAGGTGGAGGCGCCGTCGTCGACGACCGCGGCGACGTGCTCGACCCTCCCCTGCGGATCCAGCACGAGCAGTTCCGTGCTCTCACCCGCGCCCAGGCGCGCGACGGACTGCGAGGTGATCGAGTCGAGCCAGCCGAGCCGCTCGGATCCAGTCAGCTCGATCACGGTCCGGTCGGTGAGCGGGGCCAGCGCCTCGCCTCGCTCGAGGGCGCGCTGCTCGCGCACCGGATCGCCGAAGTGCGCCACGGCGTCGCCGTCGAGGATCGCCCCGGGCAGTGCCGGGAAGCCGGCCACGATCAGACCTTCGCCAACCGGGCGGAAGCGTGCGAGCCCAGCCCGGCGCCGAGGGCGGCGATGTCCCACGCCCACAGCAGATGACCGTCGACGAGACCGTACATGCGGCTTGCGGCGCCGTATTCCTTGGCGCCCTCGGCCCGGACGATCGCGTCGGTCGCGATGTCGATGCGCGGGCCGTCGATGCGGCCGAGGTAGAGCTCGAGCGTGCCGTCGGAGTGCGCGATCGACACCTCGATCGCGAAACCGCCCTCCGGCAGCCGCAACGCCTCGACGTCGTCGACCGTGCGCGCCGCGGAGCGGCTCTCGCGCGGCGGCAGCAGTGCGGGACCCGCGTCCTGGGCGTCGGCGGGACGCGCCAGCCGCCAGTAGCCGGACTCGGCGACGAGCGCGACGGATTCGCCCTCCTCGGGCGTGAACGTCGCCGTCGCCGCGTAGTTCAGGAACGGCCCGCCGTCATGGCTGAAGCTCACGCGGTGGGCGAACTCGCCGCGGAACCGGTGGTCCTCGCCGCCGTCGGGATCCGGCACGTCGTAGTCGATGACGCCGGTGCCCTCCCAGACGCCGAGCAGCCACGACAGCGGAACGATGTCGGCGGGCAGGTCAGAGGGGAGATCGAGCATGCGCGGCCTTCCGGATCGGCGGAGTCAGTCCGGCGGAAGCGGTCAGCGCTGGCCGCGGAACAGGTTGACCAGTACGGCTCCCGCGCAGAAGGCGATCGCAAGCCCCGCCAGAGCCAGCAGGCCGACGAAGAAGAGTTCGAGCGCGACGATGTCCATGTCCCTACTCTAACGCGGTCGACAGGGTCGTCGGCGCGCGGGGTCAGGCGCCGAAGAGCGCGGCGACGCCGAAGCCCGCCGAGACGATGCCCATCACGAGGAGCGCACCGAGGCAGCCGGCCGAGACCCGGAGGATGAACCCGCGGGTCTCGCCGCGGAACAGCTGCACCGTGAACGAGAGCAGCACGCAGAGCCCGAATCCGATCACGTACCAGGGCATGAGCAGCCCTGCCGGCGCGATCACCCCGATCAGGATCGCCGCGACGGCGGCGGCGGCCCAGGTGACGACGAGCCCGACGAAGGGGCTGCGCGGTGCGAGGACGGGTTCGGCCATGCGCCCATTGTCACCCATCCGCGCTGTGCCTGCGCTGCTGAGTAGAGTGTCAAACGGAAAGGATCCGCGTGGCGCAACTCCTGGTGCTGACGTCTCCCAGCAGCGAAGGGCCTGTTCTTCCCGCCCTCGAGCTGCTGGGCCATCGCGTCCGCGTCATCCCCGCGCAGCCGGCGGAGCTGGTCACGGCACCCGATGCCGATGCCGTGATCGTCGACGCCCGCACCGATCTCGTGGCGGCCAAATCGCTGTGCACCCTCATCCGCACGACCGGGCTGCGGGGACCGCTGCTGCTCGTCGTCACCGAGGGCGGGATGACCGCCGTGAACGGCGAATGGCGCATCGACGACGTGCTGCTCACCGGGGCCGGCCCGGCCGAGATCGACGCCCGGATCCGTCTCGCCCTGTCCCGCGAGGCTCCCGCGTCCGAGCCGGTGCGCGTGCAGACGTCCGGGCTCACGATCGACGAGCAGTCGTACTCGGCGAAGCTGCGCGGCACTCCCCTGGACCTCACGTACAAGGAGTTCCAGCTCCTGCATTTCCTCGCCACGCATCCGTCCCGGGTCTTCACCCGCGAGCAGCTGCTCAGCGAGGTGTGGGGGTACGACTACTTCGGCGGCACCCGTACCGTCGACGTGCATGTGCGGCGACTGCGGGCGAAGCTCGGCGACCAGGAGCACATCATCGGCACCGTGCGCAACGTGGGCTATCGCTTCGCCGTCGACGAGGACGACACGCGTCCGGTCTCGCCCGGCCCCCGCTGACGCCCGCTCAGTATGCGCCGTGGGGCGGGAAGCCCTGCGGCGCACTCCCCTCCCCGGCGCCGGGGTCGTCGCCCAGCATCCGCCGGGTGAGCTCCTGCCGTGCGTCGAGGAGCTCCGCGAGCGCCGCCGACAGGTCCGCATCCACGGGAGCCTCCCCGCGCTCGGCCGCGCGCAGCACGCTGCGGCGCACGAGCTCCTTCGCGAACGATCCGGTCACGCCCTCGGTCGCGTCGGTCGCCGCGCGCAGCGCCTCGTCGCCGAAGCCGAGACCCCGCGCGTAGTGGCGGTAGAGCCGCTCGCGCTCGGCGCGCGCCGGCCGCGGCACCTCCACGGCGAGATCGACCCGGCCGGGTCGCTCGGCGAGGGCGCGCTCCAGCACCTCGACGCGGTTGGTGGTCATCACGAAGGCGACGTCGGCATCCCCGTCCAGGCCGTCCAGCGCCTCGAGCACCTCGAACAGCAGCGGCTGCGGCGAGGCGTTCCGCTCCATCGCGACGAGGTCGATGTCCTCCAGCACCACGATCGACGGCTGGAAGGTGCGCGCGACCTCCGCCGCCGCCGACACGAACCGGATGCTCGGGCCCGACAGCAGCACCACGGTCATGTCCGGCGCACGGGTGAGCAGGTGGCGGACGGTGAGCGTCTTCCCGGTCCCCGGCGGGCCGTAGAGCAGCACGCCGCGCTTCAGATGCTGCCCCGAGGCCCGCAGCAGCTCGCGGTGCTCGCCGATCCCGATCACGTGCTGGACGACCCCGTCGAGCAGGCCGTCGGGGAGGACGACGTCCTCCGCCGCGACCGACGGACGCGGCACGAAGGTCGCACCGGCGTCCTGCCCGTACTCGGTGGGCACGAAGGACAGCACCCGCCCGCGCAGGACGCTGTGCGAGATCATCCGGGCGCGAACCGCGGCGAGGAAGCCGGAGACCACGTCGGAGTCCGCCCCCATGACCTCCAGCGATGCGCTCCTGCGCCCGAACTGCGGCGCGGCGCCGCGCTGCGTCATCGCCAGGGGCTGTCCGTCGAAGTGCAGCAGGCGCACCCCCAGCGCCACGACGCGCCGCGTCGTCCCCGGCCCCGAGGCGCGCTCCACGTAATCGACCGGACCGGGCCCGTACGGGAAATGACCGTTGCCGACGTACTCCGTCATGCTCTGGTGCTGACGCTGTTCGCCGCCGGTGACGCCGATCAGACGGCCGTCCGACTCGGCGGACAGCAGCTCCAGCGCGATGTCCGCGTCGACGAGGCGATGCTCGGCGATGCTCTCCTGCACGATCGGCAGAGTCTCGGCGTCCACGCCGAGGTGGGCGCTGATCACGTCGCCGAGCGGAGTGCGCCTGGCCCGCAGCTCCGCGTGGGCGAACTCCTGCGCCGAGGTCAGATACCCGCTCACCGCGCGCAGCAGTTCGCGATCGTCCTGATCGAAGTCCATGGATCCCCCCGGGTCGCCTGCTTCGTAACCTACCAACGCCCACCCGGCCGCGACCAGGGTCGGACGGGCACCTGGCGGGCCGCGCGGACCGGATTCCGACCCGTTCACCTGCAGGCAACATCCTCCTGACATGATGGGCGCATGATCGATCCCGCACTGGCAGATTCCGGTCTCGGCGACGCCGAGGACGACGACTTCGACGAACTCGTGGCGCCGGACGACTCCCTCCTCCCGGAGAACCGGTACCTGGACCGCGAGCTGAGCTGGCTGGCGTTCAACCAGCGCGTGCTCGAGCTGGCCGAGGACGACACCCTGCCGGTGCTGGAGCGGGCGAACTTCCTCGCGATCTTCGCAAGCAACCTGGACGAGTTCTTCATGGTGCGCGTCGCCGGCCTCAAGCGCCGCATCGTGACCGGGCTCGCCGTGCCGACCAACGTGGGCCGCGCCCCGGTCGAGGTGCTCGCCGACATCTCCGCCGAAGCGCACAAGCTGCAGCTGCGCCATGCCGCGGCCTGGACCGACCTGGTGCGTCCGGCGCTGTCCGCCGAGGGCATCAGGATCGTGGACTGGGACGATCTCGACGGTGAGGCGAAGGCCGAGCTGACCGACTACTTCCAGGCCAACGTGTTCCCCGTGCTGATGCCGCTCGCGGTCGACCCGGCGCACCCGTTCCCGTACATCTCCGGGCTCTCGCTGAACCTCGCGATCCGGATCCGCAACGCCCGCACCGGTCGGCAGGAGTTCGCGCGCCTCAAGGTGCCGCCCATGCTCCCGCGCTTCGTCGAGGTTCCCTCGGACGACGGACAGCTGCGCTTCATCCGGCTCGAGGAGCTCATCGCCAACCACCTGGACGACCTCTTCCCCGGGATGGAGGTGCTCGACCACCACGCGTTCCGGCTCACCCGCAACGAGGACGTGGAGATCGAGGAGGACGAGTCGGAGAACCTCATCCAAGCGCTCGAGGCCGAGCTGCTGCGCCGCCGCTTCGGCCCGCCGATCCGTCTCGAGATCACCGACGACATGGACGACGTGACGCTCGACCTGCTGATCAGCGAGCTCGACATCACGGATCAGGAGGTCTACCGCCTCCCCGGGCCCCTCGACCTGCGCGGACTGTTCGGCCTGGGCCGGATCGACCGCCCCGACCTGCGGTACACCCCGCACGTGCCCACGACCGCCCTCGCGTTCAAGCCCGGCGCGAACGAGCGCATCGACATCTTCAAGGCGATCCGCAAGGCCGATGTGCTCGTGCATCACCCCTACGAGTCGTTCACGACGAGTGTCGTGGCGTTCCTCGAGCAGGCCGCCCGGGACCCGCACGTGCTCGCGATCAAGCAGACCTTGTACCGCACCTCGGGCGACAGCCCCATCGTGCAGGCGCTCATCGACGCCGCGGAATCGGGCAAGCAGGTGCTCGCGCTCGTGGAGGTCAAAGCCCGCTTCGACGAGGCCAACAACATCGTGTGGGCGCGCAAGCTCGAGAAAGCCGGCGTGCACGTCGTGTACGGCCTCGTGGGTCTCAAGACGCACTGCAAGCTCGTCAACGTCATCCGCGAGGAGGACGGCGTGCTGCGCAGCTACAGCCACATCGGCACGGGCAACTACAACCCGAAGACCAGCCGCATCTACGAGGACTTCGGCCTGTTCACCGCCGACCCGCAGGTCGGCAAGGACCTCACCCGCCTGTTCAACGAGCTCAGCGGCTACGCGATCGAGAAGAAGTTCAAGCGCCTGCTCGTCGCCCCCCTGCACCTGCGCAAGGGCCTGCTGCGGCAGATCGAGCACGAGCGCAAGAACGCCCTGGACGGCAAGCCCGCGCACATCCGCATCAAGGTGAACTCGATGGTGGACGAGCAGATCATCGACGCCCTGTACCGCGCGAGCGCCGCCGGCGTGCCCGTGGACGTGTGGGTGCGCGGCATCTGCAGCCTGCGCACCGACCTTCCCGGCATCACCGACAACATCACGGTGCGCTCGATCCTCGGGCGGTACCTCGAGCACTCGCGCATCTTCGCGTTCCACAACGACGGCGACCCCCAGGTCTACATCGGCAGTGCCGACATGATGCACCGCAACCTCGACCGTCGCGTCGAGGCGCTGGTGCGGGTCACCGACCCCGCGCACATCGACGAGCTGGTCGGGTTCTTCGACCTCGCCCTCTCCCCCGAGACGTCGTCCTGGCACCTGGGAGCGGGCGGCGAATGGACCCGGCGTGCGTTCTCCGAGGTTGGCGCTCCGCTCGTGGACCTGCAGGATAGGACCATGTCGCAGATCCAGAAGCGTCGCAGGGCACGGGCGGTCCGATGACCCCCAGCCCCTCCGGATCCTCCGTCGCCACCGCCGACACCACGGGGATCACCGTCCTCGCCGACCGCCCCGACCGTGCCGTGTACGCCGCGGGCGGGCTGGTCTGGCGCGTCGTGGAGGACAAGCTGCGGATCCTGCTGATCCACCGCACGAAGTATCGCGATGTGACGCTGCCCAAGGGCAAGGTCGATCCGGGCGAGATGCTCGCGGAGACCGCGGTGCGCGAGATCTTCGAGGAGACCGGCATCCGGGTCTCGCTGGGCGCCCCCGTGGGCGTCTCGCGGTACACGATGGCCAACCGCAAGCAGAAGGTGGTGCACTACTGGGCCGCCGAGGCCACCGACGACGCCGTGCGCGCGTCGGTGTTCGTGCCGAACCGCGAGATCGCGGCCCTGGAATGGGTGAGCCTGAAGAAGGCGCGCGCACGGCTCAGCTACCCGGTCGACGTCGAGATCCTGGACGCGTTCGCGAAGCTCGTCGATGACGGGGCGCTGCGCACCTTCCCGCTCATCGTGCTGCGGCACGCGAAGGCCGCGAGCCGCGGGGTGTGGCTCGGAACTGATGCCTCCCGTCCGCTGACCCCCCGCGGGCACGCGCAGTCGAAGGCGATCGTGGGACCGCTCCGCGCCTTCGGCGTGCAGCGCATCGTGACCAGCGACGCGCGCCGCTGCGTGGAGACGGTGACGCCGCTGTCGAAGGCCATCGGCCAGAAGATCCGAAGGACCGAGCTGCTCAGCCAGGAGGCCTGGGAGGAGGGGAAGTCGGATCCGCGCACGGTGATCGGCAAGCGCGTGCGCTCCGGCAAGCCCGCGGTGCTGTGCAGCCACGGCCCCGTGCTGCCCGACATCCTGCGCGAGATCGCCCTCGCGACCGGCACCATGCACGGCTCCTACCTCGGCAGCGCCTCCGCGCTCGAGGTCGGCGCGTTCAGCGTCGTGCACCTCAGCGCCACCAATCCCGGATCCGGGATCATCTCGATCGAGACGCACCTGCCGAAGATCTGAGTGCTCGGGTCGCTGACGGCCGTTCACCCCCCGTTTACCTTCGATCTTTGATCGCGTAACAGACGCCGCATATCGTCTGGCGTGGCCCTGCACCAGGGCACACTCGACACAGCGAAGGACTTGAATAGTGAAGCTCAACCGCATCACCACGATCGGCGCAGCCGGCGTGCTCGCCGCGATCGCGCTCGCGGGCTGCTCCTCGACGCCCAGCAGCACGAGCACCGAATCCTCCTCGGCCGCTCCGACCGCGAGCGGCGTCACCTCCCCGGTGGACGCCTCGCTGACCGGCACGATCACCTCGGGCGGATCCAGCGCCCAGGCGAACGCACAGGCCGCGTGGACCGCTGCGTACAACGCTCAGGCCAAGGGCGTCACGATCAACTACGACAAGTCGCAGGGCTCGGGCGGTGGCGTCACCAACTTCCTCAGCGGCGCCTACGACTTCGCCGGCTCCGACTCCCCGCTGAACGCGGACCAGACCACCCAGTCGAAGGGCCTGTGCACCGAGGGCGGCATCAACATCCCCGTCTACCTCGACGGCGTGGCGATCGCCTTCAACATCCCGGGCGTGACCGACCTCAAGCTCAGCGGCGAGACCATCGCCAAGATCTTCGCCCTGCAGATCACCGACTGGTCGGACGCGGCGATCACCAAGGACAACGGCAAGGCGCTCCCCGCCGGCAAGATCACCACGGTCGCGCGCTCGGACGGGTCCGGCACCACGGCGAACTTCACCAACTACCTCGCCGCCACGCAGTCGAGCGTCTGGACCTTCCCCGCGGGCAAGGACTGGCCGGTCGAGGGCGACGTCTCCAAGCAGAAGGGCGGCTCCGGCGTCGTCCAGGCGATCGAGGCCGGCACCGGCACGATCGGCTACGCCGACCACTCCGCGATCGGCAAGCTCGCCAGCGTCGCGATCCTGCAGGACGGCAAGGCCATCCCGTTCAGCGCCGAGGCCGTCTCCAAGACGTTCGAGGTCGCCGCGGTGGAGGCGTCCAACGGCGTCAAGGGCGATCTGTCGAAGAAGTTCGACTACTCGAAGCTGACCGCCGAGACCTACCCGATCCCGCTGGTCTCGTACGCGATCGCGTGCACCACCTTCAAGACCCCGGCCCAGGCCGAGCTGGTGAAGTCGTACATCGGCTTCATCGACAGCACGATCGGCCAGCAGGTCGCCGTCAAGAACGCCGGCGCCGCCCCGCTGCCGGAGTCGGTGCTCAAGGCCGCTCAGGAGTCGCTCGCGACCATCAAGTAATCCTCAGACCGGGTCCGGGTCGGCTCCCTGCGGAGCCGACCCGGGCTGGGCAGGACAGCCGATCCACGCGGAGGTCCTGCCGAGTTTCCGTGCTGGCCCGATCACCTCTCCGGCCCCTGGGGCGGAGCACAAACGAAAGACGCGCACACATGCGAGATCAGGAGTGGGACCGTGACTGACGTCGCGCAGACCGGTGGCGCGACAGCGGCCCCGACCGACAAGCTCGTCGGCAAGCGTCGAGCCGGCGACGGCTTCTTCCTCGGCCTGTCGACGACGGCCGCCGCCTCGATCATGGTGATCCTCGCCGGCGTCGCGATCTTCCTGATCCTCAAGGGCCTCCCCGCCATCACCGCGAACTGGGAGACCAACCACGATCTGGCGGGCTACCAGAACAAGAACTGGGGCAGCTTCTGGAACTACGTCGCCCCGCTCCTCTGGGGCAGCCTGTGGTCGTCGCTCATCGCGCTGGTCCTCGGCGCGCCGGTCGCCATCGGCATCGCCCTGTTCATCTCGCACTACGCGCCGCGCAAGCTCGCCGGCCCCCTCGCCTACGTGGTGGATCTGCTCGCGGCCGTGCCCTCGATCGTCTTCGGCCTGTGGGGCGTCATCGTGATGCGCCCGTTCCTCACGCCCCTCGCCCAGTTCCTGAACGAGTACCTGGGCTGGATCCCGCTCTTCCGCGGACCCGTCTCGAGCACGGGTTCCACCATGCTCGCGGGCGGCGTCGTGCTCGCGGTCATGATCCTGCCGATCATCACCGCCCTGACCCGCGAGATCTTCCTGCAGACGCCTCGGCTCAACGAGGAGGCCGCGCTCGCCCTGGGCGCGACGCGCTGGGAGATGATCCGCCTGGCGGTGTTCCCCTATGCGCGCAGCGGCATGATCTCGGCGATCCTGCTCGGCCTCGGGCGTGCGCTCGGCGAGACGATGGCGATCGCGCTGATCATCTCGCCGTCGATCCTGTTCTCCTTCGCCGTCCTGACCGACGGGTACAACTCCCAGACGATCGCCGGGAACATCGCCAACAACTTCCCGATCGCCACCGACATGCAGCGCTCCGCCCTCATCGGCACCGGTCTCATGCTGTTCGTGGTCTCGCTGGCGGTCAACATGCTCGCCCGCGGCATCATCGGCCGCTCCACGAACCGCACACGCAAGGCCCCGAAGATCGGAAAGCGCGCATGACCGCCGTCACCTCCTCTCCGGCGACCGCTTCGTCGATCACGCTCACCAGCGGCCAGCTGCCGCGCTGGATCGAGCCGGTCCTGGCGGTCGGCACGGCGGCCGTCGTCGCCGCCGTGCTCCTCGTGCTCCAGCTCTTCAACCCGGCCGTGTGGCTCGTCCTCACCGCCGTGTTCTACCTCCTCGCCATCGGCATCGGGGCCGGCATCGTCGAGGGGCGCCGCAAGGCGGTCGACCGCGTGGTGCGCGGTCTCGTCGTGTGCGCGTTCATCCTCGCCGTGGCCCCGCTGATCTCCACGCTCTGGACCGTGGTCGCCCAGGGACTGAAGGTGCTCACCTGGGACTTCGTGACCAAGGTCGGCGGCAGCGTCTTCGACCCGAACACGCTCGCCGTGACGAACACCCCCGGCGCGCTCCAGGCCGTCGTCGGAACGCTGATCATCACCGGGATCGCCGCCGTGATCTCGGTGCCGATCGGCATTCTGGCGGCGGTGTACCTGACGGAGTACGCGCAGCCGAGCAACCCGATGCGCCGCGTGATCACGTTCCTCGTGGACGTCATGACCGGCATCCCCTCGATCGTCGCCGGTCTGTTCGCCTTCTCGCTGTTCGCGCTCATCGTCGGCCCGAAGGCGTTCAGCGGCTTCTCCGCGTCGATCGCCCTCTGCGTGCTCATGATCCCGATCGTGATCCGGTCCACCGAGGAGATGATCCGCCTCGTCCCGAACGAGCTGCGCGAAGCGTCGCTCGCCCTCGGCGTCCCGCGGGCGACCACCATCATCAAGGTGGTGCTGCGCACCGCGGCGAGCGGCATCGTCACGGGCGTCGTGCTCGCCGTCGCCCGCGTGGTCGGCGAGACCGCCCCGATCTTCATCGCGGCGAGCTTCACGGACAACTTCAACGCGGACCCGTTCAGCGGCCCGATGCAGACCCTGCCCGTGATGGCCTACACCTCCTGGGCGTTCCCGGGCAAGGACATCGAGGCCTCGCAGGCGCAGGCCTGGGGCGCCGCCCTGCTCCTGGTCATCGTCGTCGTCATCTTCAACCTCATCGCTCGGATCGTCGCGAAGGCATTCGCGCCGAAGAGCCGCTAACTCCCGAAGGAACTCACCGTGTCCAAGAGCATCGAAGTCAACGACCTGAACGTCTACTACAGCGACTTCCTCGCCGTCGAAGGCGTGTCCATGAACATCGAGCCGCGCACCGTGACCGCCTTCATCGGGCCGTCCGGCTGCGGGAAGTCGACGTTCCTGCGCACGCTCAACCGCATGCACGAGGTGATCCCGGGCGCGACCGTCAAGGGCAGCGTCTACATCGACGGCGAGGACCTGTACGCCCCGGGCGTGGATCCGGTGCTCGTGCGCCGCCAGGTGGGCATGGTGTTCCAGCGCCCGAACCCGTTCCCGACGATGTCGATCAAGGAGAACGTCCTCGCCGGCGTGCGCCTGAACAACAGGCGGATCTCGGCATCCGACGCGAACGACCTCGTGGAGAAGTCGCTGCGCGGCGCGAACCTGTGGAACGAGGTCAAGGACCGCCTCGACAAGCCCGGCGCGGGTCTCTCCGGCGGCCAGCAGCAGCGCCTGTGCATCGCGCGCACCATCGCGGTCTCCCCGCAGGTCGTGCTGATGGACGAGCCCTGCTCGGCACTGGACCCGATCTCGACGTTCGCGATCGAGGAGCTCATCACCGAGCTCAAGAACGAGTTCACGATCGTGATCGTGACCCACAACATGCAGCAGGCCTCGCGCGTGAGCGACAAGACGGCCTTCTTCAACATCGCGGGCACCGGCAAGCCGGGCAAGCTCATCGAGTACTCCGACACGGCGGCGATCTTCACCTCGCCCAAGGAGCAGGCCACCGAGGACTACGTCTCCGGTCGCTTCGGGTGATCCCGGGCCGCGTGCTTCCGCTCGGATCCTGATCCGCCCGGCGGTCCGGCGCCCGGATCCCTCCTCCGGGACCCTGGGCTATCCTGGGCGACGACCGAGGGGATCCACCGTGACGAACCGCCGCATCTCGACGGCCGCCGCGATCGCCCTCGCATCGGCCCTCGCCCTCGCGGGCTGCACCGCGCCCGGCGGCGGCGCTCCCCGCACGTCCGCCGCAACGACTCCGCCGCCCGCGCCGGTCTCCGGCAGCATCCTCGGCGCAGGATCGACGGCGCAGAAGAGCGCCCTCCAGGCGTGGGCCGGACTCGTGGCCGCCGCGCATCCGGGTGCGCAGGTGGGCTTCGATGCCCGCGGCTCCGCCCTCGGCCGCCAGGCGTTCCGGGAGGGGCAGGTCCCGTTCGCCGCCTCCGACGTGCCGTTCTCGACGGATGAGGTCGCGGCAGGCGGCTTCCGGGCCTGCGCCGAAGGGGCGCAGCTCGTCGAGATCCCCGCCTACGTCTCCCCCGTCGCGATCGTCTTCGCACTCGACGGCGTCGATGCGCTGAAGCTCTCCCCCCGGGCCCTCGCGGGCATCTTCGCCGGGACCGTGACCCGATGGGACGACCCCGCGATCGTCGCCACCAATCCGACCGCGGCGCTGCCGTCGAAGCCCATCCTTCCCGTGCACCGCTCCGACGCCTCGGGCACCACGGCCCACGTCACCGACTATCTGTCGCAGACCGCTCCCGACGTGTGGACCGCCGGCACGGCGGACACCTGGCCCTCCGCCCTCGACGGCCGTGCCGCGCAGGGCGCGGCCGGCCTCGCCGCCGTCGTCCGCGCCACCGACGGCGGCATCGGGTACGTCGACGCGTCCGTCGCCGGCGACCTGCCCTCGGTGCAGATCAAGGTCGGGGGCGGCTGGGTGGAAGCATCGGCCGCCGGTGCGAGGACGGCGATGGACGCCGCCCGGATCGAGCAGGGCCGCGCGCCGGGCGACCTCGCGACCACGATCGACCGCGGCACGCCCGCCCGCGGCGCCTACCCCGTGCTCCTGGTCGGCTATCTCATCGGTTGCTCCCGCTATGAGGACGCCGAGACCGCCGCCCTCGTGAAGACCCTCTTCTCGACCGCGGTCTCGGCGGAGGGGCAGCAGCGGGCGGCCGACGCCGCCGGAAGCGCGCCGATCTCGGAGGAGCTGCGCACCAGGGCGCAGGCCGCGATCGACCTGATCTCCTAGGTCTCCGACCGCCTCCGGATCCGCCGCCTCCGAGCCGAGACCGGTTCCGCCCGAGGACCGCCGTCTGCGCGCGCTCAGCGGTACTCGGGATTGGCGTCGTAGCCCCACCGCTCGCCGTCGTTCCAGGCCTGGCGGAGGTTGCCGTAGGCGGGGATGCCGCCGGCGTCCTTCAGCCGGCGCGCGGTGTGCAGGAGGTTCCAGGTCATGAACGTGGTGTTGCGATTCGTGAAGTCGTTCTCCGGTCCGCCCGACCCCGGATCCAGATAGCTCGGCCCCGGTCCGATCGCCCCGATCCAGCCGGCGTCCGCGGCCGGCGGAATGGTGAACCCGATGTGCTGCAGGCTGTACAGGATCGACATCGCGGCGTGCTTGACGCCGTCCTCGTTGCCCGTGATGATCGCCCCGCCGGTCTTGCCGTAGTACACGTACTGGCCCTTGTCGTTGAAGAGCCCGCTCATGGCGTAGAGCCGTTCGATGAGCTTGCGGGTGATCGAGGCGTTGTCGCCCAGCCACAGCGGGCCGCCCACGACGAGGATGTCGGCGGCGTCGATGAGCGGCCAGATCCGTTCAGGCCACTCGTCGCTCGTCCAGCCGTGCTCCCGCATGTCCGGGTAGACGCCGGTGGCGACGTCGTGGTCGATGAACCGGATGTTCTCGACGGCGACGCCCTGCGAGCGCATCAGCGCGATGCTGCGAGCCATCAGCCCCTGCGTGTGGCTGGGTTCGGGGCTCCGCTTCAGGGTGCAGTTGACGAACACGGCGCGGAGGTCGTCATAGGCCGCCGGAGCGGCCGGGTGCT
This sequence comes from Microbacterium sp. MMO-10, assembly GCF_037148715.1. NCBI lineage: Bacteria > Bacillati > Actinomycetota > Actinomycetes > Micrococcales > Microbacteriaceae > Microbacterium > Microbacterium sp. MMO-10. Next base: position 258,285 of record NZ_JBBCSV010000004.1, on the reverse strand, counting down.
CTGCCATGGGGGCAGACTACTTCGATCACGCCGCCCCGGCCAGCCCCCGGGCGCCGGTGGACCCCGGTGCGCGACCCGTCGGATCAGTCCCGCGCGGAGAGCAGGTACGCGTTCAGGGTGTCGGTGAACGCGCGGTCGATCGGGAGCGGACGGTCGTCGATCGCCGCGATCGGGGCGGCGAGGCGCACGCTGGAGACGAGCCAGGCCTGGTCCGCGGCGGCGAGGTCGGTCGTCGGCACCGTGGCGTACTCCGTGGCGAAGCCCTGCTCCTCGAGGTGCGCGAAGAGGCTGATCTGCGTGGTGCCCTGCAGGATCCCGCCGTGCGGGGCCGGGGTGACGAAGCGGTCGCCGAAGCGCAGGATGAGCGACGCGGTCGGGGCCTCCAGCACGACGCCGTCGGTGGTGACGAAGATCGCGTCGTCGGCGCCCCGGCGGTGCGCCTCGCGCAGAGCCGCCATGTTGATCGCGTAGGACAGGGTCTTCGCGCCGAGCAGCAGCCACGGCGAGCGCTCGGCGGCGCCGCTGTCGTAGCCCCGGTCCAGGGTGACGACGCGGATCCCCTCCGCGCGGGCGGCAGCGAAGTCTCCCGCAGGAGCGGCCGTGACCCACGCCGTGGGCGCGGGACCGTGGTCGACGCCGCGGCTCAGGATGAGCTTGATGACCCACTCCCCCGGACCGCACTCGGCCGCCGCGATCGCGATCGCCTGCCGCCACTGCTCGCGATGCGGTTCGGGCAGGTCGCACAGCGCCGCCGAGTGCGCCAGCCGCTGCACGTGCGGCTCGACCTCCTGGGCGTGCCCGTCGACGACCCCGATCGACTCGAAGATGCCGTCGCCGCGCTGGGTGCTCAGCTCTCCGACGCTGAGCGCGGGCGCACTCGGGTCGATGCGGCGGAAGCTGTCGCTGAAGTCGGCGCGCTCCTCGTCCGTGGATTCGGCGGGGGTGATCAGCAGGGCGAAGCGGGCGGCGGCCATAGGACGAGCTTAGGGCGTGCGCCGGGAGGGCCGGATTCTGCTGTGCACCTCGCGCGGAGATGTGCGCTTCGGTCGGACGACCTCACTCGTTTCGTCCGAAGCAGCCGCACATTTCCGAGCGAAGCGCACGCCCATCCGCGGACCTCCGCGGGCGTGCGCCCTGCCGGAGGCGACTCGCCCGAGCTCCCGGTCGCGGGGAATACCTCCGGGTGCTACGCGTTACACTGGATCGGCCGGGCCGCATAACCCCGGGCTCCATTTTTCGCCGCTGCGAGCGGCCTTCCGCCGAGAGGCGTTCTTGCGGCCCGGCTTCTTCGTCTCCGGATCCGCTCCCCTCCGGGATGGATCCGGTCCCCTCCGGGATGGATCCGGGAGTCCGGTCAGGTCAGCAATCCGTCGCGCCAGGCGGCGGCCGACGCTGTGAGGTCCTGGGCGAAGGCGCTGAGGCGGGCGGCACGGGTGGTCAGCTCGCTCGCCCGGTCCGGCTCGGTCGGGTCGTAGTCGTCGGCGATGTGCGTCGAGCCGGACGCCTGCACGCGGCAGAACGCCGCGGCCCGCTCGAGCGCGATCGCGAAGTCGCCGGTGAAAGCGCCGCGGAGGATCGTGTCGATCAGCCCGACGAGCTCCTCGGGACCGGCCGGCACCGGTGCGCCGGCGACGAGGGCGTCGACCGACGGCAGTTCCACCCGCCCGCGCTCGTGCAGGAGTGCGGCGAGGGACGGATCCGCGTGGATCGACACCTGCAGGAGGTACAGACGCCACAGAGCTCCGGGCAGCGACACCGCGGGACTCTTCGCCCAGAGCTCGGCGACCTCGTCGATGCCGTGCTCGGTGGCGTAGGCCACCAGCCGCTCGGCGCTCACGCCGCTGTCGTCGGCCCGGACGCGCGCCAGCAGCGCCGAGGCCGTGGCGTGCGCCATCCGCGTCTGCTCGGCCGGATCGTGGGATCCGAGCAGGTTGTCGAACGTCTCCGGGGAGAGGCGGACGGGGCGGTGGAAGGGAGCGGGCACCGACCCAGGCTACGCGCGGTGCCCGACTCGGGCACCCAGTCGCGACCGATAGACTCGGGGACACGGGCCTCTAGCTCAGTTGGCAGAGCATCGGACTTCAACACAATAGGAGCGCCTCGGGGGAAACGCCGAGGATGACACCACTCAAAGTCGGGGAACCCTTCCTGGGAGACCAGTTGGCAATCCCGAGCCAAGCCGGACGCGAGTCCGGAAGGTGTAGAGACTGGACGGGTGGCACCTAAAGCGCAAGCCAGGGTGAAGGGACAGTCCAGACCACGAACGCCCATCGGGCGGCGGCGAAAGCCGAAGTGGCAGGTTAATCCGCGGGTCGTGGGTTCGAGCCCCACGGGGCCCACCGTGAACAGAGGGTCCGGTCGACATCGACCGGACCCTCTGTTCGTCCGCCGAACGCTCAGCGCGGCGATGTCTCGGCAAGAGGCGCGCCCGCCTGGCGCGCGAACAGTGCGATGGCCCGCTCGGCGTCCGCGAGGGAGATGCTGCCGCCCGCGACGATGTGCAGGCCGTACGCGTCCTCGAGGGCGACGAAGTTCATCGCGATGTCCTCGATCGGGCCGGTGAGCGCGAAGTCGCCGCTCGCCGTGCCGGCCTCCAGGATCCGCCGGTACAGTCCGAGCTGCTCGCCGTAGAGGCGCTGGACGAGCTCGTCGTGCAGCGGCGACTTGCCCGCGAGCACGTCGAACTCGTAGAGCAGGCGCATGAGCGCGTCGTCCGGGCCGCTCGGCAGGCCGGCGCGGATCGCGATCGCGAGCTGCTCCGCCGGATGCTCCGCCCGGGCCACGAGCGCCTCGCGCTCCTCGCCCACCCGGCGCATGCCCGCGGCATGGGCTTCGACGAGGATCGCGTCGAGATCTTCGTAGTAGTACAGCAGCGCGCCGCGGGTCACCCCGGCCTGGTTCGCGACGTCGGTCAGCGAGAGATTGCGCAGCCCGTGCTCGGCAGCGGCCTCGAGCGCCGCATCGACCACGTCGCGGCGGCGCTGCTCCTGGGTGCTCGGGCGTGCCATGAAGCCAGTATCGCAGTCCCGCGGAGGGATCCGGTTCCGATCGAAAGAGTTTCTTGACATTTGCGTCAATTAATTTACTCTTGAGTCAAAGAACTGCGGTCGCCCCTCCGGGCAGAGCCGCCCAAGCCCCTGGAGCACCGACATGGCCGTCGACACCCTCTACACCGGCGGACGCGTCCGCACCTTCGACCCCGCCCAGCCCTGGGCCGAGGCCGTCGGCGTCACCGGCGACCGGATCAGCTACGTCGGAACGGCCGCCGATGCACCCGCCGCACGTCGCACGGTCGACCTCGAGGGGCGCCTGGTCACCCCCGGCGTCGCCGACACCCACAACCACCTCCTGCTCGGCTACGACGACCTCGCCGTGAGCCTCGATCAGGTGCAGAGCCTCGACGTCGTGCGCTCGCGCATCGCGGCCTTCGCCGAGACGCACCCCGACCTGGAGTGGATCTGCGCCGAGAACGCGCTCTACTCGGTGGTCGAGAACCGTCGCCCCCGGGCCGACGACCTCGCCGGCGTGACCGACCGTCCGGTGTTCATCACCACCTACGACCAGCACTCCGTGTGGCTCAACCGGCCGGCACTGGCGAAGCTCGGCATCCTGAACGGCGGCGACATCGCCTGGGGCAACCCCGAGATCGACCGCACCACGGGCGAGCCCACCGGCTGGGTCACCGACTTCTACACGAGCGCGATGACCGTCGACGGCCTCGCCGAGCTGCAGCGCGACATCCCGATGTACTCCCCCGACCGGCGCTACCGCAAGATCGTGAACAGCCTCGACATGGCCCGCCGCTTCGGCATCACGACCGTGGTCGAGCCGCAGGTCCCGCTCGCGGAGCTGCCGCTGTTCGAGCGGGCCGAGCGCGAGGGCAGGCTGACGTCGCGCACCATCGCCGCGATCTATCACCCCGTCGGCGCCGACGGCGATTTCCGCACCCGCATCACCGAGGCGATCCGGGAGACCCCGCAGCACGACCGGTTCCGTCTGGGCATGGTCAAGCTGTACGCCGACGACGTGATCGAGCCGCACACCGCGGCCATGCTCGAGGACTACGCGAACCGTCCCGGCCACCGCGGGCACACCAGCCTCGAGCCGACCGAGTTCACGAAGCTGTTCGTCGAGCTCGACCGCCTCGGCTACCAGGTGCACACGCACGCCACCGGCGACTGGGGCATCCGCCTGACGCTCGACTCGATCGAGGCCGCCCAGCGGGCGAACGGCACGCGGGACGCCCGGCACGGCATCGTGCACGTCGAGTGCCTGGCGCCCGAGGACCTCCCGCGTTTCCGCGAACTCGGCGTGGTCGCGGCGATGCAGCCCCGCCACGCCTCCCCGGACCTCGTCGCGGGGACCTGGATGGAGAACATCGGAGAGGCCCGCTGGGACCGCGCCTGGCGGTTCCGCTCGATGATCGAGTCGGGCGCGCGCGTCACGTTCTCCAGCGACTGGCAGGTGGGCGAGATGGATCCGCTCGTCGGCGTCTACAGCGCGATGACCCGCGCGCGCCTGGACGGCGGCGACGCCTGGACTCCGGGCGAGCGCCTCGATCTCGACCGCACGCTGCAGGCCTACACCCAGGGCGGCGCCGGAGCGTTCCATCACGAGGACGCCCTCGGGATGCTCCGCACCGGATACTTCGCCGACCTCGTGGTGTGGTCGGGAGACCTCTACTCCATGGAGCCCGCGGAGATCCTCGCCCAGCACGCCGACCTGACCGTCGTCGGCGGCACCGCGGTGCACGACCACCGCGGCGAGCTCGGCGGCGCCTCCTCCTCCGCCCCGGTCCAGGACCCGGGCGGGGCCGGGCAGAGCTGCACCGAGCCCTCCGCCGACCACCACTGCCACTCGCACACCGATTGAGGACTCCCCCACGATGTCAACGCTGCCATCCCGCTCCGCCGTCGCCGCCGGCGACGACCAGCTCGCCCACGCCGTCACCCACGAGCCCGGATCGCTCAAGCGCACCCTGAAGCTGCGTCACCTGGTCTTCATCGGCCTCGCCTACATGGCCCCGCTCGCGGTGTTCGACATGTTCGGGATCGTGGCGGATCAGACCAGCGGCCACGTGCCGCTCGCCTACCTGGTGGTGCTCGTCGCGGTGCTGTTCACCGCGTTCAGCTACTCGCGCATGGTGCGCTTCTTCCCGATCGCCGGGTCCGCCTACACCTATGCGAAGGAGAGCATCCACCCCTCCGTCGGCTTCCTCGTGGGCTGGGCGGCGACCCTCGACTACCTGCTGCTGCCGATGATCAACGCGATCCTGTCGGGGATCTACATGGGAGCGATCTACCCGGGCGTCCCGGTCTGGGTGTGGGTGCTCCTCACGGTCGTCATCTGCACCGCGCTCAACCTGGTCGGGGTGCGCCTCGCCGCGAGCATGAACGTGATCCTGGTCGGGATCCAGCTCGTCGTCGCCGTGCTCTTCGTGGTGCTCGCAGTGGTCAACATCGCGAACGGCGCGAACGGCGCCGCCTTCAGCGTGCGGCCGTTCTTCTCCGACGACATCCAGGCCGCGGCCCTCGCCGGCGGCGCGGCGATCCTCGCGCTGTCGTTCCTCGGGTTCGACGCCGTCTCCACCCTCGCGGAGGAGGCGGAGCGCCCCACCCGCGACATCCCGCGGGCCATCTTCCTCATCGTCGCCGCAGCGGGCGCGTTCTTCCTCACGGTCACCTACGTCATGCAGACGCTGTTCCCCGATGTGACGAAGCTCGAGAACATCGTCGGAGCCTCCCCCGAGATCGCGAAGTACATCGGAGGGGCGGCATTCCAGGCGATCTTCGTCGGCGGGTACATGATGGCGGTGCTGGGCTGCGGCATCACGCAGCAGCTGAGCGCGGCGCGCCTGCTGTACGCGATGGGTCGTGACGGAGCCCTGCCGAAGCGGCTGTTCGGCAGGGTGAACCCGCGCACCGGCGTCCCGGTCGCGAACGTCCTCATCGTCGCCGCGATCGCGCTCACCGCACTGTTCGTCAACCTCGAGCAGGCGTCCTCGATGATCAACTTCGGCGCCTTCATCGCCTTCACCTTCGTGAACCTGTCCGTGATCTTCGTGTTCTTCCGGTTCATCACGAAGCGCACGATCGGATCCTGGATCGGCTTCGTCGCCATCCCGGCGATCGGCGTCGTGATCAACGTGGCGCTCTGGCTCAGCCTGGACGGGATCTCGATGATCATCGGCGGCGCCTGGACCGCCATCGGCGTCGTCTACCTGCTCATCAAGACCCGCGGCTTCCGGGCCGCACCGCCGGATCTGACCGGACCGATCAACGTCGGCATGTACGACTGACCCCGCGCCGGCATCGGCCCCGGCTTCGGCCTCGGCCTCGGCCTCGGCGCCACGTTCAGGCGCGCCGGGCCCGATGCCGGCGCACGGCGTCGCGGTTGGCGCAGCGCACCGAGCAGTAGCGCTGCCGCCCGTTGCGCGTGACGTCGACCACGACGTTCGTGCACGGCGCCGCCGCGCAGCGGCCGAGGCGCCCCATCCCCCGGGTGACCAGGTGCAGCGACGTGCCCACCGCGATGACGGCGCGCAGCACACGGGGCAGCGCATCCTGCTCGTCGCGGTAGTGCAGGTGCCAGCCCTCGCCGTCGTGGTCGGTGAGGCGCGGGTAGGCCGCCGCCGCCGCCATCTGCGCGTTCAGCAGCATCGCGCGCTCCGCGGGGGTCGGCGCGTCGACGACGCGCAGCCACTCGTCGATCACCCGCCGGGTCTCGGCGTGATCGTCGGGCCCCTCCGGGAAGACCATCGTCATCCCGAACTCCCGCGTGCGTCGCTCGATGCCGGCGCGATCGGACGGCCACTCGTCGGCGAGCGACGCCGCCATCAGCACCGCGTACTCGCCGTAAGGGTTGAGATGCATAACGGCATTACATCATCGTGGAACCATGACCGCCACATCCTCCGCCGACACCGCATCGCTCCCCCTCGCCCCTCCGCATCCGCCCCGCGCGGTACCGGCCCACGAGCACGCCTGGACCACGCGATCGCGGCACCGGACCGCCGACGGCACGCTGCTGTACGTGCAGTGCCTCCGGTGCGGTGCGCAGCGGGTGGATCTGCAGGCGTCCGGGGACGCGGCTCCGCGGGCGCTGAGCCGCGCGCTCGACGCGCCCAGGACGAGCGGACGGTGAGTCCGACCGCCAGCCGGCCGTGGCCGGAGGCCGGCGGTGGCCTGGGCCGACGGTGACCGTCAGCCGGCGGTGAGTTCGACGAGCTTGCGCACGGTGCGCAGGTTGCGGGCTGTGCCGGCGACGCCGAGGGCGCGATCCAGCACCGGGCGCGTGAGCTTGCTGGAGTGAACTCCCCCGGCGCCGAAGTCGATCCAGAGATCCCGCCCGCGCAGGGCGATCCGCTCGCCGGGCTGCAGCCGCCCGGTCAGCGCCTCCACCGCGTCACCCGCGGGCTCCCCCTCGAGGAACATCGCATGCAGCATCTTGTCCTCCGCGGCGTCGGGGAACGGGTTCTCGTCGACCGCCCGCACGAGATCGTCATGAGTGCGCAGGATCACCGGAGTATCGACGGCGAAGGCATCATGGATCAGCGATCGCACCTCGGCACAGGCCGCCGCCGGGTCGGCGGCGGCGTCGCAGATGACGTTGCCGCTCGCGATGTAGGTGGTCACGACGCCGAACGCCGCACGCTCGTTCAGGAGCGCCCGCAGCTCGGCCATCGGCACCCGGTTGGCGCCGCTCACGTTGACGGCGCGGAGGAGCAGAGCGCAGCGTCCCGCACTCATGCCTCCTCCGCCGGGTGCGCGCCTTCCACGAGCTCCGCCCCCGCGTGGGCCAGCTCCGCGAGCGCCGCGGCACTCGACTCCGCCCCGACGCCGGCCACGAGGTCCGTGAGGATCCGCACCTGCACGCCGTGCGCGATGGCGTCGGCGGCCGAGGCGCGCACGCAGTGGTCGGTGGCGATGCCCACGACGTCGGCCGTCAGCACGCCGCGGGAGGAGAGGATCCCGGCGACCGTCTCCCCCGCCTCGGTCGTGCCCTCGAACATCGAGTAGGCGGGGCGGCCCTGGCCCTTGAACACGTGGTGGGTCACGGCGGCGGTATCGAGCAGGGGGTCGTAGTCCGCGCCGGCTGTGCCCGCGACGCAGTGCACGGGCCAGCTGTCCACGAAGTCGGGTTCGGAGGAGAAGTGCCCGCCGTTGTCCCCCGAGGCATCGTGCCAGTCCCGCGAGGCCACGATGACGTCGTAGTCGGCGGCGTGATCGCGCAGCAGTCCGGTGATGCCGCGCGCGACGGCATCTCCTCCGGCCACGGCGAGGGCACCGCCCTCGGTGAAGTCGTTCTGCACATCGACGATCAGCAGCGCACGGGTCATGACCCGAGCGTACGCCGGAACGACGAAACCCCCTCCGCGGAGGGGGTTTCGGGTGGAGCCGCCCAAGGGAATCGAACCCTTGACCTTTTCATTACGAGTGAAATGCTCTGCCGACTGAGCTAGGGCGGCGCACATCCCGAGAGATGCGCATGCGGGCGAACCGCACGATCAACGATCTTACCCTGTCCGCGGGCATGCTGCGAACCACGCGCGCCCGGGCGCGGCTCGGGCCCGGCAAGGCCCCGCCGCGCCTCGGTCTACTCGCAGCGGATCCCGGCCTTGTCGGGCACGGTGCCGTCGACGAAGTAGGCGTCCACCGCGTCATCGACGCAGGAGTTGCCCTTGTTGTAGCCCGTGTGGCCCTCACCGACGCGGGTGATGAGGATCCCGCCTTCGAGCTGCTTGGCGAGGGACTCCGCCCACGGGTAGGGCGTCGCGGGGTCGTTGGTGGTCCCGACGACGAGGATCGGACCGGATCCTGCCGCGGTGATCTCGCCGCGCTTTCCGGTCGGCGGATAGGGCCACTGCTCGCAGGGGTCGGGACCATCCCAGTAGGGGGCGATCGTGGGGGCCTCGGCCTTGATCTTCGCGTCCGACGCGGCCTTGGCCGCGGGATCGTCTTCGACCGGGTAGTCCATGCAGTTGTAGGCCCGGAACGCCTCCGTCGAATTGTCGGAGTAGGCGCCGTTCTCCCGGTTGTTGTAGAAGTCGGCGAGCTGGAAGGCCACCGACGGGTCGCCCTTCAGCACGGCGGTCAGCGACTGCGTCAGGTACGGCCAGCTGTCCTGCGAGTACAGCGCCGAGACGATCGACGTCATCAGCGTGTCCGCGCCCAGCATGCGCCCGTCGGCGTTCTTCTGCGGAGAGCGGTCGACGCTCGCCAGCAGCGCGCCGAGGTCGCTCATCGCCTCGTCGACGGTGCCCTGGAACGGGCACTTCTTGCCCTTCAGGCACTCGGCCATGTACGCGCGCAGCGCGGACTCGAACCCGATGGCCTGCGTCGTGCTGACGTCGAGGTTGGACACGGCGGGGTCGAGCGCGCCGTCCAGCACCAGGTGCCCGACGCGCTCGGGGTACAGCTGGGCGTACGTCGCGCCGAGGAACGTGCCGTACGAGTAGCCGAGATAGTTGAGCTTCTTGTCGCCCAGCACGGCGCGCAGCAGATCCATGTCCCGCGCCGAGTTCACGGTCGTGATGTACGGGAGGATCCCGTCGCTGTTCTTCTCGCACGCATCGGCGAAGTCCTTGTTCGCCTTCTTCTGCGCGGCGGTCCACTCGTCGCTGCCCCGCGCGCCGGGGCGGATCGAGTAGAGGTAGTCGTCCATCTGCGGCGCGTCGAGGCACTTCACGGCGGTCGAGGACCCGACACCGCGCGGGTCGAACCCGATGACGTCGTAGTTCTTGATCAGCGTGGGGCTGACGGCGAAGCTCAGGCTGGACTTGATCAGCTCGAGTCCGCTCGCCCCCGGCCCGCCGGGGTTCGTCAGCAGGGATCCCTGGGAGTTGCCGGTCGCGCGATGGCGCACCACGGCGAGATCGAGGCTCCCCTTGCCGGGGTCGTCCCAGTCGAGCGGCGCCTTGACGGTCGTGCAGTCCATGCCGCTGCCGCAGGCGGACCATTGGAGCGTCTGCCCGTAGAACGGCATCAGCTCGGCGGAGACGCCCGACGTGTCGGGGGTCGCGGTCGGCCCGGCCGACGAGGATCCGGCGGGGATCATCGAGTACAGGCAGCCGGTGAGCGCCAGGGCGGCGACGACGACACCCGCCGCCACCGTGGTGATCCGGCGCAGTCGCGAAGCGGAACGCGTGTTCATGGTCTCCTCCCGCTCGTGACGGTCACGAGCAAGCTCTCGAGGGCGAGGGCCGGGGCGACGTTGCGCTCCAGCGACTCCCTGGTCTCGGCGAGGTGGTCCAGCACGACCAGCGTGCGCTCCGGCGGCCAGGCCTCGGCGACGGCGGCGAGCTCGGCGGCGAGCTCCTGGTTGATGAGCCCGTCGTCGCGGCCGAACTGCAGCATGACCACGTCGCGGAACAGCGACTGCAGGTCGGTGAGCACACGGTCGAGCCCGTCGCGCACGCTGCGCTTGGCGCGCTGCTTCTGCTCCTCCTCGAGGGCGTTGATCTGCGAGCGCACGGCGGGGGGAACGGCCTGGCCCTCGGCGATGCCGACGGTGTGCAGCAGCGCGCGCCGCTCGGCGTCGTCGCGTTCGGCCGTGAGCGCCTTGGCGTCCTCCGTCGCCGCCTGCACGATCTGGCCGGCGACCTCGACGGCGTCGCTGACGCCCCTGGCTCCCAGCACGGCTCGCATGGTGTGCTCGCGACGAGCCCGGGCCGATTCATCGGTCGCAAGCCGCTGCGCCATGCCGATGTGCCGCTGTGCGAGACGCGCGGCCTGCTCCGCGACTGCGGGGTCGGCGCCCGTGCGGCGCACGATGAGCTCGGCGACGGAGGCGACATCGGGCTCGCGCAGGCGCAGCGACCGCACGCGCGAGCGGATGGTCGGCAGCAGATCCGCCTCGCTCGGGGCGCACAGGATCCACACGGTCTGCTCCGGCGGCTCCTCCAGTGCCTTCAGCAGCACGTTCGAGGTGCGTTCCGTCATGCGGTCCGCGTCCTCGACGACGATCACCCGATAGCGCCCGCTGGACGGCCCGAAATACGAGCGCTCGACGAGGGCGCGGGCCTCGGCGATCGAGATGATCACCTTCTCGGTGCGCAGCACCGTCACATCGGGGTGGGTGCCGGCGAGCACCTGGTGCATGGTCTGCTCGTCGCCGGGGCCGGCGATCAGCGACGCGGCGAACGCCGTGGCCAGCGTCGAGCGGCCCGACCCCGGAGGTCCGGTGATCAGCCAGGCATGCGACATGGCGGCCGGGTTCTCGACCGCGGTTCGCAGCGCCGCGACGGCGGCGTCCTGCCCCCACACGTCGGTCCAGGGGAACGGCGCGGGAACGGTGGCGGGCATGCGGTCAAGCCTAACCGGGAGGGGCGACATGCACCGTGCGCCCGCGACCGGCTGCGGCGCCGCGCGTGCTCGCCCGCCGAGCCCGCGGGGACGTGCTGCCCGCCGGGCCGCGGATCAGAGCAGGGCGGCCACGCGTGCGCGGACGACGTCCGCGATGGCCGCCGGATCCTGCGCCGCGTCGACGACGAGGAAGCGCTCGGGCTCCGCCGCGGCGAGGGCGAGGTAGGCCTCGCGGACTCGCTGATGGAACTCCTCGCGCTCGGCCTCGAGCCGGTCGAACGGCTTGTCGGCGGAGTCGAGCCGACGGCGCGCGGCCGCGGGATCCAGGTCGAGCAGCACCGTGAGGTCGGGCAGCGCGCCCTCGGCCGCCCACAGCGACAGATCGCGCACCTCCTGGGCGTCCAGGACCCGCCCCGCCCCCTGATAGGCGACGGACGAGTCGAGGTAGCGGTCCTGGATGACGACCACGCCGCGCTCGAGCGCGGGGCGCACGACGGTGGCGACGTGGTGGGCGCGGTCGGCGGCGTACAGCAGCGCCTCCGCCCGCGGTGCGATGTCGCCGCGGTGGTGCAGCACGATGTCGCGGATGAGCACGCCGACCTCGGAGCCGCCAGGTTCGCGGGTGCGCAGCACATCGCGGCCCTGTGCGTCGAGCCAGGCCTCGAGCAGCGCGGCCTGCGTGGTCTTGCCCGAGCCGTCGCCGCCTTCGAGGGTGATCCAGATCCCTCGGGCGGCGCTCACGCCCCGGCCTGCTTCTTCGCGGCGTTGGCGGCGCGCGTGGCAGCCGCCTTCTTCGCCGCAGCGGAGCGGGCAGCCGCCTTCTCGGCGTCGGTCTTCGCCGTGGCCTTGGCGGCTGCGGGCTTCTTCGCAGCGGTCTTGGCGGGCGCCTTCTTCGCCGGCGCCTTCTTCGCCGCCGCAGCACGGGATCCGCGCTTGGGCGCCGGTCCCTTGGCCCGCTTGTCTGCGAGCATCTGCACGGCGATCTCGAAGGTGATGTCCTGCACCTGCTGGCCGCGCGGGATGGTCACGTTGGTCTCGCCGTCGGTGACGTACGCGCCGAAACGCCCGTCCCGGATCCGGATCGGCTTGCCACTGACCGGGTCGGCCTCGAACTCGGCGAGCGCGCTCGATGCGCGTCGCGCGCCGTACTTCGGCTGCGCGTAGACCTCCAGCGCCTGCTCGAGCGTGATGTCGAAGATCTGCTGCTCGTTCTCGAGCGAACGCGAGTCGGCGCCCTTCTTCAGATACGGCCCGAAGCGGCCGTTCTGCGCGGTGATCTCCTCCTCGGTCGCGGGGTCGACGCCGACCACGCGGGGCAGCTCCAGGAGCTTGAGCGCCGTGTCGAGGTCGATCGTGTCGACCGACATCGAGCGGAACAGGGAGGCGGTGCGCGGCTTGGGCGCGGCCTCCTTCTTCGCTCCGCGCTTCGGCTTCGGCTTCTCCACGACCTCGCCGGTGGTCTCATCGACCTGGTCGTCGTCGGAGACCGGATCGTTCTCCTGGACGTAGGGGCCGAACCGGCCGTCCTTGACCACGACGACCTTGCCGTTGGCCGGGTTCTCGCCGAGCACGCGGTCGCCGGCGACGGGGGCCTCGATGAGCTCCCGGGCCTTCGCCGCCGTCAGCTCGTCGGGAGCCAGATCCTCGGGGACGTTCACGATGCGCGGTTTCGCGTCGGGGTGCGCGGGATCGGCGACCTCGAGGTACGGGCCGTACTTGCCGAACCGGAGCGTGGCGGTGTCGGTGATCGGAGTCGCGTTGAGCGCCCGCGCGTCGATCTCGCCCAGGTTGTCGACCACCTGACGGAGGCCGACCTGCGTGTCGTCGCCGAAGTAGAAGGAGTGCAGCCACTCGATGCGCTTCTGCTCGCCGCGGGCGATCGCGTCGAGGTCGTCCTCGAGCGCAGCGGTGAAGTCGTAGTCGATGAGGTCGGCGAAGTGCTGCTCGAGCAGCCGGACCACGCTGAACGCCATCCACGTCGGCACGAGGGCCTGTCCGCGCTTGGTCGCGTAGCCGCGGTCGATCACGGTGCCGATGATGCTGGCGAACGTGGACGGGCGGCCGATGCCGTGCTCTTCGAGCGCCTTCACGAGCGACGCCTCGGTGTAGCGCGGCTTGGGGGTCGTGCGGTGCGGCTTGGCGTCGGCGTCGGAGACGCCGAGCACATCGCCCACGGCGACGGCGGGGAGCGACTGGTTCTCGGCCGCATCGGCGGCGTTGCGGCGCTCGTCCTTGCCCTCCTCGTACGCCTCGAGGAAGCCCTTGAAGGTGTACACCGTGCCGGACGCGGTGAACTCCGCGGTGCGGCCGTCCGCGTCCACGGCGAGCGTGACCGTGGTGGTCTCGTACTTCGCGTCGGACATCTGGCTGGCGACCGTGCGCTTCCAGATGAGGTCGTAGAGGCGCTGCTCCTCGCGGTCGAGCTGCGCGGACACCGATGCCGGCGTGCGGAACTGCTCGCCCGACGGGCGGATGGCCTCGTGCGCCTCCTGCGCGTTCTTGCTCTTGCCCTTGTACACGCGGGGCTTCAGCGGCACGGCGGCATCGCCGTAGAGCGCGACCGCCTGCGACCGCGCCGCCTGCACCGCCTGGGTGCTGAGGGCGACCGAGTCGGTGCGCATATAGGTGATGTAGCCCTTCTCGTAGAGGCGCTGGGCGACGCTCATCGCCTGCTTCGCGCTCATCGAGAGCTTGCGGCCCGCCTCCTGCTGCAGCGTGGAGGTGGTGAAGGGCGCGTAGGGGCTGCGGGTGCCGGGCTTCGCCTCGACCTTCGTCACGGTGCCGGATCCGGCCGCGTCCACGGCTGCGGCAAGCGCGGCCGCCGCCTTCTCGTCGAGCACGACGACGGCCTTCTTCAGGGCGCCGTTGTCGTCGAAGTCGGTGCCGCGGGCGATGGCGCCCCCGTCCAGGCGCACGAGGCGCACTGTGAACGGAGTGGTGGCGGCTACGGCGGTGGCGTCGACGTCCCAGTACTCGGCCGACACGAACGCCATGCGCTCGCGCTCCCGGTCGACGATCATGCGGGTGGCGGCCGACTGCACGCGCCCTGCGGAGAGGCCCGACTTGACCTTGTACCAGAGCACGGGCGACACGTCCCAGCCGTACAGCCGGTCCAGGATCCGGCGGGTCTCCTGGGCGTCGACGAGCGCGAGGTCGAGCTCACGGGTGTTGCCGACGGCGGCCTGGATCGCGTCCTTCGTGATCTCGTGGAAGACCATCCGCTTGACGGGGACCTTCGGCTTCAGGGTCTCCAGCAGGTGCCACGCGATGGCCTCGCCCTCGCGGTCCTCATCAGTGGCGAGCAGGAGCTCGTCGGCGGTCTTCAGGGCGCGCTTGAGCTCGGCGACGGTCTTGGTCTTGCGGTCCGAGACGACGTAGTAGGGGTCGAAGTCGTTGTCGACGTCGATCGAGTACTTGCCGTACGCCTGCTTGTCGGCGGCCGGGATGTCCTTCTTGTCGGCCAGGTCGCGGATGTGCCCCACCGAGCTGAGCACCTCGAAGCCGTCGCCGAGATAGCCCTGGATGGACCTCATCTTCGTCGGGGACTCGACGATGACAAGCTTCTTGCCTTGCGCCACGGGTGCGGTCCTTTCGGGTCCTGAGCTTTGACGAGGAGTCGAAGCACACCATACACACCGCGCCGGAGGAGGGGACTCAGCACGATGGGCCGTCGCCGCAGGAGGTTCGGGTTCTCCTGCACGGGATCCCGCGACAGCCGGGAACCCAGCGTACGCCGCTGCCGGAGGGCCGGGGACCATAAGACGCGCATCGGGCCGCGCCGCCGGCCGCGGTCGCCGGTCATCGCCGCCCCGTGCTCGGCGAGGGCGGCCCGGCCCTGGCCCCCGCCGCCGCGGGGAGCCCCGCGTAGGCGGTGCCGACGCGCACGACGACCTCGAGGCCGGCGATGCGGCAGTCCTCCAGCGCGGCGCCGTGCGCTTCGGCGACCCTCGCGGCGAGCGCGCAGGGATCCGAATCCACCGCGACCGCACCCGACACCGCGTCCGCCGCGGCGAGCGCCGCGGCATCGGCCGCGGCCGCGACGCGCTGCGAGGTCGCGCCCGCGCCGCCCACCGCCGCGGCGCCGATGCCCAGCGCGGCCGCCACGGCGATGCCCCCGACGGCGACGGCGGAGCCGGCCATCAGCGTCCTCCGTCGAGTGCGCACCCCGTCGCACGGAGGGGCACCGTCACCGCGCCCAGGATGCGCGCCTGGGCCGAGGCGGTGACGCACACCAGCTCGGCGGACCGGCGCACCCCGAACGTCGCTGCCGGATCCGCCCGCGTCACCGCGGCGCCCGCTCCCCCGGCGTCGTCGCCCCGGCCGAGCAGGCGGGCCGCGTCGGCCACGGCGTCCTGCAGCGCGACCATCCGCATCCCGGCGCCGAGGCCGCCGACGCCGAGCAGCAGGATGAGGACGACGATCGGCAGCGCCACGGCGAGCTCGGCCGTCGCCGAGCCGCGCTCCCGGTCGCGCGCGCCACCCCGTGCACCGGAGCGATCGCGACCGGGACCGCGGGCGATCGGAGTCCGGACTCTCATTGCACCGTCAGCGCGCGACGCACGAGATCGGTGAGGATGCCGCGCACCTCGTCGCTGCGCATGATGACCACGAGGAGGCTCGCGAACGCGACGGCCGCCATCGTGGCGATGGCGTACTCCGCGGTCGCGGCTCCGGTGTCGTCGCCGAACAGCCCGGCGGCCCGGCGGCGGGTCAGCGGCGGGAGGGCACTCGAGCCGCTCTGGTGCTTCTGGATCATGTTTCTTCCTTCTCTCTTCTTCTTCCGTGGGTTTCTTCGTCCCGTCGGATCGGCACCCGGTCGCCGCCGCCCTGCTCAAGCGAACGGCAGCGGCGTCGTCGACAGCACGCTGAGGATCAGGGGCGCGACGCCGAGGAGCAGGAACGCCGGCAGGGTGCAGATGCCGAGCGGGAGCAGCAGGCGCGAGCTCAGCCGCGCGGCCCCGGTGCGCCCCGCGGTGCGGGCTTCCCTGCGTGCACGATCGGCTTCGGCGCGCAGCAGCTCCACGGCCGGAACGCCCGCGGCGACGGACAGACGGAGGATCCGCTCGATCGCCTCCTCGGCCGTCGCCGCATCCTCCCCCTCCGCCAGCTCCTGCTCGACCAGGGCACGGGCTCGCGGGATCGCGGTCCCGCCGGCGAGTGCGACGACGAGCAGTTCGGCGCGGATCCCCGGGATCCCGGCCGGCGGAGCCGCGCGTCGGACCAGCGCCCTGGTCCACCCGCGGGCGAGCAGCAGGAGGCCGAGACCCGCCGCGAGGCAGATCCACCCGGCGGGCCGGGTGAGGAGCACCGTCGTCGTATCGAACCCGAGCGCGCCGCCGAGGAGCAGCCCCACGAGCGGCAGCCACAGCATCAGACGGGCGGTGCCGGCAGGCTCGGCCAGCGCGACCGCCACCTCGTCCCGGATCTCCCCCGCGCCCTCGAGCGCTGCGGCGATCGCGCGCAGCACCTCGCCGAGCGGCGCCCCGACGGTGCCCGCGATCCCCCAGGCCGCCGCGACGACCCGCCAGACTCCGCCGCCCTCGCGGATCGCCTCGACCAGGGGCCGGCCGTGCTCGACGGTCTCGGCGACCACGCCGACGGCGACGGCGGATCCGCTCTCGGCGAGGTGGTGCCAGGCGGCGAGGGGCGCCGCACCCGCCTGCAGCAGCACGGCCAGCGTGCGGACGGCCTCGGCGACCTCGGCCTCGCGGACGCGGGAGCCCCTGCCCCGCAGCCGAGGGCGCCGAGCCGGATCGCGCGGGGCCCGGAGCGGCGCCGGACGTCGCGCGGAGGGAACCGCCCTCACCACGGCCGCACCTCCTCGATGCCCAGATGCTCGCCGTCCAGACGCAGCTCCCCCACCTGGGCGAGCCGTCGCTCTCCGCCGCTGGCCCGCACCAGGTGCAGCACGGAGGCGAACGCGCTCACGGCCTGACGGGCCAGCGCCGGAGGGTCCATGCCGGCCAGCGCTCCGAGCGCCTCCAGCCGCGCCGGCACATCGGCGAGCCCGCTCGCGTGCAGCGTCCCCGCGCCGCCGTCGTGCCCGGTGTTCAGCGCCGTCAACAGATCGCGGATCTCCTCCCCGCGGCATTCGCCGACGACGAGGCGGTCCGGCCGCATCCGCAGCGACTCGCGCACGAGGCGCGCGACGCTGATCGCGCCCACGCCCTCCAGGTTCGGCTGCCGGGCTTCGAGCGAGACGTGGTGCGGGTGCCTCGGGCGCAGCTCTGCGACGTCCTCGATGGTGACGATCCGCTCACGCGGCGGCACGTGCGCCAGGAGTGCCGCGAGCAACGTGGTCTTGCCGGTGCCGGTGCCTCCGGTGATCAGCACGTTCTTCCGTGCGACGACGATGCGCTCCAGCCAGCCGCGCTGCGCCGCGTCGATCGCCCCCAGACGTGCCAGGTCGTCGAGATCCGCCGCGCGCACCCGCGGGATGCGCACCGAGACCGCGGTGCCCCTGGTCGCGACCGGGGCGAGCACCGCGTGCACGCGCACCCCCGAGGCGAGCCGCACGTCCACGCACGGGGCCTGGTCGTCGAGGTGCCGGCCGCCGAGGGCGACCAGGCGCACGGCGAGCTCGCGCACCTCGCGTTCGGACGCGGTCCACCCGGGCACCGGTTCGACACCCGCGCCTCGGTCGGCGAACAACCCGCCCGCTCCGTTGAGGAAGAGGTCGGTCACCCGCGGATCGGCGGCGTGGACCGCGAGGTCGCCGAAGGCGGGATCCAGGTCGAGCCGCTCCGGGGAGTCGGCGGGACCGCGGGGGACGATCACGAAAGGCGAGGCCATGTCCCGACGCTAGGCACCCGGCTCGGGCGGCCGAGACGCCCGAGCACATCCCGTGCACAAGTCCCTCCCCGCCCCGGCTGTGCAGGAGCAGCACGTCGGAACGCGGCGTCGGAGCACGGAGGCCGGGGGCGCGCACCGGACGCACGAGCCCCGCCCGGGGAAGCACGCCGGGCCCGGCAGCAGACACGGCAGGAAGAAGGGCGGCATCCCACGGGGGGAATGGGATGCCGCCCGGCCGCGGTGGACGGAGGGGGACCGTCGCTGCCGCGGGAAAGCCGGAATCGAATGATCGGCCGTCGGACAGTGTACGTCTGAAAAGAGACCGAACAAAACGACCGGCACTACCGACTTCCGGCGGTATTGCCAGGCGATGGGCGCGGCTAGATTCGCCCCTGTCGCGGCGAGGCCGCGGCCCATCCTCGCCGCAAAGGAGCGCCCCCTCACATGAGCAGCCAGATCGATCACGTCTTCGACGAGACCCGTGTGTTCCCGCCCTCCCCGGAGTTCGCGGCCGCCGCCGTCGCGCAGCCGGAGATCTACTCCGAAGCGGCCACCGATCGCGAGGCGTTCTGGGCGAAGCAGGCCCGCGAGCTGCACTGGCACACGCCCTTCACGCAGGTGCTGGACTGGACCACGCCGCCGTTCGCGAAGTGGTTCGCCGACGGTGAGCTCAACGTCGCGTACAACTGCCTCGACCGTCATGTGGAGGCCGGCAACGGCGACCGCGTGGCGCTGCTGTGGGAAGGCGAGCCCGGAGACGAGCGCCGCATCACCTACGCCGAGCTCACCGACGAGGTCAAGCGCCTGGCGAACGTGCTCGAGGGCCTCGGCGTCGGGCACGGCGACCGCGTCGCCATCTACCTGCCGATGATCCCCGAAGCCGTCGCCTCCATGCTCGCGGTGGCCCGCATCGGCGCGATCCACTCCGTCGTCTTCGGCGGCTTCAGCGCCGACAGCCTGCGCTCGCGGATCGACGACGCGGGCGCGAAGGTCGTCATCACCGCCGACGGCGGCTACCGCAAGGGCAAGGCCTCCGCGCTCAAGCCGACCGTCGACCAGGCCCTCGCCGACCGCGGCGAGGGCGAGCAGAACACGGTCGAGCACGTCATCGTGGTCAAGCGCTGCGAGAACGAGATCGACTGGGACGACGAGCGCGACCTCTGGTACCACGACGTCGTCGGAGGTGCCTCGAACGCGCACGAGGCGCAGGCGTTCCCGGCGGAGAACCCGCTGTTCATCCTCTACACCTCCGGCACCACCGGGAAGCCCAAGGGCATCCTGCACACGTCCGGCGGCTACCTCACCCAGGCGTCCTACACGCACCGCGTCGTCTTCGACCTGAAGCCGGAGACGGACGTCTACTGGTGCACCGCCGACATCGGCTGGGTCACCGGGCACTCGTACGTGGCCTACGGCCCGCTCGCGAACGGCGCCACCCAGGTCATGTACGAGGGCACGCCGGAGACCCCGCAGCAGGGGCGCTGGTGGGACATCATCCAGAAGTACGGCGTGACCATCCTCTACACCGCGCCGACCGCGATCCGCTCCTTCATGAAGCTGGGGCGCGAGATCCCGAACCAGTACGACCTGACCTCCCTGCGCCTGCTCGGCTCCGTCGGAGAGCCGATCAACCCCGAAGCCTGGATCTGGTACCGCGACGTCATCGGCGGCGGGCACACGCCCATCGTCGACACCTGGTGGCAGACCGAGACGGGCGCCATCATGGTCTCCCCGCTCCCCGGGATCACCGCGACCAAGCCGGGCTCGGCGCAGGTGCCGCTGCCGGGCATCTCGATCGATGTGGTCGATGACGACGGAACCCCCGTGGGCGTCGGCGGCGGCGGGCTCCTGGCGATCACCGAGCCGTGGCCGAGCATGCTGCGCGGCATCTGGGGCGACCCGGAGCGGTTCAAGGAGACCTACTGGGAGAAGTTCGAGAAGCAGGGCTACTACTTCGCGGGCGACGGCGCGCGCTTCGACGAGGACGGCGATCTGTGGCTGCTCGGCCGCGTCGACGACGTGATGAACGTCTCCGGACACCGCCTGTCCACCGCGGAGATCGAGTCCGCCCTGGTCGCCCATGAGGCGACGGCGGAGGCCGCCGTGGTCGGGGCCTCCGACGAGACCACGGGTCAGGCCGTCGTCGCGTTCGTGATCATCAAGGAGAGCTACATCCGGGTGCACTCCCCCGAGGGACTCGCGCAGCTGCTGCGCGGCTGGGTCGGCGAGCAGATCGGCCCCATCGCCCGTCCGCGCGACGTGTACATCGTCGGCGAGCTGCCCAAGACCCGCTCCGGGAAGATCATGCGCCGGCTGCTCCGCGACGTGGCCGAGGGCCGCGAGGTCGGCGACACGACGACCCTCGCCGACACGATGGTGATGTCGACCATCTCGGCGCAGGTGAAGTAGCCGAGGGCGGCCGCAGGGCCGATACGACGAGACCCCCGTGCCGGATCCCTTCTCGAAGGGACCGGGACGGGGGTCTCGTCTTCCCCGGAGGGGAGTCAGGCGAGGGTGAAGACGACGTCGACCTCGACGGGGCTGTCCAGCGGCAGCACCGCGACGCCGACGGCGGCGCGGACGTGCTTGCCGGCATCGCCGAAGATCTCGCCGAGCACCTCGCTCGCCCCGTTGATCACCCCGGGCTGACCGGAGAACGACGGCGCGGACGCGACGAAGCCGCCGACGCGCAGCACGCCGCCGAGCCGGTCCACGCCGCCGGCGGCGTCGGCCGCCGCGGCGACAGCGTTCAGCGCGCAGGTGCGGGCGAGGGCCTGGGCGTCCTCGGCCGAGATCTCGGCGCCGACCTTGCCGGTCGCGGGCAGGGATCCGGCCACGAACGGCAGCTGCCCCGACGTGTAGACCAGCCCGGCGTGCACGCGGGCCGGCACGTACGCGGCGACGGGGGCCGCGACGGAGGGCAGCTCGATGCCGAGCTCGGCGAGGCGGGAAGCGATGGTCATGCGTTGTCTCCTTCGAACTGGCGGGCGGCCTCTGCGGCGGCACCGAGGCCGGTGTTGGCGGCCGCATCGCCGCCGACCGGACGCTTGAAGTACGCCACGAGCCCGCCCTCGGGCCCGGTGACGACCTGCACGAGCTCCCACCCCTGCTTGCCCCAGTTGTTCAGGATCGCAGCGGTGTTGTGGATGAGCAGCGGTGTCGTGAGGTATTCCCACGTGGTCATGGCACTCCCGGAGGGACGGACGCGCGCAGGCGCGTCAAAGTTGGCGTTCAGGGAACTCCCCTACGATCAAGCGTATGCCTCAGACCAAACGGACGCTCACCGGTGTGCTCAGCGGCCTGGCCGGCCTCGTCGGTCTCAGCGTCGTCGCCGGTGTGCTCGTCACGGCGACCGTCACCCCGGTCTTCGCCGTGACCGGTGCCACCGCCGCTCAGTCGATCGACCTCTTCGAGGGCCTGCCCTCCAACCTCAAGGTCGACCGTCCGATGCAGCCGACGACGATCTACTCGAAGGACGCGGCCGGCAACGACCAGGTCATGGCGCGCTTCTACGACCAGAACCGCATCCCGGTGAAGTACGACCAGGTCGCCCCGGTGCTGTACGACGCGCTCCTGTCCAGCGAGGACAAGAACTTCTACTCGCACGGCGGCATCGACATCGCCGGAACGATCAAGGCCGTGGTCGGCAACGTGACCGGATCCGCGACCAACGGCGGATCCTCGATCAGCCAGCAGTACGTCAAGAACGTGCTGCTGCAGGACTGCGAGAAGGGCGTCCCGCTCAACGACAAGAACCGCGACGCCAAGCTCGCCAAGTGCTGGGAGGACGCGGCCGCGACGGTGGGCAGCTCCGGCATCGCCCGCAAGCTGCAGGAGATCCGCTACGCGACCGCGATCGAGAAGCAGTACTCGAAGCAGGACATCCTCATCGGCTATCTGAACCTGGTGAACTTCGGTGGCACGACCTACGGCATCGAGGCCGCGGCGCAGCGCTACTTCAGCGTCTCCGCCTCGCAGCTGAACGCCGTGCAGGCGGCGACCCTCGTCGGCATGGTGCAGAACCCCAATGCGTTCCGCATCGATCTGCCCGGCGGCACGTACGACTGCGACAAGGATGGCAACAACTGCAAGAACTCGCAGGCCGACGGGTATCACGACACGCTCGTGCGCCGCAACTACGTGCTCAGCCGCATGGAGGTGCTCGGCAAGATCACCAAGGCCGAGTACGAGGCCGACAAGGCCCAGCCGATCACGCCCGCGATCAAGACGCCGAGCTCCGGCTGCTCCGACGCCGGCGACAACGCGTACTTCTGCAAGTACGTCCAGGCTTCGCTGGAGAACGACGAGTCGCTCAACACCGCCCTCGGCTCCACGTCCGCGGAGCGCAACGACAAGCTGTACCGCGGTGGCCTCAACATCTACACGACGTTGTCCGCACCGATGCAGGCCGCGACGGTCCAGGCCATGCACGACAACACGACGGCCACGATCGACGGGATGGTCTTCGGCGCCGCGGCGGTGAACCTCGACCCGAAGACCGGCAAGATCCTCGCCCTCGCCCAGAACACGACGTTCAACGAGGCGCAGGACGCGCCCCCCGGCCAGACCGGAATCGTCTATGCGGCCGACCAGGCGCACGGCGGCGGCATCGGCTTCTCGGTCGGATCGACCTACAAGGTCTTCACGCTCATCGACTGGCTGGAGAAGGGCCATTCGCTGCGGGAGACGGTGGACGGCAACAACCGGCGCATGACGTTCAAGTGCGGCACGGACACGATGACCACGGACACGTCCGAGATCGGGAACTTCCAGAACCAGCGCGGCTACGTCGGCACCCCGATGCAGTTCACCGCGGCGTCGCTGAACAGCGGCTTCCTGGCGATGGCCTCCAAGCTCGACCTCTGCGACATCAACGACGTCGCGGCGCGGATGGGCGTGCACACCGGTGACATGAAGGCGGTCAACTCCCACGAGACGACCTACTACCCCGGCACCGACACCGTGGACCTCGAGGGCCCGACCCCGTTCGGCGTCCTCGGGTCGAAGAACATCGCCCCGATCTCGATGGCGGCCGTCTACGCCGCCATCGCGAACAACGGCACCCGCTGCGATCCGCACGCGATCGACAAGATCACGGGGCCGGACGGCTCGGACATCCCGCTCGCACCGACCACCTGCACCGAGGTCATCAAGCCCGAGATCGCCGCAGGGGCCGCGTATGCGCTCCAGGGCGTCATGGCGGGCGGCGGCACCGGTTCGCGTGCGAACCCGGACGACGGCACCCCGCTGATCGGCAAGACCGGATCGCACAACAACCAGCAGACGATGCTCATGGCGTCCTCGACGGCGTCCACCACCGGCATCTGGGTGGGTCAGGCCGACGGCAACGTCGACATCAACGACTTCTACACGCACGACACCAACGTCCCCGACATCCGCTACTACCTCGGGCGTCAGATCCTGGGGGCCGCGGACGAACTGTTCCCCGCGGGCGATTTCCCCAGTCCGCAGCAGAGCGCGCTCAAGCAGTCGTACACCAACCTGCCGAGCGTCATCGGCATGACGGTCGATCAGGCGACCCAGACCCTCGAGGACGCCGGGTTCTCGGTCTCCGTCGGCGCCGCCGTGCAGAGCAACCTGCCGGCCGATCAGGTGGCTCAGCAGGATCCGGGTCCCGGCCAGGTCGTCACCGGCAGCACCATCACGATCAGCCCGAGCAACGGGCAGGGAGTGGCGGTCCCGAACGTGGTCGGCATGACCATGGGCGACGCCGCGAACGCGCTGAAGACCGCGGGCTTCCAGGCGACCAAGGGCACCTGCACGCCCGGCAACGGCGACGACTCCGGAACCGTGTCGGCCACCGTGCCCGCGGCGGGCACGGCGGCGCCGAAGGGCTCGTCGGTCACGCTCAACTACATGAAGAAGAACTGCTGAGGATGAGTCCCTCGCGCACCACCCGCTCGGCCCTCATCGCACTCGGTGCGGTGGGGGCCGCCGGTGTCGCAGCCGCCACCTGGGGCATCGGCATCGAGCGCTACCTGTTCACGGTGCGCCACGCCACCGCACGGACGCTGCCGACCGGATCCCGTCCGCTCCGGATCCTGCACATCTCGGATGCGCACATGGCGCCGTGGCAGCATCGCAAGCAGCGCTGGCTCGCCTCCCTCTCCGGCCTGCGGCCCGACCTCATCGTGAACACGGGCGACAACCTCGGCCACGAGCACGGACTCGAGGGCATCAGGGCCGCATTCGCGCCGTTCGCCGGCACGCCGGGGGTCTTCGTGCACGGGTCGAACGACGTGCACGCACCGTCGCCGCGCAACCCCTTCCGCTACTTCATGGGGCCTTCGGCGCGGGTCGCCACCGCGCCGAAGCTCGACACCGCCGCGATGGACGCCTACTTCACCGACGAGCTGGGCTGGACGGACCTGGACAACACCGCCGCCTCCCTGACCGTCGGGGGCCGGCGCATCGACCTGTTCGGCGTGGACGACGCGCATCGTCACTGGGACGACCTGGACGCCCTTCCGGCCGAGATCGACGCCCTCGGTGCCCGCCCCTCCGACGTGCCCGTGCTGGGTGTGACGCACGCGCCCTACCAGCGCGTACTGAACGCCTTCACCGACCTGGGCGCGGATGCGATCCTGGGCGGCCACACCCACGGCGGTCAGGTGTGCATCCCCGGCTTCGGGGCGATCGTCGCGAACTGCGACATCCCGCTGCGACAGGCGAAGGGGCTGAGCACCTGGACGCACGCCGGGCGCACCGTGCCGCTCAACGTGAGCGCCGGATGCGGCCACTCGATCTACGCGCCGGTCCGCTTCGCCTGCCGCCCGGAGGCCACCCTGCTCACACTGCTGCCGCGGAACTGAGCGACGTGCGCCCCGCCGCTCCGGAGCGCGTCCGGCCGGCCGCAGCACGCGTGGTGGGCGGCGTACGGGGACTGGTCGGCCTCGCCGTCCTCGTGATCCTGCTGTACACCTATGCGATCGGCGGCGAAGCCCACGGGTACAACCCCTTCGACTACTTCGGGTACTTCACGAACCTGACGAGCCTGCTCGCCGCACTCGTCCTCATGACCTGCGGCGCACTCGGTCTGACCGGTCGACGCACGCCCCGCTGGCTCGCACCGGCTCGTGCCGTCGTCACCGCGTGCATGCTGATCGTCGCGGTGATCTACAACACCGTGGTGCCGGGCACCGGATCCGCCCCCGCCTGGGTGAGCCTCACCCTCCACGCCGTCCTTCCGACGCTGATGGCTCTGGACTGGCTGCTGATCGGAGACCGTCGATGCCTGCCCTGGTCGCGGCTGTGGGTGCTCGCTCCCTATCCCCTGCTGTGGCTCGCCGTCGTCCTCGTGCGCGGCGCGACCGACGGCTGGGTTCCCTACGGCTTCCTGCTCCCCGAACGCGGCGCGACCGCGATGACGCTGACCGTCCTCGGCCTGCTCGGCGCACTCACGGCAGCGGGCGTCCTCGTGTGGGCGGCGAGCCGCTTCCCCGGGATGGTCCTGCGGCGCGGGACGGATCACTGACGGATCCGGCCCGCGCCGGGACCCCGCCAGACGCCACGAGACAACGAGAGAGGGACCGACCCTGTGGGTCGGTCCCTCTCTCGTTGGTCGGGGTGACAGGATTTGAACCTGCGGCCTCTTCGTCCCGAACGAAGCGCGCTACCAAGCTGCGCCACACCCCGTGGCAACCGTTCAAGTCTATACGGAGACGGACGCGGGAGCGAATCGAGGCGGCGCCCGCGCGTGGCGCGGTGCACGATCGTCCCGCGCGGCGGTGACCCCGCGCGGGGCATCCCCCAGCATCCTTGACCGCTGCTCCCGTATCCTGGAAGCGCTATGACGACGCCACGCCTGGTCGCCTTCGACCTCGACGACACCCTCGCCGCCTCCAAGAGCCCGATCGAACCCCGCATCGCCGCCCTCCTCCTCGCCCTCGCGGAGCGCGTCGAGGTCGCGATCATCTCCGGCGGCAACGAGGAGCAGTTCCGCACCCAGGTGGTCTCCCGGCTCGGCGCCGACGTCTCCGCCCTGCAGCGCATCCACCTGCTGCCCACCTGCGGCACCCGCTACCTCGCGCACGACGGATCCGGGTTCTCGCTCGTCTACGCCCGCGACCTCAGCCCTGCGCAGAAGGACGCGGCCCTCGCCGCGCTCGAGGAGGAGGCCCAGCGGCTGGGCCTGTGGGAGAGCGAGACCTGGGGACCGATCCTCGAGGACCGCGGCTCGCAGATCACCTTCTCGGCCCTCGGCCAGAAGGCTCCGCACGACGCGAAGAAGGCCTGGGATCCGGATGGATCGCGCCGCGCCGCGCTGCGCGACGCCGTCGCGCCCCGGGTGCCCGATCTCGAGGTGCGCTCCGGCGGATCCACGTCGATCGACATCACCCGCGCGGGCATCGACAAGGCCTACGGCATGACCGAGCTGGCCGAGCGCACCGGCATCCCGTTCGCGGAGATGCTGTTCTACGGCGATCGCCTCGACGAGGGCGGGAACGACTACCCCGTGAAGACCCTCGGCGTGCCCTGCGTCGCGGTCGACGGCTGGCAGGACACGGCCGACAAGCTCGACGCGCTGCTGCCGACGCTCTGACCGGCCGCGACGGCGTCAGCGCTCGGCATCAGCGAACGGCGGCGGCGAGCGACGGAGCGACCGGGACCATGCGGGTGAGCTGCGTGACGTGGCGCGGCTCGAGCTCTGCCAGCGACGAGACGCCGAGCAGTCGCATCGTGCGCTCGATCTCGCTGCGCAGGATCGCGATGGTCCGGTCGACACCGCGCCGCCCGCCGGCCATGAGTCCGTACAGGTAGGCGCGTCCGATGAGCGTGAAGTCGGCCCCGAGCGCGACCGAGGCGACGATGTCCGCCCCGTTCATGATCCCGGTGTCGACCATGACCGTGAAGTCCTCGCCGACGGCCTGGCGCACCTGCGGCAGCAGATGGAACGGGATCGGAGCGCGGTCGAGCTGGCGTCCGCCGTGGTTGGACAGCACGACGCCATCGACCCCGTGCGTGTCCTTGAGCCGCATCGCGTCCTCGACCGTTTGCACGCCCTTCACGAGGAGCTTGCCCGGCCAGATGCCGCGGATCACCTCGAGGTCGTCGTAGCTGATGGTGGGATCCATCGCGGCGTCGAGCAGCTCGCCCACGGTGCCGCCGGTGGTCGACAGCGACGCGAACTCGAGCTTCGGCGTCGTGAGGAAGTCGATCCACCACCACGGCCGCGGGATCGCGTTGACGATCGTGCCGAGGGTCAGCTGCGGCGGAATGGAGAACCCGTTGCGCTTGTCGCGCAGGCGGGCGCCGGCGACCGGGGTGTCGACCGTGAACATGAGCGTGTCGAACCCGGCCTCGGCGGCGCGGCGGGTGAGGCCGTAGGAGATCTCGCGGTCGCGCATCACGTAGAGCTGGAACCAGTTGCGCCCGTGCGGGTTGGCGGCCTTGACGTCCTCGATCGACGTCGTGCCGAGGGTGGAGAGCGTGAACGGGATCCCTGCCGCGGCGGCCGCGCCGGCGCCGGCGACCTCCCCCTCGGTCTGCATGAGGCGCGTGAATCCGGTCGGTGCGATGCCGAACGGGAGCGCGCTGGGTCCCCCGAGGATCGTGGTCGACGTGTCCAGCTCGGGAGCCGGAGCGAGGATCCCCGGGTGGAACTCCACGTCCTCGAACGCCTGCCGGGCGCGCGCCAGCGACAGCTCGCCCTCCGCCGCGCCGTCGGTGTAGTCGAACGCCGCCTTGGGGGTGCGCCGCTTCGCGATCGTGCGCAGGTCGGAGATCGTCAGCGCTCCCTCGAGGCGGCGCTTGGTGCCGTCGAGCTCCGGGGTCTTGAAGCTCATCAGCTCGAAGATCTCGGCGGGGTTGGGGAGCTGGCGCTTCACCATGGGGGATCCTTCCGATCAGGGGTTCGTGTCGGCCGCGCCGGCGAGGCCGGTCGCGGAGTAGTAGCCGGTGATGTGGTCGCGCACGAGCGCCGTGGCCGCGTCGGCGCGGCCCTCGTCGATCGCGCGCACGAGATCGCGGTGCTCCGCCCGCAGGCGCTCGGCCATCCGCTCCCAGTCGCGGATCCCCGCGGATCCCGAGAGCACGTAGGACTCGATGCTGTCGCGCAGGCCCGTCATCATCGCCGCCACGACGGCGTTGCCGCTCGCCTCGGCGAGGGCGAGATGCAGCTGCGCGTCGAGCGCGAGGAAGTCCGCCGCCGACAGCTCGGCCTCCATGGCGTCGAGGATCCGATGCGCCTCGGCCGTGTCCCGCCGACCCGCGGCCAGGGCCGCGACGACAGCCTGCTCGAGGATGAGGCGGGTTCCGACCACATCGGCGATCGGGAAGCCCTGAGCGGCCACCTGGAGGCGCAGAAGCGCGGACAGTCCTCCCCCGGGCGCGGCGATGACGATCGCCCCCGCCTGCGGGCCGGATCCGGTCGAGGTGCGGATCAGGCCCATCACCTCGAGCACGCGGATCGCCTCCCGCACGCTCGATCGGCCGACGCCGAGCTCCGCCGCGAGGTCGCGCTCGCTGGGCAGTCGATCCCCCGGGCCGAGTTCTCCGTCGAGCAGGCGACGCTCGACGTGCTGCAGCACCGTGCGCCAGGTGCGCGCGGGCGCGTCGCTGCGGTCGGGCATGCATCCTCCTGTGGTCAGACCACAGCCTAGGGCATGTGGTCAGACCACGCAAGACGGCGCATCCGGGGTCGTTGATCGCGGACCCCACGCAAGAACGGGGTCGTTGAGCGAGGACGGTGAAGCCGACCGAGACGAAAAGCGGTGACCTGCGAGAGCGCCGCGTTTCGTCTCACTGGCGCTTCGCGCGTGTTCGCTCAACGGCCCCAGAGAGGACGGGCGTGCGGGCGTGTCCGCTCGACGACCTCGAGCAGCGAGGAGGCGCTCAGCCCAGGCGCCCGCCGGACTCCTGGAGATAACAGTGGCCGCAGAGCGACTCGTAGGCCACGGCGACGCCGTCGATCGCGACCTGATCCCCGTCGAACACGAACCGGTCGCCGATCCGCCGTCCGTTGAACACGGCCTTGCGCCCGCACCGGCAGATCGTCTTCAGCTCCTCGAGCGTGTGCGCGATCGCGAGCAGTCGCCCGGATCCCGGGAACGCGTGCGTGAGGAAGTCGTTGCGGATCCCGTAGGCGAGCACCGGGATGTCGTCCTCGACCGCGATGCGGAAGAGGTCGTCGACCTGCCACGGCTCGAGGAACTGCGCCTCGTCGACGAGGAGGCACGCGATGTCGGATCCGCTCTCCCGCGCCTTCGTGCGCTCCCGCCCGAACAGCTCGCGGGCGCTCTGCCCCGCGGCGATGAGGAAGTCGACCTCGCGGGTCATCCCCAGGCGGCTCTCGATCTGGCTGGCGCCCTTGGTGTCGATCGCGGGCTTCGCGAGCAGGACCCGCTGGCCCCGCTCCTCGTAGTTGTACGCCGCCTGCAGCAGCGCCGTGGACTTGCCGGAGTTCATCGCCCCGTAGCGGAAGTACAGCTTGGCCACGGCGCGGGATCAGGCCGTCAGATCGAGCGTCTTCGCCGTGGCGCCCATCGATGCGCGCGCGTCGGCGGCGGAGTCGTTGAGCTTCTCGCCGAGCGTCGGGATCAGCTCCTGCAGCTTGGGCTCCCAGGCGCCGTACTGCTCCGGGAAGCAGCGCTGCAGCACGTCCAGCATCACCGGCACGGCCGTGGAGGCGCCCGGGGAGGCGCCGAGCAGACCCGCGATCGTGCCGTCCGCCGCAGCGACGACCTCGGTGCCGAACTGCAGCTTGCCGCCCTTCATGACCTGAGCGCGCTGGCCGGCCTGGAGCAGCTCCCAGTCGCCGTCCTGGGCCGTGGGCATGAAGTCGCGCAGCGTCGAGACCTTCCGGTGGTGGGTCTTCAGCAGCTCGCTGACCAGGTACTTGATGAGGTCGAAGTTGGTGAACGCGACCTTGAGCATGCTGCCGAGGTTGTGCGGGCGCACCTGGGTGACGATGTCGAGCATCCCGCCCTGCTTGAGGAACTTCGGGCTGAACGTCGCGAACGGACCGAACAGCAGGCTGGTCTCGCCGTCGACGACACGGGTGTCGAGGTGCGGGACCGACATCGGCGGCGCGCCGACGGGCGCCTGCGAGTAGACCTTGGCCTGGTGCTTGGCGACGATCGCCGGATCCGACGTCTTCAGCCACTGGCCGCCGATCGGGAAGCAGCCGTAGCCCTTGATCTCGTCGATCCCGGATCCCTGCAGCAGCTTGAGAGCCCAGCCGCCCGCGCCGACGAACACGAACTTCGCGTTGAGCTGGCCCGGGGTGTGCCCGATCGCATTGCGGTAGCGGACGTTCCAGGTGCCGTCCTTCTGCTGCTTCAGCTTGCGCACCTCGTGGTTGCGCAGCAGCGTGAAGCGGTCGTCCTCGGCGAGGTGGTCGAACAGCTGGCGGGTGAGGGATCCGAAGTCGACGTCGGTGCCGCTGGGCACCCGCGTCGCGGCGAACGGCTCGCCCTTGCGGCGCTGCTCCATCAGCAGAGGCGCCCACTGGTTGATGACGCGCGAGTCCTCGCTGAACTCGATCCCCGCGAACAGCGGCTGCTCCTTGAGCACCTCGTAGCGGTGGCGCAGGTAGTCGACGTCCTTCTGGCCGCGCACGAACGTCATGTGCGGCGTGGAGTTGATGAAGGTCGTGGGCGCGTCGAGCACGCCGCGGTCGACGAGCGTCGACCAGAGCTGACGGCTGAGCTGGAACTGCTCGTTGATGCCGATCGCCTTCGCGGGGTCCAGCGTGCCGTCCTTGCCCTCGGGCATGTAGTTGAGCTCGCACAGCGCCGCGTGGCCCGTGCCCGCGTTGTTCCACGCGTTGGAGCTCTCCTCCGCGACGTCGCTCAGCCGTTCGAAGGCGACGACCTTCCAGTCGGGCTGCAGCTCACGCAGCAGGGTTCCCAGGGTGGCGCTCATGATGCCACCGCCGATGAGGACGACGTCGACGGATTCAGTCACTCGATCAGTCTAGTTGCCCGCGAGAGCCGAGTTCTTCGCCGAGACGGCCATCCGGCGCCGGACATTCGCCACGCCGTACAGGACACGCCTGCGACGAGGGGATCCGGCGCCGGAGCCGAGGTGCGTCAGGCTCCGAGCCGCGCGGCGACGAGCTCCGCCACCTGGACCGCGTTCAGCGCGGCGCCCTTGCGCAGGTTGTCGTTGCTGATGAACAGCACGAGGCCCTTGCCCTCCGGCGCGGACTGGTCGGCGCGGATCCGGCCGACGTAGCTCGGGTCCTTGCCGGCGGCGTACAGCGGCGTCGGCACCTCTTCGACCACGACGCCCGGGGCCGCGGCGAGCACGTCGTACGCGCGCTGCGGGCTGAGGTCGTTCGCGAACTCCGCGTTGATCGACAGCGAGTGCCCGGTGAACACCGGCACGCGCACGCACGTCCCCGCGACGCGGAGGTCCGGCAGACCGAGGATCTTGCGGCTCTCGTTGCGGAGCTTCTTCTCCTCGTCCGTCTCGTTGAGCCCGTCGTCGACCACGGATCCGGCGAGCGGGATGACATCGAACGCGATCGGTGCCACGTACTTCTCCGGCTGCGGGAAGTCGAGCGCGGATCCGTCGTGCACGAGCTTGAGGGTGTCGCCCTGGGCGAGCACGCCCTCGACCTGGCCGAGCAGCTCCTGGGCCCCGGCGAGGCCCGATCCGCTCACGGCCTGGTACGTGCTCACGATGAGGCGCTCGAGCCCCGCCTCCGCGTGCAGCGCCTTGAGCACCGGCATCGCGGCCATCGTGGTGCAGTTGGGGTTCGCGATGATGCCCTTGGGGGCGTCCGCGATCGCCTCGGGGTTGACCTCGCTCACCACGAGGGGGACCTCGGGGTCCATCCGCCAGGCGCTGGAGTTGTCGACGACGGTGGCACCGGCGGCGGCGAAGCGCGGCGCGTAGGCGCGGCTCGCGGTGGCGCCCGCGGAGAAGAGGGCGATCTCGACACCGGCCGGATCCGCGGTCTCGACGTCCTCCACGATCACCGGGATCCCGCCGAAGTCGATCGCCGTGCCCGCAGAGCGGGCCGAGGCGAACAGGCGCAGCTCGCGGATGGGGAACGAACGCTCCGCGAGGATGTCGCGCATGACGGTGCCCACCTGGCCGGTGGCGCCGACGATGGCGACGGAGAATCCTGAGTCGGAGATGCGGGTCATGGGGATGCTTCCTCAGCTTCGTGCCGCGGCGGATGCCGGACGGCGGACGAGGCGGAGGCGCGGTCGCCGGGTATGGCGGAGCTGTCCGCGCCTGGCGCCGGTGTCAGGGTTTGGGCGATTCTATCGGTTCCGCGAGGATGCGATCTCCGCGGGCCGGACCCGAGGATGCTCCCGTCGCAGTTTCTGCCGCTTTCCGACGCTCGGAGCGACAGTTCTCGCGACGGGAGCGAGGGCTCCGGGGTCCGCGATGGAGCGTCGGGTCAGCGGCCGGTTCCGGCGGCGACGACGGCTTCGACCTCTCCGTCCAGTCCGTAGGCGGCGTGCACGACGCGGGCCGCATCCGCGAGCTCGTCGCCGCGCACGACGACCGAGATCCGGATCTCCGAGGTCGAGATCATCTCCAGGTTCACGCCCGCGGTGGACAGCGCCTCGAAGAGGATCGCCGAGACGCCGGAGTGCGTGCGCATCCCAGCGCCGACAACCGAGAGCTTGCCGATCTGGTCGTCGTGCAGCAGGCTCTCGAAGCCGACCTCGGACTGCTCCGCGGCGAGCGCCTTGAGCGCGGCCGTGGCATCGGACTTCGGCAGGGTGAACGAGATGTCGGTGCGGCCGGTGGAGGCGGCCGACACGTTCTGCACGATCATGTCGACGTTCGCGCCCGACTTCGCGACGATCTTGAAGATCTCCGCGGCCTTGCCCGGGACGTCGGGCACGCCCGCGACCGTGACCTTGGCCTGGCTCAGATCGGTGGCGACACCGGCGACGATCGGCTCTTCCATGGCTTCTCCCTCGGTTTCGCGGGGGTTCTTCATGCCCTCGCCCAGAACGTAGGTGCCCTCGTTCGCCGTGAAGGTCGAACGGGCGTGGATCAGGACGCCGTGCCGGCGTGCGTACTCGACGGCGCGGATGTAGAGCACCTTGGCGCCGTTGGCGGCGAGCTCGAGCATCTCCTCGCTTGACACGTGCGAGAGCTTGTGCGCGAGCGGGACCACTCGCGGATCCGCCGTGAAGATGCCGTCGACGTCGCTGTAGATCTCGCAGACGTCGGCGTCGAGGGCCGCCGCGAGCGCGACCGCCGTCGTGTCGGATCCGCCGCGGCCGAGCGTCGTGATGTCCTGCGTGTCGTCGTTGATGCCCTGGAAGCCGGCGACGATGACGATCGCACCCTCGTCGAGCGCCTCGCGCAGGCGCGTCGGGGTGACCTCGACGATGCGCGCGGATCCGTGCCGGCTGTCGGTGCGCATGCCCGCCTGCGGACCCGTGAACGAGCGGGCGTCGAAGCCCATCGAGTGGATCGCCATCGCGAGCAGCGCCATCGAGATGCGCTCGCCGCTGGAGAGCAGCATGTCGAGCTCGCGCGGCGCCGGGATCGGCGCGACCTGCGCGGCGAGGTCGAGCAGCTCGTCGGTGGTGTCGCCCATGGCGCTCACCGCGACGACCACATCGTGGCCGGCGCGACGGGTGTCGACGATGCGCTTGGCGACGCGCTTGATGCTCTCTGCGTCGGCGACGGACGAGCCGCCGTACTTCTGCACGATGAGGGCCACGGATCACTCCTGGGGATGCCGGGCGCCGGAGGCGGCGCACCAGAGGTCATTCTACGAGCGGCCTTCATGCCCGAACCGGTATGTGACGGCCCGCCGGAGCGAGCGACAGCCCCGGGGATCCGGCTCAGAGCAGGCCGCGCCGGCGGGCCTCCGAGACGGCCCCGGTGCGGCTGTCGGCGGAGAGCTTGTCGAGCAGGTGCACGATGTGCGTCTTCACCGTGGCCTCGGCGACATACAGGCGCACCGCGATCTCGCGGTTGCTGAGCCCCTCGGCGACGAGCGCGAGGACCTCCTGCTCCCGCGCGGTGAGCTCGACCCGGGGCGCGCGCAGCGCGGCCACGAGGCGCTCGTCGCCACCGGGGGTGGGCACGCTGGCGCCGGCCGCGGCGTCGACGATCGCCCGGGAGATGATGTCGACGCCCACCTCCTTGAGCAGGTACCCGGCGGCGCCGGCCTCCACCGCGCGCACGATCTGCGCGTCGTGGTCGAACGTGGTGAGGATGAGCACCGCGGGCGGATCCGGCAGCGCCCGCAGCGACGCCGTGGTGGCGACGCCGTCCATCCCGTCGCCGAGCCGCAGGTCGCACAGCACCACGTCGGGGCGGAGACGGCGGGCGGCCTCGACGGCCTCCTCACCGGTGCCGACCTCGGCGAGGACGTCGAAGCCGCGCGCCTCGACGACCGCGCGGATCCCGGCGCGCACGATGGGGTGGTCGTCGACGATGATCAGCCGGACCGTCATGCCGCTCCTCCGATCGCGCCGGGGGTGCCGTCGGCGGCGGCTCCGGCACCCGAGGCGCCGTCGTCCGCGGCTCCGGCGCCCGAGCCGGAGCCGGTGCCAGAGCCGGAGCCGGAGCCGGAGCCGAGGGGCAGGGTCGCCTCGATCGTGGTGCCGGCGCCGGGTGCGGAGCGGATCGCGAGCTCTCCCCCGCCCTCGCGCAGCCGAGAGCGCATCGCGGCGAGACCGTAGGACGCGTCGGAGGGCCGCACATCCTGGTCGAACCCGACGCCGTCGTCCTCGAGCCGCAGGCGCACGGATCCGCCCCCCGTCGTCAGCGCGACGCGGACGGTCCGTGCTTTCGCATGCTGGCGCACGTTCGCGAGCGCCGACTGGGCCACGCGCAGCAGGGCGACCTCGACCGGCGTCGGCAGCGCGGGGAGGTCGGGATCCACCTCGAGCGTCCCGGTGACGCCCGTCTCCTCGCGCAGGGCGTCGAGCATGCGGGCGAGGGCCGCCGCCAGGGCGGACTCGTCCAGGTCGGCGGGGGCGAGGGCCGCCACGATGCGGCGCAACTCGGTGAGCGAATGCTGCGCCAGCTGCTCGATCAGCGCGGTGCGGTCGGGCCGCGCCTCGCCCGCAGGCGTCTCGGCGTCGGTCCTGGCGAGCATCACGATGGTGCTGAGCTCCTGCGCGATCGTGTCATGCAGATCACGGGCCAGCCGGGTGCGCTCGCGCGTCGCGCCGGCCTCGCGCTGGGTGGCCGCGAGCTCGTCGTGCAGCTGCGCCGCCTCGCGCTGCGCGCGCAGCAGGGAATCGATGAGACGCTCGCGCTCGGCCGCATCCCGGAGCATGGCGTCGTAGCCGAGCGAGACGGCGAACGCGAACCCGCCGCCGACGAGCGGGCCGATGAGGTGCGCGAGCGCCGTGCCGGGCTGCACGCCGCCGGGGTGCAGCCCGGGCGCGACGATCGACGCGACCAGCACGACGGCCACGAAGACCGCGGACCAGGGCAGGCGGAGCACATGACCGGCGAGCAGCAGCAGGGGGAACGCGAGCCACACGAACTCCGGCGAGAGCACGAGCATCCCGATCCAGATCGCGACCAGGCCGAGCATCCACCACCCGGCCGCGTGCTTGTGCGCGAGCCCCGCACCGGCGCCGTACCAGGCGAGGTACACCGCGGCGGCCAGCAGCACGGGCAGCAGCGCGCCCTCGACCCCCGCGCGGACGGTCGTGACGACCACGAGCACCACCGTGATGAGGTGCAGCGCGAACCGCGCGCCGCGCAGCATCCGCCGACGGGCGGAGGCGGGCGCGGTGCTCATGCTCCGATTCTCCCCCGTGACGACGCGGATCCCACCCGCTCAGGATCGATCCTTCGATGGATCCGCCGCCCGCCGAAGCCCGGGAGGCTGGGATCATGACCTCCTCCTCCGACCTCACCGCCCCGGCCACGGCGCCCGGCGCCTCGCGGCGCGCGCTCGCGCAGCTCTTCGTCGCGACCGTCACCTGGATCGCGCTCGGCCTCGCCGCCGGCCTCTTCTACCGCGAGTTCACCAAGGCGCAGGGCTTCCCGAACGGCGTCAGCGGGCAGCTCGCTCTGGTGCACACGCATCTCCTCGCCCTCGGCGCCCTCGTCACCCTCATCGTGCTCGCCCTGGAGAAACTGTTCATGCTCTCGGCGAGCCGCCTGTTCCGCTGGTTCTTCTGGATCTACAACGCCGGGGTGCTGCTGACCGGCGCGATGATGACCTGGCACGGCATCCTCGACGTCCAGAAGGCGGAGGCATCCAAGGCGATCTCCGGGATCGCCGGCGCCGGGCACATCCTCATCGGCGCCGGATTCGTGCTGCTGCTGATCACCCTGTGGAAGGGGATCCGTCGGTCCTCCTGACCTCGGACGGGGACTCCGGGCCGCGCGCGTCCGCCGCGACCGGGGGCACCGGCTCGGCCGTCAGCTCCACCGCGGCCCGGTCGACCGCCGCCTTCGGACGCAGGCGTCCGCCGGTGCCGGCGAACCAGCATCCGATGATCACGAGCGGGAATCCGACGAGCAGGCCGGCGGTCAGCGGCTCGGCGAGCACGATCGCGCCGAGGATGATCGCGATCACCGGGTTGACGTAGGTGAACAGCGGCGCGCGCACCGGGCCCACCTCCTTGATGAGCGCGAAGAACGCGAGGAACGCGATCGCGGTGCAGATCACGCCGAGGGCGATCAGCGCCGCGATCGACGGCACCGTCGGGACCTGATGCTGGGTGAGCAGGGCGACCGGAAGGTAGAGGATCCCGATGAACAGCAGTGCGAGGGTGATCGTGCCGATCGAGGGCACATCGCCGAGCTTGCGGGCGACGATGAACGGCGCGGTCGCGTAGAGCACCGCGACGAGCAGCACCTCCCCCGCGGCGAGGAGGTCGACCTTGCCGCCCGTCAGACCCGGACCGGCGACCACGACGCCGACGCCGACGAACCCGACGAGCAGCCCGATCAGCCGTGCGGGGCGCAGCACGGCGCGGTCGCCGCCGCCGAGGGCGATGAGCGCGGCGAAGAGCGGGACCGTGGCCACGAGCAGACCGGTCAGCCCCGACGGCAGCGACTGCTCCGCGTGGCCGAGCAGGAGGAACGGTCCCGCCATCTCGACGAGCCCGAACGCGAGCACCCAGGGCCAGAGCTTCCACGCGGCCCGGAGCGCGCCGCTGCGGATCGCGAACGGGAGCAGGAGCAGAGCCGCGATCAGGGTGCGGCCGGCCACCATCGCCGGCGGCGAGAACGACTCGACCACCACGCTGATGAGCAGGTACGGCACGCCCCAGAGGAGGCACATGGCTCCGAAGAGCAGCCAGCCGCGACGGCTGAAGCCGATGGCGCTCACAGGACGCGCCGGCCTTCGAAGGCGCGGCCCAGCGTCACCTCGTCCGCGTACTCCAGGTCGCCGCCCACGGGGAGGCCGGAGGCGAGGCGCGAGACCGTGATCTGCATGCTCACGAGCAGCCGGCTGAGGTAGCTCGCCGTCGCCTCGCCCTCGAGGTTCGGGTTGGTGGCGAGGATGACCTCCTGCACCGTTCCGTCGGCGAGGCGGGTCATCAGCTGCGCGATGCGCAGGTCGTCGGGGCCGACGCCGGCGATCGGGCTGATCGCGCCGCCGAGCACGTGGTAGAGCCCGCGGAACTCACGGGTGCGCTCGATCGCCGCGACGTCCTTCGCGTCCTCCACGACGCAGATGAGCGCGGTGTTGCGACGCGGGTCGCGGCAGATCGCGCAGCGCTCCTGCTCCGCGACGTTGCCGCAGATCTCGCAGAAGCGCACCCGCTCGCGCACCTCGGTGAGCAGCTCGGCGAGCCGCTTCACGTCGAAGGAGGGCGTCTGCAGGATGTGGAAGGCGATGCGCTGGGCCGACTTCGGGCCGATGCCCGGCAGTCGGCCGAACTCGTCGATCAGCTCCTGGACGATGCCGTCGTACATCTCGATGGTCCTTTATCGGTCGTCACTGGAATCTGGTCTGCGGCTCGTACGGCTCCTCGCGCAGGAAGGTCGCACCGAGCACCTGCCGCACCACGGCCTCGCCGTACCGCTGCACCCCCGGTACCCCGGAGCGCGGAGCCCGGTCGATGACCGCGGGGGCCGCCGCCGCGCGCGGTGCCGGATCCGGCCGGGGCGCAGGGGCCGCCGGAGCGGGACCCGTCGTCCGCGGGGCCGCGGCCATCGCGGGCGCCGGGATGCGATGCGCATCCGGATCCTCCTCGGGCCCCGGTGCGTCCGCGTCATCGGGGAACGGCGGCTCGTCGTCGAGGACGTCACCGTCGTGCCCTGGCTCGTACCAGCCGGATGCCGGCATCGCCTCGACGTCGGCCGGCTCCTCGTCCACGGGGAACTGGCCCACCCGCGCTGCGGGAGCGGACGGGGCGGACGGCGCCGCTGCCGGAAGCGCGCTCTCGGTCTCGGCCGCGGGATCGCCCTGCGGGATCGCCGCGACGGCCCACTCAGTGACCGGGGCTGCCGAGGCGGCCGGATCCGACGCGCGCGGAGCGACCGGCGCCGAAGCCGGGGCGGACGCACGCGGAGCGGACGGGGCCGAAGGGGCGGATCCGCGCTCGGCGGGGATCTGGTCGGAGGGGCGCGGGGCCTTCCCGCTCTCGGCTAAGTTCCGTTCGACGCCCGCCGGATCCGCGCTGGGCAGCGGGGCCGGAAGGTACTTCACCGTGACCGAGAGCTCGGCCTCGATCGCGGTGCGCAGATGGTCCGAGGGGCCGTTGCCGGGCGACGTGCCCTTGAATCGCGCGACGTCGTTCGGGCCGGGGAAGCCGAGGGTGAGCACCTCCGAGGCCGCGTCGTAGGCGAGCGGCTGGACGGCCGTGACGACCAGCCAGGATCCGCGGCTGATCTTCTCCAGGCGGGTGAGCACGGCGGGCCAGACGGCGCGGACCCGGTCGAGGTCGATCGGCCCGGCCGCCGGAGCCGGCTCGGGAGCGGCCGGAGCCTGCGGAGCGTCCGGACGTGCGGTCGCACCGTCTCCGTCGCGGGCGACGCCGTTCGGCTCGGGCGCTTCGCGTCCTCGGTCGGCGGCCCCGGACGGCGCAGTCGCCTCGGCGGGCCGACCTCCGGACGGCGCAGTCGCCTCGGCGGGCGGATCGACCCTCGGCGCAGGCGCGGTCGTCGGGGCGGATGCGGGAGCAGCAGCCGGGGCGGTCGCGGACGCCGGGGCGGTCACGGACGACGTCGGCGCGCCCTCCGCGCCGCCGGAGAGCGCGGTGAGCACCCGGGCGACCAGCAGCTCCAGGTGCAGTCGCGGTGAGGTCGCCCCCGTCATGTCGTCCAACGCCGAGCTCACCAGGTCGGCCGCACGGGACAGCCGGGGACCGCCGAAGGTCGCGGCCTGCGCCCTCATGCGGACGAGCTCGTCCTCGGGCACGCCGCGCAGCACCGCCGAGGCGGCGTCGCCGACGGCGGCGATCACGATGAGATCGCGCAGCCGCTCGAGCAGGTCGTCCACGAAGCGACGCGGATCCTGTCCGGTCTGCACGACGCGGTCGACCGCAGGGAACGCCGCCGCCGCGTCGCCCGCGGCGAGCGCGTCGACGATCTCGTCGAGCAGCGCCGAGTGCGTGTAGCCGAGCAGCGCGACCGCGCGCTCGTACGCCACCTCGCCGTTCTCGGAGCCGGCGATGAGCTGATCGAGCAGCGAGAGCGTGTCGCGGGGCGATCCGCCGCCGGCGCGCACGACGAGGGGCAGCACGCCCTGGGCGACGGTCACGCCCTCCTCGGCACAGAGCTTCTCGACGTACTCGAGCATCGCCGCGGGCGCGACCAGCCGGAACGGGTAGTGGTGCGTGCGGGAGCGGATCGTGCCGAGTACCTTCTCGGGCTCGGTGGTCGCGAAGATGAACTTGATGTGCGGCGGCGGCTCCTCGACGAGCTTGAGCAGCGCGTTGAAGCCCTGCGGCGTCACCATGTGCGCCTCGTCGAGGATGAAGATCTTGAAGCGGTCGCGGCTGGGCGCGAACGTCGCCCGCTCGCGGAGGTCGCGCGCGTCGTCGACGCCGTTGTGGCTGGCCGCGTCGATCTCGACGACGTCGAGGGAGCCGCCCCCGTCGCGGGACAGCTCGACGCAGCTCGGGCACACGCCGCAGGGCACGTCGGTCGGCCCCTCGGCGCAGTTCAGGCAGCGCGCCAGGATGCGCGCCGACGTGGTCTTGCCGCAGCCGCGCGGGCCGGAGAACAGGTAGGCGTGCCCCACGCGGTCGCCGCGCAGCGCCGTCATGAGCGGATCGGTCACCTGCGACTGCCCGATCATCTCCCCGAAGTTCTCGGGCCGGTAGCGGCGGTACAGGGCTGTGCTCACCCGACAAGCCTAGAGCGTGCCTGCGACATTCGGACCGGGTCGGTCCCCGGCGCTCGTTCGGATCCGCCCCGCCCGTGCCCCAGCTTCGGAGAAGTGCGCTTCGCGCGGACCGGATCCTGGATTCCGTCCGAGCGAAGCGCACATCTCCGAGCGAAGCGCACATCTCCGCGCGAAGCGCACATCTCCGCGCGGGGTGCGCGCCCCGCCGGTCCCGCCGGCCCTGCGCCGGGCGCTACTCCCC
Organism: Microbacterium sp. MMO-10; assembly: GCF_037148715.1. NCBI lineage: Bacteria > Bacillati > Actinomycetota > Actinomycetes > Micrococcales > Microbacteriaceae > Microbacterium > Microbacterium sp. MMO-10. The sequence continues at coordinate 217,727 of NZ_JBBCSV010000004.1, read as the reverse complement.
CGACTCTCCGACGTACCCGACGATCGGGATGGCCGATGTCGTCGGCACCGTCGGCGAGAGGATCGTGCCGTCCTCGCGCAGCGCCTGACGACCGAACTCGGGCCGCCCGCGGAGCACCGGCCCCTGATTCGCCAGGGGCACCGCCGCCGGCGCCTCGGTCGAGGCCGTGAACATCGCCCCGCGCACCGAGAACGAGACCGGATCGCCGGTGCGCACCTGGACGAGCAGCCGGTCCGCGGTCAGCGTGATCTGCAGCTGGGACCCGCGCCACTGCAGCGGGTACGACAGCTCGGGCCAGTCCGTCGGCAGCCGCGGGTCGAAGCTGAGCTCGCCGTCGTGGTCGCGCATGCCGCCGAAGCCGGACACAAGCGCCGTCCAGACGCCGCCCGCCGAGGCCACGTGCACCCCGTCGGAGGCGTTGCGGTGCAGGTCGCCCAGGTCGACGTAGATCGCGTGCTCGAAGTACTCGTGCGCGAGATCCTGGTAGCCGACCTCCGCGGCGAGGATCGACTGCACCACGGCCGACAGCGTCGAGTCACCCGTGGTCAGCGGGTCGTAGTACTCGAAGTCGGCGAGCTTCTCGGCCTCGGTGAAGTGATTGCCCTGCAGGAACAGCGCGAGCACGACGTCGGCCTGCTTCAGCACCTGGAACCGATAGATCACCAGCGGGTGGAAGTGCAGCAGCAGCGGGCGCTGCTCGGCCGGGGTGTGCGGCAGATCCCACACCTCCCGCTCGAGGAAGAGCGAGTCCTGCGGGTGGATCCCCAGGGCCGGGCTGAACGGGATGTGCATCGCGTCGGCGGCGCGCTCCCACTGCTCGACCTCGGAGGGGTCGATGCCGAGCCGCTCCACGGCGGCGTCGTACGCCTCGGGCGCGTCGGCGGCCATCTCCCGCACCACCCGCGCGGCGAAACGCAGGTTGTAGCGCGCCATCACGTTCGTGAACAGGTTGTCGTTGACGACGGTGGTGTACTCGTCCGGCCCGGTCACGCCGTGGATGTGGAACGTGTCCAGCCCCTCGGCCGAGCGCCAGAACCCGAGCGTCGCCCACATCCGCGCGGTCTCCACAGCGATGTCCACGCCCTGGCGGTACAGGAAGTCGTCGTCGCCGGTGGCGCGCACGTACTTGCCGAGCGCATAGCTGACATCGGCGTTGATGTGGTACTGCGCGGTGCCCGCGGCGTAGTACGCGCTGGCCTCCTCGCCGTTGATGGTGCGCCACGGGAACAGCGCCCCGCCCTCGTTCAGCTGGCCGGCGCGGCGGCGCGCGGCGGGCAGCATATGGACCCGGCAGCGCAGCGCGTTGCGCGCGAACTGCGGCGACGTGTAGGTGAGGAACGGCAGCACGTACACCTCGGTGTCCCAGAAGTAGTGCCCGCCGTAGCCGGATCCCGACACGCCCTTCGCCGAGACGCCGGCGCCGTCCGCGCGCGCGGACGCCTGCGCGATCTGGAACAGGCACCAGCGGGTCGCCTGCTGCAGGTCGTCGTGCCCGGCGATGCGCACGTCGCTGCGCTCCCAGAACGCGGTCAGCCACTCCGCCTGCTTGGCGAACTGCGCCTCGACCCCCTCGACGGCGGCGCGGTCGAGCGTGCGCCGGCAGCGGTCGATGAGCTCGCGCGCGGGCACACCGCGCGACGTGTGGTAGCTGACGAGCTTCGTCACCCGCGTGGGGACGCCCGCCTTCGCCTGCACCCGGAACACGTTCTTGGCGATGTCCGGCTCGACCAGCTGCCGGGCGGTGTAGTCGTTCTCGGTCTCGACCACGTGGTCGGCGACGACGGCGAGGGTCATGCCCGAGTTCGCGACCCGGTAGGCGAGAGCGGAGCGCTCCCCGTCCTGCCAGAACTCGGCGGGCTGCAGCACCCGGTCGCCGAACCGCTCCGCCTTGCGCGGGTCGAAGCCCGCCTTCTCCCCCGGCGAGCCGACGGCCATCGACGGGACGCCGCCGTAGACGTCCTCGCCGTCCTGCCGGTTCAGCAGCTGGCAGGAGATCGTCACTGGGGCGTCGGCGTTCTCGACGGTGACCTCGAGGCGGAGCACGGCGAGGTGACGCTCGACGAACGACACGATGCGCTCATCGCGGATCCGCACGCGCTTGCCGGACGGCGTCTCCCAGAGCACTTCGCGCTGCAGGATGCCGGTGCGGAAGTCGAGCTCGCGCCGGTACTCGCGCACGTCGGCCTCGTCGAAGCTCAGCGGCTCGTCGTCGACGTACACCCGCATGACCTTCGCATCGGGGGCGTTCACGATGGTCTGGCCGACCTCGGCGAAGCCGAAGGCCTGTTCCGCGTGACGGATCTTCCAGGTCTCGTGCAGCCCGTTGATGAACGTGCCGTGCTCGAGCGCGCTGCGCCCCTCGATGTGGTTGCCGCGCAGGCCCAGGTAGCCGTTGCCGAGACCGAGCAGCGTCTCCGAGACGCCGGGGTTCGCATGCGGGTACTGCGTCTCGACGAGACGCCAGGGGTCGACGGGGAAGAGGTCGCGGTCGATCATGCAGTGCTCTCCGTGAAAGGGATGGCGGGTCAGGACAGGAAGCGGGAGAGGTCGTCGACGACGACCGTGGCGCCATGGGCGAGGAGGGAGTCGGATCCGGCGCCGCGGTCGACGCCGACCACCGTGCCGTAGCCCGCCGCGGCGGCGGACGCGACGCCGCTGGTGGCGTCCTCGACGGCGACCGCGGACGCGGGATCGACGCCGATGCGCTCGGCGCCCACCCGGAACACGTCGGGAGCGGGCTTGGAGGCGAGGTGCTCGCGCTCTGCCACGACGCCGTCGACGACGACCGTGAAGAAGTCGCGGATGCCCGCCGAGGTCAGCACCTCTTCGGCGTTCTTCGAGCTGGACACGACGGCGAGCGGGACACCGGCCTCGCGCAGCTCCTCGAGCAGGGCCAGGGATCCGGGATAGGGCGCGATGCCGTCGCGGCGCAGCGCCTCGGAGAAGGCGACGTTCTTGCGGTTGCCGATGCCGCAGATCGTGTCGGCCTCGGGGTCGTCGTCCACGGATCCCCACGCGATCTCGACGTTGCGGCTGCGCAGCAGGCTCGCGACGCCGTCGTAGCGCTTCTTGCCGTCGACGTAGGCGAAGTAGTCGTCGTCGGTGTACGCGGGCTGGATTCCCCAGAGGGTGAAGACCTCGTCGAACACGGCCTTCCAGGCGCGCATGTGCACCTCGGCGGTCGGGGTCAGCACACCGTCCAGATCGAAGAGCACGGCGGCGGCGCGGTGCAGATCGGGAAGCGCTGCGGGGGTGTCGGGCACGGCGAGGCCTCCGGGTGGCTGAGAGCGGGATCGGTCGGATCGGCACGTCTGGGTGCCACCCTGTCCAGAGTAGTGGGCGACAGTGCCCTCCGGAAGGTGCGGGAAGGCCCGATTCGCGACCGTTTCCGAGCCGTCCGACCCCGCTCCGCGCCCGGTCGATCGCGAGCCGGGCGCGGGCCCGGCGGCGGGGCCGCGCTCAGGAGAACGAGGCGACCTTCTCGGCGCCCACGACGTGCAGCTCGGCGATGCCGGAGCCGTTGTAGATCGTGGTGCGGTCGGCGGCGCCGACGACAGTGAACCGGATCCGCAGCACGTCTCCGCGCACGGCGGCGTCGAGGATCCCCGGATCCGCCGTGAGCGCGACCGGATTCCCCGCATCCTGCAGCGTTCGCGCGGGCTGCTCCGCGCCCGCGAAGCCGACGAGGCCCGTCGTGTCCCGCAGGCTCTGCGGGATGCTCTCCGTGCCGACCTGGATCTCGACGTACGCGGTGTGCCGCTCGCCCGCGTGCGCGGCGGCGTCCTGCAGGAGGGCCTTCAGCTGAGCCGGATCCAGCGCCGGGAACGCCGGATCGACGGCCGGCGCGGCCGGAGCCGGCGCCGCCGTGGGCGGCACGGCGGTGGAGGTCTCGACCGCGGCGCCGACCGCGGGCGGCGCCGCGTCGTCGGAGGCGGGCTGATCCGCGAGTCCCGAGAAGAGCGCGATCGCGGCGGGGACGGCGATGAGCGCCGCGATCGCGATGAAGAGGAGCGGCGCCCACGAGCGGGCGCGCGCCGGGGCGGGCTCAGGCGCGCCGACCGTCCGCGGACGCCCCCTCTGATCGTGCTCGAGCGGCGGGATGACGTACGGCGCGGTGAGGTTCTTCGGCACCGCGGAGTAGACGGTGGGCCGGTGCTCGTCGTGTCCCATGCTCGGACCCTAGCGCGTCGGACTCGCGTGCGGCGGAACCCGCGTGCCGCAGACGGTGCGACCGGCTGCGGGCAAGGCGGCGTACGGGTTCCGGGCAAAAGAAAAGACCCTCCGCGCACCCGACAGAGCCCGGTTACCCTTGCTGCGTTTCCGCCCTGGGGGAGTTGGCCTGGGTGCCGCCACGCGGAGAGCCGTCGACCAGTCTACCCGAGGTCGCGGGCGGGTCGGACCGGGCGGCGGATCGGATCCCCGGCCCGCCCGTCCCGGGCGCGGGTTACGATCGAGACGCGGGCGCACCGCGGCGCCCGGTGAGAGGGACGCATGCACGCCACGAACGCCGCCGACGTCGCCACGAGCACGGCCCCGCAGACGCGCACCGGATCCGCCGACGGGATCGACGCGGCCGGGTTCGCCCGGCAGACCGCCGCGATCCTCGACTCCATCACGGCGGTGATCGACGGCAAGGACGACGCCGTCCGCAGCGCTCTGGTGTGCCTGCTCGCCGAGGGCCATCTGCTCGTGGAGGACGTGCCGGGGGTCGGCAAGACGATGCTCGCCCGCGCCCTCGCCGCGAGCATCGATGCGACCGTGCGCCGGATCCAGTTCACCCCCGACCTGCTGCCCGGCGACGTCACCGGGGTCAGCGTCTACAACCCCGTCGCCCAGGAGTTCGAGTTCAAGCCCGGCGCGGTGTTCGCGCACATCGTGATCGCGGATGAGATCAACCGCTCCTCCCCCAAGACGCAGTCGGCCCTGCTGGAGGCGATGGAGGAGCACCAGGTGACGGTCGACGGTCACTCGCGCCCGCTGCCGGATCCCTTCCTCGTCGTCGCCACGCAGAACCCCCTGGAGATGGAGGGCACCTATGCCCTGCCGGAGGCGCAGCGCGACCGCTTCATGATGCGCATCTCGATGGGCTATCCCGATGCGGCCGCCGAGACCCTGATGCTGCGCCAGCGCGACACGGCCAACCCGCTCGACGCGATCCGGCCGGTGCTCGCCGCGTCCGATGTGCGGGGGCTCATCACGTGGGCGCGGGCCGTGCACGTCGCCCCGGCGCTCGAGGAGTACGCCGTCGCGCTGTCGCAGGCCACCCGCACCGACCCCAACCTGCACCTGGGGGCGAGCCCGCGCGCCACGCTGCAGCTCGTGCGCGCCGCGAAGGTGCAGGCGGCCCTGGACGGGCGGGACTACGTCATCCCGGACGACCTCACGGCGCTGCTGCCGGACGTCTTCGCGCATCGGCTCATCGCGGCCCGCGGACTGCACCGGGCCGGCGCCCGGCCCATCGAGTCGGCGCTGGAGGCGATCGTGCGGCGGATCCCGGTTCCGGTCGGCCTGCCCCGGTGACACGATGACCCGGCCGAGGCGGGAGCGGCGTCCGGCGGATCCGTCCGGGCGGCGGATGACCGGACGGGGGGCGAGCGCGCTCCTGGTCGGGATCCTGCTCGTGATCGGCGCGAACGTGCTCGCCGCGCCGGTGCTGTTGTACGTCGCGGCGCTGCTGTTCGGCCTGCTCGTGCTCGCCGCGCTGTTCGTGTTCGCGCCCCGGCGGCGCGTGCGGGTGAACCGCGCCGTGGCGGCCGACCTGCTCACGGTCGGCGACGACACCACGGTGCGGATGCGGGTCGAGCTGCGCACCCTGCTGCGCCCGCCCGCCGGGCGCTGGAGCGATGCCCTCCCCGCCGCCGTGCACGGCCAGGCGGCCGGGCCGTTCCCCGCCGCGGACGCGGAGCCGATCCCCGGCGGCACGACCATGTCGATGACCTATCCGATCTCGGGAGCGCGGCGCGGACTCGCCTCGCTCGGACCGCTGCGCCTGAGCACCGCCGACCCGTTCGGGATGTTCACCCGCACCGACGAGCTGGGCGACGTCACACCGATCACGATCGTGCCCGCCGTGCTGCCCCTCCCGCGGCTCGCCGACCGCACCGGGCGCGCCGGCGGCACCGCCCAGACCTCGTCGCACCGCCTCGGGCAGGGCGCCGACAACCTCTCGCCGCGCCGGTACGTGCCCGGCGACTCGATGCGACGCATCCACTGGCGCGCCACCGCGCACCGCGGCGATCTCATGGTGCGCCAGGAGGAGCAGGAGTCCAGCCCGGATGCTCTCGTCGTCCTCGACCGCGCCGGAACGCGCTGGCCGGGCGCGGATCCCGATGCCTTCGACCGGGCGGTGACCGCCTGCGCCTCGATCGCGGTGCACCTCGTGGATCAGGGATTCGCGGTCGACGTCGTCGATGCGACCGGCGTGCTGATCGGCCGGCTGCGCGGAGCGGAGGACGAGCGCGACGGGCTGCTCGTGAGCCTCGCCGGGATCACGCCGCGCTCCGGCGAGCGCGACCACGGACTCCCCGCGGCGAGCGAGGGCCACACCGTCGGCCCGCTCGTCATGATCACGGGGTCGATCGACGCCGCCGACGCCGGTTCGCTGCCGCACGGCGGCGCCGGCACCCCGATCCTGCTCGCGACCTCATCCGCCGCGGACGCGCTTCCCGCCGCCTCCCTCCAGGGCTGGCGGACGGCCGCGCTGGGCGACGACCCCGCCGAGGCCTGGGCGGATGCCGGCGCCGCGGATCCCGGATCCGCGAGCACGGATGCCGGATCCGGACACCCGCAGCACCGCCGGCCCGCCCCGGCGGGGCGCGAGGACGAGGCCGGACCGCCCCCGGAGACCGCCCATGTCCGTTGACGCCAGCGCCTACGCCGGCCCGCCGCGCCCGTCCCGCGCGGAAGCGGGTCCGGTCGCCGCCGCCCTGCTGGTCGCGTTGGGGGTGTTCGCCGGCGTGTGGCCGCTCAGCGCCGTGCTCCAGCCGGGCAGCTGGAGCGCGGGGGCCGCGACGACGTCCGCCGCGGTGATCATCGCGGGGGTCGCGACGCGCCTCCTCGCACGCCGGGCGCCGGCGTGGATCGCGATCCCCGCGGTCCCTGTGGTTCAGCTGATCGCGGGGACGGTGGTCCTCACCGTGTTCACGGGCCGGCAGCTGGGCAAGGCATGGCTGCTGCCGTCGCCGGAGGTGTGGCGCGCGGTGGACGCACTCGTCTCCGCGGCGATCGCCGAGATCCGCGGCGGCGTCGCGCCCCTGGCTTCGACCGTCGCGATCGCGGTGTCGATCGCGGCCCTGGTCGGGCTCGTCGCGATCGTGCTCGATCTGCTGCTCGTCCCGCTGCGATCCCCGCTGGTCGCCGTGGTGCTGGTCACGGTGATCGGCGCGCTGCCCGCGATCGCAGTGCACCAGGGCCTGGATCCGGTGTGGTTCGTCGGGCTCGCCGTCGTGATCCTGCTGTTCCTGCGCGTCCGCTTCGCGCCGACCGGATCCGCCGCTCCCGCGCCGCAGACGCCCGAGGGCATGTCGGCGCGGGCGCACGCGGCCGCGGCATCTCCTCCGTCCGCGGCGGTGGCGCGCACCCGCCGCCTGCCCGCCGTCGTCATCGGCGCGATCGCCGTCGTCGCCGCCCTCGTCGTGGCCCCGCTCCTGCCGGTGTCGGCCTCGGGCATCAGCACGGGCGGAGGGCGCGCGACCCTGAGCGCCACGCTGAACCTGGGCCAGGACCTGCGGCGTCCCGCTCCCGTCACCGCGCTCACCCTGATCACGCAGGACGGCACCCCACCGTACCTGCGCATCGCGACCCTCACCCGCTTCGACGGCTCGACCTGGCAGCCGGACCGGCCCGCCACCGTCCCCCTCTCCCAGGGCTTCGGGGACGTCACGGCGCCCGACGGCGTCGCCGTGCACGAGAACAAGACGACGATCCGCACGGCCGGGATCTCCGGATCCTGGCTTCCGGTCCCCTATCAGGCCACCACGGTGCGCGGGGAGGACGGCGGCTGGAACGCCGCACCCGACAACCGCACCGTCATCGCCGCGAACGCCGACGCCGCGGATCAGAACTACACGACCGACACCGCGGTGCTCGTGCCCACGCTCGATCAGATCCGCGCCTCCTCGGCCTCGGGATCCGACGCCCCTGCGGAGCTGCGGGCGCTTCCGGCCGACATGCCGGCGATCATCGCCGACGACGCACGGCAGGTGGTCGGCGACGCGACCAACGACTACGACCGCCTGATCGCGCTGCAGACCTGGTTCCGAGCCGGATTCCGGTACTCGCTGCAGACGCCCGTCGACGAGCGGTTCGACGGCACCAACGTCGACGCGGTGGCCACGTTCCTCACCGTGCGCGAAGGGTACTGCGTGCACTTCGCGGGCGCGTTCGCGCTCATGGCGCGCTCGCTGGGCATGCCGGCGCGGATCGTGGTGGGGTACCTGCCCGGCACGGCGACCGATCGGCGGTCGGACGACGGGCGGGTCGTGTTCGAGGTGTCGACCGATCAGCTGCACTCCTGGCCGGAGGTCTACTTCTCCGGCATCGGCTGGGTGCCGTTCGAGCCCACCGCCACCCGCGGCGTGCCGACGGCGTTCACCGCGGCGGCCACGGCCGGCGGCGCCGGGACCGGCGGCGCGACGACGGCTCCCTCCCCCGCCCCCACCGCGACCGGCAGCGCGAAGGATCCGAAGAACCTGGACGTGCCGGAGGCCGGAGGCGCGGGCGGCACGACATCGACCGCCCTCGCCGCGGCTCCGGTGCTGTGGACGATCCTGGGACTGCTCGCGGTGCTGCTCATCCCGGCCCTCGTCCGCCGCGTGCAGCTGTCGGGCCGGCGCGCCGCGGCGCGCCGGGGCGACGCGGACGCGGCGTGGGCCGAGCTGCGCGCGACGCTGCAGGATCTGGGCCTGCCCGCCCCGCCCGCGGAGTCCCCGCGCCGCCGCGGCGAGCGCCTCGTCCGGGAGCGCGGCGTCGATCCCGCCGCCGTCGCCCTCCTGGTGCGCGCGATCGAACGCGCGAGCTACGCGCCGTCCGGATCCGGATCCGGATCGCAAGCGGAAGACCTCCGGGCACCCCTCGATGCCATCCGGCTCGAGCTGCGCCTGCATGTCTCCCGTCGCGACCGCGTCGCGGCCGTGCTCGCGCCGCGGTCGCTGCTGGGTGCGCGCCTGCTCGCGGCCTCGACGTCCTGAGCCGGCGCAGGCGGTTACGCTCGAAGCCGGTGCGATCCGGCGCCGGCGGGGAGGGAAGCATGGCCGAGGCGAGCACGCCGTTCGCCGGCTGGCGCTTCACGGGCGTGCTGCGCACCTACCAGCGGCAGGTGCTCGAGCGTCTCGCCCCCGGATCCGAGGATGCGCTGCACATCGTCGCGCCTCCGGGATCCGGCAAGACCCTGCTCGGGCTCCTCCTCGCGATGCGCGAGGGCGGGCGCACTCTCGTCCTCGCCCCCAGCACGACCATCCGCGAGCAGTGGGCGCGCCAGGCCGCCGAGCTCGCGCCGGACCCGACGGACGTCTCGACGGATCCGCTGCGCATCGCCGCGCTGACCGCGCTCACGTACCAGGCCGTCAGTGTCACGGGCGACGGGTCGCCGTTCGAATCCCTCGCCCGCGCCCGCTGGGCGGAGGAACTCGTCACCGCGGGCCGCGACCAGGCCTCGGCGGAGACCTGGCTCGCCGCCCTCGCCGTCGACAACCCGCGACAGTACCGCTCGGGCCTCGCTCGCCGGGTCGTGCGCCTGCGCCGACGGCTCGCCCGCGAGCGCCCCGAGACGATCGCCCAGGTGCTGCATCCGAACGCGGTCGCCCTGCTCGATCGCATCGTCGACGCCGACGTGGACACCGTCGTGCTGGACGAGTGCCATCACCTGCTCGACCACTGGGCGCTCGTCGTCGCCTACCTCGTCGGCGCGATCCGCGGGCGCGGCGGACGCGGAGTCGTCATCGGCCTCACCGGAACGCTGCCGGACGTCGCGGACGGGCCGGAGTACGAGAACTACACGCAGCTGCTCGGCGAGGTGGACTTCGAGGTGCCGACGCCCGCGGTCGTGAAGGAGGGCCACCTCGCCCCCTATCGCGATCACGTCTGGTTCACCGAACCGGTGCCGGCCGAGGCCGCGTTCATCCGGCAGCACGGCGACCGGCTCACGGAGCTCCTCGCCCAGGTGCTGTCCACCCCCGACGGGATCCGGTATCTCGAAGAGCGGCTGCAGCCGACCGATCCGTCCGCCCCCGACCCGTCGCCACCGGACCGGGAGACCGCGCATCAGCCGTCCCCCTCCGCTGAGGCGCTCGAGCGCGCACTCTCCGAGGACCTCCCGCTCACCCGCTCCTGCGGCGTCGTGCTGCGCGCCCTCGCCCCGGGGCACCCGCTGTGCGCGATCCTCCCGCCCGCGCTGTTCGAGCGGTGCACGACCGACGATCTGCTGACCGTGCTCGCCCGTTTCGCCCTGACCCGGCTGCTGCCCGACCCGGCGGCGCGGCCCCAGTGGCTCTTCGTGAAGAGGGCTCTGGCGGACTTCGGCCTGCTGCTCACCGATCGCGGGCTGCGCCGGGGCAGGGATCCGATCGAGACGACCCTGGCGTTCTCGGAGGCGAAGGATCGCGCCGCCGTCGACATCCTGCGTCTCGAGCTCGGCGGATCCGACGGCGCCCTGGTGCGCGCGGCGATCGTGACCGACTTCGTCGAGCACGGCAACAGCCGCGGTCTCGTCGGCGAGCGCGCGGCCGGGGCGCTGCGCGTCTACGAGCTGGTCGTGAGCGACCCGGTGACCGCCGCGCTGTCCCCGGTGCTGCTCACGGCGGACCGCATCCGGGTGCCGGCGGGCTCCGCCGAGGCGTTCGCCGCGGCGATCGCCGAGGACGTGGGAGCCGCCGTGCGCGTGCAGGACGGCGTCGGCCCGTGGCGCGACCTGGATGCTCCCGGAGTCGGATCCGGGCGGATCGTGGCCGCGGTCTCGGCGCTCATCACGGGGGGCGCCGTGCGGCTGCTCGTGGGCACGAGGGGGCTGCTCGGCGAGGGCTGGGACTGCCCCGCCGTGAACACGCTCATCGACCTGACGACCGTGACCACGGCGACCGGCACGCCGCAGCTGCGGGGCCGAACGCTGCGCCTGGATCCCGCGTGGACGGAGAAGGTCGCGCACAACTGGTCGGTCACCTGCCTCATCCCGGCCGACGTCGCGCTCGACGATGCGACCGAGCACCGCCGGCTCGTCCGCCGGCAGGGGCGCCTGCTCGGCCTCTCGGCCGACGACGACCCGGAGGGCCGGATCGTGCGCGGCCTGGGCAACGCGCTGGGTCGTGGAGCGCGGGAGCTGCTCGCGGGAGTGCTCGGGAAGGATCCCCGCGCCTCGATCGGCGCGCTGCAGGAGCAGGTGCGCGCCGACCTCCGGCCGCGGTCGCTGACGCGCACGCAGTGGCGGATCGGCGAGCCGTACCGATCCGAGGAGCGCGAGGTGCTCGCGGTGCGGCGCTCGTCGGCGGTGGCGCTGATCCCCACCGGGCGCATCCTCGCGACGGCCATCCCCGGGGCCGCCCTGTCTGCTCTCGGCGTGGGCGCCGTGATGTCTGCGGCCGTCACGGGTCTCGTCCCGATCGATCCGGTCGGAGCCCTCGTGGCCTTCGGCTGCGCCGGGGTCGCGCTCGTGCTCGGCGGGGCGATCCGGCCGCTGACCGCCGCGCGCCGCCGCCGGGCGGATCCCGCGGGCATGTTCCGGGGAGCGGCGATAGCCGTCGCCCGCACCCTCGCCGATGCCGGGCGGATCCCTCCCATCGATGAGACGGCGATCACGGTCGCTGCGGACGGTGACCGGATGCGGATCGAGCTCGCCGGATCCGGTCGGCGTCTCGTCGCCGAAGCGGTCGAGGAGCTCTTCGCCCCGCCGGTGTCGCCCCGCTTCCTGCTGCGCACCGATCGGGCCGACGTCGGCCGCTCGGCCTCCCTCGTCGCGATGATCGCCTCCCTTCAGGCGCGGGATCTGCGCCGGGCCACGCTCCTCGCGGTGCCCCGGATGATCGCCCGCCGCCGCACCGACGCCGAGACCTTCGCCCGGCACTGGCGGGAGCAGGTCGGGGCGGGGCAGCTCATCGAGCTCGAGGGATCCCGCGGACTCGCGCTGCTCGCCGTGGCACGGCGCACGCCGCGCGTGCTCGACTCCGCCGAGCCGCGGACCACGCTCTGGGGCTGAGCGCGGCCCCGCCGATCGGAACCGCCCGCGCCGAAGCCGCCGATCGGCGCCGCGAGGCGGGAGGAAAGCCCGTGCCCGGGATCTCGGTCAGGACGCGTCGCGCACCTCGGCGGTGACCGCCTCCCCGTCGTGTCGTGCGGGCGGGACCGGCTCCGCGTCCCCGCGACGACGGTGCCACCAGCGCAGGACATGGTCGATCACGAAGCCGACGACGACGGCGAACACCACCGCGATACCGACGCCCAGCAGCGGGTTGTCGTGCACCCACTGGCCGGCGACGAGGCCGATGACGATCGCATAGGCGACCCAGGTGATGCAGGCGAACAGGTCGAACAGGAAGAACCGCCGGTGCGGGAACCGGGTCTGGCCCGCGACGTAATTCACCGCGACCCGCCCCCAGGGGATGTAGCGGGCGGTGAAGATGAGCGCCGCTCCGCGCTTGTCGAGCTCGAATCGCGCCCACTCGAACATCTTCTGCACGCGCGGCCGGCGCATCCAGCGCCAGCGCTCGGTGCCGATCGTGCGGCCGAGCAGGTACGCCATGTTGTCACCGGCGACCGCACCCACCAGCGCCACGAGCCCGAGCACGATCAGGTTCGGCTGCCCGCTCTGCAGCGAGAGCGCCGACAGCGCGACGAGCGCGGTCTCGCTCGGCAGGATCGTCGCGAAGCCGTCGACGAAGAAGAACACCAGCAGCACCGGGAACAGCCAGAGCTGTCCTGCGGCGTGCAGCAGCCAGGCGTTCAGCAGGTCCATGCGCACCACGCTACGGCGCGGATCCGGCGCCGTCGTCATCCCCGGGAGTGATGTTCCGAACTGTTCACCGGGACCGCGGTACCGGGCCGGATCCCGGATCAGACCGCGGCGGCGTGCTCCCTGCAGGGCACGGCGACGCAGTCCGCGCAGACCACGTCCTGCCGGCGGCACGACGGATCCGGGCAGTTCGCCGTGCGGTTCGTGGCGGCCCCGCAGCCGGCGCACACGCCGATCACGGCGGCGTGGTCGGAGAAGTCCACGGATCCGCGTCCGTCGAACACGTACAGCGAGCCGTCCCACAGCCCGTCGTCGCCGAACCGCTCGCCGTAGCGGACGATCCCGCCCTCCAGCTGATACACCTCTCCGAAGCCGCGCGCCGTCATCAGGCTCGACAGCACCTCGCAGCGGATCCCCCCGGTGCAGTAGGTCACGACCGGGCGTCCCTTGAGGTCGTCGTAGGCGCCGGAGTCCAGCAGCCCCACGAAATCGCGCGTGGTCTCCGCATCCGGCACAACGGCTCCGCGGAACCGGCCGATCCCCGCCTCGAGGGCGTTGCGCCCGTCGAAGAACACCACCTCGTCGCCGCGTTCGGCGACGAGGTCATGCAGTGCGTCCGGGCTGAGCCGGGCGCCGCCGCCGACGACCCCGTGCTCGTCGACGCGCAGCTCGCCGGGTGCGCCGAACGAGACGATCTCGTCGCGCACCTTGACGCTGAGCTTCGGGAAGTCCGCGCTGTACCCGTCGGCGTCGACCGCGGTGCCCTCGCTCCACTTCACGTCGGCATCGCGGAAGGGGGCGTAGGAGCGGAACGAGCGCAGCCAGGTCTTCACCGCGGGGAGGTCGCCGCCGAGCGTGCCGTTGATGCCGTGCGGCGAGATCAGGATCCTGCCGCGCAGGTGCAGCGCCGCGCAGAGGTCGCGCTGCCAGAGGCGGAGCGCCTCCGGGTCGGCGAGGGGCGCGAAGGCGTAGAAGAGCACGATCTTCGGGGTGGGCACCAGGAGATTCTAGGCGCGCCCTCGGCGCCCGCGGCGGTGGTCGCGGTGCCGAAGGCGGCGAGGGTCAGTCCGCGAGGTCGAGGGCGGCGCGGACGATGCTGTCGACGTCGATGCCGTGATACCGGTACACGTCGTCCAGATCCCCGGCCTGTCCGAACCGGCTGACGCCCAGGTGCCGCGCCGGCACGCCGCGCACTCCGGCGAGGAAGGCGAGCGCGTGCGGATGGCCGTCCAGCACGGTCACGAGCGGAACGGCGCGCTCCGAGGGCAGGATCTGCTCGAGGATCCAGCTGTCGACATCGCCGTCCCCGTCGCGGGCGCGCAGCGCCTCGAAGAGCAGGCCGGGGCTCGTGACGCAGACGACGTCGGCGGCGCACCCCTGGGCCTCGAGCCGCTCCGCCGCGGCGCACGCCTCCGGCACCATCGCCCCCATGGCGGCGATCGTCACGCGCGGCGCCTCGGCCGAGCGCAGCCGGAAGCCGCCCGCGACGACCTGGCGCCGCCGGCGCTCCCGGGCCGCCGGGTCGGCGGGGATCGCGGCGAGCGACTGATCGACGGGCTTGGTCGACAGGCGGAGATAGGCCGACCGCCCGCCCGGACGCCCCATCTGCGCCATGGCGGCGAGGAGCGTCCATTCCACGTCCTGCACGAAGGCGGGCTCGTAGCTCGTGCATCCGGGCTGCTCCAGCCCGATCGACGGCGTCTTGATGGACTGGTGCGCGCCGCCCTCGCCCGCGAGGCTCACCCCCGAGGGCGTGCCCACCAGGATGGACTGGCCGCCCGCATAGATGCCGTACGACCAGGGCTCCAGGGCGCGCTCCACGAACGGGTCGTAGAGCACGCCGATCGGGTAGAGCGGCTGCCCCCAGCGGCTCCACGTCGCGCCCAGCTCGCCGAGGAGGCTGACGAGGTTCACCTCCGCGATGCCGAGCTCGATGTGCTGCCCGGTCGGACGCTCGCGCCAGTGCATGATCGTCTCGCCGTCGTCGTCGAACCAGTCGGGCCGGTCGTCGGTCGACCACACCCCGACCTTGTTGAGCCACCCCGCGAGGTTGGTGCTGGAGCTGACATCGGGGCTCGCGGTGACGACACGGCGCGCCACCTCGGGCGCGGAGCGGGTGAGATCGAGCAGGACGCGCCCGAGCGCGGCCTGGGTCGTGCCGGCGCCCGCCGGCGTGCGCCCGAAGTCCGCGGGCACCGGGTGCTCCGCGGCCGCCGGCACCGCGGGCCGGCGGAGACGCTCGGCGGTCTGCGCGCAGAGGGCGCCCTCCGCGGAGCCCGCCGCGAAGCGCCGCCACGGCTCCGCCGGATCCTCGCCCAGACGCTCGGCGAGCTCGGCGTACTGCGCCGCGGTCAGCAGCGAGGAGTGGTTCTGCGGGTGCCCCTCGGTCGGCAGGCCGTTGCCTTTGATCGTGTAGGCGATGATCACCGTCGGCCTCGTGTCGTCGATCCGCGCGAACGCCTCGCGCAGCGCCTCCAGATCGTGGCCGCCGAGGTTGCGGATCGCCGCACGCAGCTCGTCGTCTCCGATCCCGGCCAGCAGCGCACCGATCGCGGCCGCATCGGGCCCCGTGCCCGGCAGGCGCCGGCGCAGTTCGTCGACGGGGCAGCGCAGCAGTCGCTGGTACTCCGGATTGGGCATGTCGAGGATCCGGCTGCGCAGCACCCCGCCGCCCTCGCGGGAGAAGAGCTCGTCGAGGAGCCGCCCGAAGGCGACGGTGATCACCTGCCAGCCGACCGCCGCGAACATGCGCTCGAGCTTGCCGGCGGCCATGTCCGGCACCACCCGATCCAGGGACTGCCGGTTGAGGTCGACGATCCAGACGATCTCGCCGAGATCGTGCACGTGCGGATCCAGCAGCGCCTCCCAGACCGCGCCCTCGTCGAGCTCCGCATCCCCCACCAGCGAGTACTGCCGCCCCTGCGGGGACTCCCCCGACAGCGAGGAGGCGTAACGGCGGGCGATCGCGCCCCAGATCGGTGCCGTGGCGCCGATCCCGACCGATCCGGTCGAGTAGTCGACGACGTCGGGATCCTTCGTACGGCTCGGGTAGCTCTGCACGCCCCCGAACTGGCGGAGGGCCGTCATGTGCCACTCCTCGAGGCCGCCGAGCAGGTAGTTGATGGCGTGCAGAACGGGCGAGGCGTGCGGCTTCACCGAGACGCGGTCCTCAGGACGGAGCTGCTCGAACCACAGCTCGGTCATGATGGTCGCGATCGAGGCGCTCGAGGCCTGGTGGCCGCCCACCTTGAGCCCCGAGGGGTTGGGGCGCACGCGGTTCGCGTGGTGCACCATCGAGGTCGCGAGCCACAGCACGCGCTGCTCGATGCGGGTCAGGGCGGCGAGCCGGTCATCGGTCGCCACGGCGGGCGCGGTCGCGGTGGGCGGGGTCATCGGGATCCTCCTCGGGACGGGTGCGCGGCGTCCTCGCCGCACCGTCGATGCCGGCCCTTGTGGGGTCTCGCGCCGGCCCATCCGTCACGGACCGGGGCGAGGCATCTGTTCAGACGCAGATTGTCGCCTCATTGCACCAGCGTCGCATCACCCTGACAATAGATCGATCCGCCGTTGATCAGATCAATCAAAATCGACGCACTTCCAAGATGGGACGTGATCAGGATGACTCCTCGCGCCGACCGCACCGATGCCATCCTCCTGCGCCAGCTGATCCGCTCCCCCGCGGCCACGATCGTCGCTCTGGCCGAGGCGACCGGGCTCGCCCGCAACACGGTGCGGTCGCGCCTGGACCGCTACGAGCGCGACGGGGTGCTGCGCTCGCTGGAGCGCCGGGTCGACCCGGCCTTCCTCGGCTACCCGCTCGGCGCCTACATCCTCACGCGGGTCACCCAGCGCAAGCTCGACAGCGTGGGCGTGGAGCTCGCCGGCATCCCCGAGGTGATCGAGGTGCTCGGCCTGTCCGGCGTCTCCGATCTGCTCATCCGGGTCGCCGCCCGCGACACCGACGACCTGTACCGCATCGCCGGACGGATCCTCGACGTCGACGGGGTCAAGCGCACCAGCACCGGCCTCGTGATGCGCGAGATGGTCCCCTATCGCGTGGCCCAGCTGCTCTGAGCCCCGCAACGGACCGGCGCAGTCGCGTGCGTCAGCTGCCCCGGTGGGCCGTCGACCGCCGCCGCGCCCATGCCCCGGCGGATTCGCTCGACAGCGCGAGCAGGGCGAGGCACTGCAGGCAGGCCGCCAGCAGCGTGCCGTTGAACCCGAGCGCCGCGCGGCCGTCGAGATAGTCGATGGCGGTCGACAGCACGCCGATCGCGAGCAGGACCATGAGCACCGCCCGGGAACGCCTGCCCCGGCGCAGCACCGACCAGGCCATGAGCAGCTGAGCGATCGAGACGACCGCTCCGAACCCGATCACCACGAGCAGCACCGTCGCCTGGTCGGCCGGGCCGTCGGCCAGGAGCCGGCGGATGTCGGCATCCGTCGCCATCCCGATGACGAGGCCGCCGAGGTCGAGCAGCGCCCCGAGCACCACGACGCCCACCGCGAAGAAGGTCGACAGCGGGGCGCGCCGGATCGAGCGCTCGGCCGTGGTGCGCAGCGACTCGCCGTGCCCCTCCTCCGGAAGGACGGCGGACCGGGAGCCGCCGGGAGCGGCGGCCGGATCGGCGTCCTCCGGGACGACCACGCGGGTGACGTCGAGGATGGGCAGGTCGCCGTCGGTGATGAACCGGTCTCCGCCGCCGTTGCGGGAGTGGTAGCCGGTGGTGAAGTCGTGCAGCTCGCGCACCCGCACGGCAGGGTCGGCATCGCGCGCGCTCTGCACCACGAAATCGCGCTCGATGTCGGTGTTCTCGTCGATGCGGTGGGTCACCTGGAGCGTGAAGAGGCTCAGCCCCACGTCGGTGTCGTAGGTTCCCGCACCGAGCCAGTCGGTCTTCGCCCCGCCCGGTAGGAGCCACCCGGGCGGGCAGTGCCAGAAGCGCACGTGATGGCGCTGCTTGGGGTTGCCCGCGACCTCTTGCTGGTAGGCCACGTCATGGCGTCGCCCGAAGAGCATCAGCGGCGAGACGGGCGCGGTCGGGTAGCTCCTCCGGGTGAGCGTCGAGACGATGATTCCCCACGTCGACGCGGCGGTGATCTCGTCGGCCCTGTGCCAGCCCGCCCGGGTCATCACGTCGTCGAGCTGGGCCGCGGTGCCGTCCACGCCGAGGTTCACCGGATCCCCGAGCAGCCCGTCGGCGGTGCGGGTGCGCCCGAAGAAGTAGTCCGGCACGTACAGATCGCTCAGCATCCGGTGCAGGCGCGGGAGCACGAGGTAGGCCATGATCGCCCACACCGGGACGAACAGCAGCACCGACCATGCGTAGCGGAACGTCTGCAGCGAGATGATCACCGCGAGCCAGACGGCCGAGGCGGTGCCGACGAGGAAGGCGAACCGGTCGAAGACCGTGGACGACGGCAGCGGCTGCTGCATCTGCAGGGCCCAGCGCCGTCTCGACGGATGCTCCCCGTCGGCGTGCTGCGAGTCGGTGCCGGTCACCGTCGTTCTCCTTCGCGGTCGTCCTCATCCTGGCACGGGCGCCCGCTCTCCGGGGCGCTCCGCCCTGGTCCGGATCACACCCGCGGATCGGATAGACTGATCAGGTTGTCCTCCTGGTGACGTGTCCGAGCGGCCGAAGGAGCACGCTTGGAAAGCGTGTGTTGTGCAAGCAACCGCGGGTTCGAATCCCGCCGTCACCGCCAGATCGAAGGCCCCGACTCCCCAAGAAAGCCGCTGGGGAGGCGGGGCCTTCGTCATGAGCCGGACGCGCCTCGGGGCGGCCGCCTTCGTCAGGCGACCGGTCCGGGTCGGACGACACGCACCGCGTCAGGCCGAGGGGATCCGGATCCCGTAGGTGGTGCTGCCCTCGCCCGAGGCGAGCTCGGTGAAGCCGAGCCGTTCGTAGAAGGCGCCGGCCGAATGGTTGTCGGCGTTCATCCCGAGGTGCAGCCCGGGCACGCCCCGACGTCCGAGCTCGGCGAGCAGGGTGTCGATGAGCCGGCGGCCGAGCCCCTGCCCCTGGGTCTCCGGCAGCAGGTCGATGTGGAGGTGCGCGGGGTACTCCCGCACGATCGCGTCGTCACTCGGCGCCTGCCGGTCGCCGTACGCGATGAAGCGGTCCTGAGCGGTGGGCTCCTGCGCACCGGAGCGGCGGTAGCGGTCGCGGCGCGACGGCCACCACTCGTCGCGGAACCAACCGGCGAAGGCGTTCGTGTCGTCCGTGGCGACCACGTACCCGATCACCCGCGCGTCGTCGGACTCGACCACCCAGCACAGCCCGGGATCGCGGCGCGCGTAGGGCACCGCGAAGAGGTCGCCCCAGAGGGCGTCGTCCTCGAGCATGCCGGTGGCGTCGGCGCCCACGTCTGCGGTCTTCACGCACACGTCGTACAGCCCGACGACGTCGTCGGAGCGGAACGGTCGGATGCGTGCCACGGAGTGCCCTTCGATCGGCGTCCCGGACGCGCTGCGGCGCCCGGAGACCAGCGGATCCTCTCAGCCTAGCGAGGCGGATCCGCGCTCCGGCCGTCTCCCGCCTGGAGCATCGACGGCAGGCGGACCCAGCGCCACAGCGCGGCCGCGAGGAGCAGGGCCGCGCCCGCGCCGATCAGCGCGCCGCCGACCGTGTCGCTGAACCAGTGCACGCTGAGCACGGTGCGGGAGAAGCCCATCGCGACCGCCCAGAGGGCGCCGCCGATCGCGACCCACAGCGACGGGAACAGGAACCAGAGCACCACGGCGAGCGTCGCGGCATTCGAGGTGTGCCCGGAGGGGAAGGATCCGAAATCCGAGGCGATCAGCAGATCCTGCGGCCGGTCCCGACCCAGCGCCCTCTTCACGAGCTGGACGATCCCGGCGCTGAACGCGAAGGCCGCGATCGCGAACACGGCGCCGCGCCAGCCGCGCACGATCCACGCGACGAGCGCGATCAGGAGCGGGGTGAGGATCGTCGCGACCCAGCCCCCTCCGAGCACGTTCATGACCAGCGCCCAGCCGGTCAGCGCGGGGTTGCGCCACTCGACCATCTCGAGGTTCCAGGCGTCGTCGAGCGAGACGATCAGGCCCGGTGCGGTCGCCAGGACGACCGCCGTCGCCAGGGTCACCGCGACCCCGACGAGACCGAGGACGAGAGCCAGCCGACGCGTCATCCGCCCATTCTCCCCCGATCCGCTCCCGGAACCGCGCCGGCCGTTCCGAGAGCCCGCCGAAAGGCCGGATCCCGGACGCGGGTGGCACGGACGAGGCCGGCGCCCGCGACGTGCGGGCACCGGCCTCGGCGATGGTGCGGTGATCAGCCCTTCGTCGCGCCGGCCAGCAGACCGCGCACGAAGAAGCGGTGCAGGGCGAAGAACACGATCAGCGGGACGATGATCGAGATGAACGTTCCCGCCGACTGCAGGTACCACTGATTGCCCCAGGTGCCGGACAGCGAGTTCAGCGTCTGGGTCAGCGGCAGTGACGATTCCGGCGCGAAGATCGTCGCCACCAGCAGGTCGTTCCAGACCCACAGGAACTGGAAGATCGCGAACGACGCGATGGCCGGCATCGCGAGCGGCAGGATGATCCGGAAGAAGATCTGCCCGTGCCCGGCGCCGTCCACGCGGGCCGCCTCGACGACCTCACCGGGGATCTCCGAGATGAAGTTGTGCAGCATGAAGATCGCCAGCGGCATCGCGAAGATCGCGTGCGCGATCCACACCGTGGCGAAGCTGTGGTCCACATCGCGCAGGGTGAAGCCGGGGAAGATCTGCGTGCCGAACAGCGTGAGCCCGCGGGAGAACAGCGACAGCAGCGGCACCAGGGCCATCTGGATGGGCACGATCTGCAGCGCGAACACGAGCACGAACACGAGGTTCTTGCCCTTGAAGTTCATCCACGCGAAGCCGTAGGCCGCGAGCGATGCGATGAAGATCGGGATCACCGTGGCCGGGATCGTGATCGCGAGCGAGTTCACGAACGAGGCCCCGAGCGTCAGCGCGGTGCCTCCCGAGTTCAGCGCGTCGGCATAGTTGCTCAGCGTGAACGACGGGTTCACGAACACGGTCCACCAGCCGGTGCTGTTCGAGTCGGCTCCGGGGCGGAACGACGTCACGAAGAGCCCCAGCGTGGGGATGGTCCAGAAGATCGCGATGATCACCGCCGCGATCGTGGCGCCGCGCGACGTGAGCCGCTTCTGCGCGGTGGCCTCGTTGCGGCGGGTGTCGCGTGCGACCTGGCGCGCGCTGCGGTTGTCGGTGACGACTGCCTGCGTCGCACTCATCAGCGGATCTCCCTCTGCTTGGCCATCTGCCGGGCGTTGTAGATGATCAGCGGCAGCACGAACAGGAACAGCACGACGGCCAGCGCCGAGGAGTGCCCGTAGCTCTGGAAGCGCTGCTGCTGGTTGACCATCTCGAAGCCGAGCACGGTGCTGTTCGCCCGGCCGCCGGTCATCACGGCGACGATGTCGTAGACCTTCAGCGAGGCGATGGTGATCGTGGTGAGCACCACGATCAGGGAGGAGCGGATCCCCGGAACCGTGACGTTGCGGAACCTCTCCCAGGCGTTCGCGCCGTCCAGGGACGCCGCCTCGATCTGCTCGGTCGGAACCGCCTTGATCGCCGCCGACAGGATCACCATCGCGAACCCGGTCTGCGTCCAGATGAAGACGATGAGCAGGCAGACGGTGTTGACGAGCGGGGTCGTGTCGAGCCAGGAGACCGGCTTGCCGCCGAACAGCGTCACGATCGCGTTCAGCAGGCCGATCTGGTCGCCCTGCCGGAAGTCGTAGATGAACTTCCAGATGATGCCGGCGCCGACGAACGAGATCGCGACGGGCATGAACACGAACACCTTCAGGATCTTCTCGCCCCGCGCGCGGTCGATGAACACCGCGTACGCGAGCCCGAAGATCGTCGACACGATCGGGGCGATGAGCGCCCAGATCAGCGTGTTGATCACGGACCAGAACCCCTCCGGGTTCGTGAACACCCACTGGTAGTTCTCGAGGGCGACGAAGTCCTTGCCCGTCTTGTCGAAGAAGGACTGGATGATCGTCGAGACGGCCGGGTAGATGAGGCCGATGATCAGCAGCAGGGTGGCCGGGGCCATGAACAGCGTGAGCTGGAACAGGTAGCCGGATCCCTCGCGCGCACGGTAGTCGGCGAAGAACAGCAGGCCGCCGGCGACCAGGGCGATGATCATGACGTACACGACCGCGTTCTGATACGGACGCAGCATCATGAACGCCAGCACCGGAATGGCGAAACAGGCCACGAGACGCAGCCAGAAATAGCCCTTGCCGTGCCTCGGCGCGTACTCGATGAGCACCAGCAGCACCCCGGCCACGATGCCGAAGACGACCAGCACCAAGGGGATCTGCAGCAGCGGGTTCAGACCGCCGAGCCAGACGAAGAATCTGTTCAGGGAGAAGCCGAGCGAGGTCGGCTTCGGGCTCTCCGCCGGACCGCCGGCGATGAGAGCGATGAAGATCCCGATGATCAGGATCGCGCCGACGATGTAGGCGCCGACCGTGACGGATCGGGAAGCGGTGGTGCGGCCGGAGCGCACGGACTCGGTCTTGCGATCGGATCTCGCGGTCTCGGTCGCTGTGGTCTGCGACATGTGGAGCCCCTTCCGGGTTCGACGATGAACTCTGTCAGGAATCTGCCCGATGACGACTGCGGGGCCGTCCGCGATGATGCGGACGAGCCCCGCAGCCCTACGGGGGTGCTGCTCAGGCTAGTTCTTGTAACCGGCCTGGATGTCGCTCAGCACCTGATCGGTCGGCTTGCCGTCGATCCAGCTGACCATGCCCTTCCAGAACGAGCCGGAGCCGACGGTGGCCGGCATCAGGTCGCTCGCGTCGAAACGCAGCGTGGTCTTCGGATCCTGCAGCGTCTTCATCGCGTCCTGAAGGAACTCGCTGGAGGCGAGCGAGGCGTCCGCGTTCTTGTTGGCGGAGATGACGCCGCCCAGCTTCACGCGGGCGTTCGCGAACTCGGGCGAGGACATGAACTCCAGGACCTTCTTGGTCGCGGTGTTGTCGCTGAAGCCCGCGACGAACTCGCCGCCGCCCTCGATGGTGGTCTCGCCTTCCTTCATGCCGGGAAGCACGAACGCGTACACGTCGCCGTCGGGCGCCACGGTCGGCGCCTTGCCGTCCTTGGTCTTCACGTCGAGGAAGTTCGACGAGAGGAACGAGGCCTGGTGCGTCATGAGGCAGGTGCCGTCGGCGACCTTGGCCGCGACGTCGGCGAAGGCGGTCGAGTTGATGCTCTTCACGTCGCCGAAGCCGGCGTTGACGTACTTCGGGTCGAGCAGGATCGTGCCGAGGGCGTCGAAGGCCTGCTTGATCTGCGGGTCGGTGAACTTCACGTCGCCCGCGACCCACTTGTCGTAGACGTCGGTGCCGCTCTGGCGGAGGACCAGGTCCTCGATCCAGTCGGTGCCGGGCCAGCCGGAGGCGTCGCCCGAGGCGAAGCCCGCGCACCACGGTGCGGCGCCGCTCTTCTCCTGGAGCGTCTTGGTGAGCGCCAGCAGGTCGTCCCAGGTCTTCGGCACCTCGACGCCGAGCTCCTTGAACTTGGCGGGCGAGTACCAGACGTAGCCCTTGACGTTGGCCAGCATCGGAGCGGCGTAGAACTTGCCGTCGATCGTGCCGTAGGTCTTCCAGTCCTTGGACCAGTTCTTGTCGACGTTCGCCGAGACCTCGGAGGGGGCCTCCTTGACCTGACCGGTGCCGACGAGGCTCTTCAGCAGACCCGGCTGCGGCACGATCGCGATGTCGGGGGCGCTGCCGCCGGACACCTTGGTGACGATGTTGCCCTCGAAGCCCTTGTCGCCCGTGTAGACGACCTTGATCCCGGTGTCCTTGGTGAACTGGTCGAAGGACTTGTTCAGCAGATCCGCCTCGGATCCCGTGATGCCGCCGGAGATCTTGACGGTCTCACCCTTGCCGGACGAGTCCCCGCCCCCGGACGAGCCGCCTTCGGCACATCCCGCGAGCGCGAGTCCGGACACCGCAAGCAACGCCAGAGGCGCGATCAGGCGACGTCGCTGAGACATTCCCATACGTTTTCTCCTTCGAATTCGCGGGGTGGATTTCCCCAGCACTGGGGGCTCCTTCAGGAACCGCTTCCAGGCGACACTAGTGGGCTCTCCGTTACTTCCGCAATGCGGATTCGATCACAACTGGATAACCAGGCGTTTGCGCAGTGATTCCAGTGAAACCGATGGAAGAAACCGGTTCCATAGAAGCTGGGATATCGCTATGGTGAGGGCATCCGTTTCGAGGAGGATGCGCCGTGACCGGGATCATCGATGTCGCACTGCGCGCGGGCGTGGCGAAGTCCACTGCCAGTCGCGCGCTCAGCGGCAACGGCTACGTCTCCGCCGAGACCCGGGAGCGCGTGGAGCGCGCCGCCCGCGAGCTGGCCTACGCCGCGCACTCCAGCGCATCGAGCCTCGCCACGGGGCGCACCTCGACCATCGGCGTCATCATGCCCATGGCCGACCGCTGGTACTTCGCCGAGCTGCTCGCGGGTCTCCAGCAGGCCCTCATCGACGACGGACTCGACCTCGCCCTGTATGGAGCGGCCGAGGGCAGCGCCGAACGCGCCCGCATGCTGGATCACGCCCTGGCGGGCCGCCGCTTCGACGGCATCATCGCCGTGTGCCTGCAGCCCGGCGCGCATGAGCTGGAACGGCTCGCGGGGATCGGACTGCCGCTCGTGTCCGTCGGTCCCTTCACCCAGGGCGCCGACACCGTCTCGATCGACGACGTGGTGGCCGCGCGCGTGGCGACGGAGCACCTGATCGACCTCGGCCACGAGAACATCGCGTTCCTCGGGGACGAGCCGGATGCCGACCAGTTCAGCTTCGGGGAGCGCAAGCGGCTCGACGGCTACCGGCAGGCGATGATCGCCGCGGGCCTGGAGGAACACATCAGGGCCGTGCCCACGCAGTCCACGATCCCCGAGGCGTTCGCCACCGCCGCAGCCCTCCTCGCCGACCGGCGCAGCCGCCCCACGGCGATCGCGGCGGTGTGCGACGAGGCGGCCGTGGGGGCGATCATCGCGGCGCAGCGGCTCGGCATCGGCGTGCCCAGCGAACTCAGCGTGACCGGCATCGACGACCACCGCTACGCCGAGATGTTCAGTCTGACCACCATCCGGCAGAACCCCCGGGAGCAGGGCGTCGAGGCGGTGCGCCTGCTGCGCGCGCGGATGCAGGATCCCGAGGCCGCACTCGAGCACGTGGCCTCCCCCGCGACCCTCGTGGCCCGCCAGTCGACGGCCCCGCCGCGAGCGGAGACAGCCCGCTGACGCACGAAGGCCCCGGGAGAACCCGGGGCCTTCGCAGCGTCTCTGACGCAGGTTTCGTCTCGGGCGCGCTACGCGCGTCCTCGCTCAACCTGAGTCGCAGGCGGGTCAACGCTGCTTCGCAGCATTGACCCGCCTCGACTCACTTGAGGGTGACCGTAGCGCCGGCCTCCTCCAGGGAAGCCTTGGCCTTCTCGGCGGCCTCCTTGTTGGCGCCCTCGAGGACGGCCTTCGGGGCACCGTCGACGACGGCCTTGGCCTCGCCGAGGCCGAGCGAGGTGAGCTCGCGGACGACCTTGATGACCTGGATCTTCTTGTCACCGGCGGCCTCGAGGATGACGTCGAACGAGTCCTTCTCCTCCTCGGCCTCGGCGCCGGCAGCGCCACCCGCAGCGCCGGCGACGGCGACGGGAGCGGCAGCGGTGACGTCGAACTTCTCCTCGAACGCCTTCACGAACTCGCTGAGCTCGACAAGGGTCAGACCAGCGAACTGGTCGAGCAGCTCCTCGGTGGTGAGCTTCGCCATGATGTATCTCCTAGATAGATGGGGGTTTGGGGGGTGAAGACCTGGAGGCTCAGGCGGCCTCGGCGGTCTCCAGCTTCTCGCGAAGAGCATCGATGGTGGCCGCGGCCTTGCCCATCGTCGCCTTCATCATGCCCGCAGCCTTCGCCAGCAGAACCTCGCGGCTCTCCAGGGAGGCGTACTTGTTGACCTCGTCGGCACTCAGGGCGTTGCCCTCGAAGATGCCGCCCTTGATCACGAGAAGCGGGTTGGCCTTGGCGAAGTCACGCAGAGCCTTGGCGGTGGCGACGAAGTCGCCGTGCACGAACGCGACGGCCGACGGACCCTTGAGGTCGTCGTCCAGCGCCGTGATCCCCGCGTTGTTCGCGGCGATCTTGGTCAGCGTGTTCTTCACCACGGCGTAGTTCGCGTCCTGACGGATGTTGTTGCGCAGCTGCTTGAGCTGGGCAACCGTCAGACCGCGGTACTCGGTCAGCAGGACGGCGTTCGAGTTCTCGAAATTCTTCGTGAGCTCGGCGACCGATGCATCCTTCTGCGCCATGGTCACTCCTTGATGAGTACGGGATGCTCCACGGCGGTGGAGCACCGGCCTCGACCGCCGCGCTCTGCAGGCAAACAAAAACGCTCCGGCGCAAGCGCACGGAGCGTGGTCCAGGATCTGGAGTTCGTTCGTGTCACCTGCGCGGGCCTCTGCTGTTCGGATCCAGGATCCGGCAGTGCTTCGATCGTCTCGTGCTCGCGCACACGACGATGACCAGCGGTCTTCGGTTGGTCCCAGACTACGGCATCTGCGCCGCTCCCCCAAATCGGCGCCGCTCTCGCCGCCGCGTCGCCCGCTCTCGCCGCGAGCGCACGGGAACCCGCCGACTGCACGGGAACTTCGCGCGAACAGCCCGTGCACTCGGCAACCACCCGTGCACTCGGCGCGGGGCATCATCGGCGACCCTGCGCACCGGCATCCGGCGGACGCACGCCGAACGAGGCGAGTCGGCGGCCGAGGGCGGCCGGTGTGCCGATGTGCTCCATCCCCCAGCGGGCGAAACGGTTCTGCGAGGCACCGCGGATCCAGTCCTCCCGGCGCTTCTCGTCGAAGATCACCTGCTCCACGGTGCGCCCCGAGCGCATCGCCTCGTCGAAGTACTTCTCCTTGCCGTCGAACTCACCGAAGCAGCGCACATCGCCGAGCTCGAAGTCCACGAAGAAGGTCCGCCCGTCCGGTCCCGCCACCGGAACCTGGAGCTCGGGCGCCGCGAACCCGAGCCGATGCAGCTGCAGTCGGCTGACGCTCTCACCGGGAAGCTGCGCCCGTCCGTCCGCGAACGCCGCGACCCATCGCGCCTGACGGACGCCCCTCCTCCCGTCGGCCTCGGCAAGGCGTCGGCCGAGCTCGAGGCGCCAGGCCGCGACCGCATCCAGATCCCACTCGCGCAGGCGCCGCGCCATCTGACGCTCCGCGGCATCCGCGACCGACACGGCCGCTTCCCGAGGCAGGACGCACAGGAGATCGAACACCGTGCGTGACAGCGAGGTGCATCGGATCCCGTCGACGATCACGACATCGGCGGCGGGCAACGGCCCCGCATGCCGCCGTACGTCGGGGCTGCTCGACACCCGCCGGGCGGCGGGCATCGTCATGTGCACGGCCGCGCAGCGGATCCGGTGCAGCGGCAGCCGCCAAAGCACGGCGGCGGACGTGTGCGACATGACCGCACCCCCGGTGCTGTCCCGCGCGACCGCGATGACGTGCGCCCGATGACGCTCCTCGGGGTGGAGCGCCGCACGTTCTGCGCCGTCGATGTACCAGCCGCGCCGGAGGTGGAAGAGCTCGCCTCGCGCAACGGCAGCCGCGAGGCGCCGATCCGTCCACCCGTTCAGGATCAGATCGTCGCGCGAGCGCACCTCGTGCTCGAGGGGCGGATGCGAGGCGCCGACGAGCGGATCCGGATGAGCCGGAAGAGAATCGAACGAGATCATGCCTGATGCTGGCGCCGTGCCGGGGCATCGTGGAGGGCGCCTCACGCGAAAGGTGCGGGACCCGGCGGGTTCGCCCGTTGTGCGGAACGAAGGGCCACCCGGCGTCGTCGGCCGCGACCGCACGGGAACCCGCCGACTGCACGGGAACTTCGCGCGAACGACCCGTGCGCTCGGCAACCGACCGTGCACTCGGCGCCGGGCGTTACCGGCGGACGCGGACTCCGTCCCCGCGGCGTGCCAGGGCGCCGGAGTCGGCGGCCGGAGGTAGCCTCGGTGGGTGACCCCGGAACTCGAAGCGCGCATCGTCGCCGACTCGCGCGACCGGGTGGCGTGGCTGCGCGCGCGGGCCCGCGGGATCACCGCGACCGACGTCGCCGGGCTCACCAGCGAGACCTCGATCGCCCGCGCGGCCGACGCCAAGCTCGGCGCGGGACCCCGCTTCGGCGGCAACGTCTACACCGACCACGGCCGGCGTCGCGAGCCGGAGATCGCCGCCTGGGTCGCCGCGACCCACGGCATCCTGCCCTCGTCGGCCCTGTTCTGCGCCGAGGTCGAGAAGCGCCACCTGGCTACCCCCGACGGCATCGTGCAGGAGCCGGGCGGCCGCGTGCTGCTCGCGGAGATCAAGACCACCAACAAGTCGTGGCGCTCCATCCCCCGCACCTACCTGCGACAGGTGTGGTGGCAGCAGCATGTGCTCGGCGCCGAGCGCACGCTGTTCGTGTGGGAGGAGCACGACGACTTCCGCCCCATCCACGACGAGCCCAAGTCGGTGTGGATCGACCGCGACGACCGCGAGATCGGGCGCCTGGTCGGCCTCGCCACGCGCCTGATCGACGAGCTCTACCACCGCACGACGGGCCAGGCGCCTCCGCGTCCCGCGCCGGCCGCGCCGAGCAAACGGGACGCGCTGCGCGAGCGCGACATGTTCCGCGCCCTCGCCCTCGCGGAGTGACGCGCTCGCGCCGGGACCAGGCCGATCACGTGCACTTGGGGTTCAACCCGAGCGCGCCCGTCGTCAAGGTCTTGGTGATGCTCGCCGACTGCCAGTTCGTCCCCGCCTGATTGACGACGGTGAAGGTGACCGTGCTGCCGAGCGCGTTGCCGAGGATGCCGCCGAGCAGCCCCTCGTTGAGAGTCATCGTGTAGGTGAACGGGCCCGTCCCGGAGGAGCTGATCGTGCTCACGTAGCTCGACGGGTTGGCGGTGAGCTTCGAGGTCGGAACCGTCGTCGGCGTCAGCGGATACGCCGACTGCCACGTGACCGTCACTCCGGTGATGATCCCGAGGGCCTTCATCGGAGTGCACGTCATGTTCGTCGGATTCGAGAGCGACCCGGCAGAGATGGTGCCGCTCGCGACGTACTCGGCATCCGTGTACGCCGCGTCCGTCAGGGCCGGCCGGGGCCACGCGAGCAGCGCCGCACAGGCCCCGATCGCGAGCAGGGCGATCGCGACGCGACGGCGCGGACCGCGCTCGGCGACGCTCATGAGTCCTCGCCGCCGCGGCGTCGTCGGCCGACGAGCAGGAGCACGGCCGCCGCGACGAGCAGCGCGGCCCCGCCGGCGATCGCCACGACCGGCACGGATCCCCCGGTCGCGGGGAGGGCCGGCGTCGGACCGGTCTGGATCCGGTCGCCGAACCCCTCCGCCTGCACGCGGAGCTGCGTGACCGCCGGGTCCTCCCGCGCATCGAGGCGCACATCCAGCCGGAGATGCGCGACCGCGTCGGCGGGGATCTCGTCGAGCGCGACCGTCCGGCCGTCGCGCGGGACGGTCCACGCGGAACGCAGCAGGCGCTCCCCCTCAGTGCACGTCTCGCCCTGCCACGCCGTGGGGCAGAGCCGCGCGTCGACGGTGATCGAGGCGTCCCCGGTGGCGCTGAGCCCGAGCCGCAGCGTGCCGGGCTCCGGCGCGGCCGCACTCACCACGAGGTCCCAGCGCACGCTGGCACCCGGTCCCATCGCCGCTGCGGCATCCCAGTCGGCGCTCGACACGATGCGCACGTACCGGCCCTGGACGGTCTCGGTCGTCGGCGCGGCGTCTGCTGCCGGCATCGCGGCGATGAGCAGCACCGCGGACGCCGCCAGGGCGGTGAGGATCCCGGCGGGGCCGCGGTCAGGGCGATACACGGTTCTCCGTTCCTGCGCCCCGGCGACGCGGCCCCGCGTCCGCGGGACGGTCCGCCGGACCGCCGTCTCCCTCATCCGAGCCCTCCTGTCCCTGCGGGCGGCGGCCGCGCGGCCAGAACGCCCAGATCACCAGGCCGGCGACGCCGACCGTGATCCCGCCGAGCACGAGCGGGTTGCTGAACGCGACGATCACGGGGGCGACCCCGGGGACCGAGAAGCGCACGATCCGCACGGTCGAGACCGGATACGGCGCCAGGTCGTCGTGCGCGTTCGCGTCGCCGCGCAGCGTGAGGAGGCGCTCGCCGGGCTGCGCGCCGTCCGCGACCACGCGCACCCGGTGCGTGATGGGGAGCTCGCCGGGGCGGTCCACGGTGACCACGTCTCCGACGTGCACCTGCGACGCGGGGATCTGCTGCACGATAGCGACGGATCCGGCGGGGATCGTGGGGGCCATCGAGCCGGTGCGGAACATGATGAGCGTGATGTGCGCGGTGAACGCGAGGACCACCAGCACGATGCAGACGAGCCCCGCCAGGGCCAGGACCCAGAGCAGGACCTCGCCGAGCACACCTCGAAGAGAGGTGCGGCGCGACCGTCCGCCCTCCGCGGCCGGTCGCTCGTCACGGGACTCCGCCGCTGTCGTGCGGGGAGTCTCGGCGTGCTCGCCGCGGGTGCCGTCTGCCGCCGCGTTCTCGCGCGCGGCACGGCGGGTGAGGGGCTGCGTCGTCTCGGTCATGCCGTCCTTCTCTCTGTGTGGTCCGCGGCGAGCGGATCGCGATCACGTGGATCCTTCGGTGCCGCCGCCGCGTGCGCCCGGCTCAGCCGGAGATCGCGACGAACTGCCACGACTGCGCCCTCGACTGGGACTGCATCCCGTTCGAGGCCCCCACGGGCAACGAGATCGCGAAGCAGTAGTACACCGGGGTGCGGTCGGCGGCCAGCGTCTGCGCGACGGCGGCCGACGTGTCCAAGGTCGAGTTGTCCGGGATCACGGAGGTCCCGCCGGAGTAGCCGGAGGCGTTGCACGCCGATGCGCTGCCCACCGTCCGCACGCCGTAGCGGAGTTCGGTGAGCGTGCCGGTCGGCGTTCCGGCGGTGAGCCGGACCGAGCCGGCGATCGATCCGCTGGTGGCCCGCACCGAGAACGCCGCATACCCGGTGACCCCGGGATACAGACCGGTCACGGCGGGGGTGAACCCCAGCACTGCCGCATTGGAACCGGTGTGCTTGCCGTAGTCGGTCTCGGCGGGCAGCTTGCCCTCGATGCCGAATCGGGCGGCCGTGAACGAACCGGTGGCGTACTCGCCGTCGTTCCAGCTCGCCAGGGTGGATGTCGCTCCCGTGCCGAGCACGAGCCCGCCGACGAGCAGCGCCCGGATCCGCAGCAGACGGATCCTTCGCACCTCAGCGCGCGGCGCTGCTCGCCTCCCTCGGTGGGCTCGCATCATGACGTCCTCAGTTCGAGGTCGCGGTGAACTTCCAGACGGCCGTTCCGCTCTGTCCCTGCTGCAGGACCGCCTGGGTTCCGGCGGTCGCGACGAAGCACAGCTTCTGCGCGGCGCCGGCGGTGGTCGGCGGGGTGCCCTTGGCCAGAGAGAAGGTCGTCGCACCGGTGGCGGTGCTGAGGTTCGCGCCGGAGAGGATCAGGGTGCCGGTCGTGGCCACGTTCGCGTCGCACGCGGTCGCGCTGGGCACCGTGTAGACCTTGTACGAGATGGCCGATGCGTTGCTGCCCGTGCCGGACGTGGCGTCGAGCGCGGGCGTGACGGTCGCCGGGCTGGTCGTGTTCTTGTCGAGCTGCAGCCAGTACGACGCGTAGACGCTGTCACCGGGCGTGAGGTTGCCGAAGTTGGCGCTGAACGTCAGCGGAGCGCCGGGAGCGGTCGTGTGCTCGCCGTAGGTGGTGCCGTCCGTGGACCCCTGCAGGTTGAAGGAGCCGGCGGTGAACGTGCCGGTCGCGAACTCGGAGTCGTTCCAGGCCGCGAGGGTGATCGCGGCGCCCACGCCGAGGACGAGGCCTCCGGCGAGGACGGCGAGAACCTTGCGACGTGTGCGGGTGGATGAAGGAGCTGTGCTGGTCATGATCGTCCTCGTGGTCGGGGTTGTTGACCTCATCCTTCATTTCGGAATACTGGCATGCAAGAGCGTTCACATGTTCTTGAGGTTCGCTTCACGGATCCTTGAGGGTGCCCTTGAGGATGCCCTCCCAGAGCCACTCGACGGGGCTCCGCCGGGCCGATTCCGCGCCGGACCGACGGCTTCCTCGGCCGATTCCGCGTCGGACCGACGGCCTCCTCGGCCGGCTCCGGGCGGGACCGACGGCCTACTCGGCCGATTCCTCCGCAGCGGGAGCGAGCGCGATCACAGGACCGAGGGCGCCCCGGCCGACCGCGATCGCGGGGCCCGCGGCGTCGACCAGCACGCCGCTCATCTCGGGCTGCTGAACGAGCACGGCGCCGATCTGCTCGGCGGTGAAGGGCAGGGGCTGGTCGCCGCGGCCGAGCGCGATGACCTCGAGCGGGTGGCTGAACAGCTGCAGGTAGCGTGCCCCCTCGGCCGTGTGCGCCTCCGCCACGCCGTACTGGCCGTCGCCGTCGACATCGCTGACCGCCACCCAGAGCCGGGCCGTGGTCAGCGCCTCGGCCACACGGGCCTCGGAGTCCGCCGCACGGGGCGCCGCGAGCAGGGCCTTGACCGCGAAGGTCGGATCCGCCTCCTCCAGCGCCTTCTGCAGGATCTCCGACGGGAACACGACACGGTGCGGCTCGGAGGCGTTGTCGATGATGAGCCCGGCGAAAGGTCCCTCGATCACGTTCTGGTAGACGGCCTGAACGGGCTGCACCACGGCGGAAGTCTCCGACGGGTCCTCATCGCCCTGCTGCACGGAGTCGCGCACGGCGGCGGCCGAGCTGAAAGCGAGCATGAAGGAGTTCTCGCCGTCGTTGACGACGGCGACGGCGAGCGGCCGGCCCTCCTTGATCTGCTCGCCGGCATCGCCGCTCACGCGCAGGAAGAGGTTGCCCTGCAGCGACTGGCGGAGCACGCCGAGCAGCTCCGCCTGGCTCGCGTCGTCGCCGAGCATGGCGAGCGCCTCGCGCAGCAGCACGTTGTCGGGCATTCCGGGGATCGACTCGGTCGGCTCCGGCGGATCCGCCGGAGCCAGCGGGAGCGGCGGGCGCCCGGAAGGAGCCTGCGCCTGAGCAGGCGGCACGGGCGCCTCGTCCACGACGGGGTCGATCAGGTCATGACCGGGCTCGGGCGCCTCGGTCGGCGCGTCGACGACGGGGCCGGACGGCGAGCCCAGCCCGCGGAAGGCCTGCACCGCGATGTTCACGACCGGCACATCGGCGTCGGCCGCGCCGGCGCCGCCCTCGGCGACGGAGACCGATGCCCGGTCGGCGTCGGCGGCCTCCTCGGCGGTGGCAGGAGCGGACTCCGGCGTGACGGCATCGTCCTGCTTGCTACGGCGCGAGAAAAGACCCATTGCCCCAGCCTAACCGCGCCCTTCGCGTCAGAGCTTCTGGATCGGCGCGATCTTGACGAGCAGCTTCTTCTGACCTGCGGAATCGAAGCGCACATGCGCGATCCGCTTGGCCCCCTCGCCCGTGATCGCCTCGACCCGCCCCTCACCGAAGTCGTCGTGGCGGATCCGGTCGCCGGCGTTCAGCTCGAGATCGCCGTTGTCGCGCACCTTCGCCGTCACCCGGTTCGGGAACTTGTCCATCGCCGTGGACAGGGGCGTGAGGCCCTCGCGCTTCGGCAGCGCCCGCGCGGCGAACCGGTCGCCGGAGCCGCTGCCGGAACCGCCGAAGCCGCCCGGCCGGCGGGCGTTGAGGGCTCGGGACTGCGTGCCGCCGCGGGAGTTCACGTCGCCCGGCGACTGCCGCCAGTCGATGAGGTCGCCCGGGATCTCCTGCAGGAACCGGCTCGGCATCGCGACCGACACCTCGCCGAACTGGGCGCGGGTCATCGCCAGCGACAGGTGCAGGCGCTTGCGGGCCCGGGTGATGCCGACGTAGAAGAGGCGCCGCTCCTCCTGCGGACCGCCCGGCTCGTTCGCCGAGATCCGGTGCGGGATGAGATCCTCTTCGACGCCCGTCACGAACACGGCGTCGAACTCGAGACCCTTCGCCGTGTGCATCGTCATGAGCGAGACCACCCCGGACTCGTCGTCGAGGTCGTCGGCGTCCGAGACGAGCGCGACCTCGGTGAGGAAGTCGGCGATCGTGCCCTCGGGATTGTTCCGGGCGAAGTCGCGGGTCACCGCGATGAGCTCGTCGAGGTTCTCCAGACGGGCCTCGTCCTGCGGGTCGCGGCTCGCGCGCAGCGCGTCCAGGTATCCGCTCTTCTGCAGCAGCACCGTGAGGCCCTCCGCGACCGCGGTGGGCGGTGCGATCTCGCCGCTGGCCGGCAGCATGATCTCGGTCGCCTCGCGCAGCACGGCGTCCAGCTGCGCGATCGCGCCCTGGATCTTCGGCCCGACGCCGAGCTGGGTCGGGTGCGCGAGGGCATCGCGGAAGCTCAGCCCGTGCTCCTCCGCGAATCGCGCGATCGACGTCTCCGTCACGTCTCCGATCCCGCGGCGCGGCTTGTTCAGGATCCGCCGTACCGCCATCTCGTCGGCGGGGTTCGCGACCGCGACGAGGTAGGCGAGGGCGTCCTTGATCTCGGCGCGCTCGTAGAACTTGGTGCCGCCCATGATCTTGTAGGGCACGGCGGAGCGGATGAGGATCTCCTCGAGTGCACGCGACTGCGAGTTGGTGCGGTAGAACACCGCCATCTCCCCATACGGCATGCCCGCCCGACGCAGCGCCTCGACCTCGTCCGCGACGAACTGGGCCTCGTCGTGCTGCGAGTAGCCGGTGAACCCGACGATCGCGTCACCGGATCCCTTGTCGCTCCAGAGCTTCTTCTCCTTGCGGTCGAAGTTGTTGCTGATCACGGCGTTCGCGGCGGAGAGGATGTTCTGCGTCGAGCGGTAGTTCTGCTCGAGCAGCACCACCTTGGCGCCCGGAAAGTCGCGCTCGAACTCGCTGATGTTGCGGATGTCGGCGCCGCGGAACGCGTAGATGGACTGGTCGGAGTCGCCGACCACGGTGAGGGCGGCGCCCGGTTCGGCGCCGGCGGCCTCCTGCGGATCCGGCTCGAAGATCATCATGCCGTTCGAGGCATACGGCTCGGGCGCGCTCCCCTGCACCGGGCGGGTGAGCTCGTGGATGAGCGCGTACTGCGCGGCGTTGGTGTCCTGGTACTCGTCGACGAGGATGTGGCGGAAGCGGCGCCGGTAGACGTCGGCCACCTGCGGGAACGCGCGGAACAGGTAGACGGTCTGCCCGATCAGGTCGTCGAAGTCGAAGGCGTTGGCCTTCTGCAGCTGACGCTGGTAGTCGGCGAACACCTCCGCGAACACGCGCTCCGCCGGATCCGACATGTTCGCCTGCCGGGCGAAGGACTCGGCATCCTGCAACTCGTTCTTGAGCTTCGAGATGCGCGACTGCATCGCGGCCGGGGTGTAGCCGAACGCGTCGGCCTCGTGCTCCTTGACGAGCCTCTTGATGAGCGCGCGCGAGTCGCCGGAGTCGTAGATCGTGAACGACTTGGTGAACCCGAACTGCTCGGCCTCGCGACGCAGGATGCGCACGCAGGCCGAGTGGAACGTCGAGATCCACATGCCGCGGGCCGTGTCTCCGACGAGCTGTGCGACGCGCTCGCGCATCTCGCCCGCGGCCTTGTTGGTGAAGGTGATCGCGAGGATCTGGCTCGGCCAGGCCTCCCGCTGACGCAGCAGCAGCGCGATGCGCCGGGTCAGCACGCTCGTCTTACCCGACCCCGCACCCGCCACGATGAGCAGGGCCTGCCCGCGGTAGGTGACCGCGTCGAGCTGCTGCGGGTTGAGGCCCGCGAGCAGGTCGTCCGCGGGGGCTCCCGCGGACGGTCCCGCACCCGTTCGAGGGGCGGTTCCGGGCGGGAGGATGACGGGAGAGGGGGCTTCGCTCATGACCTTCCCAGTCTAGGTCGAGCAGCGGACATCGACTCCGGCGCGGAGGGTGTCAGCGGAGCACCGCGGCGCCCAGGTCCGGATGGTCGACGAAGACCCCGTCCACGCCGGTCGCCGCGATCGACTCCCACTCCGCCCGGTAGTCGCCGAACGCGGCCTTGCGCGCTCCCCGGCGGAAGCGGCGGTCGAGGAACGCGTTCTCCGGACGACAGGTCCAGGTGAACACGTCCAGCCCGCGTGCGTGCGCCGCCCGGACCAGGTCCGCTCCGTGGTCGCGCAGCAGGATCGCCTTGTCCACGCTGATGCCGTCGACCTCGCCGGCCAGCCGGTCGAGCCCCTCCGGGGCGAGCGCCTCCGCATAGGTCTGCGCGTCGGCGCCGTCCCGCGCGACGAGATCCGCCGGCGCACCGGTCGCCTCCAGCAGGTACACGAACCTCCCGCGGACGCCGCGCCCGCGCAGCTCCGCCAGGACGGTCTGCTCGAACGACTCGATCCAGAGCGGGTGCTCCCCCGACGCCCATCCGGCCGCGCGCAGGTCGCGCTCGACCAGTGCCGCGAGATCGTGCCCGATCCGGGCGAAGAAGGTCGCATGCTTGATCTCCAGCACGATGCCGAGCTCGCGACCGCGCTCGGCCGAGGCCTCGGCGACGAGCGCCAGCAGATCGGTCAGCCGCAGGATCGGCTCGGTGCCGTCGAACTCCGCGGATCCGGGACGCAGGGCGGGGATCCGCTCCCGACAGCGCAGGGTGGCGAGCTCGGCCCAGGTGAAGTCCTCGGTGAACCACCCGGTGAGACGCTCCCCGTCGACGCGCTTCGTCGTGCGGCGATCCGCGAACTCGGGATGGTCGGCCACGTCGGTGGTGCCCGAGATCTCGTTCTCGTGACGGATCACCAGTACCCCGTCGGCGGTCGCGACGACGTCGGGTTCGACGGCGTCCGCCCCCATCGCGAAGGCGAGACGGTAGGACGATGCGGTGTGCTCCGGCCGATGACCGGGGGCGCCGCGGTGGCCGATCAGGAGCGGACGGACGGACGGATCCGTCGGCGAGACGTCGGGCGGGATCCGTCGGGTCACGCTCTCAGCGTACGGCAGTGCTCCTCACGGGTTCCGCCGGTACTGTAGAGGGAAGATGACCACCACTTCTGAGGAGTGAGGCCGACCATGAGCAACTTCGCCTTCAACAACCCGGCGTTCAAGGAGCGGGATCCGCGCGCCGTCGCGACCTATCCCGGGGGCGCGCAGGCGGGTGGCCAGTACGCGCCGCCGCCGCCCGCGACGCAGCTCGCCGCGGCCCAGCAGGCCGCCGTCAACGCGAACCTCGAGGGCATGTACGCCGCGCCGTCCGCCGGCGCCATCGAGACCGACCGGATGACCGTCGAGGACACGGTCTGGAAGACCGCGGGCCTGTTCGGGATCCTGCTCGTCTTCGCCGCGGTCGGCTGGTTCTTCACCCTCGGCGGGGCGGCCGTGCCGCGCACGCCGACCGCCGTCGCGATCTGGCCGTGGGCCGTGGGCGCGCTCGGCGGCTTCGTGCTCGCGATGGTCGTCAGCTTCACCTCGCGCAAGAAGGTGCGCCCGGCGCTGATCTTCGCGTATGCCGCGTTCGAGGGCCTCTTCATCGGAGGCATCTCGGCGTTCTTCGAGGTGCTCTGGCCCGGCATCGTGCTGCAGGCGACCCTCGCCACGGCGGCCGTGGTCGCCGTCACCCTCGCGCTGTTCGCGAGCGGCAAGGTCCGCGCCTCCGCGAAGATGACCAAGATCGTGATGATCGCGATGCTCGGCTACCTGCTGTTCTCGCTGCTCAACGTCGTGCTGATGGTGTTCAACGTGCTGCCGGCGAACCAGATGTTCGGCCTGTACAGCGCCAAGGTCGCCGGCATCCCGCTCGGCCTGATCATCGGCGTGCTCGTCGTCTTCCTCGCCGCGTACTCGCTGGTCATGGACTTCGACCAGATCCAGCAGGGCGTGCGCAACGGCGCCCCGCGTCAGTACGGCTGGCTCGGCGGCTTCGGCATCATGGTCACCGTCGTCTGGCTCTACGTCGAGATCCTGCGCATGATCGCGATCGCCCGCGGCAACAATTGACGCGGCTCTGATCCGCACGAAGGCCGCTCTCCTCGGAGGGCGGCCTTCGTCGTTCTCGTCGGGGCCGGAGTCCGGTCCCGACGAGAACGGGGCTGGATCCGTCAGCCGCGGGCCTTCTGCTCGAGCAGCGCACGCTCCCGGTCGTTGCCGGCCAGCGCGGCGGCGACCGCGAACTCCGAGCGCGCCTCCTCCGCCCGCCCGAGGCGCAGCAGCAGCTCGCCGCGCGTCGCCGGCAGCAGGTGGTAGCCGCGCAGGGCCCCGCCCGCGACGAGCCCGTCGACGATCCGCAGCGCCGACGCCGGGCCCGTCGCCATCGCGACGGCTGCGGCGCGGTTGAGCTCCACGACCGGCGAGGGCGCGAGACGCCCGAGCGCCTCGTACAGCAGCACGATGCGCTCCCAGTCGGTCTCCTCGACCGATGGCGCGACGGCATGGCATTCGGCGATCGCCGCCTGCAGGGCGTACGCCCCGCGCCCGCGGCCGAAGGCGTCCGCCCGGGCCAGGGCGGCGCGTCCGCGCGCGATGCGACCGCGGTCCCACAGACGGCGGTCCTGGTCGGCGAGCAGCACCGGGTCGCCGTGCGCATCGACGCGCGCAGGGAAGCGCGCGGCGGTGAGCTCGAGGAGCGCGAGCAGCGCGTGCACGTCCGGCTCGGCCGGCATCAGCGCGGTCAGGACCCGGGCGAGCCGGATCGCCTCGCGTCCCAGATCCGGACGGAGCAGGTCCTCCCCCGCCGACGCCGCATGCGCCTCGTTGAACACCAGGTAGAGCACGCCGAGCACGGCTCCGAGCCGGGCGGGGAACTCGTCGCGCCCCGGCACCTCGAAGGGAGCCCTGGCGACCGAGAGCGTCTTCTTCGCCCGCACGATGCGCTGCTGCACGGTGACCGTGGGCACCAGGAACGCGCGCGCGATCTGCTCCGTGCTCAGACCGCCGACCACGCGCAGGGTGAGGGCCACGCGCGCCTCCCGCGAGAGCGCCGGGTGGCAGGCGATGAAGACCAGTCGCAGCACGTCGTCGTCGATCGCGTCGGGATCCCAGGGCGGCGCGTCCAGGGCGGCGTCCTGCTCCCGCTCGAGATCGTGCGCGATCACGGCGAGGCGATCGTCATAGCGCTCCCTGCGCCGCCACCCGTCGATGGCACGGCGCTTGGCCACGGCCGTCAGCCAGGCGGCGGGGTTCGCGGGCACCCCGTCGCGCGGCCACTGCGCGAGGGCCTCCAGCAGGGCATCCTGCGCGAGGTCCTCGGCGAGGCCGAAGTCCCCGGTGAAACGCGTCAGCGTGGCGATGATCCGCGCCGACTCGATGCGCCACACCGCGGCGACGGCGCGCTCTGTCTCAGCGCCCTCCGTCGCCGCGGAATCGGATCCGGCCATCGCCGTCACTCGGCCGCGCGGGCGGCGGCCTCCTCGCGCCAGCCGGCCTCCTTCTGGATCCACTCGTTGTCGGCCGGGAAGTCCTCCAGCTCGGTGACGCGACGCACCTCGAGGAACGCACCCGGTCCGAGCGGCGCACGCTTGGCCCACTCCGCCGCCTCCTCGCGCGTGGACGTCTCGATGATCCAGAAGCCGTTGAACAGCTCCTTCGTCTCGCCGTAGGGGCCGTCGGTGACCAGCGGCGCCTCGCCGGAGAAGTCGACGACGAAACCCTCCGCGGCGTCGGTGAGGCCCTCTCCGGCCAGCAGCACGCCCGCCTTGATCATCGACTCGTTGTACCGGCCCATCGCCTCGATGACCTGCTCGAACGGCATGTCCTCGTACGCCCGCACGCCCTGCTCGTCCGCGCGCATGATCAGCATGAACTTCATGATGTCTGTCTCCTCATCGGGGGTCGTCCTTCGACCCTCTCACTCAAGACGTCGAACGAGAAGACGCGGGATCGACAGCTCGTCGAGATTCCTTCGAAGATTTTCTAGACTCCGGATGTGACGTCCTCCTCCCGCCTGGCCGCCGAGATCCGCGAGACCCTGCGTGCGGCCGCGGACCCCGCTCTCGCACCGGGCCAGCAGGCCTACATGAAGTCGGCCATGCCGTTCCTCGGAGTGCGCGTGCCGGAGGCGCGGCGGCTGGCCACACAGGCGGCGCGCGGTGTCGCCGACGTCGATGAGCTGCGGGAGGCGGCCCTCGACCTGTGGCGGGAGGCCGAGTACCGCGAGGAGCGCTACGCCGCCCAGGCCCTGATGGCGCTGCGGCCCCTGCGCGGGCTGCTGGACCTGCTCGACGTGCACGAGGAGATGATCCGCACCGGAGCCTGGTGGGACCACGTCGACGAGGTCGCGCACCGGCTCGCCGATCTGCTCGACGCGCACCCGGACGAGCTGGCCGTGGAGCTGCGCGTGTGGGCGGACGACGAGGACTTCTGGATCCGCCGCGCGGCGATCATCGCCCAGCTGCAGCGCAAGGACCGCGTCGATCACGCCCTGCTCTCCGACGTGATCGAGGCGAACCTCGGCGACGGCGAGTTCTTCATCCGCAAGGCGATCGGCTGGGCTCTGCGCGACCACGCGAGGGCGGATCCGGACTGGGTGCGGGCCTTCGTCGACGCGCACCCCGGCCTCTCCCCGCTGAGCCGCCGCGAGGCTCTCAAGCACCTGGGCTGAGCCGTTCCAGGGACCGGCGCGGCCGGCGCGTGAGAAGCCGGATCCTGCATGGGACATCACGGCACACGGGGCGTCTCATGCGAGAAGCGGTTTCTCGCGGATCGACGTCAGCCGAGCTCGTCCAGCGCCGCGCGGATCGCCGCCGCCGACGCCGCGAGCCTCGCCTCCTCGTCGGCGGTCATCGGCGTCTCGCCGAGCGCTTCGGCCCCGGCGGAGCTCACCACAGACGGCACCGAGAGCGCGACCCCGCTGATGCCGTGCACGTCGTCCAGCACGGTCGCGACGGGGAGCACGGCGTGCTCGTCGTTCAGCACGGCCTCGGCGATGCGGGCCGCGCTCACCCCGATCGCGAGGTTCGTGGCGCCCTTGCCCCGGATCACCGCATACGCCGCATCGCGCACCTCGATCGCGATGCGGTCGAGCTCCGCCGGGGTGAACGGGTCGTCCGAGGGCCAGTCCAGGATCGGGACGGGCCCGATCGTCGCGTTCGACCAGAGCGGGAACTGGGTGTCGCCGTGCTCGCCCACGATGTCGGCGTGCACGCTGGCTGTGCTCACCCCCGCGCGTTCGGCGATCCGCCAGCGCAGGCGCGAGGTGTCCAGCACGGTGCCGGATCCGAACACCCGCTGCGGCGGGAGCCCGGAGATCCGCTGCGCGACGACGGTCATCACATCGGCCGGGTTCGTGACGATGATGTAGACCGCGTCGGGGGCCCGCTCGACGAGCGCGGGCATGAGGGCCTGCAGGATGCGCACATTGGTGCCGGCCAGCTCCATGCGGGTCTGCCCCGGCTGCTGCTTCGCGCCGGCCGTCACGACGATCACGTCACTGCCGTCGACCACGGAGAGATCGGATCCGCCGCTCACCGACGATGCCGTGAACTGCGTGCCGTGTGCGAGGTCGAGCACCTCGGCGTCGACCTTCTCCGTCGCGACGTCGTAGAGCGCGACCTCCGAGGCGCTCCCCCGGATGAGGGCCGCATACGCGACCGCCACCCCGACCCCGCCCGCTCCGATCACCGACAGCTTCGTGCGTCCGTTCGCCATGACTCCATCCTGCCC
This sequence comes from Microbacterium sp. MMO-10, assembly GCF_037148715.1. NCBI lineage: Bacteria > Bacillati > Actinomycetota > Actinomycetes > Micrococcales > Microbacteriaceae > Microbacterium > Microbacterium sp. MMO-10. The sequence continues at coordinate 176,112 of NZ_JBBCSV010000004.1, read as the reverse complement.
GCACCGGCCGGTGAGCACATCCGGGTCGCGGCAGAAGCGAGACGGATCAGCGGCGCGGGAGCTCCTTCGTCACTCCCACTCGATGGTTGCCGGCGGCTTCGACGTCACGTCGAGGACCACGCGGTTGACGTCGCGCACCTCGTTCGTGATGCGGTTCGAGATCTTCGCGAGCACGTCGTACGGCAGGCGGGTCCAGTCGGCGGTCATCGCGTCCTCGGACGACACCGGGCGCAGCACGACCGGGTGACCGTAGGTGCGGCCGTCGCCCTGCACGCCCACCGACCGCACATCGGCGAGCAGCACGACCGGGCACTGCCAGATGGTCTGGTCGAGGCCGGCGAGCGTGAGCTCCTCCCGGGCGATCGCATCGGCCTCGCGCAGGATGTCGAGGCGCTCGCGGGTGACCTCGCCGATGATGCGGATGCCGAGGCCAGGGCCGGGGAACGGCTGACGGCCGACGATGGCCTCGGGGATCCCGAGCTCACGGCCGATCGCGCGCACCTCGTCCTTGAAGAGGGTGCGCAGCGGCTCGATGAGGTCGAAGTCGAGGTCGTCGGGGAGACCGCCGACGTTGTGGTGCGACTTGATGTTCGCGGTGCCGGCGCCGCCGCCGGACTCGACGACGTCGGGGTACAGAGTGCCCTGCACGAGGAACCGGACCTTCTCGCCCGAGGCCTTCGCCTCCTCGACGAGATCGCGCTGCACCTGCTCGAAGGTGCGGATGAACTCGCGGCCGATGATCTTGCGCTTGGTCTCGGGATCCGTCACGCCGGCCAGGTGGCCGAGGAACGTGTCGGCCGCGTCGACCGTGATGAGGCGCACGCCGGTCGAGGCGACGTAGTCGCGCTCGACCTGCTCGCGCTCGCCCTTGCGCAGCAGACCGTGGTCGACGAACACCGCGGTGAGCTGGTCGCCGATGGCCTTGTGCACCAGCGCGGTCGACACGGCGGAGTCGACGCCGCCGGACATCGCGGAGATCACGCGGGCGTCGCCGACCTGCGCGCGGATCCGCTCGACCTGCTCGGCGATGACGTTGTCGCTGTTCCAGTCGGCGGGGAGCCCCGCGCCCTTGTGCAGGAAGTTCTCGATGATCTCCTGGCCGTGGTCGGAGTGCTTGACCTCGGGGTGCCACTGCACGCCGTAGAGCTTGCGCTCCTCGTCCGCGAACGCGGCCACGGGGGTGGCCGGCGTCGAGGCCAGCACCTGGAACCCGTCGGGCGCCTGGGCGACCTGGTCGCCGTGGCTCATCCACACGTTCTGCTCCGCGGGCTGGCCGCCGAGCAGCGTGGAGTCGTTGATCGGGATCATCGCGTCGGTCGCGCCGTACTCGCGCAGGCCGGTGTTGGCCACCTCGCCGCCGAGGGTGCGCGCCATGTACTGGAAGCCGTAGCAGATGCCGAGCGTCGGCACGCCGAGGTCGAACACCGCCGGATCCAGCTGCGGCGCGCCCTCTTCGTACACCGAGGACGGACCGCCGGACAGGATCAGCGCGACCGGGTTCTTCGCCGCGATCTCGGCGGCCGTCGCGGTGTGCGGCACGATCTCGCTGTAGACGCCGGCCTCGCGGACGCGGCGGGCGATCAGCTGCGCGTACTGCGCACCGAAGTCGACGACGAGGGCGGGGCGCTGCTCGGTGTCGGGAGTGTTGTCGGTCAACGGGCACCTTCCGTGGCGGGAGTGGTCGAGGAGTTCTGGTCGGAGGAGGCTTCCCGCGCGGCGAGATACGCCTTCACCTCGCGGGCGACGCGGGTCTCCATGATGAAGGAGAGGAAGGGCACGACGCCGCCGAGGGCGAGCATGATGAAGCGGAGGAACGGCCAGCGCATCAGGCTCCACACGCGGAAGCAGGCGAAGAGGTACACGACGTAGAACCAGCCGTGCGCGACCAGGATCCCCATCGAGAGGTTCAGGCCGTTGCCGGTGGACTCGAGGCCGCCGTGCACGCCTTCGACGACCGGGGCGAACCAGAGGAAGCCGCCGGATCCGCCCGCGAAGAGCTCGAGGTGGATCGGGGTGTACTTGAGGATCATCTCCGTGACCAGGAGCAGGAGCATGACGCCGGTGATCACAGAAGCGATCTGGTAGAACTTCAGCGCCCCGCGGATGGCCGGGAAGCTCGCGGCTTTCGGTTCGGGCATGCCTCCAGTCTAAGCGCCGGACCTGTGCGCGATTCCCGGACCAGGGGACGCGGCGCCGCACGACGAAGGCCGCCGGATCCGGAGATCCGACGGCCTTCGCAGGTCAGCGCGAGAGGATCACTCCACGCGCAGGCGACGACGGGCGACGACCAGCCCCAGCCCGAGTGCCAGCAGCACCAGGGCGAGGAGGAGGAACGAGCCCGAGTCCGCACCGGTCAGCGCGAGGCCTCCCCCGGATCCGGCCGCGACGACCGTGATCTCCACGGAGATCTGCGAGCCGTCCGACAGGATCGCCACCACGTGGTGCTGCCCTGCGGCGGTGCCGGCGGGGATCGTGACGGTGGCCGTGAAGGCGCCGTCCGCGTCCGCCGTCGCCGAGCCGAGCGAGACCGGGGTGGAGTGCAGCTCGAGAGCCACCTTCTCGTTCTCCTCGAGACCCGATCCGGAGATCGTGACCGTGCCGCCCGCGGCGACCGAGGAGGCGCCGAGCTTGAGCTGGCCCTTGCCGCGGACCACGGTGACGGCGGCGGTCGCCTCGTCCCCGTCCGCCTGCGTCGCGGCGACGAGGTAGTCGCCGCCCTTCACGGAGCGCGGCACCACCGGTGCGGCGGTGAACGATCCGTCGCCGCCGACCTTGACGGTGCCGAGGTCGATGACCGTGCCCTTCTTGCCCTGGTCGCGCAGCTGCAGCGTCAGCGTCTCGCCCGGCTCGAAGTCCGTGCCGGTCAGCGTCAGCTTCTCCCCCGCGAGGACCTTGGCCGCACCGACCGAGATCGTGCCGTTGAAGGATCCGGTGTCGGATCCCGCGACCGTGATCGGCAGCCGGAGCGACGTCCCGGTGACCGCGACGTCGACCTGCAGCGCCTGCGCGCCCGTCACGCCCTCGGGGATCGTGAAGGTCAGCGTCGCGGTGCCCGCCTCGTCGAAGGCGTCCACCGTGACCGCCGCGTTCACGGCCGTCGTCGCGAGCGCGGTGCCGCCGAGCGAGACCGTGACGTCTCCCGGAGCCTTCTCGCCCGCGCTGAACGCGAGCGAGCTGAGGTTCAGCGTGACGCTCTCCCCGGCCTTGTAGCCGGCCGCGTCGGCGGGAGCGGAGAGCACCGCGCCGACCGCGCGCTGAGCGAGGTCGGGGGATGCCGTCTTGTTCGCCGCGAACCAGTCGACCATCGACTGCAGGTCCACCTTGCCGGTGTCCTTCTTGTCGGTGCCCTGCTGGAACGCGGTGAACGCGTCGCCGCCGGCTGCGAGGAAGGCGTTCGCCCCCACGGTGTAGGTCGCGGCCGGGTCGATCGGCGTGCCGTTCACCAGGATGCCCGTGATGTGCGTCGCCGCCGGAGCGGCCGGGTCGTACGTGTAGGTCAGCTCCTTGGAGACGCCGAGCTTCAGGAACGGACGCGCCGAACCCGCCGGCTGCCACTGCTGCTCGAGCACCTGCTTCACCTGCGCGCCGGTGAGCTTCACCGTCATCAGCGTGTTCGCGAACGGCTGGACCGTCGCGGCCTCCCGGTAGCTGACGCTGCCGTCCGCATCCCCCGCGCCGCTCGACGCGTAGGTGAGGTTGGCACGCAGACCGCCCGGGTTCATCACCGCGAAGTCGGCGCCGGTCGACCACTTCTGCACGTCGGCGACGAAGTTGCCCAGGGTGGACTCGCCACCGCGGTTCTCCGTCTTGCCGTCGCTCTGGCGCGCCCGGTTGAAGTCGGCCGTGATGTCGCCGAGCTTGACCGCGCCCAGCTCATCGGCCTTCTTCTTCGCCGCGTCCACGATGGCCTGCACCGCCGGGACCGCGGGGTAGTTGCCCACCCAGATCTTCTTGGTCGGATCCTTCGGGTCGGTGATCTGCTTCGCGAGCGGCTTGATCTCGTTGGTGATCGAGAGCAGCTTCTTCGTGGTCGGGTCGACCTTCAGATCCATGAGGCCCATGTTCTCGCCGTACTGCCCGGCGGAGACCACCGGACGCCCGTCGATCACGTGGTTGTAGGCGAGGTGCGTGTGCGCGGAGACGATCGCGTTCACGCTCTTGTCGACGCCGTTGACGATCTCGCCCAGGCGCGACTCGGGCGTGATGCTGGCCACGTCGGTCGTGGTCGCGCCCTCGTGCACGAGCAGGATGATCACGTCGGCCTCGCCGTTGGACGGGTCGCCGTCCTTGAGCGCTGCAGCGACCTTGTTCACCGACGTGGGGATGTCGCGCACCTCCAGGCCCTTCATGCCGTCGGGCGAGACGAGGGTCGGCAGATCCTCGGTCACCGCGCCGATGAAGCCCACCTTGACGCCCTGCACGTCCTTCACCCACGACGGGGTGAGAGCCGGCTTGCCGTCCGCGGTGAGGAACACGTTGGAGCTGAGGTAGGTCCAGTCCGCACGCGGGATGACCCGGTCGCGGAGATCGGCGTACCCCTGGTCGAACTCGTGGTTGCCCGCCGCGCTCACATCGAGACCGGCCGCGTTCAGCGCGTCGATCGTCGGGTTGTCCTGCTGGATGAAGGACGTGAACGTGGAGGCGCCGATGAGGTCGCCCGCGGCCGCGAAGATCGTGTTCGGGTTCTGCGCCCGGAACTCCTGGACCGCACCGGCCACGACCGCGGCGCCGGCGGCGGCACTGTCGGCCTCGATGCGTCCGTGGAAGTCGTTGATCGTCGCGATGTTGATGTCGATCGGATCCGCCGCGCCCTTGAGTCCCACGACGATCGGGTCGTGGTCACTGGAGCGGTACGGGGTGCCCGTCTCGGTGGCCGCGAACGCGTAGCCGCGGTCGCTCCACTCCGGCGAGTTGATGTTCCACACGCCGGCGCCCGTGATCGCCTTCGCCGCGGACGGCGACGCGATCACGTGGTCGAGGGATCCGAGCTCACCGTCGAAGGAGTAGGTGTACTGCCCCGTGGCGAAGGTCGGCTCGACGTCGGTCCACCCGGCCTGGGAGAACACGTCGATCGGGTCCTCCTTGCCGTAGGCGTTGAAGTCGCCGACGAGGAACACGTCGTCGCTACCGGAGCTCTTCTGCACCTGCTGCGCGAACGCGAGCTCGGCCTTGGCCTGGGCGACACGGTCGGCGTTGAAGAAGCCCTGCCCGTCGGCGGGCTCGGGGCCGGCGTTCTGCGGCGGAGACTTCGACTTCAGGTGCGTCGTGATGACCGAGAGCACGCGGCCCTGGCTGGTCTGGAACGTCTGCGCGATCGGCTCGCGGGCGTTGCCGAAGACCGTCTCGTCCACGATGGTCGACGCGTCGCCCTTCAGGGTGACGGACGCCTTCTTGTAGATGATCGCCGTCGTGATCACGTCGGTGATCGACGTGTCGTTCAGCGCCGCGGGCGTGCGGACGTAGTCCCACACCTCGGCGCCGGCCGCATCGTTCAGCCCCTGCACGAGGTTCTGCAGCGGGGCGTCGAGCGCCAGCCCGAACTTCGGGCCGTTCTCGACCTCCATGAGGCCGACGACGTCGGCGCCCAGGCCGTTGATCGCCGAGACGATCTTGGACCGCTGGATCTGGAACTGCGCGTCGGTCTTGGCGCCGCGGGCGTTCGCGTCCTGGCTCGAGAGAGTGGTGAAGAAGTTGTACACGTTGAAGGACGCGACCTTCACGTCGCCGCCCACGGCCGGCGGTGCCGTCGTGCGCGCGTTCTCGTTGCCGAAGGTCGGCTTGTGCGACGCGGCGGAGGTGCCGTCGATCGGCACCACCGGCTGCAGCCGCCAGTCGTCGAAGCCGTACTGCAGGATCTCGCCCTCAGCGGGGAAGTTCACGGTGTCGCCGTTGCGGACCACCGTGTCCTTGGTGAAGTACGGCTGGCCGCCGGTGTGTCCGCCCTTGCCGATCTGCGAGGACCAGCCGTCGTCGAGCAGGATCCGGTTCGCGCGGTTCGCGGCCGTGATCGCGTCGGCATCGGCGCCCGGACGGGCGAGCTCGGTCGCCTTGACGTTGAGCTTGTCACCCGCGTTGAGCCACAGCGCGCCGTAGTTGTAGAGCTGGTGGCTGGAGGCGAGCTTGTAGGTGCCGGTCGGTGCCACGAGCATGTTCTCGTACGCCTCGCGGTCGCCGCCGCGCACGCTGTCGGGCAGCGCGACCGGCTGCGGGACGCCCACGCCGGCCGTCACGACCGAGACGTCGCCCAGCGCGGCCGGGGTGATCTGCGTCTGTCCGAAGTACTCCGACACCTTGCCGGTGACGGAGACGAGGTCGCCGCGCGCCACGGAGGGGGTGAGCGCGTTCAGGAACACGAAGATGCCGTCCGAGGCGCCGGCGGTCTTGGTGTCGCCGCCCGTGCCCTGGGTCTGGATCGTGATGCCCTTGTAGCCGCCGACGCGGTAGTCGCCGGTGACGACGCCCTGCACGGTGACCGTCTGGTCGACGAGGGGCGAGGTGTCGGTCGTGCCCTGCACCTCGGCGATCGTCTTGCTCGCGCCGGGTGCGGACGTGTCGGTCGGAGTGGGGGTCGGCGTCGGCTCGGGGTCGGGGTCCGTCGCGTTGTTCTTGGTGTTCGTCGGCGTGATCGTCGCCGAGAGCGAGAAGTCGGCCGCGTTCGCGTCGGTGTCGGCGCCCTGGGCGCGGTTCAGCGACCGCACGTCGGTGTTGCCCGTGGGGGCGCCGGCGACGGCGCCCTCGTACGTGTTGGACGTGCCGTAGCCGAGCAGGTCGATCACGTCGGGACTACCGGCGAGGGATCCGGTCGGCAGCGCCACCGCGGACGCACTGTTGACGAGCGCGATCGTGCCGCTGGTGCCGCTGGGGTTCAGGCCGCCGGTCGCGTCCGGCGTGGGAAGGTCCGCGCCGTTCGAGGCGTTGCTGCCGCCCTGGATCAGGTAGTAGCCGTGCGCGGGGATGGATCCGGCGAGCGGGACCACACCGGTGAAGCCCGCGGTGCCGGTCGCAGAGCGGTACTGCACCGAGGTGCCGTCGAGCGGGATCGCCGCGTCCGTGGGGTTGTAGAGCTCGACGAACTTGTTCTTGAACGCCGCCCCCGCGCTGCCGCCGGAGAGGTAGACCTCGTTGATCACCACCCCCGTACCGGACGTGTTGGCGAAGGCCGGAAGCGCCACGAGGCTGCCAAAGCCCACGGCGCTGACGGTGGTCACGGCGAGCGCGCACAGGCGCGCCCGCCTTCTGCGATTCACGGCGGGAACCGCGCGGTTCTCGCCGGTGGGGACGGACGTCATCGGTGCTGTCTCCTCGGGAAGTGGAACGCCGGCTCCCTCGCGGGACCGCCGACGGCGCCGCCTGGGGGACGGCGCATACGTCCCGACCCTAGGCGAGGCTATGCGCGGGCTTCAAGGACCATAAGGACGCGCTGAAAGGAGTTCACTGTCAGGACAACGGATCTTCACCCGCGTCCGCGCGAAGGCGCACGATGACCGCGCTCCTTGCTCGTACGAGCGCAGAGTTCACGAACACCTCTTTCGGAGATGTACGCGATCCTCGGACCGGATCCGGCAGATCCTCCGAGCGAAGCGCACATCTCCGAGCGAGAGGTCGGGACACGGCCGAGCGAGGGGTCGGGACACGGCCGGCGAGGGGTCAGGACGCGGCGGTGCGGCGCTCCTCGAACTCCTCGAGCTCGCGCTCCCAGGCATCCTTCGCCAGGCGGTACCAGAGGTAGAAGGCGAAGCCCGCGAAGATCGCCCATTCCACGGCGTAGAAGATGTTCAGCCAGTTGATCGAGGAGTGCTCCTCCGGCGCCGGCGAGGAGATGGCCTCGAGGCCGCCCAGGGGCGCGGTCGAGGTCAGGAACGGCCGGTAGACGTTCAGCTCGGCGGTGTCGTGCCAGAACCCGAGCAGCGCCGCCGGCGACATCCGGTCCATGCGCGTGGGCTGGTCCTGGGGCGGTGCGACGGGCCCCTCATCCGAGATCAGCCGTCCGCTCACGGTGACCACGGATCCGTCCGCCGTCTCCTCGAGTCGCTGCGCGGCCGCCTTCGCCTTCTCCTCGTCCGCGGTCCAGCCGATCGCGACGGCGAGCGAGGTGGGCTTCGCGGTGCCGGCGATGCGCAGCTGCCCCGTGACCCAGTACCCCTCGACTCCGTCGTTGAACCGCGAGGAGACGACCAAGAAGTCGCCCGGGACCCAGGATCCGCTGGTCTCGGCGCGCTGGCCCACGAGCGGCGCATCGAGATAGGCCCCCGGCTTGACGACCTGATCGATCGGCAGCACCTTCTCGGTCGCACCCGGAGCCGGCGGGCTGGTGTCGATCGCGCGACCGAGCTGCCACTGGCCGAGCCAGGCGAACACGCCGGCGACGACCAGGCACAGCAGCAGCATCCCGATCCATCGGCCGCGCAGCATCACCTCGCGCAGGGTCGGCGGGAACTCGGGAGCCGATGCGGCGGCGTCCGGAAGCGGTGAGGACACGGGAAGGTTCAACGACAGAGGGCGATCAGGACTCGTACGGGGAGAGCACGACCTCGACGCGCTGGAACTCCTTGAGGTCGGAGTACCCGGTGGTCGCCATCGACTTGCGCAGTGCTCCGATGAGGTTCGCGGTGCCGTCGGCCACGGGAGCCGGACCGTACAGGATCTCCTCCAGGGTCGCGACGCCGTCGACCGCGACGCGGCGCCCGCGCGGAAGCTTCGGGTGGTGCGCCTCGGGGCCCCAGTGGAAGCCCTGACCGGGCGCATCGGTGGCGCGCGCGAGCGCGACCCCCAGCATCACGGCGTCGGCGCCCATGGCGAGAGCCTTCACGATGTCGCCGGAGGTGCCCACGCCGCCGTCGGCGATCACGTGCACGTAGCGGCCGCCCGACTCGTCGAGGTAGTCGCGGCGCGCTGCGGCGACGTCGGAGACGGCGGTCGCCATCGGGGCGTGGATGCCCAGCGTGGCGCGGGTCGTGGAGGCCGCTCCCCCGCCGAAGCCGACGAGCACGCCCGCCGCTCCCGTGCGCATGAGGTGCAGGGCGGCGGTGTAGGTGGCGGCGCCGCCGACGATCACCGGCACGTCGAGGTCGTAGATGAACTTCTTCAGGTTCAGCGGCTCCGCGACGCTCGAGACGTGCTCGGCGGAGACCGTCGTGCCGCGGATGACGAAGAGGTCGACACCGGCCTCGACCACGGTCTGGTAGAGCTCCTGGGTGCGCTGCGGCGTGAGGGATCCGGCGACGGTGACACCGGCCTCGCGGATCTCGGCCAGGCGCGCCTTGATCAGCTCGGGCTTGATCGGCTCGGCGTACAGCTCCTGCATCCGGGAGGTCGCGGTCGCCTCATCGAGGCCCGCGATCTCGGCGAGCAGCGGCTCCGGATCCTCGTACCGGGTCCACAGTCCCTCGAGGTCGAGCACGCCCAGCCCGCCCAGGCGGCCCAGCATGATCGCGGTGCGGGGGCTGATCACGGAGTCCATCGGTGCGCCGAGCACGGGGATCTCGAACGGGAACGCATCGATCGTCCACGCGGTGGAGACGTCCTCCGGATTGCGGGTGCGCCGCGAGGGCACCACCGCGATGTCGTCGAACGTGTATGCGCGACGCGCGCGCTTGCCTCGGCCGAGCTCGATCTCCTGGGTCACGAACCCAGACTACCCGGGGTTGCCCCCGGACAACGGGCCCGCGGCCCCGGCCCGGCCCCGGCGCGACGGATGCAGGATCAAGTGACGAATGCAGGACCGGATCGGCGGAACCGTCCTGCATTCGTCACGACGTCCTGCATCCGTCACAGAGTCCGGACGCGAGCCCGCGACGCCGGCGCTCAGCGGGCGCGGGCGACCCGCCGCTCGTCCCACACCGGGGCGTCCGACTCGTAGACGGCGCCGTCCTCGCCGAACACGAGGAAGCGGTCGAAGGAGCGGGCCAGCCAGCGGTCGTGCGTCACGGCCACCACGGTGCCCTCGAAGCGGGCGATCGCCTCCTCCAGCGCCTCCGCCGATTCGAGGTCGAGGTTGTCCGTCGGCTCGTCGAGCAGCAGCAGCGTCGCCCCGGACAGCTCGAGCAGCAGCACCTGGAAACGCGCCTGCTGCCCGCCGGAGAGCTGCCCGAACTCCTGCTGCGCCTGGCGCACGAGCCCGTAGCGGTCCAGCGCCGAGCTGGCGGCGTCGCGGGGCATCCCGGCTCTGCGGTCGTCGCCGCGATGCAGGACCTCCAGCAGCGTGCGCCCGGCGAACTCCGGATGCGCGTGGGTCTGCGCGAACAGCCCCGGCACGACGCGCGCACCGAGCACCGCCGTTCCCGTGTGCGCGACCGCGTCGAGCCGCTCGCCCGCGCTCGTGAGATGACCGAGCGTCGGATCGGGGTCGCTGCCGCCCCGCGCCAGCAGCCGCAGGAAGTGCGACTTCCCGGATCCGTTCGAGCCCAGCACGGCGACGCGATCGCCGAACCAGATCTCGGCGTCGAACGGCCGCATCAGGCCGGTCAGCTCGAGCCCCGTGCACACGACGGCGCGCTTGCCGGTGCGCGCTCCCCGCAGCCGCATGTCGAACTCCTGGGCGGGCGGGCGCTCCTCGGGCGGCCCTGCCTCCTCGAACTTGCGCAGGCGCGTCTGCGCGGCCTGATAGCGCGACGCGAAGCCGTCGTTCGCCGCGGCCTTGACCTTGAGGGTGGCGACGAGGATCCGCAGCTTCTCGTGCTGCTCGTCCCAGCGCCGGCGCAGCTCGTCGAGCCGGTCCATCCGATCCCGCCGCGCCTGGTGATAGGTCGAGAAGCCGCCGCCGTGCACCCAGGCGGTCGCGCCGGCGCCGCCCGGTTCGAGCGTGACGATGCGGTCGGCGGCCCGGGCCAGCAGCTCGCGATCGTGCGAGACCAGCAGCACGGTCTTCGGCGTCTCGCGCAGCCGCTCTTCGAGCCAGCGCTTGCCCGGCACGTCGAGGTAGTTGTCGGGCTCGTCGAGCAGCAGCACGTCATCGGGTCCGCGCAGCAGCGCCTCCAGCGCGAGCCGCTTCTGCTCCCCGCCGGACAGGGTGGCCAGGTCGCGGAACCGCGCGCGGTCGAACGGCACGCCGAGCGCCGCGACCGTGCACTGGTCCCAGACCGTCTCGTGCTCGTACCCGCCGGCATCGGCGTACTCGGCGAGCGCGGTCGCGTAGCGCATCTGGGTGCTCTCGACGTCGTCCTCGATGAGCGCGTTCTCCGCGGTCTCCAGCGCCTCGGCCGCTGCCCTGATCCGCGCGGGCGCGACGGAGACGAGCAGGTCGTGCACGGTCTGCCCGTCGCGGCCGTGCCCGACGAACTGGTCCATGACCCCGAGGGAGCCGTCGATGACCACGGCCCCGGCCTCCGGGGCGAGATCCCCTCGGACGATCCTCAGGATCGTGGACTTGCCGGCGCCGTTCGGCCCGATCAGGGCGCTCGTGGATCCTGCGCCCACGCGGAACGTGGCCTCGTCCAGCAGAGGGCGGCCGTCGGGCAGGGTGAGCGAGACGCCGGTGACGTCGATGTATCCCACGGTGGTGGTCCTTCCGCCCGCACGCGGGTGCGCGATGGCGAGCCGACCAGGCTATCAGGACGGCCGGGCGACGCAAGCCGGATCCGTCCCGCCCGCCAGGATCCGACGGTGGCGGGCTACAGCCCGCGCTCACCCCGCGGCAGGACGTCGAGCACGTGCCCCAGCTTGTTCGGGAAGCAGGCCTGGAAGAGCTCGGCGACCTCGGGGTCGGATCCGTAGTCGTCGACGATCCGCACGCCGATCATCGTGCTGATGAGCATCCCCTGGGCGACGAACTCGCGTGCGGAGTCCGGGGGAAGCCCCATCTCGTCGCGGACGAAACGCCACATCGCCAGGTAGGCGCGCCGCGCCGCCGGGCCGATCGCGGGATGCCCGCCGAGGAGGAACGCGTGCGCGAGCGTCTGATGCAGGCCCGGGATCTCGATGAGATCGACGTAGGCCTCGCCGACCCTCTTGCCCATCGGGTTCTCGCCGCCCTCGTCCGAGGCCGCGAGCGCCGTGCGCAGCGCCGAGAGCGACTGCGAGAGGGCGAACTCGATGGTGGCGAGGAAGAGGTTCTCCTTCGTGCCGAACAGGCGCACCACGTACGGCTGGCTGACCCCGGCGGCACGGGCGACCTGATCGGTGGTCGCGCCCTCGTACCCGCGGGATCCGAAGACCGTGAGGGCGGCGAGGATGATCTGCGCACGCCGCTCCTCCGAGGACAGGCGCCGACCCGGATCCTCGGTGGCGCCGGGTGCGGAGGTCGCTGCGGAAGTCATGTCGAAAGGTTATCAGCGAATGACTTGACTTTGTAATCATCTGATTACTACATTGTCTCCAGCGCTGGTAATCATCCAATTACAACTGGAGTTCTTCCATGACCGAGTCCTCTCCGCTCGCCGCCGCCCGCCGCGTGCGCTCCTCCGTCGCGCCGCGTCGATCCCGCCCCGTGGCGCTCGTGATCGCCGCCGCCTCCCTCCCGATGTTCATGGCGACCCTCGACAACCTCGTGATGACCAACGCCCTGCCCGTGCTGCACCGCGAGATGGGCGCGAGTATCGAACAGCTGCAGTGGTTCGTGAACGCCTACACGCTCGCGTTCGCCGGCGCGATCCTCGTGGCCTCCGCCCTCGGCGATCGATTCGGGCGCCGCACGGTGTTCGCCCTCGGCATCGCGCTGTTCGGCGCCGGATCGCTGTTCGCGGCGCTCAGCACAGACCCCGGCCAGCTCATCGCCGCCCGCGCGGTGCAGGGGCTCGGCGCCGCCGCGGTCATGCCGCTCTCCCTGGCTCTGCTCACCGGCGCCGTGCCGGCAGCGCGCCGGGCGCTCGCCATCGGCATCTGGGGCGGAGTCTCCGGCCTGGGCGTCGCCGTCGGCCCGCTCATCGGCGGCGCGATCATGGAGGGCTGGAACTGGCAGGCGATCTTCTGGATCAACGTGCCGGTGGCCGTGATCGCCATCCCGCTCGCCCTGCTCGTGCTGAAGAACGACTTCGGCGCCCGGGCGCGCATCGACGTGCCCGGTGCGGTGCTCGCCGCGGGCGGCGTGCTCGCCCTCGTCCACGCGATCGTGCGCGGCAACGACGACGGGTGGGACACGATCGGCGTGATCGCCGAGCTCGCCCTCGGCGCCGCACTCGTGATCGGCTTCATCGTCTGGCAGCTGCGGTCGCCCGCACCCCTGGTGCCGCTGCGCCTGTTCCGCGACCGGTCCTTCTCCCTCACCAATGTCGTCGGCTTCGCCTTCAGCTTCGGCACCTTCGGATCCGTGTTCATCCTGATCCAGTTCCTGCAGGTCGTGCAGGGGGCGACGCCGCTCGAGGCCGCGGTGCAGACGACGCCGTGGACGCTCGCACCCATGGTCGTCGCCCCGATCGCCGGGATCATCGCGCCCCGCGTCGGGACCAGGGCCCTGCTCGTGTCCGGGTTGCTGCTGCAGGGGGTGGCGCTGGGCTGGCTCGCCGCGCTGCTCTCGGCGGACGTGGCATACGCCGCCCTGGTCGCGCCGTTCATCCTCGCGGGCGTCGGCATGGGCCTCGTCTTCGCCCCGTCCGCCACGGCGCTGCTCGCCACGCTGGGTCTGGTCGACCACGCCAAGGCCTCGGGCGTGAACTCCACGGTGCGCGAGCTCGGCGTCGCGCTGGGCACCGCGGTGATGACGGCGATCTTCGTAGGGGCCGGCGGTCAGCTGCTGCCCGATCACTACGTCGACGCCGCCCGGCCCGCCGTGTTCACCGGGGCCGCAGTGCTGCTGGTCGCCACCGTGATCGCGCTGTGGCTGCCGGCCGGCCGGGGCGCGCACGGCGCGGACGACGCCGTGGCCGAGACGGCCTCCGCCGCTCCGGAGCCGGTCGCGGCCTGAGGCCGAGGCGCCGCGCATCGGCCCCGGAGGCGGGAACGAAGAAACGCGGTGCCCTCACGAGGGCACCGCGTTTCGTCTCGCGCCGGCGCCGCCGGTGCTCGCTCAACGATCCCGGGGAGGGGCGCGCTCAACGCCCCCGGCGAGGGCTCGAGGCGGCTCAGCGCTTGTAGTTGGGGGCCTCGACCACGATCTGGACGTCGTGCGGGTGGGACTCCTTGAGCCCGGCCGCGGTGATGCGGACGAACTTGCCGCGGGTCTTCAGCTCCTCGATGGTGCGCGCGCCGACGTAGAACATCGACTGGCGCAGCCCGCCGACGAGCTGGTAGGCGACGGCCGAGAGCGGGCCGCGATACGGAACCTGTCCCTCGATGCCCTCGGGGATCAGCTTGTCGTCGCTGGGCACGTCGGCCTGGAAGTAGCGGTCCTTGGAGTAGGACGTCTGCTTGCCGCGGGTCTGCATCGCGCCGAGCGAGCCCATGCCGCGGTACAGCTTGAACTGCTTGCCGCCCTGGAAGACGATCTCGCCCGGGGACTCCTCGGTGCCCGCGAGCAGGGATCCGAGCATGACGGCGTCGGCGCCGGCGACGAGCGCCTTCGCGATGTCGCCGGAGTACTGCAGACCGCCGTCGGCGATGACCGGGATGCCGGCCGGGCGTGCGGCCAGCGAGGCCTCGTAGACCGCGGTGACCTGGGGCACGCCGACACCGGCGACGATGCGCGTGGTGCAGATCGAGCCCGGGCCCACGCCGACCTTGACGGCGTCGACGCCCGCGTCCACGAGCGCCTGCGCCCCCTCGCGGGTGGCGACGTTGCCGCCGATGATGTCGATGTGGTCGAACGAGGGGTCCGCCTTGAGCCGCTTGACGAGGTCGATCACGCCCTGCGACTGGCCGTTCGCGGTGTCGACGACGAGCACGTCGACGCCCTTGTCGCGCAGCGCCTCGGCGCGCTCCCAGGCGTCGCCGAAGAAGCCGATTGCGGCGCCGACGCGGAGCCGGCCCTGGTCGTCCTTGGTGGCGAGAGGGTACTTCTCGCTCTTGTCGAAGTCCTTGATGGTGATGAGGCCCGCGAGCTTGCCGTCCTCGTCGATGAGCGGGAGCTTCTCGACACGGTGCTTGGCGAAGAGCGCGATGACCTGCTCGGCGGGAACGCCGACCGGAGCGGTGACGAGGTTCTCGCTCGTCATCACGTCGCGCGCGAGCGTGGTCTGCTTGGCGGATCCGGACACGAAGCGCATGTCGCGGTTGGTGACGATGCCCACCAGGCGCCCGTCCGGGTCGACCACGGGCAGCCCGGAGATGCGGTACTTGGCGCACATCGCGTCGACCTCGGCGATCGTCGCATCGGGGGTCGTCGTGATCGGATCCGTGATCATGCCCGACTCGCTGCGCTTGACGCGGTCCACCTGCGCGGCCTGGTCGGCGATGGACAGGTTGCGATGCAGGATGCCCAGCCCGCCCTCGCGCGCCATGGCGATCGCCATCCGCGCCTCGGTCACCGTGTCCATCGCACTGGAGAGCAGGGGCGTGGCGACGGAGATGCGGCGCGTCACGCGCGACGAGGTGTCCGCCTCGCTCGGGATCACGTCGGTGTGCCCCGGAAGGAGCAGGACGTCATCGTAGGTCAATCCGACAAAACCGAACGGGTCGTGCTGCTCCATGGGTTGCGGGGCTCCTCTTTCTCGCGCGCGTGTATCGATTCTAAGCGCCGCGGGAGGGGCGGTATTCCCAGGAACGGCGCCGGCCGAGCCGCGCTCGGCGATCAGGGCACGGGGATCGAGTCGGTGCCGGGATTCGGCTCGCCCGCCGCGACCCGACCGGACCTCAGCCGGCGGGCGGAGAGGCCGAGATCGACGAGGAACACCGCGATCGCCACCCACACGATCGCGAAGCCGATCCACCGCTCGACCGGCATCGGCTCGTGCATCACGAGCACGCCGACGAGGAACTGCATGATCGGGGTGATGAACTGGATCATGCCGATCACGGTCAGCCCGATGCGGCGCGTCCCGGCGGCGAAGAGCAGCAGCGGCACGGCGGTCGCGATGCCGGCGAACGCGAGCAGGCCCGCATGCAGGGCACCGTTCTGCCCCATCGTGATCCCGGTGGTGAGCCCCACCACGATCAGCTGCACGACGGCGACGGGCAGCAGCCAGAACGACTCGAGGGTGAGGCCGCTGAGCGCGTCGACCGACGGCCCGATCTTCTTCTTGACGAGGCCGTAGATCCCGAAGGACGCGGTGAGCGACAGGGCGATCCACGGGAACGTCCCGTGCGCGAAGACGATCACGAGCACGGCGACGGTCGCGATCCCGATGGCCACCCACTGCAGCCGGCGCAGCCTCTCCTTCAGCACGAAGACGCCGAGCAGCATGGTGCCGATCGGGTTGATGAAGTAGCCGAGACTCGTCTCGACGATCTCCCCATTCAGCGTCGCGAGGACGAACACCTGCCAGTTGATGTAGATCAGCACGCCGGCGAGCGCCGTGAGCGCGAGGAGCCTCGGCTGCCGGATGATCGCCCTCAGCGGCTTCCAGCCGCGGGTGATCGCCAGCAGGATGAGACAGAACACGAAGGAGAGCGCGACCCGCCACGCGACCAGCTCCCAGGGACCCGTGGGCGCGAGCAGGAGGAAGTACAGCGGAAGCACGCCCCACAGCAGATACGCGCCGATCGCGAAGGCGACGCCGGCAGGCTGGGCGCTGCGAGGGGAGGTCACCGGACAACCCTATCCGCCCTGTTTCCCGCGAGGCCTTTCCCCGGGTGCGGCGAGGTTCTATAGTGAGTGCCAATCAGCCGTTCGGGGGAGCGGTGGGCCACCTGGGGAGTGGCATTCGGGGATCTGACAGATGTTCACGGACGGTTACGCACTGGGGCTCGACGGCGGATCGAGTCGCCTGATCGCGGCGGTGGCCACGCCATCGCCGGCAGAGGGTGTCGTCGTCACCGCGTTCCCGTTGGGCACGGACCGCACGGACGTCCCCGCCGCCGCCTACGTCACCGACGAGGGCGACGTGCTGTTCGGCGAGGCGGCCGAGGAGCACGGGGCGGAGCATCCCGAGCGGCTGCTGCAGGACTTCGTCCGGGACGTCGGCGACAGCACCCCGCTGATCGCCGGGGACTTCGCGGTGCACGCCGACGAACTGTATGCGCGGCTGATGGGCTGGGCCGTGGCGACGGTCACGGCCGCGCAGGGCGCACCACCCGCACGGGTCGCCGTCGCGCACCCGAGCTCGTGGCGGGGACACCGCATCGAGACCGTGCGCACCCGGCTTCAGGAGATGGGCGTCGAGGGCGTCCTGCTGCTGCCCGCGGCGGCCGCCGCCGCCCGACAGCAGTACGCCGCGGGCGGCGTGCCCGCCCGCGGCACCGTGGCGGTGTACGACTTCGGCGGAAGCGGCTTCTGCGGTGCCGTGCTGCGGGCGCACGGCGACGGCGACTACCGTCTCACCGCCGCGCCGGTCCTGCTCGACGACGTCGGCGGCCGGACGTTCGACCACCGGGTGCTCCAGCACGCCTTGACGATGGCGGAGCGGCGGCCCGCGCCGGACGAGGCGCCCGATGCCCCTCCGGGACCCGATGCGGTCGCGCCCGCCGCGGCCCTGGCCGCGGCGCGGCACGCGGCGTCCCGGGCGAAAGAGGCGCTGTCCTTCGGGCCGGAGACCACGATCGAGCTCGAGTTCGATGAGCGTCGCTCGTGCGTCCGTCTGACCCGCTATGAGTTCGAGTCGATGATCGGCGCCGATCTCGCCCGGACGGCGGATGCGCTGGACCGCGCCCTCGAGGTCGCGGACGTCGATGCCGATCGGGTGGACGCGATCGTGCTCGCCGGCGGATCCTCTCGGATCCCCGCGGTCGTCGAGCATCTGTCGGCCCGGTTCGACCTCCCGCTGTGCGGATCCGACCCGCATGTCGCCGCGGTCTTCGGGGCCGCCCGCGCCGCGTGGTCCGCCCACGAGGCCCACCCCTCGACGATCCGGGAACCGGACGTCGAGGAGGAGAAGGCCGTCGCGGCTCCAGCGCCGCGCCCCCGCCGCACCCGACCGGTGCGGCTGCGGCCCGTGATCTCCGGCGCGGTCATGCTCTCCGTGGGCACCCTGCTGGTCGCGGGTGCCGCATTCGCCACGATGCTTCCGGACGGCCGGCAGGACGAGGCCGTCGGGGAGACCCTCTCCGGCAAGGCGCCCGCTGCGGGGAAGGGACTGGACTTTCCGCTCGCCTGGACACCCGGAGTCACGGCCGTCGACGGTCCCGCGGCAGGGCCGGCGCTGCAGCCCGTCACGCAACTCGGGCCGGTGCTCCCCGTCGATGAGGGGGCGCCGCGGACGCGGTCGGACCCTCCGTCGAGCCCGGGCAGGAGCAGCCCTCCCCCGACCGGGACGAACGCGGCTCCCCCGGCAGGAACCGATTCCGCACCGCCGTCCGGAGGGACGGCGCCCGCCCCCTCCGGGGGAACGACCTCCGTGCCGGAGGACCAGCCGCCCCCGCCCACCCCGACCCCGACGCCCACGCCGACTCCCACCGAGGATCCCGCGCCGTCGGGCGAGCCGACGCCCCCCGATCCCCCGGCGCCGACCTCGGATCCCGTTCCCGACCCGGAACCGTCGCCATCACCGACCGCCGACCCCGCGCCGCTCATGACGAGCGACCCGCCGGCCACGGCCCCCTGAACCGCCAGAACCGTTCCGACGATGACGATCGAGATCCGCGCCGATGCTTCGCCGACCGCGCCCGTTCCGCGGATGCTCAGCGGAGCCCTCGACGCGCTCCGTTCCGGGGTGCCCCGCGTCCTCCTGATCGGCGGGGCGGGCGCCGGCAAGTCCACCGCGCTGCGCACCCTGCGGGATGCGCTCGAGAGCGATGGCCGGCGCGCGAGCCTCGTCCACGGACGCGAACCGGATCCGGGTGACTTCCCGGCCTCCGAGGTGCTCCTGGTCGACGATCTGCACCTGCTGTCGGACGAGCGCATCGCCGGTCTGCACCGACGCACCCGCGATCCGGCCGCCGCGCTCATCGTGACCACCCGCCCGCTGTCGGAGTCGTCGGGGGCGCGCGCCGTGGCGGACGCCCTCGAACAGCATCTTCCCGCGATCGTGCTCGGGCACGTGTCGCGCGCGGAGATGCTCGATGCGATCGCCGCGCGCGGAATGACCGTGCCGGACGGGTGCGTGACCGGCATCCTCGATCTCACCGCCGGGGTCTCCTGGCTGACCTGGGCCGCGCTCGCCCAGCACGACGTGCGCGACTGCGACGGCGACGACGACCACGGCGAGCTCGTGCGGTCGCTCCAGGCGAGCATCGTCCGTCGTCTGGAACGCCTCGATCCGGCGCTCAGAGCGCGCATCGAGGAGGCGTGCCTCGGCGCCTCGGATCTGTCGGAGCCGGAGACGCCGACGACGGACTGGGTGCTGCGCGGTCACGCCGAAGGCCTGCTGCTGCGCAACGGCCAGCCGGCACCGATCGTGCGCCGCGCCGTGCGCGCCGCCGTTCCGATGCAGCGACTGATCGCGCTGAGCGCCCGCTCGGCCGACATCGCCCAGACGGTCGCGCGGGCCGGCGGCCTCTGCGAGCACGACGATGCGCGGCTCGCGGCGATTCTCGTACGGCACGCGGATCGCCGGGGAACGACGGATCCGGTGCAGGCCGCGCGCCTCTACGAGGGCGCGGTCGCGTACGGCGCCGATCCTGCGGTCCTCGCGGCCCGCCGCGCGGAGGTGCTCTGGCTGCAGGGCGACGTGGAAGGAGCGGCCGCCGTCATCGAGCACGACGGCGCTCATGCGCCCGAGACCGACTCGCCCGTGCTCGCCGACCTGTCCGCAGGAGTATGGGCGGAACGGGGCATGCTCGCCCAGGGCGAGGCGGTGCACCGGCTCATGCCGGATCGCGACCCGCTCACCCCCTCCGCCCTGCTCACGGCATTCGGCACCGGCGACGCCGAGTCCCTCATCCAGGCGGACGACCGCCCGTGCCCGCCGACCGCCCTGGGCGTGTCGACGCAGCTCCTGCGGCGCGGACTGATCAGCTCCGTGAGCCCCGACGCCTCGGAGGCAGCGCTCACCGACCTGGTGCGATCCGCGGAGCTCTACACCCGCTCCGGGCACGCCGGGGCGATCTGCGAGCCGCCCGCCGTCGTCGCGGCCAACGTCGCCCTCGGCCTGGGCGCGCTCGCCACCGCCGAGGCGGTGCTGACCGACGCGATCGCCACCGGTCACAGCGGCCCCTGGGCGCGGCACCGGCTGCTGCTCTGGCTCGCCTGGGTGCAGGTGCAGCGCGCCCGACCGGGCGAGGCCCGCGATTCCCTGCGCCGCGCCGAGGCCGCTGCTCCTGCGTTCACCCCGCGGAGCGCACTGCTGGCGCACGCGGTGCGGGTCGCCCTGGTGCGCCGGTACGAGGACACGGCCGCGCTCGAGTCGGCCTGGCGCGAGGCTCGGGGCGCGCTGCTGCGCGTCGACGTCGATGCGTTCCTCCTTCATCCGCTGACCGAGCTGATCGGCGCGGCGGCGCGCCTCGGCGATGCCGATCACACCGCCGCGGCCTTCGACGCAGCCCTCGCCCTCACCGCGCGCTGGGGAAGCCCACCCCTGTGGACCGCGCACCTGCACTGGGCCGGGATCCAGCAGGGGATCCTGCTCGGGCGTCCCGACCTGGTCGCACCGCATGCGAAGGCGCTGGTCGTCCAGTCCGCGCACAGCGAGGTCGCGGCGACGATGGCCAAGGCCGGGCGCGTCTGGACGTCGGTCCTCGCCGGTTCGGTGGATCCGGAAGCTGTCGAGGAGGCGGCGATCGGCCTCTCCTCGATCGGCATGATGTGGGATGCCGCGCGGCTCGCGGGACATGGTGCGGGACGCGCCACCGACCGCAAGGTCGCCGCGCGGCTGCTGGCCTGTGCGCGGGAGATCCATCCCGCCGACGGAACACGCAGCCTCGTCGCCGCCGACGACAGCGCGACCGGCACGGAGCGCCCACAGGCCGCGGAGCTGCTCAGCGAGCGCGAGCTGGAGATCGCACGCCTCGTGCTGCAGGGACGCACCTACGCGCAGATCGGCGAGGCGATCTTCATCTCTCCGCGCACCGCCGAGCATCACATCGCGCACATCCGCCGCCGGCTCGGCGCGACCTCCCGGGCGGACGTCCTGGCGAAGCTGCGGGAGCTGCTCAGCGAGGACGGCGCTCTGGCTGCGAGGGGCTCCGATGAGTGACCCCCGTAGGCCGCGTCCGGGATATCGGGGTATCCCCCGATGCCCGCGCCGCGGCACGAGGTCTACGCTCCGAGAAGCAAACGTCGATGGCGACAGCGTGGTCCGGCAGGATGCCGGCGTCGCGGTCGACGACGAAGGGGGAAGCTGATGGCTACGCCGGTCGAGACTGTTGCGGACGCGCTGTTCTCATTCATCCTGAGCCTGCTCAGGGATCCCGTCGCGGCGAAGGAGTTCACCGCCGAGCCCCAGGCGACGCTGGCGAACCACGGCCTGGGGAACGTGTGCCAGGCCGATGTCGCCGCGGTGAAACCCGTCATCGTGGATCACCCTTCGGTGGTCTACGTGCCGAGCCCCGCACCGGCCCCTCAGCCTTCCTATCGGCCGCCGGCTCCCGAGCACCACGATCCGGTGCAGGAGATCGTGAGGATGGTGCAGCACTTCACCACCGTCGACGCCCGTTCGACGATCGTCGACCAGTCCGTGAACCAGAACATCTGGACCAACGGCGGGGACGTGACGCAGACGTTCGACCAGGGGGCCGTGGTCGCCTCGGGTGATGACGCGGTCGCGGCCGGCCACGACGCCACGGTCGTCGATTCCCAGGTCGACATCACCACCGGCGACATCACCGCCGGCAACACGACCAACACCGACAGCTACAACACGACCGGCGCCGAGCCGGCACCCGAGGAAGCCCCCGAGCCGACGGTCATCTACGAGACCGTGTACGACCTCCCGGCCCAGGTCGGAGACGCGGCGGGCACCGCGGCCGACGCCGCGCACGACGCTCCCGCCGACGCCGCGGTGCCGGAACCCGCCGACATGCTGGAGGGCGACATGACGTCCACGGCGAGCGACACCTACGAGGCGGACACGGCCAGCGCGGCGGCGATCGACGACGGAGCGGTCGATGCGCCGCTCGAGGATGACTGACATCGACTCCGCGCCGCGGCGCGGCGATCGTCCGAGGGGAGAGCAGGCTCCCTCGGACGATCGGGATGTCGCGCGCATCGACGCCGCCGCGGTCCCGGCCGTACCGGCCGCGGAGGCCCCCGCGCCGCGATACGGGACGAGAGAAGCGCCGCGGCGCCCGTCCATGCGCAGTCCGAACGGCGCCCCTGTCCTGATCAAGGCGACTCCGCCGTTCTCGGTGCGGACGGCCCAGCTGCTGTGGATCCTGAGCTTCGCCGTCGGCGGGTTCGCCACGGTGTACTTCTTCGTGATCCGCAAGAAGCTGCTGCCCGAGATCGCCGATGCTGCGAAGAAGGCCGCCACGGGGCGGGACGCGACGACGTACGCCGCGGCCGCCGACATCGTCTTCTGGGTGGTGTTCGCCGTCATCGTCGCAGCGCTGTTCGCGCAGATCATGCTGCTGGTGTCGTTCATGGCCCGCCGGCCGCAGGTGCGCTGGTGGCAGCTCGTGACGCTTCTCTTTCAGGCGGCGCTGGTCGTGATGTCACCGAAATGGGTCGCGCTGGGAACGCAGGGAGAGATCATGCAGCCGATTCTTGCGGCGCAGGCCGCGCTGGTGCTGCTGGCTCTCCTGTTCAGCGTCCTCCCCGGCGCCATGGCCTGGTCCGCCCGACGGCACGACATCAGGCGCGGGCCTGAGGTCACGGGCGCCCCCGATCTCTGAGGCGATCCCGGCGAGGCTGCGCACCACGCATCGGCGGATCTCCGCCGTGTCCGGTGCCGCCGTCGGATCCGCGGCGAGGCTGCGCCAGCGGATGCTCTCCTGCTGCGCCCGGATGCGGATCTCGCCCTGCGACGCCCCTTCCGCCATCCCGAGTCGCAGCGCCGCCGTGGTGCCGTCACCGCCGATGATGCGGATGGCGTCGTCGGCCTCGGCCTCCGGCAACGGCAGCGCGCCCGTGCGGGCCAGGGCGAGCAGGGAGAGCTCGCGCAGCGTGTGCGCCGAGGCGAAGAACCGCTCGATCCCGGCGCGGATCCGCTCCTCGCCCTCACACGGGCGCTCGGACACGAGTTCCTGGAGCTGCATCATGACGCCGCGCACCTTGAGGGCCGGCGCACGCGGGATGAACTGGCGTGCGATGAACTCCTCGAGCTGGTGCAGTCCGCTCTGCTCGGCCAGCGCGGCGGAGAGGGACGAGGAGTCGGCCACACCGCCGCGGATCACCGCGGCCGCGAGGCGCACGCCGAACAGCCCGAAGCGAGCCAGCAGGTCCTGTCGCACGCCGACGCTGAGATCCGTGTCCGCATCGGGCCGCACGAAGCGATCGGCCGAGACCAGCAGGCGCTCGCGGTCGGTCCGCTCCCGTCCCGCCAGGTCGCGCAAGGCGATGAACTCGCTCTCCCGCAGCGTGCGTGCCCCCTCGGCGAGCAGCCCCGCCATCGGAATGACCCCCAGGGCGAGCGAGGCCAGCTCTCCGTCTCGCTCGTAGCGCCGTGCCACGCGCCGAGCCGACATCAGCGAGTCGATCCGCCCCGACCCCACCTCGTCGGCACGGGAGAGGACGCCGACCGCGCAGACGCTCTGAGCCGCACCGGCCGCCGTGTCGCGGAACGCCTCGAGGAAGTGGATGTCGGATCCGTGCAGGTGGCGCATGAGGTAGATCACCGCATCGGCGGACGAGGCCGACTGCTCGGGCGCGAGGAACTGCGCCGTGCGGGCGGAGACGCCGTGCGACAACGACGCGATGCCCGGCGTGTCGATCAGGATCTGCGATTCCAGGCCGCCGAGCGGCCACCCGACGTCGATCCAGTCGATCTCCTCGGCGACCCTGCCGCCGAGGTCCAGCACGAGGCGCCCGTGATCGCGCCGGATCTGCATGCGCTCGGTGCGCCCGTCGCGCAGATGCATCGAGATCGACGGGGTCTGCGCGTAGCGGTACCACGTGACCACGCGCGTGCACTCGCCCGCGTCCGTCGCCGCGATGCGCTCGCCGAGCAGGGCGTTCAGCAGGGTCGACTTCCCCGCTTTGACCATGCCAGCCACCGCCACCCGCAACGGCTCGTCGAGCCGCGTCTGCATGGCGTCCAGCGCCGCCAGCGCCGCACGGTCGGAGGCGTAGAGGGTCCGCGCGATCCGCAGCAGATCGCGGGTCTGCGCGATCACGTCCGGTTCGCTCCGGGTCCGCTCGCCGTCGATCACGGTCATGATGCCACGCTGCGCTGCGCGCGCTGCCGCACGGCGGGCACGTCGCCGCCCTCCGGCGGTTCGTTCTCGGGGATGAGGGCGCGCAGCCGCTCCATCTCGCCCAGTCGCACCCGCAGGACGGCGACCTGCTCGTCGTTGTCCGCCGTATAGGCCGCGGCCGCCTGCTTGGCCCGGGCGAGAGCCTCGGACAGCGAACGGTGCAGCTCCTCCGCCATCGAGCCGAAGTGGTCCCGCGAGATGCGCTGAACGAGGCGCAGCCGGTCCTTCAGCTGCTTGCTGACCTGGAACGTGACCTCGTCGATGTGCCGGCGGACGATCATCTTCGCTTCCTGCTGGCGACGGTTCAGGCGCGCGTTCATGTCCTCGCGATAGGCCCGGCGCCCCACGAGCACCCCCGCGAGCAGCGATATCGGATTGATCAGGGACATGCCGATCAGCCCGGTGGCGAGACCCACCATGAGCACGCCGCCGTACGAGCCCCGCACCCCGATGTACATCTTCTCGGCGGCGTTCAGGTGCCCGACCTCGAGGCCGGCGATGTCGTCGACCACGTCGAGGATCCCCCGCGTGTCGCTCACATCGATGGTGGGGACGTCCGCCTCCTCGGCGCTGAAGAGCTCGGCGACCTCCTCGGAGAGCCAGCGCGCGCGCTCATCGGTCCACACGAACGTCTCGGCGACCCCCGCGGTGACGCGCTGATCGATCCACTCCCGGATCTGGTCCCAGATGGGACCGGGATCGCCCTCGTCGATCGCGCGCTCCGCCTCGCGCTGCACCCGGCGCAGACGGTCCCGCACATCGTGCTCCATGTCGGCGACCAGATCGGCGATGCCGTCGGTCAGGGTCACCTGCCAGCGCGCGGAGCGTCCGCGGAACTCGTCCGCGCGCGCCTTGGCGACCTCGAGCTCCGCGATCATCCGCGGCGTGTCCTGCGGATGCAGCAGCGCGTTCAGCTCGGCGTGCAGCGACATGCCGAGCTGGTCCACCACGGACCGCAGGTCGTGCACCGCGCCGCGACGGCTCACGAGCTCCGCGCGGCCGAGCACGTCACGGTGCAGATGTCCGACCAGCGCCGGGAACCCGGACTCGTCATTGAGCGAGCGATCCTGCGTCTCGGCCGCCAGTAGGCGCAGATCGCTCGACACCGCGAAGAGCGGCACCTCCCCGACGTCGTGCAGGTGACCGCGGTCGATGTCCTCGATCCGGCGCCACTCCGGGTACAGGTCCGTCTTGGCGAGGACCGCGGCGACGTTCGGCGAGATGCGCATCGCGTGCCGGAGGAACTGCACCTCGGGTTCGGTGTACTCCTGCGAGGCGTCCGACACCACGAGCACCGCGTGCGCCGACGACAACGCGGCCAGGGTGGCGAGGGAGTTCGCCGATTCCAGCCCGCCCACGCCGGGCGAGTCGACCAGCTTGAGGCCACCGCGCAGCAGTTCCCTCGGCAGCTGCACCTCGGCGGCCACGATGCCGCGCTGATTGCCGGGGTTCCCGCGTTCGGAGACGTAATCGGCCAACTCCGCCAAGGGGATCTCACGGCGGCGCGGTGCGGACCCCGGGCTGCCGGCCGGGTCCGTCCGTTCGACGACCCATGCGGCAGCGGTCTCCGCATACCCGACCGTGGTGGGGACGCTCGTGGCGATGTCGTCGTCCACCGGGCACACGGGGGCATTGACGAGCGCGTTGATCAGCTTGCTCTTGCCCTGCTTGAACTCGCCGACGACGATGACGTGGATCGCCGGATCCTCGAGTCGCCGCTGCGTCTGCAGGAGGCGGTCGCGCAGGTCCCCGCGCCCCGACGTCGCGGCGAGATCGCCGACCTCGCGAAGGACATCGGCGATCTCGATCTCTGAGTCGTCCCCTGCATCCGGCATGCGACCCCCCTGCGGTCGGTTGGACGGGCTTTTCGGTTGTGCGGTCCGCCTGCGATCGAAGCGGGCCGATCGGACCGGGTCACATCAGAAGGCCCGCGTCGGGCGCGTCCCCGTCCGCAGGAGGATCTCCCCAGAAGAAGTCGGAGTCGATGTCCCACACCGATTGATCGGCTCCGGCCAGCTCGTCGGTGAAGGTGTTGCTCGCGAAGGGATCGTCCTGGCCGTCCATCCAGGCGGGGCCGCCTCCGCCCGAGGCGCCCAGAGGCTCATCCGGATCCGCAGACATCTCTCACCCTCTCTGTGCTCTGGAGTGTAGTGCGCTGCCCGACCACCCGGAAGGGGGATCGGGCAGCGCACGGGTCCTGTCAGAAGTCGAACTCGTTCGCGTCGCCGAACGGGCTTCCGACGTTGGAGTGATCGACGTCGACATCGACGTCGACATCGGTGCTCGAGTGGTCCGTGTAGGAGTCGTCGACCATCGAGTTGTCCTGGAACGAATCGTCGATCGACCAGTTGTCCGAGAAGTCCTGGTTGTACGAGTCGGTGTTCCAGGTGTTGCCGATCGACACGTCTCCGACCGAGATGTCCGTGTCGATGTTGTGGATCGTCACGTCGCCGCCTCCGGCGACCGAGTGATCCCCGGACCCGGTGACCGCGCTCTGGTTGAAGGACTGCACGACGTTGCCGCCGTACGCTCCCCCGCCCACCGCGCCGGAGTCGCCGCCCGTGCCGCCGTCGGCGCCGCCGCCGAAGGCACCGGCTCCGGCTCCGCCGGCGTCGCCCGTCGCACCGCCGGCTCCGGTGCCGCCGCTCGTCGCCGGACCGCCGTCGCCGCCGTCGCCGCCGCTGGCGAGGCCGCCGACACCGCCGTCGCCACCGGCACCCGCGGTCGCACTGCCGCTGTTGCCGCCGGCACCGCCCGAGCCCGTGTCGCCCCCCGCGGCCCCCGCGAGCGCCGGCCCGCCGAAGCCGCCGTCGGCGCTTCCGCCGACCGCGATGGCGGCGCCGCCGCTGCCGGACGAGGTCGAGATGTTCTGGTTGACCGACTGGTCGGTGGTCGTGGAGCGCGCGTCGATCTCGATGTCGATGTCCGTGTCCCCGCCGCCGCCGTGCTTGGCGGCCGCCGCCATGCCTCCGGCCCCGCCGAGGCCGAGGTTGAAGTCGCCGAAGCCAGCGTTGTACTGCCGAACACCGGCGTTGATCGAGCTGTCGTTGCCGGAGTCGTGCACCGAGCGGTCGGACTGGTCCGTGTTGTACGAGTGGTCCGTGTTGTACGAGTCGTTGGTCGAGTGGTCGTCGTTGAACGAGTCCTCGACCTCGGTGTCGTTGTGGGACCAGTTGTCCGAGTTGTCGGAGTTGTCGGAGTTGTCGTTGAAGGAGTCCTCGACCTCGGTGTCGTTGTGGGACCAGTTCTCCGAGTTGTCCGAGTTGTCGGAGTTGTCGTTGCCGGAGTCAGCGACTCCCACGTTCCACTGCCGGCCGAGAACGTTGATGTTGTCTTCCAAAGCCATGATCGAATCCCCTTGTTCGTGTGGGCGCCAAGCGGCGTGTCCTACGAGTGTGGGACGCGGCGCCGATCGCGGCATCGGGGATGATCCCGCATCCTCCCCCGTCGGCGCAGGGGGACTCCCGACGGACCGGTAGGGGATGCTCCGGGCACGACGAAGGCCCGGATGCGCAGGGCATCCGGGCCTTCGGTACGTCGGTGCGGACTCAGCGCACCACGACGGCGAGCACGTCGCGCGCCGAGAGCACGAGGTACTCCTCGACGCCGAACTTCACCTCGGTGCCGCCGTACTTGCTGTAGAGCACGCGGTCGCCGACGTTGACGTCGAGCGGAACGCGGTTGCCGTTGTCATCGATGCGACCGGGGCCCACGGCCACGACCTCGCCCTCCTGGGGCTTCTCCTTGGCGGTGTCGGGGATGACCAGGCCACTCGCGGTGGTCTGCTCGGCCTCGACCTGCTTGATGACGATGCGGTCCTCGAGCGGCTTGATGGAAACCGACACGGTCTACCTCTTTCTTGACGGTTCAAGACTTCGTTAGCACCCTCAACCCGAGAGTGCTAACGCCAGTCTAGGCGCATCGCTGGCACTCCCGCAATCAGAGTGCCAGTCGGGGGCGAGTGGAGCGCACCGCCGGTCGCCGGACTCGCGGCCGGAGACGGGCTCCGCCATGAGTGCACGGCCTGCTGCCGAGTGCACGACCTGTGGACGCGAACTCCCCGTGCACTCGTCAGGATCCGGTGCGGTGGGGCGCGTGCCGACCGCACGGCACGGCCTCATCGGCGGCGGCCCGGGGCGCGACGTCGATAGCCTGGACCGCGTGGACATGAGCGAACTGCGAACCGTGCTGACGCCCGAGGCGCTGCGGGCGATCGACGAGCTCGGCGAGATCGGATCCACGGATGCGGCCGCACGGGCGGTCCTGCGCCTGCGCGCCGAAGGCCGCTCCCCCGACTTCGTCTCGGCCGTGGTCGGCCAGGCACGGCTGCGCACGAAGGGCAGGGCGAAGTTCGGCGAGTTCGCGGACCGGATGCTGTTCACTCGCGCCGGCCTCGAGCAGGCCACCCGGCTCGGCGTCGCCGCGCGTCACGCGGGCCGGATGCGCTCCGCCGGGATCGGGCACGTGTCGGATCTCGGGTGCGGGATCGGCGGGGACGCACTGGCGTTCGCCGGCGCGGGCCTGCGCGTCACGGCCGTGGACGCCGACGAGGTCACCGCCGCGCTGGCGGCGTACAACCTCGCGCCGTTCGGATCCGACGTCGAGGTACGCCACGGGTTCGCCGAGGACCACGCATCCCTCGTCGCGGGAGACGGCGCCGCCGCGGTGTGGCTGGATCCGGCCCGGCGCACGGCCGGGCACTCCGAGACCCGTCGCGTGTCCGCGGACGACTACTCCCCCTCGCTGGACTGGGCCTTCGCGCTGGCCGAGCGCGTGCCCACCGGCATCAAGCTCGGACCCGCCCACGACCGGGACGCGATCCCCGCCGACGTCGAGGCCCAGTGGGTGAGCGCGGACGGCGACGTCGTCGAGCTCGTGCTGTGGTCGGGTTCCCTGGCTCGCGAGGGCGTGCGCCGGGCGGCCCTCGTGATCCGCGGCGACCGCGCGCACGAGCTCACGGCCCCCGCCGACACCGAGGACGCCGAGGTGCGCGAGCTCTGCGCCTATGTGCACGAACCCGACGGCGCCGTGATCCGCGCCCGCCTCATCGGCGACCTCGCCCGCCGGCTCGGCGCCGGCATGCTGGATCCGCACATCGCGTATCTGACGTCCGATGCGCCGGCCGACAGCCCGTTCGCGGCGTCGTTCCGCGTGCGCGAGGTGCTGCCGATGAACCCGAAGGCGATCGGCGCCGCCCTCAAGAAGGCGGGCATCGGGCGCCTCGAGATCAAGAAGCGCGGCGTGGACGTGGATCCGGCCGCGTTCCGCAAGAAGCTGAACCTGCGCGGATCCGGCGAGGCGACGCTCATCCTGGTGCGGATCGGGGACAAGCGGCACGCGCTCCTCGCCGACCGGGTCTGATCAGTCCGCGCTGCGGTCGCTGCGGGAGAAGAGGGCGTCGTCCTGCGTGATGACGAGGTACTGGCCGCTCATCGACGGCATCCAGTACTCGAGCCGGAGCGCCGGATGCGCTGCGGTCTCGCGCAGCCGCAGGGTGAGCGGCGGATTCTCTGGGGGCGGATCGGCGTTGCCGTCGGCGCCGAACTCCAACGCAACCGTGCTCCGGCTGCAGGCCTTCTGCGGATCCGGATCCTCCACGATCATGCATCTGTTCCCGCGGCCGTCGTCCCCGATCCACACCCGGGTCTCCCCCACGCGCCCGACGACCATGGCGTAGGCGAAATCGTTCTCGGCGACGAGACGGTTCATCTCGCTCTGCTCCTCGGGATCCTGCAGACCCGCGCCGTAGAACATCCCCTCGAAGCGCATCAGAGTCCCCAGTGGAACGCCCGTGCCCGCGATCGCCAGGGTCCCCTGGTACCCGTCGCGCTGGTCGGTGAACGTCCGCGGCGAGACCGTCAGCGGCTGGTCCCGCAGCTGCTCCGCCGTCTGGCACTCGCGCTGCGGAGCGGAACCGCGCACATCGAGGATCGCGCAGCGCAGCATGCCGTTCGCCTGCGTCGCGTACCAGAGCAGTCCGTCGTGATCGCGCGCGAGCAGCTGCAGGGTTCCGGGATCGATGCCGTCGTGCAGCTTCAGGATCGCCGCCGCCCGCACGCCCTCCCCGGCCCGCAGCGCGAGCCCGACATCGGGCGGGCGCGGGATCGCCCAGCCCACCAGCAGGCCCGCCAGCAGGACCACGGCGAGACCACCGACGACGAAGCGCGGGCGCTTCCAGGCGCCGGTGGCGAGCCAGGCGCGGACTGCCCTCCCCGGCCCGATCGACAGGATGCGAGAGCCGGGAGCGGCCGCACCCGCGGCTCCCTCCTTCAACGCTCCCGGAGGGGCGGCATCCGCGGCGTCGCTGTGCGACGGTCCCGGGCGCTCCGCGGTGATCGCCGGCTCACCCTCTACCGGCGCAGGCCCGGGGACGCGCGCCCTCGACTCCCCCGGCGGAGGCGGCGCCTCCCCCGGCGGAGGCGGCGCCGACGGGGACGGCGCCGGAGCGGGCCCTCCCGACGCGGGCGTCGGCGGAGGGGCCGGCGCGTCGGCCCGCCGCAGCTCGGAGAGCCGCGCTGCCTCGACCTCGCTCAGACCGGATCCCTCGCGCGCGAAGGCGCGGCGCTCCAGCTCGCGACGCTCGCGGTCGAGGCCCGGATCCGGCATGCGGCTACCCGATCCAGCCGAACCGGTAGGCGGCCCAGACCAGCCAGCCCGCGCTGTACAGCGTGGCGACGAGCCCGAGCACGAGTGCCCACACCGAGAGGGCACGGCTTTCGTCCGGCCGGCGCAGCGACATGATCGCCGCGATCACCGACACGATCGCGACCGGGATCCCCCAGCCGACGAACATCGAGGCGAAGAGCGCGACGATGGCGGAGAGCAGCGCCCAAGGCGCGAGCCGGGGCTCGGCGGCCACCGGCACCGGGACGTCGGTGCTGTCCGTGGGGTGCCACTCCTCGTGCGCGACGGTCGTGCCGTCGCGGTCGAGCTCCAGCTCCTCGGGCGCGATCCCGCTGTCCAGCTGCGGTCCGCTCTCGACGCCGACCGGCACGGGCGCCGTCGGCAGCCGTGTGTACCGCTCCGGATCCTTCCCGCCCGTCTCCGCCATCAGGCCCCGGCCTCCCCGGCGCGCTCGGCGACCTGGATCTCCGTCACGGGCAGCGTCGAGTCCGCCCCGAACGCGAGCGTCGAGGGACGCCGGCCCGACGAGATCAGCTCGGCCGCGAGGCCGGCGATCATCGCGCCGTTGTCGGTGCACAGCGAGAGCGGCGGGATGCGCACGGTGACCCCGGCCTCGGCGGCACGGGCGAGGGCGACCTCGCGCAGCCGGCGGTTCGCGATCACTCCGCCGCCGAGCAGCAGGCGCGGGACGCCGCGGTCGGCGCAGGCGGCGAGCGCCTTCGTCACCAGCACGTCGACGACGGCTTCGCGGAAGCTCGCCGCGACATCGGCGACCGGGATCGGGTTCCCCGACGCCTCCTCGCGCTCGATCCACCGGGCGACCGCGGTCTTCAGGCCCGAGAAGGAGAAGTCGTAGCGATGCTTCTCCAGGTCCGAGGCGCGGGACAGCCCGCGCGGGAACCGGATCGCGGCCGGGTCCCCGCCGACGGCGGCCCTGTCGATCTCCGGACCGCCCGGATAGGGCAGGCCGAGGATCCGGGCGACCTTGTCGAAGGCCTCGCCCGCCGCGTCGTCGACGGTCTCGCCGAGCAGCTCGACGTCCGTCGTGAGATCGCGCACGTGCAGCAGCGACGTGTGCCCGCCCGAGACGAGCAGCGCGATCGTCGGATACTCCAGGGGCACCGAGTCGGGCGTCAGGATGTCGGCCGCGATGTGGCCCACGAGGTGGTTCACGGCGTAGAGCGGCTTGCCGAGCGACACCGCCAGCCCCTTCGCCGCGCCGATGCCGACCATCAGCGCTCCGGCGAGCCCCGGGCCGCTCGTCACCGCGACCGCGTCGAGATCCTGCAGCCGCACCTGCGCCTCGGCGAGCGCGCGCTCGATCGCCGGCTGCAGCTCCTCGAGATGCGCGCGGGCGGCGACCTCGGGGACCACACCGCCGTAGCGGGCGTGCTCGTCCATGCTCGACGCGATCGTGTTGGACAGCAGGGTGCGCCCGCGGACGATGCCGATCCCGGTCTCGTCGCAGCTCGTCTCGATCCCGAGCACGAGGGGCTGGTCAGTCATCGGATCCCTCCGCGTTGCCGTATTCAGGCTCGATGCGCTTCTCCGGCATGATTCCGTTCGATTCTCGCGGATCCGCCGGATCCAGCCTGAGTACGGTCGTGTCGCGATCGGACAGGTCGAGCCTCATGATCACGGCGTCGACGTCGTCGGGCTGGTAGTAGCCGGCGCGCCGGCCGATCTCGGCGAACCCCTCCGAGGCGTAGAGCCGCTGGGCGACCGGGTTGTCCGCGCGCACCTCGAGGAACACCTCGCGGGCGCCGCGTTCCGCGGCCTCCGCGAGCAGAGCGCGCAGCAGCGCTCTGCCCCGTCCGGATCCGCGGTGCGCCGCGTCGAGGGCGATGGTCTGGATGTCGCTGTCGGCGGATCCGCGCAGCGCGCGCACTCCCCCGTAGCCGACGACGGTCCCGCGGTCGGCCGGCACGGCGGACGGCTCGACGTCGACGAGGTAACGGCCGTGCGGGCTCGCGAGCTCGGCGGCCATCATCTCGGCGCTCCAGGCATCGGTCGGGAACGAGCGCCGTTCGATGAGCATGATCGCGTCGAGGTCGTCCGCCGTCGCATTGCGGATCACGAGGCGCCTCCCGCCCCGGCGCTGCGGTGCGGGGCAAGCGGCCTCACGAGCCCACCTTCTTGGGCGCGGCCGGCACCAGGGCGTCCGGCGGACGCAGGTACAGCGGCTCGGATCCGGTCAGCGTGCGTCCGGCGGCGACCGCGCGGCGGGCGACGCGGGCGACCGCGGCCCCCGATATCCCGGTGACCTCGAAGCGGCGCAGCGCCCCCAGCTTGCGGTCGACGTCGGCCTGCGGGACGAGCACCGTGTCGACCACGGCGTGCGGGATCCCGTCGACGTCGATGCCCTCGTAGACGGTCACCGCGGTCTCGCGCCGGCGCGCGTCGGTGAGGATCGCGAACGGGTGCTGCGGCGGGTGCTCGCCCTCGATCACGGCGAGCGCGGCGGCGTGGTGGCTGGGCACGGCGATCACGGGGACGTCCCGGCCGAGCGCGAAGGCGCGTGCCGCGGCGATCCCGATCCGCAGTCCCGTGAACGGTCCGGGGCCCATGCCCGCCGCGACGTGCGTGAGCGGATCCTCGTCCTCGGATCCGGCGGCGAGGACCTGCTCGAGCAGCGTCCCGATCGCCTCGGCGTGCCCGAGGTGCCCGCCCTGGGACACCTCGGCCAGAGTGCGGCCGTCATGGCCGATCAGGCCGACGGCCGAGCCGAGTGAGGTGTCCACGCCGAGAATCACCCTTCCAGGGTAGTCGGTGCGCCCGGCGCGGCACCCCCGGATCACCGGGCGGCGACGACCGCCCGCTCCCAGCGATCCCCGCCGCGCGCCTGGGCGAGGGCGGACGCCTCGGCGGCGGCCGACGTGAGCGCCTCGAGGTCGTAGTCCGCATCCAGCACGCCCGCCCAGCCGACGCTCGCCGAGACCCGCAGGGGCGCGCGGGGGCCCGGATCCTCGATCGTGGAGACCCGCGTCAGCAGGGCCCGGAGCAGGCGCCGCACCTCGTCGTCGCTGCCGGGCAGCAGTACGAGCACCCGCCCATCCGCGATCCTCGCCACGTCGGCGGCGGCCGGCAGCGCATCCAGCACATGCGCGTGGAACGCCGCGACGATGCTCGCGAACGCGGCCGGCCCCAGGGCGTCCTGCACGTCCACCGGATCGTCGAGACGGACGTCGAGCAGCGACCACGCCGGATCCTGGCGGCGGCTCGCGCGGGCGATCCGGGCGCGCAGGATCGCGTGGTCGTCCTGCTCGCCCTTGCCCCCGCCGCGCAGCAGCGTCTCCCCCCGGGTGAGCAGCACGATCGTGATCGCGGCGCACTGACTGGTGAGCAGGATGCCGACGCCGTTGATGTCGCGCAGCATCCGCAGTTCGTCTCCGGGGGCGGAACCGACGCCGGTGATCCCTGCCGCGATGCCGAAAACGGCGACGACGACGAACGCCGAGGACACGAGGGCGAGCGGGATCACCACGTCCCGGGCGCTGATCCGCAGCCGGAACAGCTCCCAGGCGGACATCCCCGCGAACACCGCGCCCGCCGAGAACACGATGCGGAACACGACCGGATACGCGTCCGTGGTCGACGTGAGCGCGAGCGCCGCGGGCCCGATCGCGATGTAGACGACCGCCGCGGGCCAGAACGCCCGCCGGCCGGCGTAGAAGCGGATCCCGAGCCACAGCAGCGGTTCGAAGCAGACGATGAGCCCCGACGACAGCGCCCGCAGCGAAGCGCTGTCGAACTGGTTGGCCGCCACCCAGACGTAGGTCGCGAGCATGGCGACGCCGAAGCCGACGGACCAGGTGATCGTGGCCCTGCTCGGGCGCGGCATCAGGGCCAGGCCGAACACCAGCGCGGCCGACAGCGTCACCAGCGCGACCAGGGTCGCGGAGGTGTTGACGGTGATGCCGATGGGGGCGGTGACGGAGATCATGCGTCGTTCCTCTCGGGGCGGCGCGGCAGGCGCACGCGCATGCGGGTGCCCTCGCCGATGCGGCTGTGCACGTCGACGGTGCCGCCGTGCGCGGTCGCGATGTCCCGGACGGCGACGAGGCCCAGGCCCGTGCCCGGGACGCCGCTGTGCTCGGCCTGCTCGCTGCGGAAATACGGCTGGAACAGTCGATCGACGTCGGCGGGAGCCATGCCGACCCCCGTGTCGGCGACGACGAGCTCGGCCCAGCCGTCCTCGGCGACGTCCAGCGAGACCACGATGGATCCTCCCGCCGGGGTGTACTTGACCGCGTTGCTCAGCAGGTTGTCGATCACCTGACGCAGCCGGAACGCATCCCCGTAGATGAGGAGCGTGGCGGCTCCGGTGACCGTGACCTGCCGCCGGCCGGCGGCGGCCGTCGGAAGGAACGACGAGACCGACGCCTGCACGAGCGCGTGCAGGTCTACCGGTTCGGAGAGCACGCGCGCGGCGGGACGGGAGGCGTCCAGCGCCGTCGTGACGAGATCCTGCATGCGCTCGGCGGCGCCCGCAACCACGGAGAGCTGGTCGGCCATCCGCGGGGGCAGATCCGCCCGTTCCAGCAGCAGATCGACGTGCCCCACGATCGCCGTGAGCGGGTTGCGCAGCTCATGGGTCAGGATCGCGGACATCAGCCGGCGCTCCTCGGCCGCCGCCAGCCGGGCGGTCACGTCGTCGATCGTGACCAGCACCACCGCCCCCTGGTCGGCGTCGCCCGCCATCGGCAGCGTGTCCACCTCGAGCGCCCGCCACACGCCGGCGGCGTCGTAGAGCCAGACCCGCTCCCCGTCGAGGCGTTCGCCGCGCACGGCGCGGGCGAGCAGGGTCCGGTGCATCGGCACCGGATCCCCCTCCCGGTCGTCGTACTCCACGGCGGGCGCCGGCAGGGCGGACCCGTCGGCGTCGATCCCGTACAGCCGCCGGTAGGCGTCGTTCATCCGCAGGATCGCACCGTCCTCGCCGACCGTGACGAGGGCGGTGCCGAGGGCGTCGATGATCTGCGCCATGCGCCGCTCATGCGTCTCCGCGCGGCGTGCGACCCGGTCGATCTGCTCGGATCCGCGCCGCAGCAGCCTGCTCGCGGCGCGCGAGCGGCGCACCCCGATCCGGATCGTCGTCCCCAGGAAGCCGAGCGAGAACGCGGTGATCAGCACGCGCAGCACCACGTCCGAGAAGAGCCCGCTCTGGTTGGCGACCGTGAAGAGGAACGCCGTGATCAGCGCGATGCCCCCGAGGACGGCGATCATCGAGTAGTAGGTGGCGATCCACGTGATCGGGATCACCCAGAGGAAGCCGAGCCGGATGTCGGGGGCCTGGGTGGTGAGGCCGATCGCGGCGATGTCGACCATCGGAACGGCGAGGATCGCGGCGGACGGGATCCGGTCCCAGGGCAGCACGAGTGCGACGACGGTCGTGAGCAGGGCCAGCACGAGTCCTGCGGTGAAGAGCGGGGTGGCGAAGACGGTCGGCTTGAGCGCGGCGACGAGCACCGCGATCGCCACGGTGGTGCTGACGAAGATGAGCTGCCAGCGCCAGATCGACGCCCTGCGCGACATGCCGATCCTCTCCCCGCGCGGCCCGACGCCGGCGCCGGATGCGCCGCACGGACCCGTTCCGGAGCCCGCCCGCTCAACGCTTCCGCAAGGTTATCCAAAGAACGGCCCAAGGCGGTTCAACCGGGATATCGCGCCGCATAGCATCGCTGGAAGACGGACCCCCCTCCGTCGCCGGATCCGCGGCCCGAACGCGGATCCGGCACCACTCTCCCGTCGCCCCCGGATCCACGATCACCCGCCGAAGGAGGATGCGCGATGACCGCCCCCTCCTCTGTGGCACCCGCCCGGCCCCGCCGGGGCTGGACGGTGCTGACCGGCGCACTCGTCGCCCTCACCGTCGCGCTCGGGGTCGTCGCCGTGCCCTGGTTCCTGATGCAGGAGCGGGCCGTGCCCCTCGCCCCGGCCGGAGCGCGCTGGTTCGGCAGCTACGTCGATGTCACCCAGGGGCAGGCAGCGTCCGCCCTCGCTGGCGGATCCCCCTCGGACGCCGTCGTGCTCGCGTTCGTCAGCGCCCCCTCGGCGAACGCCTGCAGCGCGAGCTGGGGAGGCGCGTACTCCCTCGCCGACGCCGCACGGGCCCTCGACCTGGACCACCGGATCGCGCGCGTGCAGCAGAGCGGGCGGATGGTCGCGGTGTCGTTCGGCGGAACCGGGATCGAGCTGGCGGGCGCCTGCGCATCGGTCGGCGACCTCGCGAGCGCCTACGCGTCGGTGCTCGACCGCTATGCGGTGACCACGATGGACCTCGACCTGGGCGCCCGCAGCCTCGACGACCCGGCGGCCGGCGACCGGCGCGCCCAGGCCGTCGCGCAACTGCAGGCGAACCATCGCGCGCGGGGGGCTCAACTCGCCGTCTGGCTCACTCTGCCCGCCGGGCGCAGCGGGCTCAGCACGGGCGGACTGCGGTCGATCCGCCAGCTGCAGCAGGCGGGCGTGCGCCTCTCCGGCATCAACGCGATGACCGGGCGCGACGAGGCGCCGCAGGACGGGCAGTCCCGGGGCGCGGCAGCGATCGCGGCGCTCACGGCGGTGCACGATCAGCTCGGGCGCCTGTACGACGAGCTGAACGTGGATCTCCCGGTGGGCGGCGTCTGGGCGATCATGGGCGCCACGCCGACGATCGGGCGCGTCGAGGGCGAGGACGGGGTGTTCGCCCTCGACGACGCGGCGGCCCTCAGCACCTTCGCGCAGAAGCAGCGCCTCGCCCGGCTGTCGATGTGGTCGGCGAACCGCGACCTCTCGTGCACCCCGGCGACGGACCCCGGCGCCGGCGGATGCACCGGGGCGCTTCCGCAGGACGACGCCTTCGCCGCCGTGCTGAGACGCGGACTGGGCGCCACGACGGACCCGCCCGCCTCGGCACCGCCCGCCACCACTGCCCCGGCACCGCCGGCTTCGACGCCCGCTCCGAGTCCGGACCCGTAACCGGACGCGGAGGGGAAGGCGCCTTCGGGAGGCGCCGCTCCGTTCCCGGGGCCCTGCCCGGGAACGGACACCGGAGATCGATGGGGATCGATGTCCGGCCTGTGGACCCGGGGGCCGAGGGGACCGGCCCCCGGGGACCGCACAGGGTTCGGGTCTTGGGGCCCGCGCAGGCGGCAGGGGCTTGGGGCCTCTGCCGCACGGGAAGCGCGGGTCCTGAGGCCCGTGGCCGTCGGCGGACCACGGAGGGCTCCGGCGCACGGCGATAGCCGCGAGGTCTCAGCCGTCCGCCGCACGGTCGGCCGGCTGCGGCGGACTCAGACCTCCGCGTGCGCGGTGAGGCGGTAGCCGACGCCGCGCACCGTCTCGATGTAGCGGGGATCCGCGGTGCTGTCCCCGATCTTCCGCCGCAGGTTCGCCATGTGCGCCTCGATCGCCCGCTTGTCGGGCTCGCCCACATAGGACGCGGATCCGAACGCCTCGCCGCGCAGCACGAGTGCGAGATCGGACTTGCTGCGCACCCGCCGCTTGGACTCGAGCAGCGTGGCGAGCAGATCGAACTCGGTCGGCGTCAGCTCGACCTCCTGCTACGCCACGAGCACGGTGTGGGTGTCGAGATCGAGGCGGATGTCGCGGTGCGCATGCCACCGCCCCGCTGCGCCAGGGAGCGGGACGGCCGCAGTGACGGAGGGGTTGCGCGCGGGAGCCGCGGACTCCGCGGCCGCGATCTGCGGAGCACGCACCGCCTCGGAGGGCACGGGCGCCGCCTCGCCGTCGGGCTGCACGGACTCCGGGCTGCGCGGACGCCGCAGCAGCGCTTCGATGCGCGCCCGCAGCTCACGCGGCCGGAACGGCTTGACCAGGTACTCGTCGGCGCCGGAGGTGAGGCCGAGCACGACGTCCGACTCCTCCCCGAGCGCGGACAGCATGATGATGAACGTCGTGCTGAGCAGCCGGATCCGGCGGGCGGCCTCGAAGCCGTCGATGCCGGGGAGGTTGATGTCGAGCGTGGTGATGACGGGGCTGTGCTCGGCGACCGCCGCGACCCCCTCGAGGCCCGTGCCGGCCAGCACGGTGCGGAATCCCGCAGCCCGGAAGACCTCGTCCAGCAGCGAGCGGACGTCCGGATCGTCCTCGATGATGACGGCGGTCTTCGTGGCGTCTTCGGTCATGTTCTTCCCTGCAGCTCCCGGTCGTGAGCATCATATCGGCATATGAGTACGCCTCCCGGGGGTGTGACCTGCACCGCACGGCCGCCGGAAGAGCCGGTCCGGACTCCGCTAGCGACGACCCGCGCGGGCGATC
Source organism: Microbacterium sp. MMO-10 (assembly GCF_037148715.1). NCBI lineage: Bacteria > Bacillati > Actinomycetota > Actinomycetes > Micrococcales > Microbacteriaceae > Microbacterium > Microbacterium sp. MMO-10. The sequence continues at coordinate 137,034 of NZ_JBBCSV010000004.1, read as the reverse complement.
GTGACGAGACGGGGCGCATCGGCGTCGAGATCCTCCGCCGCGAGATCGTCGGCGGACGCCCCGATCGGGCGCTCCAGCTCGATGTCCCACCAGGCGTCGGCGAGCTCCTCCGCCATGCCCCGCCCCCACTCCACCACGACGACGGATCCCGGCACGTCGACGTCGAGGTCGTCCAGCTCCGCCGCGGATCCGAGACGATACGCATCGACGTGCACGAGGGGCGCCCCGCCGACCAGCGACGGGTGGGTCCGCGCGATCACGAAGGTGGGACTCTGCACCGGCCCGCGCACCCCGAGGCCGTCCGCCAGTCCGCGCGTGAACGTCGTCTTGCCCGCGCCGAGGGCGCCCGTGAGGATCAGCACGTCGCCGGCGACGAGGTCGGATCCGATCCGCCGGCCGAGCTCCTCCATGGCCTCGGCGGTGCGGATCTCATGCCGCCCCGCGAGGTCGTCGAGCGCGGTCACGACACGCTCCGGCGCGGCACGCGGGGTCCGATCCTCGTCACGATCTCGTAGTCGATGGTGTCCGCCGCATCCGCCCAGTCCCTGGCCGAGGGCACCCCCAGCGTGGGGTCGCCGAAGAGCACGACCTCGTCGCCGACCGCGACCGGATCGTCGCCCACGTCGACGAGGAATTGATCCATGGCGATCCGTCCGGCGACGGTGTAGCGGCGCCCGCCGATCTGCACGGGTCCGCGGCCCGATGCCTGCCGCGGCACGCCGTCGGCGTAGCCCAGCGGGATCAGCGCGAGCGTGGTCTCGGACTCGGTGCGGTGCGTGTAGCCGTAGGAGACGCCCGTGCCCGCCGGCACTCGGCGCACGGCGGCGACCGCGCCGCGCAGCGTCATGGCCGGGCGCAGACCGAGATCCCCGGGACTCCGGTCGTCGAAGGGGCTGACGCCGTAGAGGCCGATCCCGATGCGCACCGCGTCGAGCCGGGTCTCGGGCAGATCGATGGCCGCCGCGGTCGCGGCGAGATGGCGCAGCTCCGGGTGGATCCCGTTCGCCTCGGCCTCGGCGCACGCCGCCTCGAACGCCGCGAGCGCGGCGCGGTCGTCCTCCGGCGAGGTGTTGGAGACGTGGCTGAATAGGCCGACGACGCGGATCCGGCCGATGCGCTCCAGGCGCGCCGCCTCGGCGAGCAACCGGGCGCGGTCGGCGGGGGCGATGCCGTTGCGGCTCAGGCCCGTCTCGAACTTGAGATGCAGGCGGACCGGATCCGATCCGCGTGACGCCGCCGCGGCGGCGATCAGCTGCTCGAAGCTCGAGATGCCGAGCTCGATGCCGGCCTCGGCCGCGTCGTCGAACCGGCGGTCGGGCGCATGCAGCCAGGCGAGGATCGGCGCGTTCACGCCGTCGCGGCGCAGCTGCAGCCCCTCGTCGACCGTGGCGACGCCGAGCCGGGTCGCTCCCCCGGCGAGCGCCGCGACCGCGGCGGCCGCCGCCCCGTGGCCGTAGGCGTTCGCCTTGACGACGCCGATGACCTCGACGCCGGTGAGGCGGCGCAGGTGGCGGGTGTTGTCGCTGATGGCGTCGAGATCGATCGTCGCCTCGCGGAACGGAGCGGTCATGGGCGTCCTTCCCCGGGACCGCGGCTCTGGGCGGCGCTGTCAACGCCCGAGGGATCCTGTCGAGGCCCCCCGGCAGCGTCCGCGCCCCCGCTGAGGTTCGCACCTGCGAGGGGGTCTCGGTGCTCAGAGGGGGCGTCGGCGGATCCGCGCGTTCCGAACCGGGCGTCCGTCTCGCGAACGTCCGCCTCCCGGGACTCGGCCACGACGTGCGCCGCGGCGAGGCCCGCGTCGTGGGTCAGCGAGAGATGCAGCGTGGTGATGCCGCGCTCGGCGACCGCGGCGGCCGTGGTGCCGGTCAGCACGAAGTACGGCTTGCCGGAGGGTTCCGAGGCGATCTCGATCTCGGTCCAGTGCACGCCGTCGGATCCGCCCAGCGCCTTGATCAGCGCCTCCTTGGCTGCGTACCGCGCGGCGAGCGAGGGCAGCCGCAGCCCCTGCTCCGACGGCGCGAACAGCCGCTGCATGAGCCGGGGCGTGCGGGCGACCGTCCGCTCGAACCGCGGGATGTCCACGAGGTCGATGCCGGTGCCGATGATCACCGATTCAGCCTACCGGGCGGGATCCACGCGGCCCGGATGGTGCGGCGGTCCACCCGGGCGACGGTGGACCGATCCGCGCGTCGAGAACCCGTGCCGCCGACGACACGCACCGCGAGTGCACCGGATCTTGCCGAACGCACCGCTTCTTCACGCGTCGTTCCCGTGCGTTCGACGCGAAGCCGTGCGTTCGACGAGAACCCGTGCGCGCAGACCGCCCGGTCCGGGCGGCGCGAGCCCGAGCCGGACACGCGCCGGGTCGAGTCGCGCCGGGACCTCACTCCACGGTGACGGACTTGGCCAGGTTGCGCGGCTGGTCGACGTCGAGGCCCTTCGCCGTGGCGAGCGCCATGGCGAAGATCTGCAGCGGCACGACCGCGAGGATCGGCTCGAAGAGCGCCTCCGCGAGCGGGATCCGGATGACCTCATCGGCGAACGGCAGCACGGCCGCGTCGCCCTCCTCGGCGATCACGATCACGCGGGCGCCGCGGGCGCGGATCTCCTGGATGTTGGAGACGACCTTCGCGTGCAGCAGCGCGGAGTGCCGCGGCGACGGCACGAGCACGAACACCGGCTGGCCGGGCTCGATCAGGGCGATCGGTCCGTGCTTGAGCTCGCCGGCGGCGAAGCCCTCGGCGTGGATGTACGAGATCTCCTTGAGCTTGAGCGCGCCCTCGAGCGCGATCGGATAGCCCACGTGGCGGCCGAGGAACAGCACCGAGCGGGTGTCCGCCATCCAGCCCGCGAGCTGGGTGACGTGCGCCTGCTCCTCGGCGAGCACCTCGGCGATCTTGCCGGGCAGGCTCTCCAGCTCCGCCACGGCGGATGCGCCGTCGGCGGCGGAGAGCGAGCCGCGCACGCGCCCCGCGTGCAGGCCGAGGAGCAGCAGCGCGGTGATCTGCGCCACGAACGCCTTGGTCGACGCGACCGCGACCTCCGGACCGGCGTGCGTGTAGACGACCGCGTCCGACTCGCGCGGGATCGTCGCGCCCTGCGTGTTGCAGATCGACAGCGTGCGCGCGCCGCGCTCACGGGCGTACTTGACCGCCATCAGGGTGTCCATGGTCTCGCCCGACTGGCTGATCGACACCACCAGCGTGGTCTCGCCGATCACCGGGTCGCGGTAGCGGAACTCGTGCGCGAGCTCGACGTCGACCGGCACGCGCGCCCACTGCTCCAGCGCGTACTTGCCGACCATGCCCGCGTACGACGCGGTGCCGCAGGCGGTGATGATGATGCGGTCGATCCCGCGGAAGAGCTCGTCGGATCCGTCCAGCTCGGGGATCACGACGGCCCCGTCCCGCACGCGGCCGCGGATCGTGTTCGCGACGGCGTCGGGCTCCTCGGCGACCTCCTTGGCCATGAAGCTCGGCCAGCCGCCCTTCTCGGCGGACGACGCGTCCCACGAGACCTCGAACGGCTCGGGGGTCACCGCGGTGCCCGCGAAGTCGGTGACGGTCACCTCGGACGGCGTGATCGCGACGATCTCGTCCTGGCCGATCGCGAGCGCACGGCGGGTGTGCTCCACGAACGCGGCCACGTCGGATCCGAGGAAGTTCTCCCCCTCGCCGAGGCCGACCACCAGCGGCGAGTTGCGGCGCGCGGCGACGACGAGACCGGGCTCGTCCTCGTGCACGGCGAGCAGGGTGAACGCGCCCTCGAGGCGGTTGACCACCGCACGGAAGGCCGCGCGCAGGTCGCCGGTGCGGCGGTACTCGCGACCGACCAGAGCGGCGGCCACCTCGGTGTCCGTCTCGCTGCGGAACGTCACACCCTCGGCCTCGAGTTCGGCGCGCAGGGCGGCGAAGTTCTCGATGATGCCGTTGTGGATGAGCGCGAGCTTGTCGTCGTCGGCCAGGTGCGGGTGCGCGTTCGCATCCGTCGGGCCGCCGTGGGTGGCCCAGCGGGTGTGCCCGATGCCGGTGCTGCCGTCGGGCAGCGCGGCGTCCGCGAGCGAGTCGCGCAGCATCTGCAGCTTTCCCGCCTTCTTGCGCATGCCGAGAGATCCGGCCTCATCGATCACGGCGATGCCGGCCGAATCGTACCCTCGGTACTCCAGACGGGCGAGGCCCGCGAGCAGGATGTCCTGGCTGGGGCGCGACCCCACGTATCCGACGATTCCACACATGGTTTCCAGCGTACGGCCGCGATTTTGCGCGGCTTCCGTACGAAATCCGATCCGGCGGGGCTCAGTTCGGCATGACCGTGCCCACGGGCACGGGGGTCTCCGCCGTCGCGTCGGCGACGGGAGTGGTCGGGTCGGGCTGCGGTGCGGTGCCGTTGTCGGTCATGATGTGCTCCGTTCGGTTCTCGTGACAGGGGTGCGTGCGCGGCGGCTCAGATGGTCGCCACGTTGCGGATCCACGTGATCGTGGCTCCGGGCGCCGTGTTGCTCGGCGGCTGCGTCACCTGCGTCACGCGCTGCGTGATGAGGTTCGTCGGGTTGCTCACCGTGCCCTGCCAGTAGAACTCGGAGTTCACGGTGGTGTTGCCGTTCGTCGCGGAGAGCGGCAGGGCGCACTGGTAGACCGACTTGTACATGTAGAACGTCTGGCCGTTGTAGGTGAGCTGGCCGTCCGCGACGGGCAGCGACCAGCAGGTCCCGCCGCCGACCTTGGTCCAGTTCGACACCTGCTTGGTCGATCCGAACCGCAGGCTCATGCTAGTGATCTTCTGCCCCGTCACCGTGTCGGTGACGTAGAGCTGACCGCCGCTGCTGGCCCGCCCGTCCCAGGTGACCGTCTGGTCGAAGCTGCGTGTCACGTAGAACACCCCGGCCAGCGCGTTCTTCGGCGCTCCGCTCGCTGCGGCGAGCGGAGCCGCTGCTGCGGCCGCGATCACCGGCAGGCTCCACGCGGCGCCCTTCAGCAGCGTGCGCCGGCGGACGGCCACGGCCGTGCCGGTGCTGCTCTCGTTCGATCCATTTACCCACGTCGCCGATTCAGGCATGCGTCTCCCCAGACAGATATCGATGGATTGGTGCACTCCGCTCTGCGCTCCCGGGCGCGTCGCGCTCCCAAGCGCGGCGGGTACATCGCCACTCTCCGCCGGCCTCCGCGGGGCCGCGATCCGGATGTCGCGATTTGCACGCATCGCGTCGCGAAACGCCCTGCGGTGCGCCGGAGGCGGTCAGGGCCGCACGGTGCGTGCGGCCCTGGGCGCCGCGGCGCCCACCGCGGCGAGCGCCCTGCGCAGCGCGGGGCGATCCCGGAAGCCGGCGCGCCGCGCGATCTCGCTGATCCGCATCGAGCGTCCGCCGTCCGAGTCGAGCAGCTCGCGCGCGACGCCGATGCGCAGCCTGCGCAGCTCATCGGCGGCCGTGCTGCCCTCCGCCGCGAAGAGGCGCTGCACCTGCCGATGGGACAGATGCATCTCCCGGGCGAGCGTCGAGACGTCGAAGTCGGGGTCGATGTGGCGGGCGAGGATGCGCGCGCGAGCCCGGTCGATGGGCCGCGGCGCCCGAGGCCGTACCGGGCCGTGCGCGACGGCATCCGCCAGGATCCCGAAGAGCATCTCGCCGATCAGCCGCTCCATCACCGCATCCGTGTGCGATCGCGTCTCGGGTGCGTTCTGCGTGGCGGACTCCAGGAACGACGAGAGCCCGCGCGTCAGGGCCGTGTCGGGGATCGCCCCCGGCGGGATCTCGCCCGACCGCTCCACCTCCTCGAGCACGCTCCACGGCACCCACGCGCAGATCAGGGTCGACGGCCGCGGCGTCACGATGCGGGCCGCCCGCTCCGGATGCAGGAAGACGAGCCGGCTGTCGGGCACGTCGTGCACGGTGCCCCGGTCGTCCTGCACCCGGAGTCCTCCGACCGCGACCACCATGGCCGCCATCGCCGTGCCATCCGCGGTCTGCGCAGACCAGCGGACCTCCTCCTCCGCAGCCAGCGCATGCCGCGTCAGCAGCGCCGAACGGAAGCCGACCGCGGTGAGCGGCCCCTGCTTCGTGCCATGCAGCAGGCTCGTCGCCTCTGCGGCATCCATGACGATCCCCATCGTCGACCTCCCCAGGTCCCCAGAACGTCAGGACAGACGTCCGATCAATGAGATGCATGAGAGGCGGATCCATTACGCGACTTGCGGAAGAAGTGCGCGGATGACCCCCGAAGGAGGTGTTCCCCGGTCACGGTTCGCCGAGGATGCCGGCCGCCCATCGACGGCGGCGAGGGGCACGGACCGCCCGGGGAACAGCTCGGACGAGGAGGGGAGCGGGCCGCGACGGTTCAGCGACCGGGCGGACGCTCGCCGTGCAGGCTCTCGTACACGTCGTCGACGAACTCGGCGATCGCGCCGGCGCCGGTCACGGGGCCGCCCGCGAGCATCCCGTCCATGCCGAGCAGCACCGCGGTCGGCGTGGAGAAGTCGCCGATCGAGCCGCTGGCGTAGCGGTGCGGGTCGTGCAGCGTCTGCGGTTCCTCGGCGGACGCGAGGGCGCTCTCCTCCGGTCGCATCTGCAGGACCATGCGCACCGAGACCTCGGGCAGCAGCGCGCGATACGCTCCGGCGCTCTCGATCACGGGAGTGCAGGATCCGCAGGTCTCGGAGACGAACAGCAGTAGGAGCGGCTTCTGCGCGGCGAGTTCGCGCAGGTTCACCGTCTCGCCGTCGCCGAGCTGGACGGGCACCGAGGGGGTGCGCGTGCGCAGGTAGTCCTCGAACTCCCCCTCCTCGCCGAGAGCGGATCCCGCCGCGCCCGGCTGGCCGGCGCGCGCCGGACCGGCATCGGCGGAGGAGGGCTCCTGGATCAGGACGAAGGTCACCGCGACGGCCGCGAGCGCGATCGCCCAGGGCCAGAAGGCGACCGCCAGCACGGCGACGCCGCCGAACGGCGGGAGCGCCCCGATCGTCGCCGCGGAGACCAGGGCCAGCAGGGTCAGCCAGCCGTTGCGCAGCAGCGTGCGTCCGGTGATAGGGCGACGCTCGCCGAAACATGCGCAGGACGCATCGGGCGTCTGCCGCCGAGCCCTCCAGACCATCGCGAGGTAGGCCGCGAACAGGAGCACCGCGACCACCGCGGCGGCCGTCCCGAGGGCGCCGCCGAGCAGCAGCAGCGCCGCGGCGAGCACCAGCTCGGCGATCGGATGCAGTCGGATCAGCCAGGTCCTGCGCAGGACGGCCGGGATTCCCAGCGCCTCCCAGCCCGCGGCGTCATCGGGGGTGCGCAGCTTCGCGATCCCGCTGACCGCGAGCACCCCGACCAGGATGAGCGTCGACGACAGCGCCAGCGCCGGCAGCAGAAAAACGTAGAGAGCACTCCCCATGCTGTCAGTATCCCAGTCGCTCGGCGCACCGGGCGCGGATCCGGATCCGCGTCGGGTCCCGGCTCACTCGCCGCCGGCGGGCTGGCTCACCCGTGTCAGAGCTTGCGCAGCAGCACCGACTCGACGGCGTGCGAGGCGCCCTTGTTCAGCACGAGCGTCGCACGGTGCTTGGTGGGCATCACGTTCTCGATGAGGTTCGGCAGGTTGATCTCGTTCCAGTACCCCATCGCGGTCGTGACGGCCTCGTCGTCCGTGAGGTGCGCGAAGACGTTGAAGTACGACGACGGGTTCGTGAACGCGCCCTGCCGCAGCGCGAGGAACCGGTCGACGTACCACTGCGCGATGTGGTCGAGCTCGGCGTCGACGTAGATCGAGAAGTCGAAGAGGTCGCTGACGGCGACGTCGTTCGGCGCCGGCGGCGGCTGCAGCACGTTCAGGCCCTCGACGATCACGACGTCGGGCCGGCGCACCACGACATGCGCGTCGGGCACGATGTCGTAGCGGATGTGCGAGTAAAACGGCGCGCGCACCTCGTCCGCCCCGCTCTTGACCTCGGTCAGGAACTCGATCAGGGCGCGCCGGTCGTAGGACTCCGGGAATCCCTTCCTGTCCATGATGCCGCGGCGCTCGAGCTCGGCGTTCGGATGCAGGAACCCGTCGGTCGTGACGAGCTCGACGCGGGGCGTGCCCGGCCAGCGGCTCATCAGCTCGCGCAGCAGACGCGCGATCGTCGACTTGCCGACCGCGACGGAGCCGGCCACGCCGACGACGAAGGGCGTGGTGTCGTCGGCCTCGCCGAGGAACTGGCTGGTCGCCGCGCCGAGACGCTTGGTGCTCGTGGCGTACAGGCTGAGGAGGCGGCTCAGCGGCAGGTAGACCTCCTGCACCTCCGTGAGGTCGAGCCGATCGCCCAGACCGCGGATCTCGACGACCTCGGTCTCGCTGAGCGGCTGATCCAGTCCCTGGGCGAGGCGCGCCCAGTCGGCACGATCGATGCGGCGGTACGGCGACAGCGACTGCGACGCGAGGGGATCGGGGCTCACGCGCTCCATCGTATCCGCGCGCATCCGCGCCGGCGGCCCGCATCCGCCGACCTCGGCGTCACCCGGGCCGGGTATCCTTCCCCCGTGCGTCTCGGAGTGCTCGACATCGGATCCAACACCGTCCACCTGCTCGCCGCCGACGTCCATCCCGGCGGACGTCCGCTCGCCACCACGAGCGATCGCACCGTGCTGCGCCTGATGCGCTTCCTGACCCCGTCGGGGGCGATCAGCGAGGAGGGCGTGCAGGCGCTGGTGGCCGCCGTCGTGCGGGCGCGCGCGATCGCCGCGCAGGAGAAGGTCGACGCGCTGCTCGCCACGGCCACGAGCGCCGTGCGCGAGGCCGCGAACGGCGCCGACGTGATCGCCCGCGTCGAGGCCGCGCTCGGACAGCCGCTGCAGGTGCTCGACGGCGAGACCGAGGCGCGCCTCACGTTCCTCGCCGCACGGCGCTGGTTCGGCTGGTCGGCCGGGCAGATCCTGCTGTTCGACATCGGCGGCGGCTCGTTCGAGATGGCCGCCGGATCCGAGGAGCTGCCCGACATCGCCGCCTCCGTCCCGCTCGGCGCGGGCCGCTCGACGCTGATGTTCCTCCCCGACGACCCGCCCGGCGAGGAGGCCGTCGAGCGCCTGCGCGCGCACGCCGCCGACGTCTTCGCGCCGGTCACCGCCCGGTTCTCGGCGCTTCCCCGCCCCGACCACGTGGTCGGCTCGTCGAAGGCGATCCGGTCGCTCGCCCGGCTCGTGGGCCATCCGGCGCCCGGCTCCCCGAACGGCTCGGGGGCCGACGTCGCGATGCTGCTGCCGCGCGCGTCCCTCGGATCCTGGATCCCGCGCCTCGCCCGCCTGCCCGCCTCGGCCCGGCAGGAGCTCCCGGGGATCACCCCGGACCGCACCTTCCAGATCGTGGCCGCCGCTGTCGTGCTCCACACCGCGATGACGGCGATGGCCGTCGACGAGCTCGAGGTCTCGCCCTGGGCGCTGCGTGAGGGCGTGCTGCTGCGCTACATCGAGGACCGCGCGCACGACCGCGACGCGTAGCAGGAGCTGCTCCCCCGCGGCAGTCCGCGCCCTTAGGCTGGAGCGATGAGCGAAGAGGGGCACGGCCGCACGCGCGGCTCCGGGGGGCCGTTGCGCCCGCGCACACGCCGCGAGCTGCGCGCGGCCCGGGAAGCCGCCCGCGCCGCCGCCGCCCGCCCGGCCGCACCGCCCTCGCCGCCCGCGAAGCGCCTGCGCAATCGCACCCCGGTCATCGCCCCGGATCCGATGCCGCAGGGCGCGCCCACGATCCTCACCGTGTGCACCGGCAACATCTGCCGCTCACCGCTCGCCGAGGTGCTGCTGCGCGCCCGGCTCGAAGCGCTCGGTGTGCGCCTGCACAGCGCGGGAACGCACGCCCTGATCGGGGCCGGTATGCCCGAGGAGGCCCAGGCCGTCGCCCTGGCCCGGCAGGCGCGCCCGGCCGACATCGCCGCGCACCGCGGCCGGCGCCTGCTCGAGCCGATGGTGCTGGAATCCGACCTCGTGCTCACCATGACGCAGGAGCAGCGCGGGTTCGTCGTCCAGCTCGTGCCGAGCCGGCTGCACCGCATCTTCCCGGTGCGGGAGTTCGCCCGGGCGGCGAGCGGGCTGTCCGAGGAGGAGATCCGCCGGCTCGCGGCGACGGGCGGCAGCGACCCCCGGGCGCGACTGGGCGCCGTGATCATGGCGATCGCCGGCCGGCGCGGCTCGATCAGCGACGACGACGACGTGCTCGACCCGTACCGCCAGGGCGCCGCCGCCTACGAAGCCTCCGCCGCTCAGCTGGATCCCGCTCTCGCGGAGGTCGAGCGCGTCGTGCGGGCGGCGCTCGGCGGGACCGCGGAATGACCGACGCCACGGCCGAGACCCCGGAGAGTCCGCCGACTCCGGGTCCCCCGGCCCGCCGGCGCCTGCGCCGGTTCACCTCGAGCGCGTGGTTCCAGCTGCTGCTGGCCGTCGTGGTGACGGGTCTCGTGCTCTCGTTCATCGCGAAGCCGTACGTGGTCCCCTCCGGGTCCATGCAGCAGACCCTCGAGATCGGCGATCGGGTGCTCGTGAACCGGCTCGCCTACCACTGGGCGGATCCGGGACGCGGGGACGTCGTGGTGTTCGACGCAGACGATTCCTGGGGGGTTCCCGCAGTGCAGGATCCGCCGTGGAAGGCGGCGCTGCGCTGGGTGGGCGAGGTCACCGGCTTCGGTCCCTCCGGCCCGCACACGCTGGTGAAGCGCATCGTGGCGACGCCGGGGCAGAAGGTCGAGTGCTGCACGGCGGACGGACGCCTGATCGTCGACGGCGTGCCCGTCGACGAGCCCTACATCTATCAGGACCTCGCCTTCCAGGCGGGGAGTCTGGACTGCTCCACCACGCCGCGATCCCTGCGCTGCTTCCCCGCGGTGACGGTGCCCGCGCAGTCCTATCTCGTACTCGGCGACCACCGCTCCAATTCCGCGGACGGCGCCGTCCGCTGCCGGGCCCCGGGGGCGGAGGCACCCGGGTGCTTCCGCTGGGCGCGGCGCGACCAGATCGTGGGCCGCGTCGTCGCGACGCTGTGGCCGATCTCGCGCTGGCGGGGATTCTGACCACACGGCGGGTCGCTGACCCACAACAGAGGAACCGGCCCTGCGCCCCGCGCGCCTCCTGTTAGACTCCTGCCAATCCTCACGGCAGACGGCGCACACCCGGGCGTCCTCCCGCGGCGGGGATGCCGGAGCGTCGTGGGGACGATCCGGGAAGCGTGTCTTCGCCCTGTGGAGGGCGGAACCTTTGGGGAAGGTTTCCAACGGACGTGGTGGATTTCGGGGTTCGCAGCGGCGCAGAGCCGCAGCTTGGGACAAGGACGCGGGTCGCGACGTACATCGCGCCGAGGCGGACGACGGCGGAGGAGGATGCGACGTTCAACGCACTCACCGACCTCGTCCTGCCCTCGCGTCGCACGCACGACTGGCGCAGGGCCTATGCGATGCGCCTGCGCATCACCGACGGGCTAGCGGTCGTCATCGCCGTCTTCGCGGCCGTGCTGCTACGCTTCGGCGACACCGACACTGCGCTTCCCAGCGAGTTCGTCCAGCTCGGCTATCCGATCATCGCCGCCGTGATCGCGGTCGCCTGGATGGCGATGCTCGCCCTGTCCGGCACGCGAGACCACAAGGTGATCGGCAACGGGTCCACCGAGTACAAGCGGATCGGCTCGGCGACCTTCCGCACCTTCGGCGCGTTCGCGATCATCGCGTTCGCGTTCAAGATCCCGATCGCCCGCGGCTACCTGCTCGTCGCACTGCCCCTCGGGCTGTGCCTGTTGCTGCTGGGCCGATGGGCCTGGCGGTCCTGGCTGCATCGCCAGCGCCTGCAGGGAGCGTTCGTGCAGCGCGCGCTGCTGATGGGCGAGCGCACCCAGCTGCGCCACGTGGCGGAGCAGACCCAGGGCGTCCCGTCGGTCGGCTTCCAGATCGTCGGCGCGATCACCGAGAGCGGCACCCGCAACGACCTCGTTCCCGGCGTGCCCGTGATCGCGGGATTCGGCGACGTGGTGACGCAGCTCGACGTCGTCGGCGCCGACACCGTGATCTTCAGCGGATCCGACTCCATCTCGCCGCAGCAGATGCGCGAGATCGGCTGGAACCTCGAATCCCGCGGGATCGACCTCATCGTCGCTCCCGCCCTCACCGACATCGCGGGACCCCGGATCCACGCGCGCCCCGTCGCGGGACTCCCGCTCATCTACGTCGACTTCCCGACGTTCGAGGGCGGGCGCTATCTGACGAAGCGGGCCGCGGACATCGTGGTGTCCGCACTGGGCCTGCTCCTGCTCTCGCCGCTGTTCCTGTTCATCGCGGTGATGGTGCGCCGCGACGGGGGCCCCGCCCTGTTCCGCCAGGAACGCGTCGGCCTCGACGGGCGCTCCTTCGCCATGCTGAAGTTCCGCACCATGGTCGTCGACGCCGAAGAGCGTCTGAAGGGCCTGCTCGACCGCACCGACGGCAACGGCATGCTGTTCAAGATGAAGACCGATCCGCGGGTCACTCCGTTCGGCCGCTGGCTGCGCCGGTACAGCATCGACGAGCTGCCGCAGCTGATCAACGTCCTGCGCGGCGACATGTCCCTGGTCGGCCCGCGCCCGCCGCTCGCCTCCGAGGTGCAGCGCTACGACAACCACGTGCGGCGTCGCTTCCTGGTCAAGCCCGGCATCACCGGTCTCTGGCAGGTGAGCGGGCGCTCCGACCTCTCCTGGGAGGACAGCGTGCGCCTCGACCTGTACTACGTGGAGAACTGGTCGCCGGCCGGAGACCTGATGATCCTCTGGCGCACCGTCCGCGCCGTCATCGCTCCGGAAGGGGCATACTGACGGCCGTCGTGCCGCGAAAGGCAGCATGACGGGCATCATCGTCCACGAATGGCTCGAGCGCTTCGGCGGGGCCGAGAACGTCGTCGACCGCTTCGCCGCGCTCTACCCGCAGGCGCCGATCCAGGCCCTGTGGAACGACGCACCGGGGCGCTTCGACCCGGCACGGGTGCACGAGACCTGGCTCGCCCGCACGCCGCTGCGGCGCCGCAAGGCCCTGGCGCTGCCGTTCCAGCCCTCGACCTGGCGCCATCTCGGCAGCGCGGACGCCGACTGGATCGTCTGCAGCTCGCACCTGTTCGCGCACCACGCCCGCTTCGCGGGGACCGCACGGGACGCACCCAAGCACGTCTACGTGCACACCCCGGCGCGCTACATCTGGAACCCGGAGCTCGATGACCGGGGCCGGAGCGCGGCCGTGCGCGCGGCGGCCCCGGCATTGCGGGCGATCGACCGTAGCCGGGCGGAGGAGGCCGCGTCGATGATGGCCAACAGCGAGGCGGTGCGCGAGCGGATCCGCGAACACTGGGGCGTCGATGCCGGAGTGATCCATCCCCCGGTCGATGTGGTGGGACTGCGCGACCCCGCGCCGCTCAGCTCAGCGGAATCCGCGGTGCTCGACGGCCTGCCGTCCGAGTTCCTGCTGGGCGCATCACGGTTCGTGCCGTACAAGCGCCTCGACACCGTGGTGCGCGCCGGCGCCGCCGCGGGACTCCCCGTGGTCCTCGCCGGCGGCGGTCCCGAGCGCGACGCGCTGGTCGCGCTCGCGGCCGAGCGCGGCGTGCGCATCGTCCTCGTGGACAGCCCGAGCCGTGCACTGCTGGCCGAGCTCTACCGCCGCAGCATCGCCTACGTCTTCCCCGCGGTCGAGGACTTCGGGATCATGCCGGTGGAGGCGATGGCGACGGGGACCCCCGTGATCGGCCGCACGACGGGCGGGGTCTCCGAGTCGGTGCAGGACGGCGTCAGCGGCGTGCTGATCGAGGATCTCGACGCGTTCGAAGGCGCGGAGTTCCGGGCCGCGCTGGATCGCGTCGCGGCCCTGGACCGCTCGGCGGTGGCCGCCAGAGCCCTCCGCTTCGACACGGCGGAGTTCGATCGCGCCGTGCGGGAGTGGCTGCCGGCCTGATCCGCGACGACTGCGGTCACTCCCCGGTCGACGAGAACGGCAGGCCGAGACAGGCTGGCGATTGACACGACCGACACACCCAGATGAGAATGGGTGAAACCGTGTCTTGACTGGGGTCTTCGACACGGAGCACACATCAACCGTCTGGGGCGGTGTTGCGTGGTGGGGAGCAATATTGTCGCGGGCACAGCGATAGAGCACTGGGGAGTTCTCTGCTATGACCGATATGAACGACGTTCGGAGTACCCGGAATCAGGCCGGGATCTCACGCCGCACCGTGATGAAGGGGGCCGCGTGGTCGGCTCCGCTGCTCATCGCCGCTGTGGCCGCACCGGCCTATGCCGCCTCGGGCAAGGTGCCGCCGAAGGGCCTCAACGGCTGGGTGGAACTCAGGCGCAACTGCGACAACAACACCTTCGTCATCGACGGGACCGGGTCCTTCACGAATGGCGGCACCAACGACAGGGGCATCTGGCTGTTCGCGGGGAACACACCCGCCCCCGTGATCTCGGGCGCGACGATCATCTTCTACATCAACAAGTCGAACCTGACCTTCACGAACAGTTCGGGTTCGGGTTGGTCGAACCTGGTGCGGAGCAGCGGGGATGACGGATCGTCTCCCGCCAGTGGCTACTACGCCTACAAGACCACCTATACCGGTACCTGGACCTATCACACGGGCAACTTCGTCGACAACAACGGCGACCCGCAGACTCAAGTGTGGGTGGCGGACTCCCAGCCGAAGTGGACCGCCAGCTTGGGGCAAAGCTGTCCCTCGCTCAGCGCCTACGCGCGGCGCACCGTGACCGTGGACGGATCTTCCTACAGCTTCGTCCGCGGCCCCGTCGGCGCCTAGTCGCCGACCACTTCTCATCCAGCAACGATTCAGGAGCCAGACATGACTGACAACACCACCTCGCCCGATCCGAGTGCCGCGCCCGATCCGAGTGCCGCGCCCGATCAGAGCACGGATTCACCCGAGACCGCGTCGACGGAGCAGGCACCCGCTGAGCGGAGCACGCAATCGGACGACACGAGCGCCGACAGCGGAATCTTCGTCGCCCAGATCTAGTCCCTCGGCTCGACAGGAGAGTATCCCAGGAGTCCTGGTCACGCGAGCCGAGAGCCACGCATTCCGCGACCGACATCAGAGTCGCCCCCGCCCTGCGACGGTGGGGGCGACTCTGCCGTTCCTGCCGACCGCCCCGACGACCCCTCCAGAGGGCGGGCATT
Source organism: Microbacterium sp. MMO-10 (assembly GCF_037148715.1). Lineage (NCBI taxonomy): Bacteria > Bacillati > Actinomycetota > Actinomycetes > Micrococcales > Microbacteriaceae > Microbacterium > Microbacterium sp. MMO-10. Next base: position 121,899 of record NZ_JBBCSV010000004.1, on the reverse strand, counting down.
TGACACTCCGGGCCGTCGGTGGAAGAGTCAGAGGGTTCGTGTTCTGACTGGGATATCGCACGGACGATTTCAGCCGCCTGGGGAGGCGTCGTGTGATACGTCGCGCCCTCGGGCATGACGAGAAAAGCTACTGGGGAGCTTCACACATGACAAATGACACCGACGTTCGACGTGCCTACGAATCGCGCGGGGTTTCGCGCCGCACTCTGATGAAGGGCGCCGCTTGGGCCGCGCCCATGATCGCTCTCGCAGCCGCCGCGCCCGCGTACGCCGCGTCCAACACCGTGCCGGCGAAAGGCCTCAACGGCTGGGTGACGGTCGAACGGAACTGCTTCATCGGCAGCACCTACTCTCTCGACGGCACACAGGGCTCCGGCTTCGTCACGGGCTCCAGCTCCGATCGGGGTATCTGGATCTTCGCGGGGTCGGCAGCCGTGATCTCGGGCGCGACGATGATCGTCTACCTGTCCCGGAGCGATCTCACCTTCATCAACGGCTCCGGCACCGGCTGGAACAACCTCGTGCGCAGTCCCGGGGATGACGGATCGGCACCGGCCAGCGGCTTCTACGCCTACAAAGCCACCTACTCCGGCACGTGGACCTACAAGCACAGCACCAACGGCTACGTCGACAACAACGGAAACCCGCAGTCGGACGTGCAGGTCGCCAACGGGCGTCCGAAGTGGACGGCCGACATCGGGTGGCAGTGCAGCCAGATCACGTCGTATATCCGGCGCAGCGTGATCGTGGACGGAACCTCCTACTCCTTCGTCCGCGGTCCCGTCACGGCCTAGTCTCGACACCTCACCACCGATCAGGAGCCCATCATGACGAATCCCGACCCCACCCCCAACCCGAGCACGGACGTTCCCGGGACCACGCCGCTGGCACCTTCGAGCACCGCCGTGGAAACGAGTCCCGGAATCTTCATCGCTCAGAACTAGTCGTGGCCCAGATCGCATCGCCTCACTCAGCTTGGCGAGCGCGAACGACTCCCGGCAATGAGGAAGCCGCCCCGCCGTCATCGGACGGCGGGGCGGCTTCGCGTCCGCCGCCGCAAGTTCTCGGGTATGGCCGGATGGGCACGGGCCGTCACACGACGGACAACCAGTAACACCAATATCCCAGTTCAGGTAGGCTCGATAGGCCCGCGGTGAGAGTCGCCCTCGAGGGCGAAGTAGGGGGAAAGCCGTCCGCATGGATCTGCGCGAGTATCTGCGTGTCGTTCGAGCCCACTGGCTCGGGATCGTCCTCATCACCGTCGTCGGGGTCGTCGCCGCGTTCGGTTGGACGCTGATCCAGCCCAAGGTCTACTCGGCCGACTCCACCGCCATCGTGCAGGCGAACGCCGACTACTTCGCGAATCAGGCGGGCACGGCCGCTTCCGTCAACACGCTGGTCACCGGACGCGTGAAGACCTATGCCGCCCTGGGAGAGTCCCGCTCCGTGGCCGAAGGCGTGATCGAGGCGCTCAACCTCAAGGTCTCCCCCGCCGACCTCGTGAAGCAGGTGCGCGTGACCAGCGCCGTCGACACGCAGACCCTGTCGGTGACGGCGAACGCGAGCACGCCGGAGAAGGCGCGCGACATCGCCGAGGCATGGGTGACGTCGATGGGCTCGGAGATCAACCGCGTCGAGTCGGGCTCGCCGCAGACGAAGGGAGCCGTCTTCCTCAGCCGGCTCGACTCGGCGCTGCTGCCCGAGCGTCCCTCGTCGCCGAACACCGCCCTCGCACTGGTGCTGGGAGGCCTTCTCGGCCTTGCGGTCGCGATCAGCTACGGACTGCTGCGGCACACCCTCGACCAGCGGATCCGCTCGGTCGAGCAGACCGAGCGCGAGACCGGGATCTCCGTGGTGGGCACGATCCCCGAGGAGCCGGCCTTCGCCGACGGCGATCGGCTGCTGCCGGAGTCCGGGGCCGTGAGCAGCGCGAGCAGCAACCCCCACCTCTTCACGGTGTCGGAGGCGTTCCGCGAGCTGCGCACCAACCTGCAGTACATGGATGTCGACGACCCGCCCCGCATCGTCGTCGTGACGAGCCCGCTGCCCGGAGACGGGAAGTCGCTCGTCGCCGCGAACCTCGCGGTCACGCTCGCCGCCAGCGGTCAGCCGGTCGTCCTGATCGACGCCGACCTGCGCCGGCCCGTGCAGCACACGGTGTTCGGCGTGCCCGCCGGGGCGGGGGTCTCCGACGTCCTCGCCGGCCGGGCATCGATCGCCGACGTCGCCCATCGCTTCGGCGACGGGAAGCTGCTCGTCGTGTGCGCCGGCAAGCTTCCGCCGAACCCCAGCGAGATGCTCGGATCGACCCGCATGCGGGACCTGCTGCACACGATCGCGCGCGAAGCCGTCGTCGTGATCGACAGCCCTCCGCTCATCCCGGTCACGGACGCCGCCGTGCTCGCGCACAGCGCCGACGGAGCCATCGTGGTCAGCACGGTCGGACGCACCAGGTACGACGTGCTCGGCAGGGCGCTCGGCAACCTGGAGCGCGTCGGCGCCCGCACGCTCGGCATCGTGCTGAACCGGGTGCCGCTGCGCGGCCAGGGCGCCGCCTACTTCGGCTACCAGTACCACGGCGACTACTACACCGCGGAGGACGGCCAGACGCAGGCGTTCACGCCGGCCTCCGGGCCGCGCCGAGCCGGCTCGCCGACGGCCTGAGCGCCCCGGGCGGATCCGTCTCTGTCGCGCTGACGTAACAATCCGTCCAGCCCGTTCATATACCGGTCCCAGTGGGATCTCAGTATGCCAGAATGTTGCTTGCACGCAGCGAGCGACGGGGGGCACCGGGTCACGGGGCGGTCGGCGGCGTGCGGGATAGGTGAAATGGTGACTTCAGACACGCTTGATGCTGCCAGGAACAGGGAGAACCGTACATCCGCACCGAAGCGGCAACGGCGTGCCGCGATGGCGGCCTTCGATGCCTTCGCGTGGATCTTCGGCGCATCCTGGCCGTCGCCCTTCGGCTGGACTTCACCCTGTCGTTCGGCGTGTGGGCCTCCACGCTCCTGCTCGGCGCCGCGGCCGCCGCGATACAGCTGATGATCGGGTACTCGATCGCGCTCTACCGCGGACGCTACGCGTTCGGCTCGTTCGAGGTCGTGCGCGCCCTGGCGGCGATCGTCCTCGGCATCGCCGCCGCCCTCTCGCTCCTGGTCGTTCCGTTCGGGAACGCGATCGGCGTGCCGCGCGGAACCATGCTTCTGGCGGGTCCCTTCGCCCTGCTGCTCATGTTCGGGGCGCGGTACCTCATCCGCCTGAAGATCGAGCGCACGCGCAAGCCGGGCCACACCGCCGAGCGCGCCCTCATCGTCGGCGCCGGCTACCTCGGCGAGCGGCTCCTGCACGGGATCACCACCGATCCGGCTTCGCCGATCCGTCCCGTCGGCCTCATCGACGACGACCCGCTGAAGAAGAACCTGACGCTGCGGGGCGTGCCCGTGCTGGGCTCGACCGACGAGCTGGCGGAGATCGCACGGCAGACGTGCGCCACGCGCCTGGTGATCGCGCTCGGCAACGCGGACAGCGTGCTGCTGCGCAAGCTCAGCGACGCCGCCGACGCGGAGGGCATGCGGGTGTCCGTGACGCCGACGGTCACCGACTTCCTGCTCGACGCGCGCACGACCGTGGACGTCCGCGACATCGAGATCGAGGACCTCATCGGCCGGCACCCGGTCGACACCAACGTGGAGCTCGTCGCGGGATACATCACCGGGAAGCGGGTGCTCGTCACGGGTGCGGGCGGATCCATCGGATCCGAGCTCTGCCGGCAGCTGGCCTCTTTCGGGCCCAGCGAGCTGATCATGCTGGACCGCGACGAGACCGGCCTGCAGACGGCGCAGCTCGGCACGGCGGGCAACGGCCTGCTCGACACCAAGGAGGTCGTGCTCGCCGACATCCGCGACGCCGCGGTGCTGAACGCGATCTTCGACGACCGCAGGCCCGAGGTCGTGTTCCACGCGGCGGCCCTCAAGCACCTGCCCATGCTGGAGCAGTATCCCGACGAGGCGTGGAAGACCAACGTGCTCGGTTCGCTCAACGTGCTGCAGGCGGCCCGCCGGGTCGGCGTGAGCCACTTCGTCAACGTCTCGACGGACAAGGCCGCGAACCCGACCAGCGTGCTGGGCCACTCGAAGCGCGTGGCGGAGAAGCTCACGGCGTGGGCCGGAGAGCAGACCGGGATGCAGTACCTCTCGGTGCGTTTCGGGAACGTGATCGGCAGCCGCGGATCGATGCTCCCCACGTTCCAGCGGCTGATCGCCGAGGGCCGGCCGATCACGGTCACGCATCCCGAGGCCACCCGCTACTTCATGACGATCCCGGAGGCCTGCCAGCTGGTGATCCAGGCCGGAGGCATCGGCCGCGCGGGAGAGGTGCTGATCCTCGACATGGGCGAGCCCGTCTCGATCCTCGAGGTGGCCAAGCGCATGATCGCGATGAGCGGCAAGGACGTCGACATCGTCTACACCGGCCTGCGCGCCGGGGAGAAGCTGCACGAGGAGCTCGTGGGCGACCGGGAGCACCTGGAGCGACCGTTCCACCCGCAGATCTCCCACGCGCATGCGGACTCGATCAGCCCGGAGCGCCTCGACAAGGCCGGCTGGGAAGCACGCATGATCGCCGTGCCGCGCGACAACGACACCGCGGTCATGGCCCGCGTGCAGGAGGAGTTCTCGAATGCCTGAGCGGATCTACATGTCCTCCCCCGATGTCACGGAGCTGGAGGAGCAGTCGATCATCTCCGCCATCCGGTCCGGATGGATCGCGCCGCTCGGCCCCGACGTCGACGCGTTCGAGCGCGAGCTCGCCGACCGGGTGGGCGTGGCGCACGGCGTCGCGCTGAGCTCTGGGACGGCGGCTCTGCACCTCGGCCTGCTGGCGCTCGGCGTGAAGCCCGGCGACATCGTGGTGACCTCGACGATGACCTTCGCCGCCACCACCAATGCGATCGTCTACACCGGCGCGGAGCCCTTCTTCGTCGACGCCGATCCCGCAACCGGCAACATGGATCCGGATCTGCTGCGCGAGGCGCTCACCGCGCTGCGCGACGGCGGAGAGCACGTCGCCGCGATCGTCCCGGTGGACCTGCTCGGCAAGGCCGTGGACTACACCGCGATCCTCGCGATCGCAGACGAGTTCGACGTGCCCGTGCTCGCCGACGCGGCGGAATCGCTGGGCGCGACGCACGCGGGGCGGGCGGCGGGCGGTTTCGGCCGCGCGTCGGCGGTCTCGTTCAACGGGAACAAGATCATGACCACGTCGGGTGGCGGCATGCTGCTCACCGACGACGCCGGCATCGCGCAGCACGTGCGGTATCTGGCCACCCAGGCGCGCCAGCCGGTCGTGCACTACGAGCACACCGACGTCGGCTACAACTACCGCATGAGCAACCTGCTCGCGGCGCTCGGCCGCGCGCAGCTGTCCCGGCTGGACACCATGATCGCCCGCCGCCGTGAGATGCGGGACCTGTACAAGCAGCTGTTCGGCGCCGTCGACGGCGTCGAGGTCTTCGGCGCCGAGGGGGACGAGGGCGACAACGTCTGGCTGACGTCGATCGTGGTCGACGAATCGCGCACCGGCTGGGCTCCCGCCGAGCTGTCCGCCGCCCTCGCGGCCGATGACATCGAGAGCCGTCCGCTGTGGAAGCCGATGCACAAGCAGCCGGTGTTCGCACACCACCGCGGCGTGATCAACGGCGCATCCGAGAGACTCTTCGCGCAGGGACTCACTCTGCCCAGCGGCTCGGCGTTGACCGCGCCGCAGCGCGCGCGAGTGGTCGACGGCATCACCGCGTTCCTCGGCGGACGCTGAGCCGTGGCCGGAACCGCACAGCCGTACGATTCGATCAAACGGCTCCTCGACATCGTCGCGTCCGCCGCGGCGCTCGTGCTCCTCTCCCCCGTGATCGCCCTCGTGGCGATCACGGTCGCGCTGCGACTCGGGCGGCCCGTGCTGTTCGTGCAACCCCGCCCTGGTCGGGACGGCCGGGTCTTCCTGCTGCGCAAGTTCCGGTCGATGCGCGACGTCGACGAGGCCCGCGGGCTCGTCAGCGACGCGGACCGGCTGACGTCGTTCGGCCGGGCGCTGCGCGCCACGAGTCTCGACGAGCTGCCCTCGCTGTGGAACGTGCTCCGTGGCGACATGAGCATCGTCGGCCCGCGACCGCTGCTGGTGGAGTATCTGCCGCGGTACACCCCGCAGCAGGCGCGACGTCATGAGGTGCGTCCCGGCATCACCGGCCTCGCGCAGGCCAACGGCCGCAACGCCCTCTCCTGGGAGGACAAGTTCGCCCTCGACGTCGAGTACGTGGACAATCGGAGCCTGGGGCTCGACGCCCGCATCATCCTCGCCACCCTCCGGGCCGTGATCGTCCGCGAGGGCATCTCGGCAGAGGGTCAGGCGACCATGACGAAGTTCGGAGAAGCGAGTGGCTGACGGCATCATCGTCATCGGCGCCGGCGGATTCGGGCGGGAGACCCTCGACGTCATCGCGGCGATCAACGCCGCGAACGGGGAGCCGCTCTGGGATGTCATCGGCGTCATCGACGACGCCCCGGCCGAGATCCAGGTCGAGCGCCTTCACGACCGCGGGATCCGCATGCTCGGCGACGCGGAGGGCAATCGCAAGCTCCTGGACGGCGCGCACTACGTGGTGGGGATCGGATCCCCCGCCGTGCGCGCCCGCATCGCCGAGAAGGCCGAAGCCTGGGGTGCGCGACCGGCCGTGCTCGTGCACCCTGCTGCGGTCGTCGGCACCCGGGTGCGGATCTCCCCGGGTGCGGTGGTGTGCGGCGGCGCCCAGATCTCGACGAACGTGCGCCTGGGCCGTCATGCACACGTCAATCCCGGCGCGATCATCGGCCACGACTCCGTGCTCGAGGACTTCGTCTCGGTGAACCCGGGTGCGATCGTCTCGGGCGAGGTGACCGTCGGCGCGCGCACGCTCATCGGCGCCGGAGCCACCGTGCTCCAGGGCCTGAGCGTCGGCGAGGGCGCCACGGTCGGCGCCAGCGCCTGCGTGACGAAGGACGTCGCAGCGGGATCCGTGATGGTCGGGGTGCCCGCGCGCGTGGTGGGAGCGGCGTCGTGACATCGGCCAAGCGCCCCACGATCATGGTGGTCGTGACCGCCGCCATCACTGCGCGTCTCTTCATGCGTGGGTACGCGGGGTTCCTCGCCGAGCAGGGCTATGCCGTGACGCTGGTGGCCGACGATGTGAGCGAGATCGCGGACGTGCTGGCGCAACAAGGCGTCGAAGCGCACTCCCTCCCGATGCGTCGGGATCCGTCTCCAATTCGCGACCTCCGCAGCCTGTGGAAGATGGTCCTACTCATGCGTCGCGTCCGCCCTGACGTCGTGGTCTACGCAACACCCAAGGCGAGCATGCTCGCATCGGTGGCAGCCCGACTGCTCCGTGTTCCTGTGCGTATCTACGAGCTCTGGGGCATTCGATTCGAGACTGCGACTGGCGCCGGGCGAAAGGTCTTCCGGCTGATCGAGCGGATCATCGCGTCGAGTTCGACATCGATCATCGCCAACAGCGAGAGCCTCGCGCGGCAGGCCGTCGCCCTCGGAATCACGTCGCCCGAGCGGATCACCGCTCCTGCCGCTGGCTCGTCACACGGGGTCGACTCCGCGCGCTTCTCGCCGGATGCAGCACGCTCAGAGCTTGATGCGGGCACCGCACAATTCCTCGAGCGGAACCCCGGGGTGACCATTGGCTACATCGGCCGACTGCATCCGGACAAAGGCGTCGACGTGCTGCTGAATGCCGCCGAGCAACTGCGAGCCAAGGGTACCGAAGTGCGGGTGTTGCTGGTCGGCGGCGATGAGGGAACTCGTCTACCCACGCATGATTCTCTGCCTGTGCACCGGACAGGCGAGATCGAGGACGTGCGGCCGTACCTCGCCGCGTTTGACATGCTTGTCCTGATGAGTCTTCGCGAGGGCTTCCCCAATGTGGTTCTCGAAGCTGCTGCTATGGAGGTGCCGGCGATCGTCTCGGATGCAACCGGCTGCGTTGACGCAGTCATCGACGGCGCGACAGGAGCGATTATCCCCGTCGGGAACGTAGGCCGGTTGGTCGATGCAATTGAGCGTCTCCGGCAGCCCGAGACACGGCAGCGGATGGGACGCGCGGCGAGAGCGCGTGTGGTGGCAGAGTTCCACCCTCACACCGTCTGGGGGGCCAAGGAGCAGATCGTCGCCCGTCAGCTGAGAGCCACCGGCAGTGCATCGATCACGGGAGCGCGATGATCAATCCGCGCAGCCTGTCCGCCGACAAGAGCATCAACAGTACGGTAGCCCCCGTGCCGAAGGCGATCCTCGTCGTGATCTGCACCATGGCGCTGCTTCTGAATCACTCTGCACGCGTCGCAGGGCTCAACCTCTCCCTGGCAGATCCCCTGATGGCGCTGGTGCTCCTCCTGCTCGCTGCGATGCGGCAGCTCATCATACCGGTTTTCGTCCTCCTCTTCTTCTTCCTCGTCGTCGTCGTTTCGGGAATCACTGCGATGTTCGTGACGCCGGGCCTATTCGGGGTCTATCCAGATCTCTCCACGCTGTCGGATCTGGTCAAACTAGTGGTCGCGCTCCTCTACATCATCTGCGGAGTGGGCATCGCGCGGCTCGGCGTGCATATCTCGGCGCTTCGCTGGTATGCGATCGGAGCATCGCTTGTGGCTCTGCTGAGCGTCGTGGCTGAGTTCGGCGGCCGGTTCCTGCCGGACTCGATGTACTACGCAGGGTTCCGCTTTCGCGGTTTCATGGTTGACCCAAACTATTGGGCTGTCCTCGCCGCCTCAGCCATCGCATTCGTGATCTGGGATCGAGGGCTCAGAAAATGGGCCCGCTTCGGTATGGTCTTGTGCCTTATGGCGTCGATACTCCTGTCGGGTTCTAAGACTGGGCTCATCACGCTCGCCGTGCTGGCGGTGGTCTTGATATTCGAACGCATGCGACGGTCAGAGGGCAGCGTCGGTTTCAACGTGTTCCTTCTGATGGCCGTAGTCGCCCTTGCTTTGCTGTGGCAACCGATAATGACCGTGGTAGCCCAAGCCATCTCCGAAGGTTCCACGACCTTCCCTCAGCTGAGTCGAATCTCCATCCTTGTCGAAGACCCGTCCGGAGCGATCTCCGAGAGCGGCTCTGCCCGCGGAGATGCGTGGGGCTCCGGCTTGGCGATGATCGGAACGTCACCCTGGGTCGGCGTCGGCCTTGGCACCTACCAAGCGGTCAACGAGGCCATGTTCGGAGAAGCCACCGTCGCACACAACACCTACATTCAGATCGCGGCCGAGTGGGGTCTGCCGCTTGGCGTCCTCTTCTTCGGGTGGCTGGCCAGCCTCCTCCTTCGCGCCTCGATGCGAGAGCGGAGCACAGTCGGCGACATCCTCGTCGTCCGCAACATGGTGATCACTTTTCTTGCCGGATCCTTTTCGCTGTCTCTCAACAACGCACGGATGTTCTGGCTTTTCCTCGGGATTCTCATCTTCCTGGTGCTCGACCGGGCAAGGAACTCCACGGGCGCAGATCCGTCTCACCGCCTCTTCGAGCCCGCCCTGTCGGATGGGGGCGCTCCGGCTTTCCGGGATCTTTCGCGCGGGTCGGGTCCCGCATGAGCGAGCCATCCAAAGAGACGCACTCAGACGGGACGGCGCCATCGATCAGTGTGGTGATCCCGCACTACAACTCATCCCAGACTCTTGTCCGGGCGCTGGAATCCGTCGCTATGCAGTCGCTGCCCGTCACCGAGGTCATCGTCGTCGATGACCGGTCGGCCGCTCCGGAGCGAGCCGCGGCGCGTGCCACCGCGGAGAAGTTCGCGAACGTTCGGTTGATCAGCCTTGAAGTGAATCAGGGGCCCGCCAATGCACGCAACGTGGGATGGGACACGGCCGTAGGCGAGTGGGTTGCATTCCTCGACAGCGATGATGCCTGGCACCCCAGGAAACTCGAGATTCAGATGGCGGCCGCGAGTGCGAGTGCTCCGCGACCAGACTTGATCGCTTGTGTCACCGTCACCGTGAACAGCTGGGAGGAGCTCTCCACGATCACGCCGACGACCCCGGTCTCAAGCCATTGGGTCCGCAAAAGGGACTTGCTCATCAAGAACCGAATGTCGACGCCAAGCGTTATCGCGCGACGGCAACTTTCGGAGAGGTTCGCTGAAGGACGAAAGTTCTCCGAGGACTACCAGCTCTGGCTTACTGTCACCGGCAAGGGGCACTCGGCCCTCATGGTGGACCAATCGCTAACCGGAATCTTCAAGCCTGCGTATGGCGCCAGCGGCCTGTCCTCACACACATTCCGGATGATCGCCGGAGAGTACTTCGCGTACGTCGGCGCCAGACGTGCTGGAGCACTCACACGAACCGAGATGGCAGCCGGTATCGGCTTCTCTACCGTTCGTTCTGCCACTCGTCTGGTGAGGATTGCCCTGCGCAAGATTGCGCGTGACCGTTGAGGCGCCTCGGCGTTCCACTGTTCACCCTCGGCTCGCTGAGTTGGGCGGTCTCTCAGTGGCTGCTGGTCTGGATGTTCGCACGCCTTGGAGGAGGCGCCGCAGCTGTCGGCACCTATACGCTGGTCCTTTCGATCGCGACGCCTGTTTTCGCGCTTGCCCAGTTCGGCCTCCGAACCGTCTATCTGAGCCTGCGCCAGGAGTTCCCGTGGTGGTCCTACCTGTCGTTGCGGCTCTGCGGCATCGCAGCGGCGTGGGCCTTCCTCGCTCCCTATTTCGGCGTCACCCATGCTGATGACGCCGCACTCTGGATCAGTGTCCTAATCCTCAAGGCCGCCGACCTCTGGTTCGACCTGCTCCAGGCTAGGTTGCAGCGGGTTGGCCGTCTGCTGACGCTTGGCGTGCTCAACCTCCTGAACAGCGGGATGACGGTCGTGCTCGCTTTGGTTCTCATCTGGCTTACCCGGTCGGTCGCCCTGGCCGTGCTGGGATCCGCGGTGGTCTCGTTCGGTGTCGCGCTCACTGCTTGGTGGCTGGCCCGAGATGCAGCGCCCGTGTCGGTGCCACGCGAACGCGGGTACGGCGAGATCATTCGCGCAGGATTCCCGGTCATGCTCGCCGAGGCTCTGGCATCCGCGTCGACGTACCTCCCTGTACTCATCTTGTCCAAGATCGCCGAAGAATCCCGCGTGGGAATATACGCGGTTGCTTCCTACGTCCTGACGTTCGCCAACCTGAGCGGGGCGATCCTGAAGAACGTGCTGATCACACCGTTTAGACACACCTTCGAAGCTGAAGGCTCAAACGCTCTGCTTCGGCGGTCTCGACGTATGGCGATCGTATGCGCACTTGTCGGCATCGCCGGCGCAGTGCCAGTCGTCTTGCTTGGCGGAGCGGTCATCCGAGCCATGTATGGGCCCGAGTTCGTGATGTCGTATGCGGAGCTGGGGTTGCTGAGTGTCGCGGCCGTGCCGCTGGCGCCTTCTTACATCTACAGCACGACTCTCAATGTGTTCAACCGTTTCGTCGGGCAGGCATGGATCTGGGCCGGAACCATCGTTCTTGGTGTTGCCGCCGGCATAGCGCTGGCAGCGCTCGGTGTCGATCCTCTACTGATTGCGCTTGCGGTCGCGGCGACCTCCGCGTGGACCCGATTCTCGTGCGTGCTGTTCCTGGCGGAACGATTCGGACATGCGGTGCAGAGAGTGCGAGCCTGACAGCACGCGGAGCCCCGCGCCCAGACGACGCGTAAGCGATCTTCGGGCGACGGCTTCATCGCAAGACCTACTCCCGCATGACGGGCGCCCTCGTCATGTCGAAAGCCGCCCTCGTAGCTTCTTTGTACTCGGAGGGCGTAATCGCCCAGGCTCGGATACCTGTCAGGGATTCGCGTGCGGCAAGGCCGATCGCTTCATCGAAGACGAGCGACTCGCATAGAAACCGGGCGGGGAGGCCGATATGGGCGGAGAAATCCGAGATCTTGCGGTGATGACTGAGAGCAAGAATCGGAACGTCGCACAAGTAGGCGACAATCAGGCCGTGCAAACGCTGTGACCACACCGCCTGCGAAGAAGCGATGAGAGCGATGGTCTGATCAATCGTCTCGTACCGATGAAGTTCGATGTCGGGATGATACGCGTTCAGCCGACGATGAATTTCTTGGGCGAACTCCACGTCGCCAAGCCTCGGGCGCACATTGAGCGCGAGAAGCTTGACGGGCATGTCCACACTGGGTAGCAGACGGGAGAAGAACTCAACGACGTCATCGACCGACTCCTTGGAGTCGTTCGAGACGCAGATCGTCAGGTACTCACGCTGCGACGCCGGCACGATGGGCATTGGATAGAGGGCGGCGAGGTCGCCGCCTACGGTCACGTCCGTTCCGATGCGGCCTCGAGAGGCGATGTCCCGGACAACGACGCGGTCCATCTTTGCGACGTAGTCGCGAACGCGCTCTTTCGCAGCCGGCGTCGCCCACGGACCGAGCGAGATGCCTATGCCCTCGATCGACCTCCGCTTCCGGAACGCGCCGCTCCGAGTGCGTTGAGTCCCCCTGACGTCTTCGAGCACTGAGCCCCCACAGAGGGCAATCGTGTCGCACCACACTGCCCCGATGATCGCCTCGATCAGTCGCGTGGCACGGCCCAGTACTCCCAGGTTCTGATGTAGCGCGGGCACGGGCGTGATGAAGGACCTCACTCGGGCACCCGGCCCCCAGAGGAGCTCACGATTCCGTTGGATCGCCGCACGAAACAACTCATCGCCGAAGTTGTCCCATCCGTAATAGCCGATGGCGTTGATGCGTCTCATTACCTGCCTTGCTTGGATCAAGGGTAGTTACAGCCTGACTAGCCGGCTACCTTCAGGCCTCTTGGCCCTCAGAGCGATGCCACATCCCGGCAGGCTTCCAGGAGAAGCGTTGCCCCATCGAATCTCCGCGTTTTCCCTGACCAGGCTAGCGCGTTATCCTGATATGCCAGTACGCGTCAGCACGACCGCAGCATCGCGCGACCAGCAGTCAGCTCCAAGGACTTGGTGTCGCGATGCAGCATGGCTGCTCGACTTGTTTGAGGCGGGACACCTGCCCCGACTGGCCGCTGCAACACCGTGACCATCTCGCCTTCATCGGCTCGACACGTCACGCCTGGATGGGTAACGAGCGGAGGACGGCGGATGGCAGAGCCACTCGTGTCGGGCGAGCCGGCCAGGCATCGCCGCCTTGAACTATTGGACGTGCTGCGATTCGTCGCCGCCCTCATGGTCGTTTGCTTCCACTGGCTGTTCAACGGAATCAGTAATGGCAAGATCGACAGCGTGCCTTTCACACCGTTGGCACCGATTGCCGTCTACGGCCTGTATGGGGTTCACCTGTTCTTCTTGATCAGCGGCTTCGTAATCGCCGAATCGGCAAGAGGTAAGAGTTCCGGCCAATTTGTGGTGAGCCGCGGTGTCCGCCTGTTTCCCGCCTATTGGGCTGCAATGTTGGCGACAACGGTTGTCGTTAATGCGTGGGGCACGACTGAGCTGCACGTCTCCGTTGGACAGTTCCTGGCGAATCTCACGATGGTCCCTTCTCTCTTCAAGCAGCCTGCCGTCGACGGCGTGTATTGGACCCTTACCATCGAGCTCACCTTCTATCTGCTCGTCCTGGTCATCCTGCTGCTCGGGCAGGGCCGACACCTCGATTCAGTGTTCCCCGTGTGGGCCGTTCTCATGCTCCTGGTCCTGATGTTCGCGCCTCATGTGTCGTCCCTCCCCTACCTTGGCGGCTATTACGCGTTCTTCGCGTCCGGAGCGATCATCGCAACGATCCGGAGGCGCGGATTCAGCCTGCTCCGGGCGCTCGGCCTGAGCGCGGCGATGATCACAGCCTTCACCTTCGTAGGACGGAATCTGATCGACTTCAACGATGCGCACGTCTTCCGCGCATCACCCGTCGTCGTATTCGGGCTCATCGCCGGCTTCTACGTGGCATTGTGCCTCCTCTGGATTCCCCGCGTCGGAACCCTCACGATCCCGCTCTCTCGGCCGGTCAGCGACCTGACCTATCCGATATACCTGCTGCACGCGCATATCGGATACACGGTCCTGCAGCAACTGGGAACGGCCAGCGACCTCTGGCTCGTCTATCCGTTGATGCTGATCGGGCTCATGATCGCAGCATGGCTTCTGCATTGGTGCGTTGAGGTCAAGGGGAAGAGCTTTTTGTACCGCGGGTTCGGGATGCTTCGGCGGCCGTTCGACTCGGTCCAGCGCACGATGGATCGCTTCGCCCTGCGCTGGACGACGTGACTTCGTTGCGCAGGTCGGACTGCATCCGGAGGTCCTCGGCACGGCGCTCGCACCCCGCACCACGGGCCTTTTCACAGGCTCGCCCCTGATTGGATGGACACATGATGAGCACGCCTTCCTCGCGCCGGGAACACCGCAGACGCGACGCGTCACGGAAGACGGAGCAGGACGGATCCGACCGCCGCAAGCGCCGGATCTGGCCGTGGATCGTCGGAGGCGTGTTCGCGGTCATCATTGTGCTGGCTGTCGGCGGCGGCATCATCGGCAAGCACGTCTACGACCAGGCCCTGTCCGCGCGCGGGCAGCTCGAGGCCGCGATGACCGGCGTGCAGCAGGTGCAGAAGGCGGTGCTCGTCGGCGACCTCGACACCGCGGCGAAGAGCGCCCGCACGGTCTCCGAGCACACCACGGCCGCGGTCGCCGCGACCAAGGGCTGGCAGTGGGGCTTCGCCGAGTCGCTCCCGGTCGTCGGCTCCAACCTCTCCGCGGTGCGCACTGTCGCCGAGGTGACCGATGGCCTCGCGACCGATGTCGTCACCCCGGCGGCGAGCGTGAAGCTCAGCGACCTCAACATCTCGAACGGGCGCATCGATCCGGCCGCTCTGATCACGCTCGCGACCACCTTCGATTCCGTCGACAAGGGGATCCAGAAGGCCACCGCCGACCTCCGGAAGGTCGACAAGGCCGCCCTCGTCGGCCCGGTCGCCGACGGCGTGCGCAAGCTCGACACCGAGCTGAGCGCCCTGCAGCCCACCATGAAGACGGCCCGCGAGGTGCTCGGCGTGCTGCCCGACGCCCTCGGCGCGAAGGGCCCGCGCACCTACCTGCTGATGTTCCAGGGCAACTCCGAGGCGCGCAGCCTCGGCGGCAACGCGGCCCAGTTCCTGCCGATCACCGTCGAGAACGGATCGATCACGCCGGGCAAGGTCGTCAGCAGCTCCGACTTCCCGCAACAGGGACGAACGGTTCCGGTCACGACCCTCGACCCTCAGGCCGTGAACATCTTCGGCGACAAGATCGGGCGCTACACCCCCGATTTCACGATGGTGCCGAACTTCCCGGAGGCCGTGCGGATCCTGCGCGCATGGTGGGCGGAGGACATCGGCACCCCCGTCGACGCGGTTCTGTCGATCGACCCCGTCACGCTCTCCTACATCCTGGAGGCCACGGGACCGGTGACCCTCGCGACGGGCGATCAGCTGACGTCCCAGAACGCGGTCCCCCTGCTGCTGAACCAGGTGTACTTCACCTACCCGACCGGCCCCGAGCAGGACGCGTTCTTCGCCTCCGCCGCCGACACCATCCTCGCCGCCGTCACGAGCGGCAAGGCGTCCCCGGTGAAGCTCGTCCAGGCGCTGTTCCGCGCCGCCGACGAGGGACGCCTGCTCTACGTCAGCACGGATCCTCAGCAGACCACCCTGATCGACGCCTCCCGGATGAGCGGCATCATGCCGACGACCGACAAGGACCAGAGCGTCCTCGGGGTCTATCTGAACGACAACACCGGATCCAAGAAGAGCTACTACCTCGACATGAAGATCGACGCGTGCCGCACCGATCAGATGGTCAAGGGTTCGATGACGTTGACCTCGAACCTCACCGAGGCCGAGGCTGCGAAGCTGCCGCCGTACATCACCGGTCCCTACTTCGCCCGCAGCGACATCAGCAGCTACCTCGTGTTCTACGGGCCGGCCGGCGGCACCCTGTCGAGCATCACCCTCGACGGGCAGCCTGTGGCGCCGATGAGCCAGGGCGAGCATCTCGGGCGCCCCGCCGTGAAGATCGAGATCCTGAACCGCTACAACGACTCGCACACCGTGGACGTCGCGTTCACGGCCCCGGGTCCGGGCGGACCGCTCAAGATCTGGACGACCCCGATGTCCCGGGCGACCTCCACGACCGTGGAGCCCGCCTGCAAGTAGTCCGGCTATCGCGGACCGGGCGCATCGGCAGGCTCAGCCTGTGCGCCGCGCCTTGCTGACCGCCCGCACGATGCCGATCCCGACCGCGGTTCCGAGGGTGTTGGCGACCACATCGGAGATCGTCGAATAGCGGCTCGGCATCGTCAGCTGCACGAGCTCGATCATCACGCTCGCCGCGCACCCCGCCGCGACGACGGACCACGTCGGCAGCCCGCGCCAGGCGATCGGCAGCAGCAGCCCGAGCGGCACGAAGAGCGCGATGTTCGCCGTGAACTCGAGCACGGTGTACGCGACGGGGAAGGGCACACCCCACGCGGCGAGGACCTGCGCGAGGACCGCGACGACACCCGTCACCTTTCCGGCGTCCGCCGCGGGCAGCCACGTGAGCAGCAGGACCCCGATCGAGTACGGCACCAGCAGGATCCGCGCGGCCCGGGCCAGAGGAGCGCGAGAGGCTGCATCCGCGGCGGGATGCAGCCTCTGCTGCTCTTCGGTACCGTCCGAAGAGGAACCTCGATCCTCAGAGAGCGAGTCGCTCACGCACCACCTCGGCGAGCGCGTGGGCATGCGCGTGCGCCGACGCTTCGTCGGCGGCCTCGACCATCACGCGCACGAGCTGCTCGGTGCCCGAGGGGCGCAGCAGCACGCGGCCGGTGTCGCCGAGCTCGGCCTCGACGGCGCGGACGGCCTTCTGCACGTGCTCATCGTCGGTCCTGGTGCGGTCGACGTCCTTGACGTTCACGAGCTTCTGCGGATACACGGTCATGATCGAGGCGAGCTCTGCCAGCGTCTTGCGCTGCCGTGCCATCTCGGCCACGAGGTGCAGACCGGTCAGCACGCCGTCGCCCGTGGTGGCGAAGTCGCTCATGATCACGTGCCCCGACTGCTCGCCGCCCAGCGAGTACCCGCCGGCGTTCATGTCCTCGAGCACGTAGCGGTCGCCGACGGCGGTCTGCCGCACGGTGATGCCGTGCTCGCGCATCGCGACGTGCAGACCGAGGTTGCTCATCACCGTGGCGACGAGGGTGTCCTCCGCGAGCCGTCCGCGCTGCTTCATCGCGACCGCGAGGATCGCCATGATCTGGTCGCCGTCGATGACGGTGCCGTTCGCGTCGACCGCGAGGCAGCGGTCGGCGTCGCCGTCGTGCGCGATGCCGACGTCGGCGCCGACGCGCACGACCTCGGCCGCCAGCTTGTCGAGATGCGTGGATCCGACACCGTCGTTGATGTTGATGCCGTCGGGATCCGCCCCGATCACCGTCACCTTGGCGCCGGCGTTGCGGAACGCCTCCGGCGAAGCGCCGGAGGCCGCGCCGTTCGCGCAGTCGAGCACGACATGGATGCCGTCGAGCCGATGCGGCAGCGAGGCCAGGAGGTGGATGACGTAGCGGTCCTCAGCGTCGGAGAACCGGCTCACCCGGCCGACGTCGGCACCGGTCGGCCGCAGCTTCTCGCCGCTCATCGCCTCTTCGATGCGCTCTTCGACGACGTCGGGCAGCTTCACGCCGCCGCGGGCGAAGATCTTGATGCCGTTGTCCGGCGCCGGGTTGTGCGACGCCGAGATCATGACACCGAAGTCGGCGTCGATGTCGGCGATGAGGAACGCTGCGGCCGGGGTGGGCAGCGTGCCCGCATCGAGCACGTCCACTCCGGACGACGCGAGCCCCGCCTCGACAGCGGCGCTGAGGAAGTGTCCCGAGATCCGCGGGTCGCGGGCGACCACGGCGGTGAGACGCTTGCCGGCGGCCTTGCGGGCCTCGGCAATACGGCCCTGGCCCAGGACGACGGCAGTCGCCTGGGCCAGGGTGAGCGCGATATCGGCGGTGAGGGGGCCGTTGGCCAGCCCCCTCACCCCGTCCGTACCGAACAGAGCCATAGAGGGACTGTAGGGTTTAGCGCTTCGAGTACTGAGGAGCCTTGCGGGCCTTCTTGAGACCAGCCTTCTTGCGCTCCTTCACACGGGCGTCACGCGAGAGGAAGCCGGCCTTCTTCAGGGTCGGGCGGTTGTTCTCGGCGTCGATCTCGTTCAGCGCACGGGCGATGCCCAGGCGCAGGGCGCCGGCCTGGCCCGAGGGGCCACCGCCGGAGATGCGCGCGATCACGTCGTACGCACCGGCGAGGTTCAGCACCGTGAACGGGTCGTTGATGAGCTGCTGGTGCAGCTTGTTCGGGAAGTAGTCCTCGATCGCGCGGCCGTTCACCGTGATGGTGCCGGCACCCGGGACGAGGCGCACGCGGGCGATGGCCTGCTTGCGACGACCCACGGCAGCGCCGGGGACGTTGAGAACGGGGCGCGGAGCGGTCTCGACGGCGGCGGCCTCAGGGGTCTCGGTCGAGAAGTTCTGCGGGAATTCGGTGGTGTCGATGTCAGCCACGAGTATGTCCTTGTTCGTAACGGCGCTTACTGGGCGACCTGGTCGAGGGTGTACGTCTTGGGCTGCTGAGCGGCGTGCGGGTGCTCGGAGCCGGTGTAGACCTTGAGCTTCGCCAGCTGCTGGCGGCCCAGGCTGTTCTTCGGGAGCATGCCGCGGATCGCCTTCTCGACGGCGCGGACCGGGTTCTTCTCGAGCAGCTCGGAGTAGGCGACGGCCTTGAGCCCGCCCGGGTGACCCGAGTGGCGGTAGGCGATCTTCTTCTGGAGCTTCTGACCGGTGAGCGCGACCTTGTCGGCGTTCACGATGATGACGAAGTCACCCGAGTCGATGTGGTTGGCGAAGGTGGCCTTGTGCTTGCCGCGCAGGAGCGCTGCAGCGTGCGAGGCGAGGCGGCCGAGAACGACGTCGGTGGCGTCGATGACGACCCAGTCACGCTGGACCTGCCCGGCCTTGGGGGTGTAAGTGCGCGTCACGATAGTGCTGCTTTCTTGATCGAACGGAGAGGTTCGTGAATCCCACTCCGGGGTGGTTCGAGTTGGACGTTGAGCGAGCACCGCCGAAGGCGGAGCGAGACGAAACGCCGAACAGGAACACGCCAGTGGAGGGCTCACGTTCGTGCGTGCGACCAGCAGTGATCGCACACCAAGGAGAAAGTTTACGGGATCCGGCGCGGTTTCCCAAACCGCGCCGGAGGGACCGTGCGGCCGCTGATGCGGCGTCTCGCTGTCCTCCCCACGGCCGGATCGGTCAGCGGCGGAGCAGGAACGACAGACGACGGGGGCGGCGCAGCCCGCCACGGTCCCAGAGAGCGCCGACGTCCCCGGTCTGGCACTCCTCCGCGGCCGGACTGCGCCGGCGAGAGCCCAGGGCAGGGGGAGAAGGGCCCGTGTGCTCTCTCTTCTGAGGAGTCGCGCGCCCCACGGAAGTGACGCGTGCGCGACGTCAGGGCTCGGTGAGCGTGAACTCCAGCGGCACTCCGCGCGGCATGGGCGCATCGGGATGGGCCGCGTCATAGACGCCGACCGCCGGTCCCGCCTCGGCTTCCGGCCCCCAGACACCGTCGTCGTAGAGCAGCTGCACCGAGTAGGAGTAGAACCCCCGGTCCTTCATCAGGATCCTGCCCCGCGCCTGGCCGTTGCCGTCCAGAGCGATCGTCGCGGTGTTGCCGCCGAACAGGGACAGCAGGACGTTCCCGTTCGCGGGGCCGTTCAGGGTGATCACGATTCCCGTGCTCGTCGCCTCGGTCGTGGTCATGTCGTTCACGCCGGTCATGCCCTCGAACCCGCGGACGGCGACGGGGAGCACGGTGAAGGATCCAGTGGACGGCGCTCCCTGCGCGGTGGCGTCGTAGGCCCACACCCGGTAGTCATAGGTGCCGGTCGACCACACCACCTGGCGCAGGTCGTAGCTCCAGCTGCCGTCGTCCGCGACGGTGGGGAGATAGGTGCCCGAATCGAACTCGACCGCGATCGCGTTGTCCGGCTGCGTGCGGCCCGCGATGATCGGTGCGGCGTAGCCGGACGCGGTCGTCGGCGTCGTGAGGCCCGGAGACAGCGCGGGCTGGGTCTCGGTGCCCGGCGATGGGGTCCCCGGTCCCGTCGCCGGAGCGGGCGGATCCGGCCTCGGTGCGGGCTGGGCGGCCGTGAAGTCGATCACGGGCACCCCCGGATCGTCGACGTGGCGCCCGTAGTCCCCTTCGACGGCGGGGATCTGCGCCGGTGCGGGCTCCCCCGCATCGGGCGTCGCTCCGGCCTGCGGCCCGGACGGCGCGGGCTGCGGCGCCTCGGCCTGCGTGCTCGACGGCACAGGCCGATCGGGGGCCGCGTCGGCGGGGCCCACGGTGAACAGCGACGAGATGATCAGGCTGCCGGCCGTGACCGCGGCGACTCCGCCTCCGATCAGCCAGCTGACGGTGGCGCCACCCGCGACGACCGCGAGGGCCGCCGCGGTGGTGCCCGACGACAGAGTCGCCGAGGCCGTGCCGACTCCGGCGGAGCCGAGCAGCACCGCGAGAGTGTTGCGCTGCAGGCGGGAGGCCGCTCCTCGAAGACCGATCAGCAGATCCGCGCAGTCGCGGCAGTCCGCCACGTGACGGCTCACCTCGACGGCGAGCGCGCCGCCTCCGGTCTCCGTCAGGTACTGCGGGAAGAGTCGCGCGACGTGCGAGGGATCGTCCCGCAGGTCGAACGGGATCTGCCGGGTGAGCCACTGGAACTTCAGTCCCGCCCGCGCACGCCGTTGCAGCGCCGACACCGCATTCGGGCGGATCTGCAGCTCCTGCGCGATCTGCGGCCGGCCGGCCTCGACGACCTCGGCGAGCCACAGCACGCGCTGCCACCGCTCCGGCAGCGCCTGCAGCGCGGCCAGCACATCGGTCGCCTCGCTGTCCTGCTCCGCGATGCTGAGCGCGTCGCGCTCGTCGGCCGGCTCGGCCTCGACGTCGACGAACTGCTCGGCGTCCTTGCGCCACCGAATGGCCGTGTTGCGCAGGACGGCCTTCAGGTACGACCGGAAGGCGAACTGCGGGCCCGCGTCGGTCGTGGTGACCTGCTGGTAGATCGCCAGGAACGACTCCGAGACGAGATCCTCCGCCCGCGCCGGGAGGAGCCGCTGCGCATAGCGATGCGCGGCCGGGGCGTGACGGTGCCACAGCACCTCGTAGGCGCTGTTGTCGCCGGCGCGCAGCGAGCTCAGCAGCTCTGCGTCGGTGCGTGAGTCGACCACGAACCCTCCCCAGGAATCAGGTTCTCCGGCGATCGGCGCCGAGGGCGGGCACCCGCATCCTCGGGGGACGCGCTGCCGTCCTCAGGATAGCGGCGGGACCGGATCGGATCCGCGGCGATCAGTCCGCCGAACAGCCTCCGACGACGGCCTTCACCATGGCGGCCCACTGGTAGATCGGCTGCCAGAGCCGCATGCCGAGATCCATCGGCTCGGAGATGCCGACGACCGGTGCGGGGATCGGAACGCATCGACCGAAGATGTAGCGCGAGCGCATCACGTGCTCGTCCCCGGTGACCACGACCGGATGCTTCAGTCCGTCCGAGGCCACCGCTTCGGACAGGGCGGCCGCCTCGCCCGAGGTGGTCCAGGGAGCGGCGTGCACGCAGACGAACTGCGGCTTGCAGACCACGCCGTGCCAGACGGAGAGGTACACGGGCACTCCCCCGGCCTCCTGGGCGATCCGCTCCCCCGCCGCGATCCGGTCGTCGGTCGGCGGCCCGAGGATGAAGACCGCATCGACGTCGTGCACGTCGTAGGAGTCGGACGGAGTCGCGTAGACGGAGATGTACGCCGCGGCGTAGAGGGCCACGAGTCCGAGCACGATCCCCAGGATCCAGCCGCGGCGACGGCGACGCGACGAACCGGAGGACATGGGAGGGAGCGTAATCGATGGACGGCATGACCGGCGCGAGGATCGGGGCACGCCGCGCAGGACGCCGTCCCGCGTGAGTCCGGCGGCGGATGCGCTCTGCCGCGTCGGTGCCCATGGCTCTCCCCAGTCCGGCCTCTCGCCGTTCCGGTGAGCGCACGCCCCCGCGCACCGACCGTCGCGACCGGGGGTCGCACTCGCCGCAGGCCGTCGTGACGAGAACGGGATCCACCCAGAACTCGGATCCCGCAGAACCGGGGATATCCCGGTACCGACGGAGGTGTGCTTCGGGGTGAGCAGGAAAAGGCTAGACGAGCACTCGCTCAGCTTCGAGCGCTGACCCCTTGGCGGGGTCGTGGGGCGGATTCTCCGCCGATCCGCGTCACTTCACCGACCTCATCGACTCACGCCGACGACACCCGGGCCTGCTCGCTCGCTCTCCGCGCAACGGCGAGACGAATCGCGAGAGCGTCGCGTCACGTTCGGCCCGCGAGTCACTCCTTCCTCATGAGGTCCTCCTTCATGAGGAGAGGTCCTCCTTCATGAGGAGGGATGCTGCGGTCCGCGGCGCTCTCCCCGCACGATGCGCGGACAGGCCGAATTCACGAAAGGAGTCGCATGGCGGCGAGGAGGAGCACCGCGGCGAAGGCGCGGCGGGTGGCGGTCGTCGAACCCCACGTGCTGCAACGCAATCGCACGGTGGAGCTGCTGCACCGCGACGCAGGTCTCGATGTGGTGTTCGCCGGGGAGTCGGTGCTCGCCCTCATGGCGTGGATGAGCGCGCGGGAACGCTCCGGCTGGCCGCACCTGCTCGTCACGGAGCTGCTCGGGCCGGGGCTGGGGGCGCGGGATCGCGCGGCGGTCGGCGCGCTGCGGGATGCGGGGGTGCGTGTGCTGCTGATGTCGTCACTGCATCCGCGCGGGGCAACCCAGCGGATCCTGGACGAGGGCGTCGACGGCGTCGTGTCGAAGATCGACGAGGAGGTCGAGCTGCTGCGCGCCGCCGGGCGGGTGCTCGCGGGCGAGCCCGCGATCACCGAACGAGCCCTCGCGGCGCTGCGGATGGCTCCGACCGCGCCCCGCCTCTCGGAGCAGGAGACGAAGGTGCTCGAGTTCTATGCGGTCGGTCAGCCCATCGACGACATCGCCGCACAGATCGGCGTCCGGCCCGACACCGCCCGCAAGTATCTGAGCCGCGTGAAGGAGAAGTACGTCGCCCTCGGCCGCCCGGCGAAGACCCGCCTCGACCTCGCCCGCCGCGCCCACGAAGACGGCCTGGTCGAGTGATGGGGCGACCTGACCGCAAGCCATTCCGGCCCGCACGCAAAGAGGCCGGCCGCCCTCAGATCTCTGAGAGCAGCCGGCCTCTTCATCGACCGGTGAACGGTCAGCGCGGACGGTTCGGTCCGACGCTGCCTCGGGCGAGCAACAGGTTGAGAAGCGCGGTCTGGACGAGGCCGAGATGCAGCGCCGCCACGTCGTAGCGACCGACGGGGAGCCCCTGGAGCGGCAGCGGGATCGGCCGGCCTCCGCCGTTCGTCGGCGCGTTCTGCGCGTTGACGGTGAGCACCAGGATGTTCTGGAGGATCCCGAAGATCCCCGACAGCAACGTGTTGACACCGCCGAAGAGGGCGTTGAGCGTGCCGGCAGGACGGAGGAGGGCGTCGAGCGCCGTGAGAACCACGTTTCCGACGCCCGAGAGGAGCGTGTTGAGCACCGGGCTGAGGTCGATGTTGACGGGAGTCCCGGGCGAGCCGAGCGCCCACAGGACCGTCTGGAGGCTCGCGGTCGCGGTACCACTGAGGAACTGCGCGAGCGAGCCGCTGAGGTTGAGGTCGGCCACGATACCGTTTCCCGCGACGCGGAGGTCGATGTGCGATGTGACCGTGATCGTGATCAGGGGCTTGAGCACCTCGATAAGCGCTGTGACCCAGTCGTTCAGGATCGTCGTCACTGCGTCCGTGGGCAAAGGCGCGTCGACGAAAAGCCTGGTGTTCGGGCCGCGCGAGTTCAGGAACGCGTCGACATTGCCCGTGTACGCACCGCCAAGCACTGCGCCCAGGTCGAGGAGCGCCGTGCCGGCGCCGAGGTCGAGTTGGAGCGCCTTGCCCGTCCCCGCCGGGATGGGCTGGGTGAGCAGGGGACTCGTGTCGATCGTGACCGTGACGTTCGCCGCGTTCACCAGCGGGGTGAGGATGGCGCTGACGACTGGACCCAGGGGGCCGAGCCCGGCTGTGAGAGCAGACTTGATCGCTGCCAAGGAGATATTAGCCGGAAGCGTATTCAGGAGCGTCGAGAGTGCCGTGGCCAGCGATCCGACCACATTCGATGAGATCAGCAGGCGAAGGTACGCCAGCAGGTAGTCACGGGTGACGATGTCGTCATTGCCGGGCGTGCAGTTCGTGTTGTCGACGGACGCACGGCCTCCGACCGCTCCCACCTTGAGCTTGAGGTCGGAGACGTTCGAGAGCGCTCCGCCGAGCGAGGAGCCCACAAGGCTCTCCAGGATGACCTTGAGGTCCAGGGAGCCGACGTCGACGTTGCCCGCAGCGGCGCCGGTGTCGATCACGCCGTTGTTCGAGACGAGACCGCTCGCACCGATCGACTGGCCGTTCGAGTCGGCCTTCGCGTACTGGTTGTACACGCCCGTGTTCGCCGGCACGAGGAATCCGAGCAGGTTGGACAGCAGCGCACCGGTGCCGGAGAGATCGACGTTGATGGCACTCAGCACACTCACGTCCAGCGAGTTGAAGTCGACGACCTGCTGCGGGGTGGCGGGGCCAGGCGTGTCAGCCTTCGCCGCGTTGATCGACGCGAGCAGATCGAGATTCTGATTGCCGATGGTGCCGCTGAGGAACTTGCCGAGACCATGGGAGTTGAAGATCGTGCCTCCGGGCCAGCAACTCGCGGCCGCCATCGGCGCGGAGGTCGCGACCATCAGAGCGGGCACGGTCCAGGCCGCGCCCTTCATGATCGTGCGACGGGAAAGGCCCGCCCGGGTCTCGGTGGAGTCGCCCACCGGCGCAGCCGGGTCGTTCTCGATGCTCATTTAATTAACCCCCGAAGGTCGATAAATCATCCCCAGGATCACCCGATGATCCCGCATACGTCACCCAGTGTGGCCTAGCCGCGGCCGCAAAAGCAATCTCGATGACGTCGCAGAAGTGCTCAGATGTGCGTTCGCTGCGGCCGGAGAGGGTGAAATAGCCGCCCAGACGCGGTCCATCACGCGACAGGATGTGCGTTTCTGTGCGCTCTCCGCCCTTCTCCCACGGAGGCGTGCCTATACTCCCCGGAGCCTCTCGGGCGTCCCAGCGCTTACCCGAACCGCGCGGGTGACACCCGATGGTCACCCGCTCAGGCGACCCCACCCGACCCAGGGTGACGTCGCCCTTTTTCAGGAGGAGTGTCGAGCAGCATGCTGATGGATGACGTCGTCGCGCAAGCGCGGCGGAGCACCTCGGACGGCGATGCCCGACGCCTGGCAGAACTCTTCGACGTGTACACGCTGGAGATGTACTTCGGCATCCCGAACGCCGAGCTGGGCGCGATGATCGCCGGCATCCCCGACGATGAACTGCGCCGGCACCCGCGCGCCCTGCTCGCTGCCGTGACCTTCACCGCGCGCGACGCCGGCGAGAAGCTCCCCGCGCGCACCCTGCGCACGACTCCGTGGGCCGGAGACGAACCCGAGCTGTGGAAACGCTTCGCGGCGGCATGGCGTCAGCGCCGCATCGGCGACGTCGTCACCGCGCATCAGGAGATGCAGGATCTCGTCGCAGCGATCCCCACGGTGACGATGCCACTCGATCGGTCCAACGGCAGCTGGGCACTCATCCTGGGCCAGGCCGGTCTGAGCGCGGCTCTTGCCGGCGACTTCCAGGAGGCGTTGACGTTCTTCGAGCGGGCGCTGCTGATCCCTCCGGCCGGGGGGATGCACTTCCTCGTGCGCGGTTCCCATCTGCGCGCGGCGCTGGTGCACGCCATGTGCGGCGATCGGGCCGTCGCGCGCCTGCATCAGGAACAGGCGGCATCCGTGCCGCGATCCTCCAGCTGGATCGAAGAGCAGCTCGATGCGGAGCGAGACCTCGTCGCAGCGCTGCTCGCAGGGCCCGCCGACGTCTCGGCCGCGTTCGACATCGTCCTCGCGCTCAGCTTCCAGAACACCGGCGAGACCTGGCCTCTCTACATCGACGCACTGAGTCGGCTGGGAACGATGTCCCGGAGAAGCGACGAAGCACGCGAGAGGATTCAGCTGCTCCGTTCCACCGGACTGGGAGGCTTCGCGGGCGTGGGGTTCGCCGGCAGCGTCTTCGGTCAGACGATGGCCCTCGACGCGCTCTACCAGGACGACACCGTTCAGGCAGGCCTCGAACTCGACACGACCGATCGCACGCACTGGCGCAGTCGGATCCTCGAGGGTCTGCTCACGCTGGTCGACGGCACCGACCCGCAGCGCGCGATCCGGATCGCCGAGGGGATCGCCGATCAGACCTCCGGCCTGCGCCAGGCCGAGAACCGGAGGCTCGGGCTGCTCGGCTTCGCCCAGTTCCAGAGCGGTGACGAAGCCGCAGCCGTCGAGACGCTCTCCGCTTTCGCGGGCGGAGTCCCGCCCGAGATCGCCGCGGTACTCGACGCCCTCGCCCCACGACTCGCGGCGCTGGCCGCCGAGCTCGTCGCCGGCTGGCCGGCGGCCGCAGCGGGCGAATGCGATCCGCTCGACGCACCCGCACTGCGCCAGAGCGAGCTCCGCGTGCTCGAAGAACTCGCCCAGGGCGAGAAGCGCGCAGCGATCGCCGAGGCCCTGTTCATCTCTGAGAACACGGTCAAGACCCATCAGCGCGCCCTCTACCGAAAACTCGATGTGTCGGGCGCGGTTCAGGCCGTGCGCGAAGCCCGGCGGCGCGGCATCCTCTGACGGATGGACCGCCGCATCCGAGCGACAACACAATGGAGTCGGGTTCAGCCCCACGGCTGAGGCCGTGCGAGAGCATCGCATGAACCGTGGTCAAGCCGACGACGGGACAGCAGGGAGTGCTGGTTCGATCCACGTGTCCGATATCGTGGCAGGGGAGAATGATCCGGTGAAGCTGCTTGGGGAGGCCTTCAGGATGAGATCAAGAGATGCCGTCGCGGTGGGCGAAGGCATTGATGACCCGGTCCCGTCGACATGAGTCGGGCCGTGTTGCGCGTTGCCGTCGCCGCCATCGGCGACCCGACTAACCCCTCCCTGTGGTCAGGCACCCCGAGCAACGTCGTGAACACGCTGCGCAACTTCGACATCGAAGTCGTACCAATCGATGTCAGGTCTTCCCGCGACAAGTTCATCGTCGACTCTGTTGCCTTGCCATTGACCGCGATTGGCCTCGCCCGGCGCGGGATCCACGCCGGATTGGACCGCGAGCGAAGAGTTGCTCAGCAGTCCATGTTGCTCTCACGCGCGCGCTCGCGTGCCGGTAGAGAGCTGTTGGAACACCATGGCGCCGTCGATGGCATCATTCAGATCGGCACCGGATATGACTTGGGACATCCGAACACGATCTCCTACGAGGACATGACCATTCCTCAAGCCCTCGACTGGCCCGAAACCTTTTGGGGCGACGTTCCTCGCCGAATGGTCCGCCCGCGGGTTCGACAGCAGTCGTTCGCCTACCAGCGGCAACGAGGAGCTGCCTTCTGCACGAGTTGGGCGGCGGAGTCAGCAGTCGCTCAACTCGGGTGCCCCCCGGACAAGGCGCATGTCGTCGGCATCGGAGCGAACTTCCTGACGGCAAGGCGTCTGGAGCGCGACTGGTCTACGCCTCGCTTCTTTTTCGCCGGGCGCGAATGGTCGCGCAAGAATGGCCCCATGGTGCTGGAAGCCTTCGCCGAGGTGCAGAGGGCGTTCCCTCAAGCAGAGCTGCACCTTGCTGGACACCACCCTCGCATTGAGCAGCCTGGAGTCATCGACCACGGGCATCTCGACCTCAGCGACCTGGATGATCGTGCCGAGATGCTCGATCTCTGGCAGACGTCGACGTGCTGCGTCGTCCCCTCGCGATTCGAGCCCGCTGGCATCATCTACGTGGAAGCGATGCATGCCGGCATTCCGTCTATCGGCACGAGAAACGGTGGCGCCGCCGATATCATCGGCGACGCCGGCGTCGCCGTCGATCCCAGTGACCTCGACGAGCTGACGCGTGCGATGCTGGCATACTCCGATCCTGTCGTCGCGGCCACTGTGGGAGCACGCGCACAGCGGCGCAGCGCCGAGTACACCTGGGAACGCGTCACCACAGCACTTCTCGGAGCACTGGGGTCCAGCCGAGTTGGCGTACCCGAGACCGACGAGGACCACCTGCAATGAGTTCACCTGAACCGTTCCCCGATGAGAGCGCCACCGTTGACGCGCCCTCCACCCACGACAACGACACTTGGCCTGGATGGTGCACCAATGTCGTCATCGCTACCCCGCACTATCCGGGGCGAGGCGGGACAGAGACGGTCGTGGCGAATCTCATCCCGATGTTTCAATCAGTCGGTGCCGAGGTGCAGGTGATCTCGGTCTACCCGAGTGTCGGCTCCGCTCAGCCGGTTACGACGACAACGACGCTCTTCGATCGGCGCGCTGATCTCCAGACTCGGTCGATAACGGGTCGGCGTATCAGCCTCGGCACCCTGAGCCGCATTCCGATGCTTGTCGCCAAGCGATGGGACATCGTTCGCAGTCGCCGCAAGCTCGCGCGCATCTTCAGCTCCCTGGGTGCCGAAACACTCGTCATCGCGACGAGCGCCCGGGTCGCAGCACTTCTGCCCACCGCACGCTCGACGGACCAGCGGAACCGGCCCATCGTCGTCTCGCAGTATCACATTCCATTCGAGGCCCAGGTCGAGGTGGAGGGCGTCGGACTGCCGGTGAGCCGCAGCATCGATGTGGACGCGTTCGTCGCGCTGAGCAATGAAGACGCGCAACTCTTCACCGCTGTCTTGGGAACTCGCTGCGCTCGCCTCCCGAATCCCGCCGAAGCTCCACGGATCCCATCGGAGACGTCTGACGGACGTGCTTCGAGCTCGACCGTGGTGTCGCTGTCGCGTCTGTCAGGCGAGAAGCAGATCGACAGGATGATCCGGAGCTTCGTGCGAGCCACGGACATCAACGGGCTTCGGCACTGGCGGCTCCACATCTACGGCGACGGGGATGAGCGATCGCACCTCGAAGAGGTGATCGCTCAGACCAGTGGCGGAGGCGACCGAGTCCGGCTCATGGGGTGGGCTGACCAGCGCGACGAAGTATTCGACGGAGCCTCGCTGCTGCTGTCAACGTCTCGTTTCGAGTCGTTCGGGATGAACGTGCTCGAAGCCGCTCAGTACGCCACCCCTACTCTGGCGTTCGCGTGCTCGCCGGGCATCATCGACCTTGTCACCGATCTCGATGGCGTACTCGTCGCCGCGGACGATGACGCGGCGTTCGCCGTGGAGCTCCGGCGGCTGCTCTCCTCGCCGGATCACCTCGGGCAACTCGGCGAGCGCGCACGGCAGCACAGCGAGAAGTACTCGACATCCTCCATCGTCGGCGAATGGGGCGCCTTGATCCGGCGGATCCGTGAGGGGCGCGAGCAGTTCCGACCTTGGTGGCAAGCGAGCTCTCACGCGCAAGGAATCGAACCATGACAAGTCCCGTACTGGAGATGGAGTCCACAACCCGAGTACTGGTGATCTCCCCGCACTTCGACGATGCGGTGCTTTCGGCTTGGGCGCTGCTCTCACTGCCCAACTGCCCTACGGATGTGCTGACGGTCTGCGGCGGTGTTCCCGTGCCGACCGTCACGACGAAGGCAGACCGGGCCTGTGGATTCATCGACAGCGAGGAGGCCGTGTCCGCCCGCCGCCGCGAGGACGAGAATGCTCTCAGCGTCGTCGCTTCGTGGCACGGATGGCTGCCGCTCGTCGATTCGCAATATCTCCACGCCCCTCGGGACGAATCAGACGCTCAGGTTCTGGTGCAGGCCGTCATGGCGTGGGTTGATGAGTACGGTTCACCTGATGCAGAACTCGCCATCGCCGTACCCGCCGGCGCGGGAATACGCGCACCGCATGCGTCATCGCGGCGTCCGTCCGGGCGCCCTCCGCGCGGAGGCGCTGCGTTCGCATGGCTACGCGCACTGAAGCACCAGTTCGCCGTACGCCGACGTCGACGCGTACTCGGCGACATGGCCCCTGTACACCCCGACCATCTCTTCGTGCGTGACACGGTGCTGAACACTCGTGAGCGCTTCGGCTCCATCAGCGTGCTGCTCTACGAGGAGCTTCCCTACCTGTGGTCGTCGAAGGCGGACGGCGAAGTGGCGGCGCTCGGCGAGCATGAGCATTTCTCGGCGGACTCATTCGAGATCGACATCGATCAGAGATTGAAGCAGCAAGCGCTTAGCAACTACGCGAGTCAGTTGACGTCGATCGACCCTTCAGGTCGATTGCATGAAGCCACGCTCCTTCCCCCCTCGGAGCGCTATTGGCGAGTTCGTCCCCACGGTGAGCACAAAGCATGGTCGTAGGTTGGCGACGTTCTCTGCCCGGCGTGCTCCGCATGGCCGCCCGCCGTTGGTCGTCGACCTCGCATTGGCGCAATCGTTCGAAAGTCGCTCGCGGCCTGCGTCTGCCCCCATTGCCACGGACCCCGGGTGCTGTCTGGGGGATCGCGATGGTCAAGAACGAGGCCGACATCATCAGCAGCGTGATCGAGCACAACTTCGCGCAGGGTCTGGATCGGCTATTGATCGTCGACAACGGGTCGACCGATGGCACACTGGCACTCCTGCATGACCTCGCACGGCGCTTTCCCATCGACATCGGGACTGACTCCGAGGTCGGATACTTGCAAGAACACAAGATGACGGCCCTCGCGGCCCACGTGCGACGGGCAGGAGCCGATTGGGTCGTCCCCTTCGACGCGGACGAGTTCTGGTTCGCGCCCGGCACCACAGTGGCCGAATTTATCCGCGCTACCGATGGGACACAGGTCGAGGCGCAGATGTTCAACATCTTTCCCACCGAGCAGAAGTCGGCGATCGCCGACCTTTCAGGGCCGATCCGGTTCGACCTTCATCCCCACAAACTCCCGAAGACTGCGGCGCGCTCGCATCCGCTGCTCTGGGTCGAAGCAGGCAATCACGGAGTGGTGCGGCCTGGGCTGATCTCAGGGGGGCTGAAGATCATCCACGCTCCGTGGCGAAATGAGGATCAACTGATCCGCAAGCTGCGCCAAGGAGCGCGCGCCTTCGCCGAGACCGATGTGGCGAAGACCGGCCGCCATCAGACCCATTGGACTTCACTTGGCGGGGCGGAGGAGGAGACGCTCCGCAACGCATGGAGCCGCCTGCTCGTGGGACAGCCATCCCCCTTGCTCGGGTGGAATCCCGCAGGACCGTTCCTCAGCCTGGATCCCGCGCCGTGGCGCACCTGGGATCCTGATCACGTGACGGGGACATAGCGCGGGACCGAGCCGCGGCGCCCGCCGGCGAAAACTCTCAGTTCAACTCACCGAGCTCGACCAGACGGGCGAAGTGCTCGTTCGACTTTCGCACCTGGTCGAACGTTCCCTGCGCGGCGATACGGCCATCTTCCAAGAAGACGAGGTGATCTGCTCTCCGGACGGTCGAGAGGCGATGCGCCACGATGATGAGGGTCAACTTCCCGCTGAGGCGCTGCAGCGTATTTGCTATCTGATGCTCGGTCTCGTTGTCCAACGCACTGGTCGCCTCGTCGAGGACCAAGACCTTCGGTCGACGGTAGAGCGCCCTCGCCAGCCCGATCCGCTGACGCTGCCCGCCGGAGAGACGCACGCCCCGCTCTCCCACGACGGTCTGCACCCCGTCCGGAAGCTCGGTCACGAAGTCATAGAGCTCGGCGAGTCTGAGTACCTCCGTCACCCGGTCAAGATCCACGTCCGCCGCCGGCTCACCGAAGGCGATGTTCTCGGCCAGCGTCGAGTTGAGCAGGAATACATCCTGAGGAACCACGCCGAGTCCGGAGTACCAGCCGGCAAGGTCTTCCCCAATCGGCCGTCCACCGCACGTCACCGCACCCCGAGTGGGGCTCAACAGGCCGAGGATGAGATCGAGCACCGTGCTCTTACCCGCACCGCTGGATCCAACGAACGCCATCGTGGTGCTCTGGGCAATCGTCAAATCAATCCCCTGGACGATGTCCTCATCCGCATCGGGGTAGCGGAATGTCAGGGACTCGAGACGAATATCACCGTCATATCCTCCCGCCACGACAGGGATCTCGTCGTGGGTTGGCTCCGTAGAGAGCTCCGCAACCGCTTCATGCAGGACATTGAGCCCCCACTGACTGCTGCGCACCGTAGCGAATGTGGCAGTCACTCGATTCAGGGTCGGCAGCGCACGCAGGGATGCTGCCGCGAAGACGCCGAGCACGGTCAGAGCCTGCTCCTTGGGCCCCGTCGCAAAGAGGATCCCGGCGATACCTGCGATCGCAATGACGAATGCGATCTCCAGGATGTACTTCGGCAACTCCGAGATGAGAGTGATCGTTCTCGAGGCCTGAGCGCTGGCATGGCGCGCCTCACCGTACCCTTGTACGAACGCGCCTCCACTGGAGGACAGCCGCGCTTCTCGGAAGCCGTCGAATGACGGCAGAAGGAACTGCCAGGTCCGCAGGCTCGCATCAGCCAGCGTTTCGCCCAGCCGCGCCTGGCTTCGGCGAAGTGCGCGTTGTGTACCGCCCACCACCAAACCGAAGAAGGCGAGGGTGAACAGGGTCACCAGCGGCGAAGCGAACAAGAGCACTCCGAGGATCCCCACCATGACGAGCAGATCTGAAGTGACCGTCACAATGTTGAGCAACACGGACGCCGATGCCGTGGTGGCGTCACCGATGTTGCGGTAGATCTCCGGCAAACTGCGTACCCGATGCGCGGCGAAGGGCGAAAGCACGTACCGCCTCATCAGCTCGGTCGCCGCATCTGCCGAGATTCGGGTGGTACGACCGAGCAGCCACCATCGGAACGGAATCGTGCACGCGCTCTTCAGCACGAATAGCATTGCGACGAACCCCGCGATGAGCAGTGTCAACGTGGCGACGTCATCGATCCCGAACAACCGAACGAAGATCGCTGTCGATCCACTATTCGGGTCTGCCCCGGTGAATAACGTCATCAGGGGCACCATGGCAGCGACACCGAGCATATCGAGAGCCGCGAGCACGATCGCACCGAAGATGGCAACAACCAGCCATCCCCACGATGCGACTCCCGCAAGCCGAACGAACTCAACGAGGCGACGCCGGAGGGAGGCATGATTCTGGTCGGTCACAGTGCTCGTTTCCTGCTGTACTCGATGGAGATCCGGTGACACATAGCGGATCCGGACTCATGGACACGATTCTGCGAAGTCACGCCGCAGGTTGAGATCGCTTCAGCAACGCTGGTGGGCGATAGCCGGCCAACGAGACCGACTGGCCCAAGGATCTCTCGATTCCCGCCTACATCCGATGCAACGATCCGCAGTCCCCGCGCTGCCGCGTCGAGCAGTGTATAGGAGCAGTTCTCCCATACCGAAAGCTGAACAACGATGTCCGCTTGCCTCATGGCCTTCTCCGGGTCCGCAAAACCCGGGAACTGAACAGCGTCTGCGATGCCCAGGCGCGTGGCCAACGCCTCGAGCTCTGACAGCAATGCCCCCTCGCCTGCGACGGTCAAGGTCGCTTCCGGGCGCGCTTTCTTCACCAGTGCGAACGCTTCGATGAGCTTGTCGATCCGCTTCTCGGGGGCGAGACGGGACAGCGAGAGGATTCGCGTCCCCGTGACCGTCGAGGGATCCCGCGGTTCGACACCCTCGGGCAGGTCGACGCCGTTGAGGATCACGGTGATCGGCTGAGTCACATGCCATTTCTGGATCATGGCGCGCTTCGTCGCCTCGGCGACGGCGATGACGCCGTCGAAGCGGGGGAACCGGGCGCGGTGCACGAAGGCCATGACACGCGACTGCAGCGAGGACGGGTGGTAGACGCCGTCGTCGCCGGCGATGCCGTGCTCGGTCGTGAAGCGACGAGTGCCACGGGGCAGGCGAGTCCAAGCGTTGATGATGTCGGCGTAGGCGAGGTGCGAATGCACGATCTCGGGGCGGAGCGCAGCCGCGGTCCGGCGCAGCGTGCGCATCGACGCCACAGGCCCTGCATCGGGTCCGAAGCGTCCCGTCGTGACGGCAGCGCCCTGCTCCCGAAGGCGCTCGGCGAGCGGCCCTTCGGGGCACAGCACGACCACCCTCCAGCCCGGTATGCCGACCCGGGTGGCGTCGAGCACATGGCGCGCGACCCCGCCGAGATCCGCGACGGGGACGATCCAGAGCGCTGTGCGCATCGGCTGCTCCGGGAGGACACCGCGGTTCGGCGCGGGCACGGCTTCGCGGTGCATCCGACCGTCGAACCCCGGGGAGCGATGTGCGTCGCGCCACGACTCGGAGCGGAGGTCCTCCGCGCCGTTGCGGTAGCCCGAGCGGCCTGCGGCCTCGACGCCGAGTGCGATCAGGCGACCTCGCAGCCCCGCCGGGACGGCGGAGGGAAGTCCGTCGATCGCGCGGCCGTAGCGGCGATAGCCGCCCTGCGACCGCACCGACGCCGCCAGCGCACCCACCGCGCCGTTCCACAGATTCCCGGCGAGCGAGCCGGGTGCTGCGGCCGGCCGCACCGTTCCCGGGTGCGAACGTTCGAGCTCGTGCCTGCTGGCGCCCGAGACGAAGGCACGGGTGATACGCGCCCCCGCGCTCGGCGCGGGTCCGCGGTGCACGATCTCCAGCTCCGGGGCGATCACGATGCGCACACCGGCTTCTCTCAGACGGAAGCCGAGTTCACCGTCCTCGCCATAGGCGAAGCTCGTGTCGAATCGGCCGAAGCGGTCCCAGGTCTCCCGAGTCACAGAATTGTGGGCAGCCCAATGCACCCAGGTCTCGGTCTCGTCGCGCTTGTAGGCCGTGGCGAGATGCCGACGATTGGCGGGGATGCCGTAGGCCCGCGCATAGGGTGTGTCCGCGAAAACATCCCGGGTGGCACCGATGACGCCGAGCGGAACGTCGCTCGACGCATGCAGTTCGACGTGCCGTCGCACCATGTGCGGTTCCGGGCTCAGATCGTCGTCGCACCGGATCAGCACCTCGCCCTGCGCCACCTCGTACGCGCCGTTGAGCGTTTCGGCAACCCCTCTGCTCTGCGTCGATGCGATGACCGTCAGCGGGAGGCGGTCCCGGTAGGTCTCGAGCACGGCCCGGGATCCGTCGTCTTCGCCGTCGAGAGCGACTACGACCTCCCACGCACCCTCGAAGTCCTGACGCGTGAGGCGTTCCAGGAGCTCGGGGAGTCGCTGCTCTCCGCGATAGGAAGGGATGATGACGGAGGCCTGCAGGGCAGGGCGTTTCGTCTCGCTTCGCTCGCTCAACGACCCCAGAGCACCCGGCTCGCTCGGCGACCCCGGAAGACGCGACTCACTCGACGACCCGTCAGGATCGGTCACAACCAGGCCTCCATGCGGTCCAGCGCCGTCCAGAAGCCCGCACCGTTGTCGACGTGGCCCTGCCAGATCTCGGGGATGAACGGCGTGCCCGGCGAGAGCCGGTCCATCCGCTCCGCGAACTCCGGCCAGTCGATGTCACCCTCGCCCACCTGCACGCCCTCGCCGTCGACGCCGGTCGCATCGACCAGGTGCCAGTGGATGGTGTGCGGTGCGAGCAGGTCGACCGCCTCGGAGAACGCCATGCCCAGCCAGTTGGCGGCGAGCTTGGTGTGCGAGGCGTCGAAGCACAGAGCCGTGCCCGTCTCCTCGGCGAACCGGACGGTGTCGCGCGGGTCGAGGAACAGGTTGTGGAACTGCTGCCCGCCCATCAGCCACGGGTAGGGCGGCAGGGTCTGCGCCGCGATCCGCACTCCGGTGGAGTCCAGGCGCTTCAGCGCGGCCGCGACCCGCGCGTACTTGTGCGCGCGCTGCTCGGGAGCGATGTGCTTGTCCTTCGTGAACCCGCCCATGGTCACGACCATGATCGGATCCTCCTCGACGGTGAACCAGCGGCGCAGGTCGCGGGTCACGTCGATGGTGCGCTGCACTTCGCGGATCGAGCGTTCCCAGGTCTCCTCGTCGTCGGAGGCGAGGTCCACCAGGAAGTCACCGGCGAACAGATCCGGCAGGTGGGTGGTGAACCCGATGGGCAGCTTCTCGGTGAAGAACTCGTCCATGTCGACGTCGAGATCCTTGTACGAGAAATGGAACTCGAGGAAGTCGGGGTTGGACTGCTTCAACAGAGCCGCCGCATCGTGATAGCGCACCGGGAGCCCCCAGGGCCGGCGGAACGTGAACGGCCGCCCCTCGGGGGCCGCGTCGCGAAGGTCGCCGTCGAAGAAGAACTCACCCTCGGCCATGTCGCGCTTGAGGGTCCGGCCGAGCAGCTGCGGCAGCGCATTCGGCTGCAGGCCACGTCCCGGGCTCTTCACCATCACGTCCTCGGCAGTGATGACCGCTCCGCCGGTGAGGGGACGCGCAGCGACGAGGGACTTCGCGAGCGTCACCCGGTTCATCTGCTCGCCGGTCGACACCACGCGGGTCTCGCCCGTCCCCATCGAGGTCTCGATGTCGCGGATCTGCTCGACCATGATCCGGAACTCGTCCGGCAGCAGCGACACGGTGTGGTCGTTGCCCTCCATCGCGCGGTCGACCGTGAAGTGCTTCTCGATGATGTGCGCACCGCGGGCGACGGCAGCGACCGGCACGTGCCAGCCGCGCTCGTGCCCGGAGTAGCCGACCACGCACTGGCCGATCTCGGCGAGCCGGTCGAGGTAGCGCAGGTTGAGGTCCTTGTACGGCGCGGGGTACGTCGACTGGCAGTGCAGCAGCGCGAAGGGCGCGCCCTTGCCGCGCAGCAGCGCGACGGTCTCGAGGATCTCGCTCTCGCGCGACATTCCCGTGCTGAGCACGAGCGGCAGGCCCTTGTCCGCCGCGTCGGCGATGAGCTCGTGGTTGGTGAGGTCGGCCGAGGCGATCTTCAGCGCCGGAATCCCGTAGTCGGCGAGCGCCTGCACGCTCGGTGCGTCCCACGGCGTGCACATGACGTCGATGCCGGCGTCGCGGGCGTGATCGAACACCTCGAACAGCTTCTCCGCGGGCAGGGAGAACCGGCGCAGGAGGTCGAGCGTGTACTGCACGCCCAGATCCTCCCCTCCGGTCGCCGCACCGCGCTGGCGGTAGAGGGCATCCATGTCACGGAGCTGGAACTTCACCGCATCGGCGTTGGCCTCCACGGCGAGGTCGACGAGGTGCTTGGCGAGGTCGACGGATCCGTTGTGGTTGTTGCCGACCTCCGCGATCACGAACACCGGGTGACCCGGCCCCATCTCGTGGGACCCGATCCGCAGCGTGCCCGTCTCGTCGAGGGCGATCGCCCACAGGTGGCCGCGCTCGTCGACGAGCGGCACATGATGCACGCCGTCGCGGCCCAGCAGCGGGGCGATGTCGGCCGGCGCGGCGGTGTGCGGGGCCGTCTGCACACTGCGGTTCGCCACGGTCGCGCACGACACGTCCAGCGAAGCGGTGGGGTTCTGGATGATCCAGCGGCGGAAGTCTCCGTCGGACAGGGATCCCTGCAGGATCCCGTGCTCGTCGACGCAGAACACGATGCGCTGCTTGTTGGCGTTGATCTTGCCGAGACCGACCAGCACGGGGTCCTCGCCGAAGACGATGTACGGCGCGAGGTCGCGTTCGATGATCATGAAATGTCCCCCGTCTCTTCCGGTCCGTGCGCCCCGGGGGCCGAACCATACAGGTCCCCCAGAACCTGCTCTGCGATGCGCAGATCCACCAGCGTATCGATGTCGACGCCTTCCGCCTCGTCCATCACGAACAGCCCCACCCGGCCTCCGATCCTGTTGCGCTCCCGCTCGTAGATCTCGGTGCGGGTGAGGTACAGCGAGCCGGTCTCCTTGTAGAAGTAGTCCTCGGCCGTGAGATCCTGCCGGCGCGGTCGCGCGGCGGGGTCGTACTCCGCCGTCGCGCTGCCGGAGTCTGCAGGATGCCAGAAGAAGGGCGTCTGCGCGACCACGCCCACGAGGCTGTCGACGCCGGTCTCCTCGAACTCCCGCACCGCCCGCTCGATCGTTCCCGCCAACCGCACGGGCGAGGTCGCCTGCAGCAGCATCACCGCATCGGGCCGCCGCCCCTCGGCGACGCGGTGCGCGATCGCATGCTCGATCACGGGCTCGGTGGGCGTGGTGTCCTGAGCGAGCTCGGCCGGACGCAGGAACGGGACATCGGCTCCCGCACCGCGCGCGATCTCCGCCAGCTCCTCATCGTCGGTCGACACCAGGACGTCGAGTCCCGCGGCGAGAGCCTGTTCGATGCTCCAGGCCACGAGCGGCTTGCCCGCGACGAGCCGGGCGTTCTTGCCGGGCACGCCCTTGGATCCGCCGCGCACGGGGATCACACACAGGATGTTCATGATGCTCCTTCGGCCAGGGTGAGCACGGCGTCGGCGATCGCCTGGGCGGGCTCGAGGGCGGGACGGGCGGGCGGCGGAGTGGGAGAGTCATCCGCATCCCAACGCCGGATGCCATAGCGCTCCCAGAACTCGCCGAGCCAGCGCGGCGGGTTCGGGTAGAAGGCCCAGGACGGCAGTCCGGCCGCTGCGGACTCGAGGATGCCGGTCGAGAACGCCGCGACGACGGGCCCCCTCGACTCCGCCAGTGCACGCGCGCGGCGATCGATCCGCATCCCCTGGCGCTCCCAGATCCCGTGCTGGAGGCGCGACAGCCGATCTGCTTCCGAAGGATGCGGGCGGTATACGGCCCCTGTCTCGCGCCAGAATCGTGTCGTCGCCCGTGCCATGCCGTGACGGGGCAGCTCGGCCCCGTGCAGCTGGCCGAGGTAGGTCGGCGTGCCTGTCGCCGGTTCTGTTCTGGGTGTTGCCCCCGCTTCCCAGAGCAGCTGGGCTCCGACGACGGTCCACGCGATATCGGAGCGATTCGACGCCCAGAAGGCGCCGTCCGCATCGCTGAACGCGAGAAGGTGCGCGCGCGGAGGCAGCGGCGGAGCGAACGGGGTCAGCAAGCCGTGCTGGACGACGACGTTCGGAATGCCCCGCTCCTCCGCAAGACGCGAGGCTGCCGCACCCGCAGGAAGATAGTGCCCCCCGCCGACCACGGCGCTGAGGGAACGCGGCAGGGCTTCCGGCTC
This sequence comes from Microbacterium sp. MMO-10, assembly GCF_037148715.1. Lineage (NCBI taxonomy): Bacteria > Bacillati > Actinomycetota > Actinomycetes > Micrococcales > Microbacteriaceae > Microbacterium > Microbacterium sp. MMO-10. The sequence goes on along the minus strand of NZ_JBBCSV010000004.1, from coordinate 82,766 downwards.
GACGACTCGGTTGCCCTGCACATCACCGCCCAGCAGCTCCACGATCTGCTCAGGAGTGTGCACCGAACTGATGACGGCCAGTGCGGGGATCCGATCGATCAACCCGTGCAGGGAGGCGATCCCCGACGGCGAGCGGGAGTCGATCGCCACGAGGACGGCGGGATTCTCACCGCGGACGGCGCTGCTGAGCAACGGCTGCGCCAGACCTCTGCCCGACAACCGTGCGTTCCATCTTTGAAGGCGACGCTGACGCGCCTGCCACCTCTGCCACTCGCGAATGTGTTCCGGGATGTTCAGCCCCACAGCTGCTCCAATCGCCGTAGACGATGTCCCAGGGTGTGCTCCGCCAGCGTTCGCGCCCGCCCTCGCGCCCGGATCCCGTCCGCCCAGCGAGGATCGCGCACGACCCTGCGGCAGAGCTCCACGAGCTCGTCCTCCGATGAGTAGGCGAGCACCTCGTTGCCGACCTCATAAAGTCCGTCGACCTCCGGGCGATCACAGATCTCGACCGCGCCGACCCCGGGCGCCTCGAAGGTGCGCATGGTGAAGCCGTCCTGATCGCCGTGGAGATTCAGCGTCGCCGCCGAGTCACGCATGGCTCCGTACGCCTCGCCGCGCGAAAGCTCCCGGCGGGCGGGAACCCCGGGGCTTGCGCAGGCACCGGTGCGGATCACATCGATCGGATGCCGGGACCAGTCCCTGCCGAAGGCCAACACGTCGAGGCCGGCTCTCGCCAGCATGCGGAGCACCGCCTCGCGACTGGGGTAGCGCGCGCCGATGAGGCTGATCCCGCGCACCGGTCGCGGCACGACCGCCTCGAGCGCGTCGAACCCGAGCGGGACGTGATGCGCATCCACTCCGCGTCTCTTCAGATCTTCGGCGTCGAGAGCACTGTAGGTGGCCACGGCTCCGATCTGGCCAAGCGTGTCCGTGCCGTAGGACATCCGCCGCAGTTCGTCGTACATCCAGGTCACCCGGTGGGCACGGCTGGCATCGAGGGCATCCCACCAGCGCTCGTCCAGGAGATCACCGCGGACGACGAGTACCGCATCCGGCCGGAACAGACGCAGCGCGGACATCGCACGATCCGTCAGATCTCGCCGGGCTCGCTGAGCCAGGACGTGTTCCGGTGCGCGATGCAGCAGCCGGATTCCCAGGCGACCGACCGGCGTTCGCGGCGAGTCGTAGACATGAACGTGCGCATCATGCCCGAGCGAGGCCAGCGTGCGGCCCAGGGAGGACGCATACCCGTGGAATCCAGGGCTGACGACCAGCACCCTCACGAATCGTCCCCTGCCAGATTCAAGATTCGCCCGCCAGACCCCGACGGCTGAGCTCGTCCAAGGCGTCGTCCCACAGGCTCGACGGCGCGCCGTCGACCGCCCAGGAGCTGACGACGAAGTCGGCCACCGCCTGCGCCGACGTGCGCGTAGGCAAGGGAGCCCGGAGCGCTCGCAGACGGCTGAGATCAGCACAGGCATGCTCGATGTCCCCGGCCCGATGCACGTCGACGTACTCGATCGGCGATGCGCCGTGGGGAGCCGCCGCTGCGGAGCACTCGGCGAGCTGCGTGAGCGACGTCCGCACTCCGGTGCCGCAATTGAGGATCCGCGGCGCGGACGGCTGCGGCGGGTTCTGCAGATTCCAGACGATGAGCTCGGCGAGGTCGGCCACATGGACGAAATCGCGGGTCTGCCGTCCGTCGCCGTAGATCGACAGCGGTCGCCCCTCACGGAGACGTGCGAGAAACGCCGCCAGAACACCCGTGTACGGATTGTGCAGGGCCTGACCGGGGCCGATGACGTTCTGCGGCCGGATGATCACTGCAGGCGCCGAGTACCCGACCTCATCGAGGAGTTCGCGTTCCGCCCAGGACTTGGTCTCGCCGTAGAACGACACCGGCGCGTGCGGATCATCCTCGCGAGACGCGCGCGGGGCGCCGTTCTCATCGACGAGGCCCTCCCCGTAGACAGCCCGGGAGCTCAGCGACACGATCGGCACGCCTGCCCGCACCGCCGCCCGCGCGGCGAGACGGGTCCCGTGCACGTTCACGCGCTCGTAGCGGGCCGTCTCATACATCGACTGCGCCGTTCCGGTCTCGGCCGCCAGATGGACCAGCGCATCGAAGGACGGCAGCGCGTCCCACGCGGCGTCGTCTGCGACGTCCGCCACGATGACCTCGCCCGGGAAGCGTGCGCGGGCCGACTCCGGGTGGGAGTGCACCTGCGGAAGCAACGAGTCCAGAGCGAGCACCTGGTCGCCGCGCGACACCAGCAGCGACGCGACGTGCTGGCCGATGAACCCGGCGCCTCCCGTGATCAGAACCTTCATGAGACCCTCCCGGGCGCGATCGCGGCGAGTTCTCGCCGGAACGTCTGCAGCGGCGCGATGCGGCGACCGGAGAGCCTTCGCATCGCGTTGAAGAAGAGGTTGACGACGCTGGCGGTACGGAGGCCCGCGACCAGCATCGTCGGATGCTCACGCCAGACCCGGGCGTACCGGATGCGCGACTGCGTCACCCAGCGAACCCTGCGGTCCGAATCCGACGATCCGCCGCCCTCATGTGCCACCGCGACGCGTCCGAGGAAGATCGAGGGAACGCCGCGCGCGCGAAGCCGCCGCTGGAGATCGACCTCCTCCGAGTTCATGAAGTAGTCCTCGTCAAAGCCTCCGACGGCCTCGAACTCGTCACGGGGGATGAGCAACGCGGCGCCCACCAGCCAATCGACCGGCACCGTCGCGCCCGCGACGCATCGGGTGTCATGTCCGACCGCCTCGTGCAGCCGGGATCGGAACCGGGCCAGCGGCGTCAGCCATTCGATGATGTGATGCCGATGCCGCGGGAAATGCCGGCCGCCCCACTGCGTAGCGCCGTCATGGCCGACCAGCATCGGCGCGCAGACGGCGGGCTGCCACGGCTCGGACTCGCGCACGATCGACGCGAGGAACCGCTCATCGATCTCGAGGTCGCTGTTGAGCACGAGCAGATGCGAATGCCGCGCGACCGCAGCGCCGGAGTTCACCGCCGCCCCGAATCCGCCGTTGACGGTGCGGCGCACCACCGTGACGTCGTTCGCCTCGGGGTACGGCTGCGGCGAGAGGTCGTCCGAGACGATGATCTCCAGCAGCGGCGCCTCGATCTGACGTCTGAGCCGCGCGATCAGCTTCTGAGCTGTGGCAGGGTCGCCATAGTGCGGCACCACGATCGAGAGCCCCGTGATGCGAGGCGTACTCGGATCGGGCCGTCGCTCACCCTCCCCAGAGGGAGCTTTCGGCCGTGTCATGTCAGTTCCGCGAGCTGCGGCGCAGACCCCGCGCACCGACAGAGGCGGAGTGCGCCTCCGCGGACGACGGCTGAACCGGCGCTGTCAGGGCCGGTGCGGGCGCAGCGGGTGCAACGGGTGCAGCCGCGGCAGCGGGCCGCGGGTCCTGAACCGGCGACGCGCCGGGAAGCGGCGCGGCCGGCTGCCGGTTGGGCACGTTCGGCACGACGGCGGATGCCGCCGAGGCGCGCTTCTCGCCCGTCTTCTTCGGCTTCACGTAGTAGCTCTTGTTCTGCCGGTAGTAGCCGTAGCCGCCGCCATAGCTGTTGGCGCCCTTGAGCGGCACCATGTTCAGCACCACGCCGAGGATGCGCGCGTTCACCTGCTCGAGCTGGGTGCGCGCGGCGGCGCCCTCCGCCCGGCGCGTCTTGCCGACCGCAAGCACGAACACCACGCCGTCCACGAGCGTGCTCACGACGGTCGCGTCGGTCACGGGCAGCACGGGCGGCGCGTCGATGACGATGAAGAAGTCCTTGCGGAACTCGTTCAGCAGGCTGGTGAACGCGACCGAACCGAGCATCTCGGAGGGGTTCGGCGGTGTGCCGCCCGACGGCAGCACGAAGAGATTCGGATCCGCAGTGGGCTGGATGGCGCTGCGCACCGGCACCTGGCCGCTGAGCACCTCGCTGAGGCCGACCGATCCGTCGATCCCGAAGTTGCGCCCCACCTTCGGGCGGCGCAGGTCGGCGTCGATGATGAGCGTGCGCTGCCCCGACTCCGCCATGACGCGTGCGAGCGAGGCCGCCGTCATCGACTTGCCCTCGCCCTGACTCGCGCTCGTGATCATGACGACGCGCACTTCGTTGTCGACGCTCGAGAACCGCAGCCCCGTGCGCAACTGCCGGAACGCCTCGCTCGCGATGGTCTCGTTGTGCGAGTCGCCCTCAGGCGTGCCGTTGCGTCCGAGCTTCGGCACGCGGGCGAGCACGCCGGTGCCCATGAGCTCGCGCATGTCGGTGTGCACGCGCACGCGCACATCCAGGGCGCGACGGGCGAACAGGATCAGGTAGGCGAGCACCAGGCCCGCCGCGGCGCCCACGCCGACGTTCAGCTTGGTGTTGGGCGAGACCGGTGCTGTCGGCGCGACCGCGTTGTCCATCGGGACGATGATGACCTTGGTGCCGGTCGTGTTGTTCGTCTTCGACTCGATGTCGTCGATGACCGACACAAGACCGTGCAGGGCGCCGTTCGCGAGCTTCAGCGCCGCCTCCGGCGATGCGGAGCTGGCCGTCACCTCGATGAGCGTGCTGCCGGGCACGACCTTGGCGCCGAGGCTGCCGCTCAGCTGCCCCGGATCGACCTTCGCGTCCTTGACGATCGCATCGCGCACCTGCTGGCTCGAGATCAGCGTGACATAGGCCCCGGCTCGTGCGACGGCCTCATCGGACCCGGCGATGGCCGACGATCCCTCGGCGGCGATGAAGCCGGTGGAGCTGGCCTGGTAGACCTTCGGCGAGAGGAACGCGTAGCCGAACCCGGCGGCGGCACCGAGCACGATGAGCACGACGAGGATCTTCCATCCGCGTCGCGTCATCGCGATGAAGTCGAGAAAGGTCACGTCTCGGATCCCCCATAGATCTCTTTCGCCGCAAGGATCTGCGCGCACGGCGTCCATGCCGCGGACACGGCATCGACACCGATCTTATCGGGAGGACGGCGATCGCTCCTGCGCACTTCCCGACTGGGGGTCACGGCCGCCGGTGTGGGTCAACGCGCGTGCGTGCCTCAGAATGAGATTGTGACCACCGCACCGTCGGCCCCTCGGGCTGCCTCCCCCGCAGGCGAGACGCGTCCTCGACGCTTCCCGCCGGTGGTCCTCGTGCCACCCGGCCACTCGGCGCGGATCATCGATGCCCTGCTCGCCATGCTCCTGGTGTACCGGCTCTCGGTTCCCGGGGTGCCGCTCCCGATTCCGCAGCTCGCCGCGATCACGCTCGTGGCGATCGGGCTCTTCCGCACCCCGACGCGATCCTTCTCCGCAGCCTCCTGGTACCCGGTCGTCGCGATCGCGCTGTTCGGCTTCCTCGCTGTCGAAACCCTGATCAACGACATCGATCCGCTGCGGCGCGGGTTGAACATCGCCTCGCTGATGCTGTTCGCGGCGTTCCTCGCGACCGGCCGCATCGACGTCGGCTCGGTGATCAAGGGCCTCGGCGTCGGACTCGTTCTGAACGCGGCGCTGTTCTACCTTCGTCTCACCCCCGACGACTATCAAGGGCGCCTCACCGGTTTCCTGCAGGACAAGAACGCGGCCGCCCTCGTCTATGCGGTCGGCGCCGTGCTGCTGGCGATGGTCGCCCGCAAGGTGCTGTGGCGCATGCTGATCCTCGCCGCAGGCGTCGCGGCCGTGGTCGCGACCGACTCCCGCACGACGATGGCCGCGTACGCCGTCGCAGTGGTGTTCCTACTACTCTCCGGCCGTATGCACCGTGCCGTCGAGCTGCTGGCGCTGACCATCGGCGTCTTCGTCTTCCTCTGGGCCGACGACAACCTGAGCAAGCTCGGCGACTATGCCGTCTCGCGTGAGGGATCCGACGCGTTCCGGCTGCGCATCGACGCCGCCTCCTCGCTGAAGGCCCAAGGGGCGCCGTGGTACGGCGACGGCCTGGGCACAGCCACCGTCCGTCTCGACTCGGGCACCTGGTTCTTCCACAACTCCTACGAGGGCCTCATCGTCGAGGGCGGGATCGTGCTGCTCGTCGTCATGCTCGCGATCTACCTCGTCACCGGGCTGGGGCTCAGCACCCGGGTCCAGATCGACGCCCTGAGCTTCCAGTCGCGGGCGATCACCGCGGCGACGGCGATCGTCTGCATGTGCGCCTTGCGCCTCGGCGAGGTGTTCTTCGCTCCGGTCGGGTTCCTGGTGCTGGGCATCGGGTTGGCTCGGCTTCTGGCGCCCGTCGCACGGAAAGGTGAACACTTCGCGTCGGCGTCGCGCTAACCCTTCAGCGGCGGGCGCGCGACGGCGCTCGATCCGCCAAAGCGATCAGCGCTGCAACGCGCTCGCGCCCCGCGGCCGGCGAGAAGCGCTGTGCCCAGCGCTCCTGCTGCTCGACGACACCGGCTTCGGCCCCCGGTTGCATCAGTGCGGCGATCTCTTCGACAAGAGCACGACCATCACCAGCGGGCAGGATCCTGCCGTTCTCCGTGCCAACGACCTCGGGGAGCCCGCCCGCGTCACTGACGATCACCGGCACGCCGGCCGACATCGCCTCTGCTGCGACGAGCCCGAACGGTTCTGGAGCCACGGAAGGCGCCACGAGCACGTCGATGGCGTCGAACAGCTCTTGCGGTGGCACCCAGCCGACCCGGTCGATCAACGGCTCGATCTCGGTCAGCGCCCGTTCCACGACCTGGGCCGCCCGCGGATTCACGAAGCGCGACTCCCCGGCCAGACGCAGACGCACGCCGCCCGGCATCCGCCTGTCCAGCTCTCCAACGGCGTCCGTGAGGACATGTACTCCCTTGTCCGTCCCGAGCCGCCCCAGATAACCGACCACGAACGGCTCGCCTGGCACATGGTGACGTGACGTTGGTTCGAACGCACCTGTCCAGTTCAACAACACGAAAGATCCCGGCACCGTGCCGGCGAAATGCTGCGAGGGGACGACCGTCATAAGCGCGCGCATACGCGCGATTCGCGCGAGGATGGCCTTCTTCCCAGTGGCGTACTGGTGCAGGTGCACGATGCGATTCGGCTGCCCGGCGGTCGCCGCCGCCGGGACCAGCCCGTTGCACCACAGGATCCCCTCGCGGTGCCTTCTGCGCCAGCGCCGGAGCGCGAGCATCCAGCTCGCCCGGTCGTCCGCGCCGAGGACCACCACGTCGAGCCCCTTCGCCCGCGCCGCCTCGGCGAGGGCCGGCGGGTGGCTGGGCGCGACCACCGTCACCTCGCGGCCGAGCTCGCGCAAGGCCTCGGCGATCTGCAGGAGCATGACCTCGCCGCCCCCGATCGCGCCGTGGTTCGTGGCGATCCAGATGTGCGGCGCGCTCACGACGCGCCCCCGATCGAGACGACGTCGATCAGCTCGCGCTGGCCGAGTTCCCGCAGCGCCGCCTGCACCAGCGCATCGGCCTCGGGGTGCGGACCGTGCTCCCGCGCGAGCTCGTCGCTCAGCTCGGCGACGGTGAGCGGCCGGGCGCACGCCAGCCAGATCGAGGCGGCGATCCCGGCGATGCGCGTGAACGCCGGGCCGACGAGCACCGACACCTCGCCGTCCTGCTCGATCGCGTCGGTCCACGGGGCGCGGGAGATCAGCGCGTCGTCGTCCAGGTCACCGACGGCCGTGGTCGCTCCGGCTCTCTCCTGCCAGCGCTCGTCCTCGGAAGGCCCGTGCTCGATCCAGTCGCGGACGCCGTCCGGCATCGGTTCGGCCTCGAGCAGGCCGCGCACGAGCGGCTCCGCATCGACGATCTCCGCGTACGAGAGCCGGAACGGCCCTCCCCCGCGCAGCGCGGCATCGGCCAGTCGCCGCAGCGGGCGATCCACCCGCCACAGCGACGACGTCTGCGGCACCACCTCGGCGATCAGCTCATGCACGCTGATCAGGTCGAGTCGGGGCGGCACCGCCTCCTGCGTGCGCGCGAGGCACACGAGCGCGGCGAGCCGCGGCGGCATGGCCGGCGTCGGACCCAGACCCAGCTCATCGGGCGACGATTCGTCCTTGCCGCCGGGGAACTCCGGCACGATCAACGAGATCGGCTTGGTGAGTCCGTGCAGTTCCTCGCGCTCGTCGACGAGCATGAGCTCGTCGCTGAGGTAGCCGAGCCGCTGCCCAAGCCGTCGTGCGGCCGTGCTCTTGCCCGTGCCGGAAGACGCGACGAGCACCACTCCGCGGCGCGCGTCGTCCGAGACCAGTCCGGCGGCGTGCAGCAGTAGGGCGGTTCCGGCGAGGCGGTCGATCGCCGCCTGAGTGACGGCCCGCGAGAACGAGTAGGGGAACGATCCGTCGGTGCGGTCGGGAAGACAGGGCGTCAGCGTCGACTGGGCCTCGTCCGGATCCGGCCGGAACACGACATCGACCTCGCCCGCCGAATCGTCCACGACGCGCGACCAGAGCTCCCGCAACCGGGTGACGTGCCCCTCCGGATCCGCGTAGCGCCCGAGATCCACCTGCCACCGTTCCCCGAACAGCCGCAGCACAAGGGAATCGACCACGCTCCACCTTCCTCCGGGGTCCCACCCCGCCCCTCTCCCCTAGGGTAGAGGCTATGGCGGCACCGGAAGTCCCGATCTGGGCGCTGGTGCACCTCACTCACGCAGCGCTCCAGCGCACCGCCGACCGCGCCGACGTGGACCTGCTGCACATCAAGGGTCCCGCCACCCGCTCGTCGCTGCGCGCCGGCCGGCACGACTCCTCCGACACCGACGTCCTGGTGCGCCCCGCGCACCTCGACCGCTTCCTCGCGGCGCTCGCCGCCGACGGCTGGACGCTGTTCACCGGCTTCGACGAGGGCTCCCCGTTCGGGCACGCCGCCAACTACACGCATACGTCGTGGACGTACGCCGACGTGCATCGGAACCTGCCCGGGCCTCGGCGAGACGCGGATGAGGTGTTCGACGTGCTGTGGCGCGACCGCGAGCGGGCCGAGATCGGCCACCGCCCGTGCGCCGTCCCCTCGCTCGCCGGGCAGGTCGCGGTGCAGACGCTGCACTCCGCCCGGTCGCACGGCACGGAGCACGCGGATGCCTGGGACCTCTCCTCCCCCGAGGTGCAGGCCGAGACCCGAGCGCTCGCCCGCGAACTGCAGGCGGAGACCGCCCTGGCCGCGGCGATCGGCGAGCTCGACGCCCATCGGGACGCCCCCGACCACGCGCTGTGGGAGTACTGGTCCAGTTCCGACAACGACCGCCTGGACGAGTGGGCCGCACGCTACCGGTCGGCCGAGGGATTCGCCGAGCGCTGGCGGGTGCTGCGGCAGGCGATGCACGTGAACCGCACGCACCTGCGGATCCGGCTGGGCCACGAGCCCGGCCCGATCGAGGTGTTCCGCGAGCAGTGCGCGCGGATCGCCCACGGCGCCGTCTCGGTGCTGCGCCGCGCCAAGGGACACCGGTCATGAGCGGGTTCTACGCCCTGGCCCCCGAGGTCGCCTGGGTCGACGGCACCGACGGCGGTCGTCAGGAGAGCACGGTGTGGATCGCCCGGCTCGACACCGCCGACCTCTTCGAGCTGCGCGACGCCGGCTGGCTGGTGTGGGTGCTCATCGCGGAGGGGGTCGGGGATCCGGAGCGGATCGCGGCCGAGGCCGCAGAGCTCGGCGCCACCATCGACTTCGGCGAGCAGGGCCTGCAGGGCTTCCTCGACGGGCTCGAGGAGCGCGGGATGGTCGTCCGGCGCTGACCCTGCGTGGGGGTCGCACCGCTGCCGGAGACGGTCAGCAGTTGGCGCTCGAGGAGATCTGGGTCGAGGCCGCGCTGGTCTCCGCGACCACCACGGTGCAGGCCGCGTCCACCCACCGAGAGCGCACGGCCATGGTGAACGAGCTCGCCGCGCCGTTCTGCTTACCGACCAGCCACAGCGAGAGCGTCTGACCGGGCTGCACGAGGACGCTCAGGGAGCTCGTGCCACCGCAGTCCTTGACGGTCGTGATCTCGGGCGTGCAGTTGCTCGTCGACCCGGCGTGCTGAGTGAACAGCCGGAACGAGGTGCCGTAGTTCGTGTCCCAGTTCGCCGGTGCCGTGCCGCCCTGCCAGCTCTTCACGCCCGTGACCTGGAAGTACAGCGCCTGCGCCGTCGTGTTCTTGACGACGAAGGGGATCTGCGGAGCCTTGGACAGGCCCGCACACCCGCCTCCGCTGCCCGTCGTGCCGCACCCCGCCGACGAGGTGAAGGTGGGCGTCGTGGTGGGGGGCGGCGTGCTCGCGGCGAAGGCCGGTGCGGCCGATGCCACGATGACGGCCGGCACCGCCCACGCGGCTCCGCGCACCAGCGATCGACGAGTGATGTTCGGTCCCTGCGTACGGCGGACGTCACTTGGACGTGTCATGTTCGATGTCCCCAGCTGATGGAGGGCGCAACGCCTCCAGATCGCCTCCCGCTCGACCCCTCGAGCAGGAGGGCGGCCGAAGATCGGGTTCGGCCGCATTTCCCCAGGCCTTGAGGGTAACCCACCAGCAGCCGTTTTGTCCCCCATTTGGGGGACAAAGTGGGTCGCCGGCGATGCGGCCGTCGCTCCGCGATATACCGTCGAAGGCCCCAGAAGTGCGCCTCACCAGGGTCTTTCCTCAGCCCGCATCCCTAGACTCGTCGCGTGACCTCTCGACGCGAAGCACGCGAAGCCCGCCAGGCTTCGGAGGACGTGTCCTCCGAGCAGACCGACTCCCTGGCCGCGTTCTTCGACGACGCCTCATCCGGACGCGGCGACGACGGATCCGGATCCGGCCGACCGCCTCGCAGGAGACGGCGCCCGCTGCTCAAGAGCGCCCGGTTCTGGGTGCCCGTCTCGGTGCTGCTCGTGCTCATCGTCGCCGGGGTCGCCGGAGGGGTCGCCGCCAAGAAGCTGTACGACCAGGCGATGTCGGCGAAGTCCGATCTCGAGCAGGCCATCCCGCTCGTCGGACAGGTGCAGCAGAGCATGCTCGCCGGCGACACCGCGAAGGCCAAGACGACGATCGCGCAGATCACCGCCCTCACCGCCGAGGCCAAGAAGAAGACCAGCACCGACCTGTGGCGCGGCTCCGAGTGGGTGCCCGTGGCGGGGCCCAACCTCACCGCCGTGCGTGTCGCCGCCGACTCGGCCGATGCGCTCGTGCGCGACGCCGTGAGCCCGCTGACCGCGATCGACCTCCAGGCGCTGATGCCGAAGGACGGCGCCTTCGACGTGAAGCACCTCACGGCGCTCGCCGGCGACGTGACGCGCGCCGACGAGACCGTGAAGCGCATCCAGCACGACCTCGCCGGCCTCGACCGCTCGGCGCTGATCCCGCCGGTGGCCTCCGGCATCACGAAGCTCGACGACGAGCTCGCCAAGGTCGGCCCGGTGCTCACTCCCGCGCACAACGCGCTCACGATCCTGTCGAAGGCTCTCGGATCCGATGCGCCGCAGCACTATCTGCTCATCTTCCAGAACAACGCCGAGTCCCGGGGCACCGGCGGCAACCCGGCGGCGGTCGCGATGCTGACCGCCGAGAACGGGCGGATCACGCTCACCCAGCAGGCCGGCTCCGGCGACTTCCACAACGCCCGCGACACCCCGATCATCCCGCTCGATCCGCAGTTGGAAGCCCTCTACGGCACGAAGATCGGACGCTGGATCCAGGACTCCACCCTCTCGCCCGACTTCACCGACACGGCGGCCATCGTGCGCGCCTACTGGGCCGAGTCGTTCGGCACCCCGGTCGATGCGGTCGCCTCCTTCGACCCCGTGGCGCTCAGTTACCTGCTGCGGGCCATCGGCCCGGTGACCCTGCCCACGGGCGACGTGCTCACCGCCGACAATGCGGTGCCGCTGCTGCTCAACGAGGTCTACGCGCGATATCCCGAGGGCGCCGAGCAGGACGCCTTCTTCGCCGCGACCGCGAAGGCCGTGTTCGACGGGCTGCTCTCGTCACATCCCGACCCCAAGACCCTGCTCGACGCGCTCAGCAAAGCAGCGAACGAAGGTCGTCTGATGTACGCCCCCGGGGTCAAGGAGCAGGCCGCGCTGCTGGCCGGCACCCCGGTCGGCGGCACCATGCCCACGGACAACGCCACGTCGACCGACCTCGGCGTGTACCTCGACGACATCACCGAGGGCAAGCTCGACTACTACATGCGGATGAGCATCGCGGCCAAGAGCACGCAGTGCCAGGCGGACGCATCCCCCACGTTCACGAGCACGGTCACCCTGAAGAACACGCTCGATCCCGGCGCCGTCGCCGGCCTTCCCGTTTACATCGCGCCGGGGCGGTTCTTCGCCAAGGGCGACGTCTCGACCGACATGTACCTGTACGGTCCGGTGGGATCCACCCTCACCGGGGTGACCGTGAACGGCCAGCCCTACGCCAGCGCCGGGATGCCGCATCTGGGCCGCACCGCGGTGAAGGTGAACGTACTGACCCACCCGGGCGAGGCGGTCACGATCGAGGCGACGTTCACCGCACCGGCCGGATCCTTCGGCCCGCTCGAGGTGCGGCACACGCCCATGGTCGCCGAGACTCCGGTGACGATCGACGCCCCCGGCTGCGCCGCGAAGAAGTAGCCGGATCCCGGGCGTGAGGTCGCGGCGGCCACGGGTCGCGAGTTCGCGGTTGCTGAGTACGGCCACAGGGCGACGGCACGAGCGGGGGGAACGCCGATCGGCTGCCGCGTCACCTACCCTTCATCGCGGATTCGACAACCGCGGATCTCCGAGGACGAGGCGCGGCTCCGAGCCGGTCATGGTGACGACGATCGTCATCCGCAGGACATCCGTGACATCGAACTTCGCGATAACCGGTTGACCGAGCACCAGGTCTGCGGAATGGAACAGAGAGCGTCCGTCTTCGGCCTGAATCTCGATCGTGGCGTGGGTGTCGGTCGACGCGACGTCGGAGACGCCGATCACGGCGTCGAACTGCCGATACCCACGGCCGAGGTTGTAGGCGAAGCTCGACTTCCCGTCACCCCAGGACGGCTTGATCACCAGCGCCTGCGCATAGTCCACCCCGTTGGTTGCAGCCGGGCCCACATCGACGGTGACGCTCTTGGACTCCACTGCCTTGAGGTCGGCCAAATAGGTGGCTGCGTCCTTCCTTGCGACATCGAGCGTCACTTCAGCAACGTTGCGCGCGCCGGCCGCGGGGTTCTGCCCGATCACGGTTCCATCGGCGGATGCCGGATCGGCAACGGCGTGCTCCTTGACCTTGAAGCCAGCGGACTCGAGATCCGACTTCGCGTCGCCGAACGTCTTGCCCCTCACGTCCGGCACCGCGAGCGCACCGGCGGAGACGGTCAACGTGACCTCGCCATCGATCGCTTTGCCGACGCTCGGGCTCTGCTCGAGAACCACGCCGTCAGGCCCGGAGTCCTGCCGCGAGACGATCTTGATCCGCGCGTTGGGCGCGGCGCGGAGGACGGTGTCGCGTGCTTCCTTCTCCGAGAGATTCACGACCGTGGGCATCGTGCCGTCGTGTTCCGCGACCTGCGACGACGATGAGCTCGTGGCAGCTCCACCGGACGGCGCACACCCTGCAATCAGCAGCATGGACGCCACCAGTACAGCCGCGCTCCCCCTGCGGTTCCGTTCCATTTGTTGTTCTCCTCCGGTTAGTGGACGACGACTAATACCGGGGGCGAGGCGCAATCCGCGCCGGCCACCGGCGTCGCCTCGAGAGAGAACATCCCCTCTCCCCCGGTCAGTTGCACTCGCAGCGACGTCGCGCCGACGGCTGGTACCGTGACGGCGGATCCTGAGCCTTCCCGAGCGACGACGGCCCGTCCCCTGGGAGACAGCTCATCCAGTGCAAGCTGGATCAGCACGACCGAGCGTCCGGGAGAGGTGACCGAGATCTTCGCAACGTCCCCCGTACAGCCCGACGACTCGATCTCATAGGCGGTCACCGCCTGAAGCCGGCCGTCCAGGCTGACCGTCATCGGTCGCGGGGCCGGCGAGAGGACCGCGGTCGAACCGCCAGGCGCCTCGTCCTCCGGGTGCGCGGTGCGCGATGCCGATGACTCGCTGCTGACGGCAGGCTGCGGAAAGAAGTCGGGTAGGGCCTTGCCGGTGACGAAACCGAAGATCGTCAGGAACGTCGCCAGTCCACCGGCGACCAGACAAAGCCGACCCCAGAACGTCCCCCGGATCCACCGCCAGAACGAACGATGTTCACGTTCACCCATCGCACCCCCCGTGCTTACGACAAAGCATAGGGGGTGTGTGAAAGACGCCCGGCCTTGTGTCATGGATCAACCGAGCATGGGCCACGGCGGTCGCGGCCGGTTTCGAAGGCGGTGTCGCTCCGGACGTCAATGCAGCCCTCATGACCATCGGCCGAACAGTGAAGAGCGAGGACGCCCGGAGCAGAGGACGCCGGTCCCCGAGCGGCTGCTACGGAGCCGGCGGAGGCGACGTCGGGTCGGGCGAGTTCGGCTCGGGAGACGGTTCCACTGACGGCGGGTCCACAACTGAGGGCGGGGCGCTCGGCTGCACATCAGGAGGCGCGCTGGGCGGCGCGGCCGGCTCGTCCGAGAAGGTCGTGTCCGTCGTGCCGGTCGCGTCCGCGATGAGCGCGGCGAGCGCGGCACGCCAGCGGTCCCAGGGCGCGAACCCCGGAGGCGTGAACGGATCCGACGACGCCATCGCGGATGCCGCCCGCGTCACCGCATCCCGCAGCTCCGCCGACCCGTCCGAGTTCGCGGCCACGGCTGTCACCGAATAGCCGGGCATCGTGCCGATGAATACCGAGATCGCCGCGTGGAACGTCATCGACGCGTCATCGAGCGCGGACCCCGCGTCGGCGGTGCCCTTCTCCACGGCGGCGAGCGCCGCGGCATCGATGTTCCGCCCCGGCTTGCCGGGCACGACGACCGCCGCGAGCGCCCCCTCGTAGGCCTGCCGCGCCGTCTCCGCCGCAGCACGGGCCGCCTCGTCGCTCGCCCCCTGCAGCGCCGCCAGCGGTGCCGCGAACGCCGTGGCCGTGGATTTCGCCGTCGTCACCCGGGCGGACAGCTGGTCGATCGCGTCGATCGCCGCGGCCACGCGGGCGGCGTCGGGCGTCGGCGAGGGCACCGAGGTCGGCGCCGACGCCGGGGCGCCTGGGGCCGCGAGCGCCCAGCCCGCACCGGCGAGGGTGATCGCCACGCCCACGCCCATCGCGATGAGCTGCGACCGGGACAGCCCGGCGCCGGCCCCTCCACGCGGTAGTCCGCCGTCGGCTTCGGGCGTCGCCGCAGCTGCCGGCTCGCCGGGCGCCTGAGGCTCCTCTGCGGGCGGCGCGTGCGGCTCCTCTGCGGGCGGGGCGGGCGCTTGCGGCGCGGGCGGTGCGGGCGTCTCCGCGGCTGCCGGCTCGCCGGGCGCAGGCGTGGCGGGGGTCAGCGGCTCCTCTGCGAGCGGAGCCGGCACCGTCGGATCCACCGCCGGGGGTGCCGCCGCGTCCGGCTCTGCCGTGAACAGCTCACCGACAGGCGGGTCCTCCGCGACCGGGTCATCGGCGAACAGCCCTGCCACGCCCGGCTCCGCGGCACCCGGCTCCGGCTGATCGAACCGAGCGAAGAGCTCGTCCAGGTCGTGATCGCGCTCGGCGTCGACGACGGAGTTCGAATCGGACTCCTCAGCCCCGGTGAACCATGCCGAGATCTCGGCACGCGAAAGGCCGGATCTCGGATCCGGTTCGCCGGCGCCCTCCCGGTGGGTGCGCTCATCAGACATGGTTCCGCCTCTCCCAGCCGACGCGGTCACTAGGGACTCTAGCGACAAACCGGCGCGGGACGAGACCGGCTCTGCCGCGGCTCGGGCCGAGGCCGGGCTAGGGCCGCCCCATGCCCAGGTAGGTCCAGCCCGCGGCCCGCCACGCCTGCGGATCCAGGCAGTTGCGTCCGTCGACGATGATCCGGCCGCGGGCGAGCGTGGACGCGTGCTCCGGCGCGAGCTCGCGCCGGTACAGGTCCCACTCGGTGACGAGTACCACCGCATCCGCGCCGGTGAGCGCCTTGTCGCGATCCGCGACGTACTTCAGCTGCGGGTGCACCGCGGCGGCATTGGCGAGCGCCTCGGGATCCGTCACCCGCACCTTCGCCCCCATTCCGCGCAGGCGGACCGCGACCTCGAGCGCGGGCGAGTCCCGCACGTCGTCGCTGTGCGGCTTGAACGCGGCGCCGAGCATGGTGATGCGGCGTCCGACGACGCTGCCGCCGAACGCGTCGACGACGAGGCGCACGGCGTGCTCGCGGCGGCGCAGGTTGATCGCGTCGACCTCGCGCAGGAACCCGACCGACGCTCCGCGGCCCAGCTCCTCCGCGCGCGCCGCGAACGCCCGGATGTCCTTGGGCAGGCAGCCGCCGCCGAACCCGATCCCGGCGCCGAGGAAGCGACGTCCGATCCGCTCGTCGTGGCCGATCGCCTCGGCGAGCCGGGTGACGTCGGCACCCGCGGCCTCGGCGATCTCCGCCATCGCGTTGATGAACGAGATCTTCGTGGCGAGGAACGCGTTGGCCGCGCCCTTCACCAACTCGGCGGTGGCGAGGTCGGTGACGAGGAAGGGGCTCCCCCCGGAGATCGCGTCGGCGTATGCCTCGCGCAGCACCTCGACCGCCCGCTCCCCCGCCTCGCCGCCGGCGGTGCCGACCACAAGCCGATCGGGGTGCAGCGTGTCGTGCACGGCCCAGCCCTCCCGGAGGAACTCCGGGTTCCACACCAGGGTCGCACCGGCGTCGGCCACCCGTTCGGCGAGGGCGGCGGCGGTGCCCACGGGCACGGTGGACTTGCCCGCCACCACATCGCCCGGCCGCAGGTGCGGAAGCAGCGCATCGAGGGCGCCGTGCACGTAGCGCAGGTCCGCCGCGGATCCGTCGGGCTGCTGAGGGGTGCCCACGGCCACGAAGTGCACCTGGGCGCCGCGCGCGTCGGCGATGTCGACGGAGAACGTCAGCCGCCCGCTCGCGACGCCGCTCGCCAGCAGCTCGTCCAGCCCGGGCTCGAAGAACGGGGCACGCCCAGCGGCGAGCGCGGCGATCTTCTCCGGATCCGTGTCGATCCCGATGACCTCGTGCCCGATCGACGCCATGGCCGCCGCGTGCACGGCGCCGAGATACCCGCAGCCGATCACAGACATCCTCATGAGGACACGACACCCCGGCCGCCTCACCGGCGGGCGACCTCCGGGCGACGTGTCCGCGACGGACGGGTGAACGGTTGGAACCGAGGCTTTCCCTCCGGCGCGTCCGCCCCGGCTCACGAGAGCCAGGCACCGTATTCAGGCTGGACTTCACGGATCCACACGAAATCCGCCCGCCACCGGCCCGTATCGCCGATCCAACCTGAATCAGGTTCCGGGACCCGAACACAGCGACCCGCGCACAGAGGGGCGGCCGGCCCCGCCGCTCCCCACCTCGAATCGCCACCCCCGCTCATAACAGCCAGGCACCGAACTCAGGCTGGACTTCACGGATCCGCACGAAATCCGCCCGCCGACCACCCGCATCGCCGATCCAACCTGAATCAGGCGCCGGGACCCGAGCACAACGACCCGAGCACAGAGGGGCGGCCGGCCCCGCGGCTCCCCACCTCGAACCACCACCCGACTCATAACAGCCAGGCACCGAACTCAGGCTGGATCTCACGGATCCACACGAAATCGGCCCGCCGACCACCCGCATCGCCGATCCAACCTGAATCAGGCGCCGGGACCCGAGCACAGCGACCCGAGCACAGGTGCACCGCCGGGGCCTCCGTCGAAGGTCCGTGGCGTGGCCCCGGACTCGGTGACGCCCCCTACGTGGGCGTCGCGGTCACGAGGATCGGCAGGTGGTCCGACTCCCCCTGCGGCAGGGTGCGCACGGACTCCACGACGAAGCCCGACGCCGCGGCGAAGTCGTAGAAGCCGCGGAACACCCGATAGCGCGTGTAGGTGTGCTGGTCGCTCATCACGAGCTCGTAGCCCACGTCGCGCATGTGCTCGCTGAGCCGCTCCTTGAACACCGGGTAGTTGAAGTCGCCGACGATGAGCTGCGGCAGACCCCAGCCGAGCTCGGAGAGCTCGGAGAGCGCGGCGCGGATCTGGTCCCGGCGCAGCGCGTTGCGCGCGGTGAGCGGCGCCGCGTGCAGCGACGCGACGAGGAAGTCGCGGCCCGCGTCGATGTCGCGCAGGCGCACGCCGAGCAGCCGCTCGTGCGCGGGACGCAGCACATGGTCGTGCAGCGACTTCTTGACCGAGACGGCCGCCGAGTCGACGAGGCGGAAGGCGCTGGAGCGGTAGTAGATCGCGAGGCCCAGCCGGTTGCGCTGCGTGGTGTGCGCGAGCACCAGATCCCCCGCCTGCTCCGGCAGCGACGCGGTGTCCCCCTCCTGCAGGCACAGCACGTCGGGGTCATGCGCGTCGACGAGGTCGTCGAGCTCATGCGCCGCACGATGCTTGCGCAGGTTGTAGGAGATGATCCGCACGCCCCCACCGTACCGGCGCGCCCTCTCGCCAGCCTGAGCGGACGCACGAGTTCATCGGATGTTGCGGATCCGGATCCGGCTCAGTCGTCCTGGTCGCGACGGTTGCGGGTCTGCTCGGCGCGGGCCGCGAGCAGGTCGTCCGACGGATACCCGACCTCGGTGAGCGTGAGGCCGCGCGCGGCGAGCACCTTGAACGCGCTGGTGCGGGTGAGGTCGTCGCGCAGCCGCGCCAGATCGGCGATCTCGAGACGCCCCTCCCCGACGGCCGCGCAGGCGCCCACGAGCGCGCGGACCATGCTGTGGCAGAACGCGTCGGCCTTCACCTGGGCGACGAGCACCCCCGCGGCGTCCCGTGTCCAGCGGTAGTCGAGCAGGGTGCGGATCGTCGTGCCCTCCTCGCGCGGCTTGCAGTACGCCGCGAAGTCGTGCAGGCCGATCAGCGTCTGCGCGGCGGCGTCCATGGCGCCCTCGTCCAGGGCCGCGCGGACCGTCGTGGTGTCGTGGCGGAGCAGCGGGTCGTATCCGGCGCGGGCGTCGGCGAGCCGGTACCGGTAGCGGCGCCACACGGCCGAGAAGCGGGCGTCGAACCCCTCCGGGGCGAGCGACGTGCGTGACACGGTGACGTCGGGGTACTGACCGAGCACCCCGCGGATCCGCGACGCCAGCGACGCCGCCGGGTCGTCGGCCGCGCGGCCGTTGCGGGTCACCACGCGCGCCCACTGGCGTTCGTCCAGATCGACGTGCGCGACCTGGCCGGTGGCATGCACGCCCGCGTCGGTGCGCCCGGCGACGACGAGACGAGGGCCGGATGCCCCCGGATCCCCGCCGTCGGAGTCCGCCCCCGGTCCGACGATCCGCGCGAGGGCGGCCTCGATCGTGCCCTGGACGGTCCGCAGTCCGGGCTGCTTCGCCCAGCCCCGGAAATGGGTGCCGTCGTAGGCGATGTCGAGACGGATGCGCACGGATCCAGGGTACCGACCCCATCCCGGGCACCGGTCCCGTGCCGGCCCGGGCCCCAGCGGGGATCCGCCCGCGGAGTAGGGTGTGTGTCACAGTCCGCCCGGAGCGGGCCGGATCCGGGATCACCCTGGGACTCAGTCTCATTTTGTGCGACACTGAATGCCAGGTGGCCGACGCCGGCACCCGAGTCGGCGGCGCAGCGGCATCGAGTCAGACCGAGATCGAAGGAGATCCCATGGTCAGCAGCACGTTCCCCGAGGTCGAGATCCCCGCGGTCCCGATCCACGAGTACCTGTTCGACGGCATCTCCGAGCACGACCTCGACCGCACAGCGCTCGTGGACGGCATGTCCGGCGCGGAGACCACCTACCGACAGCTCATCGGGCAGATCGACCTCTTCGCCGGTGCGCTCGCCGCGCGGGGCATCGGCGTGGGCGACGCCGTGGGACTCCTCTGCCCGAACGTGCCCGCCTTCGCGACGGTGTTCCACGGGATCCTCCGCTCGGGCGCCACGGCCACCACGATCAACGCGCTCTACACCGCCGACGAGATCGCGAACCAGTTGCGCGACGCCTCGGCGTTCTGGCTCATCACCGTCAGCCCCCTGCTGCCGCAGGCGCAGGCGGCCGCAGAGCAGCTCGGCCTCCCCGCCGACCAGCTGATCGTGCTCGACGGCGCCGAGGGCCACCCCTCGCTGCGGAGCCTGCTCGCCGAGGGACACCACGCGCCGGACGTGCACTTCGACCCCGCCACGCACGTGGCCGTGCTGCCCTACTCGTCCGGCACGACCGGCCGCCCCAAGGGCGTCATGCTCACGCACCGCAACCTCGTCGCCAACGTCGCCCAGAGCACGGTCTCGATCGACCTGAACGACGAGGACCGGATCCTCGCGGTGCTGCCGTTCTTCCACATCTACGGCATGACGGTGCTGCTCAACCTGGCCGTGCGCCTGCGCGCGACGCTCGTCACGATGCCGAAGTTCGACCTCGTCGAGTTCCTGCGCATCATCGCGGAGCAGCGCACCAGCTGGCTGTTCATCGCGCCGCCCATCGCGGTCGCCCTCGCCAAGCATCCGCTCGTCGAGCAATACGACATGAGCTCTGTGAACGTCGTGTTCTCGGGCGCGGCGCCGCTGGACGGGGCGCTCGCCCATGCCGTCGCCGAGCGCCTCGACTGCGTGGTGCGGCAGGGCTACGGCATGACCGAGACGAGCCCCGTGACGCACACGATCCCCGTGGAGCGCGACGACATCGACCTCTCCTCGGTGGGCCTGCTCATCCCGAACACCGAGGCGCGGCTGCTCGCGGAAGACGGATCTGACGTCGTGGTGCCCGCCGAGGGGGCGAGCGAGCCCGGCGAGCTGCTCATCCGAGGGCCCCAGGTCATGAAGGGCTACCTCAACCGTCCGGATGCGACCGCCGACATGCTCGACGAGGACGGCTGGCTGCACACCGGAGACGTCGCCACGGCGACCGCCGGAGGCGTGTTCCGGATCGTCGACCGCCTCAAGGAGCTCATCAAGTACAAGGGCTACCAGGTCGCCCCCGCCGTGCTCGAGGCGGTGCTCCTGGAGCATCCGGCGATCGCCGATGCCGCGGTGATCGGCGCGGCGGACGAGGACGGCCAGGAGGTGCCCAAGGCGTTCGTGGTGCTGCAGCAGGGCGCGTCCCTCGACGACGAGGGCGTCAAGGCGCACGTCGCGTCCCACGTCGCCCCGCACGAGAAGGTGCGGATGGTCGAGTTCATCGACGTGATCCCGAAGTCCAGCTCGGGCAAGATCCTGCGCAAGGACCTCCGCGCCCGGTCCTGACCTGCGGGTTCGAGTGCTCGGGATCCCGTCCCGTCGGAGAAGGTCTCGCGCTCAGGCCCGCGCGTCGGTCGGCGCGTCCTGGGGTGAGTGCCGGAAAACGACGTAGTGATACAGCACGAAGCGCACGACGACGATCACCGCGATGCTCGCGAGGTTCACGATGTTGACCAGGGCCGGCCCCGGCCCGTGGCCGGTGACCCCTTCGATCACCTCGGCGCCGAGCCAGACGATGCCGGCGCCGAGCAGGGTGCACACGAGGTTCACGCCGAGGAAGAGCACGATCTCGGCGCCGCGTCCACGCCGGTCCCGGCCGCGGAACGCCCACTCGCGGTTGCCGAAGTACGCGTTGATCAACGCGACGAGCGACGCGGCGATCTTGCCGACGACGAGATCCCACCCGAAGACGTAGACGAAGAGGTTGAACGCCCCGACCTCGATGAGGGTGCTGATCCCGCCGACGATCAGGAACCGGGTGCCGACTCCCGCCAGACGGCGCAACCGGGAGCGGCGATCCATAGCCCTACTAGAATACCCGGGGGGAGGCGCGGCCTGTGACGTCTTCCCTTCCGCCGACACCTGAGGTTCGAGTGCAGTACGCCCACCTGGCCGTTGTGATGCCGGCCTACAACGAGGCCGAGGGCATCGGCGGTTTCATCGACGAGATCCGCTCCGCCGTCGCCCCGCTCGCCGACCGGATCACCTTCGTCGTCGCCGACGACCGCTCCACCGACGGCACCGCGGCGGCGCTCGCCGGCATCGCCGACGTCGACGTGCAGACCCAGCCCGCGAACCGCGGGCACGGCCCCACCGCGCTGGCCGCCTATCGCGCAGGTCTCGCACTCTCCCCCGACGCCGTCGTGCACGTCGACGGCGACGGTCAGTTCCTCGGATCCGAGATCGCGGCCGCCGTGCGCGCGCTCTCCCGCTCCGGAGCCGACGTGGTGCACGGGGTACGGCACTCCCGCACCGACGCCTGGTACCGGCGCGTGCTCACCGCCTGCGTGCGGCTGCTCATCGCGACCTTCGTCGGGCGCGGCGTGCCCGACGTGAACACTCCTCTGCGCGTGTACCGCCCCGAGGCGCTGCAGATCCTCGTGAACGCCGTGCCCTCCGACGCCCTCGTCCCCCATGTGCACTTCTCCCTCGCCGAGGTGCGGGCCGGTCTCGCCGTGCGTTACCTGCGGGTGCGCAGCATCCCGCGGCGCGGCACGTCCAGCACCGGCACGATGTGGGGCCGGGTGTCACGGCCGTCGCTGCCGCCGAAGAAGCTGGTGATGTTCGCCATCGACGCGCTGCGCGAGGTCTGGAGCTGGTCGCTGCGACCGGGCGCACCACTGCGCGCGCTCGCGCTCGAGGCACCCGGCCGGGTGCCCGCCCCCGACGGATCCCGATCGTCATGACCCGCCGCCTCGCCGGCGCCGCCTTCTGGATCCTGCTCGCGCTGCTCGTCATCGCGAACGCGATCGTGATGTGGCACAGCCTGACCGTGCTGAGGCTCTGGGAGGACGAGGCGTTCAACCTCACCGTGCCGCGCAACCTCGTCGCCGGGCTCGGCTACACGAGCGACGGCACCCTGTCCGGGTCGACGCTCACCCCGTTCGATCCGCGCATCTCCACCGGACCCGTGGTGCTGCTCCCGGTCGCGGGAGTGCTGATGCTGGGCATGGATCCGGTGATCGGCGCCCGGCTCGTCCCGCTCGCCTCCTGGGTGCTGCTGCTGGCCGGGTGCGCCGTGCTCGGACGCCGTCTCGCCGGCCGCTCCGGCGCACTGGTCGCCGTCGCCCTTCCGCTCGCGTTCAACACCGCCGAGAGCGTCTCGCCCATCCAGGGCCCGGCCGACCTGCTCGGCGAGATCCCGGCGGCGGCGCTCCTCGTCTGGGCGCTGATCGTGCTGCCGCGCCGCAGCTGGCTCGCCGGGCTGCTCCTGGGACTCGCGGTGCAGGCGAAGCTCATCGCGCTGCTCGCGCTGCCGGCGTTCGCCGTCGCCCTCTTCCTGCTCACCCCGCCGGTCCCGTTCGGGCGGCGCCTGGTCGCGGCGCTGCGCCGCAGCGTGCTGCCCCTGGTGCTGGTCGCCGCGCCGACGCTGCTCGTCGAGCTCACGGCCCTCGTGTCTCTCGGCGTCACCGGCTACGCCCGGCACGTCCGCGCGCTGGGCGGCTTCCTGCTCAGCGGCGGTCAGCACATCGCGCCCACGACGGTGCCGGAGAAGCTCGGCACGCTCGCCGGCGCGTGGTTCGTGCCGTGGTGGCTGATGGCGGCAGCCGTGGCCCTGGCGGTCGCCGCCGTGGTCTGGGCGGCCGTACCCCCGCGCGGTACGGAAGGGGAGGCTCCCGCGCAGCGCTGGTGGCAGCGCGATCCGCAGCTGCTCGCCCTCGGCTTCGGCTCCGCGGTCGGCTTGCTCTCCTTCGTCGGCTGGTGGGCGCAGGCCTCCCAGCTGCCGCTGTGGGTGCGCCACCCCGCGGTCGGGGTGTTCGCGTTCGCCCCCGTGCTCGCCGCGATCGCCGTCCGCGCCGTGACGGCCCTCTGGCGTCGCCGCGCACCCTCGGGGGCGCAGAGCCCCGCCCGGATCCTCGCGGTCGTCTCCGCGGTGGTCCTGGGCGTCGTGGTGGCTGCCGGGGCCGTCGGCGACGCCGCGCGCGCGGTGCGGCCGCCGACGACGGAGACCCTCGCCCAGCAGCGGGCCGCCGTCGCGCCGCTCGCCGACTGGGTCCGGGAGCACGATGCGGCGTGGCTGGCGGCCAAGCCCTGGGGCGGGCCGGTGTCGTCCGTCGTGCTGACCGGCGCCCATGTGGGCCTGTTCGACGCCCCCGCGATGCGACGGACGCCGACCCTCGAGTACGGAGTGTGCAGCACCGGATCCCCCCTCGCCGCAGCCTCCGGCATCGTGATCTGCCCCGCTCCCTGATTCCCCGCCTGCAGCGCGCCGCCTCGGATCCTGCCTCTCTCTCGGTGGAGACGCGCGACGTCGAGCATCCCCTCCACTCACGTCGCAGACGATGTCGTTCTGAGCGGGTCACACCGACATCTTCTGCGACGGTAAGGACGACGAACCCGGGGAAACGACGAAGCCCGCCGCCCCACAGGGGGCGACGGGCTTCGAACGATGTGGTGCCTTACTCGGCAGCCTTCTCCTCGGCGGGAGCGTCGGCGGCGGCCTCGGTGATCTCCTCGGCCTCCTCGACGACCTCAGCCTCGGCGGCGACCTCTTCGGCGACCTCGGCCTCGACGACCGCGGCGGCCTCTTCGACGACCTCGGCAGCGGCAGCCTTCTCCGCCTTGGCGGGCTTCGCGGCGGCCTTCTTCACCTTCGGCGTGACGGGCTCGAGCACGAGCTCGATCACGGCCATGGGCGCGTTGTCGCCCTTGCGGTTGCCGACCTTGGTGATGCGGGTGTAGCCGCCCTCACGCTCGGCGACCAGCGGCGCGATCTCGGCGAACAGCACGTGCGTCGCCTCCTTGTTGCGCAGCACGGACAGCACACGACGACGCGCGTGCAGGTCGCCGCGCTTGCCGAAGGTGACGAGGCGCTCGGCCAGCGGACGCAGGCGCTTGGCCTTGGTCTCGGTGGTCTTGATCGACTTGTTCACGAACAGCTGGGCGGCGAGGTTCGCGAGCAGCAGACGCTCGTGGGCGGGGCCGCCTCCGAGGCGGGGACCCTTGGTGGGCTTGGGCATTGTTCTCTAGCTCCTGGATCGGAAAGGTTCGGGTATCAGAAGGACTCGTCTTCGGAGCCGCCGTAGAAGTGGGCGCCGTCGAAACCGGGCACCGAATCCTTCAGCGACAGGCCGAGCGAGACGAGCTTGTCGCGCACCTCGTCCACCGACTTCTGTCCGAAATTGCGGATGTTCATGAGCTGCGTCTCCGAGAGGGCGACGAGCTCCGAAACCGTGTTGATGCCTTCGCGCTTGAGGCAGTTGTACGAGCGGACGGACAGATCGAGGTCCTCGATCGGCATCGACAGCTCGTTCGAGAGCACCGCCTCGACCGGCGCGGGGCCGATCTCGATGCCCTCGGCCTCGACGTTCAGCTCGCGGGCGAGGCCGAACAGCTCGGTCAGCGTGCGGCCGGCCGAGGCGACGGCGTCGCGCGGGATGATCGAGTTCTTGGTCTCGACGTCCAGCACGAGCTTGTCGAAGTCGGTGCGCTCGCCGGCGCGGGTGGCGTCGACGCGGTAGCTGACCTTGAGCACGGGCGAGTAGATCGAGTCGATCGGGATCTGGCCCGCCTCGGCGTACTCGCTGCGGTTCTGCGCCGCCGACACGTAGCCGCGGCCGCGCTCGATGGTGAGCTCGAGCTCGAACTTGGCGGTGTCGTTGAGGGTCGCGATGACCAGCTCGGGGTTGTGCACCTCGACGCCGGCCGGAGCGGAGATGTCCGCCGCGGTGACCTCGCCGGCACCCGTCTTGCGCAGGTAGGCCGTGATGGGCTCGTCGCGCTCCGAGGAGACGACCAGCTGCTTGATGTTGAGGATGATCTCGGTGACATCCTCCTTCACACCGGGGATGGTGCTGAACTCGTGGAGGACGCCGTCGATGCGGACGCTCGTGACGGCCGCGCCGGGGATCGACGACAGCAGGCTGCGACGCAGCGCGTTGCCGATCGTGTAGCCGAAGCCGGGCTCCAGCGGTTCGATGACGAACCGGCTGCGGTTCTCGGAGATCTTTTCCTCGGTGAGAGTGGGACGCTGTGCGATGAGCACTGTGTGTTCCTTTCGATCACGTGCCCGCTATATGACACGTGTGGGTGAGGTCTTGAATTGTGGAAGAACGCGGGTGAGGATCCCCGGTCTCGAACGACCGGGGATCCTCAGAGTGCGTCAGACGCGGCGGCGCTTCGGCGGGCGGCAGCCGTTGTGCGCCTGCGGCGTCACATCCTGGATCGAGCCCACCTCGAGGCCGGCGGCCTGCAGCGAGCGGATCGCGGTCTCGCGGCCCGAGCCCGGACCCTTGACGAGGACGTCGACCTTCTTCACACCGTGCTCGGCGGCCTGGCGGGCGGCCGACTCCGCGGCCATGCCGGCGGCGTACGGGGTGGACTTGCGCGAGCCCTTGAAGCCCACGCCACCGGAGGACGCCCAGGCGATGACGGCGCCGGACGGGTCGGTGATCGAGACGATGGTGTTGTTGAACGTCGACTTGATGTGGGCCTGGCCCAGCGCGATGTTCTTCTTCTCCTTGCGGCGCGGCTTGCGCGCGGCGGCCTTAGGTGCAGCCATGAAAGTGTTCTCCTATTCCCTGGCCGCCGCTTAGCGGGCCTTCTTCTTGCCGGCGACGGTGCGCTTCGGGCCCTTGCGGGTGCGCGCGTTGGTCTTGGTGCGCTGACCGCGGACCGGCAGGCCACGGCGGTGACGAAGACCCTCGTAGGAGCCGATCTCGACCTTGCGGCGGATGTCGGCGGCGACCTCGCGGCGGAGGTCACCCTCCACCTTGTAGGTGCCTTCGATGTAGTCGCGGAGGGCGACGAGCTGGTCGTCGGAGAGGTCCTTGACGCGGATCGACTCGTCGATCTCGGTGGCCTTGAGGATCTCGACCGAACGGGTACGGCCGATGCCGTAGATGTACGTGAGGGCGATCACCACGCGCTTGTCGCGCGGGATGTCGACGCCGGCAAGACGTGCCATGCGGTAACTCCTGGAGTGTTGTGGAGGTGTGGAGCAGGATCGGTGCCCGGGCCTCCGCCCGAGGTGTCCCCCTTGCGGGTTCTGATCCTGCCTTTCAGATGTTGAGTTGTGAGATCGCGAGAGATCCGGGCCGCGGCCCGGACGCTCAGCCCTGGCGCTGCTTGTGGCGCGGGTTGCTCTTGCAGATCACCATGACGCGGCCGTGGCGGCGGATCACCTTGCAGTGGTCGCAGATCGGCTTGACGCTGGGGTTGACCTTCATGTTGCTTCCTTATCGCTGTCTTCACCGGGCAGGCGCGAGCGCCTGGGGTGTTACTTCTCGACCGGCCTAGCGGTAGCGGTAGACGATGCGACCGCGCGTGAGGTCGTAGGGCGAGAGCTCCACGACGACGCGATCCTCGGGGATGATGCGGATGTAGTTCTGCCGCATCTTTCCGGAGATCGTTGCAAGCACCTTGTGTCCGTTGGAGAGCTCAACGCGGAACATCGCGTTGGGCAGCGCCTCGGACACGACGCCCTCGATCTCGATGACACCGTCTTTCTTAGCCATAGCCTCGCTGACGCTTCTGCAGACCGGTCGATCTGCGGTGGGTGGGTGGTGGTGGAACTGTGCGGATCCGGACACGCCGGACCAAGGCGCAAAGCACCAAGGATCTATGGTAGTCCGGATCCGCGGATCCGCAAAATGCGGAGGTTACTTCTGCCCGGCGATCGCCGCGACCTTGGCGAGATCGGCCTGCTTGGTCAGGTCGAGACGCTCGCCGTTGATCTCGACCGTCGGTGTGCCCTGGATCTTGTGGGCCGTGGCCTGGGCGGTCGGGAACTTGAAGAACGTTCCCGCCTTGATGGTCGCCTCGGCCTTGTCGGCGCCGACCTGCTTCGCGAAGTCGATCAGCTGCTGATCCGTGAGACCGGGGGTGTTCTCGGTCGGCTGGTTCTCGAAGAGGATGTTGAGGTAGTCCAGGAACTTGTCCGGATTCTCCTGCGCGACGGCGTACGAGGCGGCCGCCGCGCGCGAGGAGTAGTTGGTGCCCTGCGAGAACCGGTCCAGGATCGCGATCGGGTGGTACTCGAGCGTGATCTTGTCCTCCTTCGCGAGCTTCTGCAGGTCCGCACCGAACTGGGTCTCGAAGCTCTTGCACACGGGGCACTGGAAGTCGACGAAGACCGCGACCTTCTCCTTGCCGGATCCCGTGGTCACGGCCCCGGTCTCGGAGTTGATGATCGCGCTCTTGGGGGCGGCGCCCGGATCCGTCGCCTTGTTGTTCAGCCAGACGACGACGCCGACGAGCGCGATGAGCACGGCGACGACCGCGGCGGTGATTCCGATGGCGAACCCGTTGGTCCTGCCCTTGGCAGCGGCCATGTGTGTGTCTCCTTCTTCGGGATCCGTGCCGTGGATCCGCTCAGCTGTGTCTTCCCATTGTGCCGTGTCCAGCCTTTGAGGTCCGTGGGAGCCGTCCCGTCACCGCGAGACACCACTTCCTGCACGAGACATCACGCCAGGCACGAGGTCTCGTGCAGGAAGTGGTGTCTCGGCGGATCAGGCGAGCGGGGCGGGGGTGACGCCGAACGCGGTGAGGCCCGCGGCACCGCCGTCAGGCGCGGTGAGCACCCAGATGCCGCCGTCGTGCAGGGCGACGCTGTGCTCCCAGTGCGAGCCGTCCGAGCCGTCGGTCGTGGTGACGGTCCAGTCGTCGTCCTCGACGTAGGTCTGGTCGGATCCCGCGGTCACCATGGGCTCGATCGCCAGCACCAGTCCCGGGCGCACCTCGGCGCCGCGGTCGGGGGTGCGGTAGTTGAACAGGCTCGGCGCCTCGTGCATCTTTCGGCCGATGCCGTGCCCCACGTACTCGCGCAGGATCCCGTAGGGCTTGCCGGAGACGCCCGAAGGGCCGGCGGCGAGGATGTGGTCCTCGATGGCGGCCGAGATGTCGCCGAGGTGCTTCGCCGACGCCATGGCGGCGATCCCCGCCCACATCGAACCCTCGGTCACGTCGGACAGCTGCTGCCGGGCCTGCACGCGCGCCGTCTGCGCCTCATCGGGCACCACGACGGTGATGGCGCTGTCGCCGTTCCAGCCGCGATACTGGGCACCGGCGTCGATCGACACGATGTCGCCCGGCTGCAGGACGCGGGATCCGGGGATCCCGTGCACGACCTGGTCGTTCACGGAGATGCAGGTGGCGTTGCGGTAGCCGCGCACGAGCTTGAAGTTCGACTCCGCACCGCGGTCGACGATCACGCGGTCGGCGATGGCGTCGAGCTCGCCCGTCGTGATGCCGGGACGCACGGCGCCGCGCACGGCCTCGAGCGCGGCGGCCGTGATGAGCCCGGGCTCGACCATCGCCTCGAGCTGTGCGCGGCTCTTGTAGATCGAGCGGCGGAACGCCACGTCAGACCGCAGCCGTGCGCACGAGGCCGCGGAGGGCCAGCGCGGTGAAGATGCGCTCGGTGATCTCGTCGAGGCTGCCCACGCCATCGATCGTGTCGACGATGCCCCGGGCGCCGTAGGCGTCGAGGATCGGCGCCGTCTGAGCCTCGTAGATGTCCAGACGGTGCGCGATGGCCTCAGGGGTGTCGTCGGCGCGGCCCTGCTCGGTGGCGCGCAGCGCCAGCCGGGCGATGCTCTCCTCGCGCGGGACGTCGAGGAGGATCACGGCGTCGAGCGCCGTGCCCTGCTCCCCCAGGAACGCGTCGAGGTGCTCGACCTGGGCGGCGTTGCGCGGATAGCCGTCGAGCAGGAAGCCGTTCGCGGCGTCGGCCTGCGACAGCCGGTCGCGCACGAGCGCGCCGGTGAGCTCGTCCGACACCAGATCCCCGGCGTCGAGGATGGCCGTCACCTGCTTGCCGAGGTCCGTGCCCTCCTTGATGTTGGCGCGGAAGATGTCGCCGGTCGAGACCACGGGGATGCCGTAGGCCTCGGCGATCCGCACTCCCTGCGTGCCCTTGCCGGAGCCCTGCGGGCCCACGATCAGCAGGCGTGCGGTGGAGTGAGCGGATGCCGTCATCGTAGGAGCCCTTCGTAGTGTCGCTGCTGCAGCTGCGCGTCGATCTGCTTGACCGTCTCCAGCCCGACGCCGACGATGATGAGGATCGAGGCGCCGCCGAACGGGAAGTTCTGGTTCGCCCCGACGGTCGCCAGCGCGATCAGCGGGATCAGCGCGATGAGACCGAGGTAGAGCGAGCCCGGGAGCGTGATGCGGGTGAGCACGTAGTCGAGGTACTCCGCCGTGGGGCGGCCCGCGCGGATCCCGGGGATGAATCCGCCGTACTTCTTCATGTTGTCGGCGACCTCGGTCGGGTTGAACGTGATCGCGACGTAGAAGTAGGTGAACCCGATGATGAGGAGGAAGTAAACCGCCATGTAGATGGGGTGGTCGCCCTTGACGAAGTACGTCATGATCCAGGTCGCCCACGCCGGCGGGGTCTTGCCGTCCTGAGGGATGTTGAACTGCGCGATCAGCATCGGGATGTACAGCAGCGACGAGGCGAAGATCACCGGGATCACACCGGCCATGTTGACCTTGATCGGGATGTAGGTGTTGGTGCCGCCGTACGTGCGCCGGCCGACCATCCGCTTCGCGTACTGCACCGGGATCCGGCGCTGCGACTGCTCGATGAAGACGACGAGCGTCATCACGATGATCCCGACGAGCAGCACGAGCAGGAAGACCTCGAAGCCCTTGGTCTGCCAGATCGCCCACATCGCGCCGGGAAAGGTCGCCGCGATCGAGGTGAAGATCAGCAGCGACATGCCGTTGCCGATGCCCTTCTCGGTGACGAGCTCGGCGAACCACATGATGAGGCCGGTACCGGCCGTGAGGGTGATGATGAGCAGCAGCTGCGCCCACCACACGTCGTTGGTGAGCAGCTGGTTGCACGCGGCGACGCCGGTCTGGCCGAAGAGCTGGCCGGTGCGGGCGACGGTGACGAGAGTCGTGGACTGCAGCAGTGCGAGCGCGATCGTCACGTAGCGGGTGTACTGGGTGAGCCTGGCCTGACCGGCCTGGCCCTCCTTGTGCAGCGCCTCGAAGTGCGGGATGACCACGCGCAGCAGCTGGGTGATGATCGAGGCGGTGATGTACGGCATGACGCCGAGGGCGAAGATCGACAGCTTCAGCAGCGCGCCGCCGGAGAAGAGGTTGACGAGCCCGAGCAGGCCTTCGGTGCCGCTGTTCTGGGCGAGGCACTCGGAGACGTTCGGGAAGCTCACGAACGGAGCGGGCACGGTGGATCCGAGGCGGTAGATCGCGATGATCGCGATCGTGAAGCCGATCTTCCGACGAAGATCCGGCGTGCGGAAGATCCGCGCGATGGCGCTGAACAAAAGCTTGCCTTCCTGAAAAGGGATGATGCCCGACGAGGGACAGTCAATTACCCAGGGTAACGCAAGAGGGGCCGGAGAAATCTCCGGCCCCTCTCGACGCTTGTTACTTGACGGATCCGCCGGCGGCGACGATCTTCTGCTCCGCGGAGCTGGAGACCTTGTCGACCGACACGGTCAGAGCCACGGCGATGTCGCCGTTGCCCAGGACCTTGACCTTCTCGTTCTTGCGAACCGCGCCCTTGGCCACGAGGTCGGCGACGGTGACGTCCCCGCCCTTCGGGTAGAGCTCGGCGAGCTTCTCCAGGTTCACGACCTGGTACTCCACGCGGAACGGGTTCTTGAAGCCGCGGAGCTTCGGGGTGCGCATGTGCAGCGGCATCTGCCCACCCTCGAAACCGACGCGGACGGTGTTGCGGGCCTTGGTGCCCTTGGTGCCGCGACCGGCGGTCTTGCCCTTGGAGCCCTCACCGCGACCGACACGGGTCTTCGCGGTGTTGGCGCCGGGGACCGGACGCAGGTGGTGCACCTTCAGGACGCCGGGACGGGAGACCGTGGTCTCCTCGGCCTTCTTGGCGGCCGGCTTCTTGGCTGCGGTCTTGGTGGCCGCTTCCTTCTTCTCAGCCATTAGTCGATCTCCTCAACCTTGACGAGGTGAGCGACCGCGCGGACGTAACCGCGGGTCTGGGCGTCGTCGGGACGGACGACCGAGTCGCCGATCCGCTTGAGGCCGAGCGAACGCAGCGTGTCGCGCTGGTTCTGCTTCTCACTCACCTTGGACTTGACCTGCGTGACCTTGAGGCGCGCAGCCATCAGGCACCTGCCTTCTGCGCAGCGATGGCCTCAGCCTCTGCGCGGACGAGACGCGCCGGGGCGACCTGGTCGAACTCGAGGCCACGACGCGCGGCGACCGCACGGGGCTCCTCGAGCTGCTTCAGGGCCTCCACCGTCGCGTGCACGATGTTGATCGTGTTCGACGAACCGAGCGACTTCGACAGCACGTCGTGGATACCGGCGCACTCGAGCACGGCGCGGACCGGACCACCGGCGATGACACCGGTACCGGCAGCGGCCGGACGCAGCAGCACGACGCCGGCAGCGGCCTCGCCCTGCACCGGGTGCGGGATGGTCGACGCGGAGCGCGGCACGCGGAAGAAGTTGCGCTTGGCCTCCTCGACGCCCTTCGAGATGGCGAGGGGGACCTCGCGGGCCTTGCCGTAGCCGACGCCCACGAGACCGTTGCCGTCACCCACCACGACGAGCGCGGTGAAGCTGAAGCGACGGCCGCCCTTGACGACCTTCGACACGCGGTTGATGGTCACCACGCGCTCGAGGAACTGGTTGTCCCCCCGGTCGCGGGAGTTGCGGTCGCGACCGCCCTGGCCGCGGTCGCGGCCACCACGGCCGCCGCGGCGCTCGTCGCGCTGCGGAGCCTCGGAACCGGCCGCGTTCTCGGCGGCAGGAGCCGTCTCGGTCACTTCGTTCTCCTTGATGTCACTCACAGTGCCAGCCCCCCTTCACGGGCGCCATCGGCGATGGCCGCGACGCGACCGGCGTACCGGTTGCCACCGCGGTCGAACACGGCCTCCGAGACACCGGCGGCCTTCGCGCGCTCGGCGACGAGCTCGCCGACCTTGCGGGCCTTGGCGGTCTTGTCACCGTCGAACGCGCGCAGGTCGGTCTCGAGGGTGGAGGCACTGGCCACGGTGTGGCCCTTGCTGTCGTCGACCAGCTGCACGAAGACGTGGCGGGCCGAACGGGTGACGACCAGGCGCGGACGCGCCTCGGTGCCCTGGACCTTCTTGCGAAGGCGGGCGTGACGACGCGAGCGGGCGTCGGACTTCGTCTTGATAGCCATGGTTACTTACCACTCTTTCCGGCCTTGCGACGCACGACCTCGCCGGCGTAGCGCACACCCTTGCCCTTGTACGGCTCGGGCTTGCGGATCTTGCGGATGTTCGCAGCCGCCTCGCCGACGGCCTGCTTGCTGATGCCGCTGACGGTGAGCTTGTTGGTGCCCTCGACCGTCAGGGTGATGCCGGCGGGCGGGTCGATCAGGACCGGGTGCGAGAAGCCGAGGGCGAACTCGACCGAGCCGCCCTTCTGCTGCACGCGGTAACCGGTGCCGACGACCTCGAGGCCCTTGGAGTAGCCCTGGGTCACGCCGATGATGTCGTTGCTGATGAGCGTGCGGGTCAGACCGTGCAGCGAACGCGAAGCGCGCTCGTCGTCCGGACGGGTGACGAGAACCTGGTTCTCCTCGACCGACACCTCGATGGGGGAGGCCACGGTGAGCGAGAGCTCGCCCTTCGGGCCCTTCACCGTGATCTCACGGCCGTCGACCGAAACGGTCACGCCCGCGGGGATCTCGATGGGAAGTCGTCCAATACGCGACATTTCAGATCACCACACGTAGGCGAGAACTTCTCCGCCCACGCCCTTCTGCTCTGCCTGGCGGTCCGTGAGGAGCCCCGAGGAGGTGGACAGGATCGCGACGCCGAGGCCACCGAGAACCTTGGGCAGCTCGGTCGACTTCGCGTACACGCGGAGACCGGGCTTGGAGACGCGCTTGATGCCGGCGATCGACCGCTCGCGGTTCGGGCCGTACTTCAGCGAGATGGTGAGGTTCTTGCCGACACGGGCGTCGGAGACCTCCCAGCCGGCGATGTAGCCCTCCTGCTGGAGGATCTCGGCGATGTGGGTCTTCAGCTTGCTCGACGGCAGGGTCACGGAGTCGTGGTGCGCCGAGTTCGCGTTGCGCAGACGGGTCAGCAGATCTGCGACCGGGTCTGTCATCGTCATAGTTGTCTTCTTTCGTTCATGAGGTTCCGGCTGCCGTTACACGGCAGACGGCCTGCGATGAGCACGCAATTTTCAATTGTACGTCAAGCGAGACACGCCCGAAGACCGGATCCTGTCGGATCCGGCCTTCGGTGCGTGACTTACGCCTGCGCGTCGTTCGACTTGAACGGGAAGCCGAGGTGGCGGAGCAGCGCCCGGCCCTCGTCGTCGTTCTTCGCCGTGGTGACGACAGTGATGTCGAAACCGCGGACGCGGTCGATCTTGTCCTGATCGATCTCGTGGAACACGCTCTGCTCCGTGAGACCGAAGGTGTAGTTGCCGTTGCCGTCGAACTGCCGGTCCGAGAGTCCGCGGAAGTCGCGGATACGGGGCAGTGCGAGGTTCACGAGGCGGTCCACGAACTCCCAGGCGCGGTCACCGCGGAGGGTGACGTGCGCGCCGATGGGCTGACCCTCGCGCAGCTTGAACTGCGCGATGGACTTGCGGGCCTTCGTGACGATCGGCTTCTGGCCGGTGATCTTGGTGAGGTCGTCGACCGCACCATCGATCACCTTGGAGTCGCGAGCCGCCTCACCGACACCGGTGTTGACGACGACCTTGACCAGGCCGGGGATCTGCATGACGTTCTCGTAGCCGAACTCGTCCTGCAGAGCCTTCTTGATCTCGTTGTTGTACTTCGCCTTCAGGCGGGGCTGCACCTTGACAGCGCCCGCGGCGTCAGCAGCCGCCATCAGAGGTCCTTACCGCTCTTCTTCGCGTAGCGCACGCGGACCGTGCGCTTCACGCCGTCCTTGACCTGCTCCTCGACGCGGTGACCGACCTTGGTCGGCTTCTTCGTCTCGGGGTCGACCAGGGCGACGTTCGAGATGTGGATGGGGGCCTCGATGGTCTCGATGCCGCCCGTCTTGGTGCCGCGCTGCGTCTGGCCGACGCGGGTGTGCTTGGTGGCGTAGTTCACGCCCTCCACGATCACGCGGTTCTGCTCGACGAGGACCTCGAGGACCTTGCCCTGCTTGCCGCGGTCGCCGCCCTTTTCCTGCTTGCGGCCGGTGATGACCTGGACCAGGTCACCCTTCTTGATGTTCGCCATGAGTTACAGCACCTCCGGGGCGAGCGAGACGATCTTCATGAACTTCTTGTCACGGAGCTCACGACCCACCGGGCCGAAGATGCGGGTGCCGCGGGGCTCCCCGTCGTTCTTCAGGATCACGGCGGCGTTCTCGTCGAACTTGATGTACGAGCCGTCGGGACGGCGGGTCTGCTTCTTGGTGCGGACGATGACGGCCTTGACGACGTCACCCTTCTTCACGTTCCCACCGGGGATCGCGTCCTTCACCGTCGCGACGATGATGTCGCCCAGGCCCGCGTAGCGGCGGCTGGAGCCGCCGAGCACGCGGATGGTGAGCAGCTCCTTGGCGCCGGTGTTGTCGGCGACCTTGAGTCGGGACTCGGTCTGGATCACTTTGCCTTCTCCAGGATCTCCACCAGACGCCAGCGCTTCGTGGCGCTCAGCGGGCGGGTCTCGTTGATGAGAACGAGGTCGCCGATGCCGGCGGTGTTGTTCTCGTCGTGCGCCTTGACCTTGGTCGTACGGCGGATGACCTTGCCGTAGAGCGGGTGCTTCACGCGGTCCTCGACCTCGACGACGATGGTCTTGTCCATCTTGTCGCTGACGACGTAGCCGCGGCGCGACTTGCGGTAGCCACGGGCGTCGGCGTCGCGCACGTCGTGCGAGACGACCTCTGCCTCTGCGGCAGCAGCCTTCTTCTCAGCCATTACTCGGCCTCCTCCTTCGGCGCGTCAGCCTCTTCGGCCTTCTTCGCCTTTGCCTTGGACGCCTTCTTGGCCGGAGCCTCGACCGGAGCGGGCGTCGCACGGATGCCCAGCTCGCGCTCGCGGATCACGGTGTACAGGCGCGCGATGTCGCGCTTGACGGCGCGGATGCGGCCGTGGCTCTCCAGCTGGCCGGTGGCCGACTGGAAACGGAGGTTGAACAGCTCCTCCTTGGCCTTGCGCAGCTCCTCGACGAGGCGCTGGTCTTCGAACGTGTCGAGCTCGGTCACACCGAGCTCCTTGGTGCCGATCGCCATTACGCGTCGCCCTCCTCGCGCTTGATGATGCGTGCCTTGAGCGGCAGCTTGTGAATGGCACGGGTCAGGGCCTCACGAGCGAGTTCCTCGTTGACGCCCGCGACCTCGAAGAGGACGCGACCCGGCTTGACGTTGGCGACCCACCACTCGGGGGAACCTTTACCGGAACCCATGCGGGTCTCGGCCGGCTTCTTCGTGAGCGGACGGTCGGGGTAGATGTTGATCCACACCTTTCCACCACGCTTGATGTGACGCGTCATTGCGATACGAGCGGACTCGATCTGACGGTTGGTCACGTAAGCGGGGGTGAGGGCCTGGATGCCGAACTCGCCGAAGGAGACCTTCGTGCCGCCGGTGGCCGCACCATCACGCTTGGGGTGATGCTGCTTGCGGAACTTGACCTTACGAGGGATAAGCATCAGGCAGACGCTCCTTCTGCGACGGGAGCCTCGTTGCGCGGGCCGCGGCGGCGGTCGCCACCACGGTCGTCACGACGGGACTTCGGTGCGTTGGCCTGCTCGCGGGCAAGCTCCTTGTTGGTGAGGTCACCCTTGTAGATCCAGACCTTCACGCCGATGCGGCCGAAGGTGGTCTTGGCCTCGTAGAAGCCGTAGTCGATGTTCGCGCGCAGCGTGTGCAGCGGCACACGACCCTCGCGGTAGAACTCCGACCGGCTCATCTCCGCGCCGCCGAGGCGGCCCGAGACCTGGATCCGGATGCCCTTCGCGCCGGCGCGCTGGGCGCCCTGGAGGCCCTTGCGCATGGCACGACGGAACGCGACACGAGCAGAGAGCTGCTCGGCGATGCCCTGGGCGACGAGCTGAGCGTCGGCCTCGGGGTTCTTCACCTCGAGGATGTTCAGCTGGATCTGCTTGCCCGTGAGCTTCTCGAGGTCGCCACGGATGCGCTCCGCCTCGGCGCCGCGGCGGCCGATGACGATGCCGGGACGCGCGGTGTGGATGTCCACACGCACGCGGTCGCGGGTGCGCTCGATCTCGATGTTGCTCACGCCGGCGCGGTCGAGCTGCGTCTGCAGGAGCTTGCGGATCTTGATGTCCTCGGCGACGTAGTCGGCGTAGCGCTGACCCGGCTTGGTCGAGTCAGAGAACCACCGGGACACGTGGTCCGTGGTGATGCCGAGGCGGAAGCCGTAGGGGTTTACCTTCTGTCCCATTACTTGCTCGCCTTCTCGTTCTTGGCGACCTCGGGGGTTGCCAGCACGACCGTGATGTGGCTCGTGCGCTTCTTGATCTGGAACGCGCGACCCTGGGCGCGGGGCTGGAAACGCTTCAGCGTCGTCCCCTCGTCCACGAAGGCGTTCTTGACGTAGAGGTCCTGCTCATCGAGGAACTCGCCGTCGCGGTCGGCCTTCACCTGGGCGTTGGCGATGGCGGAGTGCACGAGCTTGTAGATCGGCTCGGAGGCGCTCTGCTGCGCGAACTTCAGGATGGCGAGGGCTTCCTGCGCCTGCTTGCCCTTGATGAGGGCGACGACACGACGAGCCTTCTGCGGGGTCACGCGGATGTGCTTCACGCGTGCGATGGATTCGACCATTAGCGGCGCCGCCCCTTCTTGTCGTCCTTCACGTGGCCGCGGAAGGTGCGGGTGGGCGCGAACTCGCCCAGCTTGTGACCGACCATGCTCTCCGACACGAACACGGGGATGTGCTTGCGTCCGTCGTGCACGGCGATGGTGTGTCCCAGCATGGCGGGGATGATCATCGACCGGCGCGACCAGGTCTTGATGACGTTCTTGGTACCGGCATCGTTCTGACCGACCACCTTGCGAAGCAGGTGCTCGTCGACGAAGGGGCCCTTCTTAAGACTGCGAGGCATCTTCTCTTACTCCTACTTGCGCTTCTTGCCGGCGTTACGACGACGCACGATGTACTTGTCGCTTTCCTTGTTGGCGTGACGGGTGCGCCCCTCAGCCTGGCCCCACGGGGAGACGGGGTGACGTCCACCGGACGTCTTGCCCTCTCCACCACCGTGCGGGTGGTCCACCGGGTTCATCGCGACACCGCGGACGGTCGGGCGGACGCCCTTCCAGCGCTTGCGGCCGGCCTTGCCCCAGTTGATGTTGGACTGCTCGGCGTTGCCGACCTCGCCGATCGTCGCACGGCAGCGCGCGTCGACGTTGCGGATCTCGCCCGAGGGCAGACGCAGCTGGGCGTAGGGGCCGTCCTTCGCGACCAGACGCACGGAGGCGCCGGCCGAACGGGCCATCTTCGCGCCGCCGCCGGGGCGGAGCTCGATGGCGTGGATGACGGTACCCGTCGGGATGTTCTTCAGCGGGAGGTTGTTGCCCGGCTTGATGTCGGCGCCGGCACCCGACTCGACGACGTCGCCCTGCTTCAGCTTGTTCGGGGCGATGATGTAGCGCTTCTCGCCGTCGAAGTAGTGCAGCAGCGCGATGCGCGCGGTGCGGTTGGGGTCGTACTCGATGTGAGCGACCTTGGCGTCGATGCCGTCCTTGTCATTGCGACGGAAGTCGATGACGCGGTACTGGCGCTTGTGGCCACCACCGATGTGACGGGTCGTGATGCGGCCCTGGTTGTTGCGGCCACCGGTCTTGCTGAGCGGACGCAGCAGCGACTTCTCCGGCGTCGATCGGGTGATCTCGGCGAAGTCGGCCACCGACGAGCCGCGGCGACCCGGGGTCGTGGGCTTGTACTTGCGAATAGCCATGTTCTGTCCTTATCCCCCGGTCAGTTCACTGCCGTGAAGATGTCGATGGTGCCCGACTTCAGGGCGACGATGGCACGCTTGGTGTCCTTGCGCTTGCCCGTGCCGAAGCGGGTGCGGCGGGCCTTGCCGACGCGGTTGATCGTGTTGACGCTCGCGACCTTGACGTCGAAGATCTTCTCGATGGCGAGCTTGATCTCGGTCTTGGAGGCGCGGGGGTCCACCAGGAAGGTGTACTTGCCCTCGTCGATCAGGCCGTAGCTCTTCTCGGAGACGACCGGCTTCAGGATGATGTCGCGCGGGTCCTTGTTGGCAGCCGCGGCGAGGATGTTGTCGCTCATGCGGAGACCTCCTCGGTTGCGCCGGACTTCAGCGCGACGAACGCGTCGAAGGCCGCCTTGGTGAAGACGATGTCGTCGGAGTTGACCACGTCGTAGGCGTTGAGCTGGTCGGCGTACAGCACGTGCACGGCGGCCAGGTTGCGGACGCTCAGGGCGGTGAGGTCGTCCTCGCGGTCGATGACCACGAGGAGGTTCTTGCCCGGGAGCGACTTCAGGTAGGCGGCGGCCGTCTTGGTGGACGGCTTGCCCTCGATGCCGAAGGACTCGACGACGTGCAGGCGCTCACCGCGGAAGCGGTCGCTCAGCGCACCCACGAGGGCGGCGGCGATCATCTTCTTGGGGGTGCGCTGCGAGTAGTCGCGCGGCTTCGGGCCGTGGACGATGCCACCGCCGGTCATGTGCGGCGCACGAATGGAGCCCTGACGGGCGTTACCCGTGCCCTTCTGCTTGAAGGGCTTGCGACCGGCACCGGAGACCTCACCGCGACGCTTGGTCGAGTGGGTGCCCTGGCGCGCCGCGGCGAGCTGCGCGACGACGACCTGGTGGATCAGCGGAACGTTGGTCTTGGCGTCGAAGATCGCGGCGGGGGCGTCGACCGTACCGGTCTTCTTGCCGCCGGCGAACACGTCGAGCGTCAGAGTGGTGTCAGCCATGGGACTCAGGCACCCTTCACTGCGTTGCGGACGTAGACGATGCGGCCGCGGGCACCGGGGACGGCGCCCTTGACGAGCAGCAGACCCTTCTCGGCGTCGACGGCGTGCACCGTGAGGTTGAGGACGGTCACGCGCTCGCCACCCATACGACCGGCCATGCGCATGCCCTTGAAGACACGGCTCGGGGTCGAGGAAGCACCGATGGAACCGGGCTTGCGGTGGTTACGGTGCGAACCGTGCGAAGCGGACACGCCCTTGAAGTTGTGGCGCTTCATGACACCGGCGAAGCCCTTGCCCTTGCTGGTGCCGACGACGTCGACCAGCTGGCCGGCCTCGAAGGTGCCCTCAACGGTGAGCTCCTGGCCCAGCGTGTAGTCGCCGGCGTCCGCGGTGCGGATCTCGGTGACGTGGCGGCGCGGGGTGACCCCGGCGGCCTCGAAGTGCTTGGCGAGGGGCTGCGTGACCTTGCGCGGGTCGATCTGACCGGCCGCGATCTGCACGGCGTTGTAGCCGTCCTTCTCGGGGGTGCGGATCTGGGTGACCACGTTCGGGGCCAGCTCGATCACGGTGACCGGGACCAGCTTGCCGTTCTCGTTCCAGACCTGGGTCATGCCGAGCTTGGTGCCGAGCAGGCCCTTGGAAATCTTTGCGTTGATGTCGACCATCGTGATCCCCTTACAGCTTGATCTCGATGTTGACGTCAGCAGGAAGGTCGAGACGCATGAGCGAGTCAACGGCCTTCGGCGTCGGGTCGACGATGTCGATCAGACGCTTGTGGGTGCGCATCTCGAAGTGCTCGCGGCTGTCCTTGTACTTGTGGGGCGACCGGATGACGCACACGACGTTCTTCTCGGTCGGAAGCGGCACCGGGCCGACGACGGTCGCGCCCGCACGGGTCACGGTGTCGACGATCTTGCGGGCCGACGTGTCGATGACCTCGTGGTCATACGACTTCAGGCGAATGCGGATCTTCTGTCCCGCCATTGTCTGCTCTCTCTCTTCAAGCGTCTTACCTGCCCGGACCCGGTGGTCCGGGGGCATTGGACGCGCGACGGCGCGGTCTGCGCCTTCGCACTCCTCCTCCCGGCCCGTGTCGCGGATCCGAGGATCCGTTCCCTGGGCCCGTCGAAGGGGCGCACCACTGTTCTGCTGTCAGCCCGGAGCCTCACGACTCGCGGAAGCCGACCCCCGCACATGGCGAGGCCTCGGTGAGGAGGTGTCGGTTGTGTGTTCTGCTGCCCGCGGCCCAGATCCCTGCGCTCGCTTCCCGGAGGAAGGGCGCCGTCTGTGCACTGCCCTGACAGTGATCCGGCGCGCATCGGGACGCACACCGGAATGTGGAACCTCAACAGTCTACGTGCAGCCCGGGCGTGTCGCAAACTCGGGCGTGTCGTGGACGGCGTGTCCGGCGTGTCGCACGCTCGCGGGCACGACGAAGGGCGGGGGCCGAAGCTCCCCGCCCTTCGCGAGATGTCAGTGCTGCGCGGAACGCGTCACTCGTTGCCGACCTGCTTGTCGAGGTTGTCGCGCACCCCGTCGATCTGCTCGGAGGCACCCGGAGCGACCTTCTTGGCGAGGTCGGCGGCGCCACCCAGAACGGTGTCGCTGATGCCTTCGGCCTGCTCGCTGTGCAGCAGCTCCTCGACCTTCTCCTTGTTCTCCTCGAAGAACTCCTTGCCCTTGTTCACCGCGTCGTTGATGGCGTCTCCGAGACCCATGGGGTTCCCTCCCTCGATCGAGCCGACTGTCGGCCCGCACGTGGCCATTCTGCACGGCGGACCAGGGCGTCGACAAGACCCGATCCGACGCAGGATCCGAGTGGCGCCGAGGGAGGGAGCCGACGCACGGCGGGGACGACAAAGGGGCCGGACCCGAAGGCCCGACCCCTTTGCGGTTTGACGCAGGTTTCGACTCGCGCTGCTTCGCAGTGCTCGCTCAACCTGAGTCGATGCCGGCTCAACGCTGACGCATTGAGCCGGCCCGACTCACTTGATGACCTTGGTCACCGTGCCGGCGCCGACGGTGCGGCCACCCTCACGGATCGCGAAGCCGAGGCCCTCTTCCATGGCGATCGGCTGGATCAGGTCGACCTTCATGTCCGTGGTGTCGCCGGGCATGACCATCTCGGTGCCCTCGGGCAGCGAGATGACGCCGGTGACGTCCGTGGTGCGGAAGTAGAACTGCGGGCGGTAGTTCGTGTAGAAGGGGTTGTGGCGGCCACCCTCGTCCTTGGACAGGATGTACGCGGTGCCCTCGAACTCGGTGTGCGGGGTGATCGAACCCGGCTTCACCACGACCTGGCCGCGCTCGACGTCCTCGCGCTTGGTGCCACGGAGGAGAAGACCGCAGTTCTCGCCGGCCCACGCCTCGTCGAGCTGCTTGTGGAACATCTCGATACCCGTGACCGTGGTCTTCTGCGTCGGGCGGATGCCGACGATCTCGACCTCGGAGTTGATCGCGAGGGTGCCACGCTCGGCGCGGCCCGTGACGACGGTGCCACGACCGGTGATCGTGAAGACGTCCTCGATCGGCATCAGGAACGGCTTGTCCTTGTCGCGCACCGGGTCGGGGATCGAGTTGTCGACGGCCTCCATGAGGTCGAGGATGGACTGGGTCCACTTCTCGTCACCCTCGAGGGCCTTCAGGCCGGAGACGCGGACGACCGGAGCCGCCTCGTCGAAGCCCTGGCTGGCGAGCAGCTCGGAGACCTCGAGCTCGACGAGCTCCAGGATCTCCTCGTCGTCGACCATGTCGGCCTTGTTCAGCGCGACGAGCAGGTACGGCACGCCGACCTGCTTGGCGAGCAGCACGTGCTCACGGGTCTGCGCCATCGGGCCGTCGGTGGCCGCGACCACGAGGATCGCGCCGTCCATCTGCGCCGCACCGGTGATCATGTTCTTGATGTAGTCGGCG
This sequence comes from Microbacterium sp. MMO-10, assembly GCF_037148715.1. NCBI lineage: Bacteria > Bacillati > Actinomycetota > Actinomycetes > Micrococcales > Microbacteriaceae > Microbacterium > Microbacterium sp. MMO-10. The sequence continues at coordinate 40,183 of NZ_JBBCSV010000004.1, read as the reverse complement.
TGACCGGGCGCGTCGACGTGAGCGTAGTGACGCTTCGGGGTCTCGTACTCGACGTGCGAGATGTTGATCGTGATACCGCGCTGACGCTCCTCGGGAGCGGAGTCGATCGACGCGAAGTCGCGCTGAACGTTGGTGGCCGACGGGAACTTGTCGGCGAGCACCTTCGAGATCGCAGCGGTGAGCGTGGTCTTGCCGTGGTCGACGTGACCGATCGTTCCGATGTTCACGTGCGGCTTGGTCCGCTCGAACTTGGCCTTAGCCACTGGGTCCTCCTCAGGACGTCATGTAGGGGCACCGGGCACTGGATTGTGACCGCTTTCCTACGGGTGTGATTCTCAGTTTAGTAGAGAGACGATGTGAAGTTGTCTGAGTGCCTGGCGGACCCGTGACCGGGGCCCGGATCCGCCAGGCTCCTAGGGCTTACTCGCCCTTGGTCTTCTGGATGATCTCGTCGGCGACGGCGCGCGGGACCTCGGCGTAGCTGTCGAACTCCATGGAGTAGACGGCACGACCGGAGGTCTTCGAACGCAGGTCGCCGATGTAGCCGAACATCTCGGACAGCGGGACCGACGCGCGCACGACCTTGACGCCCTGGGCGTCCTCCATCGACTGGATCTGGCCACGACGCGAGTTCAGGTCGCCGATGACGTCGCCCATGTACTCCTCGGGAGTACGGACCTCGACGGCCATGAGCGGCTCGAGCAGCACGGGGTTCGCGCGGCGGACGGCCTCCTTGAAGCCCATCGAGCCGGCGATCTTGAACGCCATCTCCGAGGAGTCGACGTCGTGCGACGCGCCGTCGATCAGGGTCGCCTTGACACCGACCATCGGGTAGCCCGCGAGGGCTCCGGTGGCCATGGCGTCCTGGAAGCCCTGGTTGGTCGGCTCGATGTACTCGCGCGGGATGCGGCCACCGGTGACGCTGTTGACGAACTCGTAGGTCTGCTCCGCGGTCACCTCGAGCGGCTCGATGGTGAACTGGATCTTGGCGAACTGGCCCGATCCACCCGTCTGCTTCTTGTGGGTGTAGTCGTGCTTCTCGACGGCCTTCTTGATCGTCTCGCGGTAGGCCACCTGCGGCTTGCCGACGTTGGCCTCGACCTTGAACTCGCGCTTCATGCGGTCCACGAGGATGTCCAGGTGCAGCTCGCCCATGCCCTTGATGGTCGTCTGACCGGTCTCCGGGTTGAGCTCCGTGCGGAACGTCGGGTCCTCTTCGGCGAGCTTCTGGATCGCGGTGCCCAGCTTCTCCTGGTCGGCCTTGGTCTTCGGCTCGATGGCGACCTCGATGACCGGCTCCGGGAACGTCATCGACTCGAGGACGACGGGCTGCGCCGGGTCGGCGAGGGTGTCACCGGTGGTGGTGTCCTTCAGGCCGATGACGGCGTAGATGTTGCCCGCGGTGAGCGAGTCGACCGGGTTCTCCTTGTTGGCGTGCATCTGGAAGATCTTGCCGATGCGCTCCTTCTTGCCCTTGGTCGAGTTGATGACCTGGGCGCCGGAGTCGAGGTGACCCGAGTAGACGCGCACGTAGGTGAGGCGACCGAAGAACGGGTGCACGGCGACCTTGAAGGCCAGCGCGGCGAAGGGGTCGTTGGCGTCGGGGTGACGCTCGATGACCTTCTCCTCGTCCTTGGGGTCGTGCGCCTCGATGGCGGGCACGTCCAGCGGGGACGGGAGGTAGTCGACGACCGCGTCGAGCATCGGCTGCACGCCGCGGTTCTTGAACGCGGAGCCGCAGAGCACGGGGTAGATCTCGCTCGCGACGACCATCTTGCGGATGGCGCCCTTGATCTCCGCGATCGTGAGCTCCTCGCCGCCGAAGAACTTCTCGAGCAGCACGTCGTCGGTCTCGGCGACGGTCTCGAGCAGCTGCTGACGGTACTCCTCAGCGCGGTCCTTGAGCTCGGCCGGGATCTCCTGCACCTCGTACGAGGCGCCCATGGTCACGTCACCCTTGGCGTCGCCGGGCCAGACCAGCGCACGCATCTCGATGAGGTCGACGACGCCGACGAAGTCGTTCTCCGCGCCGATCGGCAGCTGCAGCACGAGCGGCTTGGCGCCCAGGCGCTTCACGATGGTGTCGACGGTGTAGTAGAAGTCCGCGCCGAGCTTGTCCATCTTGTTGACGAAGCAGATGCGGGGGACGTTGTACTTGTCGGCCTGACGCCACACGGTCTCGGACTGGGGCTCGACGCCCTCCTTGCCGTCGAAGACGGCGACGGCACCGTCGAGGACGCGGAGCGAGCGCTCCACCTCGACCGTGAAGTCCACGTGACCCGGGGTGTCGATGATGTTGATCTGGTTCTTGTTCCAGAAGCAGGTCACGGCGGCGGACGTGATCGTGATGCCGCGCTCCTTCTCCTGCTCCATCCAGTCGGTCGTCGAGGCGCCGTCGTGGGTCTCGCCGAGCTTGTGGTTCACACCCGTGTAGAACAGGATGCGCTCGGTCGTCGTGGTCTTACCGGCATCGATGTGCGCCATGATGCCGATGTTGCGGACCTTGCTCAGGTCGGTGAGCACTTCTTGTGCCACGGGGTGTCCTTATCTTCTTGCTGTCGTCACGCGACGAAGGAAAGTGTGGGGTGCCGGGACCGGATCCTCTGCGGATCCGATCCCGGCCCGACTGGTGATTACCAGCGGTAGTGCGCGAAGGCGCGGTTCGACTCGGCCATCTTGTGAGTGTCCTCGCGGCGCTTGACCGCGGCACCCAGGCCGTTCGAGGCGTCCAGGATCTCGTTCTGGAGACGCTCGGTCATGGTCTTCTCACGACGGCTCTTGGCGTAGCTGACGAGCCAGCGGAGGGCGAGGGTGTTCGCGCGGTGCGGCTTCACCTCGACCGGGACCTGGTAGGTCGAACCGCCGACGCGGCGGCTCTTGACCTCGAGGGTCGGACGGATGTTGTCGAGAGCCTTCTTCAGCGTCGCGACGGCATCCTGGCCGTTCTTCGCCTCGACACCGGTGAGGGCGCCGTAGACGATGGCCTCAGCGAGCGACTTCTTGCCGTCGATGAGGATCTTGTTGACCAGCTGGCTGACGATCGGTGCGCCGTAGACCGGGTCGTTGACGACGGGGCGCTTGGGGGCGGGGCCCTTACGAGGCATCTAACTCAACCCTTCTTCGCGCCGTAGCGGGAACGAGCCTGCTTACGGTTCTTGACGGCCTGGGTGTCCAGGGCGCCACGGACGATCTTGTAGCGGACACCGGGGAGGTCCTTGACACGACCACCGCGCACGAGCACCAGCGAGTGCTCCTGCAGGTTGTGGCCCTCACCGGGGATGTACGCGGTGACCTCGGTGCCGTTGCGGAGCTTCACACGAGCGACCTTGCGCATCGCCGAGTTCGGCTTCTTCGGGGTGGTGGTGTACACGCGGGTGCACACGCCGGCCTGCTGCGGGTTCGACTTCAGGGCGGGAGCCTTGGTCTTGGTGACCTTCGGCGAACGACCCTTGCGAACCAACTGCTGAATAGTTGGCACTGCTTCTCCTTGTTGTGCTGCACGGTGACAGCGTGATGGGTTTCACATCAGACCCACCCGCACGCCGGATGACGGTGCGCGTTTGGATGGTGGGTATGCCGTGGGGGCGGAACCGGCGAATGCCGGTGCCCGGTACGCGCGCGTCAAGACGCACGCATACCCGCTCTATGGTAATGCGCGGTAACACGGCGGTCAAATGGACGGGACACGGCGCGCCGGGTCGCGGCGAACCCGTGCCGGCCGGGCCGTCTCCCGACCCCGCCGGCGTCCCGGGGCGTCCGCTCCGCTCAGCGCAGATCGCGCAGCCGCGCGGTCATCGTGGCGTGCTCGGCGCGGCATTCCGCCGTCGTCGCGATGATGAGCAGCACCGCGCCCATCACCGCGAGCGTGATCCACCACGGCATCGACTCGATCCCGCGCCCGATCTGCACCGCGAACACGAAGACGTTCTCGATCGGCAGCACGATCAGGCCGATGAGGAACGGGGCGGCGAGCCGCCGCGTCGCCCCCACGAGGATCGCGACCAGGGCGAGGCCCATCACCAGGATCGCCCGCCAGGTGAGCGGATCCGTGAAGGTCGAGACGACCGATGCGAGCAGGGTGACGACGATCCCGGGTCCGAGCAGCGCCCAGGATCCGCGGGCTCGGCTCGGCCAGTCGTGCAGGCCCGCGAAGGGCCCCGCCGGTGCGGAGGCCGCCGCCGTCGACGCAGCGCGCGCGGATCCGGCCTGCATCCCCGCCGCAAGCAGGAACAGCCCCAGCGGGAGGGAGAACCACTCGACCCGCAGATCGCGGGGGCTCCACGCGACGACGGCGGTCACGAAGGCGAGCCCGAAGAGCACCCACACCGGCACCGCGGCGCGGTCCCCGCGTGCGGCCCGTCGGGCGGCGATCACCAGGGCGACGAGGACGACGATCATCAGCGCCCACATCCCCCAGATCGAGAACCAGTCGCGCCGGATCGCCGGCCAGACGCCGGCCGTCACGGCCAGCGCCGCGGGGACGGACAGCCATCGCGCGCCGCGCACGGCGGCATCGGAGGCGATGCCGCGCAGCCCGGCGGCGGCCATCGCCATCCCGGTCCCGCCCGCCGCGGAGAGGGCGAGGCAGGCGAGGAAGAGCGGCGCCGGCGGCAGCGATTCCGGCAGCAGCGGCGCGACTCCCCTCCCCCGCGCCAGCAGGATCGCCTGCGACGTCCCCGCGAGACCGGCCGCCATCGCCGCCGCGCACAGCCACGACCCCGCCGACCGCAGCCGTCGTGCCACGATCGACGTCCCCTCGGCGGCTCCGTCCCCGTCGTCGGTCCGCAGGCGGCGCCGGAGCAGCAGCCCCGCCGCGGCGATCCCCCAGGACGCTGCGATCAGCAGACCGGTGCGCCAGGCCGAGCCGGCCGCATCGCCCACGCTGATGAGCACCAGCATCGGCAGCACCGCGCCGCCCGCCCCCGCCGCGACCAGCGCTCCCCCGCGTCCGCCGCGCAGCGCCCGGACGATCCCCAGCGCGATCGCCACGAGCGACGGCGGCAGCAGATACGCCTCCGCGAGCGTCACCCCCGCCGCGGCGCACGCCGACCAGAGCGCGCCCGTCGCGGCCGCCGCCGCGACCGCGCGCAGGTGGCGCCGTCGCGTGGTGATCGCGGCGAGGCCGGCCCCCGCCGCCAGCACGGCGAGCACGAGGCAGGCCGTGCCGAATCCCGCCGCCGGCCGCACCACCGCCAGCAGCACGGCGACCGCGCCGGTGAGCAGCGTCCCCGCCTCGAGCGCGTGCTGCAGCTGGGCCGCGAGGATCCGTCCCACCCCGCGCTCCGCGAGCACGACGCGGATCCGGCGCGTGCACGGCAGCACGCCGGCGACCAGCGCGGCGATGAGCGGCAGCACCACGGGCGAGGCGCTCGTCGGCAGCAGCTGCGCCCCCAGGCACAGCACGGAGACGGCGAGCGACGGCACCAGCACCGCGGCAGCGAGCAGCCGCACCGCCGGCACGGCGCCGTCGCGCCCCGTGGCCATGAGCAGCACCGCGAGCACCGCCATGGCGGCCGTCGGCAGAGCCGTCCATCCGCTGCGCTCCACGACCACCTGGGCGACCCCGATCGCGAACGGCGCCGCGGCGACCACGAGCGCCGCCAGCCACGAGCGCGCCGGGACGAAGGGCAGCACCGTGATGACCGCGACGGCGAGCAGCCCCGCGGTCGCGGTGAGGCTGAGCAGCGCGACGCCGTCGAGCCCCGCCTGGCCGAGGGCCGCCGCGAGCACGACCAGCGCGTAGCCGAACCCGACGCCGACCAGCCCGAACCGCCAGCCCGGCGGCAGTGCGGCGCCGAGGGCGAAGAGCGCCGCGATGGTGACCGTCCCGGCCAGCGGCATGAGGACGGGATCCGCGGCGCCGACGAGAGCGGCGAGCAGCACGTCGAGATGGGCGACCAGGATCAGCAGCGCCCGGGCGAGCTCGCCGACCCGCGGCCGCGGCACGCGCACGGCCAGCGCGATCGCGACCCCGGCGGCCAGGAGGATGCCGATGCGCAACCAGGCGGGAAGCAGTCCCGACCCTCCGACGGCCAGCACGGCGAGCGCCGCGGGCAGGATCGCCAGGGTCGCGAAGGTCCTCCGGAACATCGCGCTCCTCCGGCGCCCGGACAGCACCGCGACGCCCCCCAGCGCCGCGGCCCCGATGGCGAGGCTCGCGACGAACGCCCACCCGCCCTCCGGCACCGGCACGGCGGCGGGGGACTCGGACCGCACGGCGAGTCGCGAGAGCGTGGTCACGCCGGCGAACGCCGCGAACATCACCCCGGGAAGCAGCGCCACCGCCAGCACCCCCGTCGCCCCGGCGGCGACCGCGACCGGCCGCACCCCGCGCGGCAGCGGCAGCACCGCGCCGAGCAGCACGAGCCCGAGTCCGACGCCGGCGGCGCAGATCACGAGGAACCAGGGGACACTCATCCCGGGCGCGACGCTCAGGGCGACGAGCACCGGTGCGCCGGAACCGGCGACGCCGGCCACGATGCTCCATCCCGCCGCAGCCCCCTGCCGGGCGGAGAGCAGCGCATGCACGCAGACGAGCACCGCGGCGAGCGCGAGCACGGGCACACCGCCCGAGAACAGCACCAGGCGCCCCGCGCTGATCGCGAGCACGGTGGCGATCGCGAAGGCCTGGACGGCGATCAGCGAGCCGCGTTCGACAGCGAACGGGGCCGTGGGGCGGCGCGAGGGCGCCGTCTCGGCGGACGGCGACGAGGGGAGCTCCTCCCGCGCCGGATCCGCCGGCGCGGGCTCCTTCCGTGCGCCCGGCGGTGTCGCGGCATCGTCGACGATCGCCGCCGCAGAGCCTTCGGCGCGCGGATCCGGGAAGCGCGCCCCGATCCGCGGCAGCAGGGCGACCTCTCCCCTCGCCACGAACGCGGCGGCGATGAACGCGAGAGGCGCCCAGTCTCCGGCCCCGGCGACGCCGGCGAGCATCGCGGGAGCCAGCGAGAGCCCGACCACCCCCGCCCAGAGCCAGAGACGCAGGCCGGCGCGTCCGGCGAACGCGAGAAGCGTCCCCGACGCCGCCGCGGTCAGCAGCGCGCCGAGGATCCAGGGGTCCATGCCCGTCGCCGCGGTCACCACCCCGTGCGCCGCGAGCGCGACGAACACCAGGGCCAGGCCGGCGACGGTCTCGGCCGAGAAGCGCAGCCGGCGACGGGCGAGCACGACGGCGCCGAGAGCGAACAGCGCCCCGGTCGCCGCGACGATCGCGGTGCGCACCGCCTCGAGCAGATCCGGCGTGAAGAAGCTGAACACGATCGCCGCCGTGCTGACCAGTCCCGCGCCCGCGAGCGAGAGCAGCGACTGCAGCGGGGCATCTCCCCCGGAGTCGCCGCTCGCAGCAGGCCGCGGCCCGAGCATCGTCGACGCCGACGCCGACGGCGACGGCGACGGCGACGACCCACCGACCTCGCCACCGGCTCCGCCCGCGACGGAGTCGACGCCCTGGACCTGCGCTGCGCCTCCCGGGGCGCCTGCCCGGGCGTCTCGGTCCGCGGGACTCACCCGGGGCAGGCCGGCGACGAGAAGCTCCCGGCGCCGCAGCGCCTCCGCCGCGTCGCGCGACGCCCGCCACACGCCCAGCGCCTCGGGCCCGCGGAAGTCGGCCCCGCAGACGGTGCATGAGGATCCGGTCACCCCGGCGCCGCAGACCGGGCAGCGGGTGTCGTCGTCCAGCCGCGAGATCGCGTCGGCCGCCCAGGGCGCGGTCATGCGTCCTCCTCGGGGATCCAGCGCAGGATCTCACCCGGCTGGCACTCCAGCACCCGGCAGATCGCGTCGAGCGTCGTGAAGCGCACGGCCTTGGCGCGACCGTTCTTGAGCACGGCGACGTTCGCGGGAGTGATCCCGATCGCGTCGGCGAACTCCTGCACGCTCATCTTCTTCTTCGCGAGCTGCACGTCGAGATCGATCACGATGGGCATCAGACGACCTCGGAGAGATCCTGCTCGAGCTCGAGGGCCTTGCGCAGCAGACCGCGCATCACGCCGACGAGGAGGGCCAGGGCGATGCCGATCACGACTCCGACGACGCCGAGCAGGAGGATCGACGGGTTGACGGCCCGGCCGAAGGCGAGCACCACCACCGCACCGGCGATGAGCACCGCGGACGCGGCCATCGTCGCCATGATGACGTCCACGTACCGGAACGCGTCCTGACTGAAGATCCGGTCCTCGCGCACGAGTGAGAGCAGCCGCCAGACGCAGATCAGCACGATCTCGATGAGGGCGACGAGCACGATGCCTCCGACGATGCCCGGCACCGCCAAGTAGGCGAGGTCGGGGTTGCGCTCGGCGGCGAGCAGCGCGACGCCGGGGATGAGGAAGACCTGGGTGGAGAGCAGCAGCGCGAGCAGGACGACGATGAGCGCCTTGAGCGAGGCGGTGATCCGGGGCTGCATGGGGCTCCTATCGAAAAGCGATCTGTATCTATCGAAAAACGATAGCCATGCGAACACGCCGACGCCAGCCGCACCCCGGACTCCCAGCGAACGCTCGGCTGCGCGATCGCGCCACCCGGGCGAGGGATCCGACCCGCTCGCCACCCCGGAGCGTCAGAGCGTGCCGAGATCGAAGGGCGTCAGAGCGTGTCGGGATCGAAGGGCGAGTCCAGAGCCTCGGTGAGCTCGGCGAGCATCGCCTCGATCTGCGGCTCCACGTACTCCGAGATCGCGGCCTGCACGCGCAGCCGGTGACGCAGCAGCAGGCCGCAGATCTCGCGGCCCACGACGTTCGCGTAGTCGTCGGCCAGCGCGACCTCGTGGCGCAGGGCCGCCTTCGCCTCATCGCTGAGCGGCGGCAGCGGCGGCAGCTCCCCCGCGTCCTCGTCCGCCATCCCGGCGAGCGTGAACAGGAACGGGGCGCCGGGCACCGGATCCGGATCCAGCGGCATGCCCTCGTACTCCGGCTCGAGGTCCTCCGTGGGCCGATAGGCGCGAGCGCGGTTGCGGGCCGCCTGCTGGTCGAGCTCGCCCTGCAGCATCGGCAGGTTCCGCGCGGTGTATTCGGCGACGGCGTGGTCGACGATGCCCTTGATCCGGGTGGACAGCCCGTGCTGCACGCCGTGCGGCACGTTGGCCCCGATGCCTGCGGCGGACAGCACCGGCGATCCCAGGCAGCGACGGCACGGAGCGACCCGCCCGCGATGCGTCGCGGGCTCCCAGCGCGGCACCCAGCGCAGCCAGGCCTCGACGGCCTGGTCCACCTGCGTCTCCAGCGAGCGCTCCACGCCTCCAGCGTACGGGGCGGACACGCCCGGGAGGCGGCGGCACGCGAGATCCGCGACACGGCCCCCTGCCCGGTCCCCGGCGCCCGGCGGCCGGTGGACGTCTCGACCGGGTGGCAAGCTGCCGGCGGCCGGTGGACGTCTTGACCGGGAGGAGGTCGATCGACCCAGAACAGGGGGATCCGGCCGGATCCGCCCTCTCCCGGTCAACGGACCTGATCCCGGGCGGATGACGACATGCCGCGGATCCCGGGGCGCGGGATGCTCACGCCCCGTCGTCGTCCTTCTCCCAGGGCCAGCGCGGTGCGCGCGCCGCCGTGCGCCGCAGCGCGATCGCGAGCCAGGCCGCGATGAGCGCCGCCACGACGATCACCGCGCTCGCGCCTCCCAGCACGAGCTGTCCCGCGGCGGCGGTCGCGCCGACCGCACCGGCGCCCTCGGCCACCGCCGCCGCCCACACTCCGCCGAGGTGCGCGAGCGCCGCCCCGAGGGCGAGGAACACGGTCGCGACGAACGACGGGCGCCGGTCGGCGAGCACGGCCCACAGGGCGAGCGCGAACACGAGCACGCCGAGCACCATGCCCAGCACGCCCGGCAGCTGACCGAGCCGGGGCACCGAGATGATGTCCTGCTCGGCGAAGAGGCTCAGCGCCCCGAGGCCCATGATCACGAGCGCGAAGAAGGACACGACGCCGATCACCCAGGCGAGGACAGGGCGAACCCCCGCGGGCTCCGGCTCGCGGGGGTTCGGCGTGATGTCGTCCGTGATGCACTCCTGGCCGTGCGGGCCGGATCCGGCCGCTAGGGCAGCTGGGGACCGGCTTCGAGGACGCGCTCGTACTCGCGCTGCGCCTCCTCGTTCTGAGCGGTGCGGCGGGCGCCGGTGCGCGCAGCCCAGGCGCCGAACCAGATCGTGAGCTCGCGCCCGAAGACGAAGGCGGCGATCGCGAGCGGCGACAGCAGCTGAGCGGCGGCGAGACCCGAGATCTCGGATCCGCCGAGCTTCCAGAACTCGACCGATCCGATCGCGCCGAGCACATGCCCGCCGTAGGCGAAGACGCCGACGATGATGCCGAAGACGACCCAGAAGCCCCAGCGTCCGCGGTTGATGATGCCGCCGAGCAGCCAGAAGCCGATCGCGAAGGCGGCGACGGGAACCCAGAGCCCCGCGGTCCTCAGCTGGTCGAGCACGACCGTGCCGACGTTGTCCGTCGTGACGGTGCCGTTGATCGCGGCGATGCCGAGCGCGGTGCCCAGGTACAGGATCGCGAACGCGATCGCGGCCAGCAGGCCGATGCCGAAGATCGCGCCGCGGTTGCCGCGCTCCCGGGGCGCCTCGGGCGCCTGGACGAAGATCGGGGGCGCGTCGATCACCGCGGCGGGGGCCACGACCGCGGGGGCCACGACGGTGGCCGGCGGCGGGACGAGCACCTGGGTGCGGGCGTCGTCATCGACGCCGACGGCGGTGGTCGGGCTCTCGATGACGGTCGTCTCCGCCACGGTGGGTGCCGGCGGGGTGAACGTGCCGCCGAAGGTTCCGGGGTACGCGGCCTCGGCCTCCTCGAAGGCGGCGAGGTCGTGATCCACCGGCTTCGGTTCCACCGGCTTCGGCTCCGCAGGCGCCTGCTCGGTCGCCGCGCCGCCCGCCTCGGAGGCGGCGTCGGCGGCGCGCGCCGCTTCGGCGAGGCTCTCGTTGGCGCTCTGCGCGACAGCGGCGTGGTCGGGCTGCGCGGGCTCGGACTCGGCCACCGGCTCGGGCTCGGTCACCGGCTCGGCCACGGGCGCGGCCTCTGCCTCGGGCTCCGGCGACGCCTCGGCGGTCGGGTCTGCCGGGGTCGGCGCGGCGTCCTGCGCGTCGGCGGCGGCCTGGGCGTCCGCCTCGGACGCGGCGGCCACGGCGTCGTCGACGTCGTGCGCCTGCGCCGGCTTCGAAACCTCGTGGTCACTCATGGGTGCTCCTCCATCGCGGATGCGGTGCTCCGAGGCTAACTCCGGCTCGTCGCCGCAGGGCGCAGGCATGCCGGGAACCGCTGATGCCGGACGTCGCCCCGCACTCCTTCCGCGACCGGTGGACCGGCGTCAGCGCCCCAGCAGATCTCCGAAATACTTCAGCATCACGGGGCCCATGGGCGCCGCGAGGTACATGAGGCCGGCCACGACGCCCGCGCAGACCACGCCGGCGAGCCACGCGAGCGGAGTGCTGCGACCGCCGATCCGAGCCATGTCTCGAGCCTACGAGCGCTCCCGCGTCCGAGCGGGAGGGCGCGCGGGGCGCGTCGGGCGCGCTCAGCGGGGGCCGGGAGTCGCCACGCCGGGCAGCGCCCATGCCGCGAACGCCGGGCCCTCCGCGACCAGGGCGACAGCGCCGTCCCCGGCCACCGCAAGCGTCGCATCGCCGAACAGCGGCGCGGCGGCCGAGGCACCCGCGAGCGCACCCGGCGGGAGCTCGACATCGGCATCCCCGCGAGCCGCGAGCACCAGCACGGTCTCCGCCGCCGATTCGCGCACGAACACGACGCACTCGTCGTCGACGTGCAGCCAGCGCAGCCCGCCCGTGCCGAGCACCGGGTGCGCACGGCGCAGCCCCACCAGATCGCGGTACAGCGCGATGCGCTCCGCCGTGTGCGCCTCGTCCTCGGTGCCCCACGGGATCGGCGTGCGGCTGGACTCGCCGTCCGCGCCGGTGAGGCCGAACTCGTCGCCCGCGAACACCACCGGCAGCCCGGGCAGCGTCACCGACAGGCCGACCGCGACCGGCACGGTGCCGGCGGCCGCGTTCGTCGCGAACCGCGCGGTGTCGTGCGTGTCCAGCGGCTGCATGTTGCCGAGCCGCACCCGCCAGGGGATCCCCCCGGTGAAGCGCGTGATCGAGTCGACGAAGTCGCGCGCGGTGTATCGCGGGATCCCGCCCACCTGCATCCCGAAGAACCAGCTCTCCGTGCGCTCCTCGCCCTCGGCGGTGAGATACGGCGCGCCGGTCGGCGCGCTGAGCCAGGCCCACACCGGACGGGTGAACGACGGGTAGGTCATGGCACCGTCCCAGCCGTCGCCCTGCAGGTCGCTCGTCGCGTCGTTCGTCGATTCGCCGAGCAGGATGGCGTCGGGGTTGATCCCCCGGACGGTGTCGCGCAGCAGCCGGCGCACCTCGGCGTTCAGGTCGATCGCGCCGAGCCGCCCGGTCATGTTCGCCACGTCGACGCGCCAGCCGTCGGCGCCGAACGGCGGCTTCAGCCAGCGGGCGACCGCGGAGTCCTCGCCGGTGATGAAGCGCGCGCGCAGCTCCTCGCTCGACCAGTCGAACTTGGGCAGGCTCTTCGCGCCCAGCCAGCACTCGTACTCGGTGTTGTCCGCGTCGGTGAAGTAGTAGAACTCCTCCTCCGGCGCGCCGGGGTGGCCGAACGCCGCGCGGAACCACTCGTGGCGGTCGCCGGAGTGGTTGCTGGTGAGGTCGCCGATCACCCGGATGCCGCGGGCGTGCGCCTCGGCGATGAGGCGGGCATAGGCCTCGTCGCCGCCGAGCAGCGGATCCACGCGTGAGAAGCTCGAGGCGTCGTAGCGATGGTTGGACGCGGCGGGGAACACCGGGGTCAGGTAGAGCAGGTTCACCCCGAGCCGCACGAGGTGGTCGAGGTGCTCGACGATCCCGGGCAGGTCGCCGCCGTAGAACTGGTGGACGCGACCGGGCATGACCGGATCCACCGGGGTGTCCCACGCGGCCGGGACGGCCCAGTCCGGCGTCGGGTGCGCGTCGGCCTGCGCCGACCGCGCGAAACGATCGGGGAACACCTGGTACATCACCGACCCGTGCAGCCAGGCCGGAGGCGCGGGCTCGGCGACGAGCGCGAAGTCCTCGGCGTCGAGGGTCTCCAGCCGGTGGATCCCGGTCTGGTTCAGCCACTCGATCCGGCCGTCCTCGTGCTGCAGCAGGAAGCGGTAGCCGTGCCGCGGGTTGCGCACGGTGACGGGCGCCTCCCACCAGTCCCACCCGTCGGCGGATCCGAGCAGCTCGGCGTCGGTCCACTCCGGCTCGTGGTCGGGGTTCGAGCGGGTGCGCACGGCGGCGAGCGGGCCGTAGCCCGCCGGCACGCGCAGACGCACGCGGACCACGTCGCCGAGGGCCGGGGCGTCGTCCGAGACGTGCAGCGCGGATCCGTCGTGGTGCGGGAGGAGGTCGGTCACGCTCCCTCACGCTACTCGCCGCGCCGCCGCTCGTTACACTGCCTGTATGGCTGACAGCTCATTCGACATCGTGTCCAAGGTGGATCGCCAGGAGGCCGACAACGCCCTCAACCAGGCCCGCAAGGAGATCGAGCAGCGCTACGACTTCAAGGGCGTCGGCGCATCGATCGCGTGGAGCGGCGAGAAGATCGTGATCCTGGCGAACGCGACCGCCGCGTGCCCGGCGAGGACCGCGTTCAGCCACCCGGCGTGCACGGCCATGGTCTGCTCCGGCCGCCAGGCCAGGTTCACATCCACCGGGTCGTCCGGATCCGCGACCGCGTTCTGCGCGCGGGTGTAGAACCCGAGGTCCACCTGCGGGGCGCGATCGAGGGGGCGCCGCTTGGCCTGCAAGCTCACGAGCGGGGCGAGCGTCTCCCGGGTGAAGCGGGAGAGCTGGAACTCCAGCCACGGGCTGTTCAGGATGACCGCCGACGCCATGCCGGGGTTGCGCGCCGCCCAGAGGCTCAGCGTCAGTCCGCCCGTGGAGTGTCCGAGCAGCACCAGACGACGCGGAGCCCCCCGGGGCTGCTCCGCCTGCATCGCGGCGAGCGCCGCGGCGATGTCCGCGTCGTACTCCGCGAGATCCGAGATGAACCCGGGCGTCTGCCCCGGCCGCAGGCTCCGGCCGTACTTGCGCAGGTCGAGGGCGAAGAAGCGCGCGCCCCGCGCCGTCCAGAACCGCGCCAGCCGCTTCTGGAAGAAGTAGTCCGACCAGCCGTGCACGTACAGCACATCGGTGTCGGCGAGCGCGCGCCCGTCCCCGAACAGTCTCCGCCAGACGGTGCGCTCGGGCAGCGCCCGCACCAGCGTCGCGACGACCTCGCCCTCGTCGTCGGAGCCCAGCGGCAGGGTGAGCTGCTCGAACTCGTCGCCGAGCACGTCGGGCATCCACGTCTGCGGATCCGATGCGACGGTCATGCCCCCAGCGTAGCGACGCGGCCGGGCGCCGTCCTGTGAAGGGAGGCCGTCGGACCACTCCCCCGGGCAGGGCGTGTCCTCTACGCTGGGGCCAGAACCGCACCGAGGAGGATCCATGAGCCGTCCGCACCTTCCGTCCGCCCTGCTGGCCGGCGTCCTCATCGCCTCCGCCGGTCTCGGCCTCGCCGCCTGCTCGAGCGCCGGCAGCCCCGCCACCACGACGCCGGCGGCTTCGTCGTCCGCGAGCCCCAGCCCGAGCGCTCAGCAGCTGCCGCCGATCATGGCCGATCTGAAGACGGTCGACGGAACCACCGTGTCCGTGCCGCTCGACAACGTGATCGTGCTGACCGGCGACACGGAGGACTTCAAGAGCTGGACCGCGAAGATCGAGGATCCGACCATCGTGTCCTTCACGCCCGGCAAGGACGACGGATCCGCGCAGTTCAACCCCGGGCTCTCCCCGATCACCACGGGCACGACGACGGTGACGCTCGACAACAGCGCATCGGGCGCGCACGTCGTGTTCACGGTCGTGGTGACCGCGAAGAACTAGCGTCGCGTCGATCCCGGCCCGGGCCGGAAGGCGTGCGGTGCGAGCGGGTCACTCCCCGCGGGAGATGCGGACCATGTCCTCGCGGGGCACGACCTTGATCCTGGCGCGCTCCTCGGGAGCGCCGAGGGCGATCTCGTGCTCGTCCAGGCGGTGCCAGCCGTCGAGGTCGGTCCAGCGCACGCCGCGCTCGGCGAGCAGCGCGGGGATCGCCGCCTCCGACGGGTCCTCCGGCTGCCACCACGAGCCCTGGTCGTTGATGAGGTGACGCACGGTCTCCATCGCGTCGGACTTGGTGTGCCCGATCAGTCCCACGGGTCCGCGCTTGATCCAGCCCGTCGCGTAGATGCCGGGGACGCGCTGGTTCGAGTCCTTCGCGAGCACCTGTCCCTCGCGGTTCGGGATCACGCCGTGCTTCTTGTCGAAGGGCACTCCCGACAGCGGGGATCCGAAATACCCGACCGCTCGGTACAGCGCCTGGATCGGCACCTCGCGCAGCTCGCCCGTGCCCACCGCACCGCCGTTGCCGTCGGGCTGGGTGCGCTCGTAGACGAGGGCGGCGACGCGGCCCGCGTCGTCCGTGCGGACCTCGACCGGGCGCGCCCAGAAGTGCAGGTGCAGCCGACGCGAGGCGGTGCCTCCGGCGTTGTTCACCGAATCGCGCTTGCGCCACGACTGCAGGACGCGGTCGATGACCATGACCTGCTTGTTGCTCGCGATCGCGTCGCGCGAGGCGTCGTCGTAGTCGAAGTCCTCGTCGTAGACGACCATGTCGACGTCGCGCAGCTCGCCGAGCTCGCGCAGTTCGAGCGGCGTGAACTTCACCTGGGCCGGGCCGCGGCGTCCGAACACGTGCACGTCGGTGACGGCGCTGTCCTTCATGCCCTCGTACACGTTCGCCGGCACCTCGGTGACGAGCAGGTCCTCCGCGTGCTTGGCCAGCATCCGCGACACGTCGAGGGCCACGTTGCCGTTGCCGATCACCGCGACGCTCGCGGCGTCCAGGGGCCATTCGCGCGGCACGTCGGGATGCCCGTCGAACCAGCTGACGTAGTCGGCGGCGCCGTAGGATCCGATCGCGTCGACGCCCGGGATGTCCATGTCGGTGTCGCGGCGGGCCCCGGTCGCGAAGATCACGGCGTTGTAGTGCCGCTTGAGATCGTCGAGCGTGATGTCGGTGCCGAAGTCCACGTTGCCGAAGAGGCGGATGTCGCCGCGGTCGAGCACGTCCCGGAGCGCCGTGATGATGCCCTTGATCCGGGGGTGGTCGGGGGCGACGCCGTACCGCACCAGGCCGTAGGGCGCGGGCAGCTTCTCGAACAGGTCGATCGACACGTCGAAGCGGCGTTCGGCCTTCAGCAGGAGGTCGGCGGCATAGATGCCGGCGGGGCCGGCGCCGACGATGGCAAGCCTGAGCTTGGTCATGGGGATCCTTTCGGCTGCCCGGGATGCGGGCGGAGCGTGCGTCAGCTGCTGCGGTCGGCGAGCGACTGCGCGAATCGGGTGAGCGCCTCGCGCACCGGACCCTTGGGCAGCACGTCGAGCTCGTCGATCGCGCCCTGGGTCCAGCTGCGGGCCAGGTCGAGCGTCTTGCGGGTGACGTCGTGATCGCGCAGGCGCGCGAGGGCGTCGTCGAGGATCGACGGATCCTCGCCCGCGGCGATGCGCTGCACGCCCTCGTCGATCTCGGCGGCGAGGGCGACCGAGACGGGATCCGTCTCGACGCCGAGCAGCAGCGACGGCATCGTCGGCACGCCGGCGCGCAGATCCGTCCCCGGCACCTTCCCGGTGTCCTCGGGCTTGGACGACAGATCGATCACGTCGTCGAGCAGCTGGAATGCGACGCCGACCTTCTCGCCGTAGACCCGCAGCGGCTCCTCGAAGGCGGAGGGGGCGCCGGAGAAGATCACGCCGGCCTGCGTCGCCGCGGCGATGAGGGATCCGGTCTTGTCCGCGAGCACCTGGATGTAGAACTCGATCGGGTCGTCGTCCTCCTGCGGGCCCACCGTCTCGTGCATCTGACCGAGCACGAGACGCTCGAAGGTGTCGGCCTGCAGCCGGATCGCACGGTCGCCGTGGCCGGACATGAGCTTGAGCGCCCGGGAGAACAGGATGTCGCCGGTGAGGATCGCGACGTTGTTGCCCCACACCGCGTGCGCCGCGGGTACGCCCCGACGGCGGTCGGCGCCGTCCATGACGTCGTCGTGGTAGAGCGATCCGAGGTGCGTCAGCTCGAGCGCCTTGGCGATGTCGACGACGGCGGGCAGATTGCCCCCGCCGAGCTGCGCGGTGAGCAGGGCGAGCACCGGGCGCACCCGCTTGCCGCCCGCCTCGTACAGGTAGCGGCTGGTCGCATCGGCCAGCGCGTCGGCGACGTGCAGATCCTCGGCGAGACCGGATTCGACGAGGTCGAGGCCCGCCTCGACCTCGCGGGCGAGCTTGCGCGCGGCGGGACCGACGAAGACGCGGTCGCTGAAACCGAGACGGCTCGCGAGGCGCGAACCCGTGGCGGCGGAGCTCGAAGTCACGGATCCAGCCTACCTGCGAACGCCGGAGGGTGAGCGCGGCCCGTCAGGCGCGCGGCTTGCGGGCGCGGTGCAGCGCCACCATCCCGAAGGACAGATTGCGCCAGGCCACGTCGATCCACCCGGCCTCGCGCAGCCACGCGGCGAGGGTGCGCTGGTCGGGCCACTCCCGGATCGACTCGTTGAGGTAGTCGTACGCCTCGCCGTTGGTGCCGGCGACGCGGGCCACGCGCGGCAGCACCTGGGAGTTGTAGAGCTTGTAGAACCCGCGCACGAGCTTCGCCGGCGGCGTGGAGAACTCGTTGATCACGACGCGTCCGCCCGGCTTCGTCACCCGGAACAGCTCCGCGATCGCCTTCTTCGGCTCCTGGACGTTGCGCAGGCTGTACGACATGGTCACCGCGTCGAAGCTCGCGTCCTCGAACGGGAGGTTCATGGCGTCGGCCTCGACGAAGCTGAGGTTCGGCAGGTCGCCGTGCCGGCGCTTCCCCTCCGCGAGCATCCCGGGCGAGAAGTCGGCCGCGACCACGTCGGCGCCGCTGCGCGCGAGCGAGGCGGACGAGGACGCCGTGCCCGCCCCGAGATCCAGGATCCGCTCGCCCTTCTTCGGGGCGACCGCGCGGGTCGTGGCCGCCCGCCAGAGCGCGTCGTTGCCGACCGTCATCACGGTGTTGGTGCGGTCGTAGCCGGCCGCGACCTGATCGAACATGCCGCTGACGCGCGACGGATCCTTGCCGAGGTCGGCGCGGTTGGGCTGCTCGTTCGCACTCACCCGTCCAGCCTACGCGGCCGTCCATTCCGAGTCGTCTCCCTGAGCACGACCTATAGCTCGTGCTCAGGGAGACGACTCGGAATGGAGGGCAGAGCGAGCGCGGCGAGCCGGTCCAGCCAGACATCGGCCGTCGCGTCGTCGAACGGCGGCACCTGCGCGCGCACGCGCTGCTCGAGCTCTGCCGCGAGCGCCTCCAGCCGCTGCTGCACCTCGGCGGGATAGCCGTAGTGCACGCGGTGCTCGTCCCACTCGTCCTCGTCATCGATCCAGGTGCCGCGCTCCCCCTCGACGCGCACGACGTCGAGATCCATGTCGATGCCGGTGAAGAGCACCGGGACACCGGCGGTGGACGCCTCCGGATCCTGCTCCGCGACGGCGCGCAGGTCCCACGCGAGATCGATGTAGATGCGCATGCCGTGGGGGTGGTCGCGGTTGACCGTCAGGGCGAAGTCGCCGCTCGGCGGCACCAGGGTGACGTTGGGCCCCGGGGCCGTGAACGAGCGGGCGGGGCGCTCGCTGCCCCATCCCGCGGGCTGCCCCACCCAGTCCCCCCAGTCGTCGGCGCCGAGGTACACGCACTCGTGGCGCCAGTGCGGGGATCCGTCCCACTTGCGCCACTGGAAGACGATCTCGGTTCCGGATGCAGGGCGTTCGGCAGTCACGGTCACACTCTAGGCGGCGGGGTCACCCTCCCGGGGCGCGGGTCACCGTCCCGCCGGCGCGGTCACCCTCCCGGGGGCGCGGGTCATCGTCCCGCCGGCGCGGGTCACCCTCCCGCCGGCGCGGGTCGCCTCCCGGCGGCGCGGGTCACCGCGAGACCGATCCTGCGTCACGAGACCCTGCGGCCTATCGTCGGTCTCGTGACGAGGCATCGGTCTCGCGGTCGGAGGCCGGGCGCGACGGCGGGGGCGCGGCACGCAATAGGCTGGATCCGTGAGTGCCGGCCTGGTCGTTCAGACGCGAGAGTTCGACCTCGCCGACGACCTGCTCGGCTATGCGGACCCAGCGGATCCCCGCGCCTGGCTGCGCCGGGGCGACGGGATCGTCGCGGCGGGCGCCGACGTCGCCCGGGTCGTGCGCGTGTCGCGGGGCGCCGAGCCCCGCACCGCCGCCCTGAGTCGCGCTTGGGATGAGATCCGCGGATCCGCCCGTGTCGACGACGGGGTGCGGCTGCCCGGTACCGGGCTGGTCGCCTTCGCGGCACTGGTGTTCGACGAGGCGTCGGCCGCCGACAGCGTGCTGATCGTGCCGCGCACCGTGATCGGGCGCCACGGCGGACGCACCTGGATCACGCGGATCCGCGACGCCGACGACCCCGGCCTCGACGCCGACGCCGACGCGGGCGCCGCGACCGCCCCGGCCCCCACCGCGCTCGGCCCGCACTGGGCGGGCACCCTCGGCCCGGGCGCTCAGACCGCGCAGGGCTATCAGGCGTCCGTGCGGGCGGCCCTCTCCGCGATCGCCGACGCCCGGTACGGCAAGGTGGTGCTCGCGCGCGACCTCGTCGGCACGGTGCCCGCCGGATCCGATCTGCGCCGGCTCGTGCGGGCGCTGAGCACCGAGTACCCCGACACGTGGGCGTTCGCCGTGGACGGCCTCATCGGCGCGAGCCCGGAGACCCTGGTGACGGCGCAGGACGGCGTGGTGACCGCCCGGGTGCTGGCCGGGACCACCGCGCGCGGAGCCGATGCGGTCACCGACGCCCGCGCGGCCGCCGCGCTGGCCGACAGCCCCAAGGACAACGACGAGCACGCGTTCGCGGTGCGCAGCGTCGTCGCGTCGCTGGCCCCGCACACGACCGCGCTCGACGCCGACGGCGGACCGTTCATCCTCGAGCTGCCGAACCTGTTCCATCTCGCCACCGACGTGCGCGCCCGCCTCAGCGACGGCGCGTCCGCCCTCGACCTCGCCGCGGCGCTGCATCCGACGGCCGCCGTCGCGGGGACGCCGACCGACGCGGCCATCGCGGCGATCCGCGAGCTCGAGCCCTTCGACCGGGGACGCTACGCGGGCCCCGTGGGCTGGATCGACGCGCAGGGCAACGGCGAATGGGCGATCGCCCTGCGCTGCGCCCAGTTCGACGTCGCCGGGTCCGATCGTGGAGCGCCGATCGGGCTCACCGCCTATGCCGGAGCGGGAATCGTCGCCGGCAGCGACCCCGAGGCGGAGATGCTCGAGACGCGGGTGAAGTTCCGCCCGATCGTCGACGCCCTGGCCTGAACCGCGGGCAGAGGATCCGCCTCAGCTCGCGGCGAGCCGCTTGCGCTCCGCGTCGACGTCGTAGTCGGCGAGGGGCCACTGCGGATCGATGTCCCGGAGGGCGGCGAGCAGCAGCTCCTGCACGGCGAGACGGGCGTACCACTTGCGGTTCGCGGGGATCACGTACCAGGGCGCGGCGTCGGTCGACGTACGCTCGAAGACGGTGTCGTAGGCGGCCATGTAGTCGTCCCAGAGCAGGCGCTCGTCGGTGTCGCCGGGGTTGAACTTCCAGTGCTTCTCAGGCCGGGCCAGACGCTCCATGAGGCGCTTCTTCTGCTCGTCGCGGGAGATGTCCAGCATCACCTTGACGATGCGCGTCCCGCTTTCGACGACGCGCTTCTCGAAGTCGACGATCGCGTCGTAGCGGCGTTCGATCTCCTCGGCCGGGGCGAGCGAGCGCACCCGGCCGATGAGCACGTCCTCGTAGTGCGAGCGGTCGAACACGCCGATCTTGCCCTCGGCGGGCAGGCGCTTCTCGATGCGCCAGAGGAAGTCGTGCTGCAGCTCCTCGGCGGTCGGCGCCTTGAACGCCGCGAGCTCGACGCCCTGCGGATCCACGCCGCCGACCACATGCCGGACGATCCCGCCCTTGCCCGCGGAGTCCATCGCCTGCAGCACCAGCAGGACGCTCGCCTGCGCCTCGCCCACCGCGGACCGCGCGAACAGCCGCTCCTGCAGGTCGCCGAGGGCGGCCAGCCCCGTGGCCAGCGACGCCGCACCGTCGGCCTTCTCCCCCTGGAACCCCGGAGTGGCATCGGGGTCGACCCCGGCGAGTCCGGCGGAGGGGACGCGGAGGACTTCTGCGGCGGGGGCGGTCCACCCGGCGGAGTGCTGGCTCATGCCCCCATGATGCCGGACACGACGGCACGGGGTGCGGAACTCCGTCAGAACCGAACGCGCGCCTCGGAGACCGCGCCGCCCGCGGAATCGACTGAGTTCCGCACCGGCCCGGGTCCCCGTGAGCCCTCGACGAAGCCGCGCGCCTTCGACGGAGCGACGCCGCTCAGCGGGCCAGGGGCACCTCGATCAGCTGCGGCCCTCCGACCTCCGCGGCGAGCGCGTGCTCCAGCTCGGCGACGGTGCCGACGCGCACGTGGGTCCATCCGTAGGCGGCGGCGAGGGGACCGAGCGCGACGGACTGCGGCGTGTAGAACGCGCGGTCGAGATCGACCGACGGGGCCGAGACGGCGACCTCGAGGCCGTCGAAGATCGTGCCGCCGCCGTCGTTGCCGACGATCACCTGCACCCGCGGCGCCGGCTCATCGGCCGGGAGGAGGAGGGATCCGACGTCGTGCAGGAGCGACAGGTCGCCGAGCAGCACGCGCACCGTGCCGGGGGCGCCCCCTGCCTGCGCGGCGAGGGCGATGCCGATGCCCGTGCCGGTCGTGCCGTCGATGCCGGCGAGCCCGCGGTTGGCGTGCACGCGCGCCTCGGCGCCGTCGAGCAGCTGGTCCGCCACGCGCACGATCCGCGACGAGCCGAACAGCAGCCGGTCGGCGGGGCCGGTCGCCGCCCACACCGCCCGCACGAGGGCGGGCCGGTCCAGGGGTACGTCGGCCGAGGAGCCCGCATCGGGATCCGCCGCCCCGCCGCCGACCGCCGTCGGTGCCGTCCACGCCGCGAGCCATTCCGCGTCCGCCGGTCCCGGCTCGACCTCGATCGCCCGCGCGTCGACCGCGGTGCCCGACGGATTCAGCCGCTCGCCGCCTCGGCGCACCGCGATGATCTCGAGGTCGGTGCGGCGCAGCAGGGCCGCGACCTCGCGACTGAGCGTCGGATGCCCGAGCACGACGACCCGCTGGATCCGGTCGGCGAGCGGGGCGTCGCGCAGGCGCTCCCGGTACGCGGGCACGAGGTGCGGCCCGAAACGGGCTCCGCTGACCACCTCGGCGATCAGCGGCCACCCGCCCTCGCGGGCGAGGCGCTCGGCGTCGGGGCCGGCATCGGCGCCCGCCACGACCAGGGTCCGCCCGCCGGCGGCGATCCGCATCGGCTCCGCCCCGGTGGGGCGCGGCAGCGGGCCGGCGCTCGCCGACAGCGGATCCGGGAGCGTGCCGGAGAGCGGCTCCCGCACCGGCAGGTTCAGGTGCACGGGACCGGCGACGCCGTCGAGTCCTTCCCCCGCGGCTCCGAGGGCGACGGTCACGGCCTCCTCCGCGAGTGCGGCGTACACGGCGGGATCCGCGTCGCCGGGCACGGGCGCGTCCACGCTCAGCCGCGCCCACGGGCGGAACATCCCCGGCTGGACCGTGGCCTGGTTCGCGCCGACGCCGCGCAGCTCCGGCGGTCGGTCGGCGGTGAGCAGGATCAGCGGGACCCCGGTGTGGAACGCCTCCATCGCCGCGGGCAGGTACCCCGCCGCCGCGGTCCCGGAGGTGCAGATCACGGCCGCGGGAGCGCCGGACTCACGACCGATCCCGAGGGCGGTGAACCCCGCCACCCGCTCGTCGATCCGCACGTGCACGCGGAGCGATCCGGAGCGCGCCAGGGCGGCGGCGGCGAGCGCGAACGCCTGAGACCGGGAGCCCGGCGAGAGCACGATGTCGCGGACGCCGTGCTCCACGAGCGTCGTCAGCAGCCGCACGGCCGCGTCGGCGGCAGGAGCGTGCGAGGGCGCCGTCACGGGCGCGGGCCGGCCGAATCGGTGTCGCCGCGATCGTCGAGGCGGGAGAGCTCGTCCTGGAGCTCCTTGATGAGCCGCTCCTGCTCGGCCGCGCTGATGCGACGGGCCGGATTCGCACGGGCCGGATCCGCGTCGTCGAGCGGCAGGTACCGCTCCTCGTCGGCGGTGCGCCCACGACGGGTGCGCCCGATCGTGAACCAGAGCAGTCCGCCGATCACCGGGATGAGCACGACGATCGCGATCCACACGCCCTTGGGCACGCCGCGGTGACGGCTCGCCGGCTGCACGACGCAGTCGACGATGCTGAACACCCAGAAGACCGCGGCCAGAAAACCGCCGATCACGAGGAAACGTGCCACGGTTCCAGTCTAGGTCGTGTCCCGGCCCGGCGGCCCGCGTGCGGCGAACGCCCGGCTGCCGCACATCCGATGGAGAAGCTCGGCATAGCGCCCTCACAGCGCGCGCCGAACGCGCCCTCCTAGACTGGGGTCGTGAAACTTCCTCCCCTTCTCGTGTACTCGGTGCTGCGCCTGCTGGCGTTCCTCGTGCCGCTGGGGATCCTGTGGTTCTTCTTCCCGATCTTCCGGGAGTTCTGGTGGCTCGCGGCCCTGTTCGCCGCGCTCATCGGGATCAGCGTCTCGCTGCTGTTCCTGCGCAGCCCGCTGTCGGACGCATCGAGGGCGATCTACGCCCGGCGCGAGTCGCGCCCCCCGAAGGCCGGATCCGCTCCGTCCGATGAGGACGTCGAGGACGCCGAGGAGCCCGCGGCCGACAGGCCGGAAGCGAACGGCACCGGCGACGCCGGATCCCGGCACGCGGCCTGACGCGACGCCGGATCCCGGCACGCGGCCTGACGCGACGCCGGATCCCGTCACGCGGCCTGGCCCGGCCCCGGCGCTCCCCGCACACACCGCGAGCGCAGCCTCGACCCGTCGTGTCCCGGCCGCCCGCAGACTCAGCCGCGGGCGAACGTCACGTGCACCACACCGCTCTCGGCGACCTCGCTGGTGACCGTGTAGCCGTCCTCGAGGCCGCGCAGGTCGGCCCAGAGGTTCTGCCCGCGACCGAGCAGGATCGGGGTGATGCCGACGTGCAGACGGTCGACGAGGCCGGCGGCCAGGAACGCGCGCACCGTGCTGGCCCCTCCCCCGATGCGCACGTCCGCGTCGCCGGCGACCTCGGTCGCGAGCGCCAGCGCCTCGGCCGGCGGCGCGTCGAGGAAGTGGAACTCCGTGCCGTTGTCGAAGGCGATCGGCTCCCGGCCCGCGCTGTGCGTCAGGACGAAGACCGGGCAGCGGAAAGGCGGCTCGTCGCCCCACCAGCCGCGCCACTCCGCATCGTCGGGGAAGTCGTGGAGGCCGAACATCCCCGCACCCATGATCTCGGCGCCGATGTCCTCGAAGTACTCGGCGCCGTAGCGGTCGTCCACGCCCGTGGTCCCCGCGCCGGAGAGGTCGCCCAGCACGCGCTCCCGGAACGTGCGGGTGGCCGTGTAGGCCGCGACGAGGCGGCCCCAGTCGTCCCCGAAGGGGTTCTCCGGGGTCTGATCGGTGGTCGACGCGTACCCGTCGAGGGAGATGTTGAGGTCGGCGCGAACGGCCATGTGCCGGTCTCCTTGCTGAACGGGGACGAACGGGGTCTCAGGCGCGGTCCGGATTCGAATCCTTGCCGTCGAGCCAGAGCGTATCGCTGGCATCCCGGTGCGTGCCATCGGTTCCCACGTGCTTCGTGCTGATCGTCGGGCCCCTGGTGATCACGTGCACGATCGCCATGCCGTGTCCGCGTCCGAGGTCGTATTCGCTCTTGAGCCATTCGAGGATCGGGGCGGCCTTGGTGCCGGGGCCGAAGCCCTGCGCCTCGGCGAGGTCCACGATCTGGCGCGGCGTGAGCCCGGTCTTGGTCTCGACGGCGTCGAGATATGCCTGGAACGACATGTTCTGCTCCTCTGCGGTTGTGGTCAGTCGACCACGGTCTGGATGATCACGGCCGAGGCGTGGATCCCGATCAGGCGCATGGTGCCCGATCCCACGTTCTCGAAGCGGTGGGGCACGAAGGCGGGCCCCGTCACGGTGTCGCCCGCGGTCGCGGTGATGATGCGGTCGCCGACGGTGAAGGCGACTTCGCCCTCGATCACGACCCAGGTCTCAGGGTAGGGGTGCCAGTGCAGCAGAGACCCCTGACCGGGCTGGTTGTCGACGTAGAAGTACGAGACGGCGGCGCCGTGCTCGGCGCCTTCGAAGCGCCGTCCGTCGCCCGTGCCGAGGCGGATCTCCTCGGGCGTGATCACGGCGATCTCGGGTGCGATGATGCTCATGTCGTGCTCCTCTCGGTGGCGTGCTCCCACTCTCCCCGGGTTCGGATCCACGTCGTAGAGTTTCGATGTGGATCGAAACATGGAGGGCGTCGAGTGGGAGCACCACCGGGTCGACTTCCGCCTGAGCCCCGGCGACATCCAGGCCGTGCGGTTCGGCGTCTCGCCCGGCCATGAGCTCGCCCACGCCGTGCGCGTGCTGCTGCGCCCGGAGCACTATCCGCTCGCCTGGGGCTGGCTCAAGTGCGTGCGCGGGCGACTGCCCCGCCACGCGTTCGACGTGCTCGCGCCGGTGATCGGCGCCGACGGCTACATGCCCGACTTCGTCACGACCACCGCCCGTTGGGACCTGGGGCCCGACGACGAGCTCGCGGCGCTGCGGGAGGCCCCGCTCGCCGGCATGCGCGTGGACCTCGGCAAGATGATCGCGCGCTCCTCCGGCCGTCGCCAGGAGTCCCTGCGCCGCATGCAGGAGCACCCGGCGCGGGCGCGCGCGATCATCGCCGACGCCTGGGAGGAGGTCTGGGACTGCACGATGGCGCCGGTCTGGCCGCAGCTGGAGCGGATCCTGAGATCCGACATCGCCGTGCGGTCCCGCACGATCGCGACCGAGGGGCTCGCCGCCATGGCATCCGCCCTGCACCCCCAGGTCGGATGGGGCGACGGCTCCGTGCGCGTGCGGCTGCGACGGCATAGCGAGGACGTGGACTGCCGGGGCGGCGGCCTGGTGCTCGTCCCCTCCGTCATGTCGTCCTGGGGCTGCATGGTGCTCACCGAGCCGCCGGCCCAGCCGACGCTTTTCTACCCCGCGCACGGAGTGACGGCCGGCTGGGCGGCCGACACCGAGGACCGGGTGCGCGCCCTGGAGGCCCTCGTCGGGCCGGTGCGCGCGGGGATCCTGCTCGCCGCGCACGTGCCGCGGACCACGACCCAGGTGGCGGTGGGGGCGGGGATCGCGGTCTCCACCGCCTCCCACCACCTCACGGTGCTGCGCGATGCGGGCCTGATCGACAGCACCCGCGACGGCGCCCGGATGATGCACCTGCGCACGCCGCTGGGCGAGGCGCTCGTCGGCGCCGACCTGTGAGCCCGCGGCGGTCGTCCTCGCTTCCGCCGGTCAGCGCTCCCCGGTGAGCACGACGAGCTCCTGAGTCGCGCGGGTCATCGCCACGTAGCGGTCGACGGCGCCCTCGATCCCCTCGCCGAGGAGCTCCGGATCCACGAGCACGACGAGGTCGAACTCCAGGCCCTTCGCCGTCAGCGGCGTGCACAGGCGCACCCGCGGCTCGACGGCGCCCCGGGCGTCCCGGTACGGCCTGTCGTCGCCGATCACGCAGGCGATCCCCTCGGCGTGCGCCGCCAGCCACTCCGCGATGATCCGGTCGCGCTCCGCCGCGGACGCGTATCGCACCGGGATGCCGCTCGCGCGCACCGAGACGGGCACGTTGGCATCGGGCAGCGCGGCCCGGATGACGGGCTCGGCGGCCGCCATGACCTCCTCCGGCGTGCGGTAGTTGATGCGCAGCGACGCCTGGGCGACCCGGCGCAGGCCGATCCGGGCGAGGCGGTCGGCCCAGGTCTCCCCGAACCCGTGCCGGGCCTGCGCGCGGTCGCCGACGATGGTCAGGCTGTGCGACGGCGCACGGCGCAGCAGCATGGCCCACTCCGCATCGCTGAGCTCCTGCGCCTCGTCGACGATCACGTGCGCGAAGGGGCCTGCGAGCGCATCCGGATCCCGGCGGGGCAGGGCCTCCTCGTCGAGGAGCATCTCGCGCACCCCGGCGCTGTCCTCGCCGAAGAAGAACCCGGTGATCGCGCTCTCCTTGTCGTCGTCGGCGGCCAGCAGCTCGTCCAGCACGCGCTCGCGATACTCCCGCTCCTCGGCGGTGACCGCCTCCTGGCGTCGACGCCGGCGCGCCCCCGCCGGATCGCCGATGAGCGCGCGCGCCTCGTCGAGGAGCGGGAGGTCCTGACGGGTCCAGGCGCGGGCGTCCTCGCGCCGCAGCGCCTCCCGCTCCGCGTCGCCGAGCCACGGCGCGCAGACGCGCAGGAAGGCGGGCACCGCCCACAGATCGGCGATGACGCCCGCCGGATCCAGCACGGGCCAGGCCGCGACGAACGCCCGCTGCAGCGCCGTGTTCTGCCGCAGCGACCGGTCCAGGGCCCGAGCGGGCAGGTCGTCGTCGGCGTGGTCCTCGACGAGCGCTCCGATCAGCGCGTCCCACACCTCGTCGCGGGCGTCGTTGTGCGCGGTGCCCGGTGCCGGCGCGTCGAACGCCTCGGCCCACGCATCCGGTTCGATGACCACGTCCCGCCAGGGCGTCTCCACGAGCAGCGGATCGCGGGGCGCCTGCTCGTGGTACCGCACCGCGGCGGCCACCGCATCGAGCAGACGTGAGCCGGACTTGAGCGAGCGGCAGAGCGGGTCGGGCTCCTCCGCCATGCGGTCGCCGTCGCGTCCCTCGGGCACCATGTCGGGCACGGTGCACACCCGCACGCTGTCCTCGCCGAGGCTCGGCAGCACATCCTCGACGTAGGCGAGATAGGGACGGTGCGGGCCGACGAAGAGGATCCCCCCGTGGCTGAGCCGCTGCTCGGCGTGCATGAGATAGGCGGCGCGGTGCAGCGCGACCACGGTCTTGCCGGTGCCCGGTCCGCCGTCGACGACGAGGGCGTCCCGCGACGACGCGCGAATGATCGCGTCCTGGTCGGCCTGGATGGTGGCGAGCACGTCGCGCATCCGCGGCGAGCGCGAGGCGCCGAGGCTCGCGATGAAGGCGGACTGGTCGTCGAGCGCCGCCGCGGCGTCCCCCGCCCCGTCCGCGGACGGGTCGAAGACCTCGTCCCAGTAGTCGGTGATGCGTCGCTCGTTCCCGGGGCCGGAGCTCCAGCGGTAGCGACGACGGCTGACCAGCCCCGCCGGGTCGGCGTGGGTGGCGGCGAAGAAGGGCTCGGCGGCGGGCGCCCGCCAGTCGACGAGCAGCCGGCGCCCGGCGGCATCCGACAGCCCGATGCGTCCGATGTAGATCCGCTCGGCGGGCCGCTCGCCGGATCCGGCGACGACCATCCGCCCGAGGCAGAGGTCGACGCCGAATCGGCGCAGCAGCTGCAGCCGCGACGTGGTGCGGTGGATCTCGAGGTCGCGGTCGAGAGTCTCCTGGCCGAGCCGCGCGTGGGTGGCCCGCAGGCGGGTGAGGCGATCCTCGAGCGCGGCGATCTCCTCCGCGAGCCGTCCGCGGACGGCGGCGAGGTGGGCGTCGTCCGCGGCGATGAGCGCGGGGGCGGACTTGCGGGCGAGCACGGGCGGGAGGGCGAAGACCGACCGGGTGTCCGGCGGCTGCGGGGCGCGGGGCGACGGGGCGGCGGCGAAGGGCTGGTCGGGGTGGGTTTCAGGGCGCACGGATCCTCCGATTCCAGGGCGAAGCCACCTAGTCTGCCTCGGCGGGGGGCCCTTGCCGCAAGCCCCACCCCGGGCGGTATCCTGGAAGTGCAGGGAGCGGTCCCCCAGGATCCGCTCCCGTCGCATTTTCTGCCGCTTTCCCGTCATCGGCGCGACATCTTCCGCGACGGGAGCTTTCGGAGGGCGCGGCTACGATCGAAGGACGCCCTCGGAAGGATCCTCATGTCCCACGCCGCCCACCCCCGTACGCACGTCGAGGATCTGGCCGACTTCGTCAGCGCCTCTCCCTCCAGCTACCACGCGGCGGAGGAGGTCGCCCGGCGCCTCGAGGGCCAGGGCTTCACCCGGCTCGACGAGACCGAGGCCTGGCCCGCGCAGCCCGGCGGCCGGTTCGTGATCGTGCGCGACGGCGCGGCGATCGCCTGGGTCGTGCCGCCGGCGGCCACGGCGACCACCCCGGTGCACGTGCTCGGCGCGCACACCGACTCCCCCGGCTTCAAGCTCAAGCCCCGTCCGACGACCGGATCCCGCGGCTGGCTGCAGGCCGCCGTCGAGGTCTACGGCGGACCGCTGCTGAACTCGTGGCTCGACCGCGAGCTGCGCCTCGCCGGCCGCCTCGCCCTCGCCGACGGCCGGGTCGTGCTCGCCGCGACCGGACCGCTGCTGCGCCTGCCGCAGCTCGCGATCCACCTCGACCGCGGCGTCAACAACGGCCTCGCGCTGGACAAGCAGGTCGAGACCCAGCCCGTCTGGGGCCTGGGCGACCCGGAGTCGGCGGACGTCCTCGGAGAGCTCGCCGACACAGCGGGGGTGGATCCGCTCGAGATCCGCGGCTTCGACGTCGTCACCGCCGACAGTGCCCGCGGCGCGGTGTTCGGCAAGGACGACGCGTTCTTCGCGAGCGGACGACTCGACGACCTCGCCTCGGTGCACGCGGGGGTCGTGGCGCTGGGCGAGATCGCCGCGCACGACGAGCCGCGGGCGATCGCGGTGCTGGCCGCCTTCGACCACGAGGAGCTCGGATCCGGATCCCGCTCCGGGGCCGCCGGCCCCATCCTGGAGGATGTGCTGGAGCGCATCTACGCCGGGCTCGGTGCCGACGCCGTCGATGTGCACCGCGCGTACGCCGCCTCCTGGTGCCTGTCCAGCGATGTCGGGCACTCGGTGCACCCGAACTACGCCGGCAGGCACGACCCGGTCGTGCAGCCGGTGCTGGGATCCGGTCCGATCCTGAAGATCAACGCGAACCAGCGCTACGCGACCGATGCGGTGGGCGCGGCCGCGTGGCACCGCTGGTGCGACGCCGCCGGTGTGGTGACCCAGGAGTTCGTCTCGAACAACGACGTGCCCTGCGGATCCACGATCGGACCGATCACCGCCACCCGGCTGGGGATCCGCACGGTCGACGTGGGCATCCCGATCCTGTCGATGCACTCCGCCCGCGAGCTCGCCGGTGTGAGCGACCTGCACGACCTCACCGCCGTCGCCAAGGCCTTCTTCGCAGGCTGAGCCGGCGCCCTTGCCGGATCCGCTTTCAACCCGCAGGAAGGATCCACTTCTGAAGGATGAATCCTCGCGATTCGTCCTCTGGAAGTGGATCCGTCCTGCGGAATTGCTCGGGGAGGCCGATCGCGGAACCACCCCGCCGCGACTCAGCGCATCGTGTCCAGGATCCCGACGAGATCCTCGAAGGTCGTCAGCGGGTTCAGGATCGCGAAGCGCGTGTTGACCCGGCCGGCGTGCGAACTCGGCACGACCAGGGCGCGCTGCGACTGCAGCAGCTCGTCCGACCAGCGGTCGTAGTCGGCGCGCTCCCAGCCCTCGCGCTCGAACACGACCACCGAGAGCTCGGGGTCGCGCACCAGGCGCAGCTCGGGGCGGGAGGCGATCTCATCGGCGATCCGCCGGGTCAGCGCGAGCGTCGAGCTCACGGCCTCCCGGTACGCCGCCACGCCGTAGGTCGCGAGCGAGAACCACAGCGGCAGTCCGCGCGGGCGCCGGGTGAGCTGGATCGAGTAGTCCGAGGGGCTGAACTCATCCGTGTCGGTGAGGGTGTCCAGGTACTCCGCGTGCTGCGTGTGCGCCAGACGGCCGTCGGCCGGATCCCGGTACAGCAGCGCGCAGCAGTCGAAGGGCGCGTACAGCCACTTGTGCGGATCCACGACGAGCGAGTCGCACCGCTCGACGCCGGCGAACCACGCCCTGGCCTCCGGCGCCAGCATGGCTGTCAGCCCGTATGCACCGTCGATGTGCAGCCAGAACTCGAACTCGTCCTTGAGCGCCGCGATGCCGGCGATGTCGTCGAGGATGCCGAAGTTGGTGGATCCGGCGGTCGCCACGACCGCGAACACCGCGTCCCCGTGCTCCTCCAGGGCGGCGCGCACCTCGTCGGCGTGCAGCTTGCCGTCGGCGCCCGCGGGCACCGCGATCACGTCGACGTCCATGATCTTCGCGGCCGACTTGTTCGAGGAGTGCGCCTCCAGGCTGCAGACCAGCTTCCACCGTGCGGGCCGGGGCGTGCCGGCCGCGTCGAGACGCCGTCCGGCCTTGTCGCGCGCCGCGGCGAGCGCCGAGAGGTTGCCGATCGTGCCGCCCTGCACGAAGACGCCGCCCGCGTTCTCGGGCAGCCCGAACTCGGCGGCGAGCCACGAGAGCACCTCGTTCTCGGCGTGCACCGCTCCGGCGCCCTCGAGCCAGCTGCCGCCGTAGAGCCCCGAGGCCGAGACGACGAGGTCGAACGCCATGGCCGCCACGGTAGGCGCGTTGGGGATGAAGGAGAGGTAGTTGGGGTGGCTCGTGGTGAGGCAGGCCGGGGCGAGGATGTGCTCGAAGACGCTGAGCGCGCGCTGGCCGCCGAGCCCGGCGTCGGTGATCGTCGCGCCCACGAGGCGTCGCAGTTCGGCTTCGGGCTGCGGTTTGTCCAGCGGCACATCGGTGGCGAGCATCCGGCGGCGGGAGTAGTCGAGCACGGCGTCGACGATCGCGGCGGATTCGGGCGAGGCGGCATGCATGCGCGCGGCGTCCATGGCGGATCCTTCCGACCCGGAAGCCTACGGGCGCCCGGTCACGAGCAGAGATGCCGCGCCGGATCAACGGGTCGGCGTTATCGTACCGCCTCGCCGCATCGGACGGCGATCGGGTTCTCGAGGAACTCCGTCTGCGCCGAACGGGGCGTCAGTACGACGAAGACCGCCCCCGAAAACCGCCGGGATCCGCCTCCGTCACCCTCCTGCCTGCCAGGATGTTGCCATGTCCGCAGAGCGCAGCACCGGAGCCGGCACCCTCATCGAGAGCCGGGGCATCGAAATCGTCCCCGAATCGGAGCGCACCGCGCGGCCCCGCGACCTGTTCTGGCCGTGGTTCGCCGCGAACGTGTCGGTGTTCGGCATGTCCTACGGCTCGTTCCTGCTCGGCTTCGGCATCTCGCTCTGGCAGGCGACGGTCGTCGCGATCATCGGCATCGTGGTGTCGTTCGCACTGTGCGGGCTCATCGCGATCGCCGGAAAGCGCGGATCCGCGCCGACCATGGTGCTGTCGCGGGCCGCGTTCGGCGTGCAGGGGCAGAAGATCCCCGGCATCGTGTCGTGGCTCACCTCGATCGGCTGGGAGACGTCGCTCACCATCACCGCCGTGCTCGCGACCACCACGGTCCTGCACCGGCTCGGCTGGGTGGGCGAGAGCGGCGACGTCGCCGTGAACATCATCGCGACGATCCTCGTGGCCGCTCTCATCGTCGGCGCATCGGTGCTCGGCTACCACACGATCATGCGGCTCCAGTCGGTGCTCACCTGGCTGACCGGCGCGTTCACGGTGCTGTTCCTGATCCTGACGTTCTCGAGCATCCACTGGGACAAGGCCTTCTCGCACCCGGACGGCACCCTCGCCCAGACCATCGGAGCGCTCGTCATGGTGATGACCGGCTTCGGGCTCGGCTGGATCAACATCGCCGCCGACTGGTCCCGCTATCAGAAGCGCACCGCGTCGGACACGCAGATCGTCGCCTGGAACACGATCGGCGGATCCGTCGCCCCGATCGTGCTGGTGTTCTTCGGTCTCCTCCTCGCCGGTTCGGACGACAAGCTCGGCGCCGCCGTCGCGGCCGATCCGATCGGGGCGCTCGCCTCGCTGCTCCCGGACTGGGCGCTGTTCCCGTTCCTCATCGTCGCGATCCTCACGCTGGTCTCGGGCGCGGTGCTCGGCATCTACTCGTCGGGTCTCACCCTGCTCAGCCTCGGGATCCGGATCCCGAGGCCGGCCGCAGCGGCGGTCGACGGCGTGATCCTCACCATCGGCACGATCGTCGTGGTGTTCTTCGCGCAGAACTTCCTGGGCCCCTTCCAGTCGTTCCTCATCACGCTCGGCGTGCCGATGGCCGCATGGGCCGGGATCCTCATCGCCGACATCCTCCGCCGTCGCAAGGACTACGACGAGGCGGCGCTGTTCGACCCGAGCGGGCGCTACGGCGCCTGGGACGTCCTCTCGATCGCCACGCTCGTCGTGGCATCGATCATCGGCTGGGGCTTCGTGATCAACGGGTTCGCCGACGCGGCGCCGTGGAACAACTGGCAGGGGTACTTCCTCGGCCTCATCGGCGGCAAGGACGGCGACTGGGCCTACGCCAACCTCGGCGTCTTCTTCGCTCTCGTGCTCGGATTCGTCGTCACCTGGTTCGGCCGGGTGGGCAGGATCCGCCGTCAGGAGCAGGCGTGACGGATGCGGCTGACTCCCCGGGGTCGTTGAGCGAGGACGCCGGAGGCGACCGAGACGAAACGGCGCGCCGCGCGGAACCCGCCGAGCTGCCCTGGCTGGTGGTGATCGACCCGCAGAACATCTTCGCGGCCCCGGACTCGGCATGGGGCTCGCCGATGTTCCCCGCGGCGCTCGAGAACATCCGGCGACTCGCGGCGGCCGCCGGCGGACGCGTGCTCGTCACCCGCTGGCTGCCCACCGCCGACCGGAGCACCGCCTGGGGGGACTACTTCGCGGAATGGCCGTTCGCCGACCGTCCGGCCGACGACCCGCTCTTCGATCTCGTGCCCGGGGCGCGGGAGCTCTCGCCGCACCCGACGCTCGACTTGCCGACGTTCGGCAAGTGGGGTGCGGCGATCGGGCAGATCCTCGGATCCGCTCCGATCGTGCTGACCGGGGTCTCGACCGACTGCTGCGTCGTCTCCACGGCACTGGCCGCCGCGGACGCGGGTGCTCGCGTGACGATCGCCGCGGATGCCTGCGCGGGATCCACTGCCGAGAACCACGCCGCAGCGCTCACGGTCATGGGGCTCTATCCGCCGCAGCTGACGGTGTCCGACACGGCGGCGGCCCTGCGGATCCTGCACCCGTGACGCCTCCCGCCCGCTGAGCGACGTCCGCACCGAAAGAGGCGGAGGCTACCCGAGGACGGCCGCGACCGTGCGCCGCGCCAGCGCCGCCCGGTCCTCGGGCGCCCACTTCACCAGCGAGTGCGCGTTCATGCCGTCGACCGTGGCGAGCAGCAGCCACGCCGCCCCCTCCGCGTGCGCGGCGGAGATCTCGCCCGCCGCGATCCCTTCGGCGACGATCGCCTCGAGGTCGCGCTGCCAGCCGTCCATCTCCCGGCGCACCCGGGCGGCGAGCTCGTCGTTGCGCGCGCCGTCGGCCCAGGCCTGCACCCAGACCAGGGTCACGTCATCGCGTTCGCCGTCGAGGAGGGTCTCCACGATGCGCGTGATGCGCCCCCGCAGGCCGGAGATCGCGCGCCCGGCCGCGACGACTTCCACCCGCTCGGCCTCGACGATCGCGCCGAACACGTCGGCCACGAACGCGTCCATGCTCGGGCGGTAGTGGGCGACCAGCGCCGGCGTCACCCCGGCCGCGGCGGCCACGGTGCGCACGGTGAGCCCGGCGATCCCGTTCTGCCGGGCGAGGGCGATCGCCGCGTCGAGGATCGCGCGCTCCCGCTGCTCCGGCGGCATCCGCTTCGGCCGAGGGGTTGACGAGGTGCTCATGAGGCTATACCGTATCGCTAGTTGGTCACTTGTTCAATAAGTGCCGCGAACCGATCCGAGGAGCACCGATGCCCTGGCAGATGCCCAGCGAGACCGCCCGCCACGACCGCGTCTGGATGGCCTTCCCCGCCGAAGGCGAGACTCTGGGCGACACCGACGCCCTGCGCGAGGAGGGCTACGCGACCTGGACCGCGGTCGCCCACGCCGTCAGCGCGTTCACCCCGGTGACGATCCTCGTGGACCCGAGCGAGCTCAGCCGCGCGCGCCGCATGCTGTCGAGCGACATCACGATCCTCGAGGCGGGCGTCGACGAGTTCTGGATGCGCGACTCCGGTCCGACCTTCGTCGTCGACGCCGACCGCCCCGGCGTCCTCGGCGCCGTCGACTGGGTGTTCAACGGCTGGGGCGCGAACTCCTGGGCGTCGTGGACGAAGTCCGGCGAGCACGCGCGGATCATCGCGGAGCAGGTCGGCGCCGAACTGGTCTCGTCCACGCTCGTCAACGAGGGCGGCGGCATCCACGTCGACGGCGAGGGAACCGTGCTGCTCACCGAGACGGTGCAGCTCGACCCCCGCCGCAACCCCTACCTCGACCGCCGGCGCGTGGAGGCGGAGATGCTCCGCACGATCGGCGCCACCAAGGCCGTCTGGCTGCCCCGCGGACTCACCCGCGACTACGACGAGTTCGGCACGAACGGACATGTCGACATCGTCGCCGCGATCACCTCCCCCGGCCAGATCCTCCTGCACGCCCAGCAGGATCCGGATCACCCCGACTTCGAGGTGTCCGCCGCGCTGCGCGCGCACCTGTCCGCCGAGACCGACGCCGCCGGCCGCCCGTTCGAGATCATCGACCTTCCGGCGCCGTCGACCCTGCGGGATGCGGAGGGCTTCGTCGACTGGAGCTACGTCAACCACCTCGTCACGAACGACGGCGTCATCGCCTGCGGGTTCGGCGACGACACCGCGGACGCCCGCGCCCGGGAGATCCTCGCCGACGCCTACCCCGGTCGCCGCGTCGTCACCGTCGACGCCCGCCCCCTGTTCGACCGCGGCGGCGGCATCCACTGCATCACCCAGCAGCAGCCGACGCTCACCGCCTGACCCGCTCACCCCTCGTCCTCTCCGCCCGTCCGCATCGACCGGCCGCCCGCACGACCGGCGCCTCGATGCGGACAGGCGGTAACGCACCCGAAGGATCCGCCCATGTTCGATGTCGTCGAGACCCCCATCGCCCGCCTGCGCGCCGCCCTCGAGGCAGGCGAGACCACGTCGGTCGAACTGGTCGACGCCTATCTCGCGCGCATCGACGCCTACGACGGCCCGGACACGGCGACCGCGCTGAACTCGGTCGTCGTGCGCAACCCGGAGGCGCGCGCCGAGGCCGAGGCCTCCGACGCCCGCCGCGCCCGCGGCGAGGTCCTGGGACCGCTCGACGGGATCCCGTACACGGCCAAGGACAGCTACCTCGTGCGCGGCCTGACCGCGGCCGCCGGATCCCCCGCGTTCGCCGAGCTCGTCGCCCAGCGCGACGCGTTCACGATCGAGCGGCTGCGCGCGGGCGGTGCGATCTGCCTCGGTCTCACGAACATGCCCCCGATGGCGAACGGCGGCATGCAGCGCGGCGTCTACGGCCGCGCGGAGAGCCCGTACAACGCCGACTGGCTGACCAGCGCGTTCGGGTCGGGCTCGTCGAACGGCTCCGGCACCGCGACCGCGGCGTCCTTCGGGGCCTTCGGCCTGGGCGAGGAGACCTGGTCCAGCGGGCGTGCCCCCGCGTCCCACAATGCGCTCGTCGCCTACTGCCCGAGCCGCGGGGTCATCTCGGTCCGCGGCAACTGGCCGCTCGTGCCGACCCAGGACGTCGTCGTGCCGCACGCGCGCTCGGTCGCCGATCTGCTCGAGATCCTCGACGTCGTCGTCGCCGACGACCACACCACGCGCGGCGACTTCTGGCGGGCGCAGCCGTGGGTGCCGCTGCCGGCGGCATCCGAGGTGCGACCCGACTCCTATGTCGCACTCGAGCCCGCGGATCTCCGCGGCGTCCGGTTCGGCGTCCCGAAGATGTACATCAACGCGGATCCCGACGCGGGCACCGGCACCGGCATCGGCGGCCCGACCGGTCGGCGCGTGGAGACCCGCGAGACGGTCATGGAGCTCTGGCGCGCGGCCCGGGCCGCTCTGGAGGCGGCCGGAGCGGAGATCGTCGAGGTCGACTTCCCCGCCGTCACCAATTACGAGGGGGACCGCGCCGGCGCGCCGACGATCGCGACCCGCGGGATCGTGCCGCCTGCGTTCCTGCGCAGCGAGGTCATCGAGCTCTGCGCCTGGGGCTGGGACGACTTCCTCGGCGCCAACGGCGATCCGGCGCTGAACACGCTGGCCCAGGTCGACGGGGCGGAGATCTTCCCGGCTCCCCCGGGCGCCCTGCCCGACCGCTACACCGGTTTCGATGACGACATCAACGAGCTGCCCGACCTGTTCCGGGCGAACCCGGTGACCGATCTGACCGCGATCCCGCACATGGAGGCGGGCCTGCGCGGCCTGGAGGAGACCCGTCGCGTCGACCTCGAGCAGTGGATGGATGAGCTCGGCCTGGACGCCGTGCTCTACCCGGCGATGGCCGACATCGGCCCGGCGGACATGGACGTCAACCCGGCCTCCGCCGACCAGGGCTGGCGCAACGGCGTCTGGGTCGCGAACGGCAACATCGTGCCGCGGCACCTCGGCATCCCCTCGGTGACCGTGCCGATGGGCACGCTGTCGGACATCGCGATGCCCGTGGGCCTGACCATCTCCGGTCGCGCCTACGACGACACCCGGTTGCTGCAGCTCGCCGCCGCTTTCGAGGCGACCGGCGACCGCCGCACGACTCCTCCGCGCACACCCCGCCTCTGAGGCGCCGCGACGGCTCCCGAGAGCGCCGGGAGGCGACCGCGCTATCGTGAGCGCATGGACTCCGCTCCCCTGCGCACCCTCGTCGAGACCGTGCGCCGGGAAGGACGGGGAGTGCTGGCGACCACCGCGCCGGACGGCGCTCCCGAGGCCGCGCTCGTGGGTGTCGCCGTCCTCGACGACGGCACCCTGATCGTGAACGCGCCCTCGTCGGCGCGCAAGGTCGCGCACCTGCGCCGTGAGCCGCGCGCGGCCCTCGTCATCGGCGCAGGACCCGTGCGCAGTCTTCAGGTCGAGGGACGCACCCAGCTGCTCGAGGGAGACGACCGGAGCGCGCTCGGCGCCGCCTACGACGCGCAGTTCCCCGGCTCGCGCTCGCTCGCCGAGGGCTTCGTCGTCATCGCGATCCGGCCCGAGTGGATGCGCGACTACGACATCGACCGGGATCCCCGCACGATCGAGACGACCCTCATCACGCGCTGATCCGGCCCTCGCGTTCGACGGGTGTCACGCCCCATGTTTCGGCACGTTTCACGCCCGCTTCCGCCTCGACACGCCCGGACGTAGCCTGATCGGACCGATCCTGTGAGGAGAACACCGTGACCACGCCCCGCGCTCAGCTCTCGCCCGTTCCGGCGCGACAGGCTGTGGCGTGCATGTGCGACCACGGCGACGTCTGCTCCTCCTTCGCCCCAGGGCACGCGCTGCACCTCATCCAGGCGCGTCTCGCGGCGGCCACGGCTGCCGGCTGGACCGACGCCCTGGTGACCGACGTCGACCGCGCAGCGGGTACCCTACGGGTCACGACGCTCGACGGCGAGGCGCTGTCGCTGTGGAACGCCGGCGGCGCGGCTCTCGAGGTCGAGCCGGGGCAGCCCGTGGCGGTGCACACCCGCTGGGATGTGCTCGCGATCGGCGCGCTGCGCTACAACGTCGCCCGCGTCTGACCGCCTCCGCCCACACGGCGCCGACCCGCGGAGCGGGCGACGACACGGCGCCACCCGCTCCCGGGGCTCAGGCCTCGAGCTCACGCAGGAAGCCCTGCACATGCTCCTGGAGACGGAGGATCCGCTGCGTCCTTGCCGCTTCGCGGTCATAACCCTCATACGCCAGTGCCGGGAGTCGGCGCACGTTCGCAGAGCATCCGAAGTTGGCGCAGATCAGCACGCCGAGCGTGTTCCCCTGCCGCCCCGACGGCCCTGCCTTGCGCGCCGCGAAGAACTGCACGTCGTTGCGGAGCGTGACGTCCTCGCACCAGGAGCACTGGGCTCGGGCGAGCGTGCGCTGCTCGGCCTGCTGCAGCAGCACGGACATCGAACTGCCATCATCCCGCTGCGCGACGATGTACGCGCGCCGGGGCATCTTGGGATCCGACCACCCCAGGTAATCGAGAACCGAGAAGTCGGTCTCGCCGAAGCCGGGCGGCAGGGTCAGGGAGGAAGCCTCCTTGCGGGAGGCGTTGCGGAAGGAAGCGCGGATGGCGCGCTCGTCGATGGGAAGCATGTCGTGCTCTCTGTGAGATGTCGTTACGCCTGCCGGGCAGGCGCGGAGGTCGGCTGCGGATCGCAACCGGAGAAAGGACCCGCGGATCTCCTCACGCGGGCTCGACGAACGCGCCGGTGAGGGACCTCACCGGCGGGGCGTCAGCCTCTGCCACCGGCGCGGAAAGCGCCGGTGACCTCCTTCGACACCGCACGGGCGTCATGAACGACGAGCATGCTCTGATCCTACGGCACCCCTGATCACAGGGAGCCGAAAGGACCCGGCCTCACGCCGCGATCATCGAGTCGCGCATGGCCATGCAGGCGTCCATGCACGCCTTGCACGCGGCCGCGCACATCCGGCAGACCTCGCTGTGCGCCTCGTGCTGCATGCACATGTCCATGCAGAGCTGGCACATCGCCATGCAGGCGTCCAGCATCGACATCATGACCGCCGGGGTCATCCCCTGTATGCGCATCATCGACCGCATCATCGTGTTGCACATGTCGGCGCAGTTCATACAGGCCGGCGAGCAGTCCATCATCTGCGTCGAGCACACCGTGCAGGCCTGCTCGCACGCCGAACACGCATCCATGCAGGCCTGCATGAGCGACATGTCCATCGCCTCCATGCCGGGCATCATGTCCATGCTCTTCATCGAGTCCATCATCATCGCGTCCATCACGAGCTCCTTCGTCCACCGGGAAGGCGGGCGAACCACCCGTCTGACGACAGGGTAGCCCCGTCATGCCGCGACGTCGATGCCTGGCGGGCGGAGAGCGCCGGCGCCCCGCCGGGCGGGCGCGGGCACGCGAATCCCGCCGCGCAGCGGCGGAGGTCGCGGGCCTGCGCACGCACGAAAAAAGGCCG
Source organism: Microbacterium sp. MMO-10 (assembly GCF_037148715.1). Classification (NCBI taxonomy): domain Bacteria; kingdom Bacillati; phylum Actinomycetota; class Actinomycetes; order Micrococcales; family Microbacteriaceae; genus Microbacterium; species Microbacterium sp. MMO-10. The sequence continues at coordinate 149 of NZ_JBBCSV010000004.1, read as the reverse complement.
CCCGTGAGGGCGGCCTTGAATCGATCAGACCCAGAAATGCAGAAAGGCCACCCTGCGTTGGGTGGCCTTTCTGTTAAAGGAAGTCCGGCGGTGTCCTACTCTCCCACAGGGTCCCCCCTGCAGTACCATCGGCGCTGTGAGGCTTAGCT